>JBNJJK010000001.1:0-710259 GCA_051750125.1 Pseudomonadota bacterium
CGCGCGGAAAAAGTTTTGTCATCGCTCGCCCCGAACACCAAAAGCGCTTCGGCGACAGCGGGGTTGGCAGTTACACTAACGCTACCTATCTTCCTGCCGAGGTCCGCGATGAGCCAGCATTTATTAACGGTCGATTCATTAGCCCGCGAGAACGTTGATCACTTACTTCGCGTTGCTGCCCGCATGGAGCCGATTGCCAATCGCCGCCAAGTCACCCGAGTGCTGGAAGGGGCGGTGCTCGGCAATTTGTTCTTTGAAGCCAGTACGCGCACACGGGTGAGTTTCAATGCGGCTTTTTGCCGTCTAGGCGGCAGCGTGTGCGATACCACGGGCTTTACCTTTTCATCCATGGCCAAAGGCGAGTCGCTTTACGACACCAGCCGGGTCATGAGCGGCTATTGCGACGCCATCGTCATGCGCCACCCCGACCTGGGCTCCGTCGCCGAGTTTGCTGCGGCAACGAATGTACCGGTGATTAACGGCGGCGACGGCCCTGGCGAGCACCCGAGCCAGGCATTGCTTGACCTCTACACGATTGATAAAGAGTTTCAGCGCCTGAATAAATCGCTTAGTGGTGCCCATATCCTGCTGACCGGCGATTTGAAGTATGGCCGCACCGTGCATTCCCTGATCAAACTCTTGTCACTCTACGGACCGCTGCGCATTACGCTGGTCTCGCCGCCGGGGCTTGAGATGCCGTCGACACTGACCGACCTGGTGGCTTCACGCGGGCATCGCATTGAGCAGCGCAACTCATTGGCGTGCGATTTCTCTGACCTGGATGTGGTGTATACCACCCGCATTCAAAAAGAGCGCTTTACCGATGAGATGAACGAGAGTTTTCAGGGGCTTTCCGATGACTTTATGGTCAATCGCAATTTTCTTGATCAACGCTGCAGCCCAAGCACGATTGTGATGCACCCGTTGCCCAGAGATAGCCGCCCCGGTGCCAATGATTTGAATGTCGACCTTAACGGCGACCCGCGGCTGGCCATCTTCCGTCAGACCGATAACGGCATCCCCATGCGAATGGCGATCTTTGCCACCTTGCTGAAGGTAGACACCTTGATTGATGAAGACCTGCGGCCGGTGCGCTGGTTTGTACCACCCCAGACCGGCACCCTCGATCGCTAACCCTATTTCACGCCTTAATAGGCGTTGCGCCCACCGGGAAGTCCCTCCTGGTGGGCAAACCAGCCCTCCAGAATAAGCACGGCCGCGATGCCGTCGACGCTATCTTCGCGATAGTTGCCGCGGTGGCCGGCCGCCTGGGCGATTTGCTTGGCTTCCCGCGTAGACCCACGCTCATCGACCATTTCGCAGGGTTTGCCAAAACGTCCGTGGAGTCGATTGCCAAATTTACGCGCACGCGTGCTCATGGCCGACTCCGTACCGTCCATGTTGAGCGGCAACCCCACCACAAACAGATCGGGTTGCCACTCCTCGACCAGGCGCGTGACGAGGTTCCAGTCGGGAATGCCGTCGCGGGCGGTGAGCGGCGCAAGCTCGCGGCCGCTTTTAAGCAGCTCATTGCCGACCGCCACGCCGATCCGCCGCGTACCAAAATCGAACGCCAGCAGCAGACGCTGACCTAACTCAGCCATTGCGCTCAGCCATTACGCGTGCCCTGCATCACGAGTCATAAGATTTAGATCGACCCCGAGAATGCCCGCCGCCGCGGCAAGCCGTTCAGCGGGAGGTGTGTCGAAGAGTACCGAAGCTTGGCCTTCCACGGTCAGCCAGGCATTTTCTTTCAATTCCTCTTCAAGCTGACCCACTTCCCAACCGGCACAGCCTAGACATACCAGGAACTGTTCCGGGCCTTCGCCGTTCGCCAGTGCCTGAAGGATATCCATCGACGTGGTCAGCGAAATGCCGTCCTCGACCTGAAGGCTGGAATCCCACGCCTGACTATCGCCGGTGTGCAGGATAAAGCCACGGTCTTTATGCATCGGCCCGCCGTAATACACCGGCGCATTGCGATACGGACTGTCGTCTCCTCCCAGCTCGAGCTGTTCAAACAGCGCGTCCAGGGTAATCTCCAAAGGCCGGTTGGCAATGACGCCCATGCAGCCATTGTGATCATGGTCGCAGAGGTAGATAAGGCTGCCCGCAAAATTGGGGTCATCCTGGTGCGGCATGGCCATCAGAAAGTGATGTTTTAAACTTTGCATGCGTCTCCTGCGGCCAACTGACAGCATCAGCCAGCCTAAAATCAATGGGTATTGCGCGTCAGTGCGATAGGCCAGCGCTTATGAGGCAAGGCGGCGCTCAATGGCATCCAGCAGTAGCCCGGCAATATCAGTGCCACGCTGGTCGTCGATTTCGCGCACGCAGGTCGGGCTCGTCACGTTGATTTCAGTGATGTAATCGCCGATCACGTCCAGACCGACAAACATCAGTCCTTTTTCACGGATCATGGGCTGCACCTGCTTGATAAGCCACTGGTCTCGTTCGGTCAGCTCGCGGCTGACACCGCGCCCGCCGGCGGCGAGGTTGCCGCGCGTCTCACCCGCTGAGGGAATACGCGCCAGTCCGTAAGGTACCGGCTCGCCGTCCACCAGCAAAATCCGCGTATCGCCTTCCTTGATGGCCGGCAGATAGCGCTGGGCCATTATCTGGCGCTGGCCGCGCAGGGTGAGCTGCTCGATGACCGCACCGATATTGCGTCCTTCGGGGCCGATATGAAAGATGCCGGTCCCCCCCATGCCGTCAAGAGGCTTGAAGATGACATCGCCGTGCTCGGCGTGAAAAGCTCGCAGTACGTCGGCGCGGCTGGCCACCAGGGTCGGCGCGCAGCACTGGGGAAACTGCTGGGCAAACAGCTTTTCATTACACTGCAGCAACGCAGCGGTTGGATTGACGATCAATACGCCCTCGCGCTCGGCAAAACCGAGCAGGTGAACCGCATTGGTGAAGTCTGCATCCACCGGCGGATCCTTGCGCATCAGAACCGTATCCAGTTCGGCCAGCGGCCGGGCAGACGGTTCACCCAGGTCATACCAGTGATCGGGATCACGATGAACCGTCAACGGCCGCATGCGCGCATAAGCCTGCCCTGCATTCAAGAAGAGATCTTCCTGCTCCATGTAGTGCAGGACGTAACCGCGCGCTTGCGCCGCCCATAGCATCGCCATGGTGGTATCTTTCTTGTAAGCGATGTCGCTGATGGGATCCATCACGACACCCAGGTGCAATGTTGACTGACTCATCGGGTCACAATCCATACATGAACTATAGGTAAGCAGTATGCCGCACTGCCTCTCAGGCTCCAACCGCTAGCTTTTTTACTGGCTGAGCGCGCCAGGTACCAGACGTATGGCGCCTGGCTCCAGGGTTATCAACCCCTGCTTGTAAAGCCGCCCAATCGCCTGTTTGTAAGCGCTCTTGCTTACCCCCAGCCGCGCCTTGATCGCGTGCGCGTCACTTTTATCGCCCAGCGCCAGATAGCCGCCGCTTTCGCGCAGTGCCTGGAGGACTTTATCGCCCACCACATCCAGGCGGGCGGCACCAGGCGGCAGAAGTGAAATATCCAGCCGGCCGTCTTCACGGCGCTGTTTGACGTAGCCCGTCAGCGACTGGCCACGCCGCAGGGGTTGGCTGATATCGTCCTTATAGATCAGCCCCCAATAGCGATGATCGACGACGACCTTCATGCCCAGGTCGGTGCGGTCGGCCACCACGACATTTACAGAATCGCCCGTTTCAAGCGCCCAGACGTCATCGGTCAAAAAACGATCGAGTCGCATGGTCGCCACGGGCCTGCCCTGGTCATCCTGGTACAGCATGACCAGTACGCGCTTGCCCGGATCGGGTCGAAAGCGCTGTTCGCTGTAGGGCAATAGCACATCTTTGGGCTGCCCCCAGCGTAAAAACGCCCCGGTGCTGTTGACCGCCGTCACCGTCAAGTAGGCCACTTCACCCAGTTGGGCGGCAGCATCACTGGCAGATCGGGGCGAGGAATGGGACTCACGGACCATGGGTGCCGTCCTTACAGTAAATAGGCGTTCATTATGGTGCCTTGCGTCGCCAAGGCAAAACATGTCGGCTGCCCAACATGGCGCGTCGAGGTGAACATCTGCAGAGGAGTAACGGCACAAGCAATGGATCGTCAGTGCTTACAGATCGCCGAAATGATGCTGGAGGAGCGTCAACGCCACGAGCGGCGCAGTCTCGGTGCGCAACACACGCGGGCCGAGCGTGAGAGGTATGAACTCAGCCGCCAATGCGGCTGCCACATCCGCGTCGCTAAGCCCACCCTCGGGGCCGATCAACAGCGCCGCTGTCTCAGGGCGCTGCTTACTGTCGAAGGGGTGATCCGTTGCCAAATGGAGCATCAGACGCAACGCTTCCTGACGCTCACCCAGCCAGGAAGTTAGCGTCATGGGCGGATTGACCGGCGGCACCACCGCACGCCCGCTCTGCTCGCAGGCGCTGGCGGCCACCGCCTGCCAGTGGGCAAGCTTTTTGTCTTCCCGGTCGCCTTTGAGACGCACGTCACCCCGCTCGGTATAGAGCGGGGTGATCGCCGCCACGCCAAGTTCGACGGCCTTCTGGATGGCGTAATCCATCCGATCACCCTTGGAAATCGCCTGGCCTAAATGCACGGCCAGCGGCGATTCACCGCTGCCCGGCCAGACGGCTTCAACGGTCACCGTCGCCTGCTTGCGGCTGACCTCGGTCAAGCGCACCCCCGCCTCTTGGCCGCTGCCGTCGAACACCACCAGCGGTGCCCCTTCACCCATGCGCAGCACACGTGTGACGTGGCGCGCCGGGCCATCCGGCAGGGTCAGCTCACTGCCCGGGGTCACCACCACCGGCACATAAAGCCGCGGCATTTTGCCGTGCCTAGCATACCAATCGGCGGCGAGCAACGTTTCCGACATCGTTTAGTGCGTGTTCTCTTCCGCCTGCTGGCTGGCCTGCTGCTTCTCGCGCTGCTTACGCTGCGCGTACATCGCTTCAAAATTCACCGGCGCCAGCATCAGCGGCGGGAAGCCACCACGGTTGACCAGATTATCCACGCACTCACGGGCATACGGGAATAACAGGTTAGGACAGAAAGCACCCAGCGTTTGATCAAGCTGCGCGCCTTCGATACCGGCGATCCGGAACAGGCCGGCCTGTTCGACTTCCGCCAGGAAAGAGGTGGTGCCCGTTTCTTTGTCGTTAACCTGCGCGGTCACTTTGACGACGACTTCATATTGGTCATCGGCAATTTTGCTGCTGCTGGTGTTGAGGTCGAGACTCACCTTGGGTTTAAACGACTCCTGGAACACCGACGGCGAATTGGGCGCTTCGAACGAAATATCCTTAACGTAAATACGCTGCAGCGAGAACTTGAGCTGCGGTTTGTCGTCGCCTTGTGCGCCGGCCTGCGGGGTGTTGTTATCTTCCGCCATGGGAGAACTCCTCGTTTGTTGATGCAATTGTCAGTGCAATCGTTGATGCCGTCAGTAGGATGCGCTCCTACGCTTATTTTTTAACCACCGGAAGGCCGTCAGCCTGCCACTGCGCCATGCCACCTTTCAGTTTCAAAGCGCGCTCAAAACCGGCCTTGGCGAGCTTGGTCTGCGCCGCGCCGGAGCTCTGGCCGTGCTTGCACACCACAATGATCGGCTTGTCTTTGACTTTATTCAGCTCGCTCATGCGGCTATCCAGGCTGCTCTGGGGGATGTTGCGCGCCCCAGCGATGTGGCCCGTCTTGAAGTCTTTACTTTCACGGATATCCAAGACAACGGCATCTTCACGGTTAATGAGCTGCGTGGCATCGGAGGCCGTGAGCGCATGGGTTGAGGCGCTGCGTGTTTCATACACAATCCACGCTATTAGCGCCAGCAAAAACGCCCCCACCAGCAGGGGATGATTCAGTACGAATTCGAACAGCTGATCGATCATCGCGACACAATCTCTTGGTCAATACGGAAAAAGGCAGCGTTGCCACCGCTAAAACGCGACAAGTATACACGTCTGGAGGCCACGCGCGCAGGCCTGAGCCATGACGCTTAGCCACTGGCTGCGTTATGATGCCCGATGCATGCGTTAGTCGCGACCCTGATCCACGTTATGTCGTCCGGCTTGCCACTTATCAGGAGGATTTTATGGACACTGCACGCACTCCCCGCCCCGTCGCGCTGATTATTTTGGACGGTTACGGTCACAACCCCGACAGTGCGCACAATGCGGTGGCCGCCGCCAGCACCCCGGTGATGGATCAGCTCTGGGCGGACCGCCCGCATGCCTTCGTTCACACCGATGGCCGCCATGTAGGGCTACCGGACGGGCAAATGGGCAACTCCGAAGTAGGCCACATGAACCTGGGCGCCGGGCGCATTGTTTACCAGGATTTCACTCGCATCACCAAAGCCATCGAAGACGGCGATCTGGATACTATCGACGCCCTCACCCGGCCCATCGACGATGCCGTGGCTAACGGTCGCGCCGTGCATCTGCTGGGGCTACTGTCGCCTGGCGGCGTCCACAGCCATGAAGATCACTTTATTGCCATGGCCGAGTTGGCCGCGCGCCGCGGGGCCCAGCACATCTACGTGCACGCCTTCCTGGACGGACGCGACATGCCACCCCAGAGCGCGCTTCGCTCCATCGAGCGTGCCAACGCGCGCTTGGCCGAGCTGGTCGGCGCCGACAATGGCTTTGTCGCCTCGATTATCGGGCGCTTTTTTGCCATGGACCGGGATAACCGCTGGGAGCGTGTCGAGCAAGCCTACCGGCTGCTCACTGACGGCCATGCCGACTATTATGCGACCAGCGCCGAAATGGCCCTGCGCGATGCCTACGAACGGGGCGAAACCGACGAGTTCGTCGCCGCCAGCAGCATACCGGTCAGCGACGGTTCCAACGACAGCGCCATCACGTTGCAGGACGGTGATGCGGCGATTTTCCTCAACTTCCGCTCGGATCGCGCTCGCGAATTGACCCGCGCTTTCGTCGAGCCCGACTTCAACGGCTTCGAACGGCGCGTCTGCCCCAAGCTGGCGGGGGACGGACTGGTCATGATGACCCAGTACGCAGCGGATATTCCCGCGCCGGCCGCCTTCCCGCCCAGCGATCTCCACGACACCCTGGGCGAAGTAGTCGCCAAACGCGGCTTGACCCAGTTGCGGATCGCCGAGACCGAGAAATATCCACACGTCACTTTCTTCTTTTCGGGCGGCAATGAAGCCGAGTACGCGGGCGAAGAGCGCATTCTCGTGCCGTCCCCCCGCGACGTGAAGACCTACGATGAAAAGCCCGAAATGAGTGCCTTCGAAATTACCGACAAGCTCGTCGACGCCATCGATAGCGGCCATTTTGATTTAATGGTGTGCAACTACGCCAACGGTGACATGGTCGGCCACACCGGCGACTTCGACGCTGCCGTCAAGGCCATCGAAACCGTCGATACCTGCGTGGGTCGCGTGGTCGAGGCCATCGAGCGCGCTGGCGGAGCCTGCCTGATTACGGCGGATCATGGCAATGCCGAACAGATGGTTCACCCGGAGACCGGGGCACCGCAAACCGCGCATACCACCTTTACGGTGCCGCTGATTTATGTCGGCCAACGCTCGGCCCAGCTAGCCGATGGCCGTCTATGCGACCTTGCCCCGACGCTGCTGACCATGATGGATCAGGACGTCCCTGAGGCAATGACCGGTCAACCCCTGATCCGATTCGGTTAGTCCCTTCATGCGACGACTTGTCGGGATGGCGGCTTGCGTGGCGCTGATGGTCGCCACGCACAGTGCCGCCCAACCCAGCGAACATCAGGCGCGCCAGCAACTCGATGATATTGGTCAGGCCATCGAGGCGGTTTCGGAACGTTTGAGCGACACCGATGACGCCCGCGAGGGCGCCAAGCGCGAGCTGCGCGAGGTGGAAACCGAACTGGCCAAGACCCACCAGCGGCTTGATCAGCTGCAAGGCGAGCGGCGCGAGCTGAACGAAGAAACCCGCCAGCTTCGCCAACATCGCGAGCGCCTCGAGTCCGACCGTGACGCCCAGGTCGATGCCCTTGGCCAGCAGTTGGCAGCGCTTTACCGGCTGGGCCCGACGCCCCAGCTAAAGCTGCTGTTGAATCAGGGCGACCCCGCCGAGCTTGACCGAATGCAGGCTTATTTGAATCGGCTCACCGACGCTCGCCAGCA
This sequence comes from Pseudomonadota bacterium, assembly GCA_051750125.1. Classification (GTDB taxonomy): domain Bacteria; phylum Pseudomonadota; class Gammaproteobacteria; order Pseudomonadales; family Halomonadaceae; genus Vreelandella. The sequence continues at coordinate 8,145 of JBNJJK010000001.1, forward strand.
GCGCCTGGACGACATCGCCCGGCTGGATAATGCGTTGGCGGATACGCAACAGGCACTTGCCGAGCGTCATGACCGCCTGGATACATTGTCTGAGGAACTTGAAGAAGAAAGCGCACGGCTTGCTGAGCGCACCCAGGAACGCCGAGGCGTCGTCGCCAACCTGGATGACCGCTACGGTAGTGAAGCCGCCCGCCTGGCCGATTTGAATGAAGACCGCGAACAGGCCGAACAGCGACTTCGTGAGATTCAGGCCGAACTCGCCCGCCTTGACGAGCCGACGCCGAGCACCCAGATTACGCGGACCCAGGGCGACTTACCCTGGCCGGTCCAGGGCGATATCACGGCGGACTTCCAGCGTCGCGACGGCGTGCATTATAACGGCATCGTCATTCGCGCCTCTGCAGGCACCACGGTCAGCGCGGTACATACAGGCCGCGTGGTGTTTGCCGACTGGATGCGAGGGTTTGGTAATCTGCTGATTATCGACCATGGTGATCAGATCATGACGCTCTATGCCCATCTACAGCAGTTCAGCGCGCGCCCCGGCCAACAGGTCGAAAGCGGCGATACGATTGGCCAGGTGGGCAACAGCGGCGGGCAGCCGCGTGATGCACTTTACTTTGAAGTTCGAAGTCGCGGTGAACCAATTAACCCACAACGTTGGATTGCACGCCGTTGACGGGATAAGCTGAGCCATTATTGTTGTCACTTCGGGTAGCAGCGCGCGCTACCCACCTATCGCTTCGCGGAGTCCGCATGACGCTATCAGTTACCCAGGGACCGGCCACCGCCAAACGCTTCTTGGCGATCCTGCTCCCCATTGCCCTATTATCGACCCCGATATCGCTGTTTGCTCAGCCAAGTAGCGATAGCGTCGACAGCGACCTGCCGCTGGAAGAAATCCAGACGTTTGCCGAAGTGTTCGAACGCATCAAGCGTGCCTATGTCGAGGATGTCGACGACCGCACCCTGCTGCGTAACGCCATGCGCGGCATGCTGAGCGAGCTGGACCCCCACTCCGCCTACCTCGATAAAGAGGAGTACCAGAGCCTGCGCGAGTCCACCGAGGGTGAGTTTGGCGGGATCGGTATTGAAGTGGGCATGGAAAACGGCCAGCTCATGGTCATCACCCCGATCGACGATACCCCCGCCTCACGGGCAGGACTGATGTCCCGGGACATTATCATCAGCATCGACGGCACGCCGACGGAAGGCATGTCGTTGCAGGAAGCCGTCACCTTGATGCGCGGCGATCCCGACACGACACTTGATATCTCCGTACTGCGCTCGGGCGAGGAATCACCCCGCGAGTTTACGCTGACCCGCGAAGTTATCCGTAGCGAAAGCGTCAAACACGAACTGCTGGAAACAGGCTATGGCTATTTACGGATCAGTCAGTTCCAGTCGCGCACCCCGGAGCAGGCACAGCAAGCGCTGGAGCGCATGGCCCGGGAGCAACCGCTGGACGGACTGGTGCTCGATTTACGTAATAACCCCGGCGGCGTGCTACAGGCAGCGGTCGGCGTGGCCGACCTGTTCTTGGACGACGGCCTGATTGTTTATACCGAAGGGCGGATTCCCGACAACGAGCTCTCCTTCTCGGCGTCGGCTGACACCCCCGCCGGCGACGTGCCGTTGGTGGTGCTGATCAATAGCGGCAGCGCGTCGGCCGCCGAAATTGTCGCCGGCGCCCTTCAGGATCAGCGCCGGGGCATCATCATGGGCACCGACAGCTTCGGCAAGGGTTCCGTGCAGCAGATTATGCCGCTGGGCAATGGCGAGGGGCTGAAACTTACCACCGCGCTTTATTACACCCCGGAAGGACGCTCTATCCAGGCCCAGGGCATTGAGCCGGATGTGGATGTGGTGCGTGGTCGTCTCGAAGTGGCCGAAGGCCGTCGCGAGACCCGCGAAGCCGACCTCGAAGGCCATCTACGCTCTCAACAGGCCCCACGCGACCGCGAGGAATTGTCGCAGCGGCTGCGCGAAGACTATCAGCTGAGCGAGGCGCTTAACTTGCTCAAAGCGCTGAACGTGGTCGACCGCCGCCGTGACTAGGAGCCTGTCTGGCTTGACCGATCGTCGCGAGAAGCACGGATTTTGAGCCAAATTTATCGATCGATTGAGGCGAATAGCGCGCTATTTAACGAAATCGATCGAATAAAATTGGCCAAAATACCGGGATTCGCAGTAGATCAGTGTTAAGTCAGACAGGCTCCTGGCGGCAGGTGACCGGCAAGCGGCCGCGTTCGCCGGTCGCTTGGCGCATGACGATTCGCTTGAGCGGTGCAAACTTGTCCATGCCGCTCATGCCCAGGTTGCGCATTAGGGTCAACGCCGGGTCGTGGCTGCCAAATAGCGACTTAAACCCTTTCATCAACCCCAGCATGCTCTGGTTATCGCCTTGCCGACGGCGGGCATAGCGCTTGAGCGTGCTGAGTTCGCCCCAGGGAGCGCCCCGCCGCCAGGCGGCGGTGACCTCCTCGGCCAGGACGGCAGCATCCATCAACCCCAGATTGACGCCCTGCCCGGCCAGCGGGTGGAGACTGTGCGCAGCGTCTCCCACCAAGGCGAAATGCGGCTGCACGTAGTCCCGCGCATGACGCTGGACCAACGCAAAGCGATACGCACGGTCGCAGGCGTTCACCGTGCCAAGGCGCCCGCCCAAGGCGTTACCCAGGGTATCGCCCAGCGCCGCCTGGGGAAGCTCGCAAAGCTCAGTGGCATGGGCGGGCGTCGTCGACCAGACAATCGAGCAGTAGTGGGCATCCCCCTGGACCGTCAACGGCAAGAACGCCAGCGGGCAGCCGTCGATAAAGGCTTGGCGCGCAGTGTCGCCGTGGGGTCTTTCACAGTGCACCGTGGTAACCACCGCGTCCTGGCCCATCGACTCGCTGACCACGTCGATGCCCGCCATCTCACGCAACGCCGAGCGCGCCCCATCCGCCGCCACGATCAGGGGTGCATGCAACGTCTGGCCGTTCGCCAAGCACAGCTGGCGCCCTGATGCGGTTTCCGCCAATGCCGCCACCGGCGCATCGAAGTACACGCTGGCCTTGGCCTGGCGCGCGAGTGCGCCGTGCAACGCCGATAGCGTGACGTCGTTCTCCACGATGTGGCCCAGCACGGGAACGCCCGCTTCATCGGCGGAAAAGGCAATCTCACCGCTGCCCTCCGCGTCCCACACCTGCATATGGCGGTAAGGTGTCACCCGGGCATTGGCCATCAATGGCCAGGCGCCGACATGCGTCAACAACCGTTGCGAGACCGGGGTCAAAGCGCTGACCCGAGCGGCGGGAAGCTCACTCAGCACGTGCTCAGGCGGCGCTGATTGCGCCTCTATCAGCGCCACCCGCATCCCGGCGTTCGCCAGCAACCAGCACAGGGTGGCCCCCACCATGCCAGCGCCGACAATAATGGCGTCATAGCAGCGATCTGATGGTAGCGGTGACTCATTGGGTGACGGCATAACGCTCCTTACGGTTGGCTTAGCTGGTTCACACACGTGGACAATGCGGGGTGACTCATCGCTCCAACCCCATTGCCCGGCGCGCCAGCCCTTTACGTAATGGTCCTACCATGTTGAGCCCAATCAAACCGGCTGCCCGGGCGTGAGGCAGCAGCGGGAACGACAGACCAAACAGGCGGATCAGCCCGTCACTAAAGCGAATCACGTTGGCCCGGTCGCGCGCGCGCCGCCGCTCGAACGCCTGCAAGGTGGCCATGTCGCCCAGCGGGCGTTTTGCCCACTCGCCTTCTTCCAGGGCATCGACCAGATCCATCACCCCGCGCAGGGCCAGGTTGAAGCCCTGCCCGGCAACCGGGTGCAACGCATGCGCGGCATTGCCCAATACGGCAAGCCCTGGGCGAACCGGTTCCTGGGCCGTGATCAAGGTTAACGGATAGCTATGGCGCTGGCCCACCTGGGTAAAGCGCCCGACACGGTCGCCAAAAGCAGCCTGAAGCTGCGCCAGGAATTCACCATCAGAGAGCGCCAGGCGCGACTGCTCCTCTCCGCTGTCATGCGTCCAGATCAGCTCCATTGACTGTCCCGGCAGGGGAAGGAGCGCTATCGGCCCCGCGCGGGTAAACCGCTCGTAGGCGACGCCTCGATGGGGTTGACTGACGCCTACGTGGGCAATCAACGCGGTTTGTTGATAGGGATCGCGGCGGCTGGCAATACCCAGTTGCTCTTTTAAACCAGAGCGCCCACCGTCGGCCAGCACCGTCAAGGCGCCGTGCAGACGACTGCCATCGGAGAGGCTCAGGTCGTGGCCCTGAGGTGTCGGGGTAATGCGCTCCACCTTGGCAGGACAGTGCCACTCAAGGGGCAGCGTGTTGAGCCGTTGATGAAGCACGCGCCCCATCCAGGCGTTCGGAATCACGTGCCCCAGCGCCTCAACGCCGAGCTCACAAGCGTTAAGCCGGGTAGCCCCCAGCCGTCCCCGCTCGCTGATGTGAATTCGCTTGATGGGCGTTGCCTCGGCCTGCATGGCGTCCCACACCCCCAATTGACGGAAGCGCTGGGCCGAACCCTCGGCGATGGCGCTGGCGCGTGCGTCGAAACTGGGCTGCCAGCCCTCATCCAGTGACGTGACGGGGAGCGGCGCTGCCTCGATGATGGCGACTTTCCAACCAAAACGCTCAATCAAGGGGGCCAGGGCACAGCCCAGGCTCGCGCCTACCAACCCGCCCCCCACAATCACGATATCGTGCGTTATTGCCTGCCCCACCGCTTGCATTGGCTGCCTCCCCATGGTGACGGATGTGCTCAAGCACACCGCGCCTATTGCGTAACGTAAATTACATAATGAATAGCGACCTAATCCTCGCCTGCCATCAGCGCCTCGATATCTGCTATCCGTTTTGGCACCTGATCGGTGAGCACGTCGTGCCCCTGCGCCGTCACGACCACGTTGTCCTCGATGCGCACGCCGATGCCTCGAAAGGCGGCGGGGATATCCGGTTCATCGGGGATATAAAGACCGGGCTCAACGGTCAGTACCATGCCCGGCGCCAGCGGCAGTGGCGTCTCTTCGTCCAGCCGATAGCGGCCCACATCGTGGACATCCAGGCCCAGCCAGTGCGAGGTGGAATGCAGGTAAAACCGCCGGTAACGCTGCTCGTCGATACAGGTCTGCAGTTCGCCGTCCAGCAGGCCCAGGGCAATCAAACCGGCGGTCAGGTCGGCCACCACGCCCTGGTGGATCTCAGCGAGGGTGGCACCCGGCTGAACCGCCGCGACGGCTCGCTCCTGGGCGTCCAGCACGACTTGATAAAGTGCCCGCTGGGCCTCATCGAAGCGCCCCGATACCGGGAAGGTGCGGGTAATGTCGCCGGCATAGAGCTCGAATTCCGCGCCGGCGTCAATCAACACCAGCTCGCCGCTGGTCAACGGTGCGCTGTTCTCAATGTAGTGCAACACGCAGGCATTGGCACCGCCACCCACAATGGTGCTGTAAGCAGGGCCGCTGCCGCCCTGCCATACAAATTCATGTTCCAGTTCGGCCTGTAGCTGATATTCGCCGAGGCCGGGGCGCGTGACGCGCATGGCGCGGACATGTGCGTGGGCAGAGATCAGCGCCGCATGGCGCAGCAGCGCTATTTCGGCCGCGCTTTTAATCTGGCGCATGGCGTGAATCAGCGGATCCGTGTCCACCCAGCCCTTGAGCGCGGGCCGGCCACGCCGCTGGCCCGTCGTTGCCTCGGCCAAGGCGGTATCGGCAATAGCCTGCGCATCAGCGTTTCCGAGGGGCAGGTAAAGCCATTCGCGCCCCCCCAGCAGCGTTGCCAGGGTGGCCTCGCGCTCCGCATTCTCGAACGCCTGATCAACGCCATGCTCGGCCACCACGCCCTGTGCGCCCAACCGTCGCCCTGTCCAGGCTTCCATGGTGGGGTCGCGGTCCTGGCAGAACACCACGCTTTGCCCCGCCTCACGGCCTGGCAGCAGCACCAGAAGGGCATCCGGCTCGTCGATGCCGGTGAGGTAATAAAAGTCGCTGTTTTGCCGGAACGCATACTCACTGTCGTTGGAGCGCGTCACCAGCGAGGCACTGGGTAAAATGACCGCGGCATTGGCAGGCAATTGTGCCATAAGTGCGTCGCGCCGCTGGCGATATTCCGCCGGCGTAATCGCCGGCGGCCGGGGGAGTACATCAGGCGACATAGCGTTTTCCAACAACAGGTTAATGAACGGGCGTGTCGGTTTGCTCGACCTGCGGCTGACCGGGGTGCTGCTCGGTGTACAGCAGCATGGCCGCCATCCGCGCGTGCTCGGTCAGCGCAAAGAGGTCATTTTCATTCTCTGGCGAGTCGTCGATATCGGTATCGATATGGCCGAGCCCTGAAAGGTCGTCCACCGCTTCGCGCAGGGTCTGCGACCAGCGTTGGCGCATGTCTTCATCGGCCACTTCGTCGACCACTTCCATAAAGCCCAGCGTCCACTCTTTCAGCCCCTGGGCCTGCTCAGCCAGGCTGAAAAGCTCGTCGGGCAGCAGAGGCGCGTAGTTGAGATCGCTGGCGCTGAGTGCCTCCAGCGTCTGTCGCCGCCAGCCCAGCAGCCGCTCAGCGCTGGAAGTGTCACGGGGCTGTTCTACACCAAGGCTCAAACAGACCTCTTCCAGCCAGGTTTGGGCATCCACATCACGCAGGGCTAGCAGTGCGCAAAGCCGCCCATCGAGAAATGCGGGCGACTGCATGCTCCCGTGCAATAAAAAAACATCGGCGACATCCGAAAAATCCTGGCGTTCGTCAATTAGCGACATGGTCTTCACTCGTTGGCGTGGGTTCTCGATGATAGGCCGCTCCAGCTTGCGCGTTGACCGCGCACAAGCCGCTCTCTTATAGTGAACGGCATCGTCCTTCCTATGCAGTGATGTTAACGCATTGGGCATCCTTTTGACCCGTGCCGGAGCTTGTCATGAGTAACACTAAGCGGCCTACTACCGAAATCAGCCTGTTAGGGCGTGATTACGTGATTGCTTGCGACCCCGGTGAAGAAGCCAAGCTGGAACGCGCGGCCCGCTATCTGGACCGCGCCATGCAGGGTATCCAGTCGCAAAGCAGCCTGTTGGGAAGCGAGCGTATCGCCATCATGGCGGCGCTCAACATCACCCACGAGCTGCTTGAGGCAATGGACGAACATCGCGCCGGGGAGGCCAACTTGAACCGTCTTAACGAGCGGCTTGAGCACGCCTTGTCGCAAACCCGCAAGCCGTGACGTCGTTTAACGCAAGCCTTTGGCATTGGTCACCGCTCTGTTAGGATAACGAGGTTCTCTGGGGTGTGCGCCAGTCGTTATAGTCCCTCGAGCCTATGCGTAATACCCAGGGGGCCAAATGCTAGCCAGGCCCGTGTGCATGTCCGTGCGTCGGAAAGCCTGACGGCCTGGCTGCGGCCACCCACCTGAACCAGTAGGTTCAGGGCCAGAACGACAGCGGCACTCTGGGGAACACTTAATGATGATGGACAGCCTTCACAGCGCTGACCACAAGCGGACGTTGCGGCGTGAATTGCGCCAGCGGCGCCAATCGCTGACACCTCGCGAGCAGCGCGAAGCGGCCTTCCGCCTTTGCCAGCAGCTCAAGCGCCTCCCCGAAATCCGCCGTGCCCGGCGTATAAGCCTTTACCTGCCGGTCAAGGGCGAAATCGACCCGACCCCACTCATTCCCTGGCTCCGCCAGCGAGGCGTCACGGTTTATTTACCGGTTCTGCGGCCTTTCAGCACCAATACGCTGTGGTTTGTGGCCTATCACGCGGGCACCCCGATGATTAAGAATCGCTTCGGTATCGCCGAACCCGACACCCGCTTTGCCGCCAAGCGTCCCAACCGCCTGCCTGCCTGGGCACTCGACACCCTGGTGGTGCCCCTAGTCGGTTTCGACGCCCAGGCTAACCGTATGGGCATGGGCGGTGGCTTTTATGATCGCAGCCTCGCCTTCATGCGCCGGCCAGGGCCGAAACCTACGTTGCTGGGCGTCGCCCATGCGTGCCAGCAGGTGGAGGCGCTGCCCGTCGAACCCTGGGACGTACCGTTAAGCGCGGTAGTCAGTGATCGGCATATTGTGCGACCTGAGCCAGTTTGATCGGCTAGAAAGCAAAACGGGCCGACCCGAAAGGCCAGCCCGTTCAATAATCGATGCTTTTTGTTACCAAGCCGATGGGTCAGCTTCCCGCCAGCGCTTGCGCGTAGCCAGTCACCAACACCCCAAGCGCGAACACAATCATCAGTGTCATTACCATGTCAGGTTTCTTGCGCCGCATATTGCTTCTCCAACCCCCTAAGCATTGCCAAATTCTTCAAGACATCACCCGGCTTGCCTGTCATGAGTCGCTTAATACTGCCTGGATGATGTCCTTCATTAATGTCGACTGTGACTATAGGGCCAATAGGCAGCCGTTGACAACGGTTTAAACGGTCAACTACCACTAAAAAATAAACGAACAGTGTTTCGTAACAAGCTGATACATCAAGGCCTGCAAAGTTAGTAACCGCTTACTCATTATGCGATGCAACATTACGCCATGAATAACCGGTATGCCGGGTTCTCGCTTTCCCGCCAATAGCGGTAGCCAATCGCATCCAAGTGCTCGTCAACATGCTTACGGTCGCCGTTGGGCACTTGCATGCCGACCAGAACACGACCGTAGGCAGCGCCGTGATTCCGGTAGTGGAACAGCGAAATATTCCAGTCGTGGGGAAGCTGGGTCAGGAAGTTCATCAGTGCGCCGGGACGCTCAGGAAATTCGAAGCGATACAGCTCTTCTTCAAAATGCTCGCTGGGGCGACCACCGCTGAGGTGTCGAATATGCAACTTCGCCAACTCATTGTCGGTAAGGTCCTCGACCTGATATCCCCCTTCCTCGAGCTTCTCGATAACGGCCTGTCGATCCTGTCCACCGGGCTTGACCTGTACGCCGACAAAGATATGCGCTTCGCTGTTGTCCGCATAGCGATAGCTGAATTCGGTCACCATGCGCTTACCCAGCGTACGGCAGAACTTCTTGAAACTGCCCGGCTTTTCAGCAATGGTAACGGCCAGAATCGCCTCGCGCTGCTCGCCAAGCTCAGTCCGCTCGGCAATGTGCTGCAGACGGTCAAAATTGGTGTTGGCCCCGGAGTTGATGCACAACAGGGTTTGCCCCTCCGCACCGGTTTGCTGAATATATTTTTTCAGCCCCGCCAGCGACAGTGCCCCCGAGGTTTCCGCGACGGCACGGGTATCTTCAAAGATATCTTTGACGGCGGCGCACATTTCATCGGCGGTGACGGTTATCACTTCGTCAATCAGATCCTTGACCAGCGAAAAAGGCACCTCACCGATTTGTGCCACGGCCACGCCTTCGGCAAACACACCCACCTGATCCAGCACCACACGCTCACCGGCCTCCAACGCCGCTTTTAAACAGGCGCTGTCTTCGGATTCCACGCCGATCACTTTGATATCCGGACGTAGGTATTTAACGTAGGCGGCAATACCGGCAATCAGGCCGCCCCCGCCCACCGGCACGAAGATGGCATCGAGACGCCCGGCCTGCTGACGCAGGATTTCCACCGCGATGGTGCCCTGACCGGCGACAACGTCAATATCATCAAACGGCGGAATATAGGTATAGCCATGCTCTTTTATCAGCTCTTGTGCATGCTCGGCGGCGGCAGCAAAGGCATCGCCCTTGAGCACCACTTTGGCACCCCGTGCCCGTACCGCCTGTACCTTGATCTCGGGGGTAATCCGCGGCATGACAATGACCGCTTTCACGCCCATCAGCTTGGCGGCCATGGCAAGGCCCTGGGCATGATTGCCTGCCGAGGCCGCAATCACACCCTTGGCCTTCTGTTCTTCGCTCAGCTGGGCCATTTTGTTGTAGGCCCCACGGATTTTGAAGGAAAATACCGGCTGTAGATCTTCGCGCTTAATCAAAATCTGGTTGTTGAAACGACGCGACAAAAAGGGAGCGGGCGATATAGGCGTTTCACAGGCGGCTTCATACACATGGGCCTGGAGGATCTTTTTGACGGTAGCTTCGAGCATGCGGAAAATCCCAAGGAAGAGCGTAACCCTGACGGGTGCGGACAAAACATCTATTGGTAGCAGATTACGCCTCGCGGCGTCTAGCGGCGTTTAGATCGGCAGGCCGCGCTCGTGCCGTTATAATGAGCTGTGAATCCACTCCTCCCAGCGAAAAGGCATACCATGACCCAAGACGAACTCAAGGCCGCCGTCGCGGATAATGCGATCAGCGAAATTGCACCCTGGCTTGAGAAAGATACCGTGCTGGGCATCGGCACTGGCTCTACCGCCAACCTGTTTATTGATCGTCTGAAACCGCTGCGCGATCAGTTCAGGGGAGCGGTGGCAAGCTCAGAGGCCAGCGCGCAGCGCTTGAAATCGCTGGGCATCGAGGTATTCGAACTTAATAGCGTTGGCACACTACCCTTTTATATCGACGGCGCAGACGAAGTGAACGCCAACTTACAAATGATCAAAGGCGGCGGTGCGGCGCTAACCCGCGAAAAAATCGTTGCCGCCTGTGCCGAACGCTTCATCTGCATCGCCGACCAGTCCAAGTACGTCAGCCAATTGGGCTGCTTTCCGTTACCGGTCGAAGTGATTCCCATGGCTCGCTCCTATGTTGCCCGCCAGCTAGTCGGCCTGGGAGCCGAGCCTGTCTATCGGCAAGGGGTGGTCACCGACAACGGCAACCAGATCATCGACTGCTACGATTTCATGATCGATGACCCTTTGGCCATGGAGGCCAAGCTCAACGCCATTGTGGGCGTGGTGACCAATGGCCTATTCGCCGACCGGGGCGCCGACGTATTGTTGCTCGGCAATCAGGAGGGTGTAGAGCGCATCACGAGCCGCTAATTCCACAGTAAGCGTTTCAATGTCACCAGGCCAGCCTTTTGTGCTGGCCTTTTTGTTGCCGACTGCATCCGAACGTTTCTCCTCCCCGGCCTGATGATTAGTAAAAGCATACTTCGCTATTGAGTCATTTCACCCTTCCACCGCTTGCATCTAATTGTAATTATAATTAAACATAAAGATACAAATTGTTTCAAAACTAAGCGCTGATAAAGCCCCGTCGTCTCGGGCCAAATCAGCCATCAAAGGGAAGGGGACAGGATCATGGACAACGAAGGTAAGTGCATTCTGGTAACCGGAGGGGCTGGCTTCATTGGTTCGCACACCGTTGAACTGCTGCTCGCATGTGGCTATTCGGTACGCGTGCTGGATAATTTCTCGAGCGGCCACGTAGCCAACCTGCCCCAGCACGAGCATCTGGAGATCATTCAGGGCGATATTCGCGACCGTGAGCAGGTTAACGCCGCCATACAGGGCGCTACGCACTGCCTGCATCTAGCCGCCCAGGTATCCGTTTCACGCTCGGTCGAAGATCCCTGCGACTCCGCCACACACAATATTCTGGGCGCGCTAAACGTGATGCACGCAGCCGCCCAGGCAAAGGTGTCAAAACTTGTTTATGCGTCTTCTGCAGCAGTGTACGGCGCACCAACTCAGTTGCCCCTGACGGAAGCGTCAGCCCTGGAGCCGCTATCTCCCTACGGGCTGGAAAAATGGGTGGATGAACGCTATGCCGCCCTGCTGGCAAGTCTGCATGGCTTACCCAGCCTGGGACTGCGTTACTTCAATGTTTATGGCCCACGCCAAGACCCACGTTCGCCCTACGCCGGTGTCGTGGCGCGCTTTATCGATAGAATGCTTGCCCACCAAGCGCCCGTTATTTTTGGCGACGGCAGCCAGTCACGCGATTTTATTTACGTGGGTGATGTTGCCCGTGCCAACGTTAACGCCCTGTTCAGCACCCAATGCGGTATTTGCAACGTCGCCACCGGTCAACGAATTGACCTGCTTGATCTGATCGACCTGCTCAGCCGGTCCACCGGCTGCACATTACCCGCTCAACACTTACCGGCCAAGGCAGAAGATATTCGTCACTCCTATGGGGACACTCGACGCCTAGCCGAATGGCTATCGCTCACCCCGCAATGGACGCTGGACGAAGGCCTGGGTGAGCTCATTCATCATTGCCGCCAGACAATGGTCAGCGATGAGAGACCTCCTCTCACTGTGAATGCTTGATCATCGCGCCGGGTTTATGCGTATCTACTGATAAAGGTGATGCTGTGGCTAACTATTTGATTCGTGGACTGCTTTTGGCGCTCACCATGATGCCCTTTCATCTGGTGCAGGCAGCCACAACGCCCGGCCAGCCCAGCGTTGCGTTCTATTACGGTAATGATGTGCCTACCGAATTGCTCTCGCAATTTGACTGGATCGTGGTGGAAGCCGCAAATGTTGATGAGCACCAGTACGATCAACTCACACAGCATGGCGGGCAGCCTTTCGCCTACCTCAGTGTCGGCGAGCTCGATGGCTGGCGCGATAACAAAAATCCAGTTGATGAAAGCGTTCTGATGACGCGTAACGACGCCTGGAATAGCCAGGTGGCCGATTTAACCGCCCCAGAATGGCAGCAATGGTTGATCGACGAGCATGTCAGGCCGCTGTGGGAGGCCGGATACCGGGGGCTGTTTCTCGATACCCTCGATAGCTATCGTCTGTTCGCGCCTGACGGTGACAACGCCCGGCGCCAGCAGGAGGCGCTGGTGGCGATCATTGCCCGAATCAAGCGCCAGTACCCCGATATACAACTGATCATGAACCGTGGTTTTGAAATTCTCGACCGCGTCCACAACGATGTAGTCGGTGTCGCGGCCGAATCCCTTTACCGCGGCTGGAACCCCGACACCAAGGTATACGGTGAAGTACCCGACAACGATCAGGCTTGGCTTTATGACCATTTGGTCCGTGTCAGGGATGACTATCAGCTGCCCGCCATAGCCATCGACTACGTGCCGGCCAATAACCGCTCGCTGGCCCGGCAAACCGCCAAGCGCATCAGCGACGAAGGATTTGTTCCCTGGGTGAGCGTACCGCAGCTCAATCAGATGGGCGTCGGCCTGATCGAGGCCATGCCACGACGGGTGCTTATCTTGTTTGATAAGGCCAAGACGGAAGCCGGAGAACTCGCCTACAGCAATGCTCATCGCTATCTCGCCATGCCCCTCGAGTATCTGGGCTACGGCGCTGAATACCACGATGTCAATGAACCATTGCCCAGCGATCTGCTTCACGGCCGCTATGCCGGGGTCGTTACCTGGTTTGACGAGTCGCTGACGGGGGCGACGCATTATGCGCAATGGCTACTGCACCAAATGCGCCATGGCCTGCGCGCTGCGATCGTCGGCAACCCTGGGGTACCACTTGCCGGGGCGCTTGGCAGCTTCATGGGCATTCGTGAAGTCAACGGTCTTGCAAGCGCCTCACTGAACCCCCTGGCGCATGACGAGCTGGTTGATTTTGAGGGCTTCCCGCAACCCTCTCTCGCCCCTCAAACCAGCTACGAACTTATCGACAGCGCAGTGACCTCACACCTAACCCTCGGAGATGACCGCAACCGCCGCTTTTCACCGGTCCTCACCGGCCCCTGGGGCGGGCTTGCCAGCTACCCGTGGGTTTTTCAGCAGGCCAGCGAAACTCAAATGCGCTGGAACCTCGACCCCTTTGCGTTCTTGCAGCGCGCCCTGGCACTACCCGAGATGCCGATTGTCGATGCCACCACGGAAAATGGCGCGCGCTACTGGATGACCCAGATCGACGGCGATGCTTTTGTCAGCCGCTCCGATATGCCCGGTACGCCCTTCACCGGCGAACTGATGCTGTCGGATATCTTACAGCGCTATCGGGTCCCCACCACGGTATCGATTATTGAAGGCGAGATCGGGCCAGAGGGCCTCTACCCTGAATACCGCACCACCCTGGAACCTTTAGCACGACGCATTTTTAGCCTGCCCTGGGTTGAGGTGGCAACCCACACCTTTAGTCATCCGTTCGAGTGGGAAAGCCTTCAAGAAAATGACTTGGCGGGCCAAGGCGAAACCCTGGCCAAATTCAATTACAACATGCCGATCCCCAACTACCACTTCTCATTACGGCGCGAAATCGAAGGATCAAGCGATTATATAAACCGCGAACTGGCGCCCGCTGATAAATCGGTCAAAGTGGTCTTGTGGACAGGCAATGCGCTGCCGCCGGAGAAAGCCCTGGCGATTGCCGACGAACTGGGGCTGCGTAACTTGAACGGCGGCAATACCAGCGTTACCCGCAGCAACCCGACCATGACCGACGTATCCCCCATGCTGCGTCCGCTTGGCCGTTACCTTCAGGTCTACGCCCCCCAAATCAATGAAAATGTGTATACCAACAATATGTTAGGCCCACTATGGGGCTATCGACGCGCGATCGAGACCTATCAGCTTACCGACCAGCCGCGTCGCCTGAAACCCATCGATATTTACTACCATTTCTACTCTGCAGCGAGTCCAGGCGCCCTGCGCGCGCTACATGAGGTATACGACTATGTACTCACCCAGGAGACACTGCCGCTTTACGCCAGCGCCTGGAGCGATGTCGCATCGCAGTGGTACCACACTGGTATCGCCAAACGCCTGGACGGCGGCTGGCAGGTCAAGGGAGCCAATCATGTGCGCACGCTGCGCTTGCCCCCGGCCATGGGCTGGCCAGACCTCGAGCGCTCTGACGGCGTTGCCGGCGTTCGCGACATCGCCTCAGGACGCTACGTGGCGCTCACGGGAGAAGGCGATGCCACGCTTTTCACCACCTCTGTGAGGCCGCGAACGCCTCACCTGCGCTATGCCAACGGGCGTATCACCACATGGCACTCCCGGTCACCTGGCGAGCTCAACTTCAGCCTTGCCGCCGAGCAGGTGCCGTTGAAAGTAGAGCTCGCGGCCACCGACAACTGCCAAGTCTCAGCCCCTGGGGCGCGCATCGAACAACGCAATAGCGCCACCCTGCTAGCCTTTGACCGCGCTGACGCCGAGCGTATTGAGGTGCGCTGTGCGAAGCGCTAACCCTAAAGCACCCGCCGCACTGCGCCAGCGTCGATTAATTCGCCCGCTGACTCTGCGTCTGGTGGCTTTGATCATTGCCCTGATGCTGGTGGTGCTGTTCCCCGCCCACCATCTGCTGACGCTTGAAAACAGCGACAGTATGCCTAGCCGAATTTCACTGCTCTATTCCCAGGCACTGCTGAATACCGACCCCGAGAACGTTGAGCTACGCGTTAATCTGGCCAACAAGCTGCTTAAAGTGGGCGACGCCCCGCTGGCGCGCACCATCATGATGCCGCTGCAAGACTCGGACGACAGGGCGATTCAATGGCTGCGCCTATCCATTGAGTGGCAGTTGCTCGCAGCGATTGATCCCGAAGCCTCCCAGCGCCCACAAGCCTTGCGCCAATTCCAGAACGACCTACAGGCGTTCCAGGCCAACGACTTCCTGCCTGCTGCGTATCTGGAACGCATGGCCGACTACTGGCTGGCGATTGAACACCCCGCGCAGGCCGCCACGCTGTATGAGCGGCTCGCCGGCCAGGAGATGGACCGCCAATACCACTGGTTATCGCTGGCCGGCTATTGGTGGCTACGTGCCGGCTATCCAGAGCGGTCGGCCGCTGCCTGGCACCGTGCCTATCGGGTGGCGGAAGCGCCTCGCTTGACGCTTGGCTGGCTCGCCTGGCTGATTGCGCCAGCGCACGCCCAGCAAAGCGAAAGCGACGAGAGCGCCGAATCACCACGGCGCGCAGCTGCCCTCGAGGCCCTGCGCTCTGCCCAACAGAGCCAACAGGACGAGGGCGTGGCCTATGCCCGAGAATACCTGGCGGAATTTCCCAACGACCGTGAACTGCTCGACCTGGGCATCCGCTTAGCGCTTGCCCACGATCAACCTCAGCAAGCGTTAAGTTGGTCGCAGCGTCTTATCAATCAGCAGCCAGACACCGATTATCTCGAGCGTCATGTAAGTATTGCGCTGGGCCTCAACGAATTAACTAGCGCCTTGGAAGCACTTGACCAACTGCGCCGCCAACATCCAGACAGCACCGCTTACCTGGAGCAGCTCACCCAAGCACAGCAGTGGTCCGGCGATGCTGCTGCGGCATTGCAAAATGCCGACCAGTTGGCGCGTCAAACCGGTGAAGAAGATCATAATCGCTGGGTCATTTCGCTGGCGCTGAGCGTACGCGAACGTGCTGCCGCTATTCGCGCACTGACGCGTCTTGAACACCAACGTCAGCTGACATTGGAGGATCGCCGGCTATGGGCCGACTTGCTTGAACAGTTAGGCGACCCGGACGCTGCGATCGCGCGCATTCAAGACTGGCAGGCAGCGGGCATTCACGATGAGGCATTGAGCATTCGCCTCGCTACCTGGCTTGGCCAAACCGGGCGCCTGGACGAAGCCGCTGACAGCTGGGCTGCCCTGAATGCACGGTATGGTGCGCAACCTGAGTTCATTGAGGCACAACACCAGATATTAAGCCAAAACTGGCAGTTGGATAGCGCCTTGCAACTGCTGGGGCAGCCCTCAGGACGCAAGAACCGGGGCACTACCATTGATCAACAACGCGCTGATCTGGCTTGGCAACAAGGCGATAGCCAAGCCAGCTTGGCGGCTTATCGCGCGCTATTTGAACAGGGCGCCCTCGATGCGGAAGGTGCCTACCGGCTTATCCAGGTCGCTACTGATAACGATAACCTTGACCTTGCCATGCAGGTTACCGAGCAGCGCTGGTCCCAGGCGCGTGACGGCGATGCACTGATCCAAATGCTCTACTTGGCTCAGCGAGAACGTCAGACAGCCTTGACCCAGAGGCTATTAACGATGGCGGAGCAAGCCCCTGACCAGTTCGCTCAGTCAGCCGATTATTGGGGCGCGGTCGCACAACAGGCGCTGCTAAAGCAAGCACCGGTGGAAGCAATCGACGCTTACCAACGAGCGCTTAAACGCTCGCCCCAGGACCCCAGCCTACGTGCCGGCATGCTCTATGCACTCATCGCCGGGGGGGATGAGGCAGCCCTACGCGAGCGAATGACAGAATGGCAGGATCAAGCTGCCCAAACACCCGCCATGATGAGCGCCATGGCTGATGCCCAGCGTTTTCTGGGCAACCTTGATCAAGCGCTTGTCTGGTATGGCTTAGCTCAAGACGCAGGCGTATTGGATGCCCGGCAACAGCTTTACCACGCCGATGTCCTTAGCCAGCACGGTGAAGAAAGCCTTGCGTTTAACATGCGCTTGGACGCCTTCGCCGAGCTGTCTCCAACGTTTACCCCACAGCTGGACGCCCCCCTCAGCGACGCACAACGCCGCGACCACACCCAGGCGATGACACTGGTCGCCGACCGGCATGGCCCCGATAGTGTACGCGGCTGGTATAACCAACTCCTCACCAATGCCTTTTCGGCTTCGCCCCCCAAGGCCAGCGACAGCGAATGGCTGTTCGATGCCCACATGGCCATGCAGCAGCCCGTTCACGCCCGCTATTTGCTGCTTCGCGCGCAGTCTCAGGGGCATGTCAGCCCTGCTTGGCATACCCTGGCCGTCGCCCTGGAAAAAAATGATCACGACACGCTCGAAAAGCTGCTGGATAGCGATGCAGGTCGCGCGCTTTCCGCCACCGACCGCCTAGCAATTATGCGCCAGCTAGACCGCCGGCAAGCGGCCTGGGCGCTCGCAGAACGGCTCAACGCCCAGGGAACGGATCGACGACTTGATAGCGTTGCGCTGGCCAACGAAATGCCCCACCGGTTGGCCTCTACCGCCGATTATAAGCGACTGGGCGAGCTGGATATCGCATCGCAAAAAGCGCTGTACCAAGTGAGCAGCGAGCGGCTTTGGGGCCAGCTTGAACTTGTTCAACGCCAGTTAGACGTCCCCGACGATGTGGTCGATAGCGCAGGCATAAGCGATGAACGAGCTGCTGAGTTGACTTTGGGCTGGAATGGCACACGGCTCGATACCACTGTAATGGTGGGTCAGCTAAACACCGATCGCACCCAGCGGCCTTATGGCAAAGTCTCCCAGCGTTGGCAAGCAACCTCTCGTCTGGCAGGCACGCTTTACGGTGAAATCAGCCACGTCTCCGAGATTAACGACAATCTACGGCTACTTGGCGTCGAAGACCGCATTGGTGCTCAGTTGGAATGGACGCCTACCGCGCGCGACACCCTCACCTTAGACGCGAGCCATGTCAGCCTACGCAGTCGTGAAACACGACATACGCTTGGCGATGGCTACCGGATGAACGCAGAGCTACGTCACGCGCTACTGAAAGGCGCTACCCGCCAGTTAGACCTCAGCTTGCTGGCGAACCACGCCGACTATTCCATCAATCGTTTGCCTGACGATATCCGCCAACGGCTGCCAGCAAGTTTTCAGTCCGATGACTTGCTCACCGATCAATCAAGCTTTGTTGGCGTAGGGGTTGCTCTGCGCCGCGGCGACCCAGCCAGCATCGCCCCGCTTGTGGCCTCGCCCAGTTTTGAGATGGCCTTGGAAGTAGGTTATCAGCTACCCGATAAGGATATAGGCCTCAACGCGCGCGTTGCCCTGGGCAGCCGCCTATTCGGCAACGATTCACTGAGCCTGAGTCTTGAAGCTGATCAGGGGTCGGGGAATGGGGGCGACACCAACCTCGGCGCATCACTCACGTATCACTACTTTCTGGGGCACTGACCATGCCACAGGCGACCCGACGGCAACGCCGTTACCCAACCACTGCTTGAGGCGCCAACCTAGCGCCCTGGAGATACCACGATGCGTATTACTCGATTAAAGCCGTTGGCGCAGCTAGCGCTGCTTGGTGTGATATTACTCAGTGGCTGTGCTGTCACGGATGTTCACCGTTCAGAACCCCTAAGCCGCCAGGCGCAATGGACATTACTGCCCATCGCCAATCACTCCGAAACGCCATTGGCGGGACAAAAGGCCGAAGCCAGCCTGGTAACGCTGCTGCATCAGCAAGGCATCAATTCCTTAACTCAGGCACCTCGCCCGTCCCAGCAAAATCTACTAGCGTTGCCCAGTCAGCAGGACTATCAGGCAGCGCTAGACTGGGCTCAGCAGCAAGGGGCTCGCTATGGGGTGACGGGCTCAGTGGATGAGTGGCAATACAAAGCAGGGCTGGATGGGGAACCCGCCATTGGCATCAGCTTACGCGTAGTGGATGTCAACACGGGCAATGTGTTGTGGAGCGCCAGCGGCGCGCGCACTGGCTGGGGTTTCAGTACCACCAGCGGCGTGGCTCAAAAACTGATGGCGGATTTAATCGACACCCTGCCCGTGCAGCAGTGAGGCGACCATGACCCCATCTATCGAGGAACTTCAGCCAGCACCGCCGCCCCGTGGACTATGTCTACTAGAGTCCGTGGTGATCACCCTTGCGTTTCCGGTCATCGGTTGGCTGATCAATCCAGACGACCCCCTGCTGCTCGGCAGCGGCTTAACTTGGTTATTGGCTATCGGACCCTTGTTGGTGGGTATGCGCTATGGTTTCGCACTGGGCTTTAGTAGCGCGTTAGTCAGCGTTATGTTGATGGGCCTTGAGGGATGGTGGTATCACGGCGATTTGCTCTCGGACTCGTCGCAGCGCCTGCCGGTGGCCATCGCGCTGATACTGGTCGGCATGCTGGCGGGTGAAATGGCCGATACCTGGCGGCGACGCTTACAGCAAATGACCGTTGTCCATCAGGCGCAATCGACGCGTTTGGAAGAGTTTATCCGCCACTATCAATTGCTGCGAGTTTCCCACGACCAATTAGCCGAACGCTTGGCGGCCAACCCTTTCACGCTGCGCGACGCCCTAAAAGCCCTTGAGGCAAAATACCAATCGCTGTCACCTGCCGGCGATGTGCTCAGGCAACATGGCGGCGAACTGCTGAATTTCCTGGCGCTACACGCCCGGGTTCAGCAAGCGGTGTTAATTCCGGTCGATAAGCGCCAGCAATTACAACCGCAGGCGGCGACCTGGTTTGGTGGCGAATTAACGCTACCGTGGCATGACCCGATGCTGCGCGCCTGCCTTGAACAGCGCCGCATGATTTGCCTCAAAAGCGCCATGGATCAAGGCATCAACGTCGAGAATGCGCCTCTGCTCGCGGCCGTACCGCTGATTGATGTTGAGCAACGCATTTACGCAATTGTCGCGATCACCGCGATGCCGTTTATCGATTATCATCGCGGTCATTTGCACTTGTTGGCGGTGTTGGGGGCTCAGTTGGGAGACATGCTGCAACAGACCCAGCATCCCCAGCAGGGCGAAAGCACCGATCATCGTTCGCTGTTAGCCCAGTGGGTGCGGCACGCCCGCGATCATCAATTGACTTCTTTGCTGATCGCCATCGACTTTTCGGCAAAGCTAAGCCCCGCTCAGGTGCAACTGGCCATCGATAGTATCGTCAACCAGCAACGCGGCCTCGACCGAAGTTGGGTCACTCACCAGGAAGACGGCTCGCAGCGGCTTTACGTGCTGTTGCCACTCACCCAGCAGGGGGCCTTTGCGATTTATGCCGAGCGTTTACAGGAAACCTTCGCCGCTCAGCCAGGGGTCGGCGAAGCCTGCCAGTACATTACCATGAGCTACCAGGTGATTGACGGTCGTCTGTCAGCTAGAAAGCTGCTATCGAGCAAGGCTCCCCGAGAGATACACCATGCTCACGCCTAATCGCCTAAGACGTTTATCGGCCCTATTATTACGCAGCCTGCCTTGTCTGATGGGTGGTTTGGCCTCGGAAGCCTGGGCAGCCTACCTGTTGCTGAATACGGCAGAGACGCCTTCCTTGCTGGTACTCTTGCTGCACGGCGTCGGCGCCCTGTTACTCGCTGAAGGTGCTCGACACACGCTGCCCACTGACTATCAACGCCCCGCCATGGGTAGCGTTTTAGTACTGTTTTTACTGATTTTTTTATTGCCCGGTGCAGGCCTTTTGGGTGTGCTACTGGCTGTAATACCGGCGCTTTATTGTGCCGTACCTAAGCGAACCCAGCACTGGCAAACGCTGGATTTTCCACCACTACCCTACCAGCCGCTTGCGCCACCCAGCGCTGACACCACCGCCATGCGAGAAGGGCTTACCAGCGTACTGAGTTATTCTGAAAGCCCGGTGTTGCGCCAGGAAGCCATTTTAGCCTGCCGACATTTACCCCGACGCCAAGCGATAGGTCTGCTTCGCTTAGGCTTGGCTGACCCCACCGATGACGTTCGTTTACTGGCCTATTCCATGCTAAGTGGGGTTGAGCGCGATGTAGACGAGCGTATCCAGTCGCTCACCCAACAACGCGAGCGCGAGGGTGACCTCTACGGCCATTACGCCGAGGCATTGGCCGTTTTGCACTGGGAGTACGATTATCTGGCACTCGCCCAAGGCAGCACCGTAGGGTTTTATTTAACCCATGCCTTGGCCTACATCGATCAGGCAATTGGCCATGCCAACCTCGCCCATCGGCAATTACTACGTGGCCGTATCTGCCTTGCTCTGAAAGATTACCACGGCGCTGAAGCCGCCTTTCGCCAGTGTGAAGCAATGGGTATGGACGACGATGACCTTGCGCCTTATCGCGCCGAGCAGGCCTTTCAAACCCATCACTACCCCGCTATTCGTGAGCACCTGTTACGTCTGAGCCCGGCTACCCAGCGGCACCCTGTGTTGCACCCCTTAATGGAGTATTGGCGATGAGTTGGCCAACGTTGAAACAGCATGACGCCCCCGCCGATGTCACATTGCTGCTGGAGGGGACTTATCCCATGGTACGCGGTGGAGTGAGCGCCTGGGTGGACCAGCTCATTCGCGGACTCCCTCAGTTACGTTTCGCGCTGGTGTTCCTGGGTGGGCGTAGCGACCATTACGACGGCATTTTATTTGAACGGCCTGCCAACGTAGTGCATTTAGAATGCCATTATTTGATGGAGGACTTACCCGCACATCACGCCATCAAGGCCCGCCAGGGAAAGCCCAGCACCTTTGTTAAAGTTCGCGAGCTACACGAGACGCTGCGCGAACCGACGGAGAATGACCAGCGCAAAGCGCTATGCGACGTCGCTCGAATGATCGGTAAGCGCGGGGGCTTGAGCCAGGAAGACTTTCTCCATAGCCAACAGGCGTGGCAATACATTGTTGACCACTACCTTGAGCATGTTACGGAGCCGTCGTTCATCGATTACTTCTGGTCGGTGCGCAATATTCACGCCCCGCTGTTTATGCTGGCGCGAATTGCCAACGACTTGCCAAAAAGCCACTGCCTGCATGCGATCTCAACCGGTTATGCCGGCTTTCTAGGCGCCCTGGCGCACCATATTCATCAGCGGCCCTTGGTCATCACCGAGCATGGCATCTACACCAAAGAACGCCAAATTGACCTGCTTGAAGCCAAGTGGATTAAGACCTCCACCGATGCGCTATCCCATGGATTTCAAATCGATACCGGCTATATCCGCCAGATGTGGATCCGTTTTTTCCAGGGGCTTGGCCGAATGACCTACGCCAGCGCCGCGCAGATTACCACGCTCCATGAAGGCAACCGCCTGCGCCAATTGCAGGATGGCGCGTCTGCATCTCGTACCCGACTGATCCCCAACGGCATTCACATTGAGCGCTTTGCGCCACTGCGTGATGCCACCGCCCACAATGCAGCCCCTGTGGTGGCATTGCTTGGCCGCGTGACACCGATCAAGGATATCAAGACGTTTATCCGCGCCATGCGCCAGCTCATCAGTCAATTACCCAACGCCGAGGGTTGGATTGTTGGTCCTGACAGCGAGGATCCGGCCTACGCTCAGGAATGTCGCGATTTGGTGGCGCAACTGGGCGTGGAAAAGAACGTGCGTTTTCTGGGCTTCCAATGCACCGAAGATATCCTCGCTCAGGTGCGTCTTGTGGTATTGACCTCGATTAGTGAAGCCCAGCCACTGGTGGTACTCGAAGCAATGGCAGCTGGCGTGCCGACGGTATGCAGCGATGTCGGTGCCTGCCGCGAACTGATCATGGGCAATCCAGACGAGCATCAACCCGCAGGAAAAATCGTACCGATTGCCAACCCTATGGCAACGGCCAGCGCCATGCATGAACTACTGACCCAACCAGCGTTGTGGAATCGCGCACGCACGGCAGGCATTGCGCGCGTTGAAGCCCAGTACACCGACACTTTAATGATGAAACGCTACCAACAGCTCTATGAAGACGTCATTCATCCCTCACTGTCCGTCAGTGAAACGTCCCCTCCGGTGGATCATTTACTGTCAGCGTTAAGCGCCCGCTAACCCTTGGCGTTGGGAGGTTACACAGATGGCTGGTATTGGTTTTGAACTACGGCGGCTGCTCCGCCAGGATAGCTATTTCAGCCTGTTGCGCGCCTATGGCTATGCGGGTTTGATAAGCTCTGGACCTTGGGTGCTGTCTATCCTGGCGGTGATGGCGTTGGGCGTGTTGTCAGCAGCGGCCAGCCCATCCCATACCGCCCATGTCACCGCGTTCTTGGTTTCCGTCACCTGGCTCGTCGCCGGATCACTGCTACTGACGTCACTCGTCCAACTGCTATTTACCCGCTTTGTTGCTGACCGCCTGTTTGAAAAACGCGATGCGACGATTCTGCCTAATGTATTTGGCCTACTCACGCTCGTCATGCTGACTGCCACCGTTATCGGCAGCAGCCTGTTGTGGTGGACCTTCGCGCAAACACCCTGGCTTTATCAACTGGAAATGCTGGTCAGCTTCGTCGTACTCAGCATGATCTGGTGTGTCACCGTGTTTGTGGCGGGGGTGAAAGCCTACCGCCAGGTGCTGCTGGCATTTGCCTGCGGATACGGTGCCACCTTTATCTGCGGCGCACTGCTCAAAGAGCATGGACTGGTTGGCTTGCTGGGGGGCTTTGTGATTGGCCAAAGTTTGCTGCTTTTCATGCTGCTGGTCATGGTGATTCGCCATTATCCCAGCAACCGTCTATGGAGCTTTGAGTTACACCGTGCAGGACAGTGCCAGCGTTCATTGATCGCCATTGGCCTCTTCTATCAGGCCGGTATCTGGGCGGACAAGCTGGTCTTCTGGTTCAATCCGGCCACGTCCGAAGCCATTATTGGTCCACTACGCGCGTCACCGATTTACGACTTACCGATATTCTTAGCCTACCTCTCCATCGTCCCAGGCATGGCGGTATTCATCATGCGAATGGAGACCGACTTTGCCGAACGCTGTCATGCTTATTACGACGCCATCCGTGGCGGGGACACCCTCGGCCATATTGAGGCGCTGCGCGGCGAAATGGTCGCCAGCGTTCGCCACGGTATCTACGATATTTTTAAAGTGCAGGGCATCACCGTTGCCGGGTTGTTACTCAGCGGTCCGCTATTATTTACCTGGCTGGGCTTTTCGCACTGGTATTTACCACTGTTCAATATCGATATCGTCGCCGTGGGAATTCAGGTATTGCTCATGGCCATCCTGAACGTGCTGTTTTATCTGGATCGACTCAAGCCTGCGCTATGGCTTTGCCTGCTCTTCTTGTTGAGTAATGTGATACTGACGCTGCTGAGCCAGCTGCTGGGCCCGGTGTTTTACGGTTACGGTTATGCGCTGTCGCTGTTGTTCACGACGTTGGTCGGCCTCGCCGTGCTCGACCACGAATTCGAACAGTTGACCTATCAGACGTTTATGCTGCAGCCCCACAGAGCCTAATCCGATGATACCGAATGCGGCTGGGGAAGCAGTCTGGCCAAGCCGTCCAGCGTGCGGGTCAGCGCTCCCGCCTGTTCCTTGATCACCTCATACCCCGCCTGGCCTTGTCGCTGCGCCGCTACTGGGTCGTCAAAGTAGCGAACTAGCGCCTTGGCAAGTGCCGTCGGGCTATCCACCTGGGTGAGCGCACCCGCCACTATCAGTGGCTCGGCCACATCGGCAAAGTTTTCAAGAGAGGGGCCCGTGAGTATCGGCCTTCCCAGCGAAGCGGGTTCCAGCACATTATGGCCGCCCAAAGGCACCAAGCTTCCGCCCACGTAAGCCACGCTACCCGCCGCATACAGCACCGCCAACTCGCCAAGCGTGTCGGCCAGGTAGACCCCAGTTTGTGCCGTTACAAGCTGCTGTTGACTGCGACGGCTTAACGACCAGCCCTCCTCACGGCAAAGGCGGGCCACCTCGTCAAAGCGTTTAGGATGGCGCGGCACCACGACCAGCAAGGCATCAGGATGGCGTTTGGCAAGCTGGCGATGGGCCTGCAAAAGCAACGCTTCTTCGCCATCCCGGGTGGAACCCGCCACCCATACAGGCCGCCCACCCCATTGATGATGTAAGCGCTCACCCTCTTCCAATGCCCTATCTTGACTAGGCATTTCAAACTTTAACGAGCCAACGACACTGGTTGCGTCAACGCGGCATCCCAAGCGGTTGAAACGCTCGGCATCGACCGAAGACTTGGCGGCCAGCCAGCTGACGTTCGCCAGGGCGCTGGCCATCAATGGACGCAAGCGCTGGTAGCGCGCAAACGCGCCAGGTGACAAGCGGCCGTTAACGACCGCGACGGGCACCCTCTGCCGACGGCAGGCATGCAGCAAATTGGGCCATAGCTCGGTTTCGAACAGTAGGGCCAGCGCCGGTTTTACCCGCGCCATAAAGCGCTTCGCCGCGCCCGGATAGTCAAGCGGCAAGAACCGATGGACAAGACGGGCACGTTCACGATCGGGCTGGTCATTGATCAAGGTGAGGGCCTGCTGGGCCCCAGTGGCCGTCAGGGTCGTCAACAGCATCCTATGGGCGGGGTAGCGTTGCAACAGCCCTTCGATGAGCGGGCGCGCCGCGCGCAGCTCGCCAACCGAGGCACAATGCAGCCAGATCGTTGGCCCGGCTGGCAACGGGTCAAGGCGCATACCGAGGCGTTGCAGTCGCGAGTAAGTGGGCACTTGCTCACGCCAGATGCGCCACGTGATCAGCGGTGACAGCGCATATAGCGCCGCCGAATAGGCAAGCCGTGGCCAGCGAGGCACCTCCATCAGCGCTCGCGATCCAGAATCGAGCTGATCATCGCCGTGGTGGAAACACCGTCTTCAAAGCCCAGCACTTTGACTTTGCCGCCGCTGGCTATCACCGCTTCACCTCCAGCAATGTCCTCAGGACGGTAATCGCCGCCTTTGACAAGTATATCCGGCAGTACGGCCTCGATAAGCGCCTGCGGTGTGTCGTCGCTAAAGGGGACGACCCAGTCGACTGCCCCCAGGCCGGCTAGCACCTGCATTCGCCGATTGAGAGGATTGATCGGCCGTGTCGGGCCTTTCAAGCGCCCAATGGAGGCATCATCGTTGACTGCCACGATCAATCGGTCGCCCAGACGTTTTGCCTGTTCGAGATACGCCACATGACCCGCATGCAGAATATCGAAACAGCCGTTGGTCATCACGACGCGCTCGCCACGCCGCTGAGCGGCTCGCACAGCCTCGACCAGGGAGGTTGGCTCAATCACGCCATACTCGGCAAGCCTGTCGCCGTGCAGGGCGGTGTAAAGCTCAGCAATCGACAGTGTAGCGGTACCCGGTTTGGCGACCACCAACCCGGCGCCGAGATTCGCCAGCATCATGGCCTCAGCCAGCTCATGACCGGATGCCAGGGCGAGCCCCATCAGGCCAATCACGGTATCGCCCGCGCCCGTCACATCAAAAACTTCCTGGGCCCGGGTAGGTAAATGTAACGGCGCCTGGCCGTCGCCAATCAGCGTCATGCCTTTTTCGCTGCGGGTAATCAGCAGCGCTTCCAACTCAAGCTCGGCGCGCAGCGCTTCGCCGCGACGTGAGAGCTCTTCATCGCTGCTGCACGGACCGACTATTGCTTCAAATTCCGTTAAATTGGGGGTAATCAGGCTCGCACCACGATACTTGCTGAAGTCGCTTCCCTTGGGATCAATCAATACACGCTTACCCTGACCGCGCGCCAAGGAAATCAGCTTTTCAACCTGGTTCAAGGTGCCCTTCCCGTAGTCGGAAAGAATCATCACGTCGCAGTCGGGGAGCGCCTGCTCAACCTGGGCAAGCAGGTCAGTGGTGTCGACCCCGTCCAGGCGCTGCTCAAAATCCAAGCGCAGCAGCTGTTGGTTGCGACTCATAACCCTGAGCTTGGTAATAGTGGGAATATCATCGCTATATTGAAAGTAAGTACTTACTTTTGAGTCTGATAATCGCCTGGCAAGCAGCTCCGCATTGTCATCGTTGCCGACTACCCCAGCGAGCGACACCTGCGCCCCCAAGGCCGCAATATTCAGCGCCACGTTGGCGGCCCCCCCGGGGCGGTCGTCGGCATTTTCAACGCGCACCACCGGGACCGGCGCTTCTGGCGATATGCGCGAGGTGCCGCCATGCCAATAGCGGTCTAGCATAACGTCGCCCACAACGAGAACGCGGCCGTGCTCCAGGGCGGTCAAATCAACTTTCATCCGTGGTTCCTGTGGTTGACTGCTCGGCGCTATAGGCTAATAGCGCATCAAGCTTAGCGATGACGTCGTCGGCCTTGATCAGATCCATGGCATCGGCATGGCGTACCCGCTGCCCCCAATTCACGTCTTCTACTGATTTATGCAAGAACGTGCGTACGGCATCAGGATAGGCATTGACAGCAAAATCGCGCCACAGATACGGGGCAGCACGTTGGGGGTTCGTTGTCGCATAGAGGCCCAGTGTCGGGGTCCCCATGGCATTTGCCATGTGCGCAGGTCCAGTATCTGGCGCAATGACCGCGCGGGCCCCATCAATCAAGGCTAAAAGGCCCTTTAACGATGTTTGGCCAATGGCATTGATCACACTGCCTGGCTGGCAGAGCGCTTCGATTTGCTCACCAATTTCACGCTCGAGCGAACTGCCGCCTCCGGATAACACGCTTTTCAAGCCGTGCTGCACCCATGCATATTCAATGACACTGGCATACCCCGTTACCGACCAGTTGCGAAAATTACGCAACCGTACGTTGCTACAGGGATTAACGACCAGGTAGGGCGCTTCGTGGTTTATCAGCTTCGCTTCGTCATACGCCGCCGCGGGAACCGCCATCTGCCACTCCAGCCGATCATCCTCCACCCCCAGCACGCGAGCGAAGTCCATGAACGATTCCAACACGTGCGGCTGGTCTCTGGGTAAAATGTGGTGTTGAGTAAACCAATGCTGGGCATCTTTGGCCCTAGCTTTATCGAAGCCCACGCGCACCGGTGTTTTTAGCCCCAGCGAAAACACGCTTGCCCGGATAGACTGCTGCATATGCAGCAATACATCAAAGCGGGTATCCGCCAGCTCGCGCCAAAGCGCTCGCATGCCTTTGATGCCGGTCGACTTGTCATAGACAACAAATTCGACCCCGGAAAGACCGGCCAGTAAACTGTATTCCCCTTTGCCAATAATCCAGGTAATGCGCGCTTGCGGCCATTGGCGCTGCAACGCTCGCACCGTGGGGACGAGGTTACATACGTCTCCCAATGCGGAGAGGCGCAAAATGGCAATATGATTAGGCTGAACAGGCAGAGAGGGCTTCATGCGCTTAGCGGCACTCCGGCAAGGAAATAGTCTGATTTTACATGATGCAGACAGTTTATGTGACGAGACCACGACACACCAACCGCGTGTCGCATTGTTCTGCGCCGATTACTGGCGTGATCGGGGATTGATCGTGGGTGAAGCCCCCGGCCGTGGCAGCAGCCTATTTCTTCGCCCCAACGAAAGCGAGCAGTGGGTGTTACGCCCTTATCGACGCGGCGGACTCGCCGCCAAGCTCAGTGAAAAACGCTACTTATGGACCGGCGCTGAACGCACGCGAGCATTTCGCGAGCTACGTCTGACTGCCACACTGTATGACCAAGGCCTGCCGGTACCCCGTCCGGTGGCCTGCTGTGTCACGCGTTTTTCTGCGACGTATGAGGCTGCGCTACTCACCGTACGTATACCTGGTGCCCAGGCGTTGGCATCGTTGCTGGCCACAGGCGACGCCGACGAAGCAATATTGATGCGCGTTGGCGCGATGATTAAGCGCTTTCACCAAGCAGGGCTTGACCATGTCGATTTGAACGCCCGCAATATTTTAGTGGATACCAGTAGTAAGCCTTGGTTAATTGATCTGGATCGCTGCCGCTTGCGCACGGTGGGAAATTGGCAAAAATCAAATCTAGACAGGCTAGAGAGATCGATAAGAAAGTTTTCAGCTATTTCCGATGCAAAGATAATCAGTAAAAAAATTGAAAAAGGGTATGTATCGCAATTAGACAAAAATCCTGCAAAACCTCGTCATTAAAGTCATAAACTTATTTTCTTATTTTGTTTTGCATTATAAATCGGGACAATTTTCTCATTCAAAAATCTCTCCCACTTTCTTTTTATTTTTAATCTACCCAAGCATTTCATATAATTTACGATAGGAAAAAACTCTGATGCCCCTAAACCGTCAATAATATAAATCTTAGTTTCTTCCTCGTACTCCACGACTAAAAAATTGCTCAGCACAAGATCACAAACGATAATATTATTATCAAGCAGATATTCCTTATGTTTACAAAGTGCAGACCAAAACCTATCTGCCTGAAGGTCGTTCAAACCGCTAGACAAATAATAATATAAATTAGGAGGAAAATAACCTTTACTATCCAAAATCAATTCCTGCTCAAGGCCTACAAAGCCGTCACCTTCAACCACGCCATAAAAATCAGGAATTAGCTCAAATGAGGCACCTTTCTTTTTAAGATAGCGAAAATAATTAATTTCCCTTACCGTCTGTTTTTTCTTATCCAAACGGCTAATTTTGAAACAACGCCCGGGGCTATCTGGATGTAGGTAACAAATACGTTCGTCACCACGGCCTATAATAGGCAATAGGGTATAGTCAATCATTAGCAGCATCTTTTGAATGATAGGTAGAGAGTATTTGTTGATAATTTTTCTCCATAATAACTTCCACATCAAGCGTTAGTGCAATATCACGGCATTTTTTCTGCAACACATCACTCCCCTTGAGCATTGCCCATTTCGTCATTCCAGCGGCCAACTGGTCAGTATCAATATCTTCGCCTATTACCGTAGCAACGCTAGGATCGAGTACTTCCTTTGCTCCACAATTTTCTGATGTTACTACTGGTGCTCCACATGATAATGCTTCGATGACCGTAAACCCGAAAGGTTCGTACAAGGCTGGCAATACATAACAATCGGCTATTGAAAAATAGATTTCTGGCTTATTACTTTCCCCTATAAATTTGCAATCATCCGCAACACCTAGCTCTTCAGCCATTTTCATATAGTCGTCTAAATGACTGTCTCTGCCAACAATAAGCAAACAGGAGTCAATCTCTATTTTTGAAAACGCCTCTAGCGCCTGTTTCAACCCTTTTCTTTTATAGCCAGTGCCCAAGAATAAAAAAACCACTTTTTGTTTATCAATACCCAATTCATATCTAACCAGCTCAGCTTCATCGCTTACTCTTTTTCTATCAAAACGCCTCGTGTCCACAAAATTATGGATAACGGAAATTTTATTTTCTGGCACTTGACAGGCCTCTATCACCTCGTTAGCGCTTTTATATGAATTCGTTACGATATGGTGATAAGCATCAGTTGCCATCGCTTTTTTTTCGATTTTAACGGCAATTTTGTCTTTTAGCTTGGGATTTCTTCGCTTAATATACTTAAGGTGGTGTAACGCTGTACCGCCACCAATTCTCAGCATATCATGACTCCACGTCTTACCAAGGCCATAAACGAAATCATAGTCAGAGACCTTGATATGCTTTTCAACGGCTTTTGCAAAACGCCAAATTCGATGTGCTTTACCAAAGCTAAAGGGCCGCAGCTGAACAAATTTTACAGCTGGATGTGAGGGCTCAACGTGTGACCTGCAAATTATAGTAACGTCTTCGCCCTTTTCAGCTAAATACCTGGATAGGTGATTCAAAAAAAGCTCGGTCCCACCCGAGTGCGCGTGGCGCATGTGAACTAATGCTATTTTCATGGCAAGTCGCTCTCTACATATAAATTTTATTTAAACTCATTTTTTGGCATAGCATTTTATATACTTCCAAAAAACACCATTCGCGTTTGCCACGGCAATCACGAGGCCTCTCCACCCATCCAAAAAGCCGAGCTGGAAAAAATAAGTACGTATAAAAGCAAATATTGATTTAAGAAAAACTATAGTGGGAGGATACCTTTTAAGCTTTCCCGATGCCGAGCGAAGAGAGGAGTAGCGGTTAATTTTATCAAGAAACTGAGATAAATCCGTAACTGCCGCGTGCTCAATACAACCCGGTAGACGTTGAATATTTGCCTTATCATCGACTATTACCGACTCATGGACCATTGCATCGTTAAAGTTATATTCGCATCTGTTAAATAACCTTATTAGCCAGTCATTACCCCATCCAGCATGATGCACTGGTCGCCCTAACATCCAGTTCTCACGTAGGACTTTTCCAATATAACGCGAGTGTCCATTTGAAACCCACTGGCGTAAAAAATCAATAAGTACTTTGTCTGGCTGTTCATCAGCATCAATAGATAAAATCCAGTCATTTTTAGCCAAAGAGGTTGCATACCGTTTGGTTAAGCCAAAGCCAAAAAAATCACCCTGATATAACGATACATTATGATAGCGTGCAGCTATACTTAGCGTTTGATCTGTCGAACCGTTATCATAAATGACAACCTCTTCAAACTCATTAAGAGAGTCCAGAGTCGCTGCCAGTGTTGACGACGCATTTCGGGTAATAATAACGACACTCACCCCTATGGGCATCATCAGTAAATCCTTTTTTTGAGAGAGTATAATGTTATGATAGTGGCAAAATCTTAGGAACGATGGAGCCTTCTTGCACATTATACACAGTAATCTGGCAAAGGGTTTTCGCGGTGGTGAGCGACAAACCGTTCTACTCATCACAGCACTTGCGGACAAGAAGCATATCACCCGTCAGACCCTCGTCTGCCAGCCTGACTCACCAATGCGTAACGAGCTGGCTAAAGTAGACAAAGTGCATATTGTCACGGCTAAACACCAGCTTATGGGTCACTATGCTACAGGAAGGGGCACCATTGTCCATGCTCATGAGGCCAAAGCCGTGCACTGGGCTTGGTTACACCAAGCTTTATACAAGACACCGTATATTATCACTCGCCGCGTGGACACTCCTATAAAGCGAAAGCTCACAAACCGGACTTTCTATAGAAATGCTCGCTATTGTGTTGCAATCTCTAATGTAATTGCCTACGAGCTATCTTCATTGAATTCCCGGCCCATTCCTGTGATCCCAAGCGCTTTAACACCTTCAGCCTCTAATCCAGAAATAGCTGCAACACTTCGAAATGATTATGCTGGGCGTTTTCTCATTGGTCACATAGGCGCGTTAGTTGACCGCCACAAAGGGCAGCGTATTCTTTTAGAAGCTGCCAAGCTATTAGAGAAAGACTACCCAAATTTATTGTTCTTATTCTTTGGACAAGGAGAAGATGAAGCCATACTACGAAATGAAAGTGCTTATTTAAATAACGTTCGATGGATGGGATTTAAATCTAATATTCTAGATTACATAGGCGCATTCGATCTTTTTGCGTTCCCTTCTCGTAATGAAGGATTAGGTTCAATTCTACTCGACGTAATGAATGCAAAAGTCCCTGTTATTGCTAGTAATGTGGGCGGTATACCCGATATCATCAAGCATGAGAAAACGGGGTTACTCATACACTCAGGCGATGCCGATGCATTGGCTAACAGTATTATTCGGTTAAGGGAGAATGCAGTTCTTCGTCAGCGTTTAGCTCAAGGAGCCACTGAGCGTTTAGGTCAATACAGCCCCCAGTCAATGGCTGCATCGTACTGGCATCTCTATAAAACAATAGTGAATTAAAATTATGTTTGCTACTTCTGCAAAAGCACATAAAAACCTTCACAAACTAAGATGTTATTCGCAACATGCTATCCATCGCCTTATTCCCAGGGCTTTTCTGCAGCGTCAAAGAAAAAGCTTGCTTCAATCGCTGAAGAACCTTTCAAAAGATGAGCAGGAGAAAATACTTTACCGCGTTAATTACTGTAACCAGCTGGGAGGTGGTGTTGACCTCCCTAAACAGGCAATTTGCTTATCTAACTTTAAGCGCGAAAGAAGTGGTACTTATTACTTGGATTTACTTAGCGTATTACGCTACTTTTCGCCTAATTTACGATTTTGTCATCGCTTTGGCGATGTTACCACTGTCCCAGATGTACCTACCTTGGTTAAGAGTCGGCCTATAAATGATCATAATAAAAATTCGGTTTTACTTAAGTTAAACCAAGTACGTCACTACTACACAGTGAAAGATCCTCACAATTACGATGATAAGCTTGACTTGATGGTGTGGCGGGGAGCCTGCCATAAAGAACATCGACGTCAATTTGTGCAGGATTTTTATGATCACCCGCTATGTAATGTGGGTGATATTCGAAAAAATGCGGATGATCAATCTTTGCATAGGCATTTTATGTCGGTGCCGGAGCAGTTAAAGTATAAATTCATACTAAGTATAGAAGGCACGGATGTTGCCACCAACCTCAAGTGGATAATGGCTTCTAACTCACTGTGTTTCATGAGAAGACCACGCTTTGAAACATGGTTCATGGAAGGCACTTTGCTACCTGGCTATCATTATGTACAACTCAAAGATGATTACTCAGACCTTGAGGATAAAGTCTCCTACTACAGGGAGAACCCGTATGAAGCCATCGTCATTATCAATAATGCCAATCGCTACGTGGCGCAATTCATGCATTCCAAACGAGAACGTTTGATCAGCATCTTGGTCATGCAAAAATATTTCGAGCGTACACATCAATTTTTTCCCTAAGAGCGCTATCATCATAGACCACTCGGTCTGCCTCTTTTTTTCAACAGTCAATTAGGTAAATGTCATCATACGTTTTCTATCTTTCACTGCATTAGGTTCTGCAAAGCGAGTGCTGCCAGCATTAATTATGACGGGCCTGTGCCTTGGTTATGCCATCACTGTGCTAACGCGCCTGCCTTGGTGGACGCTGTTCTTCTTTGCGGCCGTATGGGTAGGTATCGGCATCAGATTACGCTGGGGCCGTCCACTCAATGCACGCTACCGTAAAGTATGGCCGTGGTCGCTAGCGCCTCTGAGCCTGTGGGGCGTTTATATCTACCTGGCGGACAGTTTCGGCAATGTCGACCTGGGTGCCGTTTTTTTCCATCTTCAGGCCGGCATGGCCGACCACGGCGGTGCAGGGAAAATGATCACCGCCGTTCTTTATACGTTATGCATGCTCGGCGTGCTGGTTTCTGTCACCTGGCTTTCCCGACATGACCAGCGATGGCGTTTAATGGAGCGTTTTTTGGCGCTTGGCTTGTTAGCCACTAACCCCCTGCTTTTCGGGTTGGGCCAACGAAGCGCGGCAGTGGTGGCCGACGATGCCGACTGGCTTGACCATCGCTATGTAGCCCCCCCTTCGTCCGATCAGAACGATGCACCAAACCTGCTGGTACTTTATCTCGAAAGTATTGAGCGTACCTACAGTGATGTGCAATTTGGTGATGCCTACAGCGATCTTGACCGTTTAGGCGAACGCGGGGTCGTATTTGAGGGCGTTCGCCAAATGGAAAACACCGGTTGGACCATGGCCGGCATGATTGCCAGCCAGTGTGGTGTGCCGCTGATGCCGGCAGGTCTTCTGCATGACAGTCAGTTCGAACCCTTGAAAAGCGTTGTTCCCGGCATTGATTGCCTGGGCGATATATTGGCTGCACAGGGCTATCGATTAAGCTACCTGGGCGGCGCCAGCAAGGACTTTGCCGGTAAAGGGTTATTTTATCGTGGCCACCAGTTTCAAAACGTACAAGGTAAAGAGGAATTAACCAGACAGCTTGATAATCCTGAGTACGTGAATGACTGGGGGCTTTTTGACGACAGCCTCTATGATATGACGGTTGACGAAATTCGCCGCCTTGACGAAGCAGATGATGGGCCCTGGGGTGTAGTTACCCTAAGCATTACCGGCCATGCGCCCAATGGATTTCCTGCCCAGTCCTGTATCGAACGTCAAGGGCCCTTCGATGGGCAAGACATCCTTTACTCGGTCGAGTGTTCTGCCTGGCTGGCCCGCGATCTGATCAATCGTCTGGATAATCAAGGGTTACTCGATAATACGCTCGTCGCGATCATGAGCGATCACCTCACCATGCGGGTCTCGGTATGGGATGAGCTGACCATGCTCGATCGCCAGAACACCTTTATG
The DNA here is from genome assembly GCA_051750125.1 of Pseudomonadota bacterium. Classification (GTDB taxonomy): domain Bacteria; phylum Pseudomonadota; class Gammaproteobacteria; order Pseudomonadales; family Halomonadaceae; genus Vreelandella. Next base: position 43,318 of record JBNJJK010000001.1, read on the forward strand.
CTGCTGGGTGATCATTTAGCGCCGCGGCGCGTTGAGCGTGATGCCACCATGCTGGATGTGTTCCCCACGATTCTCGAGTCTCTCGACTTCACTCTGGATGATCATCGCGCGGGGCTGGGTGTGTCGTTGCTTGGCGACCAGGAAACCCTGGTTGAACGCCATGGGCTGGACACCTTGAACGAGCGCCTACGCGAGGAAACCGCCTTGCAACATCGCCTGTGGGAAGGGCTCGCGCCTCAGCGTCGCGATACGGACAGCACGACGTCACAGGAACAGGTGATCGAAACGCCAGCTGACCGGACGGAAGAAGTCGATATTATGCGTTAGCGATCACGTTTTCACGCTGGCGGTCCGCCAATATCGCTTGATAGACGGATTCCACGTGTAGCTCATTCAAACAGTTGGTATGTCCGAGCGGGCAGGTGCGCGCAAAGCACGGAGAACAGGAAAGCTCAAGGTAATGGATCACCGCATTATCGGTAAGCGGTGGCGTATAGGCAGGCGACGATGAGCCATAAATCGCATGAATACGCACGCCCACCGCTGCGGCCACGTGCATTAAGCCTGAGTCATTGGTCACTACCTGGCGACAGTCGGCCAGCAGGTCGACTGCATCCGCGAGTGCCGTCTTGCCACAAAGGTTGTGGGCCTGGGGCAGCCCTTTCACAATGGTCTCAGCAGCATCGTGATCTTTGGGACCACCGAGCACACGTACTTCATAGCCATTGCCACTAAGCTTCTTGGCGAGTTGGTGAAAGTAGGTAAGCGGCCACTGTTTGGCGGGCCCATATTCCGCCCCGGGCATCATACCGATGGCCGGACGCGAAGAAAGCGCATGCGCCAGGCGTAAATTGACGAGATTGTCCCGATCGATCGTTAGCCGTGGTTTAGGGATAGCGAAATCTCCCCCCGCCGCCTCTTCAAGAGGCAACCCAAGCGATACAAACCGCTTTACGGTTTGATCCAGCACCTGCTTATCGAGTTTACGACGCTCCTTTAACAGCCCATAGCGATGTTCACCCAGGAAGCCGACGCGCTCGGGAATTCGTGCCATAAAAGGAACCAAGGCAGCTTTCCACGAGCGCGGCAGCACGATGGCGCGATCAAAGCGCCCTTTCAGGCGGTTAGCAAGATCACGCCGACTGGCAAGCCCGAACTCACCGTGGCCCACCGCCAGCGGTAGCACTTCGTCTACCTCGGGCATGCGCTCAAGTATGGGCTGCGACCATGCCGGCGCCACCACACCGATAGTGGCATGCGGATAGCGTGCTTTCAGCGTCATGAACAGGCTTTGTGCCATGACCATATCGCCCACCCAGGAGGGCCCAATGACCAATAGCCGCATCGCGGTGTTAGCCATTAAGCCACTCCAGATACGCTTTTACCCCTTGCGCCACGGTTTTGAACTCCACGTTACAACCAGCATCACGCAGGTTACCGATATTGGCACGCGTATAGCTCTGATAACGTCCCTTGAGCTCCTCAGGGAAGGCAATATAATCGATCTGGCCTTTACCGTAGTAATCGATCACCGCCTCCCCAATCGCTTTAAACGGTTCGGCACGGCCGGTACCCAGGTTAAAAATACCCGACGCATCCGGGTTATCCAGAAACCACAGGTTCACGTCAACGACATCACCCACATAGACAAAGTCACGGCTCTGCATACCCGCCTCGTACCCCGCATAGGCGCCAAATAATTTCAGGGTTTCATCATTACGAATTTGCAGGTGGTTATGATAGGCCACGCTCGCCATCTTGCCCTTATGCTGTTCGCGGGGACCGTACACATTGAAATAGCGGAAACCGACCACCTGGGTCGTCAGTTCATTCCAGCGAGAGCGCACATGCTGATCGAACAGCAGTTTAGAATAGCCGTAGACATTGAGCGGTTTTTCGCACTCGGGAATTTCCTCGAAGACTTCGCTACCGCCGTAGGTGGCCGCCGAAGATGCGTAAATAAAAGGAATGCCAAGTTTTTCACAGTAGTTCAGCAGTACCTTTGAGTACTCAAAGTTATTTTCCATCATGTAGTGACCGTCCCATTCCGTGGTATCGGAACAGGCACCCTCATGGAAAATCGCATCAATGGACGGCAGATCTACCGACTCGCCATTCAGCGCTTTCTTTACCCGCGCCAGAAAATCATCCTTATCCAGATAATCCGCCAGCGTACAGTCCGCCAAATTGACAAACTTGGTGCCATCGCGCAGGTCGTCGACCACCATCACGTCGTTTCGTCCCCGCGCATTAAGCGCTTTGACGATGTTGGCACCGATAAAACCAGCGCCACCGGTTACAACAATCATTTCATTCTCCTTACCAAAAGCGGTTCTGTTGGCTTACGCGCCTATAACCTATCTGCCTGGGATTGTATACTTGACGGCTAATGAATTCATGGCCAACGGTGCTTTCCGCGATGAGTGTCTCGACAAACCAATCGACGCCTGACGTGTCGACCTTTCAAGGCTTGATCCTTGCGCTGCAACAGTATTGGGCAGAACAGGGCTGCGTTATCCTCCAGCCGCTCGATATGGAGGTGGGTGCGGGGACTTTTCACCCCGCTACCTTCCTGCGCGCCATTGGTCCGGAGAGCTGGAACGCCGCCTACGTCCAGCCCTCTCGCCGCCCGACGGACGGTCGTTACGGCGAGAACCCAAATCGCCTCCAGCACTATTACCAGTTCCAGGTGGTGATGAAGCCATCACCCAGCCATTTTCAGGATCTGTACCTTGGCTCACTCAAGCGCCTCGGGCTTGATCCACTGGTCCACGACGTGCGCTTTGTCGAAGACAACTGGGAATCCCCCACGCTGGGTGCCTGGGGGCTTGGCTGGGAGGTATGGCTCAACGGCATGGAAGTCACCCAGTTTACCTACTTCCAGCAGGCCGGGGGTATCGAATGTTACCCCGTCACCGGCGAGCTGACATACGGACTCGAGCGTATCGCCATGTACCTGCAGAACGTCGATAGCGTTTACGACCTTGTCTGGGCCATCGCGCCAGACGGCAGTGAAGTCAGCTACGGCGATGTCTATCTGCAAAATGAGCGCGAGCAATCTGCTTACAACTTTGAACACGCCGATGTCGACCAGCTGTTTGCCGACTTCGACCACCAGGAAAAAGAGTGCAGCAAACTGTTGGCGGTAAGCCTGCCGCTGCCCGCGTACGAGCAAGTCCTGAAGGCATCGCACACCTTTAACCTGTTAGATGCCCGCCATGCCATATCGGTCACCGAACGCCAACGCTTTATTCTGCGCGTACGTACCATGGCACGGGACGTGGCCACTGCTTACTTTGAATCGCGCAAAGCAGAAGGTTTCCCCATGGCCACTGAATCACTGCGCCGCGAACTATTAGCTGACGAGGGAGACGCATAATGGCTGTTGATACGCTCTTATTGGAACTAGGCGCGGAAGAGCTTCCTCCGACCGCGTTGGATGCACTTTCCGATGCCTTTGCGGCGGGTATCCAGAAAGGCCTGCGGGACGCCGATATTCCCTTCCAAAGCGTCAGCGCTTTCGCAACGCCGCGTCGCTTGGCGGTTCAGGTCGCAGCGCTTGCGGATAAACAGCCTGACCGTGAGGTGGAGCGTCGCGGTCCTGCCCTGGCGGCCGCCTTCAAAGACGGCGCCCCCACCAAGGCAGCGGAAGGTTTTGCCCGCTCCTGTGGCGTCACCGTTGATGAACTGATCCACCTTGAAACCGACAAGGGCACCTGGCTGGGTTATCGCGAACAACAGCCGGGTGAGAGCGTCCAGGCGTTACTGCCGGACATTCTTCATAAGGCAATTGCTGCGCTACCCGTCCCCAAAAACATGCGCTGGGGCAGCTCGCGCATCGAGTTCTCTCGCCCCGTACATTGGCTGGTGGCGCTTTACGGCCGCGATGTGATTGCCGCCGAGGCGTTGGGGCTAGAAGCCAGTCGCACCACCTATGGCCATCGCTTTCATGCCCCGGATGCCATTCAGCTTGGACATGCTGACGAGTACCTTGAAGCGCTTGAAAACGCCTATGTGCTGGCTGACCGTGATCAGCGTCGCGAACGTATTCGTGAGCAGGTGCTGGCTGAGGCTGAAGTACAGGACGCCCATGCCGTCATCGACGAAGACCTGCTGGTAGAAGTCAGTGGCCTGGTGGAATGGCCCGTGGCCTTGACCGGTAGCTTTGACGACCGCTTTCTGGAAGTGCCGGCGGAGTGCCTGGTCTCCTCCATGAAGGCCAACCAGAAATACTTCCACCTGCTGGATGATCAAGGCAAGCTCAAGCCGCTGTTCATTACCATCTCGAACATCGACAGCGCTGACCCGCAGCAGGTGATTTCCGGCAATGAAAAAGTCATTCGCCCACGCTTGGCCGATGCTGCCTTTTTCTATGACACTGATCGCAAGCACACACTAGCCTCGCGCATACCGCAGCTTGAAAGCGTCGTGTTTCAACAGCAGTTAGGCACCCTGGCGGATAAGGCAAATCGTAGTAGCGTGATTGCCTCATATATCGCTGAACGGATTCAGGGTGACGTATCCCACGCCCAACGTGCCGTCGCCCTTGCCAAGTGCGATCTGGTCACCGAGATGGTGCTCGAATTCCCTGAGCTCCAGGGCATCATGGGACGTTATTACGCCGAACAGGATGGTGAGCCCGCAGACGTGGCCCAAGCGCTGGAAGAGCAGTATCTGCCTCGCTTTGCCAGCGATGCCATTCCGCAAAGCGCGACGGGCAAGGCCCTCGCGCTGGCGGATCGCCTTGACACCCTGGTGGGCATTTTCGGTATTGGCCAGCGCCCTACCGGCGCAAAGGATCCTTTCGCGCTGCGTCGTGCCTCCATTGGCGTGCTTAATATTCTTGTGAAGGGTGAGCTCAATCTTGACCTTCGCGAACTGCTAAGCGTCGCCGCTGAGCAGCATCAAGGCCTGCCCAAGGCCGATGGCCTCGTTGAAGACGTCCTCACCTACATGCTGGACCGCTTTCGCGCCTGGGGACAGGAAGAAGGCATCAGTGCCGAAATGTACCTTGCCGTACGCGCCCGCCCGGTCACCAAGCCGCTGGATTTCGCCCGCCGCTTGCGTGCCGTCAAGGCATTTGCACAGCGCGAAGAAGCCACCGCCCTTGCCGCTGCCAACAAGCGCGTATCCAATATTCTCAGCAAGCAGTCGCATGATGGCAGCACCCAGGTCGACCCAGCGCTACTCCAGGAGCAGGCCGAGCAGACACTGTTCGACGCCGTAACGACCTGTGAAACCAAGGTGTCGCCGCTGTTTGCGTCAGGCGACTACCAGCAGGCGCTGGATGTCCTGGCCACGTTACGCGAGCCGGTGGATGCGTTCTTTGATCAGGTCATGGTCATGGCCGACGAGGATGCCATTCGCCGCAATCGGCTTGCTCTGCTAGCCAGCCTTCAAGCATTGTTCCTTGCCGTGGCAGATATTGCTCAGCTGCCCCAATAGGTAAAACGCTATCGGTTGCCATCGGGCATCTCGGTATCTTCATGGTTCGTCGAAGCCCGGATAAACAAATCGCCGGGCTTTTTTGTGACGATATATTCAATGTTCCACGTGAAACATTCGCCCTCTCCGCACCCCTTATATTAATCTGAGACGCATACGATAGGTTCAACGCCTCAAGGACACCCATGTTAAGCGCAAACCAACTGGTCATTCTCGATCGTGACGGTGTGATCAACCATGATTCGGATGCCTACATTAAATCCCTGGATGAATGGATGGCCTATCCAAGCGCCATCAAAGCTATCGCCAAGCTGTCTCAAGCGGGCTTCAAGGTGGCTGTGGCCACCAATCAATCGGGCATTGCACGGGGCTATTATAGCGAAGCCACACTGCACGCAATGCACGACCACCTAAAAGCGTTGGTAAACGCGGAAGGCGGTAAGATTGCGCATATTGCTTATTGCCCACACGGCCCCGATGACCAATGTGACTGTCGCAAACCGCTACCCGGCTTGCTTATTCAAATTCAGAACGCGCTTGGGTTATTGAGCCTGAACGGTAGCTGGATGGTCGGCGATAGCTTAAGAGATATTCAGGCTGGCGAAGCGGTCGGCTGCCATACGGCACTGGTGAGAACCGGTAAAGGCGAGAAAACGCTGCACAACAATATCGGGCTGGAAAAATCGTCTGTATTCAATGACCTTGCTGAGTTTACCGATTGGCTGTGCCAACCTTAATGCAATTACCTACTGGGCATAAAAACGTCGCTTCAGCATAAACTGAAGCGGCGTTTTGATTTCAACCTTGCTTGGCGTGTTTCACGTGAAACACGCCAGAAGATGATCAGATATCCAGGTTGGCTACCAGTGCGTTCGACTCAATGAAATCACGGCGCGGCTCTACTTCATCGCCCATCAAGGTGTTGAACATCATGTCAGCGGCAACGGCATCTTCAATCGTGACGCGCAGCATACGGCGGCTATCCGGATCCATCGTGGTTTCCCACAGCTGATCCGGGTTCATTTCGCCCAGACCTTTGTAACGCTGCACGGATAGGCCACGCTGGCCTTCCTGCATCAGCCAGGCAAGCACCTCAGAGAAGTGGGAAACCGGCTTCTGGCGTTCACCGCGGGCAATATAAGCGCCCTCTTCGAGCAGCCCGTTTATGGTATCGCCCAAACCTGCAATCGCACGATAATCAGCGCTTTCAAAGAAATCCAAGCCCCATACGTAATCGTTCGTCACCCCATGGGCAATTAACGATACGGATGGCAGATAAAGCCCCCGCTCAGTGTCCTCATGAAGATAGAACTGGTACCGCGGCCCGCCTTCGTAGGCCACCATATCGTCCATAGTTTTTTGCAGTTCGGCAATCCAGTTTTCCATGGTGACACGGTCTTTGAGGCTTGACTCACCCTGAAGACCGGTCGCATGCACAGTCTGTTTGAGTACCTCAATGGGGTACACGCGCGCCAGACGGTCAATCCGCTTCATCACGTTGCGGTACTGGTTCACCAGGGTTTCCAATTGCGAGCCCGCTATCCCTGGTGCATCGGGGTTAACGTACAACCCGGCACCATCGAGCGCCGTGGTGGTCAGATAGTCGACCATGGCCTGCTCGTCTTTAAGGTACAGCTCTTGCTTGCCGCGCTTGATCTTGTATAGCGGGGGCTGGGCGATAAAGACATGCCCGCGCTCGATGAGCTCCGGCATTTGACGGAAAAAGAAGGTCAGCAGCAGAGTTCGGATGTGCGAGCCGTCCACATCCGCATCGGTCATAATGATGATCGAATGATAGCGAAGCTTGTCGGGATTGAATTCCTCACGGCCGATGCCACAGCCAAGCGCGGTGATCAGGGTGCCAACTTCTGCTGACGAGAGCATTTTGTCAAAACGTGCTTTCTCGACGTTAAGAATCTTGCCCTTGAGCGGCAGAATCGCCTGGGTGCGACGGTCGCGGCCCTGTTTGGCGCTGCCGCCGGCCGAGTCACCCTCCACCAGATAAAGCTCTGATTGGCTTGGATCTTTTTCCTGGCAGTCGGCCAACTTGCCGGGCAGCCCGGCAATATCCAGCGCGCCCTTGCGACGCGTCATATCGCGCGCTTTGCGCGCTGCTTCACGCGCTCTTGCCGCGTCCAGCATCTTGTTGACGATCGCTTTGGCTTCGCCGGGCTTCTCGATCAGATAATCCGCAAACAAGCGGCCCATTTCCTGTTCGACTGCTGTTTTCACCTCAGAAGAAACAAGCTTTTCTTTGGTTTGCGACGAAAATTTGGGATCCGGTACTTTAACGGAAATAATCGCCGTCAACCCTTCACGGGCATCATCGCCCGCTGTACTCACCTTGGCCTTCTTGAGCAAGCCTTCCGCTTCAATGTAGTTATTCAACGTACGCGTCAGCGCCGTGCGGAAACCTGCCAGGTGCGTTCCGCCATCGCGCTGTGGAATGTTATTGGTATAGCAGAAGATGTTTTCGGTAAACGTATCGCTCCACTGCATGGCCACTTCTACTTCGACGCCATCTTCGCGGACGGCATTGAAATGGAAGACCGGATTGAGGACCGACTTGTTTTTGTTGAGGTGATCAACAAACGCTTTCAGGCCGCCTTCGTAATGGAAGAGTTCTTCCTTGCCGCTACGCTCATCCATCAAGCGGATGGCGACACCCGAGTTCAGGAAGGACAACTCCCTAAGCCGCTTCGCCAGAATATCGTAATGGAATTCGATATTGCCAAACGTATCCGGGGACGGCCGAAAGTGTACCCGAGTACCGCTTTTTTCGGTTGTGCCCACGACGCCAAGTGGCGCTTGGGGCACGCCATGACGGTAAACCTGTTCAAACACATCGCCCTGCCGCCAGATGGTAAGCCGCAGCTCTTCTGACAGCGCGTTGACGACTGAAACACCAACGCCGTGGAGACCGCCGGAAACCTTGTACGAATTATCGTCGAACTTTCCGCCTGCGTGTAACACGGTCATGATGACCTCGGCAGCCGACACGCCTTCACCTTCGTGAATCTCGGTCGGCACACCGCGCCCATTATCACTAACCGTGACAGATTCATCGGGGTGGATCACCACGCGGATTTCACTACAGTGACCAGCCAGGGCTTCATCGATGGAATTATCCACCAATTCGAAGACCATGTGGTGTAGCCCGGTGCCGTCGTCGGTATCGCCGATGTACATGCCTGGACGCTTTCGTACTGCATCCAGCCCCTTGAGCACCTTGATGCTTGATGAATCGTAAGCCTGCTCGCTCATTGACCACTCCGTCGTGAAGTCTGTCTCTATCCGTGTCGCCTACCCTTCCAGCACAAGCTGACTCAATCCATTGTCACTGTGTTTCACGTGAAACATGTTAACCGATGTATGAGTCTGCCATGCCTGCCTTAAAGCTTCGGGTTCGACGCTGGTAATAAATACTTGGCACTGCATGTCTTCGAGTAACTGACAAAACTGCGATCGATGGCGTGCATCGAGTTCGGCAGGTAAATCGTCAATCAGGTAGATGCAGTGTCGCTCTGATGTACTTTCCAGAAGCCGGCCCTGCGCTAATTTTAACGCGCTCACTACCAGTTTTTGCTGCCCTCTGGAAAGCACTTCAATAGCGGACTGCTTGTTGAGCTTGATACGCAAGTCAGCGCGCTGGGGGCCCTGCTGGGTAAAGCCCATTTGCTGATCGGTTGCCCGGCTACCTTCCAATACATCGGCCAGCGATCTTTTTTTATCCCATCCTCTGGCGTAATGAAGTGTCAGGCCAGGTAATGGAAGCAAGCGATCCAGCGTTTCTTCAAACACGGGAAGAAACTCAGCAAACCAGGCTCGCCTCAACGTGTCCATTTGCTCACCCCAAGTGGCAAGCTCCTGCTCCCAGACAGCAAGTTCTTTAGGCTCTATTCTACCATGCCTCAACAACGCATTCCGATGTTTCAACGCTCGGCGAGTGCGCTTCCATATTTCAAGAAAGCGGTGTTTCACGTGAAACACACCCCAATCCAGAAACTCTCGACGCCCCGAAGGAGAACCTTCAAGCAAACGAAACGCATCAGGGTTAATAAGCTGTAGCGGCATCGCCTCGACTAAATCCGCCAGCCTGGCATTCTTGTCCCCCTTGACGCGCAATTCCAGCTCGCTGGAGCTACGCGACCGGCGCACCCCTAGTGCGACCCCGGGGTCACCCTCCAGTCGCCCGTACAGCGTCATATAAGGGGCATCGGCCTGTATCACGTTCTTAAGTTGACGGGTCCTGAACGATCTTCCCATTCCCAGGATATGGATGCCTTCGAGCAGACTTGTCTTGCCGCTGCCGTTAACACCATTAATCAGATTGATGCGTGGTGAGGGCGTCATATCGACAGACTGCAAGTTGCGTAAACCGTCAAGATTGAGCTGGAGAAGACTCATTAACCATCACTTATACTGTGCGCCCTGAAAAAAGAAGCGGCGCATTCCCAGTTCAGAAGCGCCGCCGTTCGGTGCCATCACCTAGTGGATCGCTTATAACCGCATAGGCATGACAACGTAGAGCGCATCACCACCACCCGGCTCTTCCAGAAGCGCACTACTGTTAGGATCGGCAAGCGTGATCTGTACACGATCTTCGTTCAAGACGCTCATGACATCGACCAAGTAGCCGACGTTGAAACCGACCTCCATGGCCGGGCCAGCGTATTCAACACCAATGTTCTCTTCGGCTTCTTCCTGCTCAGGGTTATTGGCCATTACCTTGAGGTTGTTTTCTTCAAGGTAGAGACGAACGCCACGATACTTTTCATTGGACAGAATAGCGGTGCGTGAAAGCACTTGGCGGAGTTCGGCACGTTCGGCAATCAGTACTTTGTCGCCGTTACGCGGCACGACGCGCTCATAGTCGGGAAACTTGCCGTCTATCAACTTGGAAGTGAAGGTAAAGTCACCCGTATGCGCACGAACGTGCGTCGATCCCAAGGTCAAGCTGACGGGTTCATCACTATCATCTAACAGGCGTGACAGTTCGAGTATGCCTTTGCGCGGTACGATCAGTTTTTGAGACTGATCGACCACCACATCGACCGGCCGCGAACACATCGCCAGACGGTGGCCATCAGTGGCCACGGTACGCAGCAAATTGCTTTGAATTTCAAGCAGCATACCGTTGAGGTAGTAACGAACATCCTGCTGGGCCATGGCAAACGATGTCGCCTCGATCAGGTGCTTCAGCGTCCCGCGGGGCACACTCAGCTCCTGGCTTCCTTCCGCATCCTCAATAGACGGAAACTCAGCGGCAGGCAGCGTGGACAGCGTAAACCGCGAACGACCGCTACGCAGCACGGCACGGCCTTCTTCCACCGCTAGCTGAATATCGGACTGATCCGGCAGCGATTTACATATATCCATCAGTTTACGAGCCGGGACGGTGGCCGAACCTTGCGCATCAACCTGGCTGGCAACGGTACGCCCCACCAGTTCCACTTCAAGATCCGTGCCCGTCAGGGACACCTGGTCGCCGTCTACCTGAATCAATACGTTAGAAAGGACAGGCAATGTCTGACGGCGCTCTACCACTCCGGCTACCAGAGTTAACGGACGTAGCAGCGCCTCTCGGGAAATCGAAAATTTCATCAATACTCCGTTCTATATCCTGAAAGACCTGCTAAAGACAGGTCCGTCCTAAGGGATTAACTGGTCAGTAAGCGTAATAAGTTTTTGTAGTCTTCGCGGATATCCGCACTTTCTTCCTGCAGGGATTTTACCTTGCGGCAGGCGTGCAGCACGGTGGTATGGTCGCGGCCACCAAACGCATCGCCAATCTCGGGCAGGCTGTGGTTAGTCAGTTCCTTGGCCAGCGCCATGGCCACTTGGCGCGGCCGAGCAACCGAGCGTGAGCGCCGCTTGGAGAGCAAGTCAGCCACCTTGATCTTGTAATACTCCGCCACGGTGCGCTGGATATTATCGACTCCCACCTGCTTATCCTGCAGAGCCAGCAGATCCTTGAGCGATTCCCGGATGAAATCCTGGGTAATGGTCTTGCCCATGAAATGCGAATCGGCAATCACCTTCTTGAGCGCGCCCTCGAGCTCCCGCACGTTTGAACGAATCTTCTGGGCGATGAAGAACGCCGCATCATGGGGCAAATCGACCTTGGCCTGGTCGGCTTTCTTCATCAAGATGGCAACGCGCGTTTCAAGCTCAGGCGGTTCAATGGCAACGGTAAGCCCCCACCCAAAGCGGGATTTCAGACGCTCTTCTACACCGCTGATTTCCTTGGGGTAACGATCAGACGTCAGGATCATTTGCTGCCCACCTTCTAATAACGCATTGAAGGTGTGGAAAAACTCTTCCTGGGACCGCTCCTTTCCGGCAAAAAACTGAATATCATCAATAAGTAACGCATCAACGCTGCGATAGAAACGCTTGAAATCGTTGATCGCATTAAGCTGAAGCGCCTTCACCATGTCGGCGACGAACCGCTCCGAGTGAAGATACACGACACGCGCATTTTCGCGGCGAACGGCGAGCGCATTGCCGACCGCATGCATCAAGTGGGTTTTACCGAGACCAACGCCACCGTATAGAAAAAGCGGATTATAGGCGCCGCCGGGGTTTTCCGAGACTTGCCGCGAGGCCGCCCGGGCAAGCTGGTTGGATTTACCCTCAACGAAAGTATCGAAGGTGAAATTGGGATTCAGCCCGCTGGTATGTTTAAGGCTCCCCTCAACCTGGACCTGACGCTCATTGTTGCGCCTCCCGTCACTTCCTCCACCTTCCTCGCGCAGTTTGTCTATCTCGCGCTCGTCAGCAATGTCGCCTCGCGGCGGTGTGTGAACAGCCGGCGATGAACGCGGCGCCGGAGACGCAGACACCGGGTTGCCCAGGTCACGGGGCTGCGGCGCCGGTGTGGCCGGCCGCCGGCTGCCTACCGTAAGGCTTACCTTGGGGGGTTTGGAAGGTGAAAGCTCACGCATCAGCTCGCTAATCCGCTTGGCGTACTTGTCACTCACCCAATCGCGCACAAAGCGATTAGGTGCCAACAAGCGCAGCTCGTTAGCTTCACTATCTTCAGCCTGCAGTGGACGTATCCATGTGTTGAACTGCTGGGAGCTAAGCTCGTCCTGCAGGTAATCCAGGCACTGTTGCCAAAGCGCGAGTGACACTCATCTCACCATCGGTTGAAAAAGGCCGACCATTGTAGCGCCCAACGCCGTGGTTATCCACACAGGCGTAGAGCGATTTAACAAGCTGTGGAAAACTTTTGAGACACTGGCAAGCACTCCTTCTTTAGGGAACAGAACCACAACAATAAACAAAATATTATTAGCTTTTAATTCACAGCTAATCAACCGCTTATCATCGGGTTTTGCGCAACTTATACACAGCTGTAACTTTATTATAAATCATTGAAACAACGGAATAATAATAGGTTGCTAACAAAAAGTATCCCCACTATTAGCCACAACGTAGCCGCAGGAAAACGTGAGCATTTCTTCACGCTTTATTGCACGCCTAGCGATGTCGGTCTTACCAGCGATCGCCTACGCAGGCGGCTTTTTTTGCAAGGAAAAATTGCACGTAACGCAGGAAGCCTCTACAATTTCCGGTCTTGAATTGAATCTCCCGGCTAGTTCCTCACTGGACCGGGCCTTTTGGAATTCATTTTCCGTCCTAAACCACGTGGGAATAACGAGTTATGAAACGCACTTTTCAACCTAGCGTTCTCAAGCGCAAGCGCGCGCATGGCTTCCGTGCTCGTATGGCAACCAAGAATGGCCGCGCTGTCATCTCGCGCCGCCGCGCCAAGGGCCGCAAGCGTCTGAGCGCCTGATTTCGGATTGCGTGTGCCACATCAAGGGTTTCCCCGGCATTTTCGGTTACTCAATGCTGGGGATTACCGCTACGTCTTTGAGCAAGCAGACTTCAAGGTTCATGGTAAAGGGATGATGGCGCTTGCGCGCTGGAACACCCTCGGGCATCCCCGCCTCGGCCTGGTGGTCAGCAAAAAAAATGTGAAGCTCGCCGTTGATCGAAATCGCTTCAAAAGGCTCGTTCGCGAGTCGGTTCGTCTACGTCAAGACCAGCTTCCCGCCGTGGATATTGTGGTACTTGCTCGACGTGGCGTTCAGGACATGGATAACGACGTTTTATATCGTCAACTTCATGGTATGTGGAAACGGCTTCGGCGCGATACTCAGACGGCCAGTGCGCCTTCTGAGAGCTCAATACGCAACACTTGATGGGCACCTCACCGCTCGACCTCGGCCTGCCGCCTGGCAGGCTTTCGTGTGTCATGGGTCGAGTAATTGACACTGCGCCATTAGCATGTTCACCACCCAGCGGGCAGAACCCTCATGGACGTAAAACGACTTATATTACTGATTCCACTTGCCATTCTGGCCTATCTACTGGTTGTCCAGTGGAATCAGGATTACGGACAGACGTCTTACCAATCGTCGTCCGAGGAATCACAAAGCCAGACCAGCAGCAATAATGCAGCGTCTGGCGGCGACGATGCATCTCGTGACAACGACTCGGATAATCTCTCTGTTCCCAGCGACGGCGACGCCTCGTCTCAAGAGACGCTCGACAGCGAGGCAAGCGATAGCGACAGCCGTGACTTCATCGCAGTTACCACCGACGTACTGGATGTGCGCATCGATCCCCACGGGGGCGACATTGTGTATGCCGCACTGCCACAGCATAAGCAGTCGCTCGGTTCGGATCGCAGCTACATTCTGCTCTCCGACAACCAGACGCGCAGCTACGTAGCGCGCTCGGGCTTACAGCTTGACGGCGAAGCGCGTCGTATTGCGTTCACGCCGGATAGCAGCGAGTACCTGTTGGGCGATGACGAAGACCAGCTTGAAGTTAACCTCACTGCCGAAGTGAATGGTATCGAGGTCATCAAGCGGTTGACGTTTGAGCGCGGCAACTATGCCGTCGACGTAAATTATTATCTGGCCAACAACACCGACGAGCCGGTCAGCGCACGCTTTATCGGGCAGCTTGCCAGGGATAACAGCCCTGATCCGTCAAGCGGTGTCAGCATGGGCATGAACTCCTACCTCGGTGCTGCCTATTCAACCCCCGACGAACGCTACGAAAAAATTGATTTTGACGACATCCAGGGCGGCAACTTCAACAACCGTGAAGCACAAGGCGGCTGGATGGCGATTATCCAGCATTACTTTGTCTCGGCGTGGGCGCCCCCGCAGGACCAGCAAAACCTCTACTATGTTTCGACGGATTCCCGTGATCGCAACGTCGTAGCCTTTGCCGGCCCCACCAGTGACCTGGCGGCGGAAGAAGAAGCATCACTGGGTGCAACCCTCTACATGGGCCCCAAAGTTCAGGATCATCTTGAAGAGGTCGCGCCTAATCTTCGCCTGACCGTTGACTATGGCTGGCTGTGGTTCCTGGCCAACCCGCTTTTCTGGCTGCTGGACAAGATCCACGACATCGTCGGCAACTGGGGCTGGTCCATCGTTCTGTTGACCGTATTGGTCAAGACCGTGCTGTTCCCGCTTTCTGCCAAGGCTTATAAGTCGATGGCGCGGATGCGCAAGCTTGGGCCTGAGATGCAGCGTCTCAAAGAGATGTATGGCGATGACCGCCAGAAAATGTCTCAAGAGATGATGAAGTTCTACCAGAAAGAGAAAATCAATCCACTCGGCGGCTGTTTGCCCATCCTGGTACAAATGCCGGTGTTCATCGCCCTCTACTGGATGCTGTTGGAATCCGTGGAGCTGCGCCACGCGCCCTTCATGTTCTGGATTCAGGATCTGTCGGTGAAAGACCCGTACTTCATCCTGCCGATCCTGATGGGTATCTCGATGTACGTGCAGCAGCTGCTGAATCCCACACCGCCCGATCCCATGCAGGCGAAGATCATGAAGATGCTCCCCATCATCTTTACGTTCTTCTTCCTGTGGTTCCCGGCGGGTCTGGTTATCTACTGGGTGGTCAACAACATCATCTCGGTGGCGCAGCAGTATTTCATTACGCGCAAAGTCGAGCAGGACCCCAGTATTGGTAAAGGCATGAAAACCAAAAAATAAGCCGCTACCTGAAGACACCCAGACCCCCGCCATTGCGGGGGTCTGGCGTTTTAGGGATGAAAAATTCAAACTAGCTATTTTGCAGCGAGAGACCCCATGGCTGACCGACTCTATACCCCAGACACCATCGCCGCCCTGGCAACGCCTCCTGGTCGCGGCGGTGTCGGTATTATTCGTGTTTCCGGACCGGCCAGCCGCGATATCGCCACTGCCATGCTGGGACACTGCCCCGCGCCCCGCCATGCTTACCATGGCGAGTTCAAGGGGGCCGACAACAGCATTGACGAGGGGATCGCGCTGCTCTTTCCCGACCCGCACTCCTTCACCGGCGAGGATGTGCTCGAGCTTCACGGCCACGGCGGGCCGGTCATCATGGATATGCTACTCGAGCGCTGCGTCCAGCTCGGGGCTCGGCTGGCACGGCCAGGCGAGTTTTCCGAACGCGCCTTCCTGAACGACAAGCTGGACCTTGCCCAGGCCGAGGCGATTGCCGACCTGATCGATGCCACCTCCCGCTCGGCGGCTGAAAACGCGGTGCGCTCGCTTCAGGGCGAGTTTTCCAATCGGGTATCAGCATTGGTACAGCGCCTCATTGAGCTACGCGTCTACGTCGAGGCGGCAATTGATTTTCCCGAAGAAGAAATCGATTTTCTTGCCGACGGCCACGTGGCGAGCCTGCTCGATAACGTGCACCAGGAATTGATCGAGGTGCGGGCCGCGGCCGGCCAGGGGGCACTCATGCGCGAAGGCATGAGCGTCGTGATAGCCGGGCGCCCCAATGCGGGCAAGTCGAGCCTGCTCAATGCGCTCACCGAGCAGGATACCGCTATCGTGACTGACATCGCGGGCACCACCCGGGACGTGCTGCGCGAACATATCCACATCGACGGCATGCCCCTTCACGTCATTGATACCGCAGGCCTGCGTGACACGCCTGACGCCGTGGAAAAGATCGGTGTTGCCCGGGCCTGGGCAGAAATTGAACGCGCTGATCGCGTGCTGCTACTCGTGGATGCTTCTACCACCGAGGCCACCGACCCGATGGCTATCTGGCCTGAATTCGTCGCTCGCCTGCCCGACCAGCAACGCCTGACCCTAGTGCGTAACAAGATCGATACCAGCGCTGAACAACCGGGCATTGATTTATCCACAACCCCACCCACGTTGCGGCTATCGGCTAAAACCGGACAGGGTGTGGATAATTTGAAGACCCATCTTAAAGACATCATGGGATTTTCCGCCAATACCGAAGGGCGCTTTTCAGCCCGCCGTCGTCACCTGGACGCCCTTGACCGGGCAATGCGCGCCCTTGAAACCGGCCGAGTTCAGCTCGAAGGTAACGGCGCAGGCGAGCTGCTGGCGGAAGACCTGCGCGACGCTCAACAGGCACTCGGAGAAATCACCGGCGAATTCAGTGCCGACGATTTGCTGGGCGAAATCTTCGGCAGCTTCTGCATCGGCAAATAAGCTTCGGAGATGACAGAGACGAATTATTCCGGAACCCACCAGTCCGCGTGGTAGTGGCTCTGTGCGCCTAACAGCGGTGTCAGCTGATCCATGGCGCCGGCCATGCGTTCATCAAGCCCCCAGGGCGGATTGATCACCAGCATACCGCTGCCGAACATGCCGCGTTCAAGGCTGCCCGCCGGACGCAAGCATAATTCGCTGCGCCATATTTTACGTATGCCGCTGCGCGCCAGCGCCTCCAGCAACACCTGGTGATGCCCTGCAGGCAATAAGGGATACCAGACCAGGATCACGGCGTGACGAGCTTTCGCTAGTGCCACACGGAGCGCGGCCGCCACCTCCTGGTACTCGTCTTTACGTTCGTAGCTTGGGTCAACCAGTGTACACACGCGGGGGGTTGGCACTGGAAGCCGTTGGCACAACCCAGCCAGGCCATCACCGTGTATTCGCTCGACACCATCCACCAGCGTCTTGTCATCCAGATGCTGATGCTCCCCGGGGTGCAACTCGAACCCGTAAAGGCGTTCTCCGGTACGTAGCGCCTGGCTTATCCACCAGGGAGAGCCAGGGTAATGAGTCAGCTCGCCAGGCTCAGGCTGCGCGCGGGATAACGTCGCCAGCCACTCGCTCAGCAGCAGGTCGGATAGCGAACCCGATGCCTGCCAGAGCGGCCATACGCCATCGCGATACTCCTGCAGCCGCTGGGTTTCTTTGCCCGATAGCGGATACAGCCCGCGACCCGCGTGGGTATCAATGTAGGTAACCGGTGAGGGTTTACGCTGCAAATACTCGATGGTCGCAAACAACGTCAAATGCTTATGAACGTCGGCAAAATTACCCGCGTGGTAGGCGTGTTGATATGACAACATGATGATAGGCAACTCATAAAAAAACCCGCTACGTTAGCATAGCGGGCATTGGGTGGCTCATTGCAATAACACTGCTTAGCCTTGTTGCTGGCCATCCCCAGTGGGTGTCAGGGTGATTTCGACGCGGCGGTTCTGGCTGCGTCCGTCTTCGCTATCGTTACTGGCCACCGGCTGCGATTCACCGTAACCACGCGTGTTTAACCGCGCTGACGACACCCCGTTCTGGCCCAGATAGCTACCTACCGCTTGAGCACGGCGCTCGGAAAGACGCTGGTTATAGGCGTCGTCACCGGTGCTATCCGTATGGCCGGCAATATTGACCCGGGTATCGGTATATTCGCTTACCACGTTAGCCACTTCATTGAGCGAGCTGCGCGCTTCGCTGGTCAACTCGGCGGAATCGAAACCAAAGGTCACGCTGCTGGGCATATTGAGCACGATATCATCGCCGCGGCGATCCACTTCAATACGCGAGCCCTGCAGGTTTTCGCGCAGTTGCTGCTCCTGGCGGTCCATGTAGGCACCCACACCGGCACCAGCAGCGGCACCTACCGCCGCGCCAATCACGGCACGGTCACGACGGCTGCTGCTGCCATCCCCGGATAGCGCGCCGGCTACCGCGCCAACGGCGGCCCCAATACCGGTGCCTGTAGCCGTCTTTGAGCGCTGAGTTTCACCACCGCCGGAGGGGCTTGAACTTGCACAGCCGGCGACAAACACGGCAGCCACCAACGGGGTCAGTAGTCGAGAAATACGCATCGCTCACTCCTTAGCTTTCTTGCATCTATGAGATTACTCATCGCTGATCAACGCCAGCAACTCGTTCAAGAATAATAGACCTTGAGGGGAAGCTTGAAGCCTTTTGGGCATTTCCTTCAAAAGTCCTTTTTTCTCAGCATTATGTAAGCGCGCCAGTAACACCTCATCCGCTAACCCGGTATGGGCGGACCACACCGATAGCGGGACCCCTTGGGTCAAGCGCAAGGCATTCATGGCAAACTCCAACGGCAGTTCGCGCTCGGCGATTGCCTGTTTGCCGGCAACGAAGCCGCGCGGATCATTAAGACGCCGCAGATAGGCATCGGGCTGACGCGTTTTCCAGCGCCGTTCGATGTGCCAGCGTCCCTCCCGATCAATATGACTCAGTTTGGCGTGGGCGCCCGCGCCAATGCCCAGATAATCACCGAACTGCCAGTAATTGATGTTGTGCCGACTTTGGCAAAGCGGACTGGCGTAGGCCGAAATCTCGTAACGCGCAAACCCAGCCTGTTCAAGGCGTTGGTGACCCAGATCCTGGATATCCCAAAGGGTTTCCTCCTGGGGCAATACCGGAGGGTGAACATAAAACGCCGTATTCGGCTCCAGGGTCAGTTGGTACCAGGAGAGATGCTCCGGCGCTAATGCCAAGGCCTGGTCAATATCAGCCAGCGCCTGATCAGCACTTTGCTGAGGTAGGCCGTGCATCAGGTCGACGTTGATATTTTGAAAACCGGCGGCGCGCGCCTGGTCAACGGCGTGAATAGCCTCTTCGCCACTATGAATACGGCCAAGTGCTTCAAGCTGTACGGCATTAAAGCTCTGCACACCCAGCGACAGTCGATTGATCCCGGCTTCCCGATAGCCGACAAACCGCGCCTGTTCGGTCGTACCGGGATTCGCCTCAAGGGTTATCTCGATATCGTCGGCCAGCGGCAGGCGCGCACTTATTTCGTTCAATAACTGCAGGTAAAAACCCGGGGACAGCAGGCTCGGTGTACCGCCGCCAATGAAAATCGTCTCAAGCGTACGTCCGGCTGCTAGTTCGAGATCAGCATCAAGGTCTTGTAAAAGCGCTTTAAGGTAAGCAGCTTCGGGCAGTTCATTAGTCTGAGGTTCGTGGGAGTTAAAGTCACAGTAAGGACATTTGCGGACACACCACGGCGTATGGATATACAGCGATAGCGGTGGCAGTGGCTCACCCATGGGCCAACCTTAATACCTCAACCAGCCCGGCAAGCGCCCGGCCACGATGGCTAAGACGATTTTTGGTCTCGCTTGGCAGTTCCGCCACGCTCATTCCCTGGTCAGGCAGCCAAAACAGCGGATCGTAACCAAAACCGCCTTCCCCACGCGGGTGGGCCAGCACCTCGCCCTCCCAACTGCGCTGCACGATGACCGGCACCGGGTCATGAGGGTGGCGCAGATACACTAGCACACACCAGTAACGCGCCGTGCGCTGCCCTTCCGGACAGTCCTGTAACGACTCGAGTAACTTGGCGTTATTGCGCTGGTCGCTCTTGGGCTCGCCCGCATAGCGCGCGGAATAGATCCCAGGTGCGCCCTGTAATGCGTCTACCTCCAGCCCCGAGTCATCGGCCAGGGCAGGCAATCCGCTTTGCCGGCTTGCTTCACGCGCTTTGATCAGGGCGTTTTCAACGAACGTCACCCCCGTTTCGGCTACGTCATCTACACCAAAATCGGCTTGGGGACGCACATCGAAGCCAAGCGGAGACAGTAATTCGTTGAATTCTTTCAACTTACCAACGTTCCCGCTGGCAAGCACAAGCGTTTGGGTGCTGGTCATCCGGCGACCTCCTAGGGTGGATAATCAGTTTACATGCTCCTGCCATGACAATAGCGAGCATCATGTAACGCGGTGTAGTTTACAAAAATATTTTCACGCCATTATAAAATAAATAGCTATTAATTTTCAGATACTTATATAAAGAAAGCTCAATTGCAGCCATCTTATTTGACGATTTTCTAGTAACATATATTTACATTTAAAAACTAATAGACAACAATCAAGTGACTACCTGCTCATTCGTTCTTTCTACGAGGATCCTTCAATGCCGCAGGAAAAGGCTACCAACACGGTATTTGTCGTTACCGAAAAAAGCCCACAATCACAACTATTTGCGGAATATCTGGGGACTCATACCGAGTGCCATGTGCATATTCAGTCGCCCCATGAAAAGGTCACTGCACCGTCAGCAGGTGATACCTTGATGCTGATCGATAGCGATCACATTGGCGTTGATACCCTGCCGGACTGGCAACATCAGTTACCCGAGGCGCTCAGCAACTCGCCGTTGGCCGCGTTTAACATTCGCGATATGGATCACGCGCTTGAAGCCCTGTCGTGTGCGCAGTTGAAAGGTGTTTTCTATCGCCAGGAGAGCCTGGATGTCATTTGCAAAGGTATCCATGCGCTGCTGGAAGGTGAGCTGTGGATGTCACGCGAACTCATGACCCGGTTGATCCTGTTCTATCGCAAATACCAGAACAACGCCTTCCGCCCCGCCTGCGGGCTCACTAACCGGGAAATGGAAATCATCTCGCTGCTGAGTGCCGGGGCGTCAAATCATCAAATCGCCGAAAAACTGTTCCTCAGTGAGCACACCGTCAAGTCTCACCTGTACAACATTTTCCGCAAAATCAACGTGCACAACCGTATTCAGGCGTTGAACTGGATTCATCAGAATCTAGGTCCGATTCTGCCCAACATCGAAACTGCACGAAGCCTGCAACGCCACCGATAGCGTCTTACAAGAGTGAACTGGCTATGGCACCGCTACGATACTTTCAACACGCCCTA
Organism: Pseudomonadota bacterium; assembly: GCA_051750125.1. Classification (GTDB taxonomy): domain Bacteria; phylum Pseudomonadota; class Gammaproteobacteria; order Pseudomonadales; family Halomonadaceae; genus Vreelandella. The sequence goes on from JBNJJK010000001.1 coordinate 64,710, forward strand.
ACGGGGTTATTTATATGGATGTGGCTATCACTGGCGCTAGCCGATGAACCTGCGACTCCAAACGAACCAGCGCCCGTCGATGAGCAGGAGGCGGTGGACGCCATTAACCAACTATCAAGCCCCGATGGCCCCGCCATTCAAGAGCGCAGCAGCCCCAGCAGCGAGCTCACCGGCGTATTGGTCGACCGCACCATCACCATGGCAGGTAAAACCTTCTATCGCGCCTTTAGCCAGCGAGCCATGGGGAACATGATCATTGGTAACGCCACCATCACCATTCAGGAACGCCCTGACGCCCGCTGGGGAAGCCAGCTGTGGGTTATGCAAGGCAATCAGATGTATTTCCGTACGCAGCTCTCTCCGCGCATCAGTGAAGCTGATCGTGCCGCAGAGGAAGCTGTACAAACCGTGGAAGAAGCACTACTGCGTCAACAACTGAACTCAGCGCTATCTTCCGACAAAGACTTGGGAAGAGAGGAGTTACGATAATGAAAACACAGGCCATTCGCACCGCAGGTATAGGCTCAGCGCTGCTAGTCGGGCTGTTAACACTACCAGTTCACGCTGGGGAAATGATTTACGAACCGCTGAACCCTTCTTTTGGGGGTGACCCTTTCATGGGCAGCTACATGCTCAACAAGGCCCAGTCACAGGATACCAACACCGACCCAAACACGCGTGATGTTGATCGTCTTTCCTCCACTGACCGGTTGATTCAAAGCCTGGAGAGCCGCTTAATCTCCCAGCTGCTCAGCGATGTTGGGGATGGATCCATTGATCAGGGCAGCTTCGACAGCGATGAGTTCGGCGTGGTGGTAGAAGATAACGGGGGTCAATTAGTAATACGTGTAATCGATAAACTCACTGGGGATGAAACCAATATCAGCGTCGGGGGCATTTTTAACCCCTAAATCAGTTCAGCTGTCGAGCCAACACATTACTAAATAAAAACCAAACATCATAAATGGTGGATAGGTTAGGGGAACATCATGAAAATTATTGCTACCTTTCTAATAGCGGGATTGCTAAGTGGCTGTGCCGGTATGGTGGCCAACTCGGAAAACCTTGAAGGCACCGAGGCCACGTTAACGCCGCGGGGTGCCACGTACCAGGACTTGGTGTCACTGCCACCACCGTCGGGCAAGATTTTTGTATCGGTTTACGACTTCCGCGACCAGACCGGACAGTATCGCCCAGCGCCGGCCAGCACTTTCTCCACGGCCGTCACCCAAGGGGCAGCCGCCATGCTTACCGGGGCGCTGGCAGATTCGGGTTGGTTTATCCCGCTGGAACGGGTGGGTTTACAGAATCTGTTAACCGAGCGGCGTATTATTCGCGCCGAATTTGAGCGCTTTAACCAGCCCGATACCCTACCGTCGCTACGCGCCGCTTCCGTCATGCTGGAAGGCGGCATCATTGCCTACGAGTCCAACGTACGGACGGGCGGAGCCGGCGCAGAATACTTTGGCATCGGCGCCTCGGGTGAGTACCAGGTTGACCAGGTCACGGTAAATTTACGCGCCGTCGAAATATCCACGGGCGAAGTGCTTGCCAACGTCACCACTACCAAAACCATTTACTCCAAGGAATTACGCGCTGGCGTTTACCGATTTATTGATTTCCGACGCCTGCTGGAAGCCGAAGCAGGTATTACCACCAATGAACCCGTACAAATGGCGGTCATGTCGGCTATAGAATCGTCGGTGATCCATTTAATCGCGCGCGGGGTAGAAAATAGGCTCTGGAATCTAAGCAATGACGTCAATTTTGAAGATACGATTCTCTCCGACTACCTGAGCGCCCCGGTTCCTCAATTGTAATTAAACGCTTAACTGTAAAAACCAACTGAATAAACTCATTAACTCGATAGGCTATGCGATTCGCATAGCCTTTTTTCGTTAAAAACATTAAAAAATATAAAAAGCATTAGAAATCTAACACTAAAAAACACGATGGTAAGTAAAAAAATAGCACGACAAACCCTAAAACTTACGATAGCGAAAACCACTAAATAGTCCAAACTCAACACATGGAATACATTTGGATACAAAAAGTTTCAGAGGACATCGTCATGAAACGGCAACGCGCCAATCCAGCATTCAGTCAACGTTTCAAAATGAAGCACTCCATGTGGCTGTCGACGCTATTGGCCGCTATAGCCCTATCCTCGATTTCTGCCAACGCTGACGATACTCAGATTGAGCAGTACTTCAAAGAAGTCGAAACAAATAATTATAAAAGTAATTACAGCATTATTTCCCAAATTGGTGACAACAACAGAGCTGAAGTAACTCAGTCCTACTCATCCAGTTATCAGCGCGGCAATTTCGCCAACATCTATCAAGATGGAAATTTCAATAACGCCACCATTGAACAAACGGGCGGCAATAATTTTGGCGTAATTACCCAACGCGGCAACGAACACAACGCCCATATAAGCCAATCAGGTGGAGGACGCGAAATCATTGAAGCAGAAGTCTCCCAGTTTGGCAGCAACAGTGATATCCAGATTTCACAATCGGGGAGTGGCTACCGCAGCATTAACGTCGAACAACGCGCTTATTCGGGTAATGCACGTCCAGTCACCGTCGAAACCTACTGAGCAACACAGGTTGACTCAGTAATAACTAAAGCAAGTAAATCGTAAAGGGGAAACACCATGAAAACTCAAATGACTGCTATCGCCGCCGCTATCGCGCTTTCCATGAGCGCCTCTGCCCTGGCACAGACACCAACCGAGCCAGGTTCTGAATTCAATGGTTCGCGCGAAAAAATCAATGATATGGCAGGCGCATCTTATGATGGCAGCGGTCTAGGCAATGACTCCTACATCGACCAGGACGGCGATTATAACAAAACCGACGTGACCCAGTGGGGCACGCAGATGTCGCGCATTGAACAAAATGGCGATTTCAACACTGCCAACGTTACCCAGGACGACGTGGTGGGTGCATCAGGCCAGGGCGAAAACGACTCCCTAATCGAACAGGCTGACAAAGGAAACCGCGCTGACGTCTCCCAGTTGGGTAACGAGAATGACTCCGTTATCAATCAAGAAGGCGGATTCTTTGGTGGAAGCTGGGCCTATAACTACGCCAACGTCGATCAGGATGGTGACCTGAATGATTCCTGGGTAGACCAAAATGGCTATCGCAACAAATCAAGCGTCGTTCAGGAAGGTGATTTGAACGACAGCTTCGTTAAATCCGAAGGTGACTTCAACACAACCTACACCACGCAAACCGGTAGCGAACTGGATAGCGATATCATCTCGCTAGGCGACTTTAACTACACAGCGGTAACACAGGAAGGCTACGGTCACGACTCGTTCGTTCGTTACCAAGGCAATGGCAACGTAAGTTTCGTGAACCAGAGTGGTGACGCGGGCGTAGCCTCTCAGCAGAACTTCTCGCAGATTCGCACGGTCGGCAATGGCAACTACAACAACGTTAACCAAGCCAACTAAGCGTTCATAACACCGCTTAAATTGAAACCGCCCCTTTTCAGGGGCGGTTTTTTTGTTAACGAATCGATACCGTCAGCGTGCCCCCCTTGCCTTGGGTTGATGAACGCGAGCGGTTAGTGCCTTTCTGAATATCCACTTCCAGACGATTACCGTCGCTCAACAGCGTTACCGTGCCGTCAAGTGCTTCGCCCTCATAGCTAAATTCAGCCGGTACGCGACCGTTTTCCTCAACGTGTTCGGTGGTTTCGCCCTCGTGGGTCACTTTCCAACGGGCGGAAAACGCAGCGCCCTCCGTGCCTTCCATGGTGATGCGGATTTGAGACATCGATGCCTCCTGTTGCGACTGTGCCGTAATCGGTGGATGAAAGCTCAGTCCAATGGCCAATAGCGCGGCGCCCGGCCACGTAAAGCAATGTTTCATGATGGCCCTCCCCCTACAAAAAGAGCCGCTGGTTGTCAGCGGCTCTTAGAGTATAGCGGGATTTCCGTTACTTGCTGTTACATAGAGGCAAAGGCTTTTTCCGCGGCGTCCAGGGTGACCTGGATATCTTCCGGTGTGTGAGCGCTGGACATGAAGCCGGCTTCGAACGCCGATGGCGCCAGGTAGACACCGTGATCCAGCATGGCGCCAAAGAAGCGGCGAAACGCTTCAGGATCACAGGCGGTCGCCTGAGCAAAGTTATCCACACGGCGTTGGCCGGTGAAGAACACCCCAAACATGCCGCCGGCCGACTGGGTCATCATCGGGACATTGGCCGCGTTCGCGCGTTCCTGCAGGCCATTGCACAACGTTGCCACCCGCTGCGCCAACGCATCGTGGAAGCCAGGCACCTGAAGCTTGGTCAGCAGCGCAATCCCCGCGGCCATGGCCAGCGGGTTGCCCGAGAGGGTACCCGCCTGATAAATCGGCCCCATCGGCGAGATGTTCTGCATGATTTCGCGTTTGCCACCAAAGGCACCGACGGGCATGCCGCCGCCGACGATCTTGCCCAGGCAGGTAAGGTCGGGGATCACGCCGTAGTGTGCCTGAGCACCGCCAAGCGCTACCCGGAAGCCGGTCATCACTTCATCGAAAATGAGCACGCTATCGTGCTCATTGCACACCCGGCGCAGGGTTTCCAAGAAACCCGGCTGGGGCGGAATGCAGTTCATATTGCCGGAGACCGGCTCAACGATGATACAGGCGATCTCATCGCCCATTTCTTCAAAGCATTCCTCGACGCCTTCGGGGTCGTTGTACGACAGCGTGATGGTATGCGCCGCCAGCGACGCAGGTACGCCTGGCGAGCTGGGTTCACCGTGGGTCAACGCACCGGAGCCCGCTTTGACCAGCAACGAATCGGAATGGCCGTGGTAATTGCCTTCAAACTTGACGATCTTGTCGCGCCCCGTCGCTCCACGCGCCAGCCGGATCGCCGACATGGTCGCCTCGGTGCCGGAGCTGGTCATACGCACCATTTCCATCGACGGAATCATCTCGCAGATCAGATCCGCCATGGTGGTTTCGACCGCCGTGGGCGTACCGAACGACAAGCCGTTGTCCAGCCGCGCACGTACGGCGGCAAGTACGTCCTGGTCCGCATGGCCGGTAATCATGGGCCCCCACGAGCCCACGTAGTCGACGTAGCGATTGCCTTCCACGTCGAACAGATAGGCGCCCTGAGCGCGTTCCATGAAGACTGGCGGACGGTGCAGTCCTTTGAAGGCCCGCACCGGCGAGTTTACGCCGCCCGGAATATGGCGGCTGGCAAGTTCAAACAGTTCTGCGGAAGTCGTCATGGCGTCCTCTTCAATAATCGCATGGCGTCATAAGGTCAAAAACGTGAAGTGCGCGGGGAACGGTTGGGTAAACACTGCCCGCTTGTCGGCTGATAGCCCTGTGACAAGCTATGCCAGGTAAAGTGCTGTGCCTGCTCGCAAGCTGTAAGTAATCGCTCACCAACAGCCAGGCGCGCCGCAATAGCGGACGACAGCGTACATCCCGAACCATGGAAAGACTCGGGTAAGCGCGGCCACTGCCACTGCCGGGTATTATCTGGCGAATGCAGCGTCAACAGGACCTGATGGTCATTACCGGGCAGCGGATCATCCGTGGCCGATACCAACACGGCCTGGCAACCCAGGGACAGCAGCGCCACTGCTCTCGCCGTATCGTCATCGCTTGGCGAACACTCAGGAGTGAGCATCGCCAGCTCAGCGCGATTGGGCGTCAGTATATCCACCATTGGGAGAAGCTGTTCGCGATATTGCCGACGTAATTCAGGGGTCGAGAGCTCAGCGCCGCCGCCCGCCTTTAATACCGGGTCGGCCACCACCGGTATGCCTGGAAAGCGCCGAATGATCGCCACGGCGGCCTTGAGCGTCGCCTCGTGGCTGATCAAGCCCAGCTTGATGGCCGCCACCGGCATGGAGGCAATCTCATCCACCATCTGGCCTATCAACTGGGCGTCCGTCGGCACCACGCGGACGACATCCTGGCAGCTTTGAATGGTAAGCGCCGTAGGAATGGTAACGGCCCAGCCGCCACACGCAGTGATCGACTGGCTATCGGCGATCAGCCCGGCGCCGCCGGTCGGATCATGGCCAGCCAGCACGAGTACAACAGGAGGCAATGGTCGGCGCATCAGAACGGTTTCACCACCGCCAGAAGAATGATGCCGATCAGCGCGATTACCGGTGCCTCATTGAACCAGCGGAAAAACACATGGCTTTTGGTGCAGCGCGCCTGATTGAACTGCTTCAGGTAAATAAGACACACGTGGTGGTAAGCAATCAGCAACACGATCAGCAGTAGCTTGGCGTGCATCCACCCCTGGCTTAACCAGGCCGGGGCAAGAAACAACAGCCAGCCGCCGAAAATCAGTACGGCAATCATCGACGGCATCATGATGCCCCGATATAGCTTGCGTTCCATGGTCGTGAAGTAGGTCATCGCCTGGCTGTCACCCGCATCCCGCGCCTGGGCGTGATAGACAAACAGCCTGGGTAAATAAAACAGGGCGGCAAACCAGGTCACCATAGCGATGAGGTGAATCGCTTTGATCCATAAATACATTGTAACTCCTTAGGCTGAAGGCTCTTTATGAGACGAATCGCTGTCGCGAGGATCGCGGTAATGGTAATAACGTTCGATAGCGCCCCGGGTGATAATACCTGAAATGCGCTGTTGTTTCGGTCGATATCCGTGAACCACGTAAAGCGCGTCCAGGGTGTTGTCTTGCAAGGCCAAAAAGGCTTCTGAAAGGGTTGCCTGCAGCGCGACTGGCGCCATTTCCAACCGCTGACCGGGAATTTCCAAAAGATCGATCATTTCATCCGCGGGGGCATTGAGGCCATGCGATTCGTCGTGCTCGATCAGCCAGCGCGCAAGCTCAGCCGCTTTGAGTCCGAGCACCGGTTTATCGCCACTGGAACGCTCGATCACCAACCACACCGGATTGGTTTCAAGTAAACGTCGCGCCTGGTCAGGGCTTATCATTCGCGTCGTCCGCACCAGGTTGCGCTCCATCACGGCCGGCACCGATACCCTCGATAGCGCCTGCATCAGTGGTTGCTGAAGCGGGTGCAGGCCATAACGTATGCTGCTGATGAAAAAACCCTCACAGCCGGTGAGCTGCCGCGAGGTCAAGCACGCCACCACGACCACGAGCATGCCCGGCAACATGATACCCGGCGTATGAGTGAGTTCCAGCAGGGCCATCAACGCCGCCAACGGCGCCTGGAGTACCGCGCCCATCATTGCCGCCATGCCCAGCATGGCATAGACCCCGGGATTGGCCGCCTTGGCCTCCCAGATCCAGGCGCCCAGCAAGCCACTGAGCGCGCCGGTCGCCGCCCCCATCACCAGTACCGGGCCGATAATCCCGATAGGCACACCGCCGGCCACCGTTAACCCTGTGACCACCAGTTTGACCGCCATCAGCGCCAGCAGCACCTGAACCGTCAGCTGGTTATTGAGCGCGGCGGCCACGCTGTCGTAGCCGATCCCCTGTACTTCGGGAAACCAGAAAGCGGCCAGGCCCGTTACCCCAGCCACCGCCCCCAAGCGGACCCACAGCGGCCATTGCTGGAAACGCTGCAGCCGCGATAGATGGATGAAGCCACCGGCCAACAAACCAATCACCAACCCCAGCAGGATCACCCAAGGAAGGTTCATCAACGAACCCAGCGCAACGTTGGGAATATCAAACGCCGGCTGGTTGCCGTACACCAGTTGCGCCACCAGTGCGCCCATCATGGACGCCAGGATAACGGGCATGAAGCTCATCAAGGTGTACTCCATCATGACCACTTCCATGGCAAAGATGACCCCGGCAATCGGGGTATTGAACGACGCTGAAATCGCCGCCGCCGTGCCGCACGCCACCAGCACCCGCAGGCTATTGTTGGGCAAGCGCATGCGCTGACCCAGGCCGCTCGACGCGGCGGCACCAAGATGAATCGCAGGCCCCTCACGACCCGCAGATAGCCCCCCGAGAACCGCTATCACGCCCACCCACCATTGGTTTAGCCAGTTACGCAGCGGAAAGCGGCCCTGATGGTAGGTCAAGCGTTCGATGACATGACCCACGCCAAGCTTGCGGGCAGCCGTTTTTTGGCGGTAAAGAAAAACCCCGATCAGCGTGACGGCGATAAACGGCAGCCCGGCGCGCACCCACGGCGACAGCCCCTCAAAGGCTTCAGGGTCGCCGTTGGGCATCCATAGCAACCCCCCTGCCGACAGCAGCAGGCGAAAGATGACCATCAAAGCGCCGGTAATCAGACCCGAGACCAGACCCAATACACACAGCTGCGGCAGCGCATCGACGTTTGCCAACTGGCGTCGGAAACTGTCTAAGGTGAAATCGGACCGAGAAAAACGCGCCACAGGCAACCTTCCTTGCTCTTGTGTCTATACACTCTTGTGTATCATAGCTGGATACGCATAAACAGCTTGGTATCCTATGCTTAAGCCGTTGGCGATTCGATTTCCGCTCAGAGATCCGCAAGGAGTATGGTGTGATAAAGGTAGGTATTGTTGGCGGCACAGGCTACACCGGTGTTGAACTGCTTCGGCTACTCGCCCAGCACCCCCAGGTCAGCGTGGCAGCGATCACGTCGCGCTCTGAAGCAGGCGTAAAGGTCAGCGACATGTACCCCAATCTGCGCGGCCATTACGATACGCTGGCGTTCAGCGAGCCGGATGCCGACCAGTTGGGCAGCCTGGACGCGGTGTTTTTTGCCACCCCCCATGGGGTAGCCCATGCGCTGGCGGGGGAACTGCTTGACAAGGGCACCCGCGTCATCGACCTGTCTGCGGATTTCCGTCTGCGCGACGCCGACGAGTGGGCGGCTTGGTACGCCCAGCCCCACGGCGCCCCGGCGCTATTGGATGAAGCCGTCTACGGGCTGCCCGAGCTGCATCGCGAACGGATCAAGACTGCGCGGTTGGTCGCCGTGCCTGGCTGCTACCCCACCGCCGTTCAACTGGGCTATCTACCGTTGCTGGAAGCAGGCCTGGTGGATCCCGGGCGGCTGATTGCCGACTGCAAATCCGGCGTTACCGGCGCGGGTCGCGGCGCTAAAGTCGGTTCGCTGCTCGCCGAAGCCGGCGAATCCATGAAGGCCTATGGCGCCTCAGGACATCGCCATCTACCCGAAATCCGCCAAGGCCTGAGCGATATGCATTCAGCGCCGGTAGGACTGACGTTCGTTCCCCACCTGACGCCGATGATTCGCGGTATTCATGCCACGCTTTACAGCCAGCTCACCGTTGATCCCGGCGATCTTCAGGCGCGCTTTGAACAACGTTACGCAAACGAGCCGTTTGTCGATGTAATGCCTGCAGGCAGCCATCCAGAAACGCGCAGTGTGAAAGGCATCAATACGTGTCGCATCGCCATTCATCGCCCAGAGAATAGCGACACGATCGTTGTACTCTCGGTCATTGATAACCTGGTCAAGGGCGCGTCGGGCCAGGCCATTCAGAACCTTAACCTGATGTTTGGCTTTGACGAAACCACTGGACTCAGCGCGCCGGCAGTCATGCCCTGACATTCATCGGGTCGGGTAATAGTTGACCCTTTTGCTGGGTATTACGCATAATCATTGCCAATACAGACTAATTGTTAAGGGGCGGGCGTTTTACACCAAGCATTAGCCGCCCCACTCGCTCACGGGAGGTAGCCATGAGCAGCGCAGAATCCTTCGTTCCTACGCCACTATTGTTGTCCGATAGCGCTCAAAAGCGCATTAACGCCTTAATGGCAGAAGAAAAAAATTCCACATTAAAATTACGCGTTTACGTCACTGGCGGTGGCTGTTCGGGGTTTCAATACGGCTTTGACTTTGCCGATACCGTTGCCGATGACGACACGGTAATTGAATTCGGCGATGCCGCCCTGGTGGTCGATCCTTTGTCTTACCAGTATCTGGTGGGTTCAACCGTCGACTACGAAGAAGGCCTGGCCGGTGCTCGCTTTCGGGTACAAAACCCCAATGCCACCACCACCTGCGGGTGCGGCGCCTCTTTCATGGTGTAGCTCTCTCAACCGGCTACTCCCGTGATTAGCATCGACCCAACGTTTATCACAAGCTTCTCCCGTGACTTGACGCCCTGAGTGTTTCTCGCCAAGGTTATATGGTCAATAACAGACTCAGGTACCTGCTATGAAGCAGCATCAGCTGCTCTAGCAGCACTGAGCCATACAAATCACGGGAAAACTCATGAAATCACTACTACGCACCACCCTTCCCCTCTCGGCAATTGCGCTGGCATTGAGCGGCGCGGCCCACGCCCAGGAAACCCCCAGCGTTAATGTCGCGACAGATCCGAGCTTTGTACCGTTTGAAATGATGGACGAAGATACCGGTGAAATGGTCGGTTTCGATATTGATATCATCAATGAAGTCGCTGACCGCGCCGGGTTCGAAGTCGATCTGACCACCATGGACTTCTCGGGCATTATTCCCGCGGTGCAAACCGGCAACCAGGAAATTGCCATTGCCGGTATCACCATTACCGAAGAGCGGTCGGAAATCGTCGACTTCTCTGACCCCTACTACGATTCCGGTTTGCAGATCATCGTTCGCGCCGATAGCGACGTTGAAGACATTGATGATCTGGAAGGCATGACCATCGCCACCAAGACAGGTTCTACCAGCTATGACTACCTGGAAGACAAGTTTGGTGACGACGCCGATGTAACCCCCTACCCGGGTACTTCGGACATGTACATGGCGCTGCTAGGCCGTAATGTGGATGCCGTCTTCTACGATGCCCCTAACGTCGCGTACTTCTCCCAGACCCGTGGTGAAGGCCGCACCAAGGTCGTTGGCCCCCTATACGAAGGCCAGCAATATGGCATCGTCTTCAACAAGGGCAGCGAGTGGGTAGAACCCACCAACGAAGCCTTGGCTGAAATGCGTGAAGACGGTACCTACGATGAAATCTATGAAAAATGGTTTGGTGAAGCGCCCAGCGACGACTGATCAGCGCTGATTATTCCTTGACCATTTCATCAGGGCCGGGCGGCCTAGCCCCCGGCCCTGTTCGTTTGTCTTCTCATCTCTCAGGAGAACACGCGTGGATCCTAGCTTTGAGTTTAATTGGGAAGCGACCATCAACTCGATTCCCCACCTGTTGCCGGGGATTCCCTATACCCTACTGATTTCATTTGGCGGGCTCGCCATCGGCTTCTTTATCGGCATCTTTTTTGGCCTGCTGCGTATCAGCCCACTTCGCTGGCTGCGCTGGCCTGCCATCGTCTACGTTGAGGTGTTTCGCGGCACGCCGATTCTGGTCCAGGTGCTGTTTATCTTCTATGGTCTGCCGCAACTTCTCGGAAGTCCTATCAATGCCCTGGTGGCCGGTATTGCCGCCATTGCAGTCAACTCCGGTGCCTATATCTCCGAAATTGTGCGGGGCGGCGTCCAGTCCATTGAACGCGGCCAGCGCGAAGCCTCCCTGTCGCTTGGCCTGTCGCGTACCCAGGCGTTTCGCTACGTCATCTGGCCACAGGCGTTTCGCCGCATGATCCCGCCGTTAGGCAATCAGGGCATTATCAGCATCAAGGATACGTCCCTATTTTCAGTGATCGGCGTAGGTGAACTGGTTCGCCAGGGGCAGGTATATATCGCCAGTACCTTCACGGCCATGGAGGTTTACCTGATGGTTGCCCTCATGTACCTCGCCATTACCTGGACCCTTTCGATTGTCCTGCGCCAGCTTGAAAGCAAAGGCCTGGTCGGCCAATAAGGAGACGCACAATGAACGATACTACCCAGCGAATTGTGCGTATGCAGCAGCTCAATAAACACTTTGGCAGCCTGCACGTACTCAAAGATATCGACATGGAGATCACCCCCGGCGAAGTCGTCGTCGTGATTGGCGCCAGCGGCTCGGGTAAATCCACCTTGATTCGCTGTATCAACGGGTTGGAAGAATTCCAGACCGGTAAGCTCGAGGTCGACGGCAACGAATTGCTGCCCCATGGCAAAAGTGGCAAGGCGCTACAGACCATCCGCACCGAAGTCGGCATGGTGTTCCAGCAGTTCAATTTGTTCCCACACTTGAGCGTTATCGACAACATTACCCTGGCACCGATGAAAGTACGCGGCTGGAGCGCGTCTGACGCCCTGGAGACTGCCAAGCGGCTGCTCGATCGCGTCGGCATCTCGGACCAGGCGGACAAGTACCCAAGCCAGCTGTCAGGCGGCCAACAGCAACGGGTGGCACTGGCCCGCGCCTTGGCCATGGAACCACGGCTGATGCTGTTTGACGAGCCTACCTCAGCCCTTGATCCGGAAATGATCGGTGAAGTGCTGGATGCCATGCGCGAGCTGGCAAAAGAAGGTATGACCATGGTAATCGTTACCCATGAGATGGGATTTGCCCGCGAGGTTGCCGACCGGGTGATATTTATTCACCAGGGCGAAATTACCGAGCAGGGCCCCCCCGAACAGCTGTTCGATAAACCACAACACGAACGTACTCAATCGTTTTTAGCCCGGGTACTCAAGCACTGATTTAGCCAATTATCCCGCTCTAAAAACCACGTTTAATGGCCTGTGATCCTCACAGGCCATTTTTTTTGCCTGTGGATAGTATTTTTTCCCGATCCATGCCAATCGGCTGCCATCCGGCGCCACGCTGGTGTTGGCCATGACGCTATGGGTTGGTTGCCACTTGTTCACAGTCGCGGTAACAACCCTGGTATGCAGCGGTGGACAAGACGTGTTTGATTCTATCGGTGGATAAACAGGCATTTCATCCACAGGCTCAACACCGTTTCTACGCAGCTAGTACGCCGTTTAATCACGTAAAGGTCAACAATGCAAATTGTTGATAGATAGTGAATTAATTCACTTATCAACAGATTTTGTCCACACCAGTAATTACAACATTAACAGAACTTCTCTTATTTTATATTTATGTTGTTATTAATAATGACTCAGGAACAAATCAGGGTGTGGAAAAACCTGACGGTTACCCACAGGGGGTTTATACTTGCCGACCTAGTGAATTAAGGTGCCTGCGCACCGACTCAACTCATCCGTGCCTCAGGGCACAAGACGAGGTGTCTTTTGAATTACCCCGACCGCTTTGACGTTATTGTCATCGGCGGTGGCCATGCGGGAACCGAAGCCGCACTGGCCTCTGCTCGCATGGGCTGTCAGACCCTACTGCTGACCCATAACATCGAAACCCTTGGCCAGATGTCGTGTAACCCGGCGATTGGCGGGATTGGCAAAAGCCATCTCGTCAAGGAAATTGATGCCCTGGGCGGCGCCATGGGGCTTGCCACGGACATGGGTGGTATCCAGTTTCGTGTTCTGAATGCCCGCAAGGGACCCGCAGTACGCGCCACTCGGGCTCAGGCCGACCGGGTTCGTTACAAAGCGGCTATCCGCGGCATGCTGGAACATCAGCCCAACCTGACCATCTTCCAGCAGGCCGCTGGCGACCTGATGGTGGACAACGACACCGTGCGTGGCGTAGTCACGGAAACCGGCATCCGTTTTCATAGCGAGACGGTCGTGCTCTCGACGGGCACCTTCCTCGGCGGGGTAATTCACATTGGCCTTGATCAGAGCCGCGGAGGACGGGCCGGAGATGCTCCATCGAATGCCCTGGCAGAGCGACTGCGTGCATTACCGTTCCGGGTTGACCGGCTGAAAACCGGTACGCCACCGCGCATCGATGCCAAGACGGTGGATTTCTCGCAGATGGAAGAACAGCCCGGTGACACGCCCACCCCGGTAATGTCCTATCTGGGGTCGCGGGACATGCATCCCCGGCAAATGAGCTGCCATATCGCGCAGACCAACCCGCATACCCACGAGATCATCATGGCGAACCTTGAGCGTTCGCCAATGTACTCGGGCGTCATCGAAGGGGTCGGGCCGCGCTACTGCCCGTCCATCGAAGACAAAGTGCATCGCTTTGCCGATAAATCGAGCCACCAGATATTCGTCGAACCCGAAGGCCTGGATACCAACGAGCTTTACCCGAACGGCATTTCCACGTCGCTGCCGTTTGATATTCAGTTGCAGGTCGTGCGCTCGATAAAGGGCCTGGAAAACGCTCATATCACCCGGCCGGGCTACGCGATCGAATATGACTTTTTCGATCCGCGGGATCTGAAGCACTCGCTGGAAACAAAATTTATCCACAACCTGTTTTTTGCCGGCCAGATCAACGGCACCACCGGTTACGAAGAAGCCGGTGCCCAGGGACTGCTCGCCGGCTTGAACGCCGGGCGCCGCGCCAGACAGCTCGATGCCTGGCACCCGCGCCGCGATGAAGCCTATCTTGGCGTGCTTGTGGATGACTTAATCACCATGGGTACCAAAGAGCCCTACCGCATGTTCACGTCACGCGCGGAATATCGCCTGCTGCTGCGCGAGGACAATGCCGACCTTCGACTGACCGAAAAAGGTCGTGAGCTCGGGCTGGTAGACGATGAACGCTGGTCGGCATTCAGCAAAAAACGTGAGGCCATCGAAGCCGAAACGGCCCGCCTCGCCAACATCTGGATACAGCCGAAAAGTGCCGCCGCGGCAAGCGTTGCCGAGTACACGGGCCAACCGTTGAACCGCGAGTATCGGTTAAGCGACCTGCTAAAACGCCCGGAGTTGAACTATGCGGCCTTGACGACGCTACCCGGGGTGGAAGGGTCTCCGGTCTCCGACGAAGCCGTTGCCGAGCAAGTCCAGATCCAGGCCAAGTACCAAGGCTACATCGATCGGCAGCAGGACGAGATTGACAAGCTCAAGCGCCATGAAGCCATGCCGCTGCCTGCTGACCTGGATTACCAGCGGGTGGAAGGCCTGTCCCACGAAATTCGTCAGAAATTGAGCGAGACGCGGCCGGAAACCCTTGCCCATGCCGCGCGTATTTCAGGGGTAACCCCCGCCGCCGTGTCGATCCTGCTGGTTCATCTCAAAAAGCGCCGTCTGGTATCGACATCGGCGGTGGCCAACGGATGAGTGGCATAACGACGCTGCTGAACAGCTTGCCGGAGCACGTGGCCCCACGCCTGGCGCAAGGACTAAGTACCTTGGGCACCCCGGTCACAGCCGAGCAGCAGGACCAGCTGCTCGGCCTGCTTGCGCTATTGCACAAGTGGAACCGGGCTTATAACCTCACAGCGGTACGCGACGTTAACGATATGGTGTCACGCCACGTGCTCGACAGTGCCGCGGTATTACCCTTCATCGAGGGCCCAACGCTGCTCGACGTAGGGGCTGGGCCTGGGTTGCCAGGGCTCGTCCTGGCGATCCTCAAGCCGGAGCTGGCCGTGACGCTGTTAGACAGCAACGGCAAGAAAGTTCGTTTTCAACGCCAGGCGGTGATGGAGCTTGGATTGGCTAACGTCACTCCGGTTCAGGCCCGCGTGGAAGCATTTACCGAAAGCGCTTTTGATCAGGTGATTTCGCGCGCGTTCGCAAGCCTTGTGGACTTTGTTAATCTGACCCGCAAGCTGCCCACCGTCCAGGGACAGTGGCTGGCGATGAAAGGGCCGGGCGCCAACGACGAGCTACGTGACTTGCCGGACGGTATTCAGCTTTACGCCCGGCACACGCTGGATGTTCCCTTTGAAACGGCCGAGCGACAGCTGTTGATCCTGACCCCACAAGGAGTTGAGTAAGTGAGCCAGATCATTGCCCTAACCAACCAGAAAGGCGGCGTGGGCAAGTCCACTTCAGCCGTGAACCTGGCGGCGAGCCTCGCCGGACTCGATCGTCGGGTACTGCTGGTGGACCTTGATCCGCAAGGCCACGCCAGCATGGGCAGTGGTATCGACAAGCACAGCTTGGATAAAAGCGTTCTCGACGTTCTACTGGGTGAGGCGACGGCCGCCGATACCATCGTCCGTAAGCTGCCGGTAAAATATGATGTACTACCCAGCAACGGTGATTTGACCGCTGCGGAAGTGGAACTGATGCACGCCGACCAGCGTGAAAGTGGCTTGAGCAGTGCGCTTGCCAGCGTCTTCGCCGAGTACGACGTGGTGCTGATCGACTGCCCGCCGTCGCTCAACATGTTGACCGTCAATGCGCTGGCGGCAGCGCACGGGGTGTTGATTCCGCTACAATGTGAATTTTACGCGCTGGAAGGGCTTTCAGCGTTGCTGGATACGGTTGAGCAAATCAAGCAAAGCATCAATCCCGATCTGGCGGTTTCCGGTATTCTGCGCACCATGTACGACAAGCGGACGAGCCTGACCCGTGAAGTCGACAAGCAACTGCGCGACTATTTTGGTGATGCTCTGCTGAAAACCACGATTCCGCGTAACGTCAAGGTGGCCGAAGCGCCCAGTCATGGCCTGCCGGTCACCCAATACGCGCGTTTTTCTCGCGGAAGCCAGGCGTACCGTGTGTTGGCGAAAGAGCTAATTCGACGACTCGCGCTATAATCACCGACGACGGTTTTATTTATCACGAGGGAATGCCCATGACGCGTAAACCCGCGCTAGGACGTGGCCTGGATGCTCTGATTGGTGCTGGTGCCCGCCGCCGCGATAGCCTGGAATTTGCCGCAGGCTCATCCCCGACGCCGGCCGAGAGCGAGGGCACCGCAGAGGTGGCGCCCACACAGAGTCAGGAACGCCTCGAACGCTTACCGCTTGGCCAGCTCTCGCGGGGTAAATATCAGCCACGCCGGGATATTCAGCCAGAAGCGCTCGAAGAGTTGGCCGATTCGATTCGTGCCCAAGGGGTCATGCAGCCCATTGTCGTGCGCCCGATCGGCCAGGACCGCTATGAGATTGTGGCCGGTGAGCGCCGCTGGCGTGCCGCTCAGCTGGCTGAATTAGACGTTATCCCAGCGGTCATCCGTGATGTCAGCGATGAAGTCGCCCTGGCCCTGGCGCTGATCGAGAATATTCAGCGCGAAAACCTCAATGCCATTGAAGAAGCGCTGGCGCTGAAACGGTTAGGCGACGAATTCGAACTGACACAGCAGCAAATGGCCGATGCGGTGGGCAAGTCACGCACCCAGGTGGCCAACTTGCTGCGCCTGCTGGCGCTGGATAATGAGGTCCAGACACTGCTTGAACGCGGCGACCTGGATATGGGGCATGCGCGTGCCCTGCTGACACTGAACAGCGCCCAGCAGCGTCAGGTAGCGCATGAAGTCGTCAATAATGATCTTACCGTGCGTGCCACTGAGGCGCTGGTGAAAAAAGTGCAAAGCCAGCCGGAAGCCTCAACGTCATCGAAGCGTCAGACCAAAAGCGCTGATGTGTCGAGGCTGGAAACCCAACTGGGTGAACTGCTCGGCGCGCCGGTATCCATTGATCATGGCCAGCGAGGCAAGGGTAAAGTCACGATTCGCTACACCAGCCTGGAAGAACTGGACGGTATCCTTGGGCATATTAAATAGCAGGCTTTGTTTTTATTAATAGCAGGCTTATTAATAAAACGACGCAGAACGGCTAATTTTTCCCCCTTTGGTCGCAAGACACCGCTTGAACGCGCGAAATACGCGCAACTTCGGTTGAAGGTGTGATAGCCCTTCCCTATAATCGCGCAAGATTTGTGCAGGCTGCCCAAGGATGTTCATGCCTGTGAACGTATTTCAATGGGCCAGAATGTCATGCAGCGATTGGAAACCTTACGACGACAGGCCTATGTCATCAGGCTAACAATCGCTCAGCTGCTGGTAGCATTGGTTGGTTCACTGTTGGCGTGGGTGTTTATCGACAGTGGCAGTGCGATATCGGTAGCGTTGGGGGCGCTGGTGGCGTTTCTCCCCCAGGCATTTTTTGTTCATCGGATGGCGATCTTCCAGCAGCGTGCGCCTGCATCGCGCAATGCGCTAAGGTTGTTTCGCGCCGAAGCAGGCAAGTTTGGTTTGACGGTGGCATTGTTTGCCATAGTGCTCAGCACAGTACCTCCCTCAAACCCCGCTTTCTTTTTTAGTGCTTATGTCGCGGTTGTTCTAATGCATTGGTTAGCACCCTGGCTAATGCCTAGAGAATTGCGCAACTGATCGAGGTGACAAGTCTATGGCCGCAGGAAACGAAGTCTCGCCGACTTACTATATCCAGCACCACTTGCAGAATCTGACCTTTGGTAAACACCCGGAGAACGGCTGGTCGCTGGCAAGTTCTGCTGAAGAAGCACGCGAAATGGGCTTCTGGGCGGTCCACCTGGACACCATGGGCTGGTCAATTGCCATGGGGCTGTTGTTCATCTGGCTTTTCCGTAAAGCGGGCAAGGTGGCGACGACCGGCGTGCCGGGCAAATTACAAAACGCCGTTGAAATGGTCTTCGAATTCGTCGAAAACCTGGTTCAAGGCGCTTTCCACGGGCGTAATCCAATTATCGCGCCGCTAGCCTTGACGCTGTTCGTGTGGATTCTGCTGATGAACACGCTCAAGATCATTCCGGTGGATTATTTCCCGGAGCTGTTTGCTCGCCTGGGCGTTGAGTATATGAAAATCGTGCCGACCACCGACCCCAATGCCACCCTCGGCATGGCGTTAGGCGTGTTCTGCCTGATTCTCTATTACAGCTTCAAGATGAAAGGCGTAGGTGGTTTTGCCAAAGAGTTGTCGCTGACGCCGTTCAACCACTGGGCGTTGATTCCCTTCAACCTGCTGCTGGAAATCATTGCGTTGCTGGTCAAGCCGTTCAGCCTTGCAATGCGTCTGTTCGGTAACATGTTTGCCGGGGAAGTGATCTTCATCTTGATTGCCATGTTGCCTTTCTGGGCCATCTGGCTGTTGGATGTGCCATGGGCCATCTTCCACATTCTGATCGTCGTTCTTCAGGCCTTCATCTTTACCGTGCTGTCCGTGGTATACCTGAGCTCGGCCCACGAACATCACTGACTAGAGCAATGCTTGCACGTTAACCCTTAACATCAACCCTCAACCTTGACCTTAAACTTGAGAAACTAGGAGCAATACCATGGAACTTATCTACGTTGCCGCTTCGATTATGATTGGCCTGGGTGCCCTGGGTACTGGCATCGGCTTTGCCATCCTGGGTGGCAAGCTGATCGAATCGACTGCACGTCAGCCGGAAATGAGCGATCAGCTGCAAACCAAAACCTTCCTGATGGCGGGTCTGTTGGATGCGGTACCGATGATCGGTGTTGGTATCGCGATGTACCTGATCTTCGTTGTTGCCGGTTAATGACAGCTTAGCCGAGCGGCATCCCGCTCGGTTTTGTTTCACCCCGGTCGCCACGAACTTGTCAGAGGTACATCCCTGTGAATATCAACATGACGCTAATCGGACAGACGATCGCCTTCGCGATCTTTGTCTGGTTTTGCATAAAGTATGTGTGGCCGCCGATCAGCAACGCGCTTCATGAGCGTCAGAAAAAGATTGCTGATGGCCTGGACGCAGCTAGCCGTGCTTCGCGCGACCTTGAAGTCGCCCAGGAGCAAGCCGAGCAAACGCTGCGTGAAAGTAAAGAACAGGCATCTCAAATTCTTGAGCAGGCCAATAAGCGTTCTGCTCAGATCGTTGAGGAAGCCCGCGAGCAGGCCCGCGCCGAAGGCGAGCGCCTGGTGGCAAGTGCCCGTTCCGAGATTGAGCAGGAAGTGAACCGCGCTAAAGAGGATCTTCGTGCCCAAGTCTCGCACCTTGCCATTATCGGTGCCGAGCGTGTCTTGGAAGCGTCGGTCGACGAACAAGCCCATCGCAAGTTACTCGATGAGCTTGCTGCCGAACTGTAAGGAGGTGATCTATGGCGGAATTACTGACCGTCGCTCGTCCTTACGCTAAGGCAGCGTTTGAATACGCGCGTGATCATGAGGCGCTGGATAGCTGGTCAAAAGCGCTTGAAATCTTAAGCTATGCGGTCACCGACAGTGATGCGCATCGTGTGTTGAGTAGTCCGAAGTTAGAAGCTGAACAGAAAGCAGAGTTGTTGGCGGGCACGCTGCTCGATCAAGGCGACGATGCGTTACGGCGTTTTTTGGACAATTTGGCAGACGAGGGGCGGCTTAATGCCTTGCCATCAATTGCTGATCAATTCGAGCGTATGCGCGCCGAATATGAAAAGCGCGTTGAGGTGACGGTAACATCGGCCTACAAGCTTGATAGCAAGCAGAAAACCAAGCTTAAAAACGCGCTCAAGAAACGTCTGAATCGCGAAATCTCCATTACCACTCAGGTGGACAAGTCGCTTATTGGCGGCGTCATCCTGCGTACCGGCGATACCGTCATTGACGGATCGGTGCGTGGTCGACTGAACCGCCTTACCGAAGCGCTAACCGCTTGAGTTTGAGGGACATGGCATGCAGCAACTGAATCCTTCCGAGATCAGCGACATCATCAAGCAGCGAATTGAGAAGCTTGACGTCGCATCTGAAGCCCGCAATGAGGGCACCATCGTTAGCGTTTCCGACGGTATCGTGAAAGTTCACGGCCTCGCAGACGCAATGTTTGGTGAAATGATCGAATTTCCCAACAGCATCTTTGGCATGGTACTTAACCTGGAGCGTGACTCCGTGGGTGCCGTTGTGCTGGGTGACTACCTGCAACTTGAAGAAGGCATGACCGCCAAGTGTACCGGTCGCATTCTCGAAGTGCCGGTAGGCCCTGAACTGATTGGGCGCGTTGTCGATGCGCTGGGTAATCCCATCGATGGTAAAGGCGATATTAACGCTAAAATGACCGACGCCGTTGAGAAAGTGGCGCCGGGCGTTATTACCCGTCAATCCGTTGATGAGCCGATTCAAACCGGCTTGAAGTCCATCGACTCCATGGTGCCGATCGGCCGTGGTCAGCGTGAGCTGATCATCGGTGACCGCCAGATCGGTAAATCCGCCATTGCCATTGATGCCATCATCAACCAGAAAGGCAAGGGCGTGACCTGTGTGTATGTGGCGATTGGTCAGAAGCAGTCGACCATTGCCAACGTGGTACGCAAGCTCGAAGAGCACGGCGCCATGGAGCACACCATCATCGTCGCGGCCGGCGCTGCCGACCCGGCGCCGATGCAGTTCCTGGCCGCGTACTCCGGCTGCACCATGGGTGAATACTTCCGTGACCGTGGTGAAGACGCGCTGATCGTCTATGATGATCTTTCCAAGCAGGCCGTGGCCTACCGTCAGGTATCGCTGCTGTTGCGTCGTCCGCCGGGCCGTGAAGCCTACCCCGGTGACGTCTTCTATCTCCACTCGCGTCTGCTCGAGCGGGCTGCCCGCGTGAACGTCGACTACGTCGAGAAGTTCACCAACGGCGAAGTGAAAGGCAAGACCGGTTCCTTGACCGCGCTGCCGATCATCGAAACCCAGGGTGGCGATGTGTCTGCGTTCGTTCCGACCAACGTGATCTCGATCACCGACGGTCAGATCTTCCTGGAAACCAACCTGTTTAACTCCGGTATTCGTCCGGCGATTAACGCGGGTTTGTCGGTTTCCCGTGTAGGTGGCTCGGCACAGACCAAAATCATCAAGAAGCTCGGCGGTAGCGTCCGTCTGGCGCTGGCTCAGTACCGTGAACTGGCGGCGTTCTCGCAGTTTGCCTCTGACCTTGATGAAGCCACGCGCAAGCAGCTTGAGCACGGTCAACGCGTTACCGAGCTGATGAAGCAACACCAATACTCGCCGATGTCAGTAGCCGAGATGGCGCTTACGCTTTATGCCGCCAACGAAGGTCACCTGGACGATGTCGAAGTAAACAAAGTGTTGGACTTCGAGCGTGCTCTGCACGACTACATGAAGTCTGAGCACAGCGATTTGCTCGACAAGATCAACCAGACCGGCGACTACAACGACGAGATTAAAGACGGCTTGAAGTCGGGTCTCGAGCAGTTCAAGGCGACTCAGACTTGGTAATGCTCCCAGCCCGCCTATGGGGCGGGCTTGCATGCTTTCTGAGAGCCACGAACGAAAGGTAGATCGCTATGGCAGCTGCAAAAGAGATACGCACCCAGATCGGGAGCATTAAAAATACGCAGAAGATCACCAGCGCCATGGAAATGGTGGCTGCATCGAAAATGCGTAAAGCGCAAGAGCTGATGAAGGCTAGCCAGCCTTACGCCAAGCAGATTCGTAACGTGGTCAGCCACTTGGCCGACGCGAACCCCGAGTATAAGCACGACTACATGGTCGAGCGCAGCGAGGTGAAACGTGTTGGTTACATTGTGGTATCCACCGATCGCGGTTTGTGCGGCGGTCTCAACCACAATCTGTTCAAGGCCGTGGTGAAAGATGCCAAGGCCTGGCATCAGGAAGGGGCTGAGCTAGACTTCTGCGCCCTGGGCTCGAAGGCTAGTAGCTTTTTCCGCAAATATGGGGGCACGTTAGTGGCTGCCAAAAGCGGACTAGGCGAAGCCCCAACGGTCGAGGGTTTGATCGGCAGCATTAAGGTCATGCTCGAAGCGTACGATGAAGGCCGTATTGACCGCCTGTACGTGGTGCATAACGAGTTTGTTAACACCATGACGCAACAGCCGGTGGTACGTCAGCTTCTTCCGCTGACGACCGATATTGGCGAAGACGCAGAGCAGGACGACGAAAACGCCCGTCCCGGAAGCTGGGACTACCTGTATGAGCCGGATGCCAAGGCGTTGTTGGATAGCCTGCTGGTTCGTTTCATTGAATCGCAGGTGTATCAGGCGGTCGTGGAAAACGGGGCCTGCGAGCAGGCAGCCCGAATGATCGCCATGAAGAGTGCTACCGATAACGCGGGCAATCTGATTGACGATCTGGAAATGGTCTACAACAAGGCCCGTCAGGCCGCCATTACCCAGGAAATTTCCGAGATCGTCGGCGGCGCTGCTGCCGTATAACGCCTAGGGAGCCTTGATTGCTAGTGGCTCCCGGCAGACAGGTTTCATTTGCAGGTTTTTGAGAGGAACCAAGATGAGCGGACGTATCGTACAAATCATCGGCGCGGTGATTGACGTAGAGTTTCCGCGGGACTCTGTGCCCAAGGTCTACGACGCGCTGAAGGTCTCTGATGTAGAGACCATCCTCGAAGTCCAGCAGCAGCTGGGCGACGGCGTAGTGCGCACCATCGCCATGGGCTCCACTGAGGGCTTGAAGCGTGGCATGGACGTGACCAGCACAGGTGCTGCAATTTCGGTCCCGGTGGGTAAAGCCACGCTGGGCCGCATCATGAACGTACTCGGCGAGCCCATCGATGAAGCGGGCGAGATCGGCGAAGACGAGCGCATGCCGATTCACCGCAAGGCACCCGGCTATGCCGACCAGGCAGCGTCTGAAGAGCTGCTGGAAACCGGCATCAAGGTTATCGACCTGGTTTGCCCGTTTGCCAAGGGCGGTAAGGTCGGCTTGTTCGGTGGTGCCGGTGTCGGTAAAACCGTTAACATGATGGAGCTTATCCGCAACATCGCTACCGAACACAGCGGCTACTCGGTATTCGCCGGTGTCGGTGAGCGTACGCGTGAGGGTAACGACTTCTATCACGAAATGACCGAATCCAACGTTATCGACAAGGTATCGCTGGTATATGGTCAGATGAACGAGCCGCCGGGCAACCGTCTGCGCGTTGCGTTGACCGGCTTGACCATTGCGGAAAAATTCCGTGACGAAGGCCGCGACGTACTGCTGTTCGTCGATAACATCTACCGCTACACCCTGGCCGGTACAGAAGTATCCGCACTGCTGGGTCGTATGCCGTCAGCGGTAGGTTATCAGCCGACGCTTGCCGAAGAGATGGGTGTTCTTCAGGAACGTATCACCTCGACTAAGACCGGTTCGATCACCTCCGTACAGGCTGTTTATGTACCGGCGGATGACTTGACCGATCCGTCACCGGCGACCACCTTCTCGCACCTGGATGCGACGGTGGTACTGGCGCGCTCCATCGCCGAGCTGGGTATCTATCCGGCGATTGATCCGCTGGACTCCACCTCACGTCAGCTGGACCCGCTCGTGGTCGGTGACGAGCACTACAACGTGGCTCGTGGCGTTCAGGGGGTTCTGCAGCGTTACAAGGAACTCAAGGATATCATCGCGATTTTGGGTATGGACGAGCTGTCTGATGAAGACAAGCTGGCCGTTGCCCGCGCGCGTAAAATCCAGCGCTTCCTGTCGCAGCCGTTCTTCGTGGCCGAGGTGTTCACCGGTGCACCGGGTAAATACGTGTCGCTGAAAGACACTATCCGTGGCTTCCAGGGCATTCTCGAAGGTGAGTACGATGACCTGCCGGAACAGGCCTTCTACATGGTCGGCTCGATCGAAGAAGCGGTCGAAAAAGCCAACCAGATGAAGAAGTAATCCCGTCCATTAGGGGGATTCGCTATGGCGAATAGCTTCACTTGCAATATCGTCAGCGCTGAAGCGTCCATCTACTCGGGAACGGTCGAGATGGTGGTTGCGTCTGGCATCACGGGCGATCTGGGGATTTTACCCGGGCACGCCCCGCTGTTGACGGAACTCAAGCCTGGACCGGTACGGGTGATTCACGATAGTGGCGAAGAAGAACACTTCTTCGTGACCGGCGGCTTCATGGAAGTTCAGCCCAACCTCGTGACCGTATTGGCTGACTCTGCATCGCGGGCCAGCGACCTCAACGAGGCGGCTGCCGAAGAAGCGCGTCAGCAAGCGCTGAAAGCCTTTAACGACAAGTCAGCGGAGCTCGACTATACCCGGGCTGCCGCGGACCTTGCCGAAGCCGTTGCCCAGCTGCGCACGATCCAGCAGCTGCGCAAGAAGGCGGGTAAAGGCTAGCCTTCACGCTTGGCGTGAACGACAACGCCCTTTGATCCTGTTATCAGGTTCAAGGGGCGTTTTTTTTGTCTGGTAGAATGGTGTAAAGGAATATTGGCTGCATAGCGCTCGTCAGCGTAAAGGGGAATGCCATGTCATTGAATGATGAAACCTTGCAAGCACTAAAGATGGAGCTGCTTGACGAGCTGGGAAAGGAAACGCCCGACAAGTCGATGCTGGCAGAGCGACTGTCCGAAATCCGCTCGGCGGATATCGGCGAAATCCTCGAGGACCTTATCGAAGAGGATGAAGCGCTGAGCGATGCGCTGGCATTACTCGATATCCTGTCTACCGAGCGTGCCGCCAACGTGCTGGGTTATCTGCCCGGTGAAAGCCAGCTGGAAGTGGTTGGTGGACTCTCGGATACCCATGTCCTCAAGCTGTTGGAGGAAATGGGCTCTGATGAACGGGCCGACTTGTTTAATCTGCTCGACGAAGACCGTCGCGAGGCATTGCTTCGGCGAATGGCCCACCAGGAACGGGAAGACCTCAAGCGGTTGGCTAGCTACGAAGAGGGCACCGCCGGGGCCATCATGACCTCGGACTACGTTGCCATTGCCAGCGGCATGACGGTTTCCCAGGCCATGATGCGCGTGCGCCAAACCGCCCCTGACGCGGAAACCGTCTACCAGCTCTATGTGTTGGACAGCGAAGGCCAGTTGATTGGCACCATGTCACTGCGCCAACTGATGGTCGCGCGCCCCGGGGCGCTGGTCGACGACATCATGATCAAGGATGTGATCAGTACACCGGTGGATAAAGAGCAGGAAGACGTCGCCAAGATCGTGGCGCGTTATGACCTGCTTGCGTTACCGGTAATCGATTCCGATGGCCGCATGGTGGGTATTGTGACCCACGATGACGCCATGGACGTCGCCGAGTCGGAAGCCACCGAAGATATCCACAAGGGGATGTCCATCGGTCAGCTGGAAGATGGGGTCAGCCGGGTGCCGCTTTGGACACTGTACCGCAAGCGTGTGTTCTGGCTGGTATTGCTGGTGTTTGCCAACCTGTTTTCCGGGGCGGGTATTGCTTACTTTGAAGCCACCATCGCCGCCCAGGTGGCCCTGGTATTCTTTTTGCCGCTATTGATCGGCAGCGGCGGTAACGCGGGCGCTCAGGCGGCGACCCTGATGGTGCGCGGGATGGCGACCGGTGACGTTGGCGTGAAGGACTGGGGTAAGATGCTGGGCCGCGAACTGCTGGTGGCCGGCTCGCTCGGGATTACCATGGCCATTGCCGTGGCGCCCATCGGTGTGATTCGTGGCGGCGAGGCAGTGGCGATCATCGTCGCGCTGAGCATGGTGACTATTGTATTGTTCGGCAGCCTGATCGGCATGTGTCTGCCGTTCGTGCTGGAACGCTTCAAAGTGGATCCGGCCACGGCATCGGCGCCGCTGGTGACGACGCTTATTGATGCCTCAGGGGTGTTGATTTACTTCAGCATTGCGACCGCTATACTCACTCCGCTCTGACCTAGCGCATGCTGTAGCTAGCCGCGCGGGTAATGAACAGGACTTCCACATTGCCCAGCCATTCGATATCGCTGGCCAGCGCTTTCAACTGGCTGGCAAGACATTGGGGGGGCTGATGGACGGCATCGCCAATGATCAACGACACCGAGATTTTATCGTTCAGATAATGGAGCTGCAGCTCGCTGAGCGTTCGCCATACCGGATGTTTGTACCAGCGCGCATCCAGCGCCGCTTCGACCTCCGGACGGAGCGGCAGGCCGGGCAGGCGGCTTGGGTCGCCCTCACCGGCGTCGTCCTCGGGGTCGATATGGAAGATCACATCGGTCAACGCCGGGAACTGATGACGCAGCCGGCGGCTGACCTCGTTACCGATCTCATGGGCTTCGGATACGGTAATCTTGGGGCCGACCACAATGTGCAGGTCTACCATGACCCAGCCGGCGGACTGGCGGGTACGCAGGTCGTGCACGCTGTCCACGCCGGGCACCCCGCAGGCGACGTCGTGCATCTGCTGCTGGGCATCTTCGGGCAGGGCGGTATCTACCAGCTCACGGGCTGACTCCCACAGCAGGTCCCAGCCCACCTTACCGACCAGCAGCCCGACGATGATGGCGGCTACGGCGTCAAGCCACCCCAGGCCGAACTGAGCACCCAGCAGCGCAATCAGCACCACGGCGGTGGAAAGTGCATCGCTGCGTGAATGCCAGGCGTTGGCCTCGAGTAGTTTAGAGCCGTAGCGCTTGGCGATGCGCATGGTATAGCGGTAGATCCATTCCTTGGCGAACAGCGCGATAATGGTGATGAAGATGGCGATGAGCCCCGGGGCGGACACATGCGTACCGCTGAACAGCCGATCCAGGCTTGACCAGGCGATACCCCCGGCGACAAAGATCAGCACGCTACCCAGTAATAGCGTGGTAAGGGTTTCGATGCGACCGTGGCCGTAATGATGGTCTTCATCAGGGGCCTGGCGGCCGTAATGAATCGCGGCGAGCACAAAGCCGTCGGTGACCAGATCAGAAAACGAATGAACCGCATCGGCGACCAACGCCGCTGAACCTACCCAGAAGCCGACGAGGAGTTTCACAATGCCTAGCAGCCCATCCAGCCATGCGCCAATATACGTAACGCGCTTAGCCTCGCGGCTTTGCAGCTGCGGGTCTTGGCTTACCGAGGAGTCGACGCTCTGAGTCATGAGGTACCTTAAAGGAACGCACACTGGCTAATAGGCCGTCATTGTAGCGCACTCACCCGCGTGCCCTATAGTCCTTCGCTTTATCTATCGTCACGGGCCGCGATGCTAACGGCGGACAAGTCTGCCGGGGATGTGTATCCTTAGGCGCCAATATATCCCCCTCAACAAGGCATCGATGAGGAACACCCATGGATTGGCTTCAGATTGTGGTACTTGCCCTGGTTCAGGGGGTCTCTGAATTTCTGCCGGTGTCCAGCTCCGCCCATTTGATTTTAGTGCCGGTACTGACCGAGTGGCAGGACCAGGGGCTGGCATTCGACGTGGCGCTGCATCTGGGTAGTCTGCTGGCCGTCGTGATCTATTTTCGCCGCGAACTGTGGCAGATGGTGGCAAGCTGCGTGGCGGCGGTAAAAGGTCAACGGATCGATCGCGATGCGCGTCTGGCCGGCTGGGTGGTCATTGCCACGCTGCCGGTCTGCATCGTTGGTTTCTTGCTGCGCGACGTGGTGGCGGACTACATGCGCTCCCCGCTGATCATTGGTTTTAGTCTGGTCGTCTTTGGTCTGTGGCTTGGCTATGCCGACTGGCGTAAGCGCGGCACGCGTAGTGAGTACCAACTCACGCTTAACGATGCGCTGTTGATTGGCGGGGCCCAGGCACTGGCGCTGATCCCCGGCACGTCGCGCTCAGGGGTCACCATGACCGCTGCGCTGATGCTGGGAATGAGCCGCGAAGGCGCGGCGCGCTTTTCCTTCCTGCTCTCGATTCCGGTCATTGTGCTGGCCGGTGGCCTGGAGACAATCGAACTCATCGGCCAACCCAACCCTGTCGATGGATGGGCGATGGCGGCCGGCGCGCTACTCTCCGGGCTGAGCGCCTACGTATGTATTCACTTTTTTCTGGCGCTGATCAAGCGGGTGGGAATGCAGCCCTTCGTGTTATATCGCGTGCTTTTTGGCATTTGGCTGCTATGGTTTTTTCATGGTTAGGGTGGGGTCACGATGATGCGAGAAAAGGGGTTTTTGAGGCGCTACGGCCTGCTGCTCGTCGTATTGCTGATAGTCCTGGCAGGCTGTTCGGAAACGGACCGGCCGCTGGAATCACCGGTCAAACTGGAAGGTAATATTTTCGGCACCTTCTATCAGGTGACCATGGCCGACAGGCTGACACAAGGGCAGGTCAACGAGATCGAAGCGGGGATCAAGACGGAACTGGAAAGTGTGGATCAGTCCATGTCGACATACCGTGACGACGCGGAGCTGATGGCGTTCAATCAAGCGCCGCTGGGCGAGTGGCAGCCGTTGTCCGATGGCCTCATCGACGTATTGGCGATTAGCCAGTCGATTGCCGAGGCAAGTGACGGCGCCTTTGACATTACCATTGGCGACCTGGTCAACCTATGGAGTTTTGGCCCTGAAGCACGGCCCGAAGAAGTGCCCTCGGATCAGGAACTCAACGAACGGCTGGCGCGGGTAGGCTATGATGCTATCGACCTTGATCTGCAAGCGCTTGAGGCGCGGCGCACACGGGATGTCTTTGTAGACCTCTCGGCTATTGCCAAAGGCCATGCCACCGACCGCGTGGCAGCGTATCTGGATCAGCAGGAGATCGAGAATTACCTGGTCAATCTGGGCGGGGACTTGATCACCCGAGGCTATCGCGACGTGGATGAGCAAACCGCCTGGCGCGTCGGCATCGAAGTCCCGGAAGACGGTGAACAACGCGCCCAGCACGTGTTGCCCCTCGAGTCGATCTCGGTGGCGACCTCGGGCGATTACCGCCATTACTTTGAAGCCGACGGCCAGCGCTACTCGCATACCATCGATCCGCGTAACGGACAGCCGATTACCCACGATCTGGCATCGGTGTCGGTCTTTCACCCCTCCAATGCCTGGGCTGACGGTTGGGCCACGGCGCTGACGGTGGCAGGGGATGAAGAAGGCATGGCCATGGCTCAAGAGCATGACCTGAATGTACTGATGCTGGTGCGCGAAGGGGATCAATGGCGAAGCGTGGCCAGTCCCGCCTTTGCCGAGCACTTTGGTGATGAGCTCGTCGAATCCTCGGCGATAGAAATTGCGTCTGCCCGCGCGGACGATCGTGAAACCGCGACAGGTGGTGATTAACATGCAGGAACTCGATATTGTCATTCTCGCGGCTGGCAAAGGCACGCGGATGCGCTCTCAGACGCCCAAGGTGCTGCACACGCTGGCCGGCAAGCCGATGGTTCAGCACGTGCTGGATACGGCCGCCGGGCTATGCCCGACACGCACCCATGTGGTTATCGGCCACGGGGCTGACCAACTGCGACAGGCGCTGATCGATTACCCCGTTCAGTTTGCGGTTCAGGCCGAACAAAAAGGCACCGGCCATGCGGTTGCCCAAGCGCTCCCACAGCTGGGCAATGGCAAGGTGCTGGTGCTATATGGTGATGTGCCGTTGATTCATCGCGATTCGCTTGCGGCCTTGCTGGCTGAAGTAGACGATCAGCACATGGGGTTATTGACGGTGGCCATGCAGGACCCGACGGGCTACGGCCGCATTGTCCGGAATGCGGCAGGCGAGGCCGAAGCGATTGTCGAACAGAAAGACGCGAGCGAAGAGCAACGGGCGATCACCGAGTGCAACACCGGCATGATGGCAATGACCAGCCAGCAGTTGAAACGCTGGATGCCGCTGCTTTCCTCAGACAATGCTCAGGGTGAGTATTATCTCACTGACGTGATCGCCATGGCCGCAAGCGATGGGGTCAAGGTAAGCACAGTGCAGCCTAGGACCGTCATCGAGGTGGAAGGGGTTAACAACCGTGCTCAAATGGCCCGCCTGGAGCGCGCTTACCAGCGCCAAGCCGCCGAAAAGCTCATGCAGGAGGGCGTGGCGTTGGCCGATCCCTCGCGGCTGGATGTACGCGGTAAACTCACCTGTGGGCACGACGTGTTTATCGATGTGGGCTGCGTGTTTGAAGGTGAGGTAGAGCTGGGTGAGGGGGTTCACATTGGCCCCTACTGTGTGATTAAAAACAGCACCATCGGTGCGGAAAGCATCGTGGACGCCCATAGTGTGGTAGAAACAACCGTTGCTGCCGGGCTTAACCAGATCGGCCCCTTTGCACGTTTGCGTCCCGGCACCCGGTTAGCGGTGAAGGCGAAAGTTGGCAACTTTGTCGAGACGAAAAATGTCGACGTAGGTGAAGGCAGCAAGATCAATCATTTGAGTTATGTGGGCGATGCAAGCCTTGGCCGTGGCGTCAATGTCGGCGCGGGCACGATCACCTGCAACTACGACGGTGCGAACAAGCATCATACCTCCGTGGGTGATCATGCCTTTATCGGCTCCAATACGGCCCTGGTGGCGCCGGTGTCGATTGGAGAGGGCGCCACGGTGGGGGCCGGCTCCACCATCGCCAAAGATGTCAGTGATCATGCTCTGGCCGTATCGCGGGGGCGTCAACTCGAGAAAAGCGATTGGCAGCGTCCGCGTAAGCGTCACGAATAAACAAGGAGAAGGCCTATGTGTGGCATTGTTGCCGCCGTTGCCCAGCGCAACGTCCAGGGTATCCTGCTGGAAGGATTGAAACGCCTCGAATACCGTGGCTACGATTCCGCCGGCATGACGATTTTTGATGGCCAGGGGCTGACACGCCACCGTGCGGTCGGCAAGGTGGCTGCGCTTTCCAGCAAGCTCGAGACGTCGGCATTGCCCGGTACGTCGGGTATTGCGCATACCCGCTGGGCGACCCATGGAAAGCCTTCGGAAGCCAATGCTCACCCGCATCATAGTGGTGAGGACGTCGCCGTTGTGCATAACGGCATTATCGAAAACTACGAGGCGATTAAAGACCAGCTGCAAACAAGCGGCTATCCGTTTACCTCGGAAACCGATACCGAAGTTATTGCTCACTTACTGGTTGATAAGCTGAATAGCGGTCTTAGCCTGTTTGATGCGACCCAGCAGATCATAAATGGCCTGGGCGGCGCCTACGCGTTAGGCGTGATCAGTGCCCAAGAGCCGGGGGTGGTTGTCGGCGCTCGTCAGGGTAGCCCGCTGGTGGTGGGCGTAGGCATTGATGAAGCCTTTTTGGCGTCGGACCCGCTGGCGCTTCTCCAGGTAACCGATCGGTTCATTTATCTCGAAGAAGGTGATCTGGTCGAGCTACGTGAGAAGGGCGCGATCCGTATCGTCGATCGCCACGGCAATGACGTCGAACGGCCTATTCAGACATTCGAACACGGCGATGGCGCCGCGAGTAAAGGCGACTACCGCCACTTTATGCTCAAGGAAATCTTTGAGCAGCCAGAGGTGATTCGTGCTGCGCTGGAAGGCCGCCTGAGCGACGATCACGTATTGGTGGAAAGCTTTGGCCCCGATGCCCAAGGCATTTTCGAGAAGACCAAACAAATCCACATTATTGCCTGCGGTACCAGCTATCACGCCGGGCTGGTGGCGCGCTACTGGTTAGAGCGCTATGCCAAGCTACCGGTACAGGTGGAAGTTGCCTCCGAGTATCGTTACCGCTACCCCGTGGTGCCTGAAGGCACGCTCTTCGTGACGCTTTCCCAATCCGGTGAAACCGCCGATACCCTGGCCGCGCTACGCTATGCCAAGCAGCTGGATTACATAGGCACGCTGGCGATCTGCAACGTGCCTGGGAGTTCGCTGGTGCGGGAATCGGACGTCACCCTGATGACCCGGGCGGGGCCCGAAATCGGCGTGGCGTCGACCAAGGCCTTTACCACTCAGTTGATTGGATTGATGCTGCTGACCCTGGCGATCAGTCGTGCTAAGGGCGGCCATCAGCAGCACGCAGAGATTGTCGCGGCTCTTAAAGCATTGCCTGCTCTTTGCCAGCAGGTATTGGCACTGGATCCGGCGATCGAAGTGCTATCTGAGGCGTTTGCCGAAAAGCACCATGCGCTGTTCCTGGGACGTGGTGCCCACTTCCCGGTAGCGCTTGAGGGGGCGCTCAAGCTCAAGGAAATTTCCTATATCCACGCGGAAGCCTACCCCGCCGGTGAGCTGAAGCATGGCCCGCTGGCGCTGGTGGATGCCGACATGCCGGTGATTTCCGTGGCCCCTAACGACGAGCTGCTGGAAAAGCTCAAGTCGAACCTCCAGGAAGTTCGTGCACGCGGCGGACAGCTCTTCGTGTTTGCCGACGAGCAGGTGGGGATTGAAGAGCGCGACGATATCCGGGTGCTACGCTTACCGCATATTCACGAAGCACTTACGCCGCTACTCTATACCCTGCCACTGCAGCTGCTGAGCTACCACGTGGCGGTGCTGAAAGGCACCGATGTGGACCAGCCGCGCAACCTGGCGAAGAGCGTCACGGTCGAGTAGTGCCTGCCTGATAGGTGGGCAGCCTTAAGATAAGCGCTGCCCCTCTCGATCAACCTTACCAATCTCTTTTTGACAATTGAGCACAGTGTTTCTCGGTAGTTATATGCTGCTGATGGACGTTGGCAGGCTGTGCTCACCCCCCCTCTCAAAGCACAATATTCCTCATGGCTGTTCTTCCGGCTTGATAACAGCTTAGGGGGCAGTGCCCATCGCATCGACTTTTGCTTTATTAGCCAGAA
Organism: Pseudomonadota bacterium; assembly: GCA_051750125.1. GTDB lineage: Bacteria > Pseudomonadota > Gammaproteobacteria > Pseudomonadales > Halomonadaceae > Vreelandella. Next base: position 97,610 of record JBNJJK010000001.1, read on the forward strand.
CTTTATCCAACTGATTAATGGTCTAGTCAGTTTTTACCCTTTCTGAGTGTAACGCTATCGTTGCATTTCATGGGGAGTTAACAAGTAATTGTTTCTAAAAAGAATACTAAGCAATTTAAAACGTTAACTGTTCAACTGTTACGCCGATGTAACACTAATCATTAAGTTAAAAAAGCTCATGGCAATGTTTCCACCTAATCAGAAGTGCCCGAAATTTATAAATTTTCATTGTTTACAGTTGATTACTTTCAACTGGATATTAACTGGCATAGATCATGCCTATTTGTTGGTGGCTGCGAGCAATAAGCGTTATTCAAGGGTCCAGAATTGAACGTTAGGGACAACGGCGAGAGTTCGCAGGCTAAAATGGAGATATGAAAATGAAAAGATATCTTGTAGTTGCAGGCACGCCTCTGTTGGCCATTGTCATGGCTATTTCTTCGGCGCATGCCAACCCGAGCGCAGGATTAGCTGAAGAGGTGGATCAGACTGTGGATTCCCAGGCCACGGCAACTGGCGGTAGCAGTGGTAGTGCGAACGGCGGCAGTGGTTCTGGTCAGGGCACGGGAGGCAGTATTTATGCTGATGTCGACGGCGACTTTGATGAAAGTTCCGATGACAATACTCTCTCCAGCGGTGACGGCACCGGTGGCGCCGGAAGTGGAACAGGTATGGGTGGCACTGGGGGTACAACTGGTCGTGGTGGGGATGCTTGGGCAATGAGCGAGTCCTACAACACCTCGACCAATGTCATCTCAATGCAAGATATGAGTTCCACCGTTAGTGGCGCAAGTATCAATGTCTATGGTGGCCGAGGAGCAACCGGGGCTGCTGGCGGCGCTGGCGGTGAGGCTTATGCCGATAGCTATGGCGAAGGCACCGGTGGTGACGGCGGCCAGGGCCAGGGTGGCTACGGAGGTAATGCTACTGCCGATGGAGGTGATGGCTACGAAGGTGGCGATGGCGATGGCTATGCCGAAGGATACGGTGACGGCTATGGCGAAGGCGGTGACGCGGATGCTGCCAATGGCGATACAGATGCCCAAGGTGGCACTGCCCAAGGCTATGCATCATTCGCAGCTGATGATGTCGATGACGACAACGCCAATACGGCTACCAACGGTGATAGCACCAACGGTGACGCTACCGCTAGCTCTGCCGCGGCGGGTGGAACCGCAGGTAACGGTTCCGGTTCGGGTTCTGGCACCGGTTCTGCTTCTGGAGACGGTGGTGATGGTGGTGATGGCGGCCTGGCCACGGCCAGCGCTGGTAATGGCGGTGCAGGCAACGGTGGCAATGGTGGCAGCGGTCAAGGGACTAGCGGCGATGCCACTGCAATGGCTGGCAACGGTGGGGCTGGTGGCAACGGTGGCAATGGCGGTGCTGCAAGTTTGGCAACCGGTGCAGCCAATGTGTCCGTGGCGGCTGGGGTATTCGGCGGCATCAGCAACATGAATGTGACCACCGGCTTGTACAACTCCCAGGTGGCGGGTACCAACGTCGCGGCCCACAGCAATGTGAGCATCGGCAACTGATACAGGGCGTTAAACGCGCTTTGATGAACCGGGAACTGGTGGGGGCTGAACTCCACCGGTTCCCTTGATGAACTGTCCATATGGATAGGGTACCGGGAGCCAAGGCCATGAAGGTGTCACCAGTCAGTTCAATTCAAGCCACGTTACTTCGTCCCCAGCGGACGTTGATGGCTATCACACTCACCCTTGTACTGATCAACCTGGGAATGACGAAGAGTCAGGCCGATAGTAGCCATGCGCTTCAGGCGGATGGTTTTGCCGCGATGCAACGAATGGATACCCAGGAAATGGATATGGCCAGGGCCAGGGAAGGTGAGGCGATCGTCAATTTCAATACGGTAAAAAGTGTCCAGAACATGGAAGCCTCGGTAACGGATACTTCCTTCAATATCGGTGGAAATATGGCGTCAGGCAATATCAGCTTTGCTGCTGATGCCTTGGGGAGCTACAGCGGTACAGGTATTTTCAGTGCCGTTACGGGTAATGGTAACTCGATCAATAATGCCGTGGGCATCAGTGTCTTTATCGCCAACTGAGCCTTTATCGGGTTTGGTTACACGATTTCCAGCCAAGGAATAATACGCCATGAAACTAACCCGACAACTCTGCTGTGGTATGGCGTCACTTTTTCTTATTGGCCATATAGCGGTTGCCTATGCCGGACAGGTCTCCATATTTAATCGTTTCGGTAGCTTTCAGGTCGAGGCTCAGAGTCTGCAGGAAAAGGGCTGGGACAGGGTAATTCGGCAGCAGTATGACTTCAGCTGTGGTTCTGCATCGGTCGCGACCTTGCTGACATTCCATTATCAGCGTGAGACCACCGAAGCAGAGGTTTTCGAAAGCATGATTCGGGCCGGGAATGCCGAGCAGATCCAGCGACAGGGTTTTTCCATGTTGGACATGAAGCGCTACCTGGATGCCCAAGGGCTCAATGCTGATGGATTCAGAATCAGCCTGGATGACTTTATCCGCATTGGAGTGCCAGCTATTACCATGGTTAATACGGGGGGTTACAAGCATTTTGTTGTCGTAAAGGGTATGGATACTAATAATATTTTGATAGGAGATCCTGCGTCAGGTACCCAGGTAGTGCCCAAGGAACACTTCGAAACCCTGTGGGAAGGTACGGTTCTGGGAGCACGCGAGGAAATCGAGATTGCCCGAAAACACTTCAATAATAAGCAGGATTGGGCCGTGCGCCCGGATGCACCTCTGGCAGTAGGGGTGAACCGTTCAAGCCTAGGTACCAGTCTGCTAACCCTGCCCGCCAGAAATGAGATGGGCCGGTGACGAGGAGATCTGAAAATGCCATCTCAATCTGGCACTATGCGAAGGCGAAGTGGGATGCGATGTATCGGTGCTGCGCTAATGTTGGCAGCGGTCGGAATCGAGGCGGCTTCCCTAGAAGCAAGTGATACAGCGTTAAGTAGGCACTGGGAACATTATTCGGGTTACCCAACACCTGTGAGTCTTTACACTGAGGTTTTATCCTCACTAGCTGTACATGATGAATTTAGCCGAGGCGTCGTCATCGCCGAGGCTGAACTCGATCAGTTGCGGGCGGGATTCAGTCTCGGTGGGCTCGACGTGGACTTTGGGGCTAGGTTACAGACCATGATCGATAACAGCATTGAGCTGGTGTCGGTCGTCAACTTCACCAGGGCGGGAGCTGATGTTGTGTCCCAGACATTTCGTGACCCCTCTGGATCAGCCAGTCAGGTGGGACCCGGTACTGGTCGGTTTGTAACCGATATGACACCAGGTGACATGGATCTATCGGGTCTGGCGGGTTTTTCTGGCGTTACGTTGAGCGATCCCAAAGGCTTTACGGCAGCCCTGCAAAATATAACTCGCGACGCCATCGTCAGTGGTGTGGTGAGCAATGCCTCCGGAAGGAATATACAGCAACGGATCGATATTGATGTTCGGCTCAATAATATCGGAGCATTAAAAGCAGCCAAGCAACGAACCGCGATTGCTGACTCCTTTGCGGGTATCCTTCGCTGATAGGTTAATAGTTAAAGGTGTCATGAAGCTGATACGACAGCTGCCGGTTAGGCAGCTGTCGAATTTATTACTGATTTAAACTAAAAAATACCCATGCCGATAGGCATGCGAAGGGTCAGGGTCGTATCCGGGGCATCATCTGTGATGCCCAGCTCAAGGCCCAGGTTGATAGCGACATCTGGGTTTAACTGATAGGACCACCCAAGTAGCAGAGAGCCAACATTCAGGGTGCTTGAGCTGACTCGAGTCGTGTTACCGGTACTGTTATTGACAAACTTTGTTGTCGTCTCGCCGATGAAGTCGTTTTTGTAGCCCAGCGTAAAGGACGTGCTCGGATTGATTGAGTAGGCCATGCCGAAGCTCAGTCGAACGGTATCTCCGGGATCTACCTCACCTATGAACAGGTCGTCATCATTTTGGGTAACTTGCTGATTGACGTCATCCTCAAGATTGAACACATAGCCAAGGTTGGCGAAGTAGACGGCCGGCGCGGAGGGGACCAGCATGGTGATGCTGGGCTCGAAGGAGTGAAAGCCTGTGCCAGTGGTTAATTCCAATGGGGTGCCAGCACTGTTACGGCGGATATCGAAGGGGCCCTCACCGGTGGTGGTCTTGTAGCGCAAATTGCCAATGAAGTAAGGCATGCCATTCAGGCCACGGTTCAGTTGGTAATGGGCGGCTAACTCGATATCGCCAAGCGCATTATTGGATAACTCACGGTTCAAGGTAAAATCGGGATCAACTTCTGAGACCGTAACGCGGTTCGACTCATCTCGATAGACATAGGGCACTTTCATCTCGAGTTCCAAACGGTCGGTAAAGCCTAATCGGCCCGTCAGAGAGGCCGTATAGCTGTCACGGTCGACATCCTGTGCGGTGAATACCCCGATCAGTAGGGTGCTCAATATTTCGACTCCCTCGAAGGTCGTTCGGTTAATGCTCTCGTGGGAGTACTGGAACTCCGGTTCCAGGACCAGCCTGCCCTTGGGTGTCAACACGCCCCCATATTCTGCCATTGCCTGGACGGCTGGCTGGATTTCCTGCTGCTCGGGCTCTTGGCCAACGGGTTGGATCTGCGAGCCCTGAGTTGTCTGTTGGGCCAGCACCGGTGTGCAACCGATCAATGATACCAAGCCAGCGGTATAGAGGATGTTTGTGCCTCGTGTAGTCATGGCTCCCTTCCTTTTTTCTTTTTTGCGTAGAGCCTCGTCCCAACCGGGAGAGACATGGGTTAACCCTTATGACTTATCTTCATCATTTTGACGTCAGTTGAACGTGCCCGGACGTTGATGGCTGGCTCGTGTGTCGTTCATCGGGGCAGCTATTCTTTTCGATACAGTGCTTCTCGATTAGTCGGTATAAGGTGACGCGTGAGACGCCTAGTTCGAGCGACGCACGCAGCACATTGTGTTTATTTCGCGCCAGGGCAGCCCTGACGGCCTCGAACTCTGCCATGTCACGAACCCGCTGAAGGGTATCGATATCCCGGGAAAGCCTATGTCGTCTTTCAAGCCCCATGTCGGCGGGGGTGATGAGCCTTTGCTCGCACATAACCATGGAGCGTCTAACCCGGTTGACCAGTTCGCGAATATTGCCTGGCCAGTGGTGTTGACGCATGACAACAATACATTCGTGGCTGAACCCACAGACTCTGGATGGCTTTTCGGCCGAGAACTTCTGGAAGAAAAAGTGAGCAAGGGTTTCAATGTCCTCAGGGTGCTCCTTTAGCGCCGGTATACAGACTTGAAGTACATTGAGTCGATGGTAGAGATCCTCGCGAAACTCTCCTCTGCTGACGGCCTTATCAAGGTCGACGTGAGTGGCGGCCACCACTCTGACATCGACAGGAATTTCCTGAAGCCCACCGACTCGCAACACCTTGAGGTTTTCCAGGAAGCGAAGCAGATTGACTTGTAACTCCATGGGCAAGTCACCTATTTCGTCGAGAAACAGGGTGCCCCCCTGCGAATGCTCAATAATGCCGATCTTGCGCTGATTGGCCCCGGTGAAGGCTCCCTTCTCATGACCAAATAGTTCGGACTGGATAAGCCCTGAGGGCAGAGCGCCACAGTTGACGACGTTAAACGGTCCATGACGTCTGGATGAATGGGCATGAATGGCATGAGCCGTGAGCTCCTTTCCTGTGCCCGACTCTCCGATAATCAGCACAGGTGCACTGGCAGTAGCCACCTTGTGGATAGTTCGATAGAGGTGCTGCATGGCCGGACTATCGCCAACGATATGATACTCATCGTCCAAGCTGGAAAGCGTCGGGGCGGGGTGAGCATTGTGGAGGCTGGTCATCGCCAGCGCACTCTCCAATAGGATATCGAGCTTACTTGCGTCGGTGGGGTGGACTTGGTAAGCGTAGCAAGTGCTGAAGATCCACTCGCGAGTCTTCTCATGACACAATCCGTTACGTTCGATGAGGGCTACCCAAGCAACCTTCGATAAGCAGGGGTTACTATCGATTTCCAGAAGCAGTGTGGATGCTGACGGATCAATGGCGATCAACCCAACGCTACATGCTTTTTTATCGAGCAACTCCATTGCGCTATGGACATTAACAGCATGTCGAATTGACCAGCCATAGCCACAAAGCTGCTTTACGGCATTGTGAAGAAGCGTTGTGTTTCCTGCTGTTATGAGCTGCCTGGTTGGCTCGAGCATGACGTTACCTCATGGTTGCGGGCAACCACTGCTGAAAGTTATCAGGCCCTGCGACAGGCAAGTTATTCCAACGCCACTTCGTCCGGGTGTCATGGTTTCTCGAACCCCATACGCAACACTATTTTTCCAGCTTCATGCTGGAAAATAAAATAGACAACTCTCTAGACTGCGGAACCATTTCAGGCTGGGGACGGAATAAGTGTTGGTCGGTCCTAGATAATTGTAAAGTCGTGTCTCATGACGTTAAGAGGGTTTACGGGGTGTATGAGATTACTCACTAAGTTTGTTAAATTTATTTTTTAACAACGTGTTAAAGAGTTTTTTGGGTTTTTTTGAAGGGTGAAAGGAGCATTCTGATATTAAGAAAATGGTACCTGATCTGAAGTACATTACTTATGTCACTGCCGGAAGCAAACAGAGTTAACCAGCTGATCCTGTCAGTCACCCTTTGCAGGCTGCAACGTTGCATTGCCACATTCCGTTAGTCGGCTTATTATTATGGCGGTTTATCCTTCCTTCCTTCGTTCTATCGCTGGGATTTCTCCGCCATGAAACCACCCGATTACCTCACCGCCGGGCGCCATAGCCGCCGAGTGATGTGTCTGCTGTTCGCGTTTTGCTGTCTTGCCGTTCCTACCCTTTCTTTTGCCGCTGCCGGGTCGCTCGACCTGACCCGCTCCTTTGCCGGCATCCTCTCCGTTGCTATTTTTGTCCTGGCTTATGCGCTGGTGATGGCCGAAGAGCTGTTGCATATGCGCAAGTCGAAGCCCGTCTTGATCGCGGCAGGCTTGATTTGGGCACTGGTCGCGTGGGTGTATGTACAAGCCGGCTTGCCCGACGAAGCAGAAACGGCGTTTCGCGAAACGCTGCTTGAGTACACCGAGCTGTTGCTGTTCTTGCTGGTGGCGATGACCTATATCAACGCCATGGAAGAGCGACGGGTGTTTGATGCCTTGCGCGCCTGGCTGGTGCGCAAAGGGTTCAGCTACCGAAGTCTGTTCTGGATCACCGGCGTGCTGGCGTTTGGCATCTCGGCAATCGCCAACAACATGACCACGGCCATGCTGATGTGTGCCGTGGTGCTGAAAGTTGCCGAGGGGGATGATCGCTTCATCAGCTTATGCTGTATCAACGTGGTCGTGGCCTCCAATGCTGGCGGCGCGTTCAGCCCCTTTGGCGATATCACCACCTTGATGGTGTGGCAGGCAGGCCAGGTCGCCTTTACCGATTTCTTCAAACTGCTGGTGCCCTCGATCGTCAATTTCATGGTGCCGGCCGTGATCATGAGCTGCTTCATCCGTAATCGAAAACCCGAATCGCTGTCGGAAAACGTGTGGCTCAAGCGCGGCGCGCGGCGGATTATCGTGCTGTTCCTGATCACCGTGGCGATTTCGGTGCTCAGCCACTCGGTGCTGCATTTACCGCCGGCCATGGGCATGATGTTTGGTCTCGGGCTGTTGCAGTTCTTTGGCTATTATCTGCGTCGCAGCCTGCCTCGCTCCCTGGAGCGCAAGCGCGAGCGTTACTCGCGCCGCGGCGACTGGAAAAAGCTCGAGCAGCTCGGCAGTGTGGTGCCGTTTGATATCTTCAGCCGGATTGCCCGTTCCGAGTGGGATACGCTGCTGTTTTTCTACGGGGTCGTGATGTGCGTGGGTGGCCTGGGGTTCATTGGCTATCTCGGCCTGCTGTCAGAAACCCTTTACGGCAGCTGGAATCCGGTGTGGGCCAATGTGGTGTTGGGACTGATGTCAGCGGTGGTTGATAACATCCCGGTGATGTTCGCGGTGCTATCGATGGAGCCCGATATGTCCACGGGCAACTGGTTGCTGATTACGCTGACGGCGGGCGTCGGCGGCAGCCTGCTGTCGATGGGCTCAGCGGCAGGCGTTGCCTTGATGGGGCAGGCGAGGGGAATTTATACCTTTGCGCGGCATTTGCGTTGGGCGCCGGCCATCCTGCTAGGCTATATTGCCAGTATCGGCGCTCACCTGCTGATTAACGCTGAATTGTTCTAGAACACAGCGTGGTAAGCACCTAAAAACGCCCTTTAGCGATCTCTCGCTAAAGGGCGTTGCTGGTTAAAGGAGCCACCAGCGGTGACGACTTACAGATCGTGACCGGTAATGACCTGGCAAATCTCGGCAAAGCTTTTCGCCCTCGGCACCGGGTTGATCTCTTTACCCACCGCATTCTGGATATCGGTTGCAGAGATAAGACCGCGAATTCTCAGCTCATGGTTATCGTTCTGCTCGGTGACCAACAGGTGCTGATCGGTGACTGCTTCCATCGACAGCACCAGATCCTCGATGGTCAGCGAGGCCAGTTGGGCGACCGGCATGGCACTGAGCTTGTGCCACGGTGTCATGATCATTTCCGCAGTGATGTCCTCGCGAGGAAGATCGCGCTGCTGCATGGCGAGATTGATACGCCGAGTGCCAATCACTTCTTTCGAGGTAATAATGCCGATGCAGTGGGCCTGCTTGTCCATCACGAATAGCAGCCTTACGCCGCCGTAGCGCATCTTGAGGTGCGCTTCGTCGATGGGCGTGTCGGCATCGACCGATTGAGGTACTACCTGGGAAAAGTCGGTCAGTACGGTCATGGCCGGGCTGGTGGGCGCCAGGCGTCGCGCCGCCGGCATTGTCAACAAGGGCGTTGAGCCAAGCTGAATCAATGGTTTGGGTGAAAAGGTGACTTGGTTCATTGGGGACCTCCTTGTGGAGAAAAGGGCAAGCCGTGATTGCTGGCTCACCATGCACTTCCACAGTTGCACGCAATTCTTATGGCAACCTTAAGAGGTCCATCAAATAAACGAATAGGCTGTTTATGGAGGCTCAGCCGCGGGAAGCGGCAACTCAATACGTACCCGCAACCCTCCTTCGGGGGCCTCATCAAGCTGCAGGGTGCCGCCGTGACGGGCAACCAGCCTCTCAACGATGGAAAGGCCTAGCCCGGAACCGGCGCTGGGTCCTGCGCGCTGAAAGCGCTCAACGACTCTTTTACGCTCGCTGTGGGGGATGCCAGGTCCCTGATCGTCCACCCATAAGACAAATCCGGACGTCGCCGTTGCCAGGGTAACGCTGATAGCACTCTGGTGAGGGGAGTGCTGAATGGCATTTCCCACCAGGTTCTGCATCAGGATTTCCATGGCGCCGGGTTCTTCCCAGATTGACCAATCTGCCTGCTCTTCCGCATTGAGCAATAGCTGCTGTTCGCGCTCGGCGGCCAGTGGCGAAAGCTTGGCCAGGGTCTCGCGGACCTCGCTGAGCAGGTTGGCGGTCCGGTACTCGGCGCGTGATGCGTCTTCAGGCGCCAGGCGAGCCAGGGTCAACAGCTGGGTGACCAAGCGCGTCGCGCGGGCAACGCCACCGCGCAGGAGGTTGAGGGCTTCTTCACGATCCTCCCGGTTATCGGCGGCCAGGGCATTCTGGGCGTGTAGATCAAGCACCGCCAGGGGCGTGCGCAGTTCATGGGCGGCATCGGCAATAAAGCGCGTCTCACGCTCGCGCATCCTGCGGATTCGCGCCAACAGCCGGTTGAGGGCGCCGGCGATAGTGCCGAGTTCCTGGGGGAGCGGGCTAAAAGACAGGGGCTGTAAATTGTGCGGATCACGATGGCGTATCTGCGCGGCCATTCGCGATAAGGGCGCCAGCCCCCAGCCAATGGACCACCACAGCAGGGCGGCGAGAAACGGCAGGCCAATCAGGTCGGGCATCAGCGTACGCAATGCCACCTCGCTGATAATATCGCCGCGCACATCCTCCCGCTCGCTGATCACGATGCGCCGGTTCGAATCACGGACGTTATGGATATAAAGGCGCCATTCGTGTTCGCCGATGGATTGGCTGGTGAAGCCTGCCGGGTGATCGGGAAGCGCCACGTCAGGGGCATTGCCCGAGCGCAGCAGGAGACGCTCGTTTTCCCACAGTTGAAAGCCCAATTGGCTATCTTCGCGGCGTGTAGCCGTGGCTTGGTCGCCGCTGGCAACATTGCCAAGCGCCTCTTCCAGGCTAATGAGCAGTTCGTTTTGCGTCTCTTCCGGTAGAGGGGTTTTCAATAAGCCTTCCAGCAGCCGGGCGGTCTGGGCAAGGCTTGAATCGTACAGCGCTTCGACTTCATGGGTGGCGTAGCGGTAGCTGGTAAACCCGATCACCAGCATGCTGATCCCGAACACCAGCAGTGCCAATCCCAGCGTGCGTTGGCGTATCGAGGTCATGCGTCATCCTTCGGCGGTTTATCCATCACGTAGCCGATGCCGCGCACCGTGCGAATGACCTCAGGAAACAGCTTGCGGCGTAAATGGTGAATATGTACCTCGATGGCGTTGCTTTCGACATCTTCTTCCCAGCCGTAGACCAGACGGGCCAGCGTATCGCGGGTAAACACTCGGCCGGGATGGCTCATGAACTCCTGCAACAGCGCGAGTTCACGGCGTGATAACGTCACGTCTTTACCCTGATAGCTAACGATCAGGGTATGCGGGTCAAGACGGATACCCCAACCGCTCAGTACGCTGCTGATCTGGCCCTGGCTGCGGCGTAGCAGGGCGCGTAGGCGGGCTTTCAGCTCGGCCACTTCAAACGGTTTGGTCAAGTAGTCATCGGCGCCGGCATCCAGCCCGGCGATCAGGTCGTCCACCCCATCGCGGGCCGTCAGCACCAGAATGGGCACTTGGCAACCGTGGTGCCGGACCGCATTCAACACCTCTTTTCCGTCGAGATTAGGCAGGCCTAAATCGAGGATCACCGCGTCAAACGGCTCGCCTTCGGTCAAGGCATTCACCGCGGTCGCACCGTCGCTTATATGATCGACCGTGAAGTGTTCGGGCTTTAAGGCTAACCGGATACCCGAGGCTAAACTTGCGTCGTCTTCTACCAGCAAAATGCGCATGACGCGGGGGTCTCTTAGCCGAGCCAGGGGATGCTGCCTAATAAGAAATGGCTGGCATGCCAAGGCGTAGACGGTCAGGATAAACGTATAAGTTAATAACGTAGCACGCTTTGTTGCGTATTCGGAGCCTGCATTGATGGAATCCCATAAGCATACCGTCGGTTCTCCCAGGGTAATCCCCTGTCCGCCGGAAAAACGTCGTGAGGCCCTGCTGCAACTGGCGGCTGCCCATGACCCGGCACAGCAAGCCGCGCTTAGCGCCGGGGTAAAGGCCATGCAGCATCAGCCTGATGACCAGTGGAGAGGGCTATGGATCAGCCTTGAAGGGGAGCAGCTAACCGGCGCTGTCTGGGTGCAACCTCTGCCCCTGAACATGGCACAGCTGTGGCTGCCCAACGTCCAGGGCGATCATCGCAACGCGCTGATCGAGGCGGCGCGCGCCTGGGTAATGGGTCAGCAATGGACGCTTTGCCATATCGAGATACCCCCCGATGCCCCTCATACCAAGGCGCAGTTACTCGCCCATGGAATGGAGCCTCTCGTGTCGCTGCGCTGTTTAAGGGCCGCAACGGACAGCCGCCTTGCCACCGAGACGCCTGCCGCTTCACTGCGTTGGACGCCCTGGGAAACGCTGACGCCTGCGCAACAACACGCGCTGTTGACGGCGGTGGGACACGCGTCGCTGGATTGCTGCTTGTTGCGTGAGATCCTCTCGGTAGATGATCTATTGGCGGGGTTTTACCAGCAGGATGCCCACGCCCCTGCGCATTGGTATGCGTTATGGGTGAATGAATCGCCGACGCCGGCGGGCGTGTTACTGCTGGCGCCGCGTCACGAGGTTAACCGCTGGGAACTGATGCTCATGGGCGTGGTGCCCGAATGGCGCCGTCAGGGGCTGGGCCGATACATACTCAATGATGCTCTGGCGCTCGCCCAGCAGGCGGGCGCCCATGAGCTGCTGCTGTCGGTGGATCAAGATAATACACCGGCTTTCGATCTCTATTCGCGCGCGGGTTTCAGCGAATATGCCCGGCAGCAGGTACTGGCCTGGCGCGGTTGAGCTGGCGCTCTGCAGCGTCGTTATCGCGTTGACCCGCCAGTCGCGGTTGGTTTTGTCGCGCTTTCAATTGCCACTATACTGCTAATATTCGTTGACGAGGCGTCTCGGCAGCCCAGGGTATTTCAGCCGCCCAAACGCCGACAATAATAAATATGAGGTGGTGCGAGTGAATATTAAATGGAGTGTGAGGGGGTTTTTAGTGCTGGGGGTCGCCATGATGGGTGGCCAGGGTTTGCTGGCCGATACCTCTGACGAGGCCATTGCCGAGCGGCTGGCGCCCGTGGGGAGCGTTTGTCTGCAAGGCCAGGATTGCGGCACGGCGGCCTCCGAAGCACAGGCTGAAGCAGACGCCGAGAGCGGCGGCGGTGAAGCGGATGGTGCCTCGCTTTACGCCAGCACCGGCTGTGCGGCGTGCCACGATAGCGGTGCGGCAGGCGCCCCCGCGCTAGGCGATTCGGAAGCCTGGTCGGCGCGCCTGGAGCAGGACACCGAGGCGCTCTATCAAAGCGTGTTCGAGGGTAAGGGCGCAATGCCGGCAAGGGGCGGCAGCAGCGCCTCCGATGAAGAGATCGAAGCGGTTGTCGATTACATGGTGGCCGAGGCGGAATAAGCGATCCACAGGCGCGTCGAAAAACTGCTTGTGGATAAAGTTGTTTCAGCAAAGCGCCCTCAGCCCAACAAAGAACGCAGCCCGGCAATGGCATCCTGACCACGGGCTTGTTTTTTCTCGGGATTTTCCTTATCCGCGCGGCCTTCCCATTCCAGATCTTCAGCAGGCAGCTCGTCCAGAAAGCGGCTGGGCTGGCAATCCATCAGCTCCCCATAGGCCTTGCGCTGGCGGGCAAGGGTCAGCGTCAGCGAGCGACGGGCCCGGGTAATGCCCACGTAGGCCAGGCGCCGTTCTTCTTCCACCGTGCCCATTTCAATGGCGTTGCGGTGGGGCAGCAGGTCTTCCTCCAGTCCCATTAGATAGACATGCGGGAATTCCAGCCCCTTGGAGGCGTGCATGGTCAGCAGCTGCACGCGATCGGAGTCATCCTCTTCGGCCTGCTGCTCGAGGATATCGCGCAGTACCAGGCGGGATATCGCCGCCTCGACGCCGTCGGTTTCGGTGTTTTCAGACGCTGTATCGTCTTCCGGGTCGCGGTTGAGCGATTTCTCCAACTGGTCAATCAGTATCCACACGTTGGCCATGCGCCGCTCGGCGACGGTCGGCGCGCTGGCGTTTTGATACAGCCACGCCTCGTAATCCATATCGCGCAGCATGTCGCGAATCGCGGCAATGGCATCGCCCTGGTCCATGCGCTTGCGCACGCCGTCGATAAAGTGGGTAAAGCGCGACAGGCGCTCCACCGCCCGGGTGGGTAACACCTGCTCCAGGCCGAGCTCATGGCAGGCGGCAAACAGCGAAATGGAGCGCTCTGTCGCATAATTCGCCAGCTTTTCGACGGTGCCGGGGCCGATTTCACGGCGCGGCACGTTGACGATGCGCAAAAAGGCGTTGTCGTCGGCGGGATTAATCAGCAGCCGCAGATAGGCCATGGTGTCCTTGATCTCGTTGCGCGAGAAAAACGACGTGCCGCCCGACAGCTTGTAGGGAATCTGGTAGTGCTGCAGCTTGAGCTCCAGCAGCCGCGCCTGAAAGTTGCCCCGGTAGAGCACCGCAAAATCCCGCCATTCGGCGTGTTCCTTGATCCGCCGGGTGAACATTTCGCTGGCGACCCGTTCGGCTTCGGCTTCTTCGTGGCGATTGACCACCACCCGAATGGGCGCGCCGTCGCCCATGTCCGACCACAGGGTCTTGTCGTAGACGTGGGGATTGTTGGCGATCAATGTGTTGGCGGCGCGCAGGATGGTGCCGGTGGAGCGGTAGTTCTGCTCCAGCTTGATGACCTTGAGGCGGGGGAAATCCTCGCCCAGGGTGATCAGGTTTTCCGGTCGTGCGCCGCGCCAGGCATAGATCGACTGATCGTCGTCGCCGACCACGGTAAACGTCGCCCGCTCGGCCATCAGCAGTTTGACCAGCAGGTACTGGGACACGTTGGTGTCCTGGTACTCATCCACCAGCATGTAGTGGATCTTGCGCCGCCAGCGCTCAAGCGCTTCGGGGTCGCGCTGCAGCAGTACCACCGGGAGCAGAATCAGGTCGTCGAAATCCACTGCGTTGTAGGCTTTCAGGTGGCGGACGTAGGCCTCGTAGACCCGGGCGGCGAAGTGCTCGTCGTCATCCGCGGCAAACGAGAGCGCGTCGCTGGGCAGCACGAGGTCGTTCTTCCAGGTGGAAATCTTGCTCTGCACGGCGTTGATCTGCTCGGCGTCCACCTGGGCGTCCTTGTTCATCAAATCGCGTAGCAGCGCCTTGGCGTCTTCCGGGTCAAATAGCGAAAAACCCGGCTTGTAGCCCAGGGTTTTAAGCTCGCCGCGGATGATGTTCAGCCCCAGGGTGTGGAAGGTCGAGACCGTCAGCCCGTGGCCTTCTTTGCCCTTCAGCATCTGGCCCACGCGCTCTTTCATTTCCCGGGCGGCCTTGTTGGTAAAGGTCACCGCGGCAATCTTGCGCGCGCTCATGCCGCATTCCTGCACCAGGTAGGCAATCTTGGTGGTGATCACGCTGGTTTTGCCGGAACCGGCGCCCGCGAGTACCAGGCAGGGACCATCGATATAACGCACCGCTTCCTGTTGGCGTGGGTTCAGCCCGTTAATGCGGCTAAGAATGCTTTTTGGCGGTTGGGGCGTCATGGCGAAGCGTGACCTCTACAAGTGTTCCTGGAAGATATCCATTACAATCGGTGGCGCTGGTCGAATGCACAATGCGTCAATAATAGGCAGGTGGTGATGTTTGAAGTAGCGCTATTTGAA
Source organism: Pseudomonadota bacterium (assembly GCA_051750125.1). Classification (GTDB taxonomy): domain Bacteria; phylum Pseudomonadota; class Gammaproteobacteria; order Pseudomonadales; family Halomonadaceae; genus Vreelandella. The sequence goes on from JBNJJK010000001.1 coordinate 112,631, forward strand.
CCGCGCATGGCCCCCAATACAGGGAACATCATGCGCCTGGTGGCCAACAACGGCTGCCGTTTACACCTGATTGAACCGCTGGGCTTTGATCTCGAAGAGAAAAAGCTGCGCCGCGCCGGACTGGATTATCGTGACTTGGCCAACGTCACCCGCCACGCGGATTTTACGGCCTTTCAAAACGCCATGCAGGGGCGCACCATTTGGGCGATCACTACCAAAGGCCGCCGCACCCATAGCGACGCCGCCTTTGCCCCGGGCGATGTGCTGCTGTTCGGCTCGGAAACCGCCGGGCTTTCCCCCGAGGTCCACGCTGCGCTACCCGACGAGCAGAAGCTGCGCCTGCCCATGCAGCCCAATAACCGAAGCCTCAATCTCTCCAACGCCGTGGCCATCGTCAGCTACGAGGCGTGGCGCCAGCAAGGCTATGCCGGTGCTGGGCTAGCCTCACCCTAACATCTAGCCGGTAATGCCGTAGCGGTCGCGGTAGGCGCGTACCGCTTCAGCGTAGGCGAGCATTTCGCCACCGGCATGCTCTTCAAGATACGTAAGTACTTGCTCAAGGGTGACGATGCTGACTACCGGCATACCGTACTGAGCCTGGACTTCCTGAATCGCGCTTTGCTCGCCCTGGCCGCGCTCCTGACGGTCAAGCGCGATGATCACGCCGCCCGCCCGGGCGCCGCTTTGTTCGATCAGGTCCATGACCTCACGAATGGCGGTGCCGGCGGTGATCACGTCGTCGATGATCAGAATATCGCCTGACAGCGGTGCGCCGACGATATTGCCGCCTTCGCCGTGGGTCTTGGCTTCCTTGCGATTGAAGGCGTAGGGCATGTCGCGGTCGTGGTGGTCCGCAAGGGCGGCGGCGGTCACCGCCGCCAGGGGAATCCCCTTGTACGCCGGGCCGAACAGCACGTCGGCCTGCAGGCCGCTATCGACGATCGCCTGGGCGTAAAAGCGGCCCAGCTTGGCCAGGGCGCGGCCGGTTTGAAACAGCCCGGCGTTGAAGAAGTAAGGGCTCACTCGCCCCGACTTGAGCGTGAACTCGCCAAACTTGAGCACGCCCTGCTCGATGGCAAAGGCAATGAAATCGCGCTGGTAGGGTTGTAGAGTGTTGGCCACGGCGGTCTTCTCTTGTCAGTCGGCATGTAGGGCAAAGGCAACAATAAAAGCCAGGTAAATAGCAAGATTGGGTTTGTCTATTTACCCAAACGTCTAAACGTCGGGTATCATACAGCAGCGACGCAAAAGGGACGATTTATGAAAATTGCCAGCATCAATGTCAATGGTATACGTGATGCCGTTGATCGTGGCTTCCTGGACTGGCTGGCTCAGCAGGATGCCGACGTGGTCTGCGTGCAGAACATCAAGGCAAAAAGTTTTGAACTGGGTGACCATATTCTCTATCCGGAAGGCTACGAAGGCTATTTCCTGGATGCCGAGGAAGACGGTTTCTCCGGTGTGGCACTGTATTGCCGCAAGATACCCAAGGCGATCATGTACGGCCTGGGGTTCCCCCAGTGCGACCACGAAGGGCGCTTTCTGCAGGCGGACTATGACCGCTTCAGTATTGCCACCTTCCTGATGCCCGATGGAAGCGACCAGAAAGCCAAACAGGCGTTCATGGAGCAGTACCAGGAATACCTGACCAAGATGTCGCGCAAACGTCGCGAATACATCATTTGCGGGACCTGGCACATTGCCCACAAAACCGTCGACCTGGCCAACTGGTCGGACAACCAGCTCACCCCGGGGTTTCGCCCGGAAGAGCGAGCCTGGATGGATCAGGTGCTTGGCCCAACCGGGTTTATCGACACCTTCCGGGAAATCAACCGCGACGCGGGCGAATATACCTGGTGGCCGAAGCTTGACCAGGAAGTGCCCCGTGAGCGCCAGGAAGGCTGGCGGATCGACTATCAGCTGGTCGGCCCCAACTTCCGCCGCCACGTGGTCGACGCGTGGATCGATTACGAGGCGACTTTCTCTGAATTCGCCCCGTTGATCGTCGAGTACGACCTGGCGCTTTAAGCACCAGACAGCGTACTTTCCCGCGTCGCCGCCTGGTAATAGGCAATAAGCAACAAGCCGACTCTTGAGTCGGCTTGTTGCGTTGTGGCTGTGGGTGAGCGTTTAGCCGCGAATCCCTAGCGCTTCGCGCTGCTGTTCGCGTAGCTCACCGCCCGCCTTTTCGGCCAGATCGAGCATGGCATTCAGCTCGGCGCGGTTGAACGCCCCTGCTTCCGCCGTGCCCTGCACTTCGATCAGCTCGCCGCTTTCGGTCATCACCACGTTCAGGTCCGTGTCGGCTTTGCTGTCTTCCGGGTAGTCCAGATCCAGCACCGGCACGCCCTTATAGATGCCTACCGAAATGGCGCTGACCAGCTGCTTGAACGGGTCGCCCTTGATCTTCTTCTCGCGCTGCAGGTAGCGGATCGCATCCACCAGGGCGACACAGCCGCCGGTGATCGCCGCGGTACGCGTGCCGCCATCGGCCTGTATGACGTCGCAATCCACGGTGATGGTGAATTCGCCGAGCTTTTTCAAATTCACCGCGGCGCGCAGGCTGCGGCCAATCAAGCGCTGAATTTCCAACGTGCGACCGCCCTGCTTGCCGCGGGTCGCTTCACGGCCGCTGCGCGAGTGAGTGGCGCGGGGCAGCATGCCATACTCGGCGGTGATCCAGCCCTGATTCTTGCCACGCAGCCAGCGCGGTACGCCCGCTTCCACGCTCGCGTTACACAGCACCTTGGTATCGCCAAACTCCACCAGCACGGAGCCTTCCGCGTGGCGGGTGTAGTCGCGGGTCAAGCGAATGTCGCGGAGCTGGTCGGCTTCGCGACCGCTGGGGCGAACAACATCAGGACGCATAGCACCTCACATCAAATCTTGGAGTAGGAAAGCCTCCCATTGTACACGTCAACGCTACCGCCGATGGGCCTATTCAAGGCGGACATCGCAACCGGCAGCAGATCGGGTAAACTGGCGTAAATGCGCGATTAACAGGAATCCCTCATGGCCAGCCCCCGTCACGTCCACAGCATGACCGCCTTTGCCCGCGCCGAGCAGGCCGCCCCGTTCGGCACCCTGCAGGTGGAGATTCGCTCGGTCAATCAGCGCTACCTGGAGCCACACTTTCGCTTGCCTGACGCCCTGCGCGACCTGGAACCGCTGCTACGCGACGCCCTGCGTAACCGCCTGGCGCGCGGTAAGGTCGAATGCAGCCTGCGTTTTGACGCCGCTGAGGAAAGTCAGGCACCCGCCGTCAACACCCGCCGGCTGGCGGAAATTGCCGAAGCGCTGAGCGTGGTGCACCACCAGGTTCCTCACGCCGGCGTGCCCACCACGCTCGACCTGTTAAATCAGCCCGGCGTAATGGAGACCCAGCATCTCGACCAGGACGCCATCAAAACCGCTGCTGCGACGCTGTTTGAGCAAGCGCTGGACGAGCTGATTGACGCCCGCGCCCGGGAAGGCGCAAAGCTCGCCGAGATGATCACCTCCCGCCTGGACGCTGTGAGCGAACAGGTCGCCACCGTGCGCGGCCTGCTGCCGCAGATTCTGGAGCGCCAGCGCGCCCAACTGCTGGAGCGGCTGGACGTCGCCAAAACCGAACTCGACCCGCAACGCCTGGAAGCCGAGCTGGTATTGGTGGCGCAAAAAGCCGATGTGGACGAAGAACTCGACCGTCTCACGGCCCACGTGGAAGAAGTGCGCCGCCAACTGGCCCAGAAAGGCCCCAAAGGCCGCCGCCTGGACTTCCTGATGCAGGAGCTCAACCGCGAAGCCAACACGCTCTCGTCCAAATCCGTCGTCGCCGACACCACCCGCTGCGCGGTGGAACTGAAGGTGCTGATCGAGCAGATGAGGGAACAGATTCAGAATATTGAGTAGCTATATTCGCCACTAACGGAGGATGCTCCGCATGCCCACCCTTCGCCACATCACCCTAACCCTGCTCCTCGCCATGCTGGGCGCGCTGCCGCTCAGTGCGCAGGCGGATGAAGCCATCTGGCAGGCGCTTGAGGAAGGCGGCCTGGTGATTCTGATGCGCCATGCGCTGGCGCCGGGCATCGGCGACCCGCCAGAGTTCGAGCGTGGCCGCTGCGAAACCCAGCGCAACCTGTCTGAGGAGGGGCGTGCCCAGGCGCGGGCGATTGGCGAGGTGTTTCGTGAGCGGGATATCCCCATCGGGGCGGTGTACTCGTCGCGCTGGTGTCGGGCGCTTGATACTGCCGAGCTCATGCAACTGGGCGATGTGGAGCCTGCGCCGTGGCTGGATTCGTTCTTTCGCGGACGCGGTGATCGGGAATTTATCACCCAAACCGCCCGCGAGCAGATAGCCGCCTGGGAAAAATCAGGCAACATGCTTCTGGTAACCCATCAGGTGAATATCTCAGCGCTGGCCGGGCGAGGCGTGGGCTCGGGCGAGATGGTGGTCGTGCGGCCGGCCGCGGGTGGGCTGGAGGTGGTGGGGCGGCTAAGCGTTAGCGGCCAATAATTTGCGTCTTACCCGCGGGAGCCATTATTAAGTAAAAAACGATATAGAGTTGGAGACCTGAATGAAAGCCGTTGTTTTTGAGCAATTTTCCGCCCCACCACAGATACAGCACGTGCCTGACCCTACGCCTGAGGCGCATGGCGTTGTTGTGAAGGTGATGGCGAACGGGGTGTGCCGTAGCGACTGGCATGGCTGGGTGGGGCATGACACCGATATTCAACTTCCTCATGTGCCGGGGCATGAGCTTGCCGGCGTGGTCGAAGCCGTGGGTAAAGACGTAAAAAAGTGGCGGGTTGGCGATCACGTGACGGTGCCGTTCGTTGGTGGGTGCGGCACCTGCCCAGAGTGCCACTCCGGTAATCACCAGGTGTGCGATAGCCAGTTTCAGCCCGGTTTCACCCATTGGGGATCGTTTGCCGAGTATGTGAGTATTCACTACGCCGACGTCAATTTGGTCGCATTGCCGGAGACGCTCGACTTTGCGACGGCGGCCAGCTTGGGCTGTCGTTTCGTCACTTCATTTCGGGCAGTTGTCGATCAAGGGCGAGCATCCGCTGGGCAGTGGGTGGCCGTCCACGGCTGCGGGGGTGTTGGTCTATCGGCCGTGATGATTGCCAACGCCATCGGCGCTAACGTTGTCGCTGTCGATATTTCGGAAGACGCGCTGAATCTGGCCCGTCAATTGGGCGCCGTTGCCACCGTGAATGCTGCCAAGGTGGCCAATGTGGTTGAAGCGGTGACAGAAATAACGAGGGGAGGCGCTCACGTCTCTCTGGATGCGCTGGGGCACTCGACGACTTGCTTCAACTCCATCAGCAACCTCCGTAAACGTGGCAAGCATATCCAGGTTGGGCTGATGATGGCCGAGGACAGCACGCCTGCCATTCCCATGAGCAAGGTCATTGCCCATGAGCTTGAAATACTGGGCAGTCACGGTATGCAGGCGCATCGTTACGACGCCATGCTGGCGATGATCGAGTCGGGAAAGCTGGCGCCTGAAAAACTTATCGGCAAACGTATCACGCTTGAGCAGTCGATTGATGCGCTGATGAACATGGATGAGTTCGAAGGGGCGGGCGTGACGGTAGTGACCGATTTTTGAGGAAACAGCTGAAGGGTTTAATGACAATTTCCTTCAATGAAACGAGGTAAATTATTCGCTCCTAATCCGCGGCTGTAGGTTTTACGCTGGGACATATTGATAAGGAGATAGTTATGTCCTCAGATAGCACTCAGCAAGCGCGTCACGTCATCGCCCAGCACCCGGCCAGGCGCGACGATATCGGCGATCTGGTCACCCGGCGGCCATTGCCGGGGCCGCAGCTCGAGCAGCTCGATCCGTTTCTGTTTCTTAACCACCACGGCCCCCAGACGTATCCGGCCAATAACCAGGGCCTGCCGTTTGGCCCGCACCCGCACAGGGGCTTTGAGACGGTCACCTTTATTCTGGAAGGCTCGCTGGCCCACGCGGACAGCGCCAGCCATCAAAGCGTGATCCATGCGGGTGGCGTGCAGTGGATGACGGCGGGCAGCGGTATTGTGCATGCGGAAGTATCGTCGCCCGAGTTTATGCGCGAGGGCGGCCCGCTGGAGATCCTCCAGCTGTGGGTCAACCTGCCGGCGCGCCTGAAGATGAGCGAGCCGCGCTACGTGGGCCTGCAGCAGCCGGACATACCGGCCATTGCGTTGCCGGGCGGCGGTGAGCTGAACCTGATCGCCGGGCAGTGGCAGGAGAGCACCGGCCCTATCGACACGCTGACCGGCGTTTTCATGTCCACGCTGCGGTTGCCGGCGGGTAGCCATGAACAGCTACCCGTGGCGCCGGGGCGGCAGGTATTTCTCTACGTGGTAGATGGCGACGTTGAGGTGAGCGGCGAGCCAGTGCAACCTCACCATCTGATTGAAGTGGATCGCGATGGTGATAGCCTCGACATCGAAGCCAGCAGTGACGCACAGCTGCTGTTTGGCCACGGCGAGGTTATCGATGAGCCGGTGGTGTCCCACGGTCCTTTTGTGATGTCGAGTCGTGAAGAGATCGTTCAGGCGGTCGAGGACTACCAGAACGGCAAATTTGGTGGCCTCGATGCCTGATGGGCGCGTCAGCAGCATGAACGGCGTTTGGCGCTCCAATCCTCTTCCGGCGGACGCACGCCGTGGTTGCCGCGATAGTCAGGCGGCGTCGGCGGCGACCAGCCTTCTAACAGCGAGTCATCGAGCGCGTAGATCTCGATGCCGATAGGGTGGCAGGTGGCCAGCAGATCATCGTCGGTGGCGTCGCTGCCCCATAGATCCACCGAAAGATCGCCGCCCGGGCAGCAGGAAAGCGCACAGAGCAGGTCGATTTCGGCAAACAGCTCCAGATAGTCGCCTGCTTGTGCGGGGCAGGCTTTCATGAAGTACTGGTCCTGTTCGTTCAGGCCGGTGCACTGGAAGACGTTGAGCACGTCGTGGATATCGAATTCGGTGAGACCGAACGGCGCTACGGCCCGGGTCAGGTTGGAGTGGCAGTGGAAGTCGAAATCCTCACCGGTCAGCAAATGATTCACGTAGGGGTCGCAGCGCGTCCCTAATAGATCGTGAACACGCCCGCCATCCTCGTCGACACCGTAGTGCTCGAGCGTGTCGGCGGTGATGGTCGCCATGGGTCGAAGATAAGGCAGGGATGACCAGAGGCGGTCATGAACGCTGACGTGAGCGCGCTGCAGCTGGCGGGTGCGCGAGGCCCAGAAGCGCTCGCGGGGGTTGTGCAGCGACCATAGGTTGAAATCTCCCACCTGAGGACCCTGACGGGTGCACAGGCGCATCACGTGACCCGCGGGTACTTTCCAGGCGCGCGCGTCGCGAATCGGCACCTCCAGCGTTTCTACCAGCCTTCGCTGGTCCGTGGCGTTGGCAATACGGTTGTAAAACGCCGGGTCAACGATCAGGGGAGAGCCAGGTTTGGCGCGGTAGGCGGGTGCTGGGTTGGCCATAATGAGTGACTCCTTGAGATGGCGATAAAGCGAGCATCGGGTGCTCAACGGCGGCGTCCCTACAGCGGTTCGCCGCGATAGTAGTGCCACAGGAACAGCGAGCCCACGCTGCGCCAGGGCGACCAGTGTTCCACCATCTGGCGCGCCTGCTTGGGCGTGGGTTTGTCGTCCATGCCTTTCAAACGCCCAAGTGCTACCCGCAGAGCGAGGTCGTCGGCGGGGAAGATATCCGGGCGCTTCAGCGAAAACATCAGGTAGATCTCGGCGCTCCAGCGCCCAAAGCCGCGCAGCTGGGTGATTGCGGCAATCGCCTCGTCGTCGCTGAGCGCGGCGAGACCATCGGCGCTGAATGTTCCGGCCAGTTCCGCCTCGGCCAGTCCCTTGGCGTATTCGATCTTGCGCCAGGAGAGCCCGGCATCGCGCAGCGCCTGCCCTTCTACGTCCATCACTGCCTGGGCGTGAAGCTCGGGCAGCAGCGTGTTGACGCGGCCCATGATCGCCCGAGCGGCGTCGGTGGAAAGCTGCTGGCTGACGATGGTTGAGAAGAAGGTCGCAAAGCCCTGATCGCGCTGACGGGGGGCAGGAGCGCCCACCAGCGGGTAAGCGCGGCCGATGTCCGGGTCGGCGCTGGCCAGTGCCTGCATGGCCTGTTCGATGGTGTCGGGCGTCATGGCAACCTCGCGCGGCTTGATAGAGCCGTATTGTGGGCAGACTCGACGTCAAAGCTCAAATCATGGTCGGGTGGTTGACTAACCATAGGCTATTTCTTCGCCCGCTAATTTTTTTACCGCGTGATATTTATACTTTCGTCTAGTCCTGCGATCATTCCGCGCTAAAGGCCGTTTTGTCAGCGGGTGCCGAGGTACCCGGGGGAGTGTTATGCAGGCATCGTCATCGGGGCTGGCGCGAAATCCGCGGCTGGCCGAATTTGTATTGGCGCTGGGTGGCTTTGGTATCGGCACCAGCGAGTTCGTGATCATGGGGTTGATGAACCGCGTGGCGGGAGACCTGGCGGTCAGCGTGCCCCAGGTGGGCTACGCCATCAGCAGCTACGCGCTGGGCGTGGTGGTCGGCGCGCCGCTGATTTCAGCGCTGGCGGCACGCGTCCCCAAGCGCGCGCTGCTGATCGCGCTGATGCTGGTATTTGCGCTGGGCAATATTGCCAGCGCCCTGGCCCCCGGGTTCTGGTCGTTTGTGGGCCTGCGCTTTATCGCCGGGCTGCCCCACGGTGCCTACTTTGGCGTGGCGGCATTGGTCGCCGCCGGGGCGGTGCCTGTCGACCAGCGCGCGCGGGCCATTGCCCGGGTGATGATGGGCCTGACGGTGGCGATCCTGGTTGGTGCGCCGCTGGGCACCTGGGCGGGCAATCTGTTCGGCTGGCAGGTGGCCTTCGGGGCGGTGGGCGGCATTGCGCTGCTCACCGCGTTGTTGATTCGCCTGTGGGTGCCGGTGCAGCCGTTCGATGCCCATGCGAGCCCGCTTCGCGAACTCTCCGCGCTGGTCAAGCAGCGCGTATTGGTCACGGTGGCCATTGCCTGCATCGGCTGCGGCGGCATGTTCGCGATTTTCAGCTACGTGATGCCGACCCTGACGAATCAGGCGGGCATGAGCGAAGCGCTGGGCCCGCTGGTGCTGGTGATTTTCGGGCTGGGCTCGATTGCTGGCAACCTGATTGGCGGCCGCGCGGCGGATAAAAACCTGATGCGGGCGATTCCTGCCACCCTGGTGTGGTGCGCGGTAATTCAGGGACTTTTCTACTTTGCGGCCAACAATGTGTGGACCGGGCTGCTGTTCGTGGGGCTGGTGGGCTCCAGCATGGCGCTTGCCCCGGCGCTGCAAACCCGCCTGATGGACGTCGCCGAAGACGCCCAGACCATGGCCGCCTCGCTCAACCATGCAGCCTTTAACGGTGCTAATGCGTTAGGGGCTTGGCTTGCAGGGCTCGTCATTAGCGCGGGCTTTAGCTGGTCGAGTACCGGTTTGGTGGGCACCGGATTGGCGCTGTGTGGACTCGTACTGTTTGCTTTCGGGCGCTGGTTAGAGACGCATTACCCGCCGACCCGAGTGGCCACCGCACATTAACGGCAGAGGCGAAAGCCGCGCATTCCGAAGTGAAAATGGTCGGCATGGGCGGCGTTGTAGTCGGGACTTAGCGTATTGCCAAAAAAATCGCAGGCATCGTCGCGGATGTTGCGTAGGAAGTCCCCCGTTGGCCCCTCGTCGCCCCAGTCTTCAAGCAGGCTGATCCGCTGGCCGTTTTCCAGCTCGAAACCGATCACATCGAGCGCCTCGGCGGTGGCGTGCTCGCTGCGTCGTCCGCTTTCGCGACCGTACACGTTACGGCAGGCAAAGCTCCCCACATGGTTAACCTGGCGTACCTGGCTGCCGAGAATGGCGTCGGCGCTGGGTTGCAGCGCGTGACGCTCGAACATGACCCAGGCGAGCGCCAGCGGGCAACTGGCGACAAAGGATTGGTTGAACGCCACGCCGCTGGCCTGGAGGCGGACCACGTTCTCGAGCGGGCAGCTTTCGACCGGCGTGTAGTCGGCCAGGGGTAAATAGCGCAAGGCGTCGTCCGGCACGCTATCCAGCGCTGCCAGGCAGCCGCCGCGGTCATTGTCCAGGCGGCGAAGCTTCAACGCTGTCACCGGGGTGATCGGGTCGTCGACGTAAAGCGGCGCCCACGGTGCCCAGTGGCGCGGAATCTCGATGAGGCCTTTGTCAAACGCAACGCCCAGCGCAATCAATGCCACTATCCATAGAGTGCTGCGCATGGTGACTCCCTGTTCTGCGAAACGCTACAGTCACAGCAGCGGGTATGCGATACTGCGTGCCTTTTCTACACGGCTCTGATTGAACGCGTTGTCGTCGCCAACCCATGAGCCTAGTTCGCCAACAAGGGAAGCGCGTATGTCCCAAGGTACACTGTTTATCGTTTCTGCCCCATCGGGGGCGGGTAAAACCAGCCTGGTACGCGAGCTGATCGAAAGCCTCGACGGTATTCAGGTATCGGTATCGCACACCACCCGCGCCAGGCGCGATGGTGAAGTCGATGGCGTGAATTACCATTTCACCGATGCGGCAACCTTTGAGGCGATGATCGAACGCGGCGAGTTTTTTGAGTACGCCAAGGTGTTCGACAACTACTATGGCACCTCGCGGAAAGCGGCTCAAACGGTGCTGGCGGCGGGCCAGGACGTGATCCTCGAGATTGACTGGCAGGGCGCGCGCCAGGTGCGCGAACAGATGCCCGAGGCGGTATCGATCTTCATCCTGCCGCCGTCGCGCAGCGAGCTCGAGCGGCGCCTGGCCAGTCGCGGCACCGACGAGCACGCCATCATTGCGCGGCGCATGCGCGACGCGATCAGCGAAATGTCGCACTATGACGAATACGACTACCTGGTGGTCAACGATGACTTCACCACTGCGCTACGAGAATTGCAGTCGCTGGTCATCAGCCGCCGCCTTACACGCCCGCTGATGAGCGAACGCCACGCGCCCTTACTGGCAACGCTCTTGTCACAGGCGCCCGGCGTCGAGTAATCTACACGGTTCTACTACCCTCTTTAGCTGGATCGGCCCGTTTGACCCCTTACGGACGCGATCCAGCGTCGTTATTACAGGAAGGCACCCCATGGCTCGCGTCACCGTTGAAGACTGTCTTGATCATGTAGAAAACCGTTTCAAGCTCGTGATGATCTCCACCCAGCGTGCCCGTCAGCTGGCGCGGGGCACCCGTGATTCCCAACTGCCCTGGGAAAATGACAAGCCCACGGTCATGGCGCTGCGTGAAATTGCAGCGGGTCTGGTCGATCACACGATACTGGACGAACCGGTAGAAGCGCCCGTTCGCACGCGTCCGGCGATGGCTCCCAGCGCACAAATCGACGACTAGGATTCACGACCGATTAGAGGCGCGGTGAATGTTTACCATTGATGACCTGGCCGACCGACTCGGCGGCTACTTACCCCCCGACGAGATTCAACAGGTCAAACGCGCCTTTTACTACGCCGAACAGGCCCATGACGGCCAGCGGCGGCGTTCCGGTGAGCCCTATGTTACCCACCCGCTGGCGGTGGCCAACATCCTCGCCAACATGCACATGGATCATCAGAGCCTGATGGCCGCCATGCTGCACGATGTGATCGAAGATACCGGAGTGTCGAAAAAAGCCCTGGGCGCGCAGTTTGGCGAGCCGGTGGCCGAACTGGTCGACGGGGTTTCCAAGCTGACCCAGATCACCTTCGAGGATAAAGCCGTCGCCCAGGCGGAAAATTTCCAGAAGATGGTGCTGGCGATGTCCCGGGATATCCGGGTGATCATCGTCAAGCTCGCCGACCGGCTGCACAACATGCGCACCCTGGGCGCACTGCGCCCCGATAAGAAGCGCCGCATTGCCCGCGAAACGCTGGAAATCTATGCCCGCATTGCCGGGCGGTTGGGGATCAACACTATCCGCGTTGAGCTTGAAGACCTTTCCTTTCAGGCGATCCACCCGATGCGCTCCGAGCGCATCAAGCGCGCCGTCTCCAACGCCCGGGGGCATCGACGTAGCGCCATGCGTGAAGTCCAGGCCACGCTGCAAAAGAGCGTCGATGACGAAGCACTGAGCGGCACGGTGGTCGGCCGCCAAAAGCACTTACTGTCGATTTATCGCAAGATGCGCGACCAGCGCAAACCGTTCGCTGAAATCATGGACGTGTTCGGGTTTCGGATCATCACCGACGACGTGGCCAGCTGTTATCGCATTTTAGGCGTGGTGCACAACCTTTATAAGCCGGTACCGGGACGCTTCAAGGATTACATCGCCATTCCCAAGGCCAACGGGTACCAGAGCCTGCACACCACGTTATTCGGCGCGCGGGGCATGCCTATCGAGGTGCAGATTCGTACCCGGGAAATGGAGGCCATGGCCAATAACGGCATTGCCGCCCACTGGCTGTACAAGGCCGGGCAAACCGCGCACCCGATTGCCGAAGGCAGCCATGCGCGGGCGCGTGCCTGGGTCAAAGGGTTGCTCGAGATGCAGCGCCATGCCGGCGATTCACTCGAGTTTATCGAACACGTCAAAAACGACCTGTTCCCCGATGATATCTATGTGTTCACGCCCAAAGGCGACATCATGGAGCTCCCCCAAGGGGCCACCGTGATCGATTTCGCCTACAGCGTGCACACCGATATCGGCAATAACTGCATCGCCTGCCGGATCGACCGCCACCTGGCGCCGCTTTCCTCCCGCCTGGAAAGCGGCCAGACCCTTGAAATCATCACCGCCCCAGGCGCGCGTCCCAACCTGACGTGGCTGAATTTCGTCACCACCGCCAAGGCGCGCTCGGCCATTCGTCACGCGCTCAAGCACCAGCAGCACACCGAAGCGGTGATGCTTGGGCGGCGGTTATTGAACAAGTCGCTGGCGCCGTTCAACACCAGCCTTGAAGAGCTGGATCCTTCAGTACTCACCCGCGCGTTCGAGCATCTCGACGTGTCCTCGGAAGAGGCACTGCTGGAATCGCTGGGGCTTGGCACCCGCGTGGCCCACGTGGTGGCGCAACGCCTGATGGATGTGGCTGACGGCCATCCAAGCGAACGGGTCAGCGAGGGCACCAGCCAGAAACCGGTGGTGATCAGCGGCAGCGAGGGCATGGTGATCAACTTTGCCCGCTGTTGCCACCCGCTACCCGGCGATGCCGTCGTTGGGCATTTATCGGTGGGTAAAGGGCTCGTGGTGCACCGGGCGGAATGCCGGAATCTGGCGGATAGAGACGACCCGGACAAGGTCTTTGCCCTGGAGTGGTCGGCGCACATCGACGAGGATTTCCCGGTGGCGCTGCGTATCGAAATTGAAAGCCGCCGCGGCCTGGTTGCCGAGCTCGCCGGGCTGGTCACCGACGCCGATGCCAACATCGAGCGTATCGGTATCGAAGAGCGTGACGCACGCCTGGCTACGGTGAACCTCACCCTGTCGGTAAAAGGCCGCGTTCACCTTGCCCGCATCATGAAACGTATTCGCAATCTGCCCAACGTCGGCAAAATAACCCGCATGGCAAATTAAGCGCCCACCATGGCTTCCTGCTAGCCACAGGCTGGCCAGCGTTAGCTATGGTAGCGGCCAAGATAATCAACGTTGAGTGCATCAAGGAGCATGACATCCAATGAGCAATAAAGCTGTTATCAATACCGAAAAGGCGCCCGCCGCCATTGGCCCCTACTCTCAGGCGGTCAAAGCCGGTAATACCGTTTACCTGTCGGGTCAGATTCCCCTCGACCCGGCGACCATGGAGATCGTCTCCGACGATTTCGAGGCCCAGGCGCGGCAAGTGTTCACTAACCTGCAGGCCGTGTGCGAAGAAGCCGCCGGTACCCTTGGCGATATCGTCAAGCTCAACCTCTACCTGGTCGACCTGGATAACTTTGCGATCGTAAACAAGGTCATGGAAGAGTTCTTCTCGACGCCGTTTCCGGCCCGCGCGGCGGTTGGCGTGAAAGCGCTGCCCAAGGGCAGCCAAGTGGAAGCCGAAGCCGTCATGGTGATTGGCGACTGACGTATTGCACTGCCGCCATGGGCGAGCCGGGTGCTCGCCCATGGCCGGGTGGCGTTATGCTTTCTGCACCTGCCAGAAGCCGCCCTCTTTCAACACCTGGGCGTAGCCCTCACGAAAGGTGGGATAGCGGAACTGGTAGCCGGTTTCGAGAAGGCGGCGATTATCGCAGCGTTTGCTGGTACGCCGGCGTAGCGGCGACTGCATGGTTTCGGTGGACTCGACCTTCAGCTGCTTGGCGATCCAGGCCATCACGTTATGCAGTGTGACCGGCTCGCAATCGCTGCCCAGGTAAAGATCCGCCAGGGGCTGGCCGTTTTCCTGGCAGTGGATCAGGTGGGCCAGAATGCCGGTGCAGTCGTCGCGGTGGATGCGGTTGGAATAGATCACCGGGGTCACCGTGGCCAGCCGTCCTTCGGCGACCTGATGGATCAGGCGGTCGCGGCCGGGACCGTAAATGCCCGAAAAACGCACCACGGTGCCGGGGATGGGATGGTTGATCAGCGCTTGCTCGGCTTCGCACATTAGCGTGCCGGAGAAGCTGGTCGGCTCGGTGGGGCTTTCCTCGTTGACCACTTCGCCTTCCTGCTGGCCGTAAACGCTGGTCGAGGAAACAAAGAACACCCGGCGCGGCGGTTTGGCGTGCTGCTGCATGACGCCCAGTACACGCTTCATGCCTGCCGGGTAGGCGCTTTGGTAGGCGCTTTCTTCAAAGCGATCCGCGCTAACCGTGTAAATGACGTAGTCCGCTTCGGGGAGCGCGCTTGCGTCAGCCTCCTCGAGCGAATTCAGGTCCAGGGCCAACGGCTCGATGCCGGTGTCCTGCAGCGCGTCGACGTGGCGGCGAACGCCAATCACGCGATGCCCTTCGCTCAGCAGTTCTCGGCCTAGCGTAATGCCGATATCGCCACAGCCAATAATCAGTACCGTTAGCGTCACCTTGCTTACTCCTATTGATAAATAATCCCTATTAGATACAAAGTCCCTGATCTACAATTCCTTTATAGAGAAGCAATCGTAGAGACGATATCGTCAGCAGGGTTTGCCTGTCCTTTTCCTTCCCGCTATTTGTCACGCTAGTTAGTCACAAGCTGCTACGAGAGGATGCCACTGGCACCACTATGACTTTAACAGAACTTCGTTACATCGTAACCCTTGCCCAAGAACGCCACTTTGGGCGTGCCGCCGAACGGTGCCACGTTTCCCAGCCCACGCTATCGGTGGCCGTCAAAAAGCTGGAGGACGAGCTTGAAACGCCGCTGTTCGAGCGCTCCAAGGCAACGGTTCAGGTTACGCCGCTAGGCGAGAAAATCATCGCCCAGGCCCAGCGCGTGCTGGAGCAGAGCAGCCTGATCTTTGACATGGCAAGCGCCGGGAAAGACCAGCTGGCCAACCCGCTGCGCATCGGGGCTATCTACACCATTGGCCCCTATCTGTTTCCACACCTGATCCCCGAACTGGCCAAGGCCGCGCCGCAAATGCCGCTGTATATCGAGGAGGGGCTGACCGGCGCGCTGCGTACCAAGCTGCGTAGCGGCGAGTTGGACGTGATTATCGTGGCCCTGCCGTTCACCGAAACCGACGTCGTCACCAAGCCGATATACGATGAGTCCTTCGAAGTCCTGATGCCCGCCCAGCACCGCTGGGAGTCACGCGAAGCCATTCATAAAGAAGAGCTATTGGAAGAGCGATTGTTGCTGCTGGGTGAGGGGCATTGCTTCCGCGACCAGCTGCTGGAAGCCTGCCCGGCGATCACGCAAAAGCTCAACAATCCCAATAACACCCTCATTGCCGAAGGTGGCTCGCTGGAGACGATCCGCCATATGGTGGCCTCGAAACTGGGCATCACCGTACTGCCCCAATCGGCGCTGGGCACCGACCAGTACGAAAACGCCATGCTGATCAGCCGTCCCTTTGTGGGTCCTGCGCCGTCGCGTACGGTCGCCATCGCCTGGCGGGCCAGCTTTCCACGCCCGAAAGCCATCGATGTGCTGGTCAATGCGATCAATCAGTGCCAGCGGCCAACCCAGGCGGCGACCGCTGTTTCATGACCACCCTGTCGGCACCGGTCACGGCCCTCAAGGGCGTTGGCGAAGCGCTGGCCCTGAAGCTTGCCCGCCTGGGGATCGAGCAGGTTAGCGATCTGCTGTTCCATTTACCGCTGCGCTATCAGGACCGCACCCGACTGACGCCGATTGGTGAACTTCGCGCGGGCAGCGAGGCGGTGATCGAAGGCGAAGTCACCGCCTGCGACGTGGTGAAAGGACGGCGGCGCAGCCTGCTGGTGCGGCTGCGCGATAAAAGCGGCATTTTGAGCCTGCGGTTTTTCCACTTCTCGCCAGCGCAACAGCAGCAGCTGCGCCCCGGAGCCGTGGTGCGCGCCTTTGGCGAAGCCCGCGCCGGGGCCACGGGGCTGGAAATCTATCACCCCGAATACCGCTTGAGCGGCGGCAGCGACACCCCGGTAGACGAGTACTTTACGCCGATCTACCCGACCACCGAGGGGCTCCACCAAACCCGCCTGCGCGCCCTGACCCAACAGGCGCTGGGGCTGCTTGAAAGCGACCCTGACGCGCTGCCGGAGGTTATTCCAGACGCGCTGCGCCAGCGCTTTCAGCTACCCGGGCTTCACGCCAGCCTGCAGCTGCTCCACCAGCCGCCGCCCGAAGCGGATATGGAGCAGTTGAGCCACGGCCATCACCCGGCGACGCGGCGTCTGGCGGTGGAAGAGCTACTGGCCCACCAGCTTAGCCTGCGCGAGGTGCGGCTGCGGATCCAGGCCGATGGCGCACCCGAACTACCCTCCGGGCGTAACCTGCAAGCGCGCTTTCTCGCGCAGCTGCCCTTTGCGCTGACCGGTGCCCAGGGCCGGGTGCTTGAAGAAATTGCCCATGACCTGGCCCGCCCCGCTCCCATGCTGCGCCTCGTCCAGGGTGACGTTGGCTCGGGGAAAACGGTGGTGGCGGCAATGGCGGCGCTATCGGCCCTGGCGGGGAACTGCCAGGCGGCGATCATGGCGCCCACCGAAATCCTCGCCGAGCAGCACTACCGCTCCTTCAACGCCTGGTTTGAACCACTGGGCATCGAGGTGGCGTGGCTGTCCGGCAAGCTCAAAGGCAAGGCACGGCTGGATACCAAGGCGGCGATTGCCGACGGACGCGCGCGCATGGTGGTCGGCACCCACGCGCTGTTCCAGGACGACGTCCATTTCCAGTGCCTGGGGCTGGCGATTATCGACGAGCAGCACCGCTTTGGCGTTCATCAGCGCCTGGCGCTGCGCGAAAAAGGCGAAGCGGGCGGCCTGACACCTCACCAGCTGATCATGACCGCCACGCCGATCCCCCGCACCCTGGCAATGAGCGCCTACGCGGATCTGGATGTCTCGGTGATCGATGAACTGCCCCCGGGACGCACGCCGGTGAAAACCGTGGTGGTGTCCGACGAGCGGCGCCCCGAAGTGGTCGAGCGTATTCGCCGTGCCTGCAGCGAGGGCCGCCAGGCCTACTGGGTATGCACGCTGATCGAAGAGTCCGAAGCGCTGCAGTGCCAGGCGGCGGAAGTGACCCGCGATGAGCTGACCGACGCGCTGCCGGAGCTCGCCATTGGCCTGGTGCACGGGCGCATGAAATCCAGCGAAAAAGCCGAGGTCATGGCCGCCTTCAAGGGCGGCGAGCTGGACTTGCTGGTGGCGACGACGGTCATTGAAGTGGGCGTGGACGTGCCCAACGCCAGCCTGATGATTATCGAAAACCCCGAGCGGCTGGGGCTTTCCCAGCTTCACCAGCTGCGCGGCCGGGTCGGGCGTGGCAGTACGGAAAGTTTCTGCGTGCTGCTGTACCACCCGCCGCTTTCCAAAACCTCCCGCCAGCGCTTGAGCGTGATGCGCGAAACCACCGACGGCTTCCGCATCGCCGAAAAGGACCTGGAAATTCGTGGCCCCGGCGAGGTGCTCGGCACCCGCCAGACCGGCCTTGCGCAGATGAAAGTCGCCGATTTGGAGCGCGATGCCGATCTGCTTGACCAGGTCACCGCCCTGGCCCAGGCGCTACAGGGCAACAAGGACATCACCGCCGTGCTGGTGCGCCGCTGGCTGGGTGAAGCCGCCGGGCGCTATGGGCAGGTGTGACCGCCGCGCTAGTCAGCGGGCGCTGACGTACTGGTCAGCCGGCTCGCGGCGTCGCTGAGCGGGGCCAGCTGGTGGGCGATCAGGCGCAGCTGGCTTTGAATGGGCTGGTAGCGCACAACGGCGCTGTCGTCCGGGGCAGCGACGCCTGTGTCATCCAGCTGCGCCAGCAGCTGCTCGGCCTGGTCCGACAGCGGGGTGATCGGTCGGCGGTGTTGCAGCTGTTCGGCAAGCTGGTCGAGCAGTTCGCACATGCGCTTGGCGGCTGGCACCAGGGCGCTGTCGTCCTCATCGTCCGCCAGCCGGTGGCGGTGCGCGCCCAAAGCCGATAGATGGCTCAGCAGGGTGTTGGAGAGCACCAGAAAACGTAGCCCATCATCGGCATCCTGCTTGCGGTAATGCCCCGGCTCGTGAAGCATATTGGTCAGCAGCGTGGACAACGCCGCATCGGCGTTGTGCGCGTTACGGCGGGCCAGGCGATACGCCAGGTCGTCCTGTTTGCCTTCCTCGTACTGGTGAATGATCTCCTCCAGATAGCGGCGATGGGTGGTCAGCACGTTCGCGGCCTCGCGATTGAGCCGCCGCCCTTGCCAGTCGGGCAGGATGAAGAACACCGCCAGGCCGGCAATCAGGGCGCCGATCAGCGTATCGAACAGGCGCGGCCAGATAAGATCGAACCCGTCACCCACCTGGTTAAAGCTGCACAGCACCAGCAAGGTGATCGAGGCGGTGGCCAGTACATAGTGCTTTTCGCGGTTGGCGAAAAACGACACCCCGGCGGCCACCGCGATCATGCTTTGCACCAACGGGTGAGGGAACAAGCTGATCGATGCCCAGCCGACCACCAGGCCGAGAATCGTGCCCATGATGCGCTGGGAGAGAAACCGCCGGGTGGTGGCAAAGTTGGGCCGACACACGAACAGCGTGGTCAGCAGTATCCAGAAGCCCTGTTCCGGGTTGAGCCACTGTAGCAAGCCGTAACCGGTGACCAGCGCGGCGCTCAGCCGCACGGCGTGGCGAAAGGTGGGCGATCCCAGGTGTAAATTCAGCCGCACGCGCTTCCACGCTTCCAGCAGACTGGAGGGTGAGCGGTCAAACAGAGCGCTGTCGCGGCGCTCGTCCTTGGTGTCCGGGTTATGCGCGCTGGCAATCTGGGCTTCCAGGGTGGTCAGGTTGTCGGCCAGGGCGTTGAGCGGGTGCATCAGCGGTTGCCATTCGGGTCTCCCCTGGTCGCGCAGGTTATCGATCGAGGCGCGTAGATCGGCCAGCGCCTGCTCGCTCTGTTCGTGGCCAAAGGGGCGGTTGAGCAACAGCGACTTGGCGAGTTGGCGGCAGGCACGGCCCTGCTGGTCCAGCAGCCGCTGGCAGCGAAACAGCACGTCATGGTGGAAAAACGCGTCGGTCAGGGCGCTATACGGATAGTGGGTAGAGCTTGCCCGCTCGTGGATATCCTGGGCGATAAAGTAGATGCGCAGGTAGCGGTTGAGCTTACGATCCCCCCGCTGGCCTTCCAGGCGGCGAAAAATCATCTCCTTGGCCTGGTTCAGCGCGCCCACCACCTTGCCGTTCTGGCGCGCCAGCGCCACCCGCCGGGCTTCGACATCCACGCCGCGAACCGGCTCGAACAGCGCCGACTTGAGGATCAGGAATTCGCCCAGCGCCTTGTAGACCCGCGCCATGCTCTGCTTGACCGGCTGGCGCGAGAAAAGCGCGCACCAGATCACCGAAATGACGCCGTACCAGGCCGCCCCCGCCAGCAATAGAAGTTGGCGGTAGGCGACGTCGTCGTCGACGCCGCCGTGCTGTTCAATATTGATCATCGAGTAGATCGACAGAATCAGCGTCCCGGAGGCGATGGTGGCGTAGCGCTGGCCGATGGCGCCGAGCATGATCAGGGTAAAAGTCGACACTGCAAGCCCCAGAGCAAACAGCCAGGGCCAGGGGAACAGCCACTGCACGATGAACGACGCCGAGGCAAAGCAGGCAAGCGTCACCAGCAGGGCTTGGAAGCGACCCTCCCAGCTGTCGTCGGTTTCCGACAGGGCGCTGGCGATAATGCCCAGAAAAAGCGGGATGACCAGTGCCACGTCGCCGGACAGGGCGCTGAACAGCAAGGCACCGCTGAACGCGATAAAGACGCGCAGGCTGTAGGCGAACTTATCCAGCGTCCAAAGACGGCGCAGCGGTAGGGCAAGGGGCATAGGGGCTCTTAGTCATCGCTATTATTAGACTTTAGTCGCGCCCTTAGTATAAAGGGTTAGCATAGCGATTGTCTTGCATGGCGGGCGGTTGGCGAGTTACAGAGTCAGTGCTTCAAGGGAAGGGGCAGGGCTTCAACGGTGTGGAACGTGAGGACAAGGCCCCTCGGGCGTGAATATTGCCGTTGGGGCCCCAAACTACAAATATTTGAGCAGTTTTTGCAGCTTGTTCATATCGGCGGAATCGCCTACCAGGCGGACCTCGCCGTTAATCATGCCGTCGAGAAACGCCTGCTGCGTAGGTTTCTTGAGAATGCGTAACGCCGCTTCCTCGTCGCGAAAACGCAGCTCAAGATCCAGATCGACCGGCAGCCCTTTATCTGTGGTGACGCGGCTGGGCGTCATCCGATAATGGCGGGCAACCCGCAAATCCTCTGTGGCGATGCCCCAATTCAGGCCGCGCATCCGTTCAAGCTGTTCACGAAAGCGCGGCTTGCGGCGCAGGGCTCGTTTGAGCAAAAAGCCCAGTAGCCACAGCGTCAGCTTGAGCTTCATTACGAGACAGCGTCCTTGAGCGCTTTACCCGGCTTGAAGGCCACGTTTTTGCTGGCCGGAATTTGTAGCGGGGCGCCGGTTTGCGGGTTTTTACCGGTACGGGCAGCCCGCTCGCGAACGGTAAAGGTACCAAAGCCAATCAGCGCAACGTCTTCGCCCTTGGCGACACTGTTGGTGATTTCATCGAGAATCACGTTAAGGACTTGGCCCGCTTTGTCTTTGGACAGGTCGGCATTTTCAGCAATGGCGGCTGCAAGTTCAGGTTTACGCATAAGGAAACTCCCTTTGATAATGATGGTGCAAGATACACTGTCGTGTTGTTGGTTAAGGCCACCGTCGGATTAGCCATTGATTCAGCCAAGCCGTCAGTGCCGCGGCATTCAGCCTAGCAGCGCAGGGGCTACTCTGGAAAGCTCCACTTTCCTTCTCACGCAGCCGCCTGTCAATGCAAAACCAATCAAACGTCCGTCTATATCTTCAGCGATCGCCGTCATATCACTGCCTTCGCCTTCGATCCGCCAGCGTTCCGGGGGCTGGAGAGGCGGGTAGGCAACCACCGGCAGCAGCGGCGTTTTGACGATGACCGGCCATGCCCCGAAGCGCACCGGCGTGGGCGTGCCGGCCAGGGTGGCGGCGAGGGCGTGGGCGCTGGCCTGCAGGGGCTGCACGTACATGGCGTTGATGCTGTCGACGCAGGCGACGTCGCCCAGCGCGTAGATGGCCGGGTGCGAGGTTTGCAGATGCCGGTCGACATGGATACCGCTTGCGGACACGCCAAGCCCCGCGGTGGCCGCAAGGGCGGTGCGCGGGACCAAGCCGGTCGCCATCAACAGCACGTCCACCTTGAGGGATTCATCGTTATCCAGTGTCAGCGTCACGCTATCGTCATCGTCGAGCGCCATGGTCTTGAGCGTTCTGCCCAGCGCCAGATGGATCCCTGCTTCGGCAAACGCCTCCCCCAGCGCGTGCCCCAGGGGACCGGGCAGCAGGCGGGGAAGCGGCGCCGCGTCGGGCGCGATAACGCTGACGTCATGACCGCCGGCGTGCAGGTCATTGGCAAATTCGCAGCCCACCAGGCCCGCGCCGATGACCGCCACGCGAGCAGGCGTTGCCCCCAGCGCACGGTGAAAACGCCGATAGTCGTCAAGATTGTTAACGGTAAAGCAGCGCGGTTTGAGTGGGTCGGGAATGGCCATGGGTACGCGTGGCTCGGCGCCGGTGGCCAGCGCTAGGCGGTCATAGCGCAGCACCTGGCCGTCTGCCAGCAGCAGCGATTGATTCGTGGCGTCCAGCCGGGTCACGGTGGTCTGGGTGATCACGCGGGCGTCCAGCGAAGCGGCGAGCTCGTCGGCGCTGCGTTGAGCGAGACGCTCCGGTGGCAGGCGCTTGGCAAAGCCGGTCGATAACAGGGGTTTGCTGTAGTCATCGCCGCTATCGGCGCTGATCATGCAGATGGAGCGCGTATCGCCCTGGCGACGCAGCGCGCGAGCAAGGCCGACGCCCGCCATCCCGGTGCCAACAATCATGAGTTCAGCGTGTGATGAGGGCATGCAGTGGTCCAAGGTCAGTGGGACAAAAGCCTTTACATGGCCTCATGTTACACTAACGCACCGTTAAATTGCCTGGAGGCTCTGGTGTTGCGTCGCTCTGTTTGTTCAGCTCCCGATTTGCCGCGTTGGCGCCCGATTAGAGCGCTGCGTCCGGCCATGAGCGCCGCGTGGTGGCAGTGGGTGGCGTCCACAGATTCATTGACGGCACGCCTGGTGGAGGCCGGCGGCGAGCGGTCGTTTCGCGTGCGGCTGTTGCGCCAGGGCGTGGGTCTCCCCCAGCCGCATGAGGCCCAGGCGTTAGGCATGGCGGCCAGGCGCTATGCCTGGCAGCGCGAGGTTGCCCTGTGCGTGGACGAGACCCCCTGGGTCGTGGCGCGCTCGGTGGCGCCCCTCGAAACCCTGCGCGGCCAGGGGCTGGAGCGTCTGGGCGAGCGGTCGCTGGGCAGCTGGCTGTTTCGCCAGCCGGATCTGGTGCGCGGGCCGCTTTATGCGACGCGACAGGTGCCTGAATTTACCTACCCGGGCGATGAAGACGTCACTAGCCAGTGGGGGCGACGCTCGGTTTTCCAACACGGTGGGCTATCGCTACTGGTACAGGAATATTTTTTATCGACCATGGCGGATGATCTTGCGCTGCCTTCGCGCTAGGCTAACGCTGCGTCTCTTGGATGGGTGAGGTAAGCATGGATCGTTCTCTACTGCGGCCAATAGGAATGGGTCGCCTGATGGATTTTATTCGGCTGATGCGTCTGGATCGGCCGATCGGCACCTGGTTACTGATGTGGCCCACGCTCTGGGCCTTGTGGATGGCCGCTGAGGGCGTGCCGGCACGCAACGTACTGCTGGTCTTCATCGCCGGGGTTTACGTGATGCGCGCGGCCGGATGTGTGGTCAATGATTACGCCGACCGCCACGTCGATGGTCACGTCAAACGCACCAAGCACCGCCCCCTGGCCACCGGGCGGATCAGTGAGACCGAAGCGCAGCTGCTGTTTATCGGGCTGGTGGCCGCGGCCTTCATGCTGGTGCTGTTGACCAACTGGTTTACCGTGCTGTTGTCGGTTGGCGGCGTGGTGCTGGCCTTCATCTACCCGTTCATGAAGCGCTATACCCACTTTCCTCAGGTGGTGCTGGGGGCGGCGTTCTCCTGGGCGATTCCCATGGCGTTCGGCGCGGTGCTTGGGTATGTACCGGTGGAGGCGTGGTTGCTGTTCCTGGCCAATGTGCTGTGGACCGTCGCCTACGATACCCAGTACGCCATGGTCGATCGCGATGACGATATCAAGATTGGCATCAAGTCCACCGCCGTGCTGCTGGGCCATGCCGACCGCTGGGTGATCGGATTGCTGCAGCTTATGACCCTGGCGCTTCTGGCCTGGGTGGGCGTGCGCATGGGGCTGGGCGGTTTTTTCTGGCTGGGACTGGCGGGGATGGCGGCGACCTTTGTCCACCAGCAGCGGCTGATTCGTCACCGCGAGCGCGACGCCTGCTTTCAGGCGTTTCTGAATAATCACTGGTCCGGTCTGCTGGTGTTTGCCGGGATTGTGCTGAGCTGGTGGCCAATCGCTGGCGAATCCCTGGCAATGTCATAGAATTGTCATCAAGTCATGGTGTGATCGTCATTGACCTGTCACTGGATTTCTTTCTATCGAACACCGTGAGGCTCTGGAATGACCGCCAAGACCGTCTTGATCGTCGATGATGAGGCACCTATCCGCGAGATGATCGCGGTGGCGCTGGAAATGGCTGACTATCGTGTACTTGAAGCGGATAACGCCCAGGATGCCCATGCCATGGTGGTCGACCACCAGCCCGACCTGCTGCTGCTCGACTGGATGATGCCCGGGACCAGCGGCATTGAGCTGGCGCGGCGCCTCAAGCGAGAGGAAGCCACCGCCGAATTGCCGATCATCATGCTCACCGCCAAAGGCGAAGAGGATAACAAAATTCAGGGATTGGAAGCCGGCGCCGACGACTACATTACCAAACCGTTTTCCCCCCGCGAGCTGGTGGCACGCCTTAAAGCCGTGCTGCGTCGCACGACGCCTCGCGGGGTTGAAGACCCCATCGAAATTAACGGCCTATTGCTCGATCCGGTGAGCCACCGGGTAAGCGCTTACGGCAAAGCGCTGGATATGGGGCCCACCGAATACCGTCTGCTACAGTTTTTCATGACCCACCAGGAAAGAGCCTACACGCGCAGCCAACTGCTCGATCAGGTGTGGGGAGGCAATGTCTACGTGGAAGAGCGCACCGTTGATGTACACATTCGTCGGTTACGCAAGGCGCTGGGTGATGCGCATCAGAACCTGATTCAAACGGTACGCGGTACCGGTTACCGCTTCTCCGCGCGAGCGTAACCGTGCGTTTGTGGAGCCGTGAGCTGTGGCGCCTGATTGGCTGGGCGGCGCTTGGCACCTGCCTGGGGTGGCTGGTCGGTATGCCGGGCCTGGGGCTGGCTGGGGGCTTCGCGGTCTGTTTGATCTACCACCTGCGTCAGCTGCGCGCTGCGTACCACTGGCTGACGCAACGCCCTCAGGATGAACCGCCCGCCGCTCGCGGCCTCTGGGGCGAGCTGTTCGACCGCCTCTACCGCTACCAGAAAAGTCAGCGAATTACCCAGAACCGCCTGCGCACGACCCTTGCGCGCATCCAGGAATCCTCCGAGGCGATGCGTGACAGCATCGTGATGCTCGACCGCCACGGTGACCTGGAATGGTGGAACAGTGCCGCCAGTAACATGCTGGGGCTGCAAACGGCCCACGACCGTGGTCAGCATATTACCAACCTGCTGCGCGACCCGCGGTTTATCAGCTACTTCAATGCCCGCGATTACGGCGAGCCGCTCACCCTGACCTCTCCGATCGATGAACGGCGTATTCTGCAGTACCAGATTACCCTCTACGGTGACGATGAACGTCTGGTCATGGCGCGAGATATCACCCGGCTGCATCAGCTGGAGCAGATGCGTCGCGATTTCGTCGCTAACGTCTCCCATGAGCTGCGTACGCCGCTTACCGTGCTGTCGGGTTATCTCGAGACCTACGGCGAGCTATCTGATCAGCTGCCCCCACGCCTGGGTCGCGGTATCGACCAGATGCAGGCCCAGACGCAACGTATGCAGAACCTGGTCAACGATCTGTTACTGCTGTCGCGGTTGGAAATTGACCAGGGCGGGCAGGATCATCAGCATCTGGATGTGACCTCCCTGTTAAACAGCGTGGGTGCCGATGCGCTGGCGCTTTCCGACCACCAGCATACGCTCAGCATCGAAAGCGACTACGCCGCGCAGCTGGTAGGCAGCGAACAGGAAATCCGCAGTGCGGTCTCCAACCTGGCGTTTAATGCGGTGCGCTATACGCCGGAAGGCAGCGTTATAACGCTGCGTTGGAAAGCGTTTGGTTCAGGCGCCTGTATTGAAGTGAGCGACAACGGTGAGGGTATCGATCCGGTACATATTCCACGCCTCACCGAGCGGTTTTATCGCGTCGACAAAGGGCGCAGCACCGCAACCGGAGGCACCGGGCTTGGGCTTGCCATCGTCAAGCACGTGTTGTTACGCCACGACGCCCAGCTACAGATCGATTCGCGCCCGGGGGAAGGTGCCCTGTTCCGCTGTGTCTTTCCGGCCGCCCGCCTCATTACTCCCGCTACGCCGTCGCGAAACGCCTCCTCCGTTACCTAACTCGCCTGTTTGGCGGCTGGGTAGTCGCGTCACATGTGCCATAACGACACACGTCAAGCGTATCCAAATGTCACGCTCAGGGTGTATTAAGGGCGCGGCGTGATAAACATAAAGTATTGTTATTTATGACTAATATATTAATTTATTAATTTTTGGCACAGAGCCTGCTGCTCTACTGTTCAAGACAGACTTTCCGCATTGTAAGATGCAGAAAACTGTTGATACTTTTCTTTACGAAAAAGAGAAAAGTAACTACACTTTGATAGTGAACCGATGCAGGGCAAGGATGTCCTGTGTTAACTGGGATGATTGAAGATTCACAGGATGAATCAAGAAGGCGGTCACACTGCCAGTCAGGGTAACGTCCAAGGTTGGAGTCCCGCAAAAGGATTGGAAGCTGGTACGCATCACCGCCTAAAAATGATCACTGTCGAAGACCCCGCCACGGCGGGGTCTTGTTTTTGTTAGCGACTCATTGCCTGCCCATCGCGGTAGTGGTCGTCCCACATCAGTACGGCCCCGGCCACGGCCCCGGGAATCAAGAACAGGTTGGCCAGCGGAATCCATGTCAAGAGCGTCACCACCCCCCCGTAGCTTAGACTTTGCCACCAGCGCGCCGACAGGCGTCGGCGCATGTCACGAAACGACACCTTGTTGTTATCCATTGGATAATCGAGATAGGTAATGGCCATTACCCAGGCGGAAAACAGCGCCCACAGCAGCGGCGCAAAAAGGTTGAGCCCGGGGATCCAGCCGATCACAAACAACAGCGCCGCGCGGGGCAGGATGTATCCCAGCTTTACCAGCTCGCGGCCTAGCGCATCGAGCGCCGTTTTGGTCAGTCCGCGGTCATCGATGGGTTCCTTGCCCAGCACCTGACGTTCCACCTTGGCGGCGAGAAAACCATAAAACGGCGCGGCGATAAAATGGGTGACCAGGGTGAAGGTGAAAAACACCACCACCAGCAGGCTTAAGAAAAATACCGGCCAGATCAGCCATGACAGCCAATCAAGCCAGGCGGGGACGGCACTCATCCAGCTGGCCAGCCAGCCCGAAAAGCGCTCGAGCACGATGTGCAGCATGGTGCCGTAAACCAGCACGTTGACCAGAATGGGCAGGAAAATATAGCGCCTCAGCCCGGGTCCGTACACACAGCGTGTGCCTCGGCTGATGGAAGTGACCGCGTCTAGCATGGCAATGTATGACTCCTCGGTGATCGCAATTCCCTGGCTGCCGCGCAGCCAGGGCGTATTGCATGAGGAATCCAGAGGCAGGTCAAGACTTTTTCGGTGCCGCCTGCTGATCCAGGGTATCGGGATCGGTATGGCGAATATCCAGCCCCTTGACGAGGTAGACGACGTGTTCAGCCAAGTTGTTGGCGTGGTCGCCGACGCGCTCCAGCGCACGCAGTACCCACATGACGCTGAGCACCGAGGTGATCGAGCGCGAATCCTCCATCATGAAGGTCATCAACGAGCGCATGGCGCTGCCGTACTCGCCGTCGACAAACTCATCCTCGCGGATGACCTGCATGGCAAGCTCGGTATCGAAGCGGGCAAACGCCGTCAGCGAATCGCGCAGCATCTTGCGGACGTGTTCGCTGATGTGGCGGACTTCCACCAGCCCGCGAACGGTGTTGCTGCTTTCGCTCAGGCTCAGCGCGTTGCGGGCGATTTTGCTGGCCTCATCGCCTATCCGCTCGAGATCGGACGTGGCGCGGATGACTGCCAGCACCAGGCGTAAATCCGAGGCGGCAGGCTGGCGGCGCGCCAGCACGCGGGTGCACTCATCATCGATTTGTATCTGCAGGTCGTTGACCTGGCGGTCGTTATCGCGGACCTTTTCGGCCAGCCGCGAGTCACTTTCCAGCAGGGCAAAAACGGCATCCTGCACCTGTTTTTCCACCATCCCGCCCATGGCCATGAGGTGGGTCTTGAGCTCTTCCAACTCCTGGTTGAATTGGCGCGAGATATGCGTGCTGTGGGTATCGCTGGTAATGTCCATGGAGCCCTCCTAACGGGGTTGCTGCAACCTAAGCCATGCGGCCGGTTATGTAGTTTTCGGTTCGTTGTAAACGAGGATTAGTGAAAACGTGGTCGGTGGGGCCGTACTCCACAAGCTCACCCTGCTGCAAAAAGGCGGTGTAATCGGATACCCGGGCCGCCTGTTGCATATTGTGAGTCACCAATACTAACGTTAGCTGAGATTTCAGGTTACGAATCAACTCTTCGATCTTGAGCGTGGAGATGGGATCAAGCGCCGATGCGGGTTCATCGAGCAACAGAACATCGGGTTGAACCGCCAGGGTACGGGCGATCACAAGTCGCTGCTGTTGCCCACCGGACAGCTGCCAGGCAGAGCGATGAAGACGGTCCTTGACCTCATCCCACAGTGCCGCCGAGGTGAGTGCCCACTCGATGATGTCGTCCCGCTGGCGCTTGGCGAGCCGCTTCTGCAGGCGCAGACCAAAGGCGACATTTTCGTAAATCGACATC
This sequence comes from Pseudomonadota bacterium, assembly GCA_051750125.1. GTDB lineage: Bacteria > Pseudomonadota > Gammaproteobacteria > Pseudomonadales > Halomonadaceae > Vreelandella. The sequence goes on from JBNJJK010000001.1 coordinate 141,247, forward strand.
GGAAAGGGGTTAGGGGTTTGGAACACCATGCCCACCCGGCGCCTGAGTTCTGTTACGTTCATCTCCGGCGCATGAATGTTCTGCCCCTCCAGGGTGATATCACCGCTGTGGCTGACCGACTCATTCAGGTCGTGCAGCCGATTGATGGCCCTTAACAGGGTCGACTTGCCACAGCCGGAAGGTCCGATGAAAGCCGTCACCCGATGCCGCGGCACCTGAACCGTAAGCTGCTGCAACGCCGATTTCCCCGCATAGGCGAGGCTGAACCGGTCAATGTTCAGGCAGCACTGCTCCGCAGGAAAGTGCGTCACGGGCGCCTGCGTGGCGTGATCGACATGTCGAGATGCTAGCATTCGCTTCCTCGCTGACGGCGTAGATGATGACGCAATAATATGGCAGTTAGGTTAAGCACCAACACAATCAGCACCAATAACAGGGCGGTGGCATACACCAGGGGGATAGCCGCCTGTACATCCTCGCCGTGAAAAGCAGTATCAAACAGGTGGTAGCCAAGGTGCATAAACTTGCGCTCAAGATGTAGATACGGAAATTCGCTGTCGAGCGGCATTTGTGGAGCGAGTTTGGCGACCCCCACCAGCATCAGAGGAGCCACCTCACCGGCCGCCCGCGCCACCGCCAGAATCACCCCGGTCAACATGGCCGGGGTGGCCATGGGCAACACCACCCGCGTTAGCATTTCAAGCCGGGTTGCGCCTAGCGCCACTGCGCCTTCACGCTGTGCGGCGGGAATGCGGGCGAGCCCTTCTTCGGTGGCCACGATCACTACCGGCAGGGTCAGCAGGGCCAGGGTCAACGACGCCCATAGCAGGCCGCCGGTACCAAAGGTCGGCGAGGGGAGTGCATCGGCGAAGAACCACTCGTCCAGCGAACCGCCAATGCCGTACACGAATACGCCCAGGCCGAAAACGCCGTAAACGATCGAGGGCACCCCCGCGAGATTACGCACGCCAATGCGCACTAGGCGCGTGAGCGGCCCCTGATGGGCAATCTCGTTGAGATAGATGGCGGCCAGCACGCCAAACGGGGTGACGATCACCGACATCACGATGACCATCAGCATGGTGCCGAAAATGGCCGGCCATACGCCGCCACCGGTATTGGCGGCCCGTGGCCCCTGACTCAAGAACTGCCAGACCTCGCTCCCCCACGAGCGAAGCTTTTGCCCCAGGTTCATGGCGTTGGGTGCTTCGGCACTGATCACGGTGGCCAGCGACTGGCGCAGCGTTTGCCCCTGGGGCGTTCGCAAGGTCAGCTGATAGCGGGCGCGCTGCTCGGTAGACAGGGGCAGTGCTTGCTGAACCTGCTGCCAGGCGTCATCACCGGTAAAGCGCTCGCCATTGACCTCCACCGCCTCCAGGTAGCCGATAAAGTCGCCCCAGGTGCGCCGCTCCAGGCGTAATAGGTCCGCGGGCTGCGCCTGCCGGGCAATGGCGTCGATGGCGACCCAGCGCCAGCGGGCGTCGTCGAGGTCGCGATTGCCCGTGAAGTAGAGCCGTTCGCTTCCGGTCTGGTCGGGAAGCGGCATTTCGCGGACGGCCTCGCCGGCCACCACCTCGCCGCTATTCAGCGTGACTTCGCTCAGCGTTGCCGGCCAGAAATGACCCAGGCCACGGGTCAGCAATAACGCAAGCAGGGCACCCAGCATGAGTAGCGAGATGGCCACGCTGCCGGCACATAGCCAGGGCCATACGCCCTGCTGCATGGCGTTTTTCAACCAGGTCACGAGCCACCCCCCATGCGCTGATAGCGTCGACGCAACCGTTGACGCACCACTTCCGCCAGGGTGTTGACGAAAAAGGTGAACAGAAACAGCACCAGCGCCGCCAGCACCAGCATGCGATAGGTGACGCCGCCCGCGGCGGCTTCGGGCAGCTCAATGGCGATGGCGGCCGCCATGGTGCGCATGCCTTCGAAGGGGCTGGCACTCAGCAGCGCCGTATTGCTGCTGGCCATCAGCACGATCATGGTTTCGCCCACCGCTCTGCCCGCGCCAATCATGACGGCGGAAAACAGCCCCGGCCCCGCGGCGGCAAGTGCCACCCTGATCACCGCCTGCCAGCGGCTGGCGCCCAACGCCTGGGCGCCTTCCATCAGCGGGCGGGGGACCTCGTTGAGCGCGTCTTCGGCCAGCGAATAAACGCTGGGGATCACCGCGAAACCCATCGCAAGGCCGACAATCAGCGCATTGCGGGTGACGTAGTCGAGTCCAAAGGCGTCGTACAGATAGTGGCGAAGGTCGCCGCCCCACAAGGCCTGCTCGACAAGCGGGGTTAACCACAGCGCGACCATGCCCATGGCGATAAGCCAAGGAATCAGCCACAGCGCTGCCCATGAAAGGGGCAGGCGGCGCTGCCAATGACGACTTGCCAAGTGCCAGAGCATGCCCGCGAGCCCTGCGCTAAGCGGCAGCCAGACAATGACCACCAACGTACTCGCCAGATGCCGCTCGACCCAGGGGGCAAGCACCATGCCGGCAATAAAGCCGACGACCACCCCGGGGATGGCCTCCATCATTTCCAGGGTCGGCTTGATGCGGCTGCGCAGCCGCGGCGACATGAAAAACGCCGAGTAGGCGGCCGCCCCCAGCGCCAGCGGAAGCGCAAACAGGAGTGCCATCAGGGCAGCTTTTAACGTGCCCCAGGCCAACGGGGTCAGCATGCTGAGCGAGCCAAGCTCCTCGCTGAACAGCAGAGGAGCCGCTTCCCATAGCAGGAATACCCCGATGCCTAGGACCGCCAATAGCACGCCGATGCCCCCGGCGGTGATGAGCGCCGTGGCGATGCGGTCTTGTAAGTGGCGAAGCGGCTGGGATGAGAGCCGGGCGCGGGTCATGTGACGATCATGGGCAAGTGAGCGGTGGGATCGGCGTGTGGGATGGCATTAAAACTCCTTACCTTACGTGACCTTTATGACAGATAAATGACAGTATTTGCTCACCATGCCCGCTGCGCCTCCAGGGCGTCCAGGGGCAGAGGGACAAAACCTGCGGCGCGGGTAATCTGCTGGCCTTCGGCGGACATGACCAGATCCAGAAACGCACGCTCGGCGGCCGGTAGCGACGCATCCGGCGGCAAATTGACGTAGATATACAGGTAGCGCGATAGCGGGTAGTCGCCGTTTTGAATGGTCGTGTCGCTAGGCAACACCGGGTTACCCCGGCGGTTGGATAGTGGCAGTGGCCTTACCGAAGGCGTCAGATGGTTATAGCCGGAGTAGCCCATGGCCGCATAGGACTCGCCCACGGCCGCCACGACTGCCGAGGCGCCCATGTGCTTGCTGACCTCGGGGCGGAACTCGCCGTCGCACAGCACGCGCTGACGAAACACTCCGTAGGTGCCCGAGGTAATATTACGCCCGTGCAAGGCAATGGGGCCCTTGGGGCCCGTATCGCCCTCGGCCAGTGTTTCCCAGTGCTCTATCGGCTTACGGCCACACGCCTGGGTGGATGAAAAAACCGCATCGACCTCGTCGAGTGATATGTCAGGCAGCGGGTTATGCCGATGGACGATGACGATGAGCGCATCGCGGGCCACGCGCAGCTCGAGCGGTGGATAACCGTAACGCTCGACAAAGGCGTTGCGTTCGTCGTCGGTCATGCGTCGCGACATGGGCCCGATGCGCGTCGTGCCGGCCAGCAGCGCCGGGGGCGCGCTGGCCGAGCCGCTGGCTTGAAACTGAACGTTGATATCCGGATGTTGGGTGGTCAGTGCCTCGCCCCAGCGCAGCATCAGCCCGGCCATGGTATCCGAGCCAACCGTACCCAGAGTGCCGCTTGCCGAAGGCCCCTGGGACTGGGCCCAGCCGGCAAACGGCAAGCTCAGCAACAGCCAGGTCAGGCCCAGGGCCGCGCCATATTTCATACGTAAAGCGAAACCGTTACTATTCAATCGGATGCTCTCTTGTGATTAACTAGCTGTCTATTGCGATGCAACAAGGTGCGCCTTTGATGACGCCCTGATTTTCACAATAATAAACCGACAAAGCGACCGACACATGACACTGCTGGATACCGATTTGGACGATGTGCCTGCTCCCCAAGGACAACTGAGTCTCAAACTGCTGGCCTCGCGCCAGGATACCAATGTTTACGGCGATATTTCCGGCGGCTGGCTGGTTAACCAGATGGACCAGGCGGCTGAGCTGGCCGCTGGGCGAGAGGCCGGGGGGCGAACCGCCACCGTCGCCATCGAGGCGATGGATTTTTTAAGCCCGGTGCGAGTTGGCTCGGTGGTCAGCGTCTACACCCAGCTCAAGGAAGTGGGGCATAGCTCGATGACGATCGACGTCGAGGTCTGGGTGCGCGCGCCCCACGAGCGACATTCGGATGAGCGTCAAAAAGTCACCGAGGCCCGTTTCGTGATGGTAGCGCTGGACGACAACGGCCGTATCCGCGCCGTACATGGCTAGTCTGAAAAACAAAAGGGCGCTTGATCAAGCGCCCTTTATGGCTGTCTAACCTCGCCGTTTTGACTTAACCGCCGACCTTGTCACGGCTCTTCAAATAGGCGAATTCGCCCACGTCGCTAAAGGGACGTACGGTTTTCTGGAACGCCGAATAGGACTCATACACCCGGCGTGATTCCTCATCGTCGTCTACCTGACGCTGAATGGCTTCCTGTGAGCTTTGGTAAAGCGCCGCCATGACGTCTTCGGGGAAGGTGCGCAGCTTCACGTCGTGCTCGTCCACCAGGGCTTCAAGGGCCTGGGCGTTACGGAAGGCAAACTCGCTGTACATGGCCAGATTCGAGGCGCGGGCGGCCTCGGTGACCACCGCCTGGAGGTCCTCGGGCAGTTCGTTCCAGGCATCCAGATTGATGGTGCCTTCCAGCACGGCCGTGGGCTCGTTCCACACCGAGGTGTAGTAGTAGTCAGCCACCTGATGCAGACCGAAGGCCAGGTCGTTGTAGGGTCCGACCCAGTCGGCCGCATCCAGGGCGCCGGTTTGCAGCGAAGTAAAGATCTCCGACCCGGGGATGTTGACGGTGCTTACCCCAATGCCGTTCATGGCTTCGCCGGCCAGGCCAGGCAAACGCAGCTTGAGGCCCTGCATATCGTCCAGCGAGTTGATCTCTTTCTTGAACCAGCCGGCCATCTGCGGCCCGGTGTTGCCCACCGCAAAGGGTTTCAGATTGTGCTGCGCGTAAATCTCATCCCACAGTTTCTGCCCGTCGCCGTGGTAAAGCCAGGCGTTCATTTCGGTGGTGGTCATGCCAAAGGGCACGGCAGTGAAAAACTGCGAGGCGGCGACTTTACCGCGCCAGTAGTAAGACGCCGAATGGCCCATTTCGGCCGTGCCGGCGGCGACCGCGTCAAAGACTTCAAGGGCAGGCACCAGTTCTCCCGCGCCGTGAACGCGAATTGTCATGCGGCCGTTGGAAAGCTGCTCCACGCGGCGGGCGAAGTCATTGGCGCCAGTGCCCAGGGCGGGAAAGTTTTTCGGCCAGGAGGTGACCATGTCCCAGGTGTAGGTTTCGTCAGCGCGCGCACGTGACGACGATACGAACGGGGCGGCAGCTGCCCCTGCGACGCCAAGGCTGGCGGTTTTGAGGAAGTGACGGCGTTGCATAGTGAGCAAGACTCCAAGAAGTATCACGCTATTGTTATAGGGGCGCGGTGTCCGCCTATCAGTATGCGTTAAAGCGAATTTTTCCAGCAAGTTTACAATCAATCATCGCTTGCGTCTTTCATGCGGTTGGCATGGCGAACCAGCCAGTAACTGCCCCCCAGGGCCAGCACCGCGGCGGCCAGCGCGCCGATCTGCCAGGGGTCGATGGTTTCCATGTCCAGCACCATGAACTTGCGCACCAGCGCCATGATGGCAATCAGCACCACGATTTCGACGTGGATAAAGCCCTTGCCGCTGGTCATCGTGCGGATGATGGAGTTGTTGAACTCCATGGCAATCAGCACGGTGAGAATCATGTCGAACAGCGCTTGAAACACGCGGTAGTCAAAGGGGTCACGGCTCTGAATGAACAGCAGCTGTACCACATGAATCACCAGATGGTACATGGCAACCAGCACGGCCCCGCCGATCGCAATGGTCAGTACCAGCGATATCATGCGTTCAAACCGCTGATAGCCGCTAAGCTCGGACCAACCGTGACACACTTCGGGGAATAGGCGTTTCAAGCGTTGTTTCATAAAGCCCTCTGGCGCACTGGGGCGCGAGTAATGCTGCGTAAGCAACGGGTCGTGAGTGGTTTACAACGGCGTTAGCTTAGCAAACCCCAGCACCAGCCATTTAACGCCTTCGCCTTCAAAGCTAACCTGCACCCGAGCGCGGGCGCCCTCGCCTTCCGCGTTGAGGATAATGCCTTCGCCGAACACCGGGTGTGCTACCCCCTGGCCGACGTGCAGGCTGGGCAGGTCGTCATGGCCCTCGACGCTTTGCTGGGCAAACGAAGTGCGCGAGGCGGTCACCGGGCGTGACACATGCCCCCGCAGGCGGACTTCTTCGAGCAGGTGCGGGGGTAATTCGCGAATAAAGCGCGACGGGCGCGGAAACACTTCTTTGCCGTGCAGGCGGCGGGTCTCGGCGTGGGTGAGGTAAAGTTTCTGCATCGCCCGGGTAACGCCCACGTAGCAAAGCCGGCGCTCCTCTTCGAGCCTTCCCGGCTCCTCCAGCGACATCTTGTGGGGGAACAGGCCTTCCTCGACGCCGGCGATAAACACCACGGGAAACTCCAGCCCCTTGGCCGAGTGAAGCGTCATCAGCTGCACGCTGTCCTCAAACTCCTCGGCCTCGTGATCCCCGGCATTCAGGGCGGCTTCTGACAAGAACGCCTCCAGCGCGGCCATGCCTTCGCCGGCTTCCGGCGTTTCAAAGGCATCGCCTTGGGTGAAGGCCCGCGCGGCGTTGACCAGCTCTTCGAGGTTTTCCACCCGCGCCTGGCCTTTCTCGCCGCGTTCGCTCTTGTGGTGCTCGATCAGGCCGGTATGCACGGTCACGTGGTCGATGATTTCATGCAGGGCGAGCCCGGCAGCGTCGTTATCCAGCTGCTCGATCAGGTTGGCAAATGCCTGCACCGCGTTGCCCGCGCGGCCTTTGAGCGTACCGTCGTGGATCGCGTCATGCAGCGCCTGCCACAGCGGGATGTTCTGCTCGCGGGCGCGCAGGCGAACGATTTCCACCGTGCGGGTGCCGATGCCCCGGGTGGGCACGTTAATCACCCGCTCCAGCGACGCATCGTCGTCGCGATTGAGCAGCAGGCGCAGATACGCCAGCGCATTCTTGATTTCCAGCCGTTCGTAGAAACGGTGGCCGCCGTAGATGCGATAGGGCATCCCCTGGCGGATCAGCGTTTCTTCCAGCAGCCGCGATTGGGCGTTGGAGCGGTAGAGAATCGCGATATCACGCCGATTGAGCCCTTCGTCGACTTTTTCCTTGATGGTGTCGACGATGAAGCGCGCTTCTTCAAGGTCGTTGAAGCCGGCGTAGATCGAGATGGGCTCGCCTTCGACGCCCTCGGTCCATAGCTGTTTGCCCATGCGTTCGCTGTTGTGGCTGATCAGCGCGTTGGCGGCGTCCAGGATGGCGCTGGTCGAGCGGTAGTTCTGCTCGAGGCGAACGGTGTGGGTCTGGGGGAATTCCTGCTCGAAGCGGCGAATGTTCTCAACCTTGGCACCGCGCCAGCCGTAGATCGACTGGTCGTCATCGCCGACCACGGTCATGGGTGTTTGCATGCCGGTGAGCAGTTTCAGCCAGGCGTATTGAAGCGTGTTGGTGTCCTGAAACTCGTCGACCAGCAGGTGACCGAAGCGCTCGCGATAGTGAGCCAGCAGCGCCGGGTTGTCGCGCAGCAGTTCCAGGCTCCTGAGCAGTAGTTCGCCGAAATCGACCAGCCCGCCGCGCTCGCAGGTGAGCTGGTAGCGTTCGTAGAGCTCGACCATCTGGCCCAGATAGCCATCGCCGTCGACATTGACCTGATGGGGGCGCAGGCCCTCTTCCTTGCAGCCGGAAATGAACCCTTGTACCTGACGCGGCGGGAAGCGTTCGTCGTCGATGGAGTAGTCTTTGAGCAGCCGTTTGACCAGCCGCAGCTGGTCGTCGGCGTCAATGATCTGGAAGTGTTGCGGCAGCCGCGCATCCTGCCAGTGGGTGCGCAGCAGGCGGTGGGAAATCGAGTGGAAGGTCCCCACCCAGACATGGCGCAACGAGATACCCAGCAGCGCTTCCAGCCGGGTACGCATCTCGCGCGCGGCCTTGTTGGTGAAGGTCACCGCCAGCAGCGCGTAAGGCGACAGCCCCTCCGCCTGCATCAGCCAGGCAATGCGGTGCACCAGCACACGTGTTTTGCCCGAGCCCGCGCCCGCCAGTACCAACAGGTTGCCCTGGGGAGCGCTGACCGCTTCGCGCTGGTCGGAGTTAAGCTGATCGAGTATCGCCGTGACGTCGTCCATGTAAGCCGCTGCCGGGTCGAAAAATGGGCGAACAGTTTAGCACAGCCACGTCGATAACTCGGCGTTCACGACTCTTCCGGGAAACGCAGCGAGTTAAGGCTCTTCTTGACCGATTTGAGCTGCTCGGCCAGTTTGGGGCCGCGGGTTTTGGCCACGCCCACTGCCAGCACGTCGACCAGTACCAGATGCGCGATGCGCGAACTCATCGGCGTATAGATTTCGGTGTCTTCGTGCACATCGATGTAGAGCGGCAGCGTGACTTCTTCGGCAAGCGGCGAGTCGCTGGGGCACAGGCCAATCACTGTCGCACCGGCTTCCCGCGCCAAGCGCACGCTGGCCACCAGCGCCTTGGTGCGCCCGGTTTGCGAAATGGCCACCACCACATCGCCTTCCTTGAGCGTTACCGCCGACATGTTCTGCATGTGGGGGTCGGCATAGGCCGAGGTGGAAATCTGCAGACGGAAGAACTTGTGCTGGGCGTCAAAGGCCACCGCCCCTGACGCGCCGAAACCGTAAAACTCGACGCGGTTGGCCATCGCCAGCGCATTGACCGCACGGCCCAGGGCATCGTTATCCAGGCGGTCGCGCACCGAGAGCAGCGTGCCCACCGTCGAGTCAAAAATGCTGTGGGAGAACTCGGCGACCGAGTCGCTATCGTTCATCGAGAACTGGGCAAACTGGCTGCCGGTGGCCAGCATCTGCGCCAGCTGCAATTTAAAATCCTGGAAACCATTGCAGCCCAGCGCGCGGCAGAAACGCACCACCGTCGGCTCGCTGACCTTCGCCTCGGTGGCGAGATCGACGATCCGCATGTGGATGACTTCTTCCGGATTGCGCAGGACAAACCGTGCCACTTTCTGCTCGGAGCGTCGAAAGTGCTCCATGCGGCGTCTCATTTCATCAAACAGGGCGCGACTCACGTGTAGCTCCTTTAATCAAGCGGCGCAGCGTTATGTGCTAAGCGTGCGCCCAGTATGCCTGAGTGACGCACTAAATGGGCAAGCATCGCATTGCGCCCAGGTTAGGCTGACATGGCGTTAGACGATTGTTTTTCGAATTGGTCATCATTTTGTCAAGTAGGTTATAGTAAGAAATGAAGTGCCGCACTGCATCAACTAACAGTCGTCACCGATGCAGGTGGACGAAGGCATATTCACCTGGAGGAACGTCGATCATGCGAAACGTCGAACGAATCACCTCGTTTAAGAGCGAATTGCTCGATATTTTCATGAGTATGGAAGTGGACGAACACGCCGAGCGTCGTCGTAGTGCCGCGCAACGTAACCTGCGCGCACGGCGGGGGATTGAGCTGCACCGGGAATTTCAACAGCTATCGCGGGATATCGCCCCCCTGCCGGACGAAGACGAACGGCAAGAGAGCGAACTGCACTGATTAACCTTCCCAATGGCCAGGCCAATTAATCGGCCGGGCCGTTGTAGGAACGTGCATCAAGGCGCACAGCGCCCTGCGTCAAGCAGGGCACAGCTGGCCAGTGGTTAGAGAATGCCGGCCAGGAACACGACGATCACGCCAATCGGCGCGACGAAGCGTGCGACGATGTTCCATACGTTCATTCCCGTCGCGGACAAGGCCAGTTCCTGTTCCACGCCCTTGCGCTCCAGACACCACGCCACGAAAACAACCGCTCCAAGACCGGTCAACGGCAGCAGAATTTTCGCCGTGAAGGTATCCAACAGGTCGAAGATATTCAGCCCGAAGATCAACACGTCTGACCACAGGTTGAACGACAGCAGCGCGGCAACCCCGAGCAGCCAAACGGCAATGCCGCTGACCAGCGTCGCGGGGATGCGCGACAGCGACGTACGCTCTTCCAGCATTTCCACGGTGGGTTCCAGCAGCGAAATCGCCGAGGTGAGCGCGGCAAACGTCAGTAGCAGGAAGAACATCAGCCCGAGTACGACACCGCCGGTCATGTTGCCGAACGCGATCGGCAGCGTGACAAAGATGAGTCCCGGACCTTCCCCAGCGCTCAAGCCGTTGGCGAATACAATCGGGAAAATTGCCAAACCGGCCAACAGCGCAATGGCGGTGTCAATAATGATGACGGTGCGTGCCGTGCTCAGCAGGTTGACGTCTTCACCCAGGTACGAGCCGTAAGCCATCATGATGCCCATGCCCAGCGACAGCGTGAAGAACGCCTGGCCCATGGCGGCCAGCACAACGCCGCCATCCAACGCGGTCCAGTCGGGGCTGAACATGAAGGCCAGCGTTTCACCGAAGTGGCCGGTGGTCATGCCGTAACCCACCAGGATCAGCATCAGGATGACCAGGGCGGGCATCAGGGAGCGCACTGCACTCTCCAGCCCCTTGGTCACGCCGCGGGCCACAATGCCGATGACCAGCAGCATGAAAGCGCTGTGCCACAGCAGCAGGGTGCCGGGGCTGGCCAGCATGCCGTTAAAGATTTCGCCAATGCTGTCGGCATCCTGGCCGCTAAAGGTGCCGATCACCGAACTCAGCGTATAGTTGAGTGACCAGCCGCCAATCACGCTGTAGAACGACAGGATCAAGAAACCGGCGAGAACGCCGCTGATACCGACCAGCGCCCACCCCTGGGACTTTCCACTTTTCCTGGCCAGTTCGCGCATACTGTCGATGGGGTTTTTCTGGCCGCGCCGACCGATCATCCATTCAGACAGCAGAATCGGTACGCCCACCAATGCCACGCAGGCAAGGTAGACCAACACGAAAGCAGCACCGCCGCTTTCCCCGACCAGATATGAGAAACGCCATATATTCCCTAGGCCCACCGCAGAGCCTGCGGCAGCCAGCACAAAGGCCATTTTTGATGACCACTGTGCATGTGCAAGTTTTGCCATACATCACCTGTTAATTAATTGATTGTAATGAGTCGTTGTCGGCGCGTTGCACCGCGTTTCGAAATCAACGAGGACAGAGGATTGCCCGCGTCATTTTTCGAAAGTACGCGCAATTTATCCGATCAGTGGCGTGCATGCCAGTCAGCAGCTCTAAAAAGCCGGGTCAAAACAGTTGGCTCTGCTTTTCATCCGCAAACGCACCCAGGGGTGGCAGTGGGGTATGCCATTGGAGGTCGTTATACAGCCGGCGGGCCAGGGCGGGGGACTCACGGTTATCGGCGGTATGCACAAATAAGAAAGGGGTTTTCCCCTGATTTATCCACAGGGAGAGCTGCGATTTCCAGGCGTTGAAGTAGTCAATATTGATCGCCTTGTCAACATGCCCGATAAAACGAATCACAGGATGATTCGCTGTTGAAAGCACGTGTAATGGGACTTTCGGCTTTTCCTGCTGGGCGTGTGCAAGGCCTGGATAGTCATTCGCCGGCGTCGAAAACAGCGGGCGCACATCGAGCATTACGCGGTTCGCCCGATAAGTTATCAACAATCGGTTAAGAGCTTTCTCGGCGGCGCCCTTGTGGAAAAATTCAGGATGGCGTACCTCCACCGCGCAGGCGAGATGGGTGGGCCAAGCGGCCAGCAAGGCTTCCAGCTGGGGCAGTTCATCCGGGCCAAAATCGCGCGGTAATTGGACCATGGTGGGACCCAGACGATCGTGAAGCGGAGCGAGTGCCGATAAAAACGCCCAGGCATCCTCAAGGTGCGTCAGCCGCTGGTCGTGGGTGACGCTGGCCGGCAGCTTGAAGCAGAATCGAAAGTGCGCGGGTGCCTGGCGTGCCCAGGCCGCCACCGTTTCCGGCTTGGGCGCACCGCTGTAGAAAGTGGTATTGCCTTCGACACTGGTAAATACCGCCGCATAATCGCTGAGCAGTTCGGTCTTGGCGTGGCGCGGATAAAGCGTGCCCAGCCAATCCTGGTTGGACCACATGGGCAAGCCGATATAGAGCGGGCACGTCATGGTATGAAATCTGCCTCAAGGAAGGTGACCGCTTAATGTAGCAGCCGGGCGGTTAACGTCCCAGTGCCTGTCTGGCGGGCAAGGCGCTCTGATGGCATTTTGATGAAGCTATGGGCGGAAAATATGCAATTGTCGTTGAAACAGGCGCGTTACTATCTTTCAAGCTCTTACTTATCCGGTTCTGATGGCTTCCAAGGAGTGCACGATGAGCGCAGCGCACGTCAGCAGCGACGACATTCGCGATCAATTTTCCACGGCCATGTCGGCCATGTACCAGCAGGAAGTCCCGCAGTACAGTGCCCTGCTGTCACTGGTTGCCTCGGTGAACGAGGAGGTGCTGGCGGCGTCTCCGGCGTTGCGCGAGACGCTCGCTGCGCATAACGAGTTGGCCCGCCTCGACGTGGAGCGTCACGGAGCGATCCGCGTCGGCACGGCCGAGGAGCTCGCGCTGCTGCGGCGCATGTTCGCGGTGATGGGCATGCTGCCCGTCGGCTACTACGATCTGGCGCCTGCCGGCGTGCCGGTTCACTCCACGGCGTTCCGCCCGGTCGACGATGCAGCGCTTTCGCGCAACCCTTTTCGGGTTTTCACGTCGCTGCTGCGCCTGGAGCTGATCGAGGATCCCGAGCTGCGCCAGCAGGCCAGCGAGATTCTCGACGCGCGGCGTATCGTGACCCCACAGGCCGTGGCGTTGATCGACACCTTCGAGCGTCAGGGCGGGCTGACCGCCGATCAGGCGGCGCAGTTTGTCGACCAGGCACTGGAAACGTTTCGCTGGCATGACCAGGCCACGGTCGACCTGGCCACTTATCAACGGTTGCAGCAGGAACACCGCCTGATTGCCGATGTGGTGTGCTTCAAGGGGCCGCATATCAACCACCTGACCCCGCGCACTCTGGATATCGATGAAGTGCAGCGGCGCATGCCCCAGGCAGGCATCGACCCCAAAGCGATTATCGAAGGTCCACCGCGCCGCCGGTGTCCTGTTCTGCTGCGCCAGACCAGCTTCAAGGCGCTGGAAGAACCGATTTCGTTTGCCAATGCCGCTCAGGGGCATCACACCGCGCGCTTTGGCGAAATCGAGCAGCGCGGTATCGCGCTGACCCATGCAGGCCGTGCGCTGTACGACCGCTTGCTTGGCGAGGCGAAACAGGCAGCGGAGGCGGATAACGCCGCGCACCAGGCCCGCTTGGCGGCGGTGTTTGAAGCCTTTCCGGATGACGAAGCGACGCTACGGCGTGAAGGGTTGGCGTTTTTCCACTACCACGCGGTATCCGGTGCACAAGTGGCGGGGCCGGTCGACGCCGATGACGTGGAGCGGTTATTGGCGCAAGGCGCGCTGACGGTCACGCCGATGATCTACGAGGATTTTCTGCCGGTCAGCGCGGCGGGCATCTTCCAGTCCAACCTGGGCGACAAGGGGCATGACGGCTACGCACGCGAGGCCAATCAGCAGCAGTTCGAGCAGGCGCTCGGCGTGCCGGTCACCGACGAAGTCGCCCTCTACGCCAAGCGCCAGCAGGCATCGCTTGAGCAGGCGCTGGCGCAATTGACGAGTTAAGTGATAGAACAGGCCATAACGTCGATTCATTCGTCATTGAGGGTTGGAGGGGATAGCAACATGAGCAACGGGAAAGTACTGGTACTGCATGGCCCAAACCTAAACTTGTTAGGCAGTCGTCAGCCGGAAATATACGGCCATGAAACGCTGGACGATGTGAACAACGGCCTGCGGGAAACAGCGGTGATCGCAAATTGGGATATCAAGTGCTTACAAAGCAATCATGAAGGTGAACTGATTGATGCGATCCATACCGCGCGTATTGACGGCACCCAGGCGATCATCATCAATCCCGCCGCCTACACCCACACCTCGGTGGCCATTCTCGACGCACTCAATGCCTTTGATGGCCGAGTGATCGAGGTCCATATCTCTAATGTGCATAAGCGTGAAAGCTTCCGCCAGCACTCCTATGTCTCGTTGCGCGCCGACGGCGTCATTGCCGGGCTGGGGATCCAGGGGTATCAGGCCGCTTTGGATGCCGTCTTGAAATCCGCCGGGTGATGTCGCTATAACGCCATCAATCAGCATGTTCATAGGGCAGCGCAATGGCAAAGATTTTCAAGGAATTCCGTGAGTTTGCTGTTAAAGGAAACGTCGTGGACATGGCCGTGGGGATTATCATCGGCGGCGCGTTTACGCTGATCGTGCAAAGCCTGGTGGCCGACGTCATGAACCCGGTCATCGGTTTGCTGGTGGGCGGCATCGATTTTTCGAACCTGTTTATTGTGCTGCGCCAGGGGGTCACCGATGGCCCTTACGCAACGCTTGCAGAGGCCCAGGCAGCAGGGGCCGTGACCTTGAACATCGGGCTGTTTATTAACGCAGTGGTCAGTTTTGCGATCGTCGCCTTTGTGGTGTTTCTACTGGTGCGTACCATCAACCGCTTGAAACGCGAAGAAGCGGTGGCACCGGCGAGCCCTGTAGAACAGCCCTGCCCTTACTGCCTGATGATTGTGCCTATCAAGGCCACGCGCTGCGGCCATTGCACGGCGACACTGCCTGGCGGCGTCGTTGAGCATCAGGACGACAGCTGAGCGTTTGCCAGCCATAAAAAAAGGTGCCCGTAGGCACCTTTTTTAGTGGCAACCGTGCGTGCTTAGGCGCGCTTGGCGGCTTTCTTGCCCGGTTGGCTATCAGTGGCATCGCTTGGCTGCGGCAGCGAAGGCAGTGATTTGGCCAGCATTTCCACGCTATGGCGGTAGTACAGCTGGCTTTTGTTGTGTTCGCCAAGGCTGGCATAAAGCCGTGCAAGTTCTGCGCAGACCACACCGCTGGGGCGTTGACGCTGGCTGGCTTCAAAGTACTCCTGAGCTTTGGTCCACTTGCCGGTGCGCAGCGAAAGCCGCCCGCAGGCCAGCAATAGCTCGGGGTCGTTGGGCCGCTCCTGCAGCCACTTTTCGGCCTTGGCGAGCTGGCGCCCGGGGTCCACATTGAGCAATCCGTAACGTTTGACGAGGCGGGCATCCCAGTGATGGTCGAGAGAATGGTTCAGCAACCGCTCGGCAATGCTGTCTTCGTTGGCTTGCAGCAACGCTTCGGTGTAAAGCACGATGAGCTCAGTCTTGCCACGCAGATAGTCGGGCATATCGGCCCAGAGGCTGCGTACGCGTTCGATATCGCTGGGGTTTTGGGCCTCGAAGATGATCAACTCGCGGTACGCCTTGAACTCGAGCTCTTCGCGCTCCTGCTGAGAAATCAGCTTTTGCGCTGCGAGCCGCGGGATCAGCCGGCGTAGTCCTTCCCAGTCGTTGACGCTCAGGAACACCTGCTTGAGCATCTTGAGCACCTGCGGATGATTCGACAACTGCTTGTCCAGGCGGTTGAGAATCGCCAGGGCTTCCTCGGGCTGCTGGCGGTCGATCAGCAATTGCGCCTGCATCAAGCCAATCGCGGTATCGGCGCCTTCGGTCGTCAGCTGAGCCTGGTTGATATGCTCCTGAGACTGGGTGTAGTTGCCCTGATAGTGCGCCGCCAGGGCGGCTGACAGGTAGTTGACCAGCGGCGTGCTGGAGTCGTCGGCGGCTTTCACCAGGGTTTTTTCGGCGCGTTTCCAGCGTCCTTCGGTCATCGCCACCAGGCCCCGCACGGTGCGCTTCATGGCACGGCGGTTGCGGGCGCGGCTGTTCCAGGTCCGAAAGCGACCCATTGGACGAATCAGGCCGCTAAGCAGACGCAACACGAAATGCACCACCAGGAAGGCCGCCAGCAGCAGCACCAGGCCGAACCAGAACGAGGTTTGCAGCGAAGTGTCACCGACGCGGATCAGCCAGTAGCCGGGTACCGACATCATCAGGTGACCAAACAGTGCCCCGACGGCGAGCCCGGCAACAATCAGCAGGATGAGCTTTCTCATGACTCACCTCCCTCTTGCTGTTGCTGGCGCGACTCGTGACGGTTGTCGATAAAGTCGGTCATGGCTTGCTGCGACCCGCTGATATCGGGCAGCTCGGGCTCAACGGTCACCTGCTTAAGCTCTTCAAGACGCTCAATGACGCGCTGGGCTTCTTCACGGGAGGTGTCGTAGTAGCTATCGAGCAGTTCGAGCGCCTTGTCGATGCTCGCTTCATAAAGGCCCTGTTCTTCTTTGAGCAAGGCTAGCTGGGCCTGCTCAATGATCAGGCGCAGGCTTTGACGCAGGTAGGATTCCTGCTCGGGCGTTACCAGTGCTTCAAGAGCTTCGTCGTGATGGCGAATCATCACCAGATCCTTCAGCTCTTCGCCGAAGCGTGCAAGCTGGCGCTGGAACGTGCCGGTGGGGGGTTGTTCAATGCTCGAGCTTACGGCGCGCTCTTCCACGTCCTGGGCAAGGCGTAGCCCGGCCACGCGCTCCTGTTGGGCATTGAGGGTCAGATACACCCCGGTGCGGTCAAGGCTTGGCACAGAATCCAGTGCCGCCAGCTCGTTGGCGATTTCGCGCCGGACGGAGGTCAGAGCAGGGTTGTCGGCATCCGCCAGGCGCTGATCGGCGGTGCGCAGCAAGGCGGCGGCGCCTTCAACATCACCTTCCAGCTGCAGACGCTGGTTGGCCAGGCGCAGCAGATAAGCGGCCTCGGCATGTAGCCAGTCGCGCTCGTCGGTTTCCTGCTCCTGGGAGAGCTGATCCAGCACGTTGTCCAGGGTGCCATCGACGTCGCTGCGATAGTCGGCAAACTCATCGCGCAGTTCGCTGACGGTGCTATCCAGCTGCTCCTGGCGGGCTGCTTCGTTGCTTTCAAGCTGATCGGCAAGGTCGTCGACCGACTGCTGTGAGGCGCTGCTCTCGGCACGGTTGCTGAGCTCAGTGAGCTGTTGCTGCTGGGCTTCCAGGCGTTGCCAGCCCTGCCAGGCCACTACGCCCACGGCGATCGCCAGCAATAGCACCATCACGATGGCGATACCACCCTTACCTTTGCCGCCACCCCCGCTGGTCGGGGTGTCCTTGCGTGGGGTACCTGGTTTGCCGCCGGATGACGACGCCGACGAATTCTGGCCGGCGGTATCCTTTGCAGGCGTAGTCGGTTTGGGCTTGCTGCCCGCCGATGACGTGGCGTTGGTTTCCCCACTGGATGGACTCTCGGCGGACGTGCTTTGCGACGCCGCTTTTTGCTGAGCCGGATTCTGGGAGGCGTTCTTGGTATTTTTCTGGTGACGCCGTGAACGCCGGCCGCTGGACGAGGAGGTAGACGGCTGCGACGACGAAGAGGTCGGCGTGTCGGTCGTTGGGCGGGTATCCTCGCCACCGGAGTGGTTGGCACCGTTGGTTGAGGATGACGACGCGGTCGTCTTGTCCTCAGGCGTGGTGTCCGCTGTGTTCTTTTGGGTGTCGTCCTGATCGCTTGTTTGTTTGCTCATCTGTCGCTAGCCCTTATTAAGTTCCTTGATCGACATCGGCACCCGCTGGGTCTAGGCCCGAGCCAACGCGGCGATTAACGCCGGTGGTGTGGCTCCTGACGCCACGATGGGGATACGAAACCCCAGTCTTTCAGCCAGTGTAGCCAAACGGTGGCTGGAAACGATTAGCGGTTGGTTCAACGCTGCCGGTTGGCACCATTTTGCCAGATGTTCTAACAGTTCGCCGCTGGTGACGATCAACGCCCGATAATCACCCGCCGCAAGATGTGCTTGCATGGTGCTCGACGGCGCCAGCAGGCGGCGTTGATACACGGCGAGGCGCGTGACCTGCGCGCCGCGTGCGGCCAGTGTATCCGCCAACAGCGAGCGCCCGCCCTCTCCCGCCACTATCAATACGCGCTGGTGGGTCAATGCCTGCAGTGACGCCAATCGTAATAGCGCTTCGCTGGTGTCTTCGCCGGCGCTTGCCGGCGGCAGGTGCACACGCACCCCGAGCTGGTCGTGAAGGGTGGCGGCGGTGGTTTGCCCCACGCTGTAATAATCGATGCCGACCGGTAGCTGCGGCCAGTAACGGTCCAGTGCCTCGCTAAGGCAGCCGGCAGCAAAAGGGCTTACGACCACTATCTTATGGTACTGATCAATATCTAACCATACTTGGCGCATGGTGGCGTCTTCGGGCAGCGCCTGCAGCTGCATGGCTTCCAGCGACTCGACTGGGTATCCCGCCTGGTGAAGCGCCTCGGCGAGGGCGTTGCCGCGGGGCCCAGGCCGAGTGATGAGTACCGGGAGCGTCATACCTCGTTGCCGTACACCTCGGCCAGAATTTTGCCCGCACCCTGGTCCAGCAGCTCTTCGGCGATGCGAATACCCAGTGCCTCGGGCTCGTGCATGGAGCCGTGGCCTTCAGCGCGGAGCACCTCGGTACCTTCCGGGTTGCCCACCAGCCCGCGTAGCCACATGGTTTCGTTCTCGAGGTCCAATACCGCGTGACCGGCAATGGGCACCTGGCAACCGCCTTCCAGGCGAGTATTCAATGCCCGCTCCGCGCGTACACGCGTTGCCGTATCAGCATCGTCTAACGGCGCGAGAAGTGCAATTAATTCAGGATCATGAAGGCGACACTCAATGCCCAGGGCGCCTTGACCGCAGGCCGGCAGGCAGATTTCGGGAGGCATCGCCTGGGTGATGCGGTCATCGAGGCCGAGGCGTCTGAGGCCGGACGTGGCCAGGATGATGGCATCGAATTCGCCGTCATCCAGCTTGCCCAGGCGGGTCTGTACGTTGCCGCGCAGGTTCAGGATGCTCAGGTCAGGCCGAGCCTCGCGCATTTGCAGGCCGCGACGCAGGCTGGCCGTGCCGATGCGCGCGCCTTCGGGCAGCTCGTCAAGGCTACGGTAGTGGTTCGAGACAAACGCATCGGTGGGGTCGGCGCCTTCCAGGATGACTGACAGCCCCAGGCCTTCGGGAAAATGCATGGGCACGTCTTTCATGGAATGCACCGCAATATCGGCGCGACCATCCAGCATGGCGTCTTCCAGTTCCTTGACAAATAACCCCTTGCCGCCAATTTTGGAAAGCGGCGTGTCGGTGATCTTGTCGCCCTTGGTCGAGAGTGGCACAAGTTCAACCTCAAGCTCGCTGTGCACTGCCATCAGGCGGTCGCGAACATGCTCCGCTTGCCACATTGCCAACTGGCTTTTCCGCGTGGCGATGCGTAGTTTGGTGATAGATGCCACGATATGCTCCTTTTGCCGCTGACACGGCGCTTTGAATTATGATAAGTCTCATCATAAAGCACCCGGCTACCCAGTAAAAATAACCAATGCCGTAAGAGGTCCGAATGCGAACCATGCTGCTTACCCAGGATACCCTATGACGCTCGCCGCACCGCATGGACAGCTGGATCAATTTTTCTTGCTTTCCCATGACCTGTTTTGCTGTATCGATCTGGACGGACAGATGCTGCAGGTGAACCCTGCATTTGAAAACCTGTTGGGCTATACCGCCGACGAGCTGCTGGGCAAAAGTTCTGGGAAAGTAATTGATAAGCGCGACCATGCCTTGATCGAGGCGATGCTGGCTCGACTCGTCGCTGGGCAGGAAGTCGCGCCTTTCGAAGTGCGCGCGCGCTCGGTGGCGCAGTCGCTGCATTGGCTGGAGGTCGACCCTTCCCGGGGTGACGGGGTGGTCTACGTCGTGGCCCGGGTGGTCACCGAACGCAAGCGCGTGGAAGAGCAGCTACGGCGGACCCAGCAACTGTTCAAGATCGTCGGTGAAACGGCCTTGATCGGCGGTTGGTATGTGGATCTCGACGAGGGACAGCCCACCTGGTCCGACGAAGTCTGTCGTATCCACGGCGTGGAACCGGGGTATCAACCCTCCTATGAAGACGCCGTGGCGTTTTATACGCCGGCGTCACAGTCACGCATCAAGGCTCGCTTTGCCGCCTGCTGTGAGCAGGGGGTCGACTTTGATGAAGCCCTGGAGGTCATTACCCGCGACCACCAGCCCATCTGGGTGCGCGTGATCGGCAAGGCGGTCCGCGATAGCGAAGGCAGCGTGATTCGGGTGCAGGGCTCCACTCAGGATATCACCGCCAGCAAAGCCACCGAGCGCCAGCTACAGCTTCTGGAGCGCAGCGTTGAATCGAGCACCAATGGCGTGGTGATCGTCGATGCAGGGCATGCCGATCTGCCCATGGTCTATGTCAACGCAGCGTTTATGAGGGTTACCGGCTACAGTCGACAAGAGGTGTTGGGCCACAACTGTCGCTTCCTGCAAGGCGAAGACACCGACCCAAGCACCGTTAAACAGTTGCGCCAGGCCATTGCGGCCGAGTCCGAAGTGCACGTAGTGATTCGTAACTACCGCCGCAGCGGCGCACCGTTCTGGAACGATCTGTACGTGTCACCGGTTCGCGATGAGCTGGGCCAGGTAACCCACTTTGTGGGCGTGCAGAACGATATTTCCGAACAGCGCGAGTACCAGGCCCAACTGGCCTATAACGCCAGCCACGACGCGCTCACCGGGCTGCCCAACCGCATGCTGCTGACCCAGCGCCTGGAGCAAGGCTGTTTGGTGGCGCGTCGCTACAAGCGTCATCTGGCCGTGCTGTTCATTGACCTGGATGACTTCAAACCGATCAACGATACCCTCGGCCACGAGGTAGGCGATTTTATCCTCGTGGAGGTGGCCAAGCGGCTGGAAGAAGAACTGCGCCCCTGGGATACCATCGCGCGTTTCGGCGGCGATGAGTTTGTCGTGCTGCTGCCCGACTTGGCCCACGAAAACGACGTGATTCAGGTCGTCGAGCGGATTCTCAACCGGCTGGCCACGCCTTACTGGCAGCGCGGTAGCGAATTGCGCATTACCGCGAGTATCGGTGTGGCGATGAGCGACGGGACGATAAGCGACCCGCCCCAGTTGATTCAGCAGGCCGACCTGGCGATGTACAAGGCCAAGCGGCGGGGGCGTAACACCTGCCAGTGGTACACTGATGATCTCAACCGCAAGGTGAGCGAGAGAGTCAGCCTGCGCAACGCGCTGCAGCAGGCCATTGAGCAGGAGCAGTTCGAACTGTATTTCCAGCCGCAAATGCACGGCCCCAGCGGCCGAGTGATTGGCGTCGAAGCGCTGATCCGCTGGAACCACGCCGAGCGCGGCTTTATTCCCCCGAGTGACTTTATCGGCCTGGCGGAAGACACCGGGCAGATTATCCCGATCAGCGACTGGGTGCTGGCCACCGCCTGCCGCGTTGCCAAGCAGCTCAATGCGTTGGGCCACGGGCCGATCACCATGGCGGTGAACGTGTCGCCGATGCACTTCCAGCGCCCCGGCTTTCTGGAAACGATTGAGCGGGTGCTGGAGGAAAGCGGCCTGGCCCCGGAGCTGCTTGAGCTTGAGTTGACCGAAGGCGTGCTGATGGATAGCGCGGAGCAGGCCATCCAAGCTCTGCAGGACATTCGGCAACTGGGCGTACACATCGCGTTGGACGATTTCGGCACCGGTTTTTCTAGCCTGAGTTACCTGAAGCGCCTGCCCATTAACAGGATCAAAATTGACCGTTCATTTGTGCGTGATGTGATTACCGATCGCTACGATGCCGCTATCGTTGACGGCGTTGTGGCGATGGCGGGAAAAATGGGGCTAGAGGTGCTGGTCGAGGGCGTGGAAACCGCTGAGCAGTTTAGTTACCTTGTGCAACGTCACTGTGACTGCTTTCAAGGCTACTATTTCGCTCGCCCCATGCCATTAAACGCCCTGCGTGCTTTTTTAGCGTCACCCCCTGCGTTTACGACACCAGAGGCATTGATACCGTCGTTATAAAAACGGCGTGCCGCTCCCGAGGGCGACTCTGTTACACTTTCCGCTATTCGATTCTAATTGTTTTGTCAGCAGGATATGCCTCCGATGAGCCAAGCTACGAACCAGTCCTGGGGCGGTCGCTTTAGCGAGCCCACCGATGCCTTTGTTGAGCGCTTCACCGCGTCCGTCACCTTTGATCAGCGCCTGGCGCGCCAGGATATTCAGGGCTCCATTGCCCACGCGACGATGCTGGCCCGGGTGGGGGTGCTGACCGACGACGAACGCGACGCGATCATTACCGGCCTGAGCGAGATTAAAGGCGAGATCGAGCGCGGCGAGTTTGACTGGTCGGTACCCCTGGAAGACGTGCACATGAACATCGAGGCACGGCTGACCGACAAGATCGGCATCACCGGTAAAAAGCTGCACACCGGCCGCTCGCGCAACGACCAGGTGGCCACCGATATCCGCTTGTTCCTGCGTGACGAAATCGACGTTATCGAAGCCGAGCTTGTCCGCCTGCGTGAGGGCATGATCGAGCTTGCCGACCGCGAAGCCGACACCATCATGCCGGGCTTTACCCATCTGCAAACGGCCCAGCCGGTGACCTTCGGCCACCACCTGCTGGCCTGGCAGGAGATGGTCGCCCGCGACCACGAGCGCCTGCTCGACTGCCGCAAGCGGATCAACGTGATGCCCCTGGGCGCCGCTGCGCTGGCTGGCACCACCTACCCGATCGACCGTCACGTGACCGCCGAGCTGCTGGGCTTCGAGCGCCCGGCGGAAAACTCGTTGGACGCGGTCTCCGATCGCGACTTCGCCATCGAATTCACCAGTTTCGCCAGCATCCTGCTGATGCACCTGTCGCGCATGAGCGAAGAGCTGGTGCTGTGGACCAGCGCCCAGTTTGACTTTATCGACCTGCCCGACCGCTTCTGCACCGGGTCGTCGATCATGCCGCAAAAGAAAAACCCCGATGTGCCCGAGCTGGTGCGCGGCAAGACGGGCCGCATCTATGGCCACCTGATGAGCCTGCTGACGCTGATGAAGTCCCAGCCGCTGGCTTATAACAAGGACAACCAGGAAGACAAGGAACCGCTGTTTGACGCGGTGGATACCGTGCGCGACTGCCTGAAAGCTTTTGCCGACATGGTGCCCGCCATCGAGCCCAAGAAAGCCAGCATGTTCGAAGCGGCCCGGCGCGGCTTCTCCACGGCAACGGATTTGGCCGACTACCTGGTGCGTAAGGGCGTGGCCTTCCGCGACGCCCACGAGATCGTCGGCCAGTCGGTGGCTTACGGTCTGAAGACCGAGAAAGACCTGTCGGAAATGACCCTCGACGAGCTCCAGCAGTTCTCCGCTACCATCGAGCAGGACGTCTTCGAGGTGCTGACGCTTGAAGGTTCCGTGGCCGCGCGCAATCACATCGGCGGCACCGCTCCGGATCAGGTGCGTGCCGCTGCACAGCGTGCTCGCGAAGCGCTGGCCGCAGTGAAAGGAGATGCGCAATGAAAAAAATTGCCGTGCTCGCCGTGGTCGCGCTGCTGCTGGTCGGCTGCGGACAAAAAGGGCCGCTCTACCTGCCCGATGACCCTAACGCCGACGAACAGGAGGGCTAAGTGGATCATTTCAACGACCGTGACGGCCTGCTGTTTGCCGAGGATGTGCCGCTTGACCAGATCGCTGAGACGCATGGCACGCCGTGCTATGTCTATTCGAAGGCGACCCTGACGCGTCACTTCCGCGCCTACACCGACGCGCTGGGCAGCCATCCGCATTTGATCTGCTACGCGGTCAAGGCCAACTCCAATATTGCTGTGCTGGGGCTACTCGCCAAGCTGGGCGCCGGCTTCGACATTGTCTCGGTGGGCGAGCTGGAACGGGTACTCAAGGCCGGCGGCGACCCGTCGAAAGTGGTGTTTTCCGGCGTTGCCAAGCAGCCCCAGGAAATGGCCCGTGCGCTCGAGGTAGGCATCAAGTGCTTCAACGTCGAGTCACGCCCCGAGCTCGAACGGCTCAATGCCGTCGCGGGCGAGCGGGGCCAGGTGGCCCCGGTATCGCTGCGGGTCAATCCCGACGTGGACGCCGGCACCCACCCGTATATTTCCACCGGTCTCAAGGACAACAAGTTCGGCATCCCCGTCGATGATGCCCTGGAGGTCTACGAGCTGGCGGCGAGCCTGCCCCATCTGCAGGTCAAGGGACTGGACTGTCACATCGGCTCGCAGCTGACCGAAACCGCGCCGTTTCTGGATGCCCTGGAGCGCTTGCTGGTGCTCATGGAGCGGCTGCGCGAACGCGGCATCGAGATCGACCACCTGGACCTGGGCGGCGGTCTCGGCGTGCCCTACCGCGATGAAACTCCGCCCCACCCGTTTGACTACGCCAGCCAACTGCTGGCCCGGTTGGCACGCTGGGAAGGCGGCGAGCAGCTCACGCTGCTGTTCGAACCGGGCCGCTCGATTGCCGCCAACGCCGGGGTCATGCTCACCCGGGTGGAGTTTCTCAAGCCCGGCGAGACCAAGAATTTCGCCATTGTCGATGCCGCCATGAACGATCTGATTCGCCCGGCGCTGTACCAGGCGTGGCAGGCCATTGTGCCGGTGGACAGCCGTCGCGAGCGCGCCACCGCGACCTACGATGTCGTCGGCCCGGTATGCGAAACGGGGGATTTCCTCGGCCAGGGGCGAGAGTTGGCGATTGCCGCCGGTGACCTGCTCGCCGTGCGATCCGCCGGTGCCTATGGGTTCGTCATGGCCTCCAACTACAACAGCCGCCCGCGGCCCGCCGAGGTCATGGTAGATGGCGAGCACTGCTACGTGGTGCGCGCGCGTGAAACGCTGGAAAGCCTGTGGGCTGGTGAAGCGCTGCTGCCCGAAGGAGCCTGCTGATGCTGCTGCACTTCACCAAAATGCACGGTCTGGGCAACGACTTCATGGTGGTCGACCTGGTCACCCAGCGTGCCCGGCTGCGCGACGAGCAGATTCGCCAACTGGCCGACCGGCGCTTTGGGATTGGCTTTGATCAGCTATTGATCGTCGAGCCACCCCGCGACCCCGATATGGATTTCCGCTATCGGATTTACAACGCCGACGGCAGCGAAGTCGAGAACTGCGGCAACGGCGCGCGCTGTTTTGCGCGCTTTGTCCGCGAGCAGCGCCTGACCCACAAGCACGAAATCAACGTGGAAACCGCGGGTGGGCCGCTTGTATTGAACGTCCAGCATGACGGCATGGTGCGTGTCGACATGGGCCAGCCGCGCTTCAATCCGGCCAGCGTGCCGTTCGACGCGCCGGGCGATCAGCCGTTGCATAAGGTCGAGGTGGCGGGTGAAACGCTGGCGCTGGGTGTCGTATCGATGGGCAACCCGCACGCGGTGTTGCAGGTGGATGACGTTGACAGCGCGCCGGTCGAGCGTCTCGGCCCGCTGCTCGAAGTCCATCCGCGCTTTCCCAAACGTGTGAACGTGGGGTTCATGCAGGTGCTGTCGGCAAGCGAAATCCGCCTGCGGGTGTTTGAACGGGGCAGCGGCGAAACGCTAGCCTGTGGCACGGGGGCTTGTGCCGCAGTGGCTAGCGGTATCCGCCAGGGGCTATTAAAAAGCCCGGTACGCGTTCATTTGCCGGGCGGTGAACTGAGCATCGAATGGCCGTCTCCCGAAGCCCCGCTGATCATGGTCGGCCCGGCCACCCGCGTGTTTGATGGTCGGGTGGCGATCAACTAGGGCTGTTGACGGGCCCTGAAGCGAACAGTCTTTGACAAACCCAAGGAGAACGGCGATGTCTCAAGCCCCGGAACCGCGCAAAACGCTCGATCCCGATCAAGTCGCGTTTTGGCTGGCGCGTCATCCCGATTTTTTCGTGGGTCGGGAAGGCCTTTTGCAGCAGTTGCAGGTGCCGCATCCGCATATTGAAGGGGCGGTGTCGCTACTCGAGCGTTTGGTGATCGACCTGCGCAAGCGCGCCGAAACCGCCGAGGGGCGCCTCGAGCACCTGTTGGAAACCGCCCGCCACAACGAAGCCCAGTATCGTCGTCTGCGCGAAACGCTGCTGGCGCTGGTGGAGGCCGATACCCGTGATGCCCTGGCCCAGGCACTGGCCACGCAGCTAAGCGAGCGCTTCAATACGCCCGCCATGGCGCTGTGGTGCCCCGCGTCGTTGAGCGATGCGGAGCCCTCGCCCCCCCAGCCGCCGCGCCATGTGCTGGACCAGCATGCCAGCGCCCGGCTGGCGGCGCTGCTCGATGGCCGCACAAGTCGCTGTGCCAAGCTCAGCGTCAGTGACTGGAAGTGCCTGCTGCCCCACGTTAAAGCACCGCGCAAGGCAGGCTCGTGCGCGATTTCGCGGCTGTCGGCGGGTGAGCCGTTGGGCTACCTGCTGCTCGCCAGCCCCGATGCCGATCAGTACCGCGCCAGCATGGACACGCTGTTTACCGAGTACCTGGGTGACATCGTCGCGCGGCTGCTGATCCGCCTGACCCCGCATGAATGACGCGACCCTTCGACAGCACGCTGAGGCGTTTCTCGCCTCACTCGGGCGCCATGCCAGCCCGGCGACCGTGGCCGCCTACCGCCAGGATATCGAGGCGCTATGCGTCTTTGTTGACCGCCAAACGGAACCCGCCACCGAGTTCGATCAGCACCTGATGCGCGCGTTTCTGGGCGCCGAGCGTCGGCGTGGGCAGTCCTCGCGCAGTCTGGCCCGCCGACGTGCGGCGCTATCGCGGTTTGCCGACCATCTTGTCAAGCAGGGCGAGATCGCCGATAACCCGCTGGATCTGGTGCGCACGCCCAAGCAGCCGAAACACTTACCGCGTCCGGTGGATGTCGACACCCTGTCGCGTTTTCTGGATTCGCCCCACGACGATTCACCACTGGCGCGTCGCGACCAGGCCATGCTGGAGCTGCTGTATTCAAGTGGCCTGCGCCTGGCGGAGCTGGCGGCACTCGATCTTGACGCCCTGCAGGACCGGCGTGTCCGCGTGCTGGGCAAGGGCGGCAAGCCCCGCCAGGTGCCGGTAGGGCAACGCGCCCGGCAGGCGCTTGAGGCGTGGCTAAGCGTTCGGCCCCAGTTGACGTCAGACGCTGAAACGGCGCTGTTTGTCGGCCAGCGTGGCGCCCGCCTGGGCCACCGTGCGATCCAGAAGCGCCTGGCCCAG
The DNA here is from genome assembly GCA_051750125.1 of Pseudomonadota bacterium. Classification (GTDB taxonomy): domain Bacteria; phylum Pseudomonadota; class Gammaproteobacteria; order Pseudomonadales; family Halomonadaceae; genus Vreelandella. Next base: position 168,387 of record JBNJJK010000001.1, read on the forward strand.
TTGGCCATCGAGCGGGGGCTGCCGGAGCACTTGCACCCTCACCGGCTGCGCCATTCGTTCGCCAGTCACCTGCTCGAATCCAGTCAGGATCTGCGGGCGGTGCAGGAACTGCTCGGTCACGCCAACCTCTCGACCACCCAAGTTTACACGCGGCTAGACTGGCAGCATTTGGCGACAAGCTATGATGCCGCGCATCCCCGGGCGAAACGCCGCCCGACACGGAGTGAGCCATGATCTCTCTGAAGGCGATTACCTTCGACCTGGACGATACGCTATGGGATAACAGCGGTGTAATGGCGCGGACGGAAACCGGCCATTACGGCTGGTTGCTGGACGGCCTGGCTGGCTGGCTTGCGGAACGCGACTGGCCAACGCTTGCCCTGGGTCATGACGACGGTCTGCAGGATTACCTCGAGCGCCGCCAGCAGCTGGCCCGCGAAGTGCCCGAGCGGCGCGGTGACTTTACCTGGCTGCGCCTGCGCGCCCTGGAAGCCCAACTGGAAGCGCAAGGCCTGCCACGCAGTGCCGCAAGGCTGTGGGCGGCAGCGGCCATGAACGAATTCCATCGCTTGCGCGTTCAGGTGACCCCGCATCCCGAGGCGGCCGATCTGCTGGCGGCCCTGGGGCGACGCTATCGGCTGGCGGCGATTACCAACGGCAATATTCACCTCAAGCGCCATCCGCTGTCAGGCTATTTTCCGGTGGCCATTGCCGCCGGTGAGCTATTGACCCCCAAGCCTGATCCCAAGGCGTTTCTCACCGCGCTGGCGCGCCTTGACGTGGCGCCGCAAAACGCCATGCACGTGGGGGATTCGTGGGAAGAAGACATCGTACCGGCCAATCAGTTGGGCATGCACGCGGTGTGGATCAGCGAGACTCGCGGTACCGCGCTGCCCGAGGGCGTCCATCGGATTGCCCATATCAAGGAGTTGCCCGGCGTACTGGCGAGGTTGAGCGCACCTTACTGAGGGGGCGTTTTCAGCCACTCATCCAGACGCTGGGCGAGTATGTCGACGCCGTCGCGCTTGAGCGACGAAAACAGCTGCACCGAGACCAGGTCTTCCCATTCCTTCAGGCGCGAACGGACCTGTTGCAGCGCTGCGCTGGCGGGGCCTTTTTTCAGTTTGTCGGCCTTGGTGAGCAGAATGTGCACCGGCATATTACGCTCGTCGGCAAAGCCCAGCATCATCTGGTCAAACTCGGTCAGCGGGTGGCGCACGTCCATCAGCAGCACCAGCCCGCGCAGGCTGAAACGGCCTTTCAGGTAGTCGGAGAGATGCTGCTGCCACTCGAGCTTGACCGCTTCCGGCACTTTGGCATAGCCGTAGCCGGGCAGGTCGACCAGACGACGCGCCTCATCATTCATGACGCTGAAAAAGTTGATCAGCTGGGTACGGCCTGGGGTGCGTGACGTGCGCGCAAGCGCTTTCTGCTGAGTGAGGGCGTTGATGGCGCTGGACTTGCCTGCGTTGGAACGTCCCGCAAAGGCAACTTCGGCGCCGGTGTCGTCCGGGCAGAGGGCAAGCGTCGGTGCGCTGGTCATAAATTGCGCCGTGGGGTAATTAAGTCGCACAGCTGAACTATCATGGTAGGTAGGCATGGCATTGATCCTGACGAACAAAGATGAAAACAATGAATAAAAGGTGGCCATGAATGCGCGACGACATTGGCGAACACGATGTATGACAACACAGGCGAGCGGCCGGGTAACGAATTGCCTAGAACGTCGCTGGACAATAGCATTCCTGCTATCCCGAGGCTTCGTTATACTGCCTTTAGGGTCGTCTGTGACCGGGGCTAGTGTACCACCGCGCTTCGCCGAGCAGCGACCAACGTGGACAGTTGTTTATCTTGGTGGCGGTTCATCACGCTAGTGCTTTCACCAACCGGGTGAATGACTAATAACGTTAACGACGAATAAAAATGGACGAGCGATGAGAATGCTACTGGCAAGCCTGGCTATTACTCTGGGTGCCGTGGGCACCGCTTCTGCCAACCCCAGGGCGGAGGCCGACGCCGCCGCGGGTGAATCCCTGGCGACGCCCTGTGCGGCGTGTCATGGGCAAGCGGGCATCAGCCCTACGCCGACGTTTCCACATTTGGCGGGTCAGCAGACGTCCTACCTCGCCAAACAGATCATGGATATTCGTGATGGTCGCCGCGAGGTCCCGCAAATGGCGGGGCAGGTAGATGATTTTGACGATCAGGATGCCTGGGACGTAGCGGCGTTCTACGCCGAGCAGGACCCCCACCTCGGCCAGGCCGACGATGATGCCGAGCTGCTATCCCGAGGCGAAGCCCTGTACCGGGCCGGCGACCAGCAAAAGGGCATCCCCGCCTGCAGTGCCTGCCACACGCCAACCGGAGCGGGTATCGGCAGCGCCGCCTATCCGGCGCTGTCGGGCCTGCAAACCGAATACACCGTTTCGACACTGCAAGACTTTGCCGCAGGCGAGCGGGAAAACGATCCCAATCAGGTCATGCGTGATATTGCCGCGAAAATGAGCGACGACGATATGCAGGCCGTGGCGAACTATCTGTTGGGTTTGAATTAAACGACCCGCCTCAATAAGCTGGCGATTATTATCGCTTGCTTAGCCAATTGCGGAACCCTGGTGCGTCGCTGGGGTCTCACGCTGGCTTTCCCATGGAGAATAGTCACTATGTTGAAAACGTTGATGGTTGCGGTTGCCGGGTTGAGTCTGTCGGCAGCGGTCAGTGCTCAGGAACTGGTTGAAGGTCAGCACTACGAAGCGCTCGAGGAGCCGGTTGAAACCCAGGTGGACGACGGTAAGATCGAAGTATTGGACGTCTTCTGGTACGGCTGCCCGCACTGCTATCGTCTGCAGTCACACGTCAACGAGTGGGAAGAAACCCTCGATGACGACGTGACCATGGTCAAGATGCCCGCGACCATGGGAGGCGATTGGAACACCCACGCCAATGCCTTTTATGCCGCCAAAGATCTGGGAATCGCCGAGGAGTTGCATGCGGATTTCTTCGACGCCATTCACCAGGATGAGCGTTCGATGACCGACAGCGACGACATCGCCGCCTTTTTCGCCGACTATGGTGTCAGCGAAGAGGAAGCCCAGGAAGCCCTGAAAGCCTTCAACGTACGCAGCAACGTCAACAAGGCCAACAGTCGCATGCGTGACATGCGCTTGATGGGCGTCCCCGCGCTGGTCGTCGATGGCCGTTACGTGGTGACACCGAGCAGCGCCGGCAGCCTGGAAAACATGCCAAACATCGCCGATGCACTGGTCGAGCAGGTGCGCGAAGAGCGCGATGAGTAACGCCATTTGACGGTCGGGGTATGGGATTGACCATGAACGAGCTGGAGGCTCGCAAGCCGCTGCTGAGCAGCGGCCATTTGCGTCTGCTGACCTTTAATCTTCAGGTAGGTATCCAAACCTCGGCGTATCATCACTACGTTACACGTAGCTGGCAGCATTTTCTGCCCCACCCCCGTCGCCTGCAGCGCCTTGAGATGATGGGTGAGGTGATGGGCAAGTTTGATGTGGTGGGGTTGCAGGAAGTCGATGGCGGCAGCTTTCGCTCGAGCCGCATCAATCAGGTGGAATACCTGGCCACCAAGGCGGGCATGCCCCATCATTTTCAACAGCTCAACCGCAACCTCGGACGTATTGCACAGCACAGCAACGGGCTGCTGTCGCGTCTGGTGCCCAGCCAGATAGAAGAGCATCGTTTGCCGGGCGCCATGCCCGGGCGCGGGGCCATTCACGCCCGCTTTGGCGAGGGACCGGATGCGCTGCATATTTTCGTGGCCCATCTGGCACTTAGCCACCGTGGCCGCGTACGACAGCTCAACTACCTCAGCGATATCATCCAGCCGCTGCGCCATGTGGTGGTCATGGGCGATCTGAACTGTACGCCGGATCAGTTGCATGCCCACGAGCGCTTCAACGATGCGCTGCCGCTCCACCCGGTCAAACCCCTGCTGAGCTACCCCTCCTGGCAGCCGCGTCGCGCGCTGGATCATATTCTGCTTTCCCAATCCCTCGAGGCGGTGGACGTTCAGGTGCTGGACCACCTGTTTTCCGACCATCTGCCGATAGCCGTGGACCTGCCGCTACCGGCGGCCTGTCTCGCCGCGATTCGCTCAAGCGTTAAATAATTAGCAGTGTGTGGCGCCTCTGGTCGCTGCAATGTCCGCGTATATGCGCTATTGTCTGGGCGCTGACTCCCCTAGCCGTATGACGCGAGACACTTCCATGTCGGACACTACACAACTACCTGCCTTTATAGGTGCGCTGGACCGCGCTTCGGAGTGGTTCGGGCGTACCCTTGCGTGGCTGATCATCATCATGATGCTGATTCAGTTCGCGATTGTATTGCTGCGCTATGCCTTCAGCGTGAACAGTATTTTCATGCAAGAGCTGGTGATGTACATGCACGCCAGCGTCTTTATGCTCGCCGCTGCCTATACCTTTCGTCACGACGGGCACGTGCGGGTGGATATCTTCTATCGCGGCATGACGCCGCGCCGTCAGGCCCTGATCAATATCGTGGGCATCATCGTGCTGTTGATACCGGTAATGATCTTCATCATCGCCTCCAGCCTGGGTTACGTGATCAACGCCTGGAGCATTCTGGAAACCTCGCCGGATCACGGGGGGATTCCTGCCGTCTTCTTGCTGAAAACCCTGATCCCGCTGTTTGCCTTGCTGATGATCGTCCAGGGCGTGATCGAGTTGGTGCGCAATGGCTACGTGCTAACCGGGCGAATCGTACCGCCCGGAAAGGATGAGTCCCATCTTGAGGAGCGCGTTTGATGCTGGAATTCATGCCGATTGTTTTATTTGCTGTTATCTGCATCGTGCTGATGTTCGGCTTCCCAGTAGCGCTTTCGCTGGCGGGCACGGCGCTGCTGTTTGCCGGTATGGGGTTGGGCCTCGAAGCCGTGGGTATCGATGCCAACTTCGACGCCGGCTATCTGGCCGCCTTGCCCAACCGCCTGTACGGCATCATGACCAACCAGACGCTGTTGGCGGTGCCCCTGTTTGTCCTCATGGGCGTGCTGCTGGAAAAGTCCAAAGTTGCGGAAACCCTGCTCGACGCCATGGCCCTGCTGTTCGGCGCTATGCGCGGTGGTCTGGGCATTTCGGTCACGCTGGTGGGCATGCTGATGGCCGCGTCCACCGGTATCGTCGGGGCCACCGTGGTCACCATGGGCTTGATGTCACTCCCTACCATGCTGAAGCGTGGCTATAGCACCTCGCTTGCGACCGGGACGATCTGCGCCACCGGTACGCTGGGTCAGATTATTCCGCCGTCCATCGCGCTGGTACTGCTCGGCGATGTCTTGTCCTCGGCGTACCAGCAGGCGCAGCTGGACATGGGGATTTTCAGCCCTAAAACGGTGTCGGTGGGCGATCTCTTCATGGGCGCGCTGGTGCCGGGATTGATCCTGGTTGTGATGTACATGATCTACGTGGCGCTCGTGGCGTGGCTGCGTCCCAGCATGGCGCCGGCCGCAGATCGCCAGGAACTGATGGAAGAGCTTGGCCACACCTCGGGGCTGGGCATGCTGCTGCTCAAGGGCCTGGTACCCCCGGTGGTGTTGATCGTGGCGGTGCTGGGGTCGATCCTCAGCGGCTTTGCCACACCCACCGAGGCCTCAGCGGTAGGCGCCTTCGGTGCACTCGTGCTGGCGCTGGCCTATCGTCAACTCGATTGGGCAACGTTGAAGGACGTGCTGCGTTCGACGACGAACGTCACCACCATGGTGTTTCTGATCCTCATCGGGGCGGCGCTGTTTTCGCTGGTGTTCCGGGCCTACGGTGGCGAACACATGGTCACCGAGCTGTTTGAAGGTATGCCCGGCGGCGTGGTGGGTGCGACGATCATCGTCATGCTGGTGATCTTCCTGCTGGGCTTCATCCTCGACTTTATAGAGATCACCTTTGTGGTGGTGCCGATCGTCGGGCCGATTCTGCTGGCTATGGGGCTCGACCCGATCTGGCTGGGGATCATGATCGCCATCAACCTGCAGACCTCGTTCCTGACGCCGCCGTTTGGCTTTGCGCTGTTTTACCTGCGCGGTGTGGCGCCGCCGTCGGTGCCTACGTCGGCCATCTATCGCGGGGTGGTTCCGTTTATCCTGATGCAGCTGGGTATGCTGTTGATGCTGACCTTCTTCCCGCAGCTGGCGACATGGTTGCCTACGCAGTTTGGCGGCTAGCAATAAGTTGAAAGTCGCCGTGCTATCAACGCAAGGACGTGACAACCTAGTACTTACGCAGTTAGATAACTCATTAACAATTTGCAGCAAGCCGCTTGGTCCAATGCCTGAGGCGCTCGGTTGGGCGGTGTTTTCCTACCCATAACAGTAATAATAGAAAGCTAGAGGGTTCATGAATGAAAGTTAAAACACTCCCCGCCGCCATTGCCATGACGACAGCGATGTCCGCCAGCCTGCTGGCGGTATCGAGCCTCGATAATCACGCCCAGGCTCAAGAAGAAGAATTCCGTTGGAAAATGGTCACCTCCTGGCCCAAAAACTTCCCGGGCGTAGGCCAGGGACCCGAACGCCTTGCAGAGCTGGTCGATGAAATGTCTGATGGTCGCCTGACCATCGAAGTGTTCGGTGCCGGGCAGCTGGTGCCGGGCTTTGAAGTATTTGATGCGGTTGCCGATGGCACCGCCGAGCTTGGCCATTCCGCCTCTTACTACTGGAAGGGCAAGGCGCCTGCCGCGCAGTTCTTTGCTGCCGTACCGTTTGGCATGAACGCCCAGGAAATGAATGCCTGGCTGCACTTCGGCGGCGGTATGGAGCTGTGGAACGAGCTTTATGATGACTTCGGCGTCGACGTACTGGTGGCCGGGGCGTCTGGCGTCCAGATGGGCGGCTGGTATAACAAGGAAATCAACTCGGTCGACGATCTGGACGGTCTGAAAATGCGCATGCCGGGCCTGGGCGGGGAAGTGATGGACCGCATGGGCGTGGCGATCGTTAACATGCCGGGCGGCGAAATCTTCACCTCTTTGCAGTCAGGCGCGATCGATGCCACCGAGTGGATTGGTCCGTACAACGATCTGGCCTTTGGTCTGCACCAGGCTGCCGATTACTACTACTATCCGGGCTGGCACGAGCCGACCGTCATGTTCGAGGCCATCGTCAACGAAGAGGCCATGGCCGAGCTGCCTGCGGACCTGAAAGCCATCCTCACCGCGGCCGTACGTGACGTCAATGCCAATGTGCTGGACGAGTACACCGCGCGTAACAACGATGCGCTGGAAACCCTGGTCAACGAGCACGATGTCGAGCTGCGCCGCATTCCCGACGACGTGTTGGCCCAGGCACGCGAGCACTCCGAAGACGTCGTGGCCGAACTGGCGGAATCCAGTGAGATCGCAACGCGTATCTACGAGTCCTACAGCGCTTTCCAGGATAAGGTCGAGGACTACCACGCAATCTCTGAGCAGGCGTACTACAACGCCCGTAACCCTGAAGGCGATAATGCCGAGTAATACGCGCATCGCCGTATGAGATGGCCGCCTTCGGGCGGCCATTTGCGTTTAAGGGCAGCACAAACGTCCCAGCTTGAGTATCCTAGGTAGCTATCGACGATTTTGCCGAAAGGAACGCCATGTCTACCGATTCCCGCCTTCGCAACGTGCTCACCATCGCGGGCTCCGATCCGTCCGGCGGCGCCGGCCTGCAGGGTGATCTCAAAACCTTTTCGGCACTTGGCGTGTATGGCACGAACGTGATCACCGCTGTCATTGCCCAGAATACCTGCGGTGTGGCCTCTGTGTATCCGGTATCGCCCCAGGCGATTCGCGAGCAGCTCGAGCATCTACTCGATGATGTGGCGATAGATGGGGTTAAAATTGGCATGGTGGCCAGCCGCGATGTTGCCGAGGTGATCGCCGAGGTGCTGCGTCGGCGGCGGCCGCGCTGGATCGTGCTCGACCCGGTGATGGTGGCTAAGAGCGGTGATATTCTGGTCGATAATGACGGCATCCGGGCGGTGCGTGACATTCTGGTGCCGCTGGCGGACGTGATTACCCCTAATCTGCCCGAGGCCGCGGTGCTGCTCGACTCGCCATCGCCGACCACGCTGGACGACATGGAGGCGCTACTGCCGGGGTTAACCCAGTTGGGCGCCCCCTACGTTGTCCTCAAGGGCGGGCATCTGCGCGGTGAAACCTGCCCCGACCTGCTGGCTACACCCAACGAGCACCGCTGGCTGCCGGCCTCGCGCATCGCCACCGAGAACCTGCACGGTACTGGCTGCGCGCTATCGTCGGCGATCGCTGCCTGCCTGGCCAAGCTTCCCGCTGACGCCCCGCAAGAGGCCCCGGTGGCGGCGATCAGCGACGCCAAGCAATGGCTGCATGCTGCCCTTGAGGCCAGCGTACGGCTGGAGGTGGGGCGCGGACGTGGCCCTGTCCATCATTTCCACGCCTGGTGGTAAGCGGATTGGCGCGCAAACGTCACGAACGCGTCCTGGCCGGCTTGCGCAATAGCCCGTTGCGCACCATGCTGAAGGGTGTTCGCATGCAGGCTGGCTAAACAAGGCTGAGTTGCTCGGCCGAGGAGCGTTTGCGATGACCCGTACCGTACTGTTTGCCACTGACCTCTCCGCCGATAACCGTGCCGCCTTTGCCAGAGCGCTGCGCCTGGCTTACGCCGACGGCGCGCAGCTCGATATTATCCATGTGCTCGACCCCTACCTGCCCCGCCGCGTGTTTCACGATGTGGAAGCGGCGGTGGTGGATGATATTGCCGCTACCCTCAAAGATATTCGCGAAGACTACGCCCTGGAAGAGCCCCAGACGCTGATCCAGACCGTTGCCGGGGCGCCTTACGTGGAAATTATCCGCGAAGCCCACGAGCGTCAGGCAGACCTTGTGGTGGTGGGCATGCATCGTAAGCGTGGCCAGAAAGACTTGCTGGCGGGGGCCACGTCCATGCGCATCATCCGTAGTGCTCCTTGCCCCGTCGTCGTGGCCTCGCAGCCGCCCACCCAGCCCTGGCATTCGATACTCGTGCCGGTCGACTTTTCGCTGACGGCCCGGCATAGCCTGCGTGAGGCGTTGCAGCGCTTTCCCGACGCCTCGCTGACGCTTTTGCATGCCTGGAGCTTGCCGGGAGAGCGGGAGCTGGGCTCGCATCCGTACTATGCCCAGTGGCGCGACCACGAGGTGGCGCGGCTGCGTGAGCATCTATCCAGGGAAATCGATAGCTTGATGAGCGAGTTAGCCGGCGTGCCTGACGTTGAGCTAGTGCTCGAACACGGCGCGCCATGCGAGGTGCTGAGCGGCTACATCAAACGCCATACCCCCGACCTGGTGGTGGTCGGTAGCCGTGACCAACCGCATCATGCCAGCGAGCTGACGGCCATGCTGCTAAGCGAGCCGCATTGCGACGTCATGCTGTGCCGCTGGTGATTGTACGGAACTTTTATTAGAATGGAGAGTAGTATAGGTACTGTCTTGCATAACCAAGAGGTACCTTGCCATGTCATCACTCTCAAAGATCGTGCCGCGCGGTGTCGGCGTCTGGCTCGCGGGCGCCATGCTGCTCCTCGGATCCAACGGGCTCTGGGCGCAAACGGTGAGCGAAGAGGGTGAGCGCTTCGAGCGCAGCCTGGAAGAGAATGGCCAGCGCTACGAGCTGATCGGCAGCGGCGTGTTCACCTACATGATCTGGACCGCCTACGCCGGCGCGTATTACCAGGCGGAAGGCGAGACCGACCCCCAGCCGCAGCGCGATATACCGCGGCGTCTTGAGCTGGCCTACTTCCACGATATCGAGGCCGACGAGTTCGCCGAGGCGACCACCGATACCCTCCAGGAGTCGCTGAGCAGCAGTGACTTCCGCGCCCTCGAAAGTGATATCGACGCCTTTAACGATAGCTACCGCGATGTGACCCCCGGGGATCGCTACGTGCTGAGCTGGGATGGTGATCAACTGCGCCTCGTGCTCAACGGCGAGACGCTGTATGAAGGCGGCGATGCCGAGTTAGCCAATGCCATGTTCGGCATCTGGCTGGGCGAGGAACCGCTGGGCGACGACTTTCGCGATGCGCTACTGGGTAGGTAATCACACGGCCTAACGGCGCGTTATACTGGTGCTTTTGTGGGAGGAAGCGGCGTGAAAGCACTTATTCAGCGGGTTAATAGTGCAAGTGTCGATGTGGACGGGCAATGCGTTGGTGCAATAGAACATGGTCTGCTGGCGCTGGTCGGCGTCGAAAAGGGTGATTGCGACGCTGACGCCGACAAACTACTCCACAAGCTGCTTCACTACCGCGTCTTCAGCGATGCCGATGGCAAGATGAACCAGAATGTCCAGCAGGTCGAAGGCGGCCTGCTGCTGGTATCGCAGTTCACCCTGGCCGCCGATACGCATAAAGGCTTGAGGCCCAGTTTCTCAAGCGCCGCGCCCCCCGCCGAAGGCGAGCGGCTGTTCAACTACCTGGTGACCCGGGCGCAGGCTGCCTGGCAACACGTAGCCACCGGCGAGTTCGGCGCCAACATGCAGGTCTCGCTGGTCAACGACGGACCGGTGACCTTTCTGTTGGAAAGTTAGTGTTCTTTGCGCAGGGAACCGCTTATTTACGTAACCAGCGGCTCCCTAGGCGTTTTCGCTGGCCTGTAGCTCGCCCTCCATCTCCTCCAGTGCCTCCTCGGCCGCCAGCCACTGGGCTTCGGCGTCGTTGAGGCGCGTCATGATGTCCGCCTGTCGGGCCAGGGTGTCGGTCAGTTCCGCCTTGCGCGCGTCGTCGGTGTAAAGCGCCGGGTCGGCAAGGGTTTCTTCCAGTTTGGCAAGGGCCGCCTGTTCGCGCTCCATGGCCTTTTCTGCCTGGTCGCGTTCCTTTTTCAGCGGGCGCAGCTTTTCGCGCAGCTCGGCGGCGGCTTTGCGCGCCGCCTTGCGGGCATCGCGGTTATCGCCGCCAGCCTGCTGGCCCTGGCGTTCGCTTTTCTCGCTGCGGCTGTCCCTGCGGCTTTCTTCCAGGCGCGCCTTCAGCCACGCGCGATAATCGTCGAGGTCGCCGTCGAAGGGCTCGACGCGGTGGTCGGCGACCCGCCAGAACTCATCCACCGTGGCGCGCAGCAGGTGACGGTCGTGAGACACCAGGATCACGGTGCCCTCGAAGCTGGCCAGCGCCTGGGTCAGCGCCTCGCGCATTTCCAGGTCCAGGTGGTTGGTCGGCTCGTCCAGCAGCAACAGGTTGGGCTTTTGCCAGGCCACCAGCGCCAGCGCCAGGCGGGCTTTCTCGCCGCCTGAAAAGCTGCCGACCTGGCTGAAGGCATCGTCACCTCTGAAGCCGAACCCGCCCAGGAAGTTGCGGATATCCTGATCGCTGGCGGTGGGCGAAAGCCGCTGCACGTGCACGAACGGCGTGGTTGCAACGTCCAGGCCTTCCAACTGGTGCTGAGCAAAGTAGCCGATCGCCAGGTGTTCACCCGGTACGCGCTTGCCTTCCAAAAGATCGAGCTCACCGGTGAGCGATTTGATCAGCGTTGATTTACCGGCGCCGTTGGGACCTAGCAGGCCGATACGGCTGCCCGGTAACAGCGTGAGGTTGACCTTTTCGAGCTGGGCGACATCGCCTGCCTCGCTGCGGTAGCCCAGCGTCGCCTGGTCGAGCACAAGCAGCGGGTGCGAGGTCTTGTCCGCCGCCGGAAGCGTAAAGTGGAACGGCGAATCGACGTGGGCAACGGCAATGTCTTCCATGCGCTCGAGCATCTTGACGCGGCTCTGCGCCTGCTTGGCCTTGGTGGCCTTGGCCTTGAAACGAGTGATAAATCGCTCGATTTCCTCGCGCCGCGCCTGCTGCTTGGCGGCTTCGGCTTGTTGGAGGGCGAGCTTCTCGGCGCGAGTGCGCTCAAATCGGGAATAGTTGCCGCGGTAAAGCTCCAGCGTTTGGTGATGCATGTGCACGATGTGGTCGCACACGGCATCCAGGAAATCGCGGTCGTGGGAAATCAGCAGCAGCGTGCCGGGATAGCGGGTAAGCCACTGCTCCAGCCACAGCAGCGCATCAAGGTCGAGGTGGTTGGTGGGCTCATCGAGAAGCAGCAGGTCCGAGGGCATGAACAGCGTGCGAGCCAGATTGACGCGCATTCGCCAGCCGCCGGAAAACGACGACAGGGGGCGTGTGAGATCCGTCTGGACAAAGCCGAGCCCGACCAGCAGCTGGGCCGCGCGGGACTCGGCCCGATAGCCATCTAGGGTTTCAATCAGGCCGTGCAGCTCCGCTTCACGGTGCGGGTTACCGGCGTCGCGGGCCGCCTGGAGATCGGCTTGTGCCTGGCGAAGATCAATATCGCCGTCCAGCACATAGTCGATAATGGGCCGGTCCAGGGTGTCGACTTCCTGGGCCATGTGGGCGATGCGTTGCCCGCCGCTCAGCTCCACGTCACCCTGGTCGGGGCCGAGCTCGCCCAGCAACAGCTTGAAGAGGCTCGATTTGCCTGCACCGTTTGCCCCGATAATGCCGGTTTTCACCCCGCTGGGCAGGGTCAGATCGGCGTTGTCGAGTAGCGTTTGCGTGCCGCGTTGCAGGGCGACTTGGCGCAGTGCGATCATGCGTTCTCCCGAAAAGAATGGGTCATACAATGCTTGATTCTACTGCGCTTGATTCTACCCGATTCGCGGCGTTACAGCAGGCACCCCTGTGGGATTTCGCGCTGGCGGTCTACACCCGTCCCGGTGTCGAGCAGGCGTGCCTGACGCTTCAGGATACCGCCGCCGTGGATGTGTGCGAGCTGCTGTTTCACGGCTGGCTCTTCGCGCACGGGCTGGAGGCGCGGCCAGAGGCGCTGTCGGGGCAGCGTCAGGTGTGCCGCGAATGGCAGGCCGGCGTCACCGAGGTGCTGCGCGGTTTACGGCGTGACTTGAAGCGCGCCAAAAACCCCAGCGATACGGTTTCGTTGCTGCGTGAGCGGATCAAGCAGGCCGAGTTACTTGCCGAACGTGAAAACCTTCAACGTTGGCAGCGGTGGGCGTGGGACGCTGATCGGCCTTGGCTGCGCTTGCAAAATAAGCCAACGATGCCGGACGATGCCGGGAGTTGGCTGCAAGAACGTCTTTTATCGCCTCAAGGCCTGAAGCAGTTGGCGCTTGATGAAGTGGCTATTTCTGCTCTTCACGATGCCTTCGAGGTGCTGGGTCACCAGCTTGACCCCTTACATCGAGCGCGCTAGCCTAAAAATTAGCTGCTTTTGAATAACTGATTGTTATTCGGTCTTTGAACCGTGCCGCGCCTCCCAGCGCTGGTACCACTGCGAATAACATAGCGCGTTTGTATGACGCGCCGAAAAAGCAGATTCCTGCGCACTCGTACAGCGCGCTTACCACTGCAAGGGGAACACCGCATGAAGGCAAGCAAGTTAGTAACGACGGCGAGCGTCAGTGCACTACTGGTTGGTATGTCGGGCGTCGCTCAGGCTGACAACTGGCGTTACGCGCACGAAGAATATGAAGGCGACGTTCAAGACGTATTCGCCTATGCGTTCAAAGAGCACATCGAAGACAACTCTGATCACACCGTTGAGGTCTATCGCTTTGGTGAGTTGGGTGAGTCTGACGACATCATGGAGCAGACGCAGAACGGGATTCTGCAGTTCGTCAACCAGTCGCCCGGCTTCACCGGTTCGCTGATTCCGGAAGCCCAGATCTTCTTCATTCCCTACCTGCTTCCCACCGACGAAGAGACAGTGCTTGAGTTCTTCGACGAAAGCGAAGCGATCAATGAGATGTTCCCGGAGCTGTATGCCGAGCAAGGCCTTGAGCTGCTGAAAATGTATCCGGAAGGTGAGATGGTCATCACCACCGACGAGCCCATCAGCTCGCCGGACGATCTGGATAACAAGAAGATCCGTACCATGACCAACCCGCTGCTGTCGGAAACCTACGACGCTTTCGGGGCGACGCCAACGCCGCTGCCCTGGGGTGAGGTGTACGGCGGTCTGCAGACCGGCGTTATCGACGGTCAGGAAAACCCGATCTTCTGGATCGAGTCCGGTGGTCTTTACGAAGTGTCTCCGCACCTGACCTTTACCGGTCACGGCTGGTTCACTACCGCAATGATGGCCAATCAGGACTTTTACGAAGGTCTTTCCGACGAGGATAAAGAGCTGGTCCAGGAAGCCTCCGCAGAAGCTTACGACCACACCATCGAGCATATACAGGGGCTGGCCGAAGAATCGCTCGAGAAGATTCAGGAAGCCTCCGACGAAGTGACCGTCACGCGTCTGGACGAAGACCAGATTCAGGCCTTCCGCGACCGTGCGCCGCAGGTTGAAGAAGAGTTCCTGGAAATGACCGGTGACCGCGGTGAAGAGCTGCTTGAGCAGTTCAAAGCCGACCTGGAAGCGGTATCTGGCGACGAAGAGTAAGCAGCCCTCGCCAACTAAGGCGCTGCAGTTGAAATACCCAGGGGCGGCCAGCGGTCGCCCCTTTTTTATATGATGTATCGCCCAATCCACTCGCTAGCTTGAACACATTCGTTCATCTAGCGTTGAATCAGTAACGTAACGTTACCGTTAGGCTGAGTATGTTAGCCAGGGTGGCGTGCAAGCACCCAGCGTTTGGATCGGTGTGGAAACGTGAAATCGGCAGCGTAAGGCTGCCGTGAATAAAGGAGTCCGGCCATGACCGAAGAAGAGTCCGAAAAAAGCTACCGCTCAGGCTTGCCCGGTATCCTCGGGGTAGTGGATACCGTCATCAGCAAGATCGAGTCGGTCATTCTGGCGCTTGGCGTATTGTTGATGGCGTTGAACACGGTAACCAACGTGGTGTCGCGCTTTGTGTTCGGTAACAGCATCATGTTTTCAGGTGAGCTAAATCGTATCCTGATTATCATGATTACCTTTGCCGGGATCGGCTACGCGGCACGCCATGGGCGACACATCCGCATGTCGGCGATTTACGATGCCCTGCCGACCGGCGGGCGTAAGGTATTGATGATCGCCATTGCCCTGTTCACCTCGATGGTGATGTTCTTTTTGCTTTACTACTCGGTATTTTTCATTCTCGATATGTATAGCAAAGGGCGCGTGCTGCCATCCATGGGGTTACCGATCTGGATTATTTATCTGTGGGTGCCGATGGGCTTCTTGATTACCGGCATTCAATACCTGCTTACGGCGATCAAAAACATAACGTCCCGGGATGTATGGCTATCTACCGGTGTAGTGGATGGTTACAAAGATACCGAAACGGAAGTCTAACGCAGGGCGCAGCCGCCTAGGGGAACCGCTATGACGACAATAATGGTCACAACGATGATTGTCCTGCTTTTGCTGGGCTTTCCGATGATGATCCCGTTGATTACCGCCTCGGCCATTGGCTTTTACATGATGTTCAACGGGTTGGGGCAGATGGAAACGCTGATTCAGCAGATGATGGCGGGCATCCGCCCCGCATCGCTGATCGCGGTACCCATGTTTATCCTGGCGGCCGATATCATGACCCGAGGGCAGTCGGCCGGTCGCCTGATCGACATGGTGATGTCGTTCATCGGCCACGTGAAAGGCGGTCTGGCCGTCAGCACGGCGGCGTCATGTACGCTGTTTGGTGCGGTATCGGGCTCGACGCAGGCCACCGTGGTGGCGGTAGGCTCGCCGCTGCGTCCGCGCATGTTGAAAGCCGGGTATTCGGATTCGTTTACCCTGGCGTTGATTATCAACTCAAGCGATATCGCCTTTTTGATTCCGCCCAGTATCGGCATGATTATCTACGGGGTGATTTCGGGCACCTCGATCGGCGAGCTGTTTATTGCCGGTATAGGGCCAGGCTTGATGATCTTGCTGATGTTTGCCACCTACAGCATGATTTATGCGACGGTGAAAAACGTACCCACCGAGCCAAAAGCCAGTTGGGGAGAGCGTGGCAGGGCCGTGCAGAAAGCATTATGGCCGTTGGGTTTCCCGGTCATTATCGTCGGTGGTATCTATGGCGGTGTCTTCAGCCCCACCGAGGCGGCAGCGGCCTGCGTGCTGTATGCCTTCTTCCTCGAGTTTCTGGTGTTTCGTTCGCTCAAGATGAACGATATTTACGCGATCGCCAAATCCACGGGCTTGATCACTGCTGTGGTGTTCATTCTGGTGGGCGTGGGCAACAGCTTTTCGTGGATTATCTCGTTTGCGCAGATCCCGCAGACCATTCTGGAAGCGGTGGGGGTCAATGAAGCTGGTCCGACGGGCGTGCTGATTGCCATCTGTATCGCCTTCTTCGTTGCCTGCATGTTCGTCGATCCGATCGTTGTCATCCTGGTTCTGACGCCGATCTTTGCGCCGGCGATCGAAGCCACGGGCCTTGACCCGGTGCTGGTCGGGATTCTGATTACCCTGCAGGTGGCCATTGGCTCGGCGACGCCGCCCTTTGGGTGCGATATCTTTACCGCCATTGCCATTTTCAAGCGCCCCTATTGGGATGTGATCAAGGGCACACCGCCGTTTATCTTCATGCTGATTCTGGCGGCGGCGCTGTTGATCATGTTCCCGCAAATTGCCCTGTTCCTGCGCGATGTAGCCTTCGGCTAACTCGTCACAAGGAGAACGCCCATGTTCAACCGCATTTTAGTTCCGGTGGATGGCTCCAAAGGGGCCTTGAAAGCGCTTGAAAAGGCGGTGGGTCTACAGATGTTGACCGGCTCCGAGCTTTACCTGCTGTGTGTGTTCAAGCACCACAGCCTGCTGGAAGCGTCGCTTTCGATGGTGCGGCCCAGCCAGTTGGATATCCCCGACGATGCGCTGAAAGAGTACGCCACGGAAATCGCCGTGCACGCCAAGTCCCACGCCATTGAAATAGGCGCCGATGGCGGACGCGTGCGGGCCTTTGTCAAAGGCGGCAGGCCCTCTCGCACCATTGTCCGCTTTGCCCGTAAGCGCGAGTGTGACCTGGTCGTTATCGGTGCTCAGGGCACCAACGGTGACAAAAACCTGCTGCTGGGCAGCGTTTCCCAGCGGGTGGCGGGCGCGGCGCACTGCCCAACGCTGGTGGTATAAACCGCGGCGTCCCATCAATGTCGTGGGTGAGTAACACCCGTCGTCCTTGGCAGATGCAGCCTGGGGCGGCGGGTGTTACTCTTTTAACGGTCCTCATTACGGTGCGTTGCACCCTGAAAAAAAGGTGTTTTATGAAAGTAGTGATTTCCTCAACGGCGCTGGTCAGTTTGCTGCTGGTCGCCCCCTGGGTGGCGGCCGCCCCGGAAACCGAAGAAGAGCGCCTGGCTTATAGCCTGGGTGTTACGCTTGGCGAGAGCATGCAGGCCGATGTTGAAGACCTGGACCTCGACACCTTCACTGACGGCATGCGTGACGTGTTTGAAGGCAATGACCTGGCGATGGATGAAGCGCAAATGAGCGACGCGCTGATGACCTTCCAGGAGCAGTCCATGGCGGCCCGGGAAGCGGAAGCCGCTGAAGCCGGTGAAGCCAACCGCCAGGCAGGTGAAGACTTTCTTGCTGAAAACGCCGAGCGCGACGACGTGACGGTGATGGAATCAGGCCTGCAGTACGAAGTGCTCGAGTCAGGTGATGGTGAGTCTCCCGGAGCGCAGGATACGGTCGAGGTCAATTACGAAGGCACCTTGCTGGACGGGACCGTGTTTGACAGCTCCTTCGAGCGCGGCGAGTCGGTGAGCTTTCAGGTCAACCAGGTGATCGAAGGCTGGCAGGAGGCCCTGCAGGAAATGAGCGTTGGCGATACCTGGATGCTGTATATCCCCGCTGACCTGGCTTACGGAGAAAGCGGCCAGGGGCCGATTGGCCCCAACGAAGTGCTGACCTTCCGCGTTGAACTGCTGGACGTTGAGTAACGCATGGGTGTCCCACCACGTCATTTAGCCCGTGGGCTGTTGCTCATGGGCAGTACGCTGGCAGCGACGGCGGCCCTGGGGTCTCCCGAGGCGCTGCCATCGCTGAACGCTGGTAAAGAGGGTGCCAGTGTGGTGGGTGTTTCGTCCGGTGGTTACATGGCGACCCAGCTGGCGGTGGCTTTTCCCGAGCGTTTCACCGCCGTGGGGGTGCTGGCAGCTGGCCCCTGGGGCTGCGCGGAGGGCTCGTTAAGCCGGGCACTCAATAACTGCATGACGACAGCGGATGGCGAGCCGTCGCTGGATAGGCTGGAAAATCGCCGTCGCCGCTATGAGTCGGCGCAGCAGGTAGGTCCCCGGGAAGCGCTCAGCCAGCTAAGGGGGTATCTGTGGCACGGCGAGGACGACGAGGTGGTAGAGCCCGCGCTGGGGGATCTGTTGGCCGAGCAGTGGCAACGCTGGCTGGACTCGCCCGAGCAGCTACGCGTCGAACGGCGCGAAGAGACCGGGCACGGCTGGCCGGTGCGTCTGCATGATGATGCGCCCCCTCCGCAGCTTCTCGGCGACTGTCAGCAGGGCGGCGGCAGCTATCTACTCGCCTGCGATGACGATGTGGCCGGCGACATGCTGAGCTTTCTATATCCCGAGCGCGAATCGAAAAGCGATGGCCAAGGGCAATTACGTACGTTTGACCAGTCGGACTTTGCGGTTAACGGCATGGCGGATAGCGGCTTTGTCTTTATACCCGAAGGCTGCGAACAGGGTGGCTGCGAGGTTACGCTGGCGCTGCATGGCTGCCAGATGAGCGCAGACGCGATAGACGATACATTCGTGCGTCACAGCGGGCTCAATGCGTGGGCGGCAGCGCACCGGCAGATCGTGCTGTATCCCCAGGCGGAGAGCAGCATGATGAACCCACAGGGCTGCTGGGACTGGTGGGGGTATGCCGAGCGCTCATCTCAGCTGACCCCGCTGCACGATACCCGTGAAGGGGCGCAGGTGGAGGCGCTGATGGCGATGCTTGCGCGCCTGCAGTCGTCCCCAGGGCGTGATTAACCCCCCAGTTCGTCTACCAGGGCGGCGCTAAGCGCTTGGGGCGTCGGCGAATACAGCACGCGCTGTAAAATATCGCCGTCACGATCGACAAGATAGAGCGCCGAACTGTGGTCAATGGTGTACTCGATAGCAGAGTCGGGCGCCTCGACGCGACGACTGATGACGCCATACCGGGACATGACATCCTCGAGTTCGGCTTCATCCCCTCGCGCGCCGATCAAGCCCTCATCGAAAAACGCCAGATACTGCTCGAGCCGTTCCAGCGTGTCGCGTTCCGGATCGACCGTGACCATCACCGGCACCACCTTCTGCCGCTGTGAAGGCGAAAGATCCGCCAGCGCCTGGCGCTTGACCGACAGGGTCATAGGGCACACATCGGGGCAGAACGTATAGCCAAACGACACCAAGGCGAGCTGATCCTCACCGAGCTGGTCAAGTGAAAAGTCACCCTGGGTGGACGGCAGTTCAATATCGCCGCCGCTAGGCATGTCGTTTTGCGGCGATAGCACCCTGTCGTAGAGCAAGACGCCAATGCCGACGATCAGAATGGTGATGAGGCCGACACCTAGCCAGCGTTTTGGATAGGTCATGGTAATCCCCCGCAGGCGGTGAGCCAGTGCCCGTTGGCGACTGGTTAACCGCGTTTATATGTCATAGTAACAGTAAACCTGCGCGTGTCACGGCAGGGCGGCGTGACGGATAAGGAAGCCCGATGGAAAGCATTAACGGTGCCCTAGGCCCTCTGTTCCTGTTGATTCTGTTAGGCGCAGTGCTGGGCGTGAAGCGCTGGCCCAGCGATACGTTCTGGCCGCACATGGAGCGGCTGATCTATTTTCTGCTGTTCCCGGCCATGCTGGTGGCGACGCTTGCAACAGCGGATGTCAGCCAGGTGCCGGTGACCCGCCTGGCGCTGGTACTGCTGGGGGCGATGGCCGCGTTTGGTCTGCTGCTCTGGCGGCTGCGAGTCCGATTGAAGCTGACACCGGCGGCGTTCACCTCGGTGTTTCAGGGGGCGGTGCGTTTCAATACCTATGTGGGCGTCGCAGGGGCGGCGGCCCTGCATGGCAGCGCCGGCGCCACCACCGCGGCCGTGGCGGTGGCGCTGATGGTGCCTGTGGTCAACGTCATGTGCGTGGCCAGCTTTGTTGCCGCCGGAACGCTCGGCAACGCCAGCATTGGCAAAAGCATCATGGCATTGGTTAAAAACCCCTTGATTCTGGCGTGTTTGCTGGGCATTGCGCTCAATCTTTCCGGCGTCGGGTTACCGGGCTGGAGCCATGACACCGTCGAGCTGTTGGGGCGTGCCGCCTTACCGCTTGGGCTGGTGGCGGTGGGGGTGGCGCTACGTCCCGCGGCCTTGCTGCGTCTTGACCGTGGCGTGCTGGCGACCAACAGCATCAAGCTGTTGCTGATGCCCGCCCTGGTGCTTGTGCTTGGGTGGTTAGTCGGGCTGGACGCGGTGAGTCGCGACGTGGCGCTGCTCTTTGCGGCGCTGCCCACCGCCACGTCGGCCTACATTCTGGCGCGCCAGTTGGGGGGTGATGCCGAGCTGATGGCGGCGATTATCACCGGCCAGACGCTGTTGGCGATGCTGACGCTGCCCGTCTGGCTGCAACTGGCGGGCGGATAAAAAAGCAAATAAAAAGTGTTCGCATTCGTGTTGACAGATTAAATGAGAATGATTATATTGTGATTGTGGCGTTTGATGAGACGCCACAGACCACGGCAGCGTTGGTCAACGCGACCAGTTACCTGTCATGGTTTCTCCCTCTCATTGCTAGTCACGGTCTTTTGCCGCTCCACTGGAGCGGCTTTCTTTTGTCTATTTCCTGCTAACCTCCCTCACCTTCCACGACCCTCACTGCGGTAACCGCCCCCGTCCTGAGTTTCTAGGCAATCGCACAGACGGTGAGCCGCTGAAACCGCTTGAGGAGTAAATTCCCGATGTGCGCAATAGAATGCCAATACGCCACCTCGAAAGATTCTTATAGATGGCAACCCATCGCCTTTTCTTTTGTTGAGCGCGGCGACTCAGAAAATTGATAAGTCGCTGTTAACTGGATTGTTGCTGAGCCATGGCCCGGATAATGGCAGCGCAAAGCCTCAATCGGGGCGGTTAAACTTTGGTTGTATTTTGCAATGACCCGCTTGCGCCAGCCCATGGGGACGATTAATTTTTCAGTTGTATGATGTATGACAACTACCGCGTTACGAGGCAAACAACCTCGGCGAGACGCACCCTGACGAGGACGGCATGAGGATGGTGGCGTGAAGTTTTCCAAACAAGACGTAGTGCAAGCAATTGGGGATGGCCTGCTGTCGTTTCCGATTACCGACTTCGATAGCGAAGGCCGTTTTGATGAGGCCAGCTACCGTGAGCGGCTGGCATGGTTCATCAGCCATGATATTTCGGCGGTATTCGTGGCCGGTGGCACCGGCGAATTCTTTAATCTCTCGCTGGACGAGTATCGCCAGATCGTGCGCGTTGCCGTTGAGGTGGTGGATGGCAAGCTTCCCGTGATTGCCAGCGCAGGGCTGAGCGTCGCGACCGGCAAGATGTTTGCCGAGGCAGCGGAGCAGGCCGGCGCGGACGGTATCTTGCTGATGCCGCCCTACCTGACCGAGTGCCCGCAAGACGGCCTGGTCGACTACGCCCGGCAAATCTGTCAGTCCACTGATATCAACGTGATTTACTACAACCGCGGTAACGGCATTCTCAATGCCGCGTCTGTCCAGGCGCTGGCCGATGCCTGCCCCAATCTTATCGGCCTGAAAGATGGCAAAGGTGATATTCAGGCGCTCAACAAAATCATCAAGACGGTAGGCGACCGCCTGACCTATATCGGCGGCGTTCCTACGGCGGAGATTTTTGCCGAAGCGTACCTGTCGATTGGGGTTAACACCTACTCGTCAGCGGTTTTCAACTTTGTTCCCGACATGGCGGTGACGTTTTATCGCGCGCTTCGTCAGGGGGATAGCCAAACCGTCAAGAAGATTACTCAAGACTTTTTTATTCCGTTCGTGGATATGCGAGACCGGAAAGCAGGGTATGCCGTGAGCCTTATCAAAGCCGGTGCCGAGCTGATCGGCCGCCCGGCTGGCGATGTTCGCGCGCCATTGACGATGCCTGATGAGAGTGAGATAGCGGCACTACAACAATTGATAGATAAAGTTAGTGATAGGTAAGTTTTATTTTTAGCAAGAATATTAAGAATAATTTAATTAAAAAGTTGCAGAGGATTTATGGATAAAAGTTCTGAAACACCAACGATCACAGAGTATGCAGTGGTGCCCGTCGCTGGTCGTGACACTATGCTGATGAACATAGGCGGTGCTCATGCACCCTACTTCACCAGAAATATTCTTATCCTCAAGGACAGCGCCGGAAATGTAGGAGTGGGGGAAGCGCCTGGGGGGACAACTATCCTGCACTCTCTTGAGCAAGCAGCTCCGCTGGTAAAGGGGCAGTCGCTGGGCAAGATGCGTTCGCTGGTCGCGTCATTGAATCGAGCTGGACAAAACGCCGACTTTGAAGATTTTGGCCAAGGCGCGTGGACTTTCGAACTCCGCATCAATGCTGTGGCTGCCCTGGAAGCGGCTCTGCTTGATCTTATGGGCAAACATCTCGGCGTACCGGTGGCAGATTTGCTTGGTGACGGAAAACAGCGTGATAGTGTTGAGGTATTGGGCTATTTATTCTTTGTCGGTAAGGGACACGACACTCCTCTCGACTACCGGCGTGGTACTACAAACCTTGACCATGACTGGTATCGACAGCGTGATGAAGCCGCACTGACGCCCTCGCGAGTGGTTGAGCTTGCCCAGGCAGCACAAGACCGTTATGGCTTCAGCGATTTCAAGCTTAAAGGTGGCGTACTGCCCGGACAGGAAGAGATCGATGCTGTAGTTGCGCTCGCTGAAGCTTTTCCAGAAGCGCGCACCACGATTGATCCCAACGGGGCTTGGTCTTTGAATGAGGCGATCAATCTCTGTCGAGATATGCGCGGGGTTTTAGCGTATGCGGAAGATCCGTGTGGTGCCGAGCAAGGATTTTCGGGCCGGGAAATTTTAGCTGAGTTTCGTCATGCTACCGGTTTGCCAGTTGCGACCAACATGGTTGCAACCAATTGGCGTGAAATGGCCCATGCCCTCATGCTTCGTTCAGTCGATATCCCCTTGGCTGATCCACATTTTTGGACGCTGTCTGGAGCCGTACGCGTTTCTCAGCTTTGCGCTGATCATGGAATGACGTGGGGCTCACATTCCAACAACCATTTCGATATATCCCTAGCGATGTTTGCACAAGTCGGTGCGGCAGCCGTAGGTAATATTACGGCGCTAGATACGCATTGGATTTGGCAGGAAGGGGATGCTCGTCTGACGCAACAACCGCCAGAGATCATTAATGGTCGAGTGGCGGTGACTGAGGCGCCTGGGCTTGGTATCGAAATCGACATGGAGGCCATAGAGGAGGCTAATAAACTCTATCGTTCACTGCCTGCTGGTGCAAGAAATGATGCCATGGCAATGCAGTATTTGATCGATGATTGGAAGTTTGATCCGAAAAAACCAGCGCTAGTGCGCTGAGTGAGTACCATCAATGCAACAAAGAAGGATATTACAATGAAAAAGTTAGTGCTAAATCTATCAGTGGCAACGGCGATGATAGCCAGTGCTAGTGCATTTGCCGAATACCCTGAAAAAAATATCGATATGATTGTGCCCTTCTCAGCTGGCGGCGGTAACGATACTTTCGTACGCGCACTACAGCCGCTACTGGAAGAGAAGCTCGATACCAACTTGGTTATTCGCAATATTTCGGGCGGTGGCGGTGCCGTGGGACTGACACGCGCCCAAGCATCGGATGCTGATGGCTATACATTAGGCGCCGCCAGTAATGCATTGCTGACCTTGGAAGCGGTGGGTAATGCTGACTTTACCCACGAAGATTTTGATTTTATTGCCAAAATTCTTGAAGAGCCCTATGTAATCGCCGTTGGTGAAGACAGTGAATACTCCGACCTAGAAGCTATGGTCGAAGCAGCAGAGGAAGGCTCCTCAGTGAAAGTGGGGGTTTCGGGTGTAGGATCATCCGCTCACATTGCGGCGGTGGCATTTGCTGATACCGCTGAAGTCGATTTCAACTTCATTCCTTACCCTGGCGGTTCTGAGACTATCTCCGCTGCCATGGGCGGCCATGTGGATGCTGTGGTGTTAGGTGGGGCGGAACTTCGTTCGGCGCTAGAGTCAGGTCGCCTGAAAGCCTTGGGTATGTCTTACAAAGAGCGTAGCGAGTCGCTACCCGATGTCCCTACTTTCCAGGAGGAAGGTTACGATCTCTCCCTGACAGTATTTCGCGGAATCGCCGGTCCCGATGGCCTGCCGGAAGAGGTTAAGGAAAGGTGGGTTAACGCTATCAAAGAAATTGTAGAAGAAGGGACTTTCGAAGAGAAGGCCTCAAACCTGGGCTTGGATATTGTTCCATTGTATGGGGATGAGCTAGAGGCATATATTGCCGAGTCGGCTGAGGTGATGAAAGAAAGTGCTGGCGACTTGGCGACTGAATAAGAGAAGGAGTGACTGATGGCAAAGGATATAGGTAAACCGATCTTTGACCTGTTTCTTGTAGTGGCATCGGCAACAGGGTTTTATATGGCCACTACGCTGCCAGCAGTCAGCATGGCGGGGGGGCTTTCCCCCGCTTCTTTTCCAAAGCTGATTTCTGGTTTGATTTTTGTGTGCGCTGTGCCCTGTTTAATACGTGATTCTTATGACTGGCTTGCCGCAAAGCGTGAGCAGGAAGAGGAAGCCATACGTAATAACACGACTTCGAAGAAAGGCATGATGCAGTGGTTGACCATCGTAGTCTTGATTGTTTTTTATATAAATATTTTCGAACGGGTTGGGTATATCGCAAGTACAGCGGTATTTTGTTTTTTGAACGTCGTCTGTCTTGTCGTATTTAGTGGTGAATTCCGCAAACTAAGAAATAGCCAAAAACTACGTAGCCTAGCGGCGTATACAGTTTTCTCGCTCGCACTGTCGTTAACTATCTATTACGTGTTTACCGAACTATTCAATATCCCGTTACCGGATTGAAGAAGGAGAAATGAGATGCTGATGGGATATGTTGATGGTTTGGGATTGGTTTTCCAACTAGGGACATTACTGGCGATTGCTGGAGGGACTTTCCTAGGCATTATCATGGGGGTATTGCCAGGCCTAACATCGGCTATGGCGATAGCCTTGTTGTTGCCGGTAACCTTTGGGATGCCGCCCGTGATGGGCATTGGTATGCTACTTGGCACCCTGTGTGGCGCTGGCGCCAGTGGCTCGATCCCCGCCATATTGTTGAATATTCCTGGAACTCCATCCTCGGTCGCGACCACGTTCGATGGCTTTCCAATGGCTCAAAAGGGTGAAGCGGGACGCGCCTTGGGGCTGGCAATTGTCGCTTCTTTCCTTGGCGGCGTGGCGAGTATGGTCGTATTAAGTCTTCTAGCCCCACCCATTGCCGAGTTTGCATTGAGATTCGGCGCAGCAGAGTATTTTTCATTAAGCATTTTCGGGCTGGTAATCATTGCTTCTGTTGCGGGTAAGTCTCTGCTTAAAGGGTTGATTGCAGGCTTAATAGGTTTCTTTTGCTCTACCATTGGTACAGACCCTATCGCAGGGGTTGATCGTTTTACATTTGGGCAGCTTTCTTTATTGACCGGGATTAACCTTTTACCGGCGCTGATTGGGTTATTCGCTGTATCACAAGTGCTCAAAGATGCCTTCGAATATGACCCCTCCAATAAACTTCAGAATAGTCCCCACAAGGTCGATATTGCCCGCCCGCGGTTTATTGAGACGCTGCGCAACTGGCGCGCTCTTATCGTCGGTATCGTGTCCGGCTCTGTCGTGGGGCCAGTGCCTGGCGCTGGTGGCAGTATTGCCTCACTAGTAGCCTATGACCAAGCACGCCGTTTCTCTAAAACACCGGAAAAGTTTGGCAAGGGGCATGGCGCCGGCATTGTCTCTGTCGAGAGTGCGAACAATGCTTTGTTAGGCGGGGCTTTAATTCCCACGCTTGCGCTGGGTATTCCGGGTGAGGCAGCAACAGCTGTCCTCTTGGGTGGTTTGATGATTCAAGGTGTCACACCTGGCCCGATGCTTTTTGAAAACCAGAGCGGGATTATTTACGGGATATTTCTAGCGTATTTAGTTGCCAACTTCTTCATGCTCATCATCATGTGTTTAGGCATCAAACTATTTGTTCGTGTGTTGCTAGTTCCAAGGAAACAGTTAATATCCGCTATCATTGTTTTCTGCTTTATTGGCGTTTATGGAGTTGATGGAGATGTATTTAACCTCTACATAATGCTGGCATTTGGGTTGCTTGGTTATTTTCTCAACCGATACGGCTTTGGGACCGCTCCGGTTATCTTAGGTCTAATTCTAGGCCCCATTGCAGAATCGAATCTGAGGCGGGGTTTGCAGACTTTCGGTGGTGACTGGTCGCCTTTCTTTACTCGTCCAATTAGCATTGCCTTTCTTGTTATAGCAGGACTTCTGCTGGCAGCTACACTGTGGCAAAACTATAAGTCGAGACAACATGATAAGGCGCACCAGAATTGAGCCTAACTTGGATAAACGCACCCAAGAAGAGTTTTCAAAGGAAATCACTATGCCAGCGGACTTTGCCAGTTTTAATGTCCATAAAGTCGCAAAACAGGGCAGTCTTTCCACGCACGTCGCCGACCAGCTTGAGTCGTTGATTGTGCAGGGCGGTATACCGGTGGGCGAAAAACTGCCCACTGAAAACAGCCTGTGCGACTCGTTTGGCGTCAGCCGAACAGTGATTCGCGAGGCAATAACGCACCTCAAATCGCTGGGGCTGGTAGAAACGCGTCGAGGTGTGGGCACCACCGTGCTGCGCTCAACCGCGGTTGAAGCTCGTCCCGCCGAGCGGATCAACCCCACCACGGTGGCCGATATTCTGCATGTGCTGGAGCTGCGCCTGGCCATGGAGCCGGCTGCGGCGGAGCTGGCTGCGCTGCGCTATGACGCCGACGATGAACGACAGCTGAAGCAAACCCATGCGGCCTTCATCGACGCCCATGCGGCGAAAACCCAGTCCAGGGTAGAAGATTTTCAGTTTCACCATGCGATCGCCAAAGCCACCAAAAATCCGGTTTTCGATACCTTTTATGAGCAGCTTAGCCAGAGCGTGATCCCCCGTGCCAAGCTGCTGAGTATCGATATCAACCCGCAAGCCGCCGAGCGTTATCTGGAACGTGTCCACGAAGAGCATACCTTTATTCTGGAGGCGATCCTGTCGCGCGATCCGGAGGCGGCGAAAGAAACCATGTTTCAGCATCTGAATCGAGCGCGAAACATGTACGCGCAATACAAGCCAACCGAAGGGAGTGACAAATGACACTGCAAGGCACATCGCTGATTGGTCAGCAGGCGCTCAACGGAGATCGAGCAGCCATCCAGGCGGTTGATCCTTCAACGGGCGCCAGGCTGGATCCGGTATATCATGGGCTGAACCAGGCAGACGTTGCCCAAGCGTGTGCGCTGGCCGAGGCCGCGTTTGATACCTACCGCGAAACGTCGCTCGAGGCGCGTGCGACGTTCCTCGAAACCATTGCCAGTGAAATCGAAGCCACCGGCAGCGAGCTGGTCGAGCGTGCCATGGCGGAAACCGGCCTGCCCCAGGCACGCATTGAAGGCGAGCGTGGCAGAACCTGCGGGCAGCTGCGCCTGTTTGCCTCGGTCGTGCGCGCCGGCGAATGGCTGGATGTGCGTGTTGATCCGGCCATGCCCGACCGGCAGCCGATGCCGCGCGCCGACCTGCGCCAGCGCCACATTGGCCTGGGTCCGGTCGCCGTATTTGGCGCCAGCAACTTCCCGCTGGCCTTTTCCGTGGCCGGTGGCGACACCGCCTCGGCCCTGGCAGCCGGTTGCCCGGTGGTGGTCAAAGGGCACTCAGCGCACCCGGGCACGTCCGAACTGGTCGGCCGTGCCATTCAAAAAGCGGTCAAGGCCTGCCAATTGCCGGAGGGCGTATTCTCGCTGCTGTTCGGCGCGGGCAATGAAATTGGCCAGGCGCTGGTGGCCGATCCGCGCATTCAGGCGGTCGGTTTCACCGGCTCGCGCAGCGGCGGCATGGCCCTGATGCAGACGGCTCAGTCGCGCCCCCAGCCCATTCCGGTATACGCGGAAATGAGCAGCATCAACCCGGTCTTCCTGCTGCCCGAAGCGCTCGAGGCTCGTGGTAAAGACCTTGGCGAAGCCTTTGTCGGCTCGCTGAATATGGGTGCCGGGCAGTTCTGTACCAATCCTGGGCTGGTGATCGGCGTCAAGGGTGCAAGCCTCACCGCCTTCCTCGACGCCGCCCGCACCGCCGTTGAGCAAAGCGGCGCGCAGACCATGCTGACGCCCGGCATTCACCGTGCCTACCAGGCCGGCGTCTCGGCACTGAGCGAGTCGGGTAGCGTACGTGAAGTTGCCCGTGGCCAAACCGGCGGCGATTATCAGTGCCAAACCGGCCTGTTTGCCGCCTCAGGGCGAGACTTCCTGGCTTCTGAGGCGCTGCAGGCCGAGGTATTTGGTGCCGCTTCACTGGTCATCGAATGCGA
This sequence comes from Pseudomonadota bacterium, assembly GCA_051750125.1. Taxonomy (GTDB): domain Bacteria; phylum Pseudomonadota; class Gammaproteobacteria; order Pseudomonadales; family Halomonadaceae; genus Vreelandella. The sequence goes on from JBNJJK010000001.1 coordinate 196,873, forward strand.
TGACGCCGAAGAGATGAAACAGGTGGCCGAACAGTTGGAAGGCCAGTTGACCGTTACCCTGCAGATGGATGACGGTGACGTTGAGCAGGCCAAGGCCTTGCTGCCTACCCTTGAGCGTCGCGCCGGGCGGATTCTCGCCAACGGCTGGCCGACAGGCGTTGAAGTTTGTCACGCCATGGTTCACGGCGGCCCTTACCCGGCGACCTCTGATAGCCGCACGACCTCGGTGGGCAGCGCGGCCATCAAGCGCTTCTTGCGTCCGGTATGCTACCAGTCGCTGCCAGCAGCGCTGCTGCCCGAGGCGTTACAGGAAAGCAATCCGCTTAAGGTTAGCCGCCTGATGGACGGCAAGCGCGAAGTGTAAGCCAGTCGACGGCGCGCCCTAAACGCGCCGTTTGATCCTTCATCAATGAAGCGGCCTACGGGCCGCTTTTTTGTGTCTATCCACCTATTGCGCCCGAGGCGCTAGCCAAGCAAGCTGCCGGTAGGTTTATTCGAGGAGACCATGATGCAGCTCTACCTGAACGCGACATCCCCCTACGCCCGAGTGGCGCGTATCTGCCTTTACGAGAAACAACTGATCGAGCGCACCGAGCTTTGCTGGTGTGACCCCTGGGCGGCCGACAGTGAGCTTTTGCAGGTGACTCCGCTTAGCCGTATTCCCACGCTGGTGACCGATCAGGGTGATGTTCTCACGGAGTCGCTGTTGATTGCCCAGTATCTGGATGCCGTGGGTGAAGGGCCCTCTTTGTTGCCGGGCAACAAATTGGCGGACACCCTGGCCCTCGCCGGGCTGGGGCAGGGCTTGATGGACGCGGCGTTTAACGTGGTGATCGGCCGTAAACACGGCGGTAGCGAGGTGGATCTGACGCTGCTGGGTAGTCGCCGTTTGAAGGCGATCGAGCGCACGCTGGTCACGCTCAACGCGCATCCCAGCGTGCTGGCGGGTAAAACCGAACGCACGCTGGGCGCGATTGTGGTCGCCGTGGCGCTTGCCTATATCAGCTTCCGTCTGCCGGCGTTTGACTGGCCCAACCGCTTCCCGGCGCTGGACGCCTGGTACAGCGAGGTAGCGGAAAGCGAGAGCTTTGCCCTGACGACCTTCGAATAGCGTGGGTTAATCGCGGCGCTGGTAGATAAGGTCCCACACGCCGTGGCCGAGTTTTTCGCCGCGGGCCTCGAACTTGGTCAGCGGTCGGAAATCGGGCCGTGGCACGTAAGGCGCCGTCTCGGCGTCGGCGGTGTTGGCATAGCCCGGAGCGGCGTCCATCACCTCGGCCATCCACTCGGCGTAGGCCTCCCAGTCGGTGGCCATGTGCAGCGTGCCGCCGAGCTTCAGGCGCGTGCGGATCAGCTCCACAAAGGCGGGCTGAACGATACGCCGCTTGTGATGCTTCTTTTTCGGCCAAGGGTCGGGGAAGAACAGCTGCAGCGTGGTGAGCGACGCTTCCGGCAGGCACTGCTCAAGAACCGCCAGGGCATCTTCGCGATACACCCGCAGGTTGGTCAGGCCCCGCTTGTCGGCCTCGTCGAGCAGCTTGCCCACGCCGGGGGCGTGAACCTCGATGCCTATGAAGTCGGTATCCGGGTGGCGTTCGGCCTGTTCAATCAGCGAGTTGCCCATTCCAAAGCCAATCTCGGCGACGCGCGGTGCCTGTCGGCCAAAAAGGGCGTCCAGGTCCTGACGGCCATCGGCAATGGTGAGGCCGAAGCGCGGCCATACTTCTTCCAGGCCACGGGTCTGTGCCTGGGTGGTGCGTCCAGCGCGAATCACGTAGCTCTTGATACCCCGGCGATGGAGCGGTGCGTCGGCGCTTTCGGGGCCCTTAGTGGCAGCCTCGGCGATGTCGGGCGCGGTGTCTTTCGTATCGGTCATGGTGTCTCTGTATCAGCCGTTAATCCGGCCTGCAAAAGGCGAAGAAGGGTCAGCACTCTGGCGGCGCGCCATGCGGCCCGCCAGGAAGGCATCGCGGCCGGCTTCAACGGCGAGCTTCATGGCGTTGGCCATGCGCAGCGGTTCGCGGGCGTGGGCGATCGCGCTGTTGAGCAGCACGCCATCACAGCCCAGTTCCATGGCCATGGCGGCATCCGAAGCGGTGCCAATGCCCGCATCCACCAGCACGGGCACGCGACTTTGCTCGACGATCAGGCGCACGTTGTAAGGGTTTTGAATGCCATGGCCCGAACCAATCAACGAGCCCAGCGGCATGATGGCGCAGCAGCCCATGGCCTCAAGCTCGCGTGCCACAATAGGGTCGTCGCTGGTGTAGACCATGACGTCGAAGCCGTCGGCGAGGAGCGTTTCGGCGGCCTTGAGCGTTTCGACCACGTTAGGGTAGAGCGTTGTCTCGTCACCCAGCACTTCCAGCTTGATCAGGTTGTGGCCGTCGAGCAGCTCGCGCGCCAGGCGGCAGGTGCGAACCGCATCCTTGGCGGTATAGCAGCCCGCCGTGTTGGGCAGCAGGGTGTAGCGCTTGGGCGAAACCACATCCAGCAGGTTGGGCGCGTCGGCGTCCTGGCCCAGGTTGGTGCGGCGCACCGCAAAGGTGACAATTTCGGCACCGCTTTGCTCAATGGCGGCGCCGGTTTCGGTAAAGTCTTTGTATTTGCCGGTGCCAACCAGCAGACGTGAGCTGAAGTCGCGCCCGGCAACGGTAAACGGTGTATCGGTCAGTGGCGTCATAGCAATTCCTTGATAAAGCACAAGCGATATAGCGGGCCTAGCCGCCGCCGATAGCGTGGACGACCTCGACCTGGTCGCCATTGGCCAACGGGGTGTCGGCAAGCTGGCTCTTGGGCACGATCTGCTCGTTGATTTCCACGGCGATGCGGCGTCCGCCAAGGCCGAGCTGTTCCACGAGGTCAGCGGCTGTCGCCCCCGCCTCGAGTGAGTGCGGATCACCGTTGAGCGTAAGCTGTATCGACTCGTTTGAGGTAGACATAAACTGGGCGCGTTCCATGGTGTGGCAACAAAAACGTGTGGCGTCTAATGCCTCCTATTGTAGCGGTTTCGCACCGCACAAGGTATGTGGCAAGGTTAAAACGCCACGCTAAAAGCCCGTCAGCCACCGATCAAGGAGAGTAATGTGCAGCGAACAGACACGCCATGGTGGTGCTGGGTAGCGCTTTCAGGGGCGCTGATGGTCATGCTCGGCGCCTACGCGGCCCATGGCCTGGAGGCACGCGCCAGTGCCGAATTGGTCAGCGCGGTGGAAACCGGCGTGCGCTATCAGGCCTGGCATACCTTGGCCATGCTAGCGGTACTGGTCTGGCGAAGCAGCCGCCCACTGGCCGGGCAGCGTTGGGTACTGGCGCTATGGGCGCTGGGCATTGCCGGGTTTTCGGGCTCGCTATACCTGATGGCGCTGGCGGGCCTTAACCTTGGTATCGTGACGCCCATCGGCGGGCTGCTGCTCATAGCAGGCTGGCTGGCGCTGGGCGTGGTGGCGTTGCTGGCGCCGCGAGGTCACAGGTAAGCAGCCGGTATGGCCGGCCATGGGAACCAATGGCGCGGCCTCCTTGCCGATCCCCGGATGTTTAGCGGCTGTCGCGGCCGGATTCAGACGTCGTTCATTCTCCCCGTTTGGCGGGAGAGCCGCATGGCTTCGTGCTCTTCCAGCGCCAACAGCGCGTCTACCAGCTCTTTGGTTTCGGGAATTTCCGCTTTCCCGGCTAGGTTCTGGTACAGCCTGATGGTCTGCTCATGAAAATCGAATACCTCGTGGCAAATCTCATCAAAACTGAGCGTTGAATAGGGTGCATCGCAGGTGCGGTGTGTTTTGATGGGCTTATGTTCAAGATAGTCATAGACGTAGGTTTTCAAGGCCTTGGCGTCGGCCTGTTGCTCAAAGCGAGCGACCACGCGCTGCATCTCGGCTTCATGAGAGGCAAGGTAGTTGAGCAGCATTCGCGCGCGTTCTTCTTCGTGCTCGTTGGCACAGTGGGCAAGACAGTCGGCCAGATGTTGGTGTAGCTGGCGTGTCCAGTCGATCAATTCGCCAAAGGTTTTAATGTCCATAAGGTGACTCCTATCGTGCAGGTGGTATTAGTGAGAGTGCGAATGGTCGCTGTCCTCTGACGGGTCGTGCCTGGAGAGAAACCGCCATTCGCCGAGCAAAAGACAGGCCATGACCACGCCGGCAACGATAAGGACCAAGGGATCTGAGGTGGCCTTTACCCAAATGAAGCCGATCAACACAACAACGTCCAGTAGAATCGCAATGCTGGGTATGACCGGGTTGGCCCCTACACTGTCTTTGAGGTGACGCAGCACGCCCCAGTGTATGGCGATATCCATGATCAGATAAAAAATGATGCCCAGCGCCGCGATGCGGCTAAGGTCAAAGAAGGCGGTCAGCACCAAGCCGAGCACGACCGTGTAGACCAGCGTATGTTTTTGCAGGCTACCGGGCATGTGGAAATGGCGATGCGGTACCAGTTTCATTTCCGTGAGCATGGCGAGCATACGAGAAACGGCAAAAACGCTGGCAATAATCCCGCCCGCCGTGGCCAGCATGGCGAGGATGACGGTAAAGCCAACCGCTGCTTCACCCAGCGCGGGCCGGGCGGCAGCCGCCAGGGAGTAATCCTGGGTTTCGATAATCTCGGGTAGCGACAGGTTGCTGGCAACGGCAAAGCCGACGAGCGCATAAATCACCACGCAAAGGGCAATTGAAATCGTGATGGCCTTGCCGACGTTGCGTTTCGGGTCTTTTAGTTCAGAGCCGCTGTTGGTGATGGTGGTGAAGCCTTTGAAGGCCAGAATGCCCAGCGCCGTGGCACCTAGAAAGCCGGCCAATGTCGGTGTGGGGGCATCGCTGCCAGCGCCGGAGCCCATTTCCAGGGAGTCGGCGATAAACACACCCACAACGCCAAACACCACAATACCGCCTATCTTGATGACACCCAGCACCGAGGCAACGGTCTCGATCAAGCGATTCGCCGATAAATTGATCAGGAAGGCGGTCAGCAGCAAGCCCACCCCGAGTAGCGGCACGAATAGCGAGCGGTCACCTAGCTCAAAGAGCTCAAGCGTATAAGAGCCAAAGGTTCTCGCCAGAAAGCTCTGCGCAATCACCATCGAGAAATACATCAGCAGCGCGTGAAAAGCGGTAGGCAGCGTTGGGCCGTAGGCTTTCTGCAAATACATGCCTATGCCCCCTGCCGAAGGGTAGGTATTGGATATCTTGATGTAGGAATACGCGCTAAATGCCACGATGACCGCTGCGGCCAAAAAGGCAAGGGGAAACAAGCGCCCGGTCATTTCGGCCATTTGGCCGGTTAGCGCAAAGATACCGGCCCCAATCATCACGCCGGTACCTAGCGCAACGGCGCCTACCAAACTAAGGCTACCTTCTTCGTACTGTGGCGTTCTATCCTTATCCGCCATGGGTAAACCTCCTGTTATTGAGCCAGCAACGGGCACGACGGTTGCCGCACTGCTCAAGCATCAATTGCGCGATCCTTGTCTATAGCGTGGAAGGCTTACCTGAAAGCAACCTGAATGTCGCTCGATGAAAACATGATCTCGATCAAGCGTTATGCGTAGAGGCTTGGCTCATCCGATTAGCATGCGAAGCGGCATCCACAGGCCCATGCCGATCATGACCAGATTTTCGGTCAGCGATACAAAGCCCAGCGGGACGTTGCTGTTGCCGCCTACGCAGGCGCACTTGAGCTCGCGCTTGTCGATGTAGACTGCCTTGAACACCGATACCGCCCCGACGGTGCCGACAAACAGCGCGAGTGGCGCGGCCAGCCAGATCAGTGTGCCCGCCAGCATCAGCAGACCCGCCAGCGTTTCGGCGTAGGGGTAAGCGTAGCTGTAGGGGACATAGCGCTGGGCGAGCAGGTCGTAGTTGAGAAACATGTTGCTGAAGCTTTCCACGTCCTGCAGCTTTTGCAGCCCCAGCAATACCATTGCCGTGGCAACGGCGTACTCCGGCATGCGTGCCGTGAATAACGTGCCCTGAGAAGCCCAGCTGACGGCAAAGCCGATAAATAATGCGGTGACAAAGATGGCCAGCACCGGGCGATAGGTGGTCTCTTTGGCGTTAGGGACGCTCATCCCCAGATATTCACGCAGCTCTTCGTAGCCGCCGATACGTTCCTCACCCAGGTACACCTGGGGCGTTGTATCGACGTTTTCCTGCTGTTTAAAGGCGTCAATTTCTTCCCGCGAGGTCAGCGTGTTGTCGTCGACGTCAAAGCCCTTGCGCTTGAGCAGGTCGACGGTTTTCAAGCCGAACGGGCACAAGTGCTCCGCCGTTTTCATGCGGTATACCCGAGCAGTGGTGTGCGCGGTCGATGCCATGATCAGCCTCCTTGTTGCGAATCGGCATAATTCCTAACACTAGCCTAGAACCCGGTGTTGCCCTTAGGTCAAGTTTTCGCCGGCCAACGCCGCCATCCGGCGACCTGATGGCCGCCGGGTGAAGGAACCGCTGTGTGACACCCAGTGCTAAGCCTGGGTGGGAGAGCCCAGCATCGGGGTGTTGGGCAAGGAGGCGGACGCCGGCAGGGTGAACCCACTGACGGCCCGCATCATGGCCTCGGCGGTCTCGGACAGCTGTTCGGCCATGCTGTGCGAGTTATCCACCGCATCGCGGGAAAGCTCGAGGGCGTTGTAGATTTCGTTGACGCTTTGCTCCAACTCTGCAACGCCTTGATGCTGCTGCTGAACGGCGTTGTCCATATTGGTCAGCCGCATCGCTACTTGCTCGAAACTTTGTATCAGCGACTGGGTGGTCTCAGCGAGGGTGGACGTCTGGTTAACGCCCAGGGAAACCTGGTCGGTCGTATCGGCGATGGTTTGACGAATCCGCGACGCGGTATGCTGGGTATTTTTTGAAAGCGTACGCACTTCGTTCGCCACGACCGCGAATCCCTGCCCGTGCTCACCGGCGCGCGCAGCTTCCACCGACGCGTTAAGGGCGAGCAGATTGGTCTGGAAAGTGATGTTATCAATCTCGCTAAGCATTTCGTGAATCTTGCCCGCGTGCTGATTGAGTAAGCGCATCATTTCGCGCATTTCTTCTACCTGCGCTCCGTTTTGGCGAGCGATCTCTTCGGCATGACTGGCCAGTCGACGGATTTGCTGAGACTCTTCAGCCGTCTCACGGGTCGTGGCGGCAAGTTCAGCGGTGCTTGTGGAGATGCGCTCGGTCTGGCTGCTGTTACGCGCCGTTTGCGTGCGCAGTTGCTCCTGGGCAACGAACAGCTGATGGCTGTAATCGGCGACGTGACTCGCGGCGGTTTGTGTTTTACGCAGGCTCTCAGCGACCTGGTCGCGCATGCTTACCACCGCGGCGACGGCGGGAAGCTGCTGCTGTTGATCACTGAACATCATGTCCAGCTTACCGCCACCCGCCGCCACGGCAAAGCGCGTCACGTGCAGGCCTTCTTTGACCATGCTTTCCAGTACCTTGGCCAAATAACCCAGTATGATGACCTGGACTACCACCGCTCCGCCATGCATCACTAAGCAGTAAAGTAAGTCTGCGACGTCATGGCTGACGGTACTGCTGGCCATACTGTCCATATTGCCCATGCTGACATAGAGCTGGGCAACGCCCTGGTATTGCAGCCAGGTAAATAAGGCGTGGTGTAGCGCAATAACCAACCCGCCAAACGCGATGACTCGCCAATCGCTGTAGAGAATCAATACGGAGAGCAGTATAAAGATACTGAAGTGGGCCTCGATCAACCCGCCGCTTTGTTCGATCAATACGGCGGCCCAGGCCATCATGACCGCGGCTTTGACGAAGCCGTTGGTAATGTGGCCGTGCCATTGGTGCTGTACGAGGTACGTCAGCGGGAGCGTTATCACCGCCGCAATCACCGCCAGCCATAGCGTTTGCGTGAAGATACCGACAACCAGGCACAAAAAGGCGACGAAGCCCAACGGCAGCCACATCAGCCGATCAGTGCGTGCAATATGGTTTGAAAAGGATGCGTCTGACATTGTTATCGTGTCCTTGCTTTTCAGGGGGAGCAGTACAGGGGATAAGTTTTTATCGACGCATCTTGAAATAACTTTAAAAAACCAAGAAATAACTTTTTGTTATAAAAGTACGCAATTACTGATGCATATATTATTTTTCTACTTCGCTTTGTACAATATTTGAGAAGCTTTCTGGCGGCACAGGACGACCAAACAGGAACCCCTGGTAGATACGGCACCCCAGGTTGGCGAGTACCTGGCGCTGGTCGTCGGTTTCCACGCCTTCGGCAATGACACCGAGACCCAGGCTCTCGGCGAGCGCCACGATGGTGGCCGCAATCGGGGTGGCTTGCATGTCCAGGGTTAAATCCCTGACGAAGGTGATGTCGATTTTCAGCGTATCCAGTGGCAACAGCTTGAGATAGGCAAGGGAGGAATAACCGGTGCCGAAATCATCCAGCGCAAAGCTGACGCCTCTTTGCTGTAGCTGCTGCATTTTGTGGATAGTGCCATCGGGGTCGCTCAGCAGTAGCGATTCGGTAAGCTCCAGCGTCAATCGCTCAGCGGGCGCATCATACTGCTTGATGACTGCCAGCACCTGGTCGGCAAAATCAGTCTGTTGAAACTGGCGAATACTGACGTTCAACGACAGTTTTAAATGGCGAAAGGCGGGTTGATGGCGCCACTCTCCCAGCAGGCGGCAGCCCTCCTTCAATACCCAATCCCCGAGCGGCAGAATAAGCCCCGTTTCTTCGGCCACGGGGATAAAGCGGCCGGGTGAAATCATGCCGCGTCCCGGGTGCTGCCAGCGTACAAGCGCCTCGGCGCCGATCACCTGCCGATGGGGGTCTACCTGCGGCTGCAGGTAGAGGCACAGTTCGTCGTGGTCAATGGCGTATTTCAGCTCGCGCTCAAGGGTCAGGCGCTCTTCCAGTTCATCTTCCTGCGCCTGCTGGAAGAACTGAGGCTTTCCATCCCGCTGGCGCTTGGCTTCCAGCAGCGCCAGGCCCGCCCGCTTGAACAGCTGGGCGGCCGGTGCGCTTTCCTGAGAGCGGAAAACGAGCATCCCTACGTTGAGTCGACAGGGATAGGTGTGGCCCTGAAGTAGATAGTCAGCCGTCAGCGAGGTGATGATCGCGTTGATGCGCTGCTGCGTTTCGCGCTCGCCACTGGCGCAGTCGCCGGCGGCAAGCTCGCCGACCAGCGCGAATTCGTTGCCATCCAGGCGTGCTACGTATAGTCCGGCTCCCGACCATTGGTGTAGTCGCCTGCCCAACTGACGCAGCAGTTCGTCGCCAATGTCCTGGCCCAGACTGTCATTGAGCACCTTGAAGCGGTCAATATCGAGCAGCGCCAGAAAGGCATGCGCGTCGGGTGAGGCGGGGTGTTGGGCGAACGTGGCTAAGTGTTCCTGCAGCGCCCGGCGGTTGGGGAGCTCCGTGAGCATGTCATGGTAGGCGAGGTAGCCAATGCGCTGCTGGTCGCGCTGCTCTTTTGAACGGTCGCTTAAGAGCGCGACATAATCGCGGTCGTCGCTATTCGCATAGGTAACCCGGCTGACGTTCAGCCACGCCGGAAACCCGGTACCGTCCGCCTTCAGGGCCGTGATCATCCCGCCCCACTGGCCATGTTGCTGCAATGCGTGGCGGATGAGCTGGCTCAGCGTATGGCTATCTTCGGCATAGGCAAGCTGTGATACGGACAGCCCCATCAATTGATCCGAACGCAGCCCTACCTGGCGTTCAAACGCCGCGTTGCACAGGCGAATACGGGCCTGCTCGTCCAGCAGGATCACGCAATCCTGAAGCGAGGAGACGACTTCCAGCAGTCGGGTGTGGGTCATGCGTTCATGGCGTTCGCTGGCCTGAAGCCGCCGTTGCACACTGGCCGCTATCAAGGCAAGCAGGGCGGTCAGAACCCCCACCCCGCCGATCAGGTAAATGATCCAGTGGGTAGCGGGTGATATAGACGGGGTGACATCCGGCTGGGGTAAAAACCAGGCGGCCTGCATGGCGACATAATGCATGCCACATACCGCAAGGGATACGCACAGCGCGGCAATGAAAGCACAGGTTCTGGAGCGTTGCATGCCCCACTCGTGTTGGCAGAGGCGGTAGGCATAGATACTTAGAATGCCTAGCCCAATGGCGACCAGCAGCGATACCAGAAACAGACCCAAGGCGTGATGCAGATCTGCGGACATGCGCATCGCGGCCATCCCGCTATAATGCATTACCCCGATGCCCGCACCCAGGCCAATCCCTGCTAGCAGCAGGGCGCGATGGGAAGGCTTCTCGCCAGCTAGCACCACCATGGCGCTAAGGCTGCCTAGAATGGCGGGCACAATGGATAGCAGGGTGATTGCTGGGGCGTGGCTAACCGGAAAATCAAGCTGGTAGGCATGCATGCCAATGAAATGCATGCTCCAAACTCCTAGCCCCATCGCACTGGCTCCGGCCCACAACCATACACGTCGCCAAGAGGGGGTAGATATCTGGCTCACCAGTTTGATGATATCCAAACCCGCATACGAAGCCGCCAGAGCAACCAGCCAGGACAGCACGACCAGTTGGACATCGTGCTCGCCCTGAACCGCACTCAAGGACTGGGGGTCGGATAAAATATTTAATGGCACTTTTAGACCCCCAACCTACTGATTATGAGTAATATATTTAATTTTTGTATTAGCTCGTAAGTCTTTATGAGTGGGTTGGATGCTAACCAAAAAGATGGCCAAAAATATTAAAGGATGTTAACACGGATAATGCCCCAGCAGCGTCGTTTCACCGTTGGGGCATTAGGTTAGTGAGTTTAATGTAAGAGGTTGACGGCGTGCTTAGAACATCAGCTTAACGCCCGCGACTACGCCGGTGTCCTCGGTCGCATCGCCACTGGCCCGTGATAGATCGGCGGTGTCCCCGTACTCTTTTTTCCAGTAGGCGCCCACGTAGGGCGCGACGCGCCGCGTCACCTCATAGCCCAGACGCATCCCAACACGAAAGGAGTTGAGTCCTTCGCCCACGCCAAACTCTTCGACTTCATTAGCGGCCAAGGCGATTTCCGTACGCGGTTGCAGATAGAGTCGCTGGGTCAGGCGCAGGTCGTATTCGCCCTCGAAACTGGCCGCTACGTCACCCTCGTCGCTTACCTGAATGGCAGCGTCGGTTTCGATGCCGTAGGGCATGACGCCTTGCAGGCCCACTACGCCGTAGGTGCGCTCGGCGTGGTCATCGGAAAACACGCCGCCCTGGTAGCCTATACCGCCCTGTAGCTCCCAAAAGTCCGCGATCAGGCGGCTGTAGAGCAGCTCGAGGGATTCGAACTCGGCGTCTTCACCGTCACCCTGGACGTTCTCGCCTTCCGACTTCACGTACACGCGGTTGATGTCGCCGCCGTACCAGCCTTGAAAGTCCCAGACCACTGCCTCCTGGCCGTTATCGGGCACGCTGTACTCAAGGCGGTCGAACAGGCCCATGCCCATATTGTGTTCCTGCATGGGCGCGGGCCAGCTGTCTGGGACGTTGTAGCCGTCGTCGGCGTTGGCCGTTGCCGTGGTGGCCACCATGAGCGCCGCGCTGGCAGCGGTTAGGAAATGCTTGATCTGCATAAATGCCTCCTTAAGAAACCTGAACAACGCGGAACATGCCGGCATCCATGTGATAAAGCAGGTGACAGTGGAAGGCCCAGCTGCCTTCGGCGTCCGCCGTGATCAACGCCGAGACGCGCTCGCCGGGCTTGACGTTGAGGGTATGCTTGCGTGGAATCAGCTCGCCCTGTCCGTTTTCCAGCTCCATCCACATGCCGTGCAGGTGAATGGGGTGTTCCATCATGGTGTCGTTGACCAGGATCAGGCGCAGGCGCTCGTCCTTTTCAAAGTGGATGGGGCCGTTGACTTCGCTGAATTTCTGGCCGTCGAACGACCACATGTAGCGCTCCATGTTGCCGGTGAGGTGCAGCTCTAGTTCGCGGCCGGGCTCGCGGCGGTCAGGCCACGGCGTAAAGGCTTTGAGGTCGCGGTAAACCAGCACGCGACGCGCATCGGGGTCAATGCCAATGCCGGGCTGTCCAAAGCGTGAACTAGGCTGTGCTTCGCCGGCGGCGAGCATGCCGTTTTCGCGGGTTTTGGCCCGTTCACTCGCCATGCCCTGCATTTCATTATCAGACATGCCTGAGTGATCCATGCCGTCCATATCACCGTGGTCCATGGCCTCCATTTCACTAGCAGACATGTTGGCGTGATCCATCCCCTCCATATCCGACATGCCAGAATGGTCCATGCCTTCCATGCTTGAATGATCCATACCGTCCATGTGGACGCTCATCGCCTCCATGCCACGGTCGGCAATCTGGCGGCGTTCAGGTATCTCTGCTTGCATTCCCTCGCGTGGGGCCAGGGTGGCGCGGGCGTGGCCGCTGCGGTCCATGGATTCGGCGAAAATCGTATACGCTTGATCGTCTTCGGGGGACACCAGGACGTCGTACGTCTCAGCAACGCCGATGCGAAACTCATCCACGGGTACGGGCTGAACCGGCTGTCCGTCGGCGGCTACCACGGTCATTTTCAGCCCGGGAATACGCACGTCGAAGTAGGACATGGCCGAGCCGTTAATCACCCGCAGCCGTACGCGCTCGCCTTTTTTGAATAGCGCGGTCCAGTTTTCCTCGGGGGAATGGCCGTTGAGCAGATAGGTATAGGTGCTGCCGGTAACGTCGGCAATATCCCGCGAACTCATGCGCATCTTGGCCCACATGCCGCGCATGTCGGCGGTGTGGGAAAAACCGTTTTGGCGTACGTCGGCGAAGAAGTCGGCAACCGTGCGTTCCTGGAAGTTGTAATAGCCTTCCATGGTTTTGAGGTTGCGAAACACCGACATGGGATCTTCAAAGGTCCAGTCCGTCAGCAACAGCACATGCTCGCGGTCATAGCGGAAGGGTTCGCGTTCGGCGGCATCGATAACCAGCGGCCCCACATGGCCCAACTGCTCCTGCATGCCTGAGTGGCTGTGGTACCAGTAGGTGCCGTTCTGCTGCACCGGAAAGCGGTAGGTAAAGGTTTCACCCGGCGCAATGCCGGCAAAGCTGACCCCAGGCACCCCGTCCATGCCCGGCGGCAAAATCAGGCCATGCCAGTGAATCGAGGTGGGCTCATCGAGCAGGTTGGTGACGCGCAGCACCGCGTCCTGGCCTTCTTTCAGGCGCAGCAGCGGCCCTGGGCTGGTGCCGTTAATGCTGAAGGCGCTAGCCGTCTTGCCGTCAACCGGGAGGGATTCACGGCGGATGGCCAGCGCTATCTCAGGGCCTTCTTCAACGCCCTTGGAATAGACGCTGGAGCGGCCCCAGGGGGTGGCCCAGGCGGGGCTCAACCCCATGGCGGCAGCCGAACCCAGCCCCAATGCCGCGCTGCCTTTCAGCACCTGACGGCGTGAAAGCGGGTGACGGTTAATGGACGAACGCGACATGTGCAACTCCCCTCAATGATCAATATCGCCATCATGCGGGAGTAAGCTGAATCAAGGCTGAAAAACCGTCAGGGGGACTTAACGTCCGACAATGGCAGGCGGGTAACGACCCGCAGGCCGCCTAGCGGGCTGTGCTCGAACCGGCAGTGCCCGGCGTAACGCGCCACCAACTGGGCCAGGATGGCGAGTCCCAGGCCGTAACCGGGGTGGCGCTCATCCAGCCGCGTGCCGCGCTCGCCGAGGCGCGCCATGTCCTTGTCGGCAACGCCGGGGCCGTCATCGTCGATCGTCAGGGTCAGAGCCTCGGCGGTGGCGCTGACGTGGCAACGCACCTCGCTGGCGGCCCATTTGCCGGCGTTATCCAGCACAATGCCCAGCATCTCGGCGTAATCGTGAACGTCGATGGGCACCTGCTCGCGGTCGTTGAGTGACTGTGTCAGGGCGAACGAGGGGTGAGGGTAAAGGCTGCGAAACATGTCCATCAGCCGCTGACTGTCACGTGTCAGGTGCGTCATGTGCCCCGTATGGGGGCCGGCAATGCGTGCGCGGCGCAGTTCGGCATCTAACTGGGCGTTGATGTCCTCGATGCGCAGCAATAGCTTACGGCGGCGTTCGTCGTCTATCGGCCGGCCACCCCTGAGCACTTGGGTGATCGCTGCCAGCGGGGTCTTGAGGGCATGGGAAAGGTTGGCGACCGATTCCCGCGAGCGTTGCAGGCGCAGATCGATATCGTCCATGAAGCGATTGAGCTGGGCGACGAGGGCGTCAAGTTCGGCGGGCGCGGTGAGCGACAGGCGCTGGCGCTCCCCTGCCTGCAGGGCTTCGAGCTGGTGGCGTAACTGCCAGAGTGGCCGCAAGCCGCGGTTGACCGCCAGCATGTTGAGCGTGACCAGCACCGCGAGCAGACCCGCTGCAATGCCGCCGACCCACCAGTGCAGGGTGGCAAGGCCCGCTTCGACCTGGGAAAAATCCTCCCCAATCAGCAGTACGCCAGAGGTGTCTTGCCACTCGAAGTGGCGGCGATAGACCAGCAGATGGTGGTCGTCGCCTGTCACCTCGATCAGCGCGTCAGACTGCTCATCGAGCAGCGGGGCAAGCTGGCGCTGCCAGGCCGGGTCCGAGGCGCTGGTTATGTCATCCAGGCGCAGCACGTAAAGGTGGTGAAAGACCTGATAGCGTTGGCTGGCCGAGGCAAGCGACGCGGGGACCGCCAGGCGGTCCTGTTCCAGCTGCGCCACCGCATGGTCCGCTTCGCGCTTGAGCCGCTCGCCGAGGAAGTCCTTGGCCAGGTTCTGCAGAAACACCCCGTGCAGTAGCCATGTCAGGGCGACCACCAACAGCGCGACGCCGCCGAGCCAGGCCAGCAGGCGAAAGCGCAGGCTACGCTGATCAATGTGAAGCAAAGAGATACCCCTGGCCGCGGCGGGTCTGGATGATCGACTTGCCAAGGTAGCGACGTAGTCGGGCCACGTACACCTCGACCAGGTTGGGCGCCGCCGCGTCCTGCTCCAGGGCATAAAGCTGCTCCAGTAACCGCTCCTTGGAGTGAATGCGATCCGGATGGTGCATCAGGTAGCGCAGCAGGCGAAACTCGGTGGCGGTCAGCGAACGCCATTCGCCGCCGTTGCTGGCAACGCGCTGACCGGCTTCATCCAGCGCGACGCCGTTCAGCGTCACGACCTGGGAGAGCTGACCGGACTGGCGACGCAGCAGGGCCTTCAGGCGCGCCATCAGCTCGGCTTCGTGGAAGGGTTTGGTGAGGTAGTCGTCGGCGCCGGTTTCCAGGCCGACCACCTTGTCTTCCCAGGTGTCTCGCGCGGTGAGTATCAACATGGGCATCGCGCGTTTCTGCTTGCGCCACTGGCCGAGCAGCTCGAGCCCCGAGCCATCCGGTAGCCCGAGGTCGAGAATCGCCAGGGCGTATTCCTCGGTGGCCATGAACGACGTAGCCGCCCTGACAGAGGCGGCCACGTCGACCAGGTAACCGTTGTCTTTCAGACTCTCTGCCAGGCTTTCGGCCAGCAGGTCATCGTCTTCGACCAGCAACAGTTTCATCGTATCGCATCACAGGTTGAGGGTGCCGTACATGCCGGATTCGTAATGCCCGGGAATATTGCAGGCGTACTCCAGACTCTCAACGTTTTCAGGCGCTGTCCATATCAGCGATTGGGTTTCACCCGCGGCGATCGTCACCGCTGGCATTTGTCCACCATGCTCGCCTTCGGCCATGTCATGTCCGCCGTGGTCACCGTGGCCTCCCTCGCCATGGCTGCCTCCCATGTCCTGCATCATTTCCCGGTGGGCTTCTTGCGCGGCTTTATCGCCAATCACGAATTCGTGTTCAATGCTGCCGGTGTTGGTGATGTCGAACTGGACGGTTTCGCCGGGCGCGATATCCATTTCCTCGGGGTCGAACCACATGTCGCCCGCTTCAACGCTGATGGTGCGTTCAACGTCGGCGGCATTGGCGTCGGCGTGGCCGCCGCTATGCTCGCCTGAGGCCCAGGCGGTGGATGCCACACCGCTCAAGGTCGCGGCGAAAAGGGCGAGCGTCAGGGATGATTTGCGCATAGGGGTCGTCTCACAAAGAAAAATTTAAAAAGCTGACAGTCTGTTTATAAGCTACCAACCTGAACGGAGCCTGAAACCCACGCCAGAATATTGATCCGCATCAAGCAATACGCGGCGTTCACTGCCTTCGCTTGACCTTGGGGTAACCCATAGGTTGTAAGCTTTAAGCGGACATGTTCATCAAGCGACTGTCAGGAGGCTATCATGATGAATGCAGATTGTTTCGCGCTGATGGGGTCAATGGGCTGGCTGGGCTGGCTCATGCCGCTTACAGTTTTGCTACTCGCCGGGCTGGGTATCGCCTCGCTGGCCAAATACCTGTTCAGCCGGGCTAATTGATCTCGTCGTTACCACTGAGGAACTGCTCATGAATCGAAAAACTGCCTCGCTATGGATCTCAGGCGCGCTATTGCTGGGCGCCACCACGGCGCATGCCGCTATGCCCGACGAAGCCACGATGTACAAGAATCCCCAGTGCGGCTGCTGCGATGGCTACGCCCGCCACCTGGAAGCGCAGGGCGTGGACGTCACCATTGTGGACGATGCCGAGCTTGGCGAGATCAAGCAGCAGGCGGGCATTCCGCATGGCTTGGGCTCATGCCACACCATCGAGATGGGCGAGTACTGGATCGAAGGCCACGTGCCGATGGAGGCCGTCACCAAGCTATTTGACGAGCAGCCCGACGTGGACGGTATCGGCCTGGCCGGTATGCCGATCGGCACGCCGGGCATGCCGGGGCCGCAGGAAGAACCCTACGACGTCTACGCGTTCAGCGATCAGCAGGACGAGCCGTTTATGACGCTGGAGCCGTAAGGCAGGCTAGGACGTGACCGGCAGCACGTAGCTGGCGGTGACGTGGATCACCGGCTTGGTTTCATCGGCGGCGGAAACGATCTGTACCTCGCCGACGGCCAGGCGGCGGCCGAGCTTGAGCAGTTTGGCGTGGGCGATGATGTCGTGGTCGCCCGATGCCGCGCGCAGGAAGTGGCAGTTCAGGTCGCTGGTCACGGCCATGGGTTCCGGGCCTATCTGCGCCAGAATGGCCACGTACAGGGCGACATCCGCAAAGCCCATCATGGTAGGGCCGGAAACGCGCGGACCTGGCCGCAGATGCTCTACGCCGATGCTCAGGCGCATGGTGGCGCTCATCTCGCCGACGCTTTCGATCCTGCCCATCCGCTGGGGGAAGACATCGTCCAGAAAATGCTCGATCTGCTCGGCGGTCATAACCGTCATTGTTGTTTTCCTTTCGTCTGTGACCTGATTGTTCATCACGCTAAACAAAAGCCCCTTGAGGTGCGAGACCTCAAGGGGCTGTTAGCGACTATTGTCTAGTGCGCTCTATGCCAGGCGTTTACTTCGCCTTGTGCACCTGACGCCACTCGTGGAGTAGCGGCTCGGTGTAGCCAGACGGCTGTACGCGGCCTTTGAAGATCAGGTCAGAGGCAGCCTTGAAAGCAGTGGAGCCTTCAAAATCGGCGCTCATGGCGGTGTAGGTGGGGTCGCCGGCGTTCTGCTCGTCGACCACCTTGGCCATGCGCTTGAGGGTTTCTTCCACACGCGGCGCATCGACAATGCCATGGTGCAGCCAGTTGGCAATGTGCTGGCTGGAGATGCGCAGCGTGGCGCGGTCTTCCATCAGGCCGACGTTGTGGATATCCGGCACTTTCGAGCAGCCCACGCCGTGTTCTACCCAGCGCACTACGTAACCCAAGATACCCTGGCAGTTGTTGTCCAGCTCCTGCTGAATCTCGTCATCTGACCAGTTGGCGTTTTCGGCTACCGGCACAGTGAGTAGATCATCTAAGTAGTCAGGTTCACCCAGCTCTTCCAGCTCGCGCTGAACGTCAGTGACGTTGACCTGGTGGTAGTGCAGCGCGTGTAGCGCCGCAGCTGTCGGCGAGGGCACCCAGGCGGTGTTGGCGCCGGCTTTTGGATGACCGATCTTCTGCTCGAGCATGTTGTGCATCAAATCGGGCATCGCCCACATGCCTTTACCGATCTGGGCGCGACCGCGCAGACCACAGGCCAGGCCGACCTGCACGTTGTTCTTCTCGTAGGCGGTAATCCAGGCGGCGCTCTTCATGTCGCCCTTGCGCACCATCGGGCCGGCTTCCATGGCGGTGTGCATCTCGTCGCCGGTACGGTCGAGGAAGCCGGTGTTGATAAACACCACGCGCGAGGTGGCCTCGGCGATACACGCCTTGAGGTTGACGGTGGTGCGGCGCTCTTCGTCCATGATGCCCATTTTCAGGGTGTCACGGCTCATGCCCAGAATATCTTCGACGCGGCCAAACAGCTCGTTGGCGAACGCGACTTCTTTAGGCCCGTGCATCTTCGGCTTGACGATATACACCGAGCCGGTGCGCGAGTTGCGCGGCTGGTCGGCGTCTTTCTTCAGGTCGTGCAGCGCCAGCAGCGAGGTCACCACGGCGTCCAGAATGCCTTCCGGCAGTTCGTTGCCGTTCTCGTCGAGCACCGCCGGCGTGGTCATCAAGTGGCCGACGTTACGCACGAACATCAGCGAACGGCCTGGCAGGGTCACGCTGCTGCCATCGCTGGTTTGCCAGGTGCGGTCCGCGTGGAGCTTGCGGGTGAAGGTCTTGCCGCCCTTGTCGATGTTCTCTTCCAGGTCGCCCTTCATCAGGCCGAGCCAGTTGCTGTACACACCGACCTTGTCTTCCGAGTCCACCGCGGCGACGGAGTCTTCGCAGTCCATGATGGAGGTGAGCGCCGCTTCGACGACCACGTCCTTGACGCCGGCCGGGTCGGTTTTGCCGATCGAGTGGTTGGCGTCGATCTGGATTTCCAGGTGCAGGCCGTTGTTGCCCAGCAGAATGGCCTCAGGCGCGGCGGCATCGCCGTTGAAGCCGATCAGCTTGCCGGCATCCTTCAGGCCGGTTTCGCGGCCGCCTTCCAGCGTCACGACCAGGTGCTCGTCGCGGATGGCGTATTTGACGGCATCGCGGTGGGAGCCGGTGGCCAGCGGCGCGGCGCGGTCGAGGACGCCGCGGGCGTAGGCAATGACCTTTTCGCCGCGCTTGGGGTTAAAGCTGGTGCCTTTTTCCGCGCCGTCTTCCTCGGAAATCACGTCGGTGCCGTAGAGCGCGTCGTAGAGACTGCCCCAGCGGGCATTGGCGGCGTTGAGCGCGTACCGCGCGTTACTCATCGGCACGACCAGCTGCGGGCCCGCCTGGACGGCGACTTCGCGGTCAACGTTGGCCGTGGTGGCGCTGACGTTGGCGGGGGCGTCCACCAGGTAGCCGGCGTCTTTCAGAAAGCGCCGATAGCCGGCCATGTCGCTCACCGGGCCGGGGTTTTCGCGGTGCCAGGCGTCGAGCTTTTCCTGAAGCACGTCGCGTTCTTCTAGCAGTTGGCGGTTTTTGGGCGTTAAATCATGAAATAACGCGTCGACGCCGGCCCAGAAAGCGCTTTCGTCGACGCCTGTGCCGGGCAGGGCCTGCTGGGTGATGAATTGATCTAGATCGGCTGCCACCTGTAAACGGTGACGCGTGATACGCTCGCTCATGGAGATTCTCCTGTTAAGGTGGCTGTGACGCCGTGTTAGTCGGCAGATACCCCGTCACAGTCAGAATGAAAATGCATTTGAAATCTATTTGTGGAAAATAATTCCACACCTGGTCGGGCATGTAAACAGCGTAGACCCTAAAGCGCCATAATGCTCGACCAAAAGATAAGGAATGATCGGCACGGGGCGGTGGCTGGCCACCTGCCTACGAGCGGTTAAGGAGAGCAGCGAATGCGCGAGTTCGATCATCTAGAGGCCCTGTTTCGCCGCCACGCCGGCGACACATCGCTACTCCGCCTGGTGCCGGGCGGCACCCTTGACTCGGCGATGAACGAGTATTTCCAGCATTACGGCCTGGATGCGCTGCGCCACGATACCCGCGATGTATACGCAGGGTTCATTGATACCGGCCGCTTTGCCCTGTGGTGCCAGGTGTGGAGCCCGCCGACGCCCAGGGGAACCGCCTTCGTGGTGCACGGCTACTTTGACCACCTGGGGCTTTATCGCCATTTGCTCGAGCGCTTGCTGGCCAAGGGCTGGCGGGTGGTGCTGTGGGATCTTCCCGGCCACGGGCTCTCAAGTGGGGCCCGGGCGGCGATTGATGACTTCGACGACTATCAGCAATGCCTGACGCATGTGCAAACCATTCTCTCGCAGCAGTCGATGGCGCCCCCGCCCTGGCTCGGCGTCGGGCAAAGCACCGGCGGGGCCATTCTGGCCACCGACGCGCTGAACCGTCGCGACGCGGCTGGCTGGGATGGATTGGTGCTATTGGCGCCGCTGGTGCGCCCCTGGGGCTGGAGTCAGGCGAGCTGGCTGCATTTGATTGCCAGTCCGTTCGTCAAGGCACTGCCACGCAAGTATCGGCCCAACTCCACCGACGAGCAGTTCACCGAATTTTTACGCGACCACGACCCGCTGCAGCCCAACCAGCTGAGCGTGGCCTGGATTACCGCCATGCGGCGCTGGATTCCCCGGCTGCTGGCCCGGGATCCGCTGGATTTGCCCGTGATCATCTTGCAGGGCGAGCAGGACGTCACCGTGGACTGGGAGTGGAACCTGGCGATTCTCGAAGAAAAGTTTCCCGACGCGCAGATATACCGCCATCCGGAGGCCCGCCACCATCTGGTCAACGAAGCCGAGCCGATTCGGCGCGCCTTGTTCGACGCTCTGGATGCGTTCGTTGACCGCGTGGCGCACGCCAAGTCAGCGGCAGCGGCGAGGAAGCCGCCGTCATCGTAAGCGGCGGGTGATAAGCTTTAGCTATCGATTGATTTATGCGATCAAGATTAATGCTATCGCCCGCCGGCTGTGCGAGACTCATTGCACGTATTAGCGTTCGTTTATTTTCTATCAGGAGCGTGCAATGATCCATACCCCACCGAAAGTGCTGGTGTTTGCCGGCAGCGCCCGTGAAGGTTCACTGAATAAACAACTGGCGCGCCTCGCGGCAAGGCGAATCGAAGCGCTGGGTGGCCACGCCACCTTCATCGATCTAAAAGACTACCCATGCCCGCTGTTCGACGAGGATATAGAAGCGCAGGGCATGCCGGACAACGTGCTGAAACTGCGTGCATTGCTTGCCGAGCATCAGGCCGTTTTCATCGCCTCGCCCGAATACAACGGTTTCATCACCCCGCTGCTCAAGAACACCCTGGATTGGCTGTCACGCCCCTACGGCGATACGCCTGGGCTTGGACTGTTTGCCGGTAAATGGGCGGCGCTGGTAGCGGCGTCACCCGGCGGCTTGGGCGGCATTCGCGCCATGCCCCTGGGCCAGCAGCTGCTCGCCAACCTGAGTCTAACGGTACTGCCTCAGCCACTGTCGTTACCCCAGGCGGGCAGCGCCTTCACCGACGGCGGTACGCTCAAGGATGAAGCCACGGCTAGCAAGCTGGATGCCCTCTGCCAGCGCCTGGTGGATCGCCTCGCGCAAACCCACCGCTAGGCGCCTTTCAACATCCGATCCAGCTGCCGGTAGCCGATGGCTTCGATCAAGTGCGGCTGGGTGGGTTTGGGCTCGCCCTGTAAATCGGCCAGCGTCAGCGCGACGCGCAAGACGCGGTGGTAGGCGCGGGCGGAGAGCTTGAGCTTTTCCAGTACGTCGGCGAGCCAGGCGCGTTCTTCGTCGTTTAGCGCGCAGGCGCTTTCTAGCGCCTTGCCGCTGAGTTCGCTGTTGAGCGCACCGCGGGCCATTTGGCGCTCGCGGGCGGCCATCACGCGCTGGCGAACGGCGTCTGATGACTCGCCCTGGGTCTGGGCGGTGAGCTGTTCCGGCGGCAGCGCGGGCACTTCCACCTGCAGATCGATGCGATCGAGCAGCGGCCCTGATAGCCGCGCCTGATAGCGCTGAATCTGGCTGGCGGTGCACTGACAGCGCTGGCGCGGATCGCCTAGATGCCCGCAGGGGCAGGGGTTCATGGCCGCGACCAGTTGAAACTGGGCGGGGTAGCGGCGTTCGTGGCTGGCGCGGGCCAGGTGGATTTCGCCGGTTTCCAGGGGCTGGCGCAACACTTCCAGCACGCTGCGCGAAAACTCGGGCAGCTCATCCAGAAACAGCACCCCGTGGTGGGCGAGGGATATTTCCCCCGGTTTGGGTTTCGAGCCGCCGCCCACCAGGGCGGCGGCGCTGGCGCTGTGATGAGGCTGGCGGAAAGGACGCTGGCCCCAGTCGGCGTTCAGCGATAGCCCGCATACCGAGCGCACGGCGGCAACTTCCAGGGCGTGCTCTTCGCTCAGCGGCGGCAAAATGCCGGGCAGGCGGCTGGCGAGCATGGTCTTGCCGGTGCCTGGAGGGCCTGCGAAAAGCAGATTATGGCCGCCGGCCGCGGCGACTTCCAAGGCGCGCCGGGCCTGCTGCTGACCGCGCACGTCGGCCAGGTCGGCCATGGGTTCGGCGGTTTTTACCGAGGCGGGCAGCTGATGCGGCGGAATTTTTTCCTGGCCGAGCAGGTGGGCGACCACTTGCCAAAGGGTGTCGGCGGGCAGCACCGGTAAGTCACCGGACAGTGCGGCTTCATCGGCGCAGGCGCGGGGCACGATCAGCGCTTTTTTGGCCCGCCGCGTGGCCAGCGCAAACGGCAGCATGCCGGGCACGGCGCGTAACGTGCCGTCCAGCGCCAGTTCGCCCGCGCACTCCATGCCTTCCAGCGCTTCGACGGGAATCTGCCCCGAGGCGGCGAGAATGCCCAGGGCAATGGGCAGGTCAAAGCGACCGCCTTCCTTGGGGAGATCGGCTGGGGCCAGATTCAGGGTGATGCGCCGGGTATTGGGGAAGTCGAAACCGGCGTTGACCAGGGCGCTGCGTACCCGCTCACGGCTTTCTTTGACTGCTGTCTCCGGCAGGCCGACGAGTGTCAAGCCGGGCAGGCCGTTGGCCAGATGGACTTCGACGTGTACGGCGGGTGCGTCCAGGCCGACCCCGGCCCGCGTTGCCACAATGGCGAGCGTCATTAGCGTTCCCTCGCTGATTTTCCGTTATCTCATGCTAATTAAGCTATCGCATTTACGGCGGGCTTGGTAGCCAGGTGCGCGGTACGGCACAGGGCGAGGTCACGGTGCATTAAGGGCCTGGCGGGGCGCGTTCTCCAGGGCATCGACCAGTTCATTGGCAAAGCGCTGGGCGGAGGGCAGTGCGCCAAAGCTCCACACCGGCGGCAGGCGAAGACGCCTGTCGTGCCTGACGCTGGGCAGCTGCTGCCATAGTCCGCTTTGCTCAAGCTGTTCCTCAACGCCGGCTGGTAGCGGATCGACGATCACCAGGGTGGCGTCCGGGTAACGGGCCAGGGCCTCGACGCCGACCAGTGAAAAGCCCCAGGCGTTGGTGCTTTCCTCCCAGGCATTGGGCAGCTCGAGTTGTTCAAGTACCGCGTTGTAGAGGCTGTTGTCGCCAAACACACGCACGTGGCGGGCATCCATGAACTGGATCATCAACAGTGGGCCGGTGTCGGGGCGTTCATCCCGCAGCCGGGCCATCAGCGCCTGGGTCTGCTCGATCAGCTGTTCGGCCTGGCGCTGTCGGTCGGCCAGCTCGCCCAGTTGCCGTGTAATCGACTGCATTTCGTCCCAGGTGTCGCTGTCCGGGGTATACAGCTTGATGGACGTAACCGGGGCAATCCGCTCCAGGCGCGGCGTTAACCCGGCAAACATCGGCGAGATCAGCGTTTGTTCGGGCTGTGTCTGGGCGAGCAGTTCGAGGTTGGGCTGCATACGCAGGCCCAGATCGGCAGTATCGTCCGGCAGCCGGGGCTCGCCGACCCAGTCGTGGTAAGCGTCTTTCTGGGCGGCGCTACTCAGCGGGGCTTCCAGGGCAATCAAGGTTTCGGCCACCGTCCAGTCGATCGTCGCCAGCTGCGCCTTGGCCGGCGTTATGCCAAGCAGGCACAGGCACAGCAGGCCGAGGCGGGTGAACAGGCACGAAACGAAAGCGCAGCGCATGGTAAAGGCATCACTTGAGAGCAGGGGCTGTATTTAAACGATAATCTTTATTGTTTGCAAACTTGGACGCCTGGAATAAAGCGCCCGGGCGCGAAGGCCCGGGCGGCGTCTGGCATTGAAGGGCGTCTGGACTAGAAACGGTAATGCACGCTGGCGGTGATCCCGCGCTCGGCGCCGAAGTAGCAATACTCGAGCGAGTTGCACGAAGCCACGTAGTCCTCGTCCAGCAGGTTGCTGACGTTGAGGCGGGTGTCGACGCCGTCCAGCCCCACTTCGCCAAGGTCGTAGCCCAGGGTAGCGTCCACCAGGGTGTAGTCGGGCACGCGTTGGGTATTGGCACGGTCGGCGGCAATGTCGGCGTAGTGGCGCACACCCGCGCCGATGTCGGCACCGCTCAGCCAGCCATCGTTAAACGCATACTGCGCCCACAGCTGAACCTGGTGTCGCGGCGAATAAATCGCGTCATTGCCTTCGTTGCCGTCGTCGCTCTTGGCGTAGGTAATGTCGGTAAAGCTGTACCCGGCCTGCAGCGACAGCGCCTCGGTGAGCTGGGTGCGCGCCTCAAGCTCGATGCCCTGGGACTCGATCTCGCCCACCGCGCGGTAGGGATCCGTGGGCTGCTCTTTGGTGGCCACGTTCTCCTGGCTGATGTGGAACAGGGAGGCGCTGTACTGGCTTTCGCTATCCTTGGGCTGATATTTCACCCCGGTTTCCCACTGCTCGCCTTCCATGGGGGCCAACAGGTCGCCGTCGGCATCCACAAAGCTGGTCGGCGTGAAGGCCGTCGAGTAACTCAGGTAGGGCGCGACGCCGTTTTCGAACAGGTAGACCGCGCCGGCCCGACCGCTGAACTGGGTGTCGTCGAGGGTGCTCGATTGGCCGGTATCCTGATTGGTATTGTCGATGTCGACCCAGTCGTAGCGACCGCCCAGGGTGAAGCGCCAGTTATCGAGCGCAATTTGGTCTTGCAGGTAAACGCCGGTCTGCTCCAGTTCGTGGCGTTCGTTGGTGGGCGCATACATCGCCGTGGGCTCGGCGCCGTATTCTGGATCAAAGGCATCGAGCGACGGAAATGCCCCCGAGGGCCAACTGACGTTGTTGTCGCGCCGCTGATAGTCGACCCCCGCCAGCACGGTATGCGCCATGAAGCCGTCATCGAGGTTGGCTTCCAGCTGGTTATCCACCGTCCAGGCGTCGAGCGATTCCTCGCTGCCGGAATAGTAGCGGGCGAGTTCATCCGAGCCGGGCGAGGTCCAGCCAAAGCCGTAGACCTGATTCAGGGTGACATCGGAATTGAGATAGCGCAGTTGCTGGCGCGCGGTCCAGTCATCGTTGAAGCGATGCTCGAGGGCGTAGCCCACCATGCGCTGGGTGCGCTCGTAGGCGTCGTAATCCTCTTCGCCGTCGAAGAAGTTGTTACTGATCTTGCGCCCGTTGCGCGGGACGACGGCGCCTTCATAGGGGACGCCGGAATGGTAGCCGCCTTCGGGCTCGTCCTGCAGATAGGCGTCCAGGGTCAGGCTGGTGGCGTCGCTGATATCCCAGGTGAGCGACGGCGCAATGGCGTAGCGTTCCTCCTCCGTGGGGCCAAACTGGGTATCGGCAGCGCTGGCAATGCCCACCAGTCGATAGGCCACGCGCTGTTCGTCACCCAATGGCCCGGTCAGGTCAAAGGCCGCGCTGCGCTGGTTATTATTGCCCACGCGAAAGCGCAACTCACCGCCGGGCTGGAACGCGGGCCGCTTGCTGTTCAGCGCCACCACGCCGCCGGGCGAGGCCTGGCCGTACAGCACCGAGGCCGGGCCCTTGACCACTTCGATACTGTCCAGAAACCACGGATCGACCCGCAGCGAGCTATGCGAGTTGGTATCGCCGATGAGTTTCAGGCCGTCGAGAAAGGTATTGCTCAAGCTGCCGTCGGAGAAGCCGCGCAGCACCAGGTAGTCGAAGCGGTTCGACGCGCCGATCTGGTTGCTGTAGACCCCGGGCGTATAGTCGGTGGCCCGCTGTACCGTGCTGACGCCGCGGCTGTCCATGTCGTCCCGGGTAACGAGGGACACGCTCTGGGGCGTCTCGATCGATGGCGTTTCGACCTTGGTGGCCGCCTGCTGAGCGGTCACGGTAACGGTAGCCAGGCTTTCGCGATTGTTTTCCTGGGCGAGCGCCAGGGGGGCAGACCCGCTGGCGACGGCCACGACCAGAGGCAGCAATGGATGACACAAGCGATGCGGTAAGACAGGCATGGTAATGATCCCCTACTAATTTTTAGTAATGAGAATTATTACTTTTAAGTGCCGATGAAAGGTATGCGTGTTGCCAGATTGGCTATGCGCAATGCCGAATTCGTCAGAAAGCGCGCTGTGTAGCGACATCGTGGGGCGCCATGCCGAAGCAGCGACGAAACGCGGTGGCAAAGTTGGTGGCGTGGCGATAGCCGCAGCGATGCGCGGCTTGCTGCACGCTCATGCCGCGTTGCAAGTCCTGGTAGGCCAGCGCCAGGCGGCGTTGCCGCAAGTGATCAAAAATGGAGCAGCCGTAACGGGCACGAAATTTCTGGCGCAGGCTGCTCGGGCTCATGGCGGCGTCGCGCGCAAGATCGTTGAGGCAGTAAGCGCGTTCGGGGTGGTCCGCCAATCGCTGGTAAAGCACGGCCAAACGTTGCTCATCGCGCGGGGAAACACCTGGCGAAGCGGGCACGGGGGAGGCGTCTGACGAGGCGAGTCGCCCATGGTCGGGTAATCCTTCGCCGAGCAGCTGCAGCGCCAGGCCTTGCCAGATCAGCGGCTGACGCCAGTTCGCCAGCGTCTCGTCTGCCGCCTGGCGTAGCGTCTCGCTAAAAGCGGCGGGCAGGCGCCAGGGAGTCAGCCCCGGTGTGGCGGGCGGCGGCGGCAGCGCCAACGGCGTGGTCGCCAGTACAGCGAGGTTCAGCGTATGCAGCCGTGCCTGGGCGGGCTGATAAACCGTCAGCGGCTGCTTGGGCGTGAAATGGGCACAAATGCCGTCGCCTGCCTTGAGATCCAGGCGTTGATCGCCCAGGCGGGCGGTGATGTGGCCCTCGAGTACCACGCTGATAAACCAGGGGGCGGTCTGGCGCGACGCGGAGCTGTAGGCGCAATTCACGCGCAGGTCGGAAAGCGTCAGATGCATCGACTGGGGGAGGGCGATGTCGCGGACGCTGCCTGTGGCGATACGCGTCTCGGCAGGTGCGTTACGCACGCGATAGTCAATGCCAAAGCGCTCGCCCAACTGAGCAAGCGTCGCCGGCGTTAATTCGTGAAGCGGCGGGCTGGCCTGGGAAGTGAAGGTGGTCATCGGGCATCGCGGTGGCGGTAAAAAAGCAACAACGCGGCGATGCATCAGGATGGGGCATTGGCTGGCGGTTAGCCTGACTGTGCCCTTGCATCGCCTGCGCTATGGATTACCGGTTACGTTACCACGCGCGGCCCGTCAGTCAATGATATTTATTCGCATTCAAGAGGACGGCTTGGCGGCGCCATCATCGTCCTGGGCGTTGTCGTCGTGCTCGGGCTGCGGGTCCACCGGCAACGGCGGTGCCTCGGCTTCGACGGGGGTAGTCGCATCGGCTGCCTGGGCATCGACAGCAGCTTCCAGGTTGGCAACCTGGCGTTCCAGCGCCTCTACCCGCGAACGGGTGCGCTGTAAAACGTCCATCAGGATATCGAAGTCTTCGCGGGATACCAGCTCCAACCGGTCGAAGGCACCGCGTACCACTTGATGCACGCCCTTCTGAATATCCTCAGGCGCTTGCGATGCGTTCTGCAGGCGGTCGCCAATTTGCTGGGCGAGTCGGCTAATGCGGTCTTGAGGCGCCATGGCTCTCTCCTAGATGTGGGTGTCGCGATACGGATGATGCCTTCAGGATACGCAACCCAGCCAGGATTCGCATGTTTCTTGGCCCAATTCATACGCCTCGCGTCTGCGCCAAATTGGGGCGCTTGCGTTTTGCCTTTGGTTGATTTTGGTGCAATACCCGAGGCAAGGACGTGTACTGCCGCCGTGAAAGCCCTGCATGTTGCATTTAATTACATTTAAAGTAATGAAAAATAAGCAAAAAAAAACACATGGCACGGTATGCGCATTAGTGGAGCAGGCACTTTTTTCGGGCGGCGCCGCCGCTCCTTAATCCAGCAGGGGAGATTCGGGATGAAACTCATCACCGCCATCATCAAGCCATTCAAGCTCGACGACGTTCGTGAAGCACTGGCCGACAACGGTGTTCAGGGCATTACCGTTACCGAGGTTAAAGGGTTCGGCCGTCAGAAAGGCCATACCGAGCTATACCGCGGCGCCGAATACGTGGTCGATTTTCTGCCCAAGGTCAAAGTCGAGGTCGCCGTGGACGACGGTCGCCTCGAAAGCGTGCTCGATGCCATCTGCAGCGCGGCCAACAGCGGTAAGATCGGCGACGGCAAGGTGTTCGTCACGCCGCTTGAAGACGTTATTCGGATTCGGACGGGCGAGCGCGGTGCAGACGCCGTTTAAACCTGGCTTTGCGGATCATTTCTTTAGTTCAACGGGGAACTTACAATGAATGAGTTGACTGATCTGAGCTACGCGCTCGATACGTTTTACTTCCTGATTTGCGGTGTGCTGGTCATGTGGATGGCCGCGGGCTTCGCCATGCTGGAAGCGGGCCTGGTGCGCTCCAAAAACACCGCCGAAATTCTCACCAAGAATATCGCGCTGTTTGCCATCGCCTGCACCATGTATCTGCTGGTGGGCTACTACATCATGTACTCCGGCAACGCCGGCGGCTTCCTGCCCAACCTGGGCTTCTTGATCGGTGCCGAGAACAGCGTGGATGCCGTCACCGCGGGTGGTGATGACGCGCCTTACTACTCCATGCGCTCCGACTTCTTCTTCCAGGTGGTGTTCGTGGCCACCGCCATGTCGATTGTCTCGGGTGCTGTCGCCGAGCGCATGAAGCTGTGGGCGTTCCTGGCGTTTGCCGTGGTGATGACTGGCGTCATCTATCCGGTGTCTGGCTACTGGACCTGGGGCGGCGGCTGGTTGTCTGAAGTTGGCTACTCTGACTATGCCGGTTCGGGCATTGTGCACCTTGCCGGTGCAGCTGCAGCGCTCGCGGGTGTGATCGTGCTGGGCCCTCGTAAAGGCAAGTACGGCAAGGATGGTTCCATCCATGCGATTCCGGGCGCCAACATGCCGCTGGCAACGCTGGGTACCTTCATTCTGTGGATGGGCTGGTTTGGCTTTAACGGCGGTTCGGAATTGAAGCTTGCCGCGGTGGATTCCGCCAACAACGTAGCGCAAGTGTTTGTTAATACCAACGCGGCGGCTGCCGGTGGCGTTATCGCGGCGCTGATTCTTGCCAAACTATGGTTCCGCAAGGCGGACCTGACCATGGCGCTGAACGGTGCGCTGGCCGGTCTGGTGGCGATTACCGCTGACCCGCTTTCGCCCACGGCGCTGGGGGCAACGATCATCGGTGCCATTGGTGGCCTGATCGTGGTCGCCGCCATCGTCACGCTGGATAAGGTCAAGTTGGACGATCCGGTCGGTGCTATCTCGGTCCACGGTGTCGTGGGTATCTGGGGTGTCCTGGCCGTACCGCTGAACAACGACGGTGCCTCGTTCGGCCCGCAGCTTATCGGTATCCTGGGCATCTTTGCCTGGGTCTTCATTGCCAGCCTGATCGTGTGGCTGATCCTGAAAGCCATCATGGGTGTTCGGGTTAGCGAAGAAGATGAATACGAAGGCGTCGATATCGCCGAGTGTGGTCTTGAAGCCTATCCTGAGTTCAGCGTCAAGAAGTAACCGACGTTGACCAGCTGAGCCCGAGTGCTCGTCTATGGCCTCCCCTTGCGGGGAGGCTTTTTTTATTCTCCGCCGGTAGCGGTGTATGCTGATGGGTAACGGATAGCGAGCAACGCGTAAGCGCCCGTTATCTTTCTTCCTATCACCAAGGCTACCTAGTTAGAGGATCTCGCAATGAAACTCATCTCTGCCATTATCAAGCCGTTCAAGCTTGATGACGTGCGCGAATCGCTCTCCGACATTGGCGTACAGGGCATTACCGTCACCGAAGTGAAAGGCTTTGGTCGTCAGAAGGGCCATACCGAGCTTTATCGGGGGGCCGAGTACGTGGTCGATTTTCTGCCCAAAGTGAAGCTTGAAGTCGCCGTTGACGACGACATGGTCGAGCAGGTCATCGACGCCATCACCCAGGTGGCCAACACGGGCAAGATTGGCGACGGCAAGATTTTTGTCATGCCGCTTGAGCAAGTGATTCGTATCCGTACCGGCGAAACCGGTAAAGACGCGGTATAACAAGCGCCGCGCGCCAGAACACAAAACCCCCGCCAATCGGTGCCGTTGTGCACCGTCTGGCGGGGGTTTTTACTGAGCGGCTAAGGAGAGCGCGCGTTACTTTTCGACCTTACTTCTCTACAAAGGCCCGCTCGATGACGTAGTCGCCCGGCTCGCCCATGCGCGGTGAGATATTCAGGCCCAGCTCGTCGAGCATTGCGCTGGTGTCATCGAGCATGGCCGGGCTTCCGCAGATCATCGCCCGGTCCTGGCGCGGATCGATAGGCGGCAGACCGGTGTCCTC
This sequence comes from Pseudomonadota bacterium, assembly GCA_051750125.1. Classification (GTDB taxonomy): domain Bacteria; phylum Pseudomonadota; class Gammaproteobacteria; order Pseudomonadales; family Halomonadaceae; genus Vreelandella. The sequence goes on from JBNJJK010000001.1 coordinate 227,404, forward strand.
GAACAGCTTGCCGGTGCGAATGTGGTCGGTCAGGCGGCCCATGGTGTGGAACTCTTCACGGGTAACGGTCGGGTAGTAAACCAGTTTTTCCGCGATCTCCTCGCCCAGGTACTCGTGGGCCGGCAGCTCCTTGGTGATAAAGTCGGCGTAGGCCAGCTCCGAGACTTCGCGCACGCCGTGGACCAGTACGACTTTCTCGAACCGCTCGTAGACTTCCGGATCCTGGATCAGACTCAGGAAGGGCGCAAGGCCGGTACCGGTGGACAGCATGTACAGGTTACGGCCGGGCAGCAGGTCGTCGGTGACCAGCGTGCCGGTCGGCTTGCGGCTGACCATGATCTGGTCGCCGACCTTCAGGTGTTGCAGACGCGAGGTGAGCGGGCCATCAGGCACCTTGATACTGAAGAACTCAAGGTGGTCCTCATAGTTGGGGCTGGCAATGGAGTAAGCGCGCATCAGCGGCTTGCCGTCGACTTCCAGGCCGATCATGACGAACTGGCCCGTCTTGAAGCGCAGGCTGCGTTCCCGGGTGGTGCGGAAGCTGAACAGGGTGTCGTTCCAGTGATGAACGCTGAGGACGTCTTCCAGGGCGAACTTACTCATGCCAATTCCTCCGTCGGGTGACGCCAACCACGCCACAATATGCTTAAAAAGAATAAAAAATATGTATTAAGTTGCCAGTAAGTCTAAGCAAAGGGTGGTATATCTGTTAAGTAAATTATATTGATAACAGATATCTTTAAAATCGATATAGGCGGGCTCCATGCACTATACCCTGCGTCAGTTGGAAGTCTTCGTTGCCGTCGCGCAACACGAAAGCGTGTCCCATGCCGCGCGCGCGCTTGCCATGTCGCAGTCGGCGACCAGCACCGCCCTGGCGGAGCTCGAGCGTCAGTTCGACTGCCAGTTGCTCGACCGCATCGGCAAACGCCTCAAACTCAATGCGCTGGGCTTTCAGCTGCTGCCCAAGGCCGTTGGGCTGCTTGACCGCGCCGAGGAAGTAGAGGAGCTACTGAGGGGGCAGCAAGGGGTGGGCGCGCTTGACGTCGGCGCTACCCTGACCATCGGCAACTACCTGGCCACGCTCCTGATCAGCGATTTCATGCAGCGCCATCCCGGCAGTCGCGTGCGGCTAGCGGTACGCAATACGCGCCACATCATCGAAGGCGTCCGCCAGCATTCGTTGGATCTGGGCTTGATCGAGGGACAGTGCGACGACGAAATGATCATCAGCCAGCCCTGGGTCGAGGATGAGCTGTGCGTGTTCTGCTCACCGCGTCATCCGCTGGCGGGCAAGGCGCATCTGGAACTCGAGCAGCTGCTGCGAGAGGACTGGATCATGCGCGAGGAGGGCTCAGGAACGCGCATGACCCTGGAGCACGCCGCGCGCCACCGCCGCAGCCGGTTCAATACGCTGCTCGAGTTGGAGCATACCGAGGGCATCAAGCGGGCCGTGGAGTCGGGGTTGGGGATTGGCTGTGTCTCGCGGCTGGCGCTTCGCGATGCGTTCCGGCGGGGCAGTCTGGTGCCGCTGCCCACGCCGGAACTGGATCTCAAGCGCCAGTTCACTTTTATCTGGCACCGCCACAAATACCTCACCACCGGGGTGCGCGAGTTCCTGCGGCTGTGTCGGGAGATGACCGCCGGCGCCAAGCGCAGCGACGACATCCCCCTTCCACCGATTCCCTGATTCCCTGTATCAGAACGATGACGCGGTATTGGACGACGTCAACGTCAGGGGCGCCGGTGGGTGTTCGGAGAGTTTGAAACTGCCGATCGTGAACGCCAGATGATCGGCCTGCTCTTTCAACTGCTCCGCCGCCGTCGTGGACTCTTCGACCATGGCGGCATTTTCCTGGGTCATGCGATCGAGTTCGGCAACGGCGACATTCACCTGATTGATGCCATCGCTCTGCTCGCTGGTGGCCGCATTGATTTCCTCCAGGACATCGGTCACGCGCGTGATGTGCGCCACGATATCCTGCATGGTGGTGCCGGCATTGCGCACGAGCGTGGTGCCGTTGTTCACCTTGCTCTGTGAATCCTCGATCAGTTTCTGGATATCGTTGGCTGCTTCGCTGCTGCGTCCCGCCAGCTTGCGTACCTCGTCGGCCACCACGGCAAAGCCGCGGCCATGCTCACCCGCCCGGGCCGCTTCAACCGAGGCGTTTAGGGCCAGCAGGTTGGTCTGGAACGAAATGCTGTTCATCAAGGTGACGATCTCACCGATCTTGTCCGACGCGTCGGTGATATCTTCCATGGTGGTCACCACGTCGGCGACGACCTTGCCGCCCTCGTTGGCCACCTCTGAGGCGGTTTGAGACAGCTTGTTGGCTTCCTTGGCGGAGGTCGCCGTGTGCTGAACCGTGCTGGTGATTTCCTCGATCGATGCCGATGTCTGCTGAAGACTGGCGGCGGCATTGTCGGTACGGCGGGACAAGTCCTGGCCGCCCATGGCGATTTCGTTCGCCGCATGGTGCACCGCCTCACTGCTGGTACGCACGTCGACCAGTACATGATGGATCTTGTCCGCAAACGCATTGAACTGGGTGGCCAGTTCGGCCCCTTCGTCGCGGCCACGCACCGGTAGCCGCTGGGTCAGGTCGCCGTCGCCGGAGGCAATATCGCGCATGCGGTCGGCCAGCTGGCGCAGCGGTCGCGAGATGCTGGTACCCAGCAGCCAGCTGGCCACCAGGCCCAGAAAGGCGATGATCAACCCCATGCCGATCATGCCGAGCGTCGAGGCCTCGCGCTGGCTTTCCATCTGGGTCTGCAGATCATTGAGACCGGCAAGGACGGCGCTTTCAGGCAGTCGGATCATCAACACCCAGGGGTTACCGCTTTCATCGACGGAGAAAGGCCAATAAAGCTCGGTCATGCCCTGGCCCGTGTTTAGCCTGCGGACATTTTCCCCTTGCTGAGCCTGGGCGATGCCGGCCTGGAGGTCTTCATCCAGCACCTCGTCAGCGTGCTTGCCGAGCAGGTCAGGCTCGCTGGTGTGCGCAGCCAATGCCCCGTGCGAGGCGATCAAGGCAATTTCGCCCGCGCCCTCGTAGAGCGACTGATTGGCTTCTTCCAGCAGCCCCTGAATGAATTCGACCGACAGGTCGACACCGGCGCTGCCGCGGAACTCACCGTCGACCAGGATGGGCGCATTGAACGACGTGACCAGTAAGGTCTCGCCGTTGTAGTCGTAATAATGAGGGTCGACCACACAGGTACGCTTGGTTTCTTTGGGGCACAGATAGTATTCCCCGCGCCGAATGCCATCGGCATCGCGCTCCTGATTTTCCATGTCGCTGCCCAGCGCCAGGACCTCGATATCGCCGGTCTTGGTGCGGTACCACCACGGCATGAAGCGACCGTCAGGCCCATAGCCTTGATCTTCGCGGCCGGTATAGCGGGCATCATTGCCAAAGGCGTTGGGCTCCCAGCCAATAAAGGCGTCGAGCAGTTCGGGATTATCCACTACGGTCTGACGCACAAGCTGCGACAGCTCGCGACGGCTCATGGTCATCAACGGCTGACCCTCACCGTCTTCCTGGCCCAGCATGGCATTGGTGTTCGCCAGGCTTTGGGCAAGCGTGAGGGCGTGCTCGAGCTCGCCCTCGATTTCCTCGGTCTGGGCCGACGCGGTTGCCGCCAGGCGCGCTTCGATATTGCGTTCGAGCAGCGCCTTCGTCTGTTTTTCAACCAGGGCCTGGGAGCGGGCGTTGGCAATCACCGAGTAGATGACCAATGCCGCCACGACCAGCAGGATGCAGCCACCGACGAGGGTGGCGATGAGGGTGCGGACAGACTTGAATTTCATTGTTATTAGTTCTCTCTATGCGCGAGGGCCGCATGCTGTGGCTGTGAAGCTGAGGTGATGAGACGACCATCTTGAGTACCTGCACCGCTCGAGAGCTTGAAGCGGCTGATGGCGCCTGTGAGGTGGTCGGCCTGATCTTTGAGCTGCTCGGCGGCGGTGGTCGACTCTTCCACCATGGCTGCGTTTTCCTGGGTCATGCGATCCAGCTCGGCCACCGCTACGTTGACCTGGCCGATACCGTCGCTCTGCTCGCCGGCAGCAGAGGAAATCTCGCCGAGCACATCGGTCACGCGGGTGATGTGGTTGACGATGTCCTCCATGGTTTCGCCGGCGCTTTGCACCAGCGTCGTGCCGTTGGTGACCTTGCCCTGGGAATCCTCGATCAGCTGCTTGATGTCGTTGGCCGCATCGGTGCTGCGTTGTGCGAGCTTGCGGACTTCTTCGGCCACCACGGCAAAGCCGCGGCCCTGCTCGCCGGCGCGGGCGGCTTCCACCGAGGCGTTGAGCGCCAGCAGGTTGGTCTGAAAGGCGATGCTGTCCATCAGCGTGACGATCTCGCCGATCTTGCCTGACGACTCGGCGATATCGTCCATGGTCGAGGTGACCTGGGAGACGACCTCGCCACCGCGGCCGGCGACGTCCGTGGCGGCCTTGGCGAGCTGGTTGGCTTCCTGGGCGGACGATGAGGTGTGTTCTACCGTGCTGGTGATTTCCTCCATGGACGCTGAGGTCTGTTGCAGGCTGGACGCAGTGTTTTCGGTCCGGCGCGATAGATCCTGACCGCCGTTGGCAATTTCGGTGGCGGCGTTATGCACCGCCTCACTGCTGGCGCGAACGTCCAGCAGTACGGCGTCCATGGTGGCGACAAAGCGGTTGAAGGCGGCGGCGATCTGGGTGATCTCGTCGTTGCCTTCTTCCGGCAGGCGCTGGGTCAAATCGCCTTCGCCGGAGGCGATATCGTTCATGGCGTCGCGGGCCGAAAGCAGCCGGCGAAGCAGCCACTTGAGCAGCAGGCTGAGCACCACGGCGGTAATGCCGGCAACGATCAGCAGCGTAATGAGCGAGGTGCTGGCGATGCCGCGCAGCCCGGCCGTGGCCTCGTATTCATCCATCGCCACGACGAGCTGCCAGCCGCTGTTGCCGCCTACTGCGCTGCCCTGAAGGAGCGTATCGCGGTCATCCAGCGACAGTGCCAACGGCTGGTCACTGGCAGCGAGGCGCTGTAGATAGGTGGCATCCAACTGCTCGCTGAGCGCGGTGGAGGGCTCCAGGGTCAGTTCGGCATTGGGGTGGGCCACCAGGGTGCCATCGCCGGTGGTCAGGAAGGCAAAGCTTGACGGGGTGGGGGCGATGCTGGCGACGATCTCGATAACATCATCAATGCTGATATCGGCGCCCACTACTGCGGCGAGCTCGCCATTCTGATAGTAAGGGCGCGCAAAAGTCACGATCAGACCGCCGCTTTGAGCGTCCACGTAGGGGGCGGTAATGATCGTCTCTTCGGCCGCGACCGCGTCCTGATACCAGGGGCGCTGGCGTGGATCGTAATCATTCGGTGGGTTCCAGCCGTCCGAAAAGACCGCGTCGGATGTCTCCGGAACGGCCAGGTACGCCGAGATGAAGTCCCCGGAGTTTTCCAATTGGCGCAGCGCTGCCAGGGGGGCATCGCTATCAACCGCATCTTCCATGCTGGACAGCATGGTATAGCGGGCGTTGAACCACTCGTTAATAGCCTGGGTATTGCCGTTGGTGACGGCATTCAGGTTGCGGGTAACCTGCTCGGCGTTGTGATGTTTGACGGTGACATAGCTGGCAATGCCATTGGCTATCAGGGCAAGAATAATCGCCGCTAACGTGGCGAGTAACAGTTTGGCGCGTAGAGATGAAAACATTGATCGCTCTCGGGGCTGGATGCGTGTCAGGGCGTGGGGGACGCCCTTTATGAGGTTGCATCAGCTATCGGCGAGAGCGATCGTTTCTTGAGGCAAATTAGGGTAATTGTCGCCGAGGGGTTAACGTAGGTCGCTTACTGCGGCGGTAATGGTATCCACGGAGCTTTTACTGTGGTCCTTGGCAAGCGTGTGGATGACCAGCTTCTGGGTAGGCGCATCCATTTTTTCGCGCAGCAGACCTAAAAATTTAGGCGGTGCGACGAGAATCAGTTTTTCCATGAGATGATCCACCCGGGCGGTGTATAACCGCTGAACCACCTGCTTGGCGAAGAGCTCGTTTTCGTGCTTCGAGGCGGTTTCCTCGTCACCGGAACTGCGCGCGCTGGTCGAGCTTGATTCGTGAACGTCGGCCCCTGGCCGGTCGGTGACCAGATCACCCTCGTGCAGACGCCCTTGGGCGTGTACCAAGCTTTCCTGCTCGGCTAGCGTTAGCGCGTCGCGGGTAAAAATGCGCGCGCGAGCGGCATCGGCGACAACAATATAGGTGGTCATCGTGTCGCATCCTCCTTGTCGTTAGTGGTCACTTAACCATGGCAAGCGTTTGGCATAAGGTCAAACGCCTGTCCGGGTTTAAACCACGCGCGTCACAGCACCCGGCTACGCAGCAGGCTGGTGATTGCCTCGCCGATCAGCACCAGCACGATAATGGCAATCAGGATGGTGGCCACGGTAGGCCAGGCGAAGGTGTCGATCGCCCCCTGCAAGATGACCCCGATGCCGCCGGCGCCCACCAGCCCGAGGACCGTCGACTCACGGATATTGATGTCCCAGCGCAGGATCACAATGGCAAAAAACGCCGGCATGACCTGGGGCACGACCGCGTAGGCAATGACCTTGGCTTTCGAGGCCCCGGTGGCTTCCATGGCCTCCACCGGTCGCCGGTCGATTTCCTCGATCGCTTCGCCCATCAGCTTGCCGATAAAACCGATGGAGCGAAACACGATCGCCAAGATGCCGGCGAGCACCCCGGGACCGAAAATCGCCACGAACAGCAGCGCCCAGATGATGGTGTTCACCGAGCGGCTGGAGACCAGAATAAAACGCCCCAGCCACAGGCAGGCCCGGTTGGGCGTGGTGTTCTGGGCGGCAATATAGGCCACCGGCAGTGCCAGGAAAATCGTCAGAAAGGTGGCAAGCGTCGCGATGTGCACGGTCTCGACCAGCGCGGCAATGATGTTGTTCAAGCCTTCGCTACTGGGCGGCCACATGCGGGCGCCGAGCCCGCCTATTTGATTGGGTGCATCCCACACCCAGGGCCAGAAGATATCGATATCGCGCACCGCCCACACCACCACAATGACGGTGGCAAGGAGGACGGCGTAGCGGATAAGGCGCTGTTTGCGGTCGTAGCGTTGCCAGACGCGGTCGGCAAGCTGCTGTGCGTGATCTACCATATTTTTTTCCTTACCCAACCGCTGACGCCTTCGCTGAGCAGAATGACCGCGATGATAACCAGCAGAATCGCAAAGGCGAAATCATAGTCGTAGCGTCCGAAGGCATTCATCAGCGTGCCGCCAATGCCGCCCGCGCCGACAATCCCGACCACCGCCGAGGCGCGCAGATTGCTGTCCAACTGGTACATGGAAAGCCCTACCTGGCGCGGCAGTATCTGCGGAAAGACCGCATAGAACAGAATCGCCCCGTAGCTGGCGCCAGCGGCCTTCATGGCCTCTACCTGCCCCCAGTCGATTTCCTCGATTTCCTCGGCAAGTAGCTTGCCCACAAAGCCGATCGAGTAGAGCGTGAGGGTCAGGATCCCTGCCAGCGGGCCAAACCCGACGGCGGCGACAAATAGAATCGCCACGATCACCGGGTGAAAGCTGCGCGAGATGATGATCACCGCCCGACCAATGATATAAATCGGCATCGGTGCAATATTGCGCGCGGCCATCACGGCAAACGGAATCGACAGGAAAACGCCCATCAGGGTTGCCATGATGGCGATTTGAAAGCTTTCCTTGAAGCCCGTGATCAGCAGCTCATAGCGCTCGAGACTGGGCGGAAAACCACCGCCGAAAATGCGCGCGGCGCGGGGTAGCCCCTCGGCAATACGCGCCCAGTTGAACGGCAGGGAACCGAAAGCCCACACCAGGTAGACGACCGCCACCACGATCAAGCCGTAGCGCAACAGGGGGTTGGCGATAAACGGCGGTTTTTTCCAGGTGCGCGGCGCTGATGATGAAGGGGCGTCAGGAGGCGTCATGGGCATGCTCCTCCGCGGGCGTATCGGTAATTGCATCGTCCGGCGCATCGATACCGCCGTAGATGGCGTCGAGGGCATCCTTGTTGAAGTCGGCGGGCAGCCCGTCAAAGATCATCTTGCCATGGCGTAGGCCCACGATGCGCTCGGTGTAGGTCTTGGCCTGTGCCACGTTATGGATATTGATCAGCACCGGCAGCGACAGCTCGCTGGCCAGGCTTTGCAGCAGAATCATAATCTGTTCGGACGTGCGCGGATCGAGCGAGGCCGTGGGCTCGTCGGCGAGTAGGACCTCGGGTTCCTGCATCAGCGCGCGCACTACCCCGACCCGCTGGCGTTCGCCGCCGGAAAGCTCGTCCGCGCGCTTGTTGGCGTAGTGGGCAATGCCCACGCGCTCCATCAGGGTGAAAGCACGTTCGATATCGCTTTGCGGGTAGCGGCGCGTAATCGCCTGATAAAGATTCACGTAGCCCAGACGACCGGCCAGCACGTTCTCCATGACGGTCAACCGGTCCAGCAGGTTGAACCCCTGGAAGACCATGCCAATCTTGCGTCGCGCGCGACGCAATTCAGCCCCTCGCAGGTTCACAAGCTCGTTGCCGTTGAGTTTGATCGAGCCGGACGTTGGCTCGACCAGGCGATTGATGCACCTCAGCATGGTGCTTTTACCCGCCCCTGAGGCGCCTACGATCGAAACAACACTGTTTCCCTCTACCCTGAGGTCAAGCCCTTTCAGCACGGCTTCATCGTGGCCATAGCGTTTGACCAGATTGGTAATTTCCAGCATGTGTCTGCTTCCATCGTCGAGAAAATCATCGCACCGCCAGGGGCGGTGCGTGCCGCTTACTCCAGGTCGTCGCGCGTGTAGCTCACGCCATTGGAGGACTGGATGGTACGAATGACCTTCCAGTGTTCCTGGTAGTTGATGGGAATGAATTTCTCGACGCCTTCAAACTCTTCGCCCAGTTCGGTGCCGGCAAAGTCGAAGCTGAAAAAGGCTTCTTCAATCTTGTCGACCAGATCGGGGTGCAGGTTGTGTGCGTAGTTGTAGGACGTGGTGGGGAAGCGGTCGGACTCGTAGATCAGGCGCACGTCTTCTTCATCGTAAAGATCCCGCGCGGCCATGCGCTCGACCACTTCCGAGGCCACTGGCGCCGCGTCGTAATCCTGGGCGACCACGCCGAGCATGGATTGGTCGTGGCTGCCCGAGTAGATGACTTCGTAGTCTTCATCAGGGGTGATGCCGAATTCGGGTAGCAGAGCGCGCGGGGCCTGGTTGCCGGAGTTGGAGGTCGGGGAGGTGTGGGCGACCCGCTTGCCCTTGAGGTCTTCCACCTCATGAATGTCGGAGTCGACGTGGGTGAAAAGCTGCAGGGTGTAGCCGAACTGGCCGTCGTCGGAGCCCATCAGGGCAAACGGCACGGCGCCTGCCAGGTTCACCGCGAAGGGCGTGGGGCCGGTGGAGAACCCGGCAATATGCAGCCGCCCGCTGCGCATGGCTTCGACCTGTGCAGAGTTGGACTGGACCGCGAAGAAGCGCACCTCGCGCTCGGTTACTTCGGCCAAGTGGTCGATGAAGGGCTGCCAGATATCCGAATAAATCGCCGGGTCTTCGACCGGGGTGTAGGCAAAGATCAACGTATCGGGGTTGGCCCATTCCGATTCATCGCTGGGCCGGTCGGCGACCATGTCGCCATCTTCGTCACAATAGATGTCAGCCAGGTCACCGCGTTCACACTCGGCGTAAGCCTGGGTGGAAAGCAGGGCGAGCGGCAGCAACGCCGCGGCAGAGAGCATGGCAAGCGGGCGCTTACGGAATAATGACGTTGTCATGATAAGCCTCGTGTATGTTGTTGTTGTGCTATTGCTGTTTATCGTTGTGTGCCTTCGCGGGGATTTTCTACTCAGAAAATGGACGATGTTGCATAAGTAGACATTTAGCGCGAAGGGTGATTATTTTCGAAAGTCGACGCTTTCAATCTAGGGTTTGTGACAAACGTATGTCAAATACTTTACAGCCGTTCACCGACCATTGGCGCAACCGTTATTTGTTGATGCGCCACGGTCACAGCCAGGCCAATCAACAGGGTGTGATTGTCAGCTCGCCAGAACGGGGGCTGGCCAACTTCGGCCTTTCAGCGCTGGGCGAGAAGCAACTTGCCGAGCAGGTGGCCCATTGGCAATGGCTGACGCCCACCCGCGTGGTGCACTCGGACTTTTTGCGCACCACGCAGACGGCGGCGCGCGTCGCTGCGGCGTTTGCGCTAACGCCGAGCGTGGATACGCGTCTGCGCGAGCGCCATTTTGGCGAGCTGGAAGGGCAAGGGGATGATCGTTACCCGGAGATATGGGCGCTGGATGTCCAGGATGCCAAGCATCAACACCATGGGGTGGAGGCGGTGAGTGCGGTGGCAAGTCGAATGCAGGCGGTGATGGAGGACTGGGAGGAGCGGGTCAGCGGGGAGACCATCCTGTTGGTGAGCCACGGCGACCCGCTACAGATCCTGCTCACGGCGCTGGCCCACAAACCGCTTACCCAGCACCGCGAGCAAATCGCACTACTGCCCGCCAGTATTACGCAAGTGGGCACTTAACCGTTGCTGGGGGGAATCCAGGCGATCATGTCGACTTCCACGTCGGCACCGCCGGCCAGGCCCGTTACGCCAATGCAGGTACGAGTGGGCAGCGGCTGGGGAAAGTAGCTGGCATACACCTGGTTCACTTCGTCGAAATGGCCCATGTTGGTAATGAATACCCGTGACTGGACCACGTGCTCGAAGCTGCTGCCGACCTCTTCCAGCACAATCGCCAGGTTCTGCATCACGCGGTGGGTCTGCTCGGTAAAAGTGCCCAGCAACATCTCATTGGTTTCCGGCACCGTGGGCATCTGTCCGGTGATAAACACCAGATCGCCTACCCGGCAGGCGTGGGAAAAAGGCGCGATGGGCTGCGGGGCGCGGTCGATAAACAGTTTTTCGATCATGTTTTTGTCCTTTTTATATGGTTAGTCACAGCGGCTGTTAAATAAGATGGGCCTCAAACGAGGCCCATGGGGTGCACTTGTCCACAGCCACTTTGGCGCGGGGGTTGTGGATTAATGGCCGAGGATCTGGCTCAAGAACAGCTGGGTACGCTCGGACTGGGGGTTATTGAAGAACGGCTCAGGCGCGTTTTCTTCAATGATTTGCCCCTGGTCCATGAAAATGACCCGGTCGGCGACGGTTTTGGCAAAGCCCATTTCATGGGTAACACAAATCATGGTCATGCCTTCTTCGGCGAGCTCCACCATGACGTCCAGCACCTCTTTAATCATCTCGGGATCGAGTGCTGAGGTGGGTTCGTCAAACAGCATTACGTCGGGATGCATGCACAGAGAGCGGGCGATTGCCACGCGCTGCTGTTGCCCGCCCGAAAGCTGGCCTGGATACTTGGTGGCCTGCTCGGCAATGCGCACCCGCTCCAGATACTGCATGGCCAGCTCTTCCGCTTCTTTGCGCGGCTTTTTCTGCACCCACATCGGCGCGATGCAGCAGTTTTCCAATACCGATAAGTGCGGGAACAAATTGAAGTGCTGGAATACCATGCCGACGCTGCGGCGAATCTGCTCGATCCGCTTAACATCCTGGGTCAGCGGGACGCCGCCGACAACGATGTCGCCTTTTTGGTGCTCTTCAAGGTGGTTAATACAGCGAATCAGCGTCGACTTGCCCGAACCCGAGGGGCCGCACACCACAATACGCTCGCCGCGTTTGACCTCAAGGTAGATATCACGCAGCACGTGAAAATCGCCGAACCATTTGTTGACGTTGTGCATCTCGACCATCAGGTCGGAGGCATTGGTGGCTGCTTGTGTCATGTTGAAACCCTACTCAAAACCTGGATGTTAAAACGCATAAAAGCGACGTTACTGCTTATGGCCGGTATTTAGCTTGCGTTCGAGGTACTGGCTGTAGCGCGACATGCTGAAACAGAATATCCAGAAGACGAACGCCGCAAAGACATAGCCTTCCAGTGAGAAGCCCAGCCAACGCGAGTCGGAAAGCGCCGCTTGCACGATGCCCAACAGATCAAACAGCCCGATGATCATCACCAGGGTGGTGTCCTTGAACAGTGAGATAAACGTATTGACGATGCCGGGGATCATCATCTTCAACGCCTGCGGCATGATAATCAGCCCCATGCGTTTCCAATATGTCATCCCCAGTGCTGCCGCCGCTTCGTCTTGGCCTTTAGGGATCGCTTGCAAGCCACCGCGAATCACCTCGGCCATATAAGCGCTTTGAAAGAGCGTTAAACCGATCAGCGCCCGTACCAGACGGTCGACGCCCATGCCCGATGGCAAGAATAACGGCAGCATCACCGATGCCATGAACAGGATGGTGATCAGAGGAACACCGCGCCAGAACTCAATAAAAATCACGCAGAACGTCTTCACGATAGGCATCGACGAGCGTCGCCCCAGCGCCAGCACAATACCAATCGGCAGTGCACCGATCATGCCGACGCTTGCCAGCAGCAGGGTCAGCATTAGTCCGCCCCAGCGGTTGGTCGATACTTGGGGTAGACCGAAGTAGCCGCCGTACAGCAATACAAAGGCGATGACCGGAAACGCCAGTAGCGCGAAAGCCGTCACCCAGCGCTTAAAGGGCAGTCTGGGCAGGGCCATCCAGGCAATAATGCCTGCGAACAGGGCAAACACAATATTGGCGCGCCAATACTCCTCACTGGGGTAAAGGCCATAGATAAACTGGGAAAAGCGTGCGTTGACGAACACCCAGCAGGCACCTACTCGTGAGCAGTCTTCGCGGCTGTCACCTATCCAATCGGCATTAATGAAGGCCCATTGGATCGTCGGCACCACCAGCAGGTAGAGTACGTACAAGCCCAATAGCGTGAACAGACTATTGATCGGGCCATTGAACAGGTTGCCACGTAGCCAGGCGATGGGGCCAATGGTGCCTTTCGGTGCCGGTTGCTCGGGTTTCATTTCTTTATTGTGAATCATGAGGATCGCCTCCGGCCTAGCGTTCGACCAGCGCAACGCGAGCGTTGAACCAGTTCATGAACATGGACACCAGCAAGCTGATGGTTAGATAAACCGCCATGGTCATGGCAATCACTTCGATGGCCTGACCGGTCTGGTTAAGCGTGGTACCGGCAAAAACCGAGACGAGATCGGGGTAGCCGATGGCGGTGGCCAGGGAAGAGTTCTTGATCAGGTTGAGGTGCTGGCTGGTAAGCGGCGGAATGATCACGCGCATGGCCTGGGGAATCACGACCAGGCGCAGCACCAGCTTGCGCGGCAGGCTCAGCGCCTGGGCGGCTTCGGTTTGCCCATGGGGAATGGCCTGGATGCCCGAGCGGACGATTTCGGCTATGAACGACGCCGTGTAGATGGAAAGCGCCAGCCACAGGGCCAGAAACTCGGGAATAACGGTCACGCCGCCGGCGAAATTAAAGCCGCGCAGTTCAGGCATTTCCCAGGTAACCGGTACGCCCGTACCGACCAGCACCAGGAGCGGAAGGCCCAGAATGAGCACCAGCGATATCCAGCCCGCTGGCAGGCGTTTGCCGGTGGCTTCATGGCGGCGTTTATTCCAGACAATCAGCGCGATACTGGCAACGATCGCCACCACGAAGGTGGCCGGGATCAGCCCGAAGCCTGACTCGAACAGCGGCTGGGGCAGGTAGAGCCCGCGTACATTGAGAAAAATGGCTTCGCCGAACGCCATACTTTCCCGGGCGCTGGGCAGCGCCCGCAGTACCGCGAAGTACCAGAAGAAAATCTGCAGTAGCAGCGGGATATTACGAAACGTTTCGATGTAGGCATTGGCTAGCCGGGCGATCAGCCAGTTGGGCGATAGTCGCGCGATGCCGACAATAAAACCGATAATCGAGGCAGCCAATACCCCGAGGCCACCCACCAGCAGCGTATTGAGCAAGCCGATCACAAAGGTGCGACCGTAAGTGCTGTCTGATGAGTATTCGATCAGTGTTTGGCCAATGCCAAATCCGGCGGTTCTTTCTAGAAAGCCAAACCCGGTCCGAATTCCGCGATCAGTCAGGTTCTCATGAACATTGCCGATGATGAATAGCAGGAAAGCGGCAATAGCCGCAACAAACAGCAGTTGAAAAATAAGCGCGCGCTTTGCGCGGTCTCGCCAAAACGGCGGCTTGTGGCCGACGGGGCGAGTGTTGGGTCGTACAGACATGGGTGGCGTCTCCGCGATACGGAAGGTCAATCAGAAGGCCCGCCTATGTCCTTACAGATACCTGTGAAGGACGGCGGGCCTGGGTCAAGCGAGACGCTTAGCGAATCGGCGGTGCGTAATGGATACCACCTTCGGTCCATAGGTTGTTGATACCGCGCTCAATTTCCAGCGGTGAGTCCATACCCACGTTGCGATCGAAGCTTTGGCCGTAGTTGCCTACCTGGCTGATGATCTGGTAAGCCCAATCAGCATCCAGTCCCATTTCTTCGCCGTAGTTGCCATCTTCGCCCAGCAGGCGGGCGATGTTGGGGTCTTCGGATTCGAGCATGTCGTCAACGTTGTCGCTATCCACGCCATATTCCTCGGCGTTGATCATCGCGAACAGCGACCACTTCACAATGTTGAACCAAGTATCGTCACCCTGGCGAACGACCGGGCCGAGTGGCTCTTTGGAAATAACGTCGGAGAGAATTTTGGAGCCTTCAGGGTCGTCCAGTTGAATGCGTAGCGCGGCGAGCTGAGAAGTGTCAGAGGTCAGCACGTCACAGCGACCGGCTTGATAACCGCCAACCGTTTGTTCAGAGGTATCAAAGACGATCGGATCGAATTCCATATCGTTGGCACGGAAGTAGTCGGCCAGGTTCAGCTCGGTCGTGGTGCCGGACTGGATACAGATAGACGCGCCGTCAAGCTCATCAACGCTGGAAACGCCCAGGTCGCGAGACACCATGAAGCCCTGACCGTCGTAGAAGGTCACGCCGGTGAAGTTCAGGCCCAGGGTGGTATCGCGGGTGGTGGTCCAGGTGGTGTTGCGCGACAGAACGTCGACTTCGCCTGACTGAAGCGCCGTGAAACGCTCGACGGCGTTCAGCGAGATGTAGTCAACGGCTTCTGAATCGCCGAGTACTGCGGCGGCAACCGCGCGGCAGACGTCAACGTCGATCCCCTGCCAGTTGCCATCGTCGTCCGGTGCGGAGAAGCCCGGAAGACCGTCGCTCACGCCACACTGGACGGCGCCGCGCTCAATGGTGTCTTCCAGGGTGTCGGCCTGGGCTGTAGTCATACCCGCCAGTGTCAGAGAGCCAGCCGAGGCCAGCAGCGCTAGGTGTTTTTTATTGAACATTTATGTCCCCTCGAATTAATTGGAATCGTTGTGCATGCCGAAGCATGTTGCTTAACCTAGCAAGGAAGATGCCAACAGGGGTACTAGCGGTAATTCAGCGCTTTTCAACGCTAATCAACGACACTGAGACGAACGTCTAGGTGCAAAAATCGGGACTCTCGACTTTACCTGCACCGTTGTGGCGCAGGCAAAGTGAGCGGTAATCTAAAACGGGCGTTTGGCGAGGTTATTGCGCCGCGAAAGCCTTGCGCATGAAGGGCGGTAGGCTCAGCGCCCCGCGGTGGGCGTCGACGCTGTAATACTCGAGCGGCATGCTGTGATTGGCGGACGCCTGCTCGCGAAACGCGTTAACGTCGGTGGCCTTGCCGGCCAGCGTGACGCTCCACCAACCAGACGGATACACCGGCTGAGGAAAGGGCAGCGTCGCAACGCTGTCAAAGCCCGCTTGCTGCATGTCGCGGCGCAGCTCGCGAATGATCGTGGCGCTGTGATAGAGCGGTGATTCGCTTTGCTGCACCATGACGCCGCCGCGTTTCAGGATGCGGTGGCAGCGCTTCAAGAAGTCGGTCTTGAACAGCCCTTCGGCGGGGCCCACCGGGTCGGTGGAATCGATAATCAGCACGTCGATGCTCTCATCAAGGGCATCGTCGACCCATTTAACGCCGTCGGCGAACAGCAACTCGGCGCGCGGGTCGTTATTCGAGGCGACTAACGACGGGAAAAAGCGCTCCGAGGCCTTGGTGACTTCTTCGTCGATGTCGATCTGGGTGACGTGTTCTACGCCCGGATGGCGCAGCACTTCCTTGAGCGTGCCACAGTCGCCGCCGCCGATGATGACGACGCGTTTGGGGTCCTGATGGGTGAACAGCGCCGGGTGGGCAATCATCTCGTGATACAGAAAATTGTCCCGGTCGGTCAGCATCACGCAGCCGTCCAACACCATCAGGTTGCCGTAGGTCTCGGTGGCGTAGACTTCCAGGTGCTGGTAAGGGCTTTGCACATCAAGCAGTTTTTCAGAGATCTTCAGCGAGAAAGCGCTGCCGTGGTTATCAAATACTTCGTTAAACCACTGGTCATCCTGACATTCGCTCATGACGAGGCTCCTGGACACGTATCGTTCGATTGGGTGGCAATGCCCTGGTGATACTGAGGGCTGAGGTCGTGCAGCGCCTCCATGAAGGCGGTGACGTGATCGGGGTCGGTAAACTGGCTGATGCCGTGGCCCAGGTTGAACACGTGGCCGGGGCCGTGGCCGTAGCTTTCCAGCACGCGAGCCACTTCGGCGCGGATGGCGGAGGGGCGGGCAAACAGTACATTGGGGTCCAGATTGCCCTGCAGCGCGACCTTGTGGCCGACCCGGGCGCGGGCGTCGGAAAGCTCGGTGGACCAGTCGATCCCCAGGGCATCGGCACCGGCGCAGGCGCTGTGTTCGAGCCACTGGCCGCCGTTCTTGGTGAACAGGATGACCGGTACGCGACGTCCGTCGTGCTCGCGGATCAGCCCGGCGACAATCTGCTCCATGTAGCGCAGCGAGAATTCCAGATACGCCGGCGTGGACAGCGCACCACCCCAGGTATCAAAAATCTGCACCGCCTGGGCGCCCGCACGAATCTGCGCGTTGAGGTAGTCGGTCACCGCGTGGGCCAGAGTATCCAGCAGCTGGTGCATGGTGTCCGGCGTGTCGTAGAGCATGGTTTTCAGATGACGGAAATCCTTGCTGGAGCCGCCTTCGACCATGTAAGTGGCCAGCGTCCAGGGGCTGCCGGAGAAGCCGATCAGCGGCATACGGCCGTTCAGCTCACGGCGAATGGTGGATACCGCGCGCATCACGTAATCCAGGTCGCGCTCGGCGTCGGGGACGCTCAGCGCGGCCACTTCTTCCGGGGTGCGCACGGTTTTTCTGAATTTGGGGCCTTCGCCGGTTTCGAAATAAAGTCCCAGCCCCATGGCATCGGGGATGGTCAAAATGTCCGAAAACAGAATGGCGGCATCCAGCGGATAGCGTTCAAGCGGCTGAAGCGTCACCTCACAGGCCAGGTCATGGTTGCGACACAGATCCATAAAGCTGCCGGCATCGGCCCGGCAGGCACGGTATTCTGGCAGATAGCGGCCTGCCTGGCGCATCATCCACACCGGAGTGCGGTCAACGGGCTGGCGAGCCAGCGCGCGAAGAAAACGGTCGTTTTGCAAAGGTGTGGAGGTCATAGACACTTGCTCTTGAGAAATTTGCCCGCATTGTAGAGGAGCTATTGTACTTGAAGATAGGCCGTCGGGCGGGCGCAAACGTTGGCAAAAATCGTCGCACCCTGACAAGTTTCTCGACGTTTCCCCGGTAACCTAATCGTGAGCTGGTCTTCGCTTCCTGCTAAACTAGCCGCCCACTTTGCCAACACTGGTGTGATTAACTGGTTTGGTTAATCAGCGAGGTAACCTGTGACCATACGCTTCATTGCCGCTTCCCGGCTGCCCACGCCCTGGGCCACGTTCACCATGCATGGTTTCGAAGACGAAGCCACGGGCAAGGATCATATCGCCTTGACGTTGGGTGATGTGACCGGCGATGAACCGGTACTCGGGCGCGTGCACTCGGAGTGTTTGACGGGCGACGCGCTGTTTTCGATGCGCTGCGACTGCGGCTATCAGCTCCAGGAAGCGCTGAAGCGAATCGCGGAAGAAGGCCGCGGCGTGCTGCTATACTTACGCCAGGAAGGTCGCGGGATTGGTCTTTTGAATAAAATTCGTGCCTACCATCTGCAGGACCAGGGCGCCGATACCGTTGAGGCGAACGAGCAGTTGGGCTTTGGCGCCGACATGCGCCGCTACGACCTGTGCGTGCCGATGCTCGATCATCTGGGCGTCAGCGCGCTCAAGCTGATGACCAACAACCCGCGCAAGGTCGATGCCCTGACCCGCGACGGCGTCAACGTGGTTGAGCGCCTGTCGATTACCACCGGCCTGAATCCTCACAACGAGCAGTATCTTTCCACCAAGGCGGGCAAGCTGGGGCATATGATGGCCCTGGACGACTTTACCCAGGCCAGTGACGTGGATATTGAACGCAAGGGGTGATGGCAAGCGGGCGACACAGGAGTGCCCAGTATGCAACATCTTGGTGACAAGCCGTATCACCAGCCTCGGCAAGAGCCGCCGGGTGAATTCAGCGTTGTCGAAGAATATCTGCACAGTATTACCCACGGCATTGGTGCCGTACTCAGCCTGATCGGCATGGTGGTCATGCTGGTGGTGGCGAGCCTGGCCGCTCACGTCGACCCCTGGAAAATCGTCAGTCTTAGCCTTTACGGCACCACGCTTGTCCTGCTTTACACGGCCTCGACGCTTTACCATAGCGTCCCGCATCGGCCCTGGAAGCAGCGTTTTCAACTGCTCGACCACTGTGCGATTTACCTGCTGATTGCCGGTACTTACACGCCTTTCCTGCTGGTTAACATGCGCGGTGCCATTGGATGGGCGCTGTTTGCCGTGGTGTGGTCGCTGGCGTTGGGCGGCATTGTTTGCAAACTGCTGTGGCCGCAGCGCCTGGCGGTACTGCGCGTGGTGATCTACCTGTTGATGGGCTGGATGATCGTGCTTGCCTCGGAAGAAATGGCGGCCAATCTCTCCACGACCGGCATCGTACTGCTGGCCGTGGGCGGCGTCGTCTATACGCTGGGGGTAATTTTCTATGCTGTCAGCGCCATTCCCTTCAATCACGCGATCTGGCACCTGTTCGTGATTGGCGGCAGCGCCTGCCACTACGCGGCGGTCTACCAGGCCGTGCTGCCGCATTCGACGGCTACCTAGCGTCCTTATAGCGGCAGATGAATAATCGCACCGCGCACGCTATCCGGCTTGATCCATAACTTGCCGAGAGTGATCGGCAGCTTGAAGCGCCGCTTGCCGGCGGCACCGGGGTTGAACAGCAGCCTGTCATCCAGACGTTCGTTGCGCGGTTTGTGGGAGTGCCCGTGCAGGACGACATCGCAGTGAGTCGCCGGGTCAACATCCTCCAGGCGATGCACCAGATGCAGGCGCTGATCGTTAACGAGAATGTCCTGGTGCATCGGCAGGCAGGACGCCCAGGAGGCCGTGTCGATATTGCCGCGGACGCAGTGAACCGGGGCAATGGCTGTCAGGCGTTTCAGGATGACGCTGTCTTCCTCTTTGCTGCCCACATCGCCCAGATGCAAGATCAGCTCGCAGTCGTCAAGCAGCGCAAGCGCTTCGTCGCGCAGTAGCCCGTGGGTGTCGGCAATGACGCCAACCGGGGAAGCAAGACGATACGCGCTCGCGGTGGGCTCATTGACAATCTCCGCCTCGTTTATAGCCCCGTTTTTCCTGTGCATGCTGACTTACTGCTCAGCGGCGGCTTTTTCACGCTCGATGGCCTTGGCCATCGCCGGGCGCTTGGCGTGGCGTTCCCGGTAGGCGATAAACGGCTCGGGCAGACGGTGTTTCATGCTCGATGCCCAGCTCAGCGTGTGGGTCAGAAACAGGTCGGCCAGGGTGAAGGTATCGCCGACCAGCGTTTCCTGGCCGTTATAGCGCCGCTCGAGCGCTTTCAGCGCGCGCTGAAACTCCCAGGCGCAGGTCGGCAGAATGGCCGGAATACGTTTGTCCTGGGGCAGCGCAAACTGATGCTTGGCCTGATTCCATAGCGGCTGCTCCAGCTCGGTGATGATAAAGCTGAGCCACTGATCCACCTGCGCCCGGGCAGTGGGGCTGTCGGGCATCAGGGCGCCATCGCCGTACTGCTCGGTCAGATAGCGGCAGATGGGCAGCGACTCGAACAGCGTTAACTCGCCGTCTTCGAGCACCGGCACCTTGCCGTCGGGATGGCGTGCCAGATGCTCCGGGGTCTGGCCTTCGCCGTTATCCAGCGCGACATGCCGGCAGCGATACTCAAGGCCCAGCTCTTCGAGCGTCCAGGTAGCGCGCAACGAGCGCGATTGAGGAAAGCTGTATAGCGTGATCATGGTAGGCACTCCGGCAAATTAAGATGCTCTTAAGTTAGCGGCTGCTCTGTGAACTGTCACGGGGGATTATTCCCGCGACTTTTGAATACGCTCGTAGGCGTTACTGATCTCGCTGGTACGCGCCTGGGCCACTTCGCGCATGCTCTCGGGCAGCCCCTTGCCGGCCAGCTTGTCCGGATGGTTCTGGCTCATCAGGCGGCGATAGGCTTTCTTGACCTCGGCGTCGCTGGCGTCTTCCGAAACGCCTAGCACCCGGTAGGCGTCTTTCAGGGCTTCTTCGCTGGCGCCCTGGGAGTTGGCGGCGGCACCGTGCAGCATGGCTTCAATCTGCTGCACTTCGGCGTCGCTACAGCCTACGCCGCGGGCGACGCGCAGGATCATCTCGTGCTCGGCGTCGTGGAGCACGCCGTCAGCGGCGATCGCCGACAACTGCACCTGCAAAAACACCTGGCGCATCACCGGCTGGTGCCGGGTCAGGCTGTTGACGCTGGCAAGCTCCGCGTCCAAGTCAAAGTCGTCGGCGCGACCGCGTTCAAACGCGGCGCGTGCCCGGGTGCGGTGTTCGCCCTGAAGCCGCATCTGGTCGAAGAGTTTTTCGGCCACGCCCAGCTCGCCGTCAGTGACCTTGCCGTCGGCCTGGCAGAGGCAGCCCATCACCGAGAAAATCGATTCCAGAAAGCCTTCCTGGATACGCATCCGCGCTACATTCAGACGCCGCTTGATGCGTCGTCCTAGCCACCAGCCCAGGCCGCCGCCTATCAGCAGGCCCAAGGGGCCGCCAAAGGCCAGGCCGATCAGCGCAAATAAAATAATCAGAAATAACATGGCAGTCTCTAACGTTGATAAATAGAAGGATTACGGTAACCGGGCACGAATCGCGCGTTCGATGCCGTCGGCATCCAGGCCGCAGTCATGCAGCAGCTCGGCAGGCGTGCCGTGTTCCACAAAGGCGTCCGGCAGCCCGAGGTTGAGTACTTCGACCTGGACGCCTTCGACGTGCAGAAGTTCATTGACGGCGCTGCCCGCCCCGCCGGCGACGACGTTTTCCTCCAGCGTGACCAGCAGTTCGTGCTCGTCGGCGGCGTGAAGGATAGCGTCACGGTCCAGCGGTTTGATGCTGCGCATGTTGATGTGAGTGGCGTCCAGTCGGTCGGCCACCTCGGCGGCGGCGCTGTTCAAGCTGCCAAAGGCGAGGAGCGCGATGCTAGCACCTTCGTCGGTCGCTTTGCGGCGCACCTCGGCCTGGCCAACGGGTAGCGCTTCCAGGTGCTCGGGAATCGCCACGCCTGGGCCGGTGCCGCGTGGGTAACGCACGGCGGCGGGGCCAGGGTGGTGATAGGCGGCGCTCAGCATGGCCCGGCATTCGGCTTCGTCGGCCGGGGCGAGAATCACCATGCCCGGCACGCAGCGCAGAAACGACAGGTCCATGCTGCCGTGGTGGGTGGGACCGTCTTCGCCCACTAAGCCCGCGCGGTCAATGGCAAAGGTCACGTCGAGGTGTTGCACCGCGACGTCATGAATCAGCTGGTCGTAGCCGCGCTGCAAAAAGGTGGAATAAATCGCCACCACCGGCTTCATGCTTTCGCAAGCCATGCCCGCCGCGAGCGTTACCGCGTGCTGCTCGGCAATTGCGACGTCAAAGTAGCGTTCGGGATATTCCTTGGAGAAGCGGATCAGGTCAGAGCCTTCGCGCATTGCCGGGGTAATGCCCATTAGCCGGGCATCAGCCGCCGCCATGTCGCACAGCCAATCGCCAAACACGTTGCAGTACTTTTTCTTTGGCGCGGTTTTGATAACGGGCTTCTTGCCTGGGCCGACGTCGGCGCTGGGCTTTTCCAGCTTGGTAATCGCGTGGTAGCCGATCTGATCGGCCTCGGCGGGTAGAAAGCCCTTACCCTTGACGGTCTTGATGTGCAGAAACTGCGGGCCGTCCAGGTCGCGCAGGTTCTCGAGCGTTTCGGTCAGCGTTTCAAGGTCGTGACCGTCGATGGGTCCGACGTAGTGAAAGCCCATCTCTTCAAACAGCGTGGCGGGACTGACCATGCCTTTCATGTGCTCTTCGGTGCGTCGCGCCAGCTCAAGCGCTCCGGGCAGGTGGGACAGCACCTTTTTGCCCTCTTCGCGCATCTTGAGATAGGGCTTGCTGGATAGCACGCGAGCCAAGTAGGTGGCCATGCCGCCGACGTTTTCGGAGATCGACATTTCGTTGTCGTTGAGAATCACCAGCATGTTGGCGTCCACATGCCCGGCGTGGGCAAGGGCTTCAAAGGCCATGCCCGCGCTGAGCGCGCCGTCGCCAATGATGGCGCAAACCCGGCGGTTTTCACCCTTGGCGCGCGCGGCGAGGGCCATGCCCAGCGCCGCGGAAATTGAGGTGCTGGAATGGCCGACGCCAAAGGTGTCGTAGCCGGACTCGGCACGGCGCGGGAAGGCGGCGAGGCCGCCGTGCTGGCGAATGCTCAGCATGGCGTCGCGGCGGCCGGTAAGGATCTTGTGCGGGTAGGCCTGATGGCCCACGTCCCATACCAGGCGGTCGTCGGGGGTGTGGAAGGCGTGGTGCAGCGCCACGCTCAGCTCGACCACGCCCAGGCCCGCGCCAAAGTGTCCGCCGGACACGCCGACGCTGTAAAGCAGGTAGGCGCGCAGCTCATCGGCCAGTTGAGCTAACTGCTTGGCGTTCATGGCCCGCAGGGCGGCGGGATGGTCAAAGGAGTCGAGTAGCGGCGTCGCGGGACGCTCGCGAGGAATCTCGTCGAACAGCTTCATGGGCATGTTTTTATGGACATCGTTTAGTGGTCGCGCTCGATCATGTAGTGAGCAAGGTCGGCCAATGGCTGTGCGTTCTTGCCCAGTGGGGCAAGCGCGGCGATGGCCTCGTCAATTAGCGTTTGGGCTTTGTGCTGTGCGCCCTCAAGTCCCAGTAAACCGGGGTAAGTGGGCTTGGCGCGGGCGGCATCGGCGCCGGATGTTTTACCCAGCGTGACGGTGTCTCCCGTCACGTCGAGCACATCGTCGTGAATCTGGAAGGCTAGTCCAATGGCGCGCGCGTAGCGAATCAGCGCCTGCAAACGCGGGTCGTGTTCGTCAACGGCGATCAGGCCGCCCAGGCGCACCGCGGCGACGATCAGCGCGCCGGTCTTGTGGGCGTGCATGTGCGCCAGAGCATCCACATTGGGGTGGCCGCCCACGGCTGCCAGGTCCAGCGCCTGGCCGGCGACCATGCCATCCCGGCCGGCGGCGCTGGCCAGGGTGGTGACCAGGCCGCCCAGCCGTGGGTGCGCGGTGCGTGCCAGCACTTCGAAGGCCAGGGCCTGAAGGGCATCACCGGCGAGAATCGCGGTGGCTTCATCGAATGCCTTGTGGACGGTGGGCTGGCCGCGGCGCAGGTCGTCATCGTCCATGGCGGGCAGATCGTCGTGAATCAGCGAGTAGGCGTGAATCAGTTCGATGGCGGCGGCGGGAGCGTCCAGTTCGTCGTCGTCGGCGCCCAGGGCGCGGCCGGCCAGATAGACCAGCAGGGGGCGAAGCCGCTTGCCGCCGACCAGCAAGCCGTGGCGCATGGCCGCCTCGAGACGCGGATCAATGGCCGGTCGCGCATCGAGCAGCGCAGCCAGGGTGGCGTCGACGCGGGTATTGCTTGTGTCACGTAACTTGGCCAGCCCAGCGGCGGGGGGCGCTACCATGGTGGCGTCTCCTTGTTGCTGTCATCTGCGTCGTCCGTGGACGCGTCGGGGCCTGTAAAGGGGGTAACGTTCAGCCGACCGTCGTTATCTTCGCTCAGGGCGCGCACCGTGAGCTCGGCGCTGTCCAGGCGTTGCTGAGCGTCGCGCGTCAGGCGGACGCCTTGCTCGAAGGCCGTCAGCGCATCTTCCAATGAGAGTTCGCCTGACTCAAGGCGTTCCACGATGGTTTCGAGCTGCTCGACCGTGGCGGCAAAATCTTGTGGTGCGGGTGTGGTGTCACTCATTGGGCAATGCCTGTCGTCAAAGCGTATCGTCTGGGAGCAGGCCACAGTATACACCGAGGGCGGGGGGTGGCGTCTGCCCTCCTGGCGTTGGCAAACCGCCGACTTGCGTCGCGTTCATCTTGACAACGCAGACTTTTCATCATGCGGGCGCGGCGATAGCGCGGGCGAATGTGCTACCATAGCGGCCTTTCGTGAACCGTTACACGGCGCCAG
Source organism: Pseudomonadota bacterium (assembly GCA_051750125.1). Lineage (GTDB taxonomy): Bacteria > Pseudomonadota > Gammaproteobacteria > Pseudomonadales > Halomonadaceae > Vreelandella. Next base: position 251,855 of record JBNJJK010000001.1, read on the forward strand.
TCGCCGACCATAGAGGTTGATTCAGCCATGGCCAAAACGTCCCTGGACAAGAGCAAGATCAAGATCCTGCTACTCGAGGGCGTCCACCAGAGCGCGGTGGACAATTTTCAGAACGCAGGGTACGAAAACGTCGAGCACCTGCCGACATCGCTTGATGAGGAAGCGCTGATCGAGAAGATCCGCGACGCGCATTTCATCGGCATTCGTTCCCGCACTCAGCTGACCGAGCGCGTGTTCGAAGCGGCGGAAAAGCTGGTGGGCGTTGGCTGTTTCTGTATCGGCACCAATCAGGTCGACCTCAATGCGGCTCTCAAGCGCGGCATTGCGGTATTCAATGCGCCTTACTCTAATACCCGCTCGGTGGCGGAGCTGGTGCTTGCCGAAGCCATCATGCTGCTGCGCGGTATCCCAGAGAAAAATGCCCGCGCCCATCAGGGCGGCTGGTTGAAATCGGCCAAGAATTCCCACGAGGCACGGGGCAAGACTCTGGGGATTGTCGGCTACGGCAGCATCGGCGCGCAGCTGTCGGTACTGGCCGAATCGCTGGGCTTCAACGTCATTTATTACGATGTGATCACCAAACTGGGCATGGGCAACGCCAACCAGGTGGCCAGCCTCGACGAGCTGCTGGGTCGCTCTGACGTCGTCAGCCTCCACGTGCCCGATCTGGCGTCCACCCGCTGGATGGTCGGCGAAAAGGAAATCGCCGCCATGAAGCCGGGCTCGATCCTGATCAACGCCTCGCGGGGCAGCGTGGTGGAAATCGAGCCGCTAGCCAAGGCGATCAAGGCGGGCAGGCTCAATGGCGCGGCGATCGACGTCTTCCCCGTCGAGCCCAAAGGCAACGAGGAAATGTTCGAAAGCCCGCTACGCGGCCTGGAAAACGTCATCCTGACGCCGCATATCGGGGGCTCGACCCTGGAAGCCCAGGAGAATATCGGCATCGAAGTGTCCGAAAAGCTGATCACCTATTCGGACAACGGCACCACGGTGACTTCGGTCAACTTCCCCGAAGTGGCGCTGCCGGCACACCCGGACAAGCATCGCCTGCTGCATATTCACGACAACGTGCCCGGCGTGCTGTCGCAAATCAACCGCGTGCTGTCCGAGAACGGTATCAACATCTCGGGCCAGTACCTGCAGACCAACGATAAAGTTGGCTACGTGGTGATCGACGTGGACAAGGCCTACGGCCCCCAGGCGCTTGAAGCTTTGAAGCAGGTGGATCACACGCTGAAGATCCGCGTGCTGTATTCGGCTCACAATAGCTAAGTCCGCGCACCCGGTTGATAGTCAAATAAAAACGGCCCCATCGTGGGGCCGTTTTGCATTGCGTGGAGTATCCATGTCGGTTTAGGCCAAGTCGAATATCAGCACTTCGCCTGCCTCTTTACCGGTGAGGTTGATCGTCTCATCCGGTGAAAACGCCGCGGCATCGCCGGCGCTTAAGGTTTCGCCATTGACCTCCATTTCGCCATTCACCACGTGCAGCCAGGCATGGCGGGTAGCTGGCGTATTCGCCTGTTCGCCCGCGTTGAACAGGGCGGCGTAAAGGTTGACGTCCTGGTTGACGCTGACCGAGCCGTCCCGGCCTTCTTGCGAGGCCACTAGGCGCCATTGGCCCTGGCGCTCAGCGGTTGGAAAATGCTTTTGCTCGTAGCTGGGGGTGATCCCGCGCTTCGCGGTCTCGATCCAGATCTGCAGGAAGTGCAAGCCATTTTCCTTGGAATGGTTGAACTCGCTGTGCAGCACCCCGGTGCCTGCCGACATGCGCTGCACATCGCCCGGTCGCATGACTTCACCGTTGCCCATATTGTCCTGGTGAGCCATTTCGCCTTCCAGCACGTAGGAAATGATCTCCATATCCCGGTGGGGGTGAGCGCCAAAGCCATGGCCCGCGGTGACACGGTCTTCGTTAATCACGCGCAGCGCGCGAAACCCCATGTGGTTGGGATCCATGTAGTTGGCAAACGAAAACGTATGATAAGAGCGTAGCCAGCCATGGTCGGCATAGCCCCGTTCATTTGAGCGACGGATCTTCATTGTAAGCTCCAAAACATCAGGTTAGATGACAGTTAATATACGCCTGCTAGCCGAGAGAGTGGGGTGAAGGTTTCTCAATGGTAAGGTCGAATAAATCGACGCATCGACGTCGACGTGTCGTGACCTGAGTCAAACCACGGCACGCGCTTTGCGCCAGACTTTTTGCTAACATATGGCCGCTTATTAACCCGGTCCGCCTTTTACGGGGGCGACTACCTGGAGTCTGTCATGTCAGTACCTACCTCATCGCCGCGCATTGTGGTCGCGGCGCTCTACAAATTCGTCACCCTGAACGACTTTGAAGCCCTGCGCGAGCCGCTGCGCCAGACCATGCTGGATAACGGCGTGAAAGGCACCCTGCTGCTGGCTAAAGAAGGTATCAACGGCACGGTAGCGGGCACCCGCGAGAGCATTGATGCGCTGATGGCCTGGCTGACCGCCGACCCCCGCCTCGCCGATATCGACCATAAAGAGTCGTTCTGCGACGAGCCGCCGTTTTACCGCACCAAGGTGAAGCTGAAAAAAGAGATCGTCACCCTGGGTGTACCCGATATCGACCCCAACGACACCGTGGGCACCTACGTCGAGCCTGAGCACTGGAACGACATCATCGCCGATCCGGAAGTGCTGGTGATCGATACGCGTAATGACTACGAAGTGGAGATCGGCAGCTTCGAGGGCGCGGTTGATCCTAAAACGACCACCTTCCGCGAATTCCCCGAGTACGTGCGCGAGCACTACGACCCGCAAAAACACAAGAAAGTGGCGATGTTCTGTACCGGCGGCATCCGTTGTGAAAAAGCCTCCAGCTTTATGCTCAAGGAAGGCTTTGACGAGGTCTATCACCTCAAGGGCGGCGTGCTGAACTATCTGGAGAAAGTCCCGGAGGAACAGTCGCTGTGGCGCGGCGAGTGCTTCGTGTTCGATAACCGGGTCACGGTGCGCCACGACCTGAGCGAAGGCGAATTCGAGCAGTGCCACGCCTGCCGGCGGCCGATTTCCGCCGAGGACATGCAGTCCGCCGCCTATGAGCCGGGGATCAGCTGCCCCCACTGCATTGACTCGCTGCCCGAGAAAACCCGCGCCGCCGCGCGCGAGCGACAGCGCCAGATCGACCTGGCCAAGGCCCGCGGCGAGCCCCACCCGCTGGGCCGCGACATGCGTAAAGCGTCGTCGAGTTAAACACTTGGCGGCGCCTTTTGGGTGATGGAATTCGTTTCCGTAAACGCGACAGGTGGGGCCTAAGCACGTTATCCTGCGTTTTTTGCGCCTTCATAAGCGTCTTTGGGAGCGTGTTAAGGAGAATGTGCGGTGAGTGACGTAAAGCGCAGGACCGTGGGTCGCCCGGCCAGTACGGCAAAAGCGGGCGGCGGACACAGTCAGTCATTGGTGCGGGGGTTGAACCTGCTGGAATACCTGGCCAGCAGCCCCGAAGGCTTGGCGCTATCGTCGCTGGCCGAGATGGCCGACCTCGCGCCGTCCACCACCCACCGCCTGCTGCAGGCCCTGCAGAGCCAGGGCTTTGTCAGCCAGGAAAACGAGCAGGGGCTGTGGCGAATCGACGTCAAAACCTTCCGTATCGGCAATAGCTTCCTCGAAGCCCGCGATGTGGTCGCCACCAGCCGCCCGTTCCTGCGCCGCCTGACCGCGGAGACCGGAGAAACCGCCAACCTGGGTATCCGCGACGCTGACACGGCGGTATTTCTGGCCCAGCACGAGTCACCGCAGATGATGCGCATGATCACTCGGCTGGGCTCGCGGGCGCCGCTGCACGCCTCGGGCGTGGGCAAGGCCCTGCTCGCCTGGATGCCCGAGGATGAACGTGCCCAGCTCCTTGCCCGCGGTGAACTGGCCCGGGTGACCGAAAACACCCTTTATCAGCCCGACACCCTCCTTAGCGAGATGCGGCGTATTCGCGATCAGGGCTTTGCCTGCGACCGCGAAGAGCATGCCATTGGTCTGCATTGCGTGGCGGCCTGCGTCCACGATGAGCATGGGCTGCCGCTGGCCGCCATTTCGGTATCCGGCCCGGTGGCTCGGATTCCTGAATCGCGCCTGTTGGAGCTGGGGGCGCTGGTCCGACAAGTGGCGGACGAGATTACCCTGCAGTTGGGTGGGCAGCTCAACGCACCCGAATGATCAGTCTTTTCTGGGTTGCGCTGCTCAGCGCCACGCTGTTGCCCGGCAGTTCTGAAGTATGGCTGGCGCGGCAATGGTGCCTGGACCAGCCGGCCCTGATGTTGTGGGCGGTGGCTACCGCGGGCAATACCCTGGGGAGTCTGGTCAATGTGGCGTTGGGCCGCTATGCGCGGCGCTTCCAGGACCGTCGCTGGTTTCCCGCCTCGGCCGCGCAGCTTGCCCGCGCCGAGCGCTGGTACCAACGTGTTGGCGAAGCCAGTCTGCTGCTTTCCTGGCTACCGATCATCGGTGACCCGCTGACCGTCATGGCCGGCGTGCTGCGCCTTGCCTGGTGGCGTGCGCTAGCCTGGATTGTCGTTGCCAAAGGCGCGCGCTACGCGCTGATTCTCGTTTTGGCATCGTCCTGGCTTGGGCCCTATTGTTAGCCATCCCGGTACAACCTTGTGCCTTGCGGGCTAGACCAATCACGTTGCGCTAAGCAACGGCCTGTATGAAAGTTGTTAGTTTACAACGCGGCCCTGTCCTCTTTTCCCCTGTCATCATGTTAGGCTAAGCATCTTGTACAATGCTTACATTGCTAGACATGTTAATTGTCGATTGCATAAATATGTGCAGTCGTTAGATTGACCAGACGACTCACCATCAAAGGGAGATTTCGGTGTGACGCCACTACGTTTACTACCCTGGCTCGGCGTTTGGCTGATAACGCTGGTTGCGTTATTTGCCGCGCCGGCGTTCGCGCAAAGCGGCACAGATAGCGGTAACGGGGCCGAGGCGGCTGAGCCGCAATCATACGAATCCCTGGCGAACCTGCTCGAAGACGAGCAGGCTCGCCAGGAACTTATCGACTTGTTGCGCAGCCAGGCTTCGGAAGTGGCCGAGTCGTCAGGGTCCAGCGATGAACTGTCCGCGGAGAGCGCCCAGGGCAGCGACATGGCGCCTGAAGACGTATCGCTGCCCCGCCAGCTGGCCGAGCTGACCAGTAACGTGGTCGACGATGTAGGCGGCCAGTTCCAACAAGTGGCGTTACTGGTTCGCGACCTCTTCACCGGAAGAGGCGAGAGCAATTTCGACATGCCGGCGTTCATTAGCGCCGCGATCAACCTGGGCATCGTGATTGCCGCGACGTTTGCGATGTTCGTTGTATTCCGTCGCGTCGCCAAACCGCTGTTTACCAAAATCAGCGGCTGGTCCCAGCATGGCGCGGGCATGACCCCGGTGCTGCGTCTGGTGGTGAGTGTGGCCATTGCGGCGGTGATCGATGTGCTGTTGGTGGCGCTGGCCTACGTCGGCGGTAACCTCATCGCGACCTTTGCCGTGGGTGAGTCAGGAGATCTGTCGACCCGGGCATCGTTGTTTCTCAATGCCTTCCTGATCATCGAACTGCTCAAGGCCGCCGTCAGGATGCTGTTCTCCTCGCGCTATGAGGGGCTGCGCCTGCTGCCGATTTCGGCCGTGGAGGCTTCGTACTGGAATCGCTGGCTCGCACGGCTGATCGGCATGGTCGGCTACGGCCTGATGGTGGTGGTCCCGCTGGTTAACTTTTACGTCTCGGCGGCCGTGGGTCAGGCGCTTGGTCTATTGATCATGCTGCTCGCCTTCATCTATGCCGTTGCGGTGGTGCTGAAAAACCGCGTGCGGCTGCGCGATAACCTGAATGCGGTTGGCGCTCGTTCGACGTTGGCGGCCAGCAGGGTATCGCTGCAGCTGTTTGCGCGCACCTGGCACCTGTTTGCACTGCTCTATTTCCTGATGGTGTTCGTGCTGACGCTGGTGCGTCCCGGTGACGCGCTGCCCTTCGTGCTGTTTGCAACGCTTGAAACCCTGGCCGCGGTGGTGGTGGGGCTTCTGGTGTCGGCGTTCATCACCCAGACAATCGGCCGTCGTATTCAGCTTTCGCCCGATCTTCGCCACAAGCTGCCCATGCTTGAGAAGCGCCTTAACCGCTACGTGCCCAACGCACTGCGTATTCTGCGCACGGTGATCGTGGTGGCAGTGATCATGGTGGTGCTGGACGCCTGGGGCGCCTTTGATCTGGCCGCGTGGTATGCCTCCGAAGCCGGGTCCGGTCTGGTCAGAAAGCTGATCAGCGTCGCCATTATCCTGATTGTTGCTATTGGAGCATGGCTGGGGCTGGCCAGCTTGATCGAGCACAAGCTCAATCCGGACACCGGCGTGGGAGAACCCACCGCGCGGGCAAAAACCCTGCTCAGCCTGTTCCGTAATGCGCTGGCAATTGCCATGGTGACGATTACCGGCATGATCGTGCTGTCGGAAATCGGTATCAATATCGGCCCGCTAATTGCCGGTGCCGGTGTGCTGGGTCTGGCGATTGGTTTCGGCGCGCAAAAACTGGTGCAGGATGTCATTACCGGTGTCTTCATCCAGGTAGAAAACGCCATGAATACCGGTGATGTGGTCACCGTGGGTGGCGTTACCGGTACGGCGGAAAAGCTCAGCATTCGCTCGGTGGGTATTCGTGACCTCAGCGGTACCTTCCATATCGTGCCGTTCTCGAGCGTCGACACGGTCTCGAACTACATGCGTGAGTTCGGTAACCACGTGGGCGAGTACGGCATCGCCTACCGTGAGAGCATCGACGAAGCCATCGAGCAGCTCAAGATTGCCTTTGAAGATCTCAAAGCCAGCGAAGAGCATGGCCACAAGCTGCTGGAAGAGATGACCGTTGCCGGTGTGATTGCGCTTGCGGACAACTCGGTCAATATCCGAGTGGTCATCAAGACCACACCGGGCGACCAGTGGGGCGTCGGGCGCGCGTACAACCGCCTCGTCAAGCTACGCTTCGACGAAGCCGGTATCGAAATACCATTCCCGCATACCACGCTCTACTTCGGCGAAAACAAGGACGGCACTGCGCCGCCGGCCAACGTGCGGGTTATCGACTCCAGCGCCGAGCAGAAAGCGGTGGAGCCGACGTCACCGAAGGACGACGCTAAGCCCCAGGAAAGCGCGCCGCAGCAGGACGTGCAGCGCACCTCCGATACGGATCATCTGAAACCCGACCACGACGACGTCGACGCCCCCGACGGGCGCTAACGTCATCGCAACCAAAAAAGGGGCTGCCAATCGGCAGCCCCTTTTGCGTTGGTCTTGCACGCGAGTCAACCGGGATAGTTTTCCGAATGACGGCCCACCAGGTTGATCGATTCGCCGCCATCGACATACAAGATCTGCCCGGCCACAAAGTCGTTGGTGAGCAGGTAATGGAGTGCCTGCACCAGATGGTCCGGTGCGCCCTGATGAGCGACCGGGATGCCCTCGATCCGCCAGTCGATATAGTCGCTGGTGCGTTGCGAAGCGGGCAGCACCACGCCGGGGGCAATACCGTTCACGCGGATGCGCGGCGCAAACTCCAGCGCCGCCATGCGCGTCATTTCCGCCAAACCCTTTTTGGACAGCAAATAGGCCGCGTAGGGGTACTGGTGATAGGCCACCTTGTTGTCGATGATGTTGATCACCTGACCCGATTCCACCGCGTTGGCGAAATGCCGGGTTAACAGCAGCGGCGTAAACAGATTGACCCGGAATTGGGTTTCCAGCATGGACAGGTCAGTCTCGGCAAGCGGGGCGGGTTCGTAGGCCGAGGCACTGTTGAGCAGAACGCTCAGTTGGGGAAAGCGCTGGGTGACCTGCTCGATCAACTGACCGACATCGTCTTGCAGAAAGTCGCAGGCAAACAGCTCACACGCTTGTCCCTGAGCGCGAATGCCCTCGGCGACCGCCTCTGCCTCATCGCGGGAGCGGTTGACGTGTAGCGCGATATCGTAGCCTGCGGCGGCCAGCGATTCGGCAAAATGACGTCCCAGGCGGGTCGCGCCGCCGGTGACCAGTGCTGCCGGTGTGCTCATTAAATGGTCCTCATCGTGATAGCGTGACTAAACTGTAGGCAATCATAACGACTGTCTGCGTGAGGGCAGCGTTTGTCAATAAATTGTACAGCACTTGCACAAGCGGCGCGGGGCGTTAGGCTAATGTTTCAACAGTGCTCCGCTCAAGGATAGCTTTCCATGCCTCTGTCACGTTTATACGCCCAACCCGACTCCTCGCTCCACGAATGCGTGATTTCGCTGGGCTCGAACATCGAGCCCGAGCGGCACGCCGCCGAAGCGCTCGACATATTATGCAGTGAGTGCGAGCTGGTGGGGCGCTCCCGCGAGATCGTCACAACACCGGTCGGCTATCAGCAGCAGCCCAACTTTCTCAATGCCGCCCTGTTGGTGCGCACGCGCCTGACGATGAGCGACTTTCGCGCCTATCTGAAAAGCGTCGAAGACCGGCTGGGTCGGGTGCGGGGGCCGATCAAGTCGGGGCCGCGGACCATGGACCTTGATATCGTTGCCTGGAACGGCGAGTTGGTGGACGACGGGTATCTCAACCAGGATTACGTCCGCGTTCCGGTGGACGAACTGCTGGCGGCGACCGGGCGTGCCTCTGCCTAAGCCTCGGCTGATAAAGCGGCCATTGGCAGGTCGCGATATATTTTCGGTGTAAGGCTTGAGGTTTTCGGCGTTCAGCCGATAACAGTTTGACTGCCCGGCGAGCTACGTTCAGCGACGCCGACGAAAGGGCAGCCCTACGAGGAACCATCGTGATCAGTCTTGCGACCAACCTGTCGTCGTTACTGGTAATCAACAATCTGCGCGCGAGCCAGCAGTCGATGCAAACGGCCATGCAGCGTTTGTCCTCCGGCTTGCGCATTAACAGCGCCCAGGACGACCCGGCGGGGCAGGCGATCGCCAACCGAATGGACGCGCAGGTGCGCGGCATGAATCAGGCGATTCGCAACACCAACGATGGCATTTCAATGGTGCAAACGGCGGAAGGTGCGCTCGATGGCATCAATGACAGCCTGCAGCGCATTCGGGAGCTCAGTGTTCAGGCCGCCAACGGTACCAACTCCTCCAGCGACCTTGCCTCTATCCAGGCGGAGATCGACCAGCGCCTGGAAGAGATCGACCGGGTGGCCGAGCAAAGCAATTTCAACGGCATTGGGCTGATCAACAGCGATAAATCGCTCAATATTCAGGTGGGCGCGAACGCAGGCGACAGCATTGCGGTGCGTTTTGGGGCCATGACTTTACAGGCGTTGGGGCTGGAGGGCTTGAGCGTATTGGACGATGGCAGTGGGACGGGAAACCCCATTGATCTTATGGATGAGGCGATAAAACGGTTGGATAGCCAGCGCAGCTATTTAGGCGCCGTGCAGAATCGCTTCGAGAGCGTCATCGATGGTCTCGACAACAGCATTATCAACACTTCCGCCGCTCAGTCGCGTATTCAGGATGCCGACTATGCCAGGGAAGTGTCCAACCTGCTGCGTGCGCAACTGCTTCAGCAGGTAGGCATTCGCATGCTAGCCCAGGCCAACCAGCAGCCGCAGCTGATACTGCAGCTGCTGGAAGGACGTTAAGCGGTTACTGGATGATGCCCTGCTCCCTGGCCATGGCATAAGCAGCCTTGGGGCCGTTCCACAGCGTGGGCAGCAATATCAACGACACCGGAATCGCGGTGATCACGATAAACTGCTGCAGGGCGCTGATCTGACCGGCGCCCATGTTCAGCAACACCGCCGCCATCAGTGCCATGGCGATACCCCAGAAGGCGCGCACGTAGGGACTTGGGTCATCGTGACCGGCGCCGACCACGGCAATGGCGTAGCTCATCGAGTCACCGGTAGTGGCCACGAAGATGGTGGTCAACAGCAGGATCGCCAGCGCCATCCAGGTGCCACCGGGCAGCGCCTGGGCCACGGTCAAGGTCGCCACATCGAACTGGAAATTGTTCAGCGCTTCGGTCAGTTCAATGGCGCCGTTCAACTGGTAGTAAATGCCCGAACCGCCCAGCAGGGTAAACCACACCGAGGTGGCGATCGGCGCAATGACGGCCACGGCGACAATCATCTGGCGAATGGTGCGGCCGCGCGAAATGCGCGCCACGAAGATCGCCATCAGCGGGGCGTAGCCGATGAACCAGGCAAAGAAGAACACCGTCCACCACTGCATCCACCAGTCCGGGGCGGTATCCGCTGTGGTGGTGGCCATGGTGAAGAACTCGCTCATATAGGTGCCGATACCCGCCATATAGCTGTTGGCGAGAAACAGCGTGGGGCCGAAAACAAAGATCACCGCGCCGATCGTCAGGGCGAGCAGGACGTTAAACCGGCTGAGCAGCTGAATGCCTTTGTGGATGCCGCTCATGGACGACAGCACATAGACGCTGCCCAGCGCCGCAAGGATGATCAACTGGCCGGTGTAGCCTTCCGGCAGACCGAACAGTTCGTGTAAGCCAAAGCTGACCTGGGTGGCGAGAAAGCCGATCGGCCCCACCGTACCAGCCACCAGGGCAATCACGCAGCAGGCGTCAATTACCCCACCTAGCGGCCCGCGCAGCAGGCGTTCGCCGAGTAACGGGTAGAGCAGCGTACGCGGCTGAAGCGGCTGGCCTTTCACATAGTGCGCGTGGGCCAGCACGATCGCCGACAGCGTCCCCAGCACCGCCCAGGCCAAAAAGCCCCAGTGGTTAAACGACTGCGCAAGCGCATTGGCGACGGCCTCTGGGGTACCCGCTGCGCTATCGAACGCGGGCGGGGTGACCACGAAGTGATACACCGGCTCGCCGGCGGCAAAAAACACCCCGCCACCGGCCAGCAGGGTGCACAGAATAATCGACAGCCACTTGAAGGTGCTCATTTCCGGCGCCTCCAGGTTGCCGATCCTGGCGTTGGCGGCGGGGGTGAAGGCCAGGCCGATGGCAATGAAGAAGGTGGCGATCAACAGCAGCTGGAAGTAGGTGCCAAACACGCGGGCCGTCCAGGCGAAGCCGGTGCTGATACTGCTGGCGACCAGGTCGAGGTCGTAAAGCGAAAGGCCGATAAAGGCCACGATAAAGCCGATGCTGAGCAGCAGTACCAAAGGGTCGCCAAGGGCACGCAGGCCACTGGGGTGCGACGGCACGTTTTGAGATGATGACGTCATGGGCATCCGTTTTAGGGTTGAGAAAGCGTCGCCGCCAAGCGTAGCCGCTTGGCGCGTTGAAACGTGAACACAAAAAAAAGCGCCATTCAGGGAATGGCGCTAGGACAGGAAACTGACCATAGTGTAACGCGTTCATAGACTAACGTCTAATGCCTTTGATGCATTTTGGTGCACTGATAACGAGGCTGCCCACCATTGGAAAACGCATGATGTCCTTTGCCCATCGCGGCCAGCCCGCGCTACCAGTGGTAGAGCAACGAGGCGCTGGTGGTCGTGTCGCTGCGTGTTTCGGCGTCCTCGGGGGGCTCGGAGTTGTGTTTGATCTCGTGGGAGAGGCGCAGCGAAAGCTTTGAATTGAGCCGCGCGGTCACTGCCGTCAATGAGCGCGAGGTCACGTTCTGACGGGTATATTCCACCGATACTTCCTGACGGACATCGGCGTAGTCGGCAAATGACCAGCGGTAATCGAAGGCCGAATAAGCCACCCCAAGCCGCTCGGTGCCATGCTCGCGTAGACGGTCGTGGCGATAACCCGGCCCGGCTTCCAGGGACAGCGCGTGGTTTTCGTTATCCAATATTTGGCGGCCGTAGCCGCCGATCGCCGTCAGCTGCTGATCGTAGCCGGCAAAACGGTCCTTCTCCCAACGGGCAAAGCCAAACAGGTAGTGGGGGCCGTTAAAGTCGTAGCGCTCGCGGGCCGCGGCGACGTACTGCTCGGCACTGGTGTCGCCTTCCTTGCTGACATGACGCACCTCGCCGCGCAATGAATGGGTCAAGTCGCCGGTTAGCCACTGCAGGCGGGCTTTGCCGATCAGGGTTTCGCTGTTGGTGTTACCGGTCAACTGGTTATAGCCCAGCTCGGCATCGCCGCTGAAGACCGGGGCGTCTTCGGACGGGGGCGAAGGCGCCAGGAAGGGACTGGCCAAGCCGGGCACACCCCAAAGCCCGCTCAGCACGATGACAACCCCCCTTGCCCAGTCCCTGGTTAACATACCGCTCTCCTGATGTAATGGCGCATGGCCCGCTAATGGCCCAGTGTTTAGGCGGCGAAGTTTAACGCCCTCTGCGTGCGCGTGCCATAATGACGCCGTTACCGCTTGTGAGTGCCGTTATGCCCGCCCCTCGTCCCAAAACCCTAGCCGAGCTTCAGCGGTGGCGTCGCCTACGCACCCGCCGCCGCTGGTACAAACGCAGCTTTCGCCTCCAGGTCATGGTGCTGGTGGGGCTGCTGTTGGCGGGCATGCTGTTGGCCCAGGGCACTTACCTGAACCACCGTAAAGCCGAGATAATCAGTACGCAAATGGGTGAGCGGGCCTTGGCGGTGGCCAAGACGGTGGCGTCGATGCCCGAGCTGATAGATGCCTTTGACGACGAACATCCCGCCAGTGTTATCCAGCCGATTGCCGAGCGGGTGCGACGTGAAACCGGGGCGCGCTATGTCGTCGTCGGCAACACCCAAAGCGTGCGCTATTCGCACCCCGTTGCCGAGCGCATTGGCCTGACCATGGTGGGCGGCGATAACGGCCGGGCTCTCGAGGAAGGCGAATCGTATGTGTCCGAGGCGACCGGCACGCTGGGCACGGCCATGCGCGGTAAAACCCCGGTGCTCGACGAGGCGGGTAATATCATCGGTATTGTCTCGGTCGGCTTTATGCTCGACCGCGTGGAAATGGATATAGCGCGTTACAACAGCCTGGGCTGGGGGCTGGTCGCGTTGATGATCGTGCTGGGATTTGCCGGCGCCTACTGGCTTTCCCAGCATCTCAAGCGCGTCATTCTGGGGCTGGAACCCTACGAAATTGCCCGCCTGGCAATGGAGAAAGAAGCCATATTGCAGTCGATTCACGAAGGCATCCTGGCGGTTAATCGCGAAGGCCAGATTACTCTGGTCAACCAGCAGGCGCGACGATTTCTGGGCCTGGCCGATGAGCACATTCTGCTTGGCCAGCCGATTCGTGAGGTGGTGCCCAACTCGCGGCTGCTGGAAGTGCTCAAATATGGCCAGCAGGAATTCGATGAGCAAATGTGGCTGGGCGACCATCCGGTGGTGGTCAACCGGGTGCCGATCATGCACGAAGGCGACATCGAGGGGGCGGTCGCGACCTTCCGTAGTCGCCGGGAGATTGTCGACCTTTCCCATGCGCTGACCCAGGCCAGCCGGGATGTGGATATGCTGCGTGCCCAGGCGCACGAGTTTTCCAACAAGCTGTATACCATTTCCGGCCTGCTCCAGCTCAAGCGCGTCGATGAAGCGCTCAAACTGATCCATCAGGAAACCGAGCGGGCTCAGGCGCAGATGAGCTTCTTGATGCGCAGCGTCGCCGATACCGTGCTCAGCGGCACGCTGATGGGCAAGCTGACCCGCGCCCGTGAGCTTGGTGTCACCCTGGAAATCGATGAGCAAAGCTCGCTTGGCTGCCCGTTAACGCCGACCGGACAGGAGGTCATGATGAGCGTGGTCGGCAACCTGCTGGATAACGCCTGTCACGCCGCCCTTAACGGGCCTAATGATCCCCCGCGCGTACGGCTGTTTTTCACCGATTTGGGCGAGCAGCTGCTGATCGAGGTTGAAGACAACGGCGCCGGCGTGCCGCCTGAAAACGTCGACTCGATATTCAGCGAAGGCTTCTCGACCAAGGCCGGCCAGCATCAGGGCATTGGCCTGGCGCTGGTGGCGCGGCTGTGTCGTCAGCATGGCGGTACGGTCACGCTGGAAGATGGCGAGCTGGGCGGTGCCTGCTTTATCGCCGTGCTGGATCGTTCACTGTGTGCCCGCGGAGACCCGCCATCGCCCGTGGTAAGCTAAACATCCTGTGATTAACTAATATTAATAATGACATCATCGCGGCAAAAGGGAGCGTCATGTCGGCAAACGAGTACGGTATTCTGGTGGTGGAGGACGATTTTCGCATTGCCGATATTCATCGCGCTTTTATCGAGCAGAGCGAAGGGTTCGAGGTGGTCGCCGTAGCGCGCAACGGGGCCGAAGCACGCGAGAAAATGGCTCGCCACGCCGCCGCCATTCAACTGGTCCTGCTGGATGCTTATCTGCCCGATGTGGAAGGCCTGGAGTTACTCTGGGCGCTGCGTCGCGATTACGTTCAGGTGGATATCGTCATGGTAACCGCCGCGCGTGAGGTAGACACCATCAGCGAGGCGCTGCGTGGCGGCGTGTTTGACTACCTGATCAAACCCATCGAAGCCAGCCGCATGCAGCAGATGCTGGCGCGTTTCCGCCGCGAGCGGGCAGCACTGGCCTGCCGCAACGAAATGAACCAGGCCGAGCTCGATCAGGTCCTGTCCCGCGCGCAGCCAGTGGAAACGGGGCCGGTCAGCGGGCGGAGTTTGCCTAAAGGCATAGATCGTCTGACATTACGGTCGGTGGTCGAAGCGCTCAAGGACGCCCGCCAGCCGCTGGCCGCCACCCAGGTGGCGCATGCCATGGGCGCAAGTCGCTCCACCGCGCGGCGCTATCTGGAATTTTTGGTATCGGTGCAAGTGGTTGACGCAGAATTGGGCTACGGTGATGTAGGTAGGCCCGAAAGACGTTACCGCTTGCAGACGGATACTAATGGGTGGCTGGATGGCCTTTGAAGAGGCGCTCTAAAGCGCCCGTGAACACAATGAACAAAATGGCCACAATGCTCTTTTTGTGTTTTATGTTCACAAGCTTGTCGCCCGGGTCTGCATTCTTCTAACGTTCGCAGCGTGAAGCACCACGCATCACCACAATAATAGATTGAAACGTGGAGAACGCTATGACTCGCAAGACACCCCTGACGTACGTAACCCTGATGGCCCTTCCCCTGGCGGCGATCAGCACCTTTTCCAGCACGGCCAGCGCTTTCGAACCCGAAGGTAAGGTCGAGTGCATCGCGCCGTCCGATCCCGGCGGCGGTTGGGATTTTACCTGCCGTAGCGTAGGTAACGTGATGCAGGATCTGGATATCGTTCCGGCCAATGTGCAGACCGTCAATATGGCGGGTGCCGGCGGTGGTGTGGCCTTTGCCCATACCGTCAGCAAGCGCGCCGGCGACGACCACCTGCTGGTAGCGGCGTCAACGGCAACCACCACGCGTCTGGCCCAAGGGCAGTTTCCGGATTTGAACGCCGACCAGGTCAACTGGATCGGCGCGCTGGGTGCGGACTACGGGATCATCGCCGTGGCCGATGACTCCGAATTCGAAGACCTCAACGATCTGATGGACTCGCTCAAGGAAGACCCGCGCAGCGTCAAGTTTGCCGGCGGTAGCGCCAAGGGTGGCTGGGATCATCTGAAAGTACTGATTGCTGCTCAGGCTGCAGAGGTCGAAGAGCTGCCGCGCGTTCCTTACCTGTCCTACAACAACGGCGGTGAAGCCTTGACCCAGGTGATCGGTGGGCACGTTGATGCCTTTACCGGCGATATCACCGAAGCCCAGGGGTTCATGGAGTCCGGCGACCTGCGTGTACTCGCAGTGCTCTCCGAAGAGCGCCTGCCCGGCGATCTGTCTGATATCCCCACCGCTCGTGAGCAAGGCATCGACGCCTTGGGCCCCAACTGGCGCGGTTTTTACATGCCGAAGGATATCTCCGAAGAGGCTGAGACCTACTGGACCGACGCCATGGACACCATCTACGAGAGCGAAGAGTGGAAGAACGTCATGACGCAGAACGGCTTGATGCCTTTCCACATGACCGCCGGCGAGTTCGAAGACTTCGTGCTCAATCAAATCGATGATATTGAGCAATTGTCCAAAGACATTGGGTTGATTCAGGAATGACCTTTAACGACCGCATCTTTGGGGTCCTGATGATCGTCCTGGCCGTGGCATACGGCTGGGGCGCCACTCAGCTCCCGGAGCCGTTTGGTGGGGCCGAGGCCGTCGGCCCCGATACTTTTCCAAAGTTGCTGGCGGTGGTGCTGGCACTTTCCAGCCTGTATATGATTGTACGTCCTGATCCCGACCATGCGTGGCCCTGGAGCCGTACTGGTATCGAGCTGATCGTCGCCGTGGTGGTGCTGGTCCTCTACGCCATGCTGCTCCAGCCGTTAGGCTTCGTGATCAGCACGACGCTTGCCGTGGGCACCCTCTGCTGGCGCATGGGCGCGCGGCCGCTCAATGCCTACATCACCGGCGCCGTGTCCGGCGTGG
Source organism: Pseudomonadota bacterium (assembly GCA_051750125.1). GTDB lineage: Bacteria > Pseudomonadota > Gammaproteobacteria > Pseudomonadales > Halomonadaceae > Vreelandella. Next base: position 268,167 of record JBNJJK010000001.1, read on the forward strand.
TGGTTTACTTTCTATTCAGTTTTGCGCTGGATCTCGCCTTGCCGCTGGGCGTGCTTTCCTTCCTGGAGGTGAACTGATGGAAACGCTCGGTTTTCTGATGGACGGTTTTGGCGTGGCGCTTCAGCCCCATAACCTGATGTTCGCTCTCCTGGGGGCGTTTCTGGGTACCTTGATTGGCGCCCTACCAGGACTGGGCCCGGCCAACGGCGTGGCCATTCTTATTCCACTGGCGTTCAGCCTGGGGCTCGCCCCCGAAACTGCCCTGATCATGCTGACCTCGGTGTATGCCGGTGCCATGTACGGCGGGCGTATCTCGTCGATTCTGCTCAATATTCCCGGCGATGAACCGGCCATGATGACCTGCCTTGACGGTTATCCCATGGCCCAGAAGGGCAAGGCGGCCGAGGCGCTGGCCATCTCTGCGATTGCGTCTTTCATCGGTAGCCTGGTGGCCACCGTTGGCTTGATCCTGCTCGCGCCGCTGCTGGCCAATTTCGCCCTGACGTTTGGCCCGGCGGAATATTTCGCGCTGTTCATGCTGGCGTTTGCCACCCTGGGCGGCATTACCGGCAAGAATCCCATCAAGACGGTGGTAGCCGCGTGCATCGGCCTGATGATCGCCACCGTGGGGATCGACAACACCGGTGTACAGCGCTACACCTTCGGTGTGCTCGAGCTTTTCGAAGGCATCGACTTTATCATCGCCATCGTCGGCCTGTTTGCCATTTCCGAGCTGATGTTCTTCATCGAAGAGCGTGCCGGGGGCGGCAAGGAAAAGATGAAGGTCAACAAGCTCACGCTCACCTGGCGGGAAATCCGCGAGATTCTGCCTTCGAGCCTGCGTGGCGGCGTGCTGGGCTTCATCGCGGGTGTCCTGCCGGGCGCCGGCGCGTCGCTGGGTAGCTTTATCGGCTATACCCTGGAAAAGAAGGTCGTCGGCAAGAAGGGCTATTTCGGTAAGGGTGACCCGCGCGGCGTGGCTGGACCGGAGGCGGGCAACAACGGTGCCTCAAGCGGTGCGCTGGTGCCCATGCTGACCCTGGGCGTGCCGGGTAGCGGTACCACGGCGGTACTCCTGGCGCTGTTGATCTCGCTCAACATCACCCCGGGGCCGTTGATGTTCACCCAGAACGCCGACATCGTCTGGGGCGTCATTGCGGCGCTGTTGATCGGTAACTTCTTGCTGCTGATACTCAACATTCCGTTGGTGGGGATCTTCGTCAAGCTGCTGTCGGTACCACCGATGTACCTGTTGCCGATCGTCACGATGATTGCCTTCGTGGGTATCTACTCGATCAGCAACACCACCTTCGATCTGTACTTCATGGTGGCCTTCGGGGTGGGCGGCTACATCCTGCGCAAGCTGGAGATACCGCTGGTGCCGGTCATTCTTGGTCTGTTGTTGGGGCCGGAGATGGAGAAGAACCTGCGCCATGCCATGGATATCTCCGACGGTGACTGGCTGATTCTGTGGAACAGCGGCCTGGCCATTGGTCTGTGGGTCTTTGCCGGATTGGGCTTGATCCTGCCCTACATCATTGGCCCGCTGCTGCGCCGTCGGATGCAAAATCCCATCGAAGAAGGTACGCCTGGCAGCGATTGATCGCGACCGCCAGCAAGTCTGAAAGCGGGGCGCCGACGACAGTCGGTGCCCCGTTTTTTTATGGCCATGGGCCAGCAAACAATTCTGCGCACTCGTGGTGCGCTGGATGATAGAGGTGCATTGTCAGCGCGCACGCGCCAGGCGCGTTTGCGTCATTATAGTGCGTCTGGGGCGGCGTGGGTTTTTTAGAATTAACTTAAGTAACTGATTCTGCTTTTATAAGTCTTTTATGTGCCAATTTGGCGCAACCCTTGCAAAACACTTGTTGCTAGTGGACGTGTCCCGGCGCTTTGCGTTTGGCACACGAGGCCAATAAACAAGCCCCCAGCATAAGGGGTGCAAGGAGATTCAAGTGACCACTTTCCTACGCAAGACACACCCGACAACCTCTCGACTGTTCACCACCGCTCTGCTCAGCGCCGCCGTGATGGGGGCTAGCGCTCAGGCCTTCGCCCAGGAAGACGACGACCCGATCAAGGTCGGTATCCTGCACTCGCTATCCGGCACCATGGCGATCAGCGAGACGGTTCTTAAAGATACCGTTGAGCTGTTGATTGAACAGCAAAACGAAGAAGGCGGCCTGCTAGGCCGTGATATAGAAGCGGTAGTGGTGGACCCGGCTTCCGACTGGCCGCTATTTGCCGAGCGCGCCCGCGAGTTGCTCGAGCAGGAAGAGGTCGATGTCATCTTCGGCAACTGGACCTCGGTATCGCGCAAGTCGGTATTGCCAGTGGTTGAAGAACTCAACGGTCTGCTGTTCTACCCGGTGCAGTACGAAGGCGAAGAGTCTTCGGAAAACGTCTTCTACACCGGCGCCGCCCCCAACCAGCAGGCGATCCCGGCGGTCAATTACCTGCATGACCAGGTGGGCGTAGAGCGCTGGGTGCTGGCCGGTACCGACTACGTTTACCCGCGCACCACCAACCGCATCCTCGAAGCCTACCTGAAGGAAGAGTTTGGCGTGGCCGACGAGGACATCATGGTCAACTACACGCCTTTCGGCCATTCAGACTGGCAGAACATCGTCTCGGAAATTGGCCGTTTCGGTAGCGAAGGCAAGAAAACCGCGGTGGTCTCCACCGTTAACGGCGATGCCAACGTACCGTTCTACCGCGAGCTGGGTAACCAGGGTATCGACGCGGCGGACATCCCGGTGGTTGCCTTCTCAGTGGGCGAACAGGAACTGACCGGGATCGATACCGGGCCGCTGGTCGGTCACTTGGCTGCCTGGAACTACTTCATGAGCGTTGATACCGATGCCAACTACGACTTCATCGACGCCTGGCTCGAGCACACCGGTGACGACGAGGCGGTGACCAACGATCCCATGGAAGCGCACTACATTGGCTTCAACATGTGGGTCGAGGCGGTCGAGAAAGCCGGTACTACCGATGTGGATGCGGTCAAAGACGCCATCATTGGTGTGAGCGTGCCCAACCTCTCCGGTGGGTATGCGGCGATGATGCCCAACCACCACATCACCAAGCCGGTCATGATCGGCGAGATCCAGGACAACGGCCAGTTTGCGGTGGTCTGGGAAACGCCGTCCACCGTGGCGGGCGACGCGTGGTCGGACTACCTGCCGGGCTCGCGGGACCTGATCAGCGACTGGCGCAAGCCGATGGAATGCGGCAACTACAATGTGGCGGAAAACCGCTGCATGGGTAGCGATGCCGAAGAGCAGGCCGAAGAAGCGCTTGCCGAGGACTGATAGGCCGGGGGCGGCGCCAGCCGCCCCATCGTTTCATCTCAAAACCTTATTCATTTACCTGTGCGCTGGCCGATGAGGGAGCAGCGTGCAGGGCACGCCACTCAAAGGACGCACCCATGAGGATTCCTTGCTACGCCGTTACGACAAGGATCGTCACCTGCCTGCTGATGAGCCTGCTGAGCTGGCTGCCGATGACGGCGGCGGCCCAGGAACAGGACGGCCAGGCGTTACTCGAAGCGTTGGATACGCGCTCATTCGACGATAAAGCCGCCGCCATCGACGCCATCATCGAAAGCGAGCAGTCGCGCGCCGATGTGTGGCTGCAGGCGTTGCTGGACAGTGACCTGCAGCGCCTGAAGGACGACGGGCGCTTTGTGATCGCGCTGGAAACGGCGGGCCTGGACGTCACCATTGAAGATGCCCTGACCGGCGAGGCGATGGGCGAGGTGAGCCGACGCGACCTCGACCGCCTGACGATCAACAACGCACTGCGCAGTCAGTTGCGCTCGGCGATTTCGCTGGTCGAGCTTTACAACGGCGATCAGGACGCTCGCCTTGACGCCGCCGAAGGGCTGATTGGCGATGTGGAGGAAACCCAGATCGAGCCGCTGACCAACCGACTCGACGAAGAGCCGTCGGCGGCCGTCCGCGAACGCTTGAACCAGGCGCTGGCGGTCTACCGCCTCAACCAGGGCGACGTGGACGCAGTCGAGGTGCTGGCGGGCAGTTTGAACAGCAACGTGCGCGTTGCGTTGAACCGCGCCACTCAATCGGATGACCCCTTGGTGGTCGACGCGGCCAGTGCCGCGCTGGCCGACATCGAGCAGAGCCTCAAGCTCAACCGTGCCGCCGAGACGCTGTATTTTGGCCTGTCGATGGGCTCGGTGCTAGTGCTGGCGGCGATTGGCCTGGCGATCACCTTCGGCGTGATGGGCGTGATCAACATGGCCCACGGTGAGCTGATCATGCTGGGGGCCTATACCACCTGGGCAATGCAGCAGCTGCTGCCCGGTCAGCCGGGGCTGGCGCTAATCCTTGCGATCCCCGCCGGGTTCCTGGTATCGGCGCTGGCGGGTGTCGCCATCGAGCGCGGCGTCATTCAGTTTCTCAAGGGGCGCCCGCTCGAGACGTTGCTGGCGACGTTCGGCGTCAGCCTGATTCTCCAGCAGCTGGTGCGCACGGTAATCTCGCCGCAAAACCGTACCGTGATCACGCCCGAGTGGATGAGCGGTTCGCTGGTGGTTAACGACGCACTGTCGTTAACGCTCAACCGGATGTATGTGCTCGGCTTTGCGCTGGTGGTGTTTGCGGCGCTGATCCTGGTGATGCGCCGCACGCGGCTGGGACTTGAAGTCCGCGCCGTGACCCAGAACCGTGCCATGGCGCGCTCCATGGGCATCCGTGCGACGCGGGTCGATATCATGACCTTCGCGCTGGGGTCCGGGGTGGCCGGGCTTGCCGGCGTGGCGCTATCGCAGTTGACCAACGTCGGCCCGAACCTTGGCCAGAGCTACATCATCGACTCCTTCATGGTGGTGGTGTTCGGCGGCGTCGGCAACCTGTGGGGCACGCTGGTGGCCGGCATGTCGCTGGGTGTGATCAACCAGGTGCTGGAGCCCTGGGCCGGGGCGGTCCTCGCCAAGATCATCGTGCTGGTATTTATCATTCTGTTTATTCAAAAGCGCCCCCGCGGACTCTTCCCGCAGAAAGGCCGGGCGGCGGAGGGCTAATCGACTATGTGGCTAACACGACCCTTCAACGAACGCTCGACGCAGATATTTCTACTCATTCTGATCGTGGCAGTTACTGCCGTGACGATACTGCACCTGGCCGTGCCTGCGGGGCACCCGCTGTACGTATCGGGCTACACGGTGGGGCTGCTGGGCAAGTATTTGACCTATGCGCTGCTGGCCGTCGCGGTGGATCTGGTGTGGGGCTATCTGGGCATTCTGAGCCTTGGGCACGGCGCGTTTTTCGCCATCGGCGGCTATGCCATGGGCATGTACCTGATGCGCCAGATCGGTGACCGCGGCACCTACGGCGACCCGATACTGCCCGACTTCATGGTGTTTCTTAACTGGGACAGCCTGCCCTGGTACTGGCTCGGGTTCGATATGGCCTGGTTTGCCTTTGCCATGGTGCTGCTTGCCCCCGGCGCGTTGGCGCTGGTATTCGGCTGGCTGGCCTTCCGCTCGCGGGTGACCGGGGTCTATCTGTCGATCATTACCCAGGCGATGACCTTTGCTTTGATGCTGGCGTTCTTCCGCAACGAGATGGGCTTTGGCGGCAATAACGGCCTGACCGATTTCCGCGAGCTGCTGGGCTTCGACCTGCGCAGTGAGGCAACCCGGCTGGGGCTATTCATCGCCTCGGCGGTGGCCCTGGCGCTGGGCTATTGGCTGTGCCGCGCCATCGTGGGCAGCAAGCTTGGCCGGGTCTGCGTGGCGACCCGCGACGCCGAGGCGCGCACGCGCTTTCTCGGCTATCGGGTCGAGCGCTTCCAGCTGTTCGTGTTTGTGATCTCCGCCATGCTGGCCGGGGTCGCCGGGGCGCTTTATGTGCCGCAAGTAGGGATCATCAACCCCAGCGAGTTCGATCCGCTATTTTCCATTGAAATCGTGCTGTGGGTGGCGCTGGGCGGGCGCGCTTCGCTATATGGCGCGGTCATCGGCGCGGTACTGGTCAACTACGCCAAAACCGTGTTCACCGGGGTCATGCCCGATGCCTGGCTGTTCGCGCTTGGGGGGCTGTTCGTGTTTGTCACGGTGTTCCTGCCCAAGGGGGTGGCCGGGTTATTGGCGCGTCGTGCACGACGTCGAGACGACCCTGACGCAACGCCGAAAAAGGAGGCCACGGCATGAGTTTTTTCCAATCGCTGACCGAACGCGACCGGGTGTTCGACTTCATGACGCCCCAGGCATCAACGGTTGATGTACGCCACGGGCCGATTCTCTACATGGAGGATGTCACCGTCAGCTTTGATGGCTTCAAGGCTATCAACAACCTGAACCTGACTATCGACGACGGCGAGCTGCGCTGCATTATCGGCCCCAACGGGGCCGGTAAAACCACCATGATGGATATCATTACCGGCAAGACGCGGCCCAATCAGGGCAGCGTGTGGTTCGGCAGTCGGCATAACCTGTTACACATGAACGAGCCTGACATCGCAAGCCTGGGTATTGGCCGCAAGTTCCAGAAGCCCACGGTATTCGAGGCGCTGACGGTATTTGAAAATCTGGAGCTGGCCATGGCCGCCGACAAGCGCATTCTGCCCACACTGACCGCGCGCATGACCGGTGAGATCAAGGACCGCATCGAGGAAGTGCTGGAAACCATCGGCCTGACCACGTTGCGCTACCAGCCCGCGGGCATTCTTTCCCACGGCCAGAAGCAGTGGCTGGAAATCGGCATGCTGCTGATGCAGCGCCCTCGACTCTTGCTGGTAGACGAGCCCGTCGCCGGGATGACCGAGCAGGAAATGGAGCGCACCGCCGAGTTGCTGACCGGCCTGGCGGGTAAGCAATCGGTGGTGGTGGTCGAGCACGATATGGGCTTTGTGCGCTCGATTGCCCGCCAGGTAACCGTGCTGCACCAGGGCAGCGTGCTGGCGGAAGGCACCATGGATGAGGTCTCAAGCGACCCAAGCGTCGTCGAGGTTTACCTGGGTGCAGACGAGGAGGCGGCCTGATGCTGGCGATCGAGAAGCTCAATCAGTTTTACGGCGAAAGCCACACCCTGTGGGACCTGGATCTGGACGTGCCTGAGGGCCAATGCACTTGCGTGATGGGGCGCAACGGTGTGGGTAAAACCACGCTGATGAAAGCCGTCATGGGCGAAGTGGCGGTTGCCGAGGGGCAGTTACGCTATGAAGACGGAGCAGAAGGCGAGGTCGAACTGACGCAAAAACCCATTGAAGCGCGCTCCAGGATGGGCATCGGCTATGTTCCCCAGGGTCGCCAGATCTTTCCGCTGCTCACCGTGGAAGACAACCTGCGTACTGGCCTGGCCGCGCGCCGCGACGGGGTGAAAAAAATCCCCGAGCGGGTCTACGAGCTATTTCCGGTGCTCAAGGACATGAAGCACCGTCGCGGGGGCGATCTTTCCGGCGGTCAACAGCAACAGCTGGCCATTGGCCGGGCGCTGGTCATCGAGCCCAGGCTGCTGATTCTCGATGAGCCGGGCGAGGGCATCCAGCCCAATATCGTGTCGCAAATCGGCCAGGTGATCCGCCAGTTGATCAACGAAGACGGCCTGACAGTGCTGCTGGTGGAGCAGAAGCTGCCCTTCGCCCGCAAGTACGCCGACCGCTTCGTGATCATGGACCGCGGCCGCCCGGTGGCCAAAGGCGAGATCAGCGAGCTTTCCGACGAACTTATCCAGCAGCATTTGACGGTTTGAGTTATCCACACCCGGTTCAAAGCCTTGGGTCGGGTGGCAAGTGATATGCCTTGGTTGTCGCTTTTTCGTGCGCCATTTTGGTGCTTTGAAGGCTTTTCTGGCTCTTCAGTGGTGCAAGAAGCCTTTGCTGACCACCTAAGCTATCCCCTGAAATCTCCCTGCTATCGGTTTGGCGCCGCTTTTCACCATTTTGGCGCATAAATTGCAGTGGTTAGTAAAAGGCTCACTGTAAGGACGCGATAGCACCCCATGATTCTATGCGATATCGCTAACCCCCCGATTGCCTCTGGGCACCGCTTTGATCAGGACCGTCACTGGGCGGCGTCGCTGGCATTGCGGTTTGCGCCACGCAGCGGCGCGACGCGTTTGGTTCACGCCCGCCATCAGGGGCCGCTGCGCGTGCAACGGCCTTTCTATCCGGAGGGCCGTGATCAGGCGTGCCATGTGTATTTACTGCACCCGCCCGGCGGGCTGGTCAGCGGCGATGCGCTGGTCATCAGCGCCCATGTGGAGAGCGGGGCCCACGCGCTGCTCACCACGCCCGCGGCCAACAAGCTGTATAAAGCCGACAGCCAGGGCGTCGCCTGGACCCAGCGCACGCAACTCGATGTGGAGGACGGCGCCACCCTTGAGTGGCTACCCCAGGAAACCATCGCCTTTGATGGTTCACGGGGCAAGCAGCATACGCAGATTGACCTTCACGGCAGCGCCCGCTGCCTGGGCTGGGAGGTCATGGCGCTGGGGCGCCCGGCGAGTGACCTGCCGTATCTCACCGGGCGCATCGAACAGCACTTTCGCTTGACGCTGGACGGCAGGCCGCTATGGCTCGAGCGTCAGCCGCTTGACCCCGCTCACCCAAGTTTTACCGGGCGGTGGGGACAGGGTGGCGCCACCGTTCAGGCGACGTTGTGGGCGGTGGGGCTCGCCGACACCGGCGAGGCGATAGAGGCGCTGCGTCACGCACTGCCCGACAACCCGCGCTGGGCGGTCACCGCTCGCCACGGCGTGCTGTTGCTACGCTACCTGGGTAACGCCCGTCACGAAGCCTGGGCGCTATGCGAGCAGGCTTGGCAGGTACTGCGCCCCCGTTGGATCGAGCGCGAGGCCCACACACCGCGTATTTGGCTGACCTGATTTTCAAGGAGACACCATGGAACTCACCCCAAGAGACAAAGACAAGCTGCTGCTGTTTTCTGCGGCGCAGCTGGCCGAGCGGCGTAAAGCGCGCGGCTTGAAGCTCAACTACCCCGAAGCCGTGGCGCTGATCAGCTTCGAGATCATGGAAGGCGCCCGCGATGGCCGAAGCGTGGCCGATTTGATGAGCTTTGGTCGCGAGATTCTCAGCCGCGATGACGTGATGGAAGGGGTGGCCGAGATGGTCGACGAGGTGCAGGTGGAGGCCACTTTCCCCGACGGCACCAAACTCGTGACCGTTCACACCCCCATTAACTAGTTATCAGCAACCAGGAGGCTGCCATGATGCCCGGTGAGTATCAGTTAAGAGACGGCGATATCGAGCTTTGCGTGGGGCGTGAGCGGATTAGTGTCGACGTCGCCAATACCGGCGACCGACCCATTCAGGTCGGCTCCCACTACCACTTTGCCGAGGCCAACCCGGCACTGGTGTTCGATCGTGACAAGGCGCGGGGCTATCGGCTGGACGTCGCAGCGGGCACGGCGATTCGCTTTGAGCCCGGCCAAACTCGCGAAGTCACCTTGATTCCCTATGTCGGTAAGCGCGAAATCTACGGTTTCCGCGGCGATGTCATGGGCGCGCTAGAAGGAGACGCAAAATGAAAATCTCACGGCAAGCCTACGCCGATATGTACGGCCCCACGGTAGGCGACCGCGTGCGCCTGGGCGATACCGAGCTGTGGATCGAAGTCGAAAAAGACGCCACCCACTACGGCGATGAAGTGAAATTCGGTGGCGGCAAGGTGATCCGCGACGGCATGGGCCAGAGCCAGCGGGTGGATAACAGCGTGATGGACACGGTGATTACCAACGCGTTAATCCTCGACTGGTGGGGCATCGTCAAAGCTGATGTCGGTATTCAAAACGGCCGCATTGCGGCGATCGGCAAAGCGGGCAATCCGGATACCCAGCCCGACGTCGAGATCGTGATTGGCCCCGGCACCGAAATCATCGCCGGCGAGGGCAAAATTCTCACCGCCGGCGCGCTGGATGCCCATATCCATTTCGTCTGCCCGCAGCTGGTCGAAGAAGCGCTGATGAGCGGCATTACCACCATGCTGGGCGGCGGTACGGGGCCGGCGACCGGCACCAACGCCACCACCTGCACGCCCGGTGAGTGGCATATCGGCAAGATGCTCCAGGCGGTGGACGACATGCCGATGAACATCGGTTTTCTCGGCAAGGGTAATGCCAGCCTGCCCGAGGCACTGGAAGCGCAGCTTCAAGCCGGGGCCATGGGCCTCAAGCTGCATGAAGACTGGGGCACCACACCGGCGTCGATCAACAACTGCCTCAACGTGGCGGACGCCTACGACGTTCAGGTGGCGATCCACACCGATACGCTGAACGAATCGGGCTTTGTGGAAGACACCCTGGCGGCGTTCAACGAGCGTTGTATTCACACCTATCACACCGAAGGGGCGGGCGGCGGCCACGCGCCGGACATTCTCACTGCCTGTTCGAAAGCCTATGTGCTGCCATCCTCCACCAACCCGACGCGGCCCTATACGGTCAACACCATCGATGAGCACCTGGATATGCTGATGGTGTGTCACCACCTCGACCCCAATATTCCCGAGGACGTGGCGTTTGCCGACTCGCGCATTCGCCGCGAGACCATCGCCGCCGAGGATATCCTCCACGATCTGGGCGTGATCTCGATGATCGCTTCCGACTCCCAGGCCATGGGGCGGGTTGGTGAAGTGGTCTGCCGGACCTGGCAAACGGCGCATAAAATGAAGGTTCAGCGCGGTCTGCTGCCGGAAGACGAAGCCCAGGGCGCCGATAACTTCCGCGCCAAACGCTATATCGCCAAGTACACCATCAATCCGGCGATCACTCACGGTATTGCCCACGAAGTGGGTTCGGTGGAAGTCGGCAAGATGGCCGACCTGGTGCTCTGGAAACCGGCCTTCTTCGGTACCAAGCCGGCGATGATGATCAAGGGCGGCATGATCGCCGCCGCGCCCATGGGCGACCCCAATGCGTCCATCCCCACGCCGCAGCCGGTGCATTACCGCTATATGTTCGGCGCCTTGGGCCGGGCGGCCAGCCAAACCCGGCTGAGCTTTGTCAGCCAGGCCGCGCTGGATGCCGACGTGAAGCAGAAGTTCGGGCTCAACAGTTCGCTTTCGGCCTGCAAGAACGTCCGCGGCGTGCGCAAGCAGGACATGAAACTCAACGACGCATGCCCTGATTTGACGGTGGACCCGCAAACCTACGAAGTACGCTGCGATGGCGAGCTACTGACCTGCGAGCCCGCCACCGAGCTGCCACTGGCTCAGCGGTACCATTTGTTCTGATTGAGCGATTATCTGGGGCGCCGGGGATAGGCCTACGAGAGGGCGCTGTGAATACGTCCGTGTACGCTACTTTTGCCATCCATGGCAAAAGACCCTCTCTACGGCCTACCCCCGGCACAACCGCACCGAGCGAGAAAGGATGCTAGTCATGCTGAAACTAATAGAACGCCTAGGGCCAGTGGAGGCGAACGCCGCCAGCGATACGCTGACGCTGCCCTTTGAACTGCGCATTCGCGGGCGTCTGAAAGCGCAAAGCGATAGCGGCCGCGAACTGGGGCTGTTTCTGGATCGCGGCCCGGTGCTGCGCAGCGGCGAAGGCCTGAAAGCCGAAAGCGGCGAGGTGATTCGCGTCTGCGCCGCCGTAGAACCGGTGGTCACCGCGCGAGTAAGTGCTGGCTTACCGCTGGCGCGGCTAGCCTACCACCTGGGTAATCGCCACGTGCAGCTGGCGCTGGGTGAAGATGACAAGGGCGGCTGGGTACGTTTCCCTCCGGACCACGTGCTGGAAGAGCTTGCCGCGCTGCTGGGTGCCGAGCTCGAGCATCATGACGCCACCTTCGACCCGGAGCCGGGTGCCTACAATCAGGTGGGCGGTGGGCATGCCCATTCGCATGGCCATTCGCACGATCATGGACACGCCCACGACAACGGCCATTCACACGACCATGAGCATCATCATGCCCACTGAACTGGCTGCCCCGCAAAACCAAGGCGATGAGCTGGCGCTGCTAGGGCTGATGCAACTGGTCAGCCCGGCGCTGCCGATCGGTGCCTTTGCGTTCTCGCAGGGGCTGGAAAGCGCCTTTGAACTTGGCTGGGTGGAAGACGAAGCAAGCCTCGCCGAGTGGCTTTCCGGGGTGCTGGAAGACGGTCTGACACGCTGCGAGCTGCCGGTATTGGCGCGGCTGCAAACGGCGCTTGTGCAGGGCGATGCCGCGACGGTTGCCGAGTGGGATCAATGGCTGGCCGCTACCCGGGAAACCGCCGAGCTGGCCGCCGAAGATAGCCGCCTGGGGGCCTCGCTCAAGCGCCTGTTGGGCAGCCTTGAGCTGTTGCCAAGTGAAGACTCACTAACGCCCTTGTTACCGGCTCAGGCCGGTTATGTCACGCTGTTTGCGTATACCGCGCAGGTGCGGGGTATTTCGCCTCGGCAAACGCTGCTCGGCTTTGTCTGGGCGTGGCTGGAAAACCAGCTGGCCGTCGCCTGCAAGGCGCTGCCGCTGGGCCACACCGCGGCGCAACGGGTGATCGAGCAGTTGCGCCCCGCGTTAGTCACTGCCGTTGACCAGGCGCTGGCGCTGGACGATGACCAACTCGGCCCGGTGCTACCCGGCCTGGCGCTCGCCAGTGCCCTGCACGAAACCCAATATTCACGTTTGTTCAGAAGTTAAATGGCTGAGACGTCAGCCACTTAGGAAACGAAACGCTTAGGAGACACACATGACACACTGTTTACGCATTGGCGTGGGTGGCCCGGTGGGCTCGGGCAAGACCGCGCTGCTCAAGCAACTCTGTCTGGCGCTGCGTGACCACTACGATATCGCCGTGGTGACCAACGATATCTATACCCGTGAAGACGCCGACTTTTTGCTCAAGCATGATGCGCTTCCGGCCGACCGCATCCTCGGGGTTGAAACCGGTGGCTGCCCCCACACGGCGATTCGTGAAGATGCCTCGATGAACCTGGCGGCGATTGACGAGCTGCAGGAGCGCCACCCCAAGCTGGAGCTGGTGCTGGTAGAGTCTGGCGGGGATAACCTCTCGGCGACCTTCAGCCCCGAGCTTTCTGATTTGACGCTTTACGTGATCGACGTCTCCGCCGGCGACAAGATTCCGCGCAAAGGCGGGCCGGGTATCACCAAGTCGGACCTGTTGATTATCAACAAGATCGATATCGCCGAGCAGGTGCACGCGTCGCTGGAGGTGATGGAGCGCGATTCGAAAAAGATGCGCGGCGAGCGGCCCTTTGTGTTCACCAATCTGTACGATGGTGTCGGGCTTGAGGAGATTATCCGCTTTATACTCGACAAAGGGATGTTGGATGAGCGCCGCGCGGCGATTGCGGGCTAACCTAGGAAGCACCCAATAAAAAAGTCGCCCCGACCGGGCGGTTGAAGGTCGAGGCGACTGAACAAGGTGGGTGGCGTCTAGCCTAAAAACGGGCCGTCCCTGGCCACCACGCCCCCACAGTGGACCTCAGTGCTTCTCATCACCTTAACGTATGTTATGAACTTCCTGATATCGCTACAAATAATCAAAAAAAGGTTGAAATAGTACCAAAAAGCTAAAGTTTAATTAACGTTTGTCGATAAAGGATAAATAATAATTCTAATACTCCTTAACTCACAAACATTGGAATTTGCTCACAATGACAACCTCTGAATCTCCCACTCGGGGGGCCTTTGGCTTGCAGACCAAGGTCCTGATGCTGGTCTTGCTTCCCTTGTTCCTGGTGACGGTCGCGCTGGTCGGTTTTCAAGCCTACAGTACGACGCAGGACGCCCACGATGCGCTGGCGGAACAGCGCGAACAATTGATTGAAGAGCGCCGCAGGGCAGTGCGCGACGTGGTGCAAATGGCGAGGACGGCCATTGAGCCAATTTACGAAGACGCCGGTGTAAACGATGAGGAGGCCAAGCAGCAGGTTGCCGAGATTGTGCGCTCCATGCGCTTTGAAGATAACAACTACATTTTTATCTACGATTATGAGGGTAACAATATTGTGACGGCGCCTGCGCCGGATCGAGAAGGCACCAACATGATCGATGCGCAAACGCCCGATGGTACCTACCTGATTCGCGAGATCATTAAGGTCGCTCAGAGTGGCGGTGGCTTCTACAGCTACGTATGGGATTACCCGGGTACCGACGACGTTGAACCCAAGCACTCTTTTGTCGATCGCCTTGAAAAATGGGACTGGTTAATCGGCGCCGGTGTGTACGTCACCGATGTCGACGCCACCATGGCCGACATCGAAGCCGAAACGGCTGCCGATTTACGCCAGAGCATCATATTCGCGGCCTTGCTGGGGCTGGTATTGTTTATCGTGGTCGCCCTGGTGGCGTATGCTTTCGTGCGTCGTACCGTTGGTCCGATCAAGCGTACGGCTGCCGCCATGAACGATATCGCCCAGGGCCGCGGTGATTTGACCCGGCGTCTCTCGGCGGAAAGTAACGATGAAATCGGCGATCTGGCGGTGCAGTTCAACGCCTTTGTCGAGCGGATGCAGGATACCCTGCGCGACGTTCGCCACAGTACCTCCAGCGTCTATGATTCCGCCGGGGAGATATCCCGCAGTAGCGAAGAATTGTCCACGCGGACCGAGCAGGCTGCAGCCAATCTGCAGGAAACCTCCGCTTCCATGGAGGAGATCACCTCGACGGTCAATCACAGCGCCGATAACGCTCAGCAGGCCAACAAGCTCGTGCAGTCCACCGCCGAGGTCGCCCATCAGGGCGAAGCGTCCATGACGCAGGTCGAGCGCACCATGCAGGATATCAACGAGTCAGCTAGTAAGATCAGCGATATCATCACCATGATTGATTCCATTGCCTTTCAAACCAACATCCTGGCGCTCAACGCCTCAGTGGAAGCTGCCCGCGCGGGCGAGCACGGCCGCGGGTTCGCCGTGGTGGCGCAGGAAGTGCGTACCCTGGCCAGCCGCTCGAGCGATGCGTCCAAGGAGATTCGTGCGCTGATCGATGCTTCGGTGCAGCATACCCATTCGGGTTCGGAGCTGGTGCGCGATGCCGGTGCCACCATGCGCGAAATCGTCGAGAGCGTGGCCAAGGTGACCGACGTGATCGGCGAGATCACTGCTGGGGCAAAAGAACAAAGCAGTGGGATTGGCCAGATCAATACTGCCGTGGCCGAGATGGACACCATGACTCAGCAAAACGCCGCGATGGTGCAGGAATCGACCACCGCCGCCGCCGATATGCGGCGCCATGCGGAGCACCTGAGCGAGCTGATCAACTCCTTCGTGCTGGGTGACGATGCGCCCTCGCGGCGCAACCCGCCGCTGGCGGCAGCGACGCCCTCCGCCAACCCGTCGCTGAAACGCCCCGCGCTTGCCAACAAGCCGGCGGCATCGACTTCGACAGGGGGTAGCGAGGACTGGGAAGAGTTCTAAGGCGTCGTCGTATGAACCTGTAGCAACGAAGGGGCTTGCCAAATGGCAAGCCCCTTTTTATATCAACCTTCCCGCTTCCGTTTCATGCGTGTTTAACCACCCGACCAGCCAAGCCACATCGGCACGTAAACGACCAATAGCAGCACGCCGATCAACCCCAGCAAATACGGCACGATGGCCTGGGTGATGCGCTCCAGGGGCAGCTGCGTCACCGAGGAGGCCACGTACAGGTTGATGGCGACCGGCGGGGTGATCATGCCGATGGACAGCCCTACCACGATAATCAAGCCAAAGTGGATCGGGTCGATGCCCAGCTGCAGCGCAAGCGGCAGCAGTACTGGGGTCAGAATGATCAATGCGCTGGCGGTTTCGATAAACACCCCGGTGAGCAGAATCACCGCGACAATCAGCAGCATGATGACATACGGGTCGGTGGACAGCGAAAGCACCGACTGGGCAATAGCCCCCGGCACCTGCCAGCTGGAAAGCGTCCAACTGAGCACCGCCGACATGGCAATTACCAGCATGATCACCGAGGTGGTCATCGCCGAGCGAATCAGCAGTCGGTACACGTCGCCCAGCGTTAAATCGCGATACACCAGCAGTGACACCATGATGGCGTAGTTTACCGCTACCACGGCTGCCTCGGACGGCGTAAAGATGCCCGAGAAGATGCCGCCCAGGATAATCACCGGGGTCATCAGCCCCCAGCTAGCCGCTTTGAAGGTGCGCAGGATCACTGGCCATGACAGCGGCGTCCCTTTGGGGTATTTGCGCCGGTAGGCTTGGGTAATGGCAATCGCCATCAGCCCCAGTCCCATCGCCAACCCCGGTAAAAAGCCGTTTAAAAACAGCTTGGAAACCGACTGCTGGGCAATCACTGCGTAGATGATCATCGGCACCGACGGCGGAATCACCACGCCGATGGTGCCGCTGGCGGCGATGAGGCTGGCCGCCGACGCCGGGTCGTAGCCTTTGCGCTTGAGCTCGGGCACCAGGCTTGAGCCGACCGCGGCGGTGGTGGCGGCGCCCGAACCGGAAATCGCGGCGAAGAACATCCCTGCCATGATCGAGACGAGCGACAGTCCGCCGCGCATGAAGCCCACCAATGAATCGGCAAAGCTCACCAGCTTTTCGCTGACCTTGCCCTGGGCCATTAAGTCCCCGGCCAGAATAAACATCGGGATGGCGACCAGCGCGAAGGAATTGATGCCCTGGAACATCTGCTGGGGCACCACCATCAGGGGCACGCCTGCCTGATAAAGCGCGAACAGCGTGCTGGCGCCAATCGCGAAGGCAATGGGCACACTTAGCAGCATCAGGCCAAAAAACAGCCCAAACAGGAGTAGCGTCATAGCACTTCCTCCCTGGGTTCGTGGGTATCGCCGGTGAGCATAAGCTCAACGGCATCGACCAGGGCGTACCAGGCCATCACGCCGGCACAGAACGGCACCACGGCGTACACGTACGACATAGACACGCGTAGTGCTGCGGCTTTCTGAAAGCTTTGCACCTGCATGTAACGCACGCTCATGATCGCCAGGGCAATCAGGAAGGCGATGATGACCAGCGTGGCCAGCAGCCTGGCCAGCTGACGAAGGCGAGCGGGCAAGGCATCCACGGCAAAGGTCACTGCAATGTGCCGGCCTCGCTGAAAGGCCAGCGTGCTGGCCAGGAACGTCAGCCACACCAGCAGAAAGCGCGCGACTTCCTCGGTCCATTCCACCGCGGTGAACAGCACACGGGAAATGATCTGCAAACTGATAACGCCAATCAGAGCCGCCATGCCCATAAACACTACGGGCTGGATGAAGGCATCCAGCCCGCGCTCAACACGGCGCAGCCCAACGATTAGCGAATGGGCGCGTTGGGTCACTTATTCCAGTGCCTCCCGAATGCGCGGCAGGTAATCACCAAACTGCTCGCCGTATTCTTCGTAAACCGGTTGAACGGCTTGCTGGAAGGCCTCGATATCCGGCGAGTCATTGATCTCCATACCGGCCTCGCGCAGTTCGGCGAGCTGCTCGGCTTCCATCTCGGCGTTCACCTGGCGCTCGTGGGCGGCAGCTTCACGAGCGGCTTCGACCATCACCTCTTGCGCGTCCTCGGGCAGCTGGTTCCACACCGACGCACCCATGACGAAAATCGCCGGTGCGTAAGTGTGGCGCGAGAGCGTCATGTAATTCTGGGTTTCGTCCAGGTTGAACGAATGGATCACGTTGACCGGGTTTTCCTGACCGTCGATGGTGCCCTGCTGCATGGCGGTGAGCGCTTCGGTCCAGGCCATGGGAATGGCGTTGGCGCCGAGGGCACGGAACGTATCGGTGTAGACCGGGTTTTCCATCACGCGAATACGCAGGCCGTCGATATCCTCAGGCGCGTTGACCGGGCGCTCGCTGTTGGTCAGGTTGCGGAAACCTCGCTCCGCGTAGGCAAGCCCTTTCAGGTTGACCTCGGAAAGCTTGTCCAGCAGTTCCTGGCCGATGGGGCCGTCGAGCACCTCGTAGGCGGCTTCGGGCGAGGGGAACAGGAACGGCAGTTCAAACACCGCCATTTCCTCCACAAAGTTGGCCACCGGCCCGTTGGTGATCACGCCCATATCGACGGTGCCGATCTGCATGCCTTCAAGCAGCGTGCGTTCGTCACCTAGTGAGGCGTTGGGATGAATTTCAATATCCACTTTGCCATCGGTGCGTTCTTCGACCAGCTCTTCAAACTTGGTGGCCGCAATATGGAAACCGTCCTGCTCATTGACCACGTGGGCCAGGCGTAACGTGACGGGGTCCATATCGGCCATGTCGGCGGCGTTGGCGCCACTCACCACTGCCAGTGAGATGCCCAGTGCCAGCGTGCTGCGTGCAAATGTTTTCATTTTATTGTGTTCCCAGTGTCCGTCGTTAAAAGTGCCTACAGAGCATGCATCAAGGAGTATAAAAGGGTCAATTGAAGCCCGGCGTAAAACCGCTGGGCGGCTAGACACAGCGCCCGCGCACCGGTAGGATACGCCACCAATGCGCCCGTAGCTCAGTTGGATAGAGTATCGGCCTCCGAAGCCGAGGGTCGCAGGTTCGAATCCTGCCGGGCGCGCCAAGATATCAAGGGCTTACGTTAACGCGTGAGCCCTTTTGTTTTGCGTGTGACCATCCTGTGACTACAATATCTTAACTACCCTCTTGGTAAGCTTTTTTAGTGATGACCTTTGGCTTTTTGTGGCCACAGGCATGGTCACATGTAATAGTCTCTCAGTTTTGACGTCACCCCCTCCCGCTTAATTATGGTCGGCTAAACCGAGTCGTATTGCGAAGATGTATTCGGGCCCCATGCCCAACGTAGGACAAACACCACCGTCAATAACGCAACCACCCCGCTGAGGCCACCAATCCAGGCTGAGCCTGTCAGTCCGGCAACAAAAAAGGCAATAATGCCTGCTGTTCCTGCACTCAGTGCATAGGGTAATTGGGTCCGCACGTGATCAATGTGATCACACGATGAGCCGGCCGATGAGAGGATAGTAGTGTCCGAAATGGGCGAGCAATGATCGCCGAAGATGCCGCCACTGAGGACTGCGGCGATCGCCAACGATAAAGGTATGTCCAGTGCAACGGCCACCGGCATGGCAATGGGAATCATGATCGCAAAGGTGCCATAGGAGGTCCCGGTGGTAAACGCGACGAGCGAGCCGATCAAGAACAGCAATACGGGAATCAGGCTCGGCGCAATGCCGGCCTGGGCCAGCGTGACGAGGTAATCCGCAGTGCCCAGCTGCGAGGTCACGCTACCGATTGACCAGGCCAGGGTGAGGATAATGTAAACCAGCGCCATGCTCTTGATCCCGGTTACCACCAGGTCCATCGCTTCGCGAAAATCGAACAGCCGCTGTTGAAGCCCCATGCCCAGCGCTACGCTAACCGCCAGGAAGGTCGCGATCAGGATCGACATACCGCCCTCGGCTTCCCCTATCGCCGTGATCAAGTCATTCTCGGGAAAGTTGCCGGTCCACAAGAACAGGGGCGGAATCATCCCCACCAGCACCGCGATCGGCACGAGCATGTTGCGCTTGCGTGAGCTCTCTTCGGCAACGCCCATCATCTCGGTCGCTTCGCGATCGGAAGGTGGCTGGGCATCATCCGCCAACAGCTTGCCACTTACCCGTGCGCGCTGCTCGGCCTGTGCCATGGGGCCGAAGTCCGATTGGGTGACCACGATCACCAGAATCAATAGCAGTGCCAGCCAGGCGTAGAAATTGAGCGGGATCGACGAAAGGTAAATCAGATACTCAGACCCCGTCATGTCCATCTCACCAAGCTGGGTGCCGATCAGCCCCATCACGAAAACAACCCAAGTGGATACAGGCCCCAAAAGGCACATTGGCGCCGAGGTCGAATCGACAATGTAGGCGAGCTTTTCTCGTGAGACGCGCATGCGATCGGTGATTGGCCGCATGACGCTCCCCACCGTCAATGCATTGAAGTAGTCCTCGAAGAAGATCAGTACCCCGAACCCCATTGTGGCACCTTGAGCACCGCGCGGTGAGGCAACCTTGGAGGCAATCGCTCGGGCGATGGCATGAGCACCGCCGGTTCGTTGCAACACGGTGATCAGCACCCCGAACAGACCGCAGTAAATGAGGACAGTGGCACTCCACTCACCGCCCACACTCGGGATGATGAACTCCGCAAAACTATCGTAGAGCCCGGCCGCTGGGTTGCCACCGCTGAGCATTGTCGCCCCCAGCCACACGCCACAGAATAACGCGGGGATCACGTTGCGCGTCACCAGTGCCAACACAATCGCGAGCAACGGAGGAAAGAGGGAAAACAGGCCAAAGGACATAAAGCGTCTCCATCATCTAATTGTTATCAGTTTCATCCAGGGCGGGAAGGCATACTCCAGGCGTTGGAAGGGTGGCCCCGACGTCACCCCCAGATTGAGTAGCGCTACACTTTAGAGTCCGATCCTATGGGTAAGGAGATTGGACATGAAGAAGCGTTTCAGCGAAGAACAGATCATTGGTTTCCTGGGCAAAGCAGAAGCGGGACTGCCCATCAAGGAGCTCTGCCGTCGGCACGGCTTCTCAGAAGCCAGTTACTATCTATGGCGCACTGGATCAGGCTCATGACGTTGGCCACTGCGTAGTGATTCGGCAAATAGCCAGTTATAGCTTACGAGCTCCCTAGGGCTGACCAGGTTTTCAATCCGATTATTGTCAATGGGGTGCCCTTCTTCGTAGAGGTATAGCGTCACAGGTTTCATAAGAGCGGCTTGCAATTTTCAGGGGTGTCGTGATCTGGGAGCAGTGCAAAAATGGAATCTGTGCCGTTTGGTCGGAGCCTCGCCAAGCATCAACTTCCTTTTTCGCTGCTTCTGTGTATAGACCCAAGGGTAGCCATTTTCTTCAGACGTGCCATTCGAGCTACTCAAAATGGCATCTTGAAGCGGCTTTGGGGACTGGCCGGATGTAAATCAATGCCCAGCCTATTGGCCCAATTGCGCTACGCTATTCGCCTGTTATAACAAAATAAGCTATCGTTATTCCTAAAAACGTTTTCAGCCCAAGGAGTAAGCTATGTCTAACGAAGCTTTACAACCAGTGATGCCGCAAATTAACCGTCCCGCCCCGGATTTCACGGCAAAAACCACCCACGGTGAAAAGTCGCTCAGCGATTACCGGGGCGAATGGTTGGTGCTGTTCGCCCACCCGTCCGACTTCACCCCGGTATGCACCACAGAATTTTCGGCGTTTGCGAATTACGCGGACCAATTCAAAGAGGTCAATACAGAACTGCTAGGGCTTTCTATCGATAGCATTCATTCGCACATCGCCTGGATACGCAGCATCAAGGACAACTTCGGTATCGATATTACGTTTCCGATCATTGCCGATCTCAACATGAAGGTGGCGAACGCCTACGGCATGATTCAGCCGGGTGCTAGCGACACCGCAGCGGTTCGCGCCACCTTTGTTATTGATCCAGAGGGCATTCTGCGGGCCATGCTGTACTACCCAATGACCAACGGCCGCTCGGTGGAAGAAGTGCTGCGTCTGGTCAAATCGTTACAAACTAGCGATGAGCATGGCGTTGCGACACCTGAAGCCTGGTTGCCCGGTCAGCCGGTGATCGTACCGCCGCCGCATACCTCTCAGGATGCCGAGGCCCGTCAATCTGAAGGTTACGAATACACCGACTGGTACTTCTGCAAGAAAGCCCTTTGATACGTGCAGTCCGTCACCGATGCAATGGCCTCTACTGATCATCAGACCGATACGTTTCAGGTTTTTAGGAGGTAACGCATGAATACCTTTGCGCTTTCAAAGCACACCGACGCTGGCACATCGGATGTTGCCGGCTTTTTCGACCCGGGCACCTTCAGCGTTCAGTACGTCGTGAGTGACCCCGTAACGATCCCGAATGGTTTGAACAGCTCCCCGAAAGCATCACCAAGAATATTGTTCACCGGCTCTACTATGGCCATTTCTTTTGCCATGTCTTTAATCAAAACTATATCTTTCGACGTGGGGCCGACGTCGATGCACTGAAAAAAGCGATGCTGAAAATTCTGGATGAAAGGGCGGCCGAATACCCTGCGTAGCATAATGTCGGGCATCTTTACCCTGCCAAGAAAAATTTATTCTATAGAGGAGGTGAATTTATGACCGAAGTACGTACTTCCCGATTGCAGAATTTTCCGATTTCATGGTTTGCACTTATTATGGGAATGTCGGGGTTTACCATTGCCTGGCATCGGGCAGAAGTCTTGCTAAGTTTTCCCATAAAAGTTAGTCTGGTTCTGCTTATCCTTACTTTAACAACGTTTGCTATCTTGCTGACGATTTATCTAACTAAGATAGTGAAATATACCAGTAAAGTTAAAGAAGAATTTTCTCATCCGGTAAAGCTTAATTTTTTTCCAACTGTATCTATTGGCTTGATATTGTTGAGCATCGCAATTTTGCCATACAGCAATCGCGTATCTCTTATGTTATGGAGTATCGGCGTGATACTTCATCTTGGCTTTACACTTTATGTACTATCTGTTTGGTTGCATCAGACTCACTTTGAGGTAACCCACATCAATCCAGCCTGGTTTATTCCTATCGTGGGCAATATTCTTGTACCTATTGTAGGAGTACAGCATGCCTCGGTTGAAATTTCTTGGTTTTTCTTCAGCGTTGGGCTGATTTTTTGGGGGGTACTTCTGACTATTATTTTCTACCGGATGTTCTTTCACCAGCCTTTGCCTGCGAAACTTTTGCCTACGTTATTCATCTTAATCGCTCCGCCAGCAGTGGGATTCGTTTCATGGTTTCAACTGGTGGGAGAAGTGAATGCCTTTGGTCGCATTCTCTATTACGTCGCTCTGTTTCTAACCCTAATGCTACTGACTCAAGCAAGGCGGTTTATACGGATTGAGTTTTACCTGTCGTGGTGGGCGTACTCGTTCCCGATGGCGGCGATCACTATTGCTAGCTTTTTGATGTATGAACAGCTTCAACTACCGTTTTTCAGAATTCTGAGTGTGGGTCTTCTGAGCTTATTAACGGTTTTGATCAGCATTTTAATTGTAAAGACTGTCCAAGCTGTGCGAGCGAAATCTATCTGCATTGAGGATTGATAGTATGAATTTTACAAACTTTTGCTTTATGTTAAGTCTCGGATCCTTGCTTACTTTTTTTGGCCAGACATCTCATTGTTTTTAAAGAATTCACTGCGATAAACGCGGAATTGATCTCTAGCTAAAGACTCTAGCCTGGTTCATTAAGCGGTAGCGCTTGTTCTGAAAACTCGCCTGATAAGAAAGTTTCGCAAGTTCTGCAGTTACGATTGAGAAAATAATGGTGATTAGATAAGGCTGGGTTTGATATTCGGTTCCTCAAAGTGACTTGAGCTATTAGGTCGTAAACTTCCTTCTCCGACGACGGAGTTTTAAGTTTCAAAAATTTTTAATATGGATATAAAATTTATATGCAAATAATCAACCAAGCCGAAGAGCCGTCGTTTCTGATTGTTGGGGGAGGCATTACGGGTCTCTCGCTTGCTCTTGAGCTCGGCCGCCAGCATAAATCGGTTACGCTGGTTGAAGCTGACGAAGTATTGGGCGGCAATATTCGGACAGTTAACGAGCAGGGGTGGCGCATGGAGCTCGGTCCAAATACGCTCATGTCCAAACCTTCACTCTATCAGCTGATAAAATCCCTGGATCTTACGGACAACGTCGTTTTCCCGCCTTCAAGCAGTGCCAAGCGCTATATCGTAAAGGACGGCAAACCCATTGCGTTGCCCAGTAGCGTCAAGTCCGCATTGACAAGCCCGCTCTTGGGTATTGAAGGCTGGCGCCATCTGCTTATGGAGCCTTTCCGAAAACCAGCGTCGCATGAGGAAACACTCGCCACCTTCGTTCAACGGCGCCTTGGTCGAAATATTCTCGGTCATTTTTTCGATCCGTTTGTCTCGGGCGTCTATGCAGGTGACCCTGAGCAACTTTCAGCCAAAGCTGCTTTTCCTCGCCTTTATCGCCTGGAGCAAAAACATGGGTCATTGCTGCGTGGCGGAATCGCTCAAATGTTCAGCAGCAAAGAACAACGTGCTAAAGATCGTGAAGATGGATTCCCAGACGAATGGCGTGGCAAGCTTTTGAACTTTTCCAAGGGGCTTTCCACCCTGATAGACGGAATCAGGGATGAGCTGGAGAAGCTTGCCAACGTTCATATCGTCACTGGCAGCAAAGTAGAAAATGTCTTCAAGAAGAACAATCAATGGCATGTCGTTGACCAGACGGAACAGACGTTCTCTTCCTCGGACTTGATATTGACGACACCAGCGCATGTCAGCGGATCGCTGTTGAAAAACGTAAGCCCTGAACTTCAGTATGAGTTGGAGAGCATTGCCTATCCACCGCTCGCTGCCGTCGTGCTGGGTTATCCTGCTACAGCGGTTGAACATCCACTCGACGGCTTTGGCATGCTAATTCCCAGTAAAGAAAAAAAGCAAACCTTGGGCGCTTTGTTTTCCTCTACTCTTTTCCCCCACAACGCGCCCGATGGCCATGTTCTGTTTACGTGCTTTATCGGTGGCCGTAGAAGCCCCAATACTGTCGAACAGTCTGATACGCAACTAGTGGACATCGTCACCTCGGAACTCAGTCAACTGCTTGGTATCCACGCCTGCCCCGTCTTCACCAAAGTTGCCCGTTGGCCGAAAGCGATTCCGCAGTACGAGGTTGGCCATTTTGCCCGGATAGCCATAATCGACGAAGGCGCGAAAAAATTCACCGGCCTTCATCTCTTGGGAAACTGGCGTGATGGAATCAGTGTGGGGGACTGTATCGAGAATGGACATCTTATGGCTCGAAAACTATTGAAAAACAGAAATAATCATGACTAGTTTTTTCTTTGGGTGCAGACATCAGGGCCGGGTGTTCACTCAACTCAACTGATTGAAAGTAGACAGGTTTACTGCTTATTTCGTCCCGGCTGTTGTTTGTAAAAATGCCACCAGTTCATCACCATGCTGAGCTATGCTTGATGTCAAGTCATGCCCTCCCCGCACTAAACGCAGCATAGCGTTATCTACGTGGTTAGCCAGCTTATGGGCATCTGATGGAGGTATGATGCAATCGTTATCGCCATGTACCACAAGTACTGGGCAGGGAGCGTGGCCTACCGTATGTATTGGTGCAATATCATCGAATCGATATCCAATTACTCGCTCTACATAGCGAAGTACGTACCAGCCTAGAGGGAAAAAGGGGATGCCTTTTTCTTTGAGCCACCGCTTCATCATGTCTGCTGGATGAGCAAAGCTCGATATGCTAACAACCACTTTTATATCTCTTCGACGTGAAGCTGCTAGCAGGGTGGCTGCCGCACCAACTGAGTGGCCAATCAGAGCCGTAGCACGATGCTCATAGGCGCCATGTCACCAAGCGAGCGCGGCGTCAATATCCTCTGCAAAACGTGGCATCGAGGAGAAGGTATCCTCATCACTGTTGCCATGGTTGCGTGCGTCAAATACAAGCACATTCCAGCCTGCTGCTAGTAGGAAGGGAACCAGTGGAAGTAAAGCGGTACGATTAGAACCCCAGCCATGGGTCAAAATTGCATGCCCCTGTTGAACGCATGTAGTGGAAAACCACCATCCTTCTAACGTGAGCCCATGCGTTGTCGTAAAACGTACGGTATGTCGATTAGAACAATGGGTATTAACTACCTCAAAAACCTGCTCACGAGAGGGAGTAAGCTGTTGGCGTAAGCGCAGATGAAAAAAATGAAAAAATATAGTGACAATTATGCTTATGATGAGAGTGCTAGCAGTCAATAGCCAAAGATTCATAATCGTTTCCTGTCACATAAGCCCAGCTAATCGTTAGGATAGCCAAATTTGTACCCTCTTATATTTTAAAAGAGAAGGAAAATATGGTTAATAAATATTGTGATTGTCGAAGTTTACGAACGTCTCAATTGCTTGAGTAGCATAGGTGATAGCTGGCTCATCCCACATGCGCATGCAAACAACAAGGATCTACACTAATTCTTTGCTGGTTGCGCTAATCTCTGCAACAGCTTTAGCGTGGGCAAATGTCGCAGCTATCGCAGCACACACTAACGACAATTGCTAATGCTGTTAACTCTTATTTATGTGATAGAGCGTCCTCTTTATTCGACCTCTCTGCCATATGAGTAAATCCTTTGGCAATAGCAAGTATGTTTATGCCAATATCCTGTATCAGCGCGGAGAGGTTGTGGCCAAATTTAATGCATTTTTCTCCCTAAAAAGCGCTAGGTTTACGAGGGAATCCAGTCCGCAGATAGATTGATCTATGCGAGCCACATCAGTTTTAGTGATAGCCTTCGCCCACTTTAACCTTGCCGCGAAACACCCAGTAGGTCCATGCGGTGTAGGTCAACACAATGGGAATTACAAATAAGAAGCCTATCAACAAAAACAGCTGGGATTCCGGTGCGGAGGAGGCATCCCAAATCGAGTAGTTAGGCGGCACAATCACCGGCCATTTGCTTGCGATCAACCCCAGGTAGGTAAATAGAAAGATACCCAGTGCCATGACGAAAGGTAGTCCTTCATCTTGGCGCTTAACCGAACGGTAGACCATGCCTGAGCAGACTAAAGCCAGCATTGGGAAGATCCAAATAAGCCAGAGTTGATCCATCCAGCGGCTATATACCTCAGGGCTAACAGAAGGTGTCCAGATGCTCACAATAGCGAACACGGCCAATACCGCTAATAGTAGCTTAGGGGTGATCGCGTAGGCCCACTGTTGCACATGACCCTCTGATTTCATAATGAGCCAAGTGGCGCCTAATAGTGCGTAACCTGCCATCAATCCTAACCCGGTAAGCACGGTGAAAGGCGTTAACCAGTCGAGCGCGCTGCCAACATAGCGGAAGTCCTCCACGGCAAAGCCTTGAATATAGGCACCTACCACGGCGCCTTGGGCAAAGGCTGCGATAGCTGAGCCTAAGAAGAATGCACGGTTCCACCAGTATCGATTTTTATGTGATTTAAAGCGAAATTCAAATGAGATACCGCGGAAAATCAAACCAGTCAGCATCAAAAAGACACCGATATATAAAGCTGGCAAGAAAACGGAATAGACGAGTGGAAAAGCACCCAACAGACCTGCGCCGCCAAGCACTAACCAGGTTTCATTACCATCCCATATTGGCGCTACCGAGTTCATCATGACATCGCGTGATTCCTCATCAGGTGCAAAGGGATACAGAATCCCCAAGCCTAAATCAAAACCATCCATAATGACGTACATGATGACGCCAAAACCGATAATGACGGCCCAAATTAAGGCTAAGTCAATACTCATGATGCGTTAGCTCCTGCGGTGTTGTCTCTTAAGTCCTCATCCAATGGCGTGTGCGCCGCTGAAAAAGGGCGCTTGGGACGTTCAACCTCACCGTCCAACTCGATGGGCTCATCAAGCATGCCGTTACGCACAACTCGTGTGAGGTAATACACGCCCACGACAAAAACAACGCTATATACCGCGATATAGCCAATCAGCGTGAACAGGGCCATGCCGCCAGTTAACGAGGGTGTGAGGCCCTGCGCGTGCGTCATTACGCCATACACAAGCCAAGGGGCACGCCCTGCTTCTGTCACAATCCAGCCAGAGAGCACCGCAAGAAAAGGCGTGATAATCATTGCTACTAAGGTTTTGAGAAACAGTTGGCTCTCAAAAACTCGTGCTTTGCGGCGCATAAATAGGCCCAACAACGCGACGCCTATCATTAAAAAGCCAATGCCAACCATTACGCGGAACGACCAGAAAACGAGAGCGACGGGAGGCTGCTCGTCGCGCGCCACCTCAGAAATGCCGGGGATAGTCCCATCAGCGCTATGTGTGAGAATAATGCTGGCCATGCTGGGAATGCCAAGCTCGAAACGATTTGTCTGGCTTTCCTGATCGGGCAGCGCAAAAAGCAGCAGTGGTACGTGAGAACGAGCTTCCCAGTTACCTTCCATGGCTGCGACTTTAGTTGGCTGGTGCTCAAGCGTATTTAAGCCATGAAAATCGCCAATAAACGCTTGTGCTGGCGTCAGAAATAGAAGAAGCCATAAACACATTGAAAGTGCTTTTTTGTTGGCCTCCACATCACGATTGCGTAATAAATACCAGGCGCTAACACCCGCAACCACGAAGCCACCTGTGAGGAAGGAAGCCATGCCCATGTGCGCGAAGCGATACCAGAAAGATGGGTTAAAAATGGCTTCAAGCCAGGAGGTGATATGGAACCGACCATCAACCAGTTCATATCCAGCCGGTGTTTGCATCCAGCTGTTAGCGGAAAGAATCCAAAACGACGAAATGAATGTGCCGATAGCCACCATGATAGCGGCAAACAGGTGAACTCCTTGGGGAACCTTATTACGGCCAAATAAGAGAACGCCTAAGAAAGCGGCTTCAAGAAAGAAAGCAGTGACGACTTCGTAGCTGAGTACAGGGCCAAGAAAATTCGATGTGGCGTACGAAAAGTTACTCCAGTTCGTACCAAATTGGAATGACATCACAATGCCAGACACTACGCCCATTCCGAATACTACTGCAAACACCTTGGTCCAGAACTGGGCTAAACGGTCCCATGCCTGGTTGGCTGTTTTATAGAACAAACCATGCAGCACCGCGATATAAGATGCCAAGCCGATAGTGAACACTGGAAATATAGCGTGAAAAGAAACGACAAAAGCAAACTGCAGGCGGGATAACACCAGCGGATCGAGCTCCATCATAGCCTCCGAGAGCATGACGCATAATAAGAGATAGCCGATCGGTTCATGCATACTAGATGGATCGCGCATCTCTTATATTTCATTTAGGTATATGCTTATTCCATGCTTAATGATACAAGAGACTAAACCGCAGTGACATACTAAAGTGCCCGTAAACATGATGGCGTATTGTCGCATCATAGGGGCGAAGACAGCATTCGCCCCTGTATGTGAACTGCTTGACTGGCGTGAGCAAAAGCTAATGCTTCATGTGCTGCACTGCTCAGATCATTCTTCGCGCTGAATACTAATTAAATAACTCAATGGATGCAGGATGATGAAGGCAGTCACGCACATAGCAACGGCAGCACCTATTAGCCCTATCCAGTCAACTACGGTTGCTATATACCCAATCGATGAGTGAGTGAGCCAAGGAACCCAAAGGGTTGCCGTTAGCCCTATCAAAACGGCTAGTAGGGCGGCGAGGCGGCTACGGTGTTGAGTTATCTGATAGCCGTTTAAATAAGCGAACAGGTGCAGGCTGATGATTAGAATTAACCCTATTATTATCAGCCATTTAAAAGGTGCTAAGGCATACATCATTATGGTCAATGTTCCACCAATGGTCATCTTTTCTCTCCTTATGCTTGGCCTTCAAGCACTGCGTAATAAGCTGGCTGAAGCATGCGGTCTTTCATTACCCACACGGCCCAGGACTCTTCAGTGGGATCAATAAACGGGAACGAAGGCATAAACGCGAAATTATCGGCGTAACCAAACTCCACCAGCATGGCCTTGCCAATGCCGGTAATCATGGGGCACGAGGTATAGCCCATATGGCGAGCAGGAGGCGTATTGCCTTGCATCACGGCGAGTAGGTTCTCTTCTACTACCGGCGCTTGGGCTTTAACACTGGCGGCAGTTTTATTGATCGGTGCACCAATCACATCGCCAATACCAAACACTTCTGGATACCGGTGGTGCTGTAGTGTTTGGATATCGACATCAAGCCACTCGCCCCTGAATGGGCCATCTTGAGCGATAAGCGCGCTCTGTTTGACAAAATCGTGGGCACTCATAGGTGGGACGACGTGAATAAAGTCATAGTCTGCGATGACGGTGGGCATGTCATTGCGTCTGAACTCAGCCTGGCGTAGCTGGTGGTGGGACGTAAACTCGCTTTCAGGCCCTACAAAAGCAAATTCAGCTTGTTTGGCGCGAGGGTCGATGGCAGAGAGGCGGTAGTGGTGTCGTCGAGTAACGCCTTGATCATCAAAGCGCTGCTTAACGAACTCATCGACCCATGGTTGGGAAAATAGGCTAGCGCCCGGTGCCATGTAGTCCACCTCAAAAGCATCGCGTCTCCCAGATGCTTCTAACCGGCTTAATGTGGTAAAGGTCATTTTCAGCGGCGCACCAGCGCACTTCACGGGGGTTGGCGCGGCGGTAAAAATTCCTTTGCCTTGGCCGCTATCTAGCCAGGCTTGGATGGCTTGGTTAGTACGAGATGCGCTCCCGATACTTGCATACACACTGCCAATCCCGTGCTTTCCAATTACGTCGGGTGTCATACCCTCAATCAAGTGGTAATTCAGCTGAATGCCAGTAGCAACAATTAAGAAGTCGTATTCAAGTGTTTCGCCACCTACAAGCGTGATGCGCTTGTTATCAGCGTCAATGTTGGACGCGTGGTCTCGGATCCAATTGACTCCACGAGGAAGGAACTGAGCGTTAGGGCGCATCGTTTTATCTGCGCTCCAAACGCCAGACGCCACCATTGTCCAGCCTGGCTGGTAGTGGTGCGTCTCGCGTGGCTCCACCAGCGTGATGGTGCCGCCTTGAAGTCGCTTGGTCAGCCGGTTTGCCATCGCCATGCCAGCTGCACCGCCTCCAAGTATCACGATATTTGCTTGTGTATTGAGTACGTTGGCTGACAACCCGCTGAGCGGCAGAAAGCTACCTACCCCCATTCCAGCGCCGACTTTTAATAGCGCTCTGCGCGTCACTTTCTGTGTCAATAATGGTGGCTTTTGCATGGGTGCTCCTTAAGCGAAAGCTAACATATATCTTTTGGGAATAATGTTATTCCATTATGTATTTTTTGAGCAAGAAATCCATAGGCATTTTGTCCTACTTGGCATGTTAAAAACGTACTGTGCAAAAATTAGAGAGACTATTGAGCACTTGCGGTGTGACGGCGTTTCAAGCAAAGACGGCCCTGCTCAACCCACGAAAGCAGCGCAGGGATAATAAAAAGGACGAGCAGCGTAGAGCCCCCCAAACCAAACGCTATGTATGTGGCCATGGGAATCAGGAATTGGACCTGCAGCGAGGTTTCAAACATCAGCGGTAGCAGCCTGCCAATGGTGGTGCGTTGGTCGTAGCGCTCAACACGGATGGGCCCGTTGCAGGATGGGATCCAGGGAGATAGGCTTTCACCCATGGCGAGTGATCCTTTTGAATCGTGTTCTGGAAGTAACATCCTGATTCTAAAAGAGAAAAACACTCGCTATCTTCGTTTTTAGGCCTACCTCATGAATAAGCCGGGCTTAACTCACTCATAGTAGTTGTCCA
The DNA here is from genome assembly GCA_051750125.1 of Pseudomonadota bacterium. GTDB lineage: Bacteria > Pseudomonadota > Gammaproteobacteria > Pseudomonadales > Halomonadaceae > Vreelandella. Next base: position 299,323 of record JBNJJK010000001.1, read on the forward strand.
CTAATGAATAGGTGGACACTTACCATCATCGAAGTCGGGGTTCAGCGGAAGGTGTGTTAGCCGGCCGGATACTAGCGTTTAGCGTTAAATTGCATCAAACGAGCGCTCTACTATCAACAAGTTTCACAACTAGGTTTTATTGTTGTTAGCTAATGGTAAGGTGCCGTACTCTTTCACCGGCTGGATGGCAAAGTTACTGCGAATATCACTCACCCCAGGTAGGCGAAGCAGTGTACCTGTTAGAAACTCCTCATAAGCCCCCAAATTAGGTACCACCACCTGCAGCAAAAAATCAGACTCCCCAGAGACTAAGTGCGCAGTGACGACTTCTGGCAGTTTGACCACTGCCTCACGGAAGGCATTAGCCTGCTCTTCATGGTGACGTTCAACCTTGATACCTACAAACACCGTTAGCTCAAGACCGACACCACGACGATCAAGCTCAGCATGGTAACCACGAATAATACCGCTAGCTTCCAAGCGTCGCACTCGGCGTAAACAAGGAGATGGCGACAAGTTTACTTTCTCCGCGAGCTCCACGTTCGTTAAACGGGCATCACCTTGGAGCAATGCAAGAATGCGGCGGTCGATAGCGTCTAACTGACCAGTTGGCATAAGTAGGTATATTCCTGTTAATAATTGACACAAAATGCCAAAAAATATCTTTTTTAAAGCCAAAATGGCAAGAAATCCCTCGCCTCTTTAACGGTACCATAGCGCTTGAGAAGACACTATTTGTGACCTAAAGGAAGCAACGATGGAAATTGGTCTTTTTATTAGTGCATTAGCCATTGTTTACCTAATTCCTGGTCCTGATATGTTACTTGTTTTGCATACCAGTAGCTCTCAGGGGCGTGGTCATGGGCTAGCCACAGCCCTAGGGCTAGGCATCGCCCGAGGGCTGCATGTGGCATTAGCAGGATTGGGCCTGGCAGCGTTATTTACCGCCGTCCCGTGGTTATTTGTTGTAGTTCGTTATTTGGGCGCAGCTTACTTGGTTTGGGTAGGTGTGCAAATTATCCGTAGCCAGCATAGCTATGATAGTAATCATCACCATACAGCGCTCAAGGGCAGCTATTATCTAGCTTGGCGTCGTGGTCTTTTAACTAATTTGCTGAACCCGAAGTCGCTGCTTTTTTGTTCGGTGTTACTGCCCCAATTTATACATACTCAGCAAGGTGCCGTCGCAATTCAGTTCACTTTACTAGGGGCGGTGCTAGTGGTGGTGGGGCTGCTCTATGATGTGCTATATGCTTGCTTGGGAGCGCAGATGCAACGCTGGTTTTCCAGCCAGCACAAACGGCAAATATTACAGCGCTGGGTATTTGGAACGCTGCTTATCGGCTTTGCACTGCGGTTAGCAGCTTAGGATTACTATACTGCGATTAAAAACCCTATACATACCCCGCCTCATTCATGAGGGGGCTGATTGAGCGTTTTTGGCGCCATGGGTTGCCGGTTTCGGTCTTTAGCAGCAGTAACTGGGGCGTGATGATCTACTGACTGGCGCCCAAGTGCCGCTCTTATCTTCACTATTTATAACTTTCAGGAATTGGTCTCGGCCATCAGGGTAGCCATGGGCGCCGACCATCGTGGTGGCCGCCTTGTCCTTGCGTCAGTCGTCAATGATCACCATTGTATCAACTTAGTGCGGTCAGCGTCGGTAGCCCCTTAAGCAAGGTGGGCCACCATTTGTCAGCGGCATCACCAAGGTGGATAGTGATTCGTCAGGCATGTAGCGAGATAGTGGACGCGATCTTGAGCACCTGCTCGCGCATCCTGCTCAGGCTCTAACCTTGGCGGGTTTGCCGCTCAAGGAAGCGTAGTCCATGTAAGCTCTGGTAAGCGTAGAAGTTCAGTAGCAGACTCACTTCTTTGCGATCCATTACCTCTTGAACGTTGGAAACGCCGCGATCAGTCGAGGAGAGATGTACGTCGAGTGCTGACTTTACCTCGCTCATATGCGCCTCGGTACACCCACGCTTACGGTAGAGCGTCAGGACGTTCCTGGACCACCAGTATCACGCGCTTTGGCGTCGGCCAGGAGCCTGCTGGTTACGCCAGGTCATGGCACCATTCACGCGGCTGTTCGGGTGGCCGGCCTAGTGGCCGCTTCAGATAGGGTGCTGCCAGCTTCTGCAGTCCCATATGACTACGCAGCCGGCCCAGGTACTCGATGTCGTGCTCTTCCAAGGCACGTCAGCAATCGCGATAGCGTGGCTTGAGATGGCCGCTCTTGAGCCAGGGGCGTCATTACGCGCAAGCCAGTTGCCAGAGCGGGTAACGGCGCAGCGTGTCGGTATCGCTGAGGTCGACCCACCCCATTGTGCGCTGCAGCACTAGGGTGCGTAACTGACTGGCCAGCGAATGACGGATACGCAGTGGGTCGCGCTGGTCGAACAGATTTTCTTCTAGCGCCTCGATCACGCCGCTGTTGTCGAGGGCTTCACGCATTAGCAAAGCGCCACTGTCGCTGGTGGTGCGTTGGCCGTAGCGTTCAACACGGATGGGCCCGTTGCAGGACGGAATCCAGGGAGATAGTTTTTCACCCATGGCGAGTGGTCCTCTTGAATCGTGTTCTGGCAGGAACATCCTGATTCCACGAGAGAAAATCACTCGCCATCTTCGTTTTTAGGCCTCATGAATAAGCCGGAGTTAAGAAAAAATGAAATGTATGATGTTGAGGTAGCAGCGCAGCGTACCCGCCTAGAGTGGTATTAGCGTCTATTCCTCTTACCCTCGATAGCTTCCAGGGCCGCTGGCTTATGTGGTGATTGTGTGTGTGGGGAGAGATGCCGATATATTAATTAACCATTTTTTATATTTTTACTATGCTCTCATTGGTAAAGAATCGTCTGAGACTTGGTTAATTGATTGGAAGACCACCGTCGGGGTGCTGTCCAAAACTTGGCTAGGTAGGGACTCCGGCTGATGTACCAGCATACTTAAAAGTATATGAGCCAATATCCAGCAAGGCGCTTGGCCTCATTATGGATGTGTGATCTAGCAGCTACTACACTGTTAGTCATGCGTTCATCAGCGAACACTGCTCCACGGTCACTTTGTGCATCAGTGGTGGTGGGAGCCCCCCGTAGCACTGGAGAGCCTATGACAGTCCAACCTCAACGATATCCTTGTATCGAGACTGCCTGGAAGGCCCACCGAGATGAGCTTCGCGGCTTTCTGCTTAAATTCAGTGGCGATCTTGATGCCACCGAAGATCTCATCCAAGGGGTTTATGCCAAAGCTCTTATAAACCGCTCCCGCTTTTGCGAGTTAAACTCACCGCGAGCTTGGCTTTTTCGTGTTGCTAGACATCAATGGATTGATGACCAGCGCCGTGCAATACGATGGACAGGTGAAGAGCCATCCGAGATTGCGGAGGAAATGCATAAAGCTACACCGCTGGAAAGCCTCGTTAACTGCATTTACCGGGCGTTACCAGAATGCTCCCCAGAAGATGCTGATATTATCCAGCAGTGTGACCTGGAGGGCACGCGTCAGTCTGACTATGCAGCACGTCAAAACCTGAGCCTACCCGCCACTAAAGCTCGGCTGCGAAGAGCTCGGCAACGTTTGCGTGAGCGACTAATAGAGCAGTGCGACATCGTTTTTGATGACCAAAAACACATCTGCTGCCATAGCGCTCACTAGTAGGTAAGCAAAGTTTTTGCGACTAAGCTGCATCCTTTTGCCTCCTGCTACGTCTCCTTGTGTGACAACGCTTATTACACAGGGAGCTGACCGAAATGTTGGAGGTCTTTAATTGGCTGGCCGATTGGCTGGTCTACGGGGTGGCGGGCCTGAACCGCGAGAGCAAGTTTGGAACCTCGCTACACTTTTTTATCGAGGACACCACCAAGATCTTCGCACTACTGGTGGTGATGATCTACGTCATTGCTCTGATGCGTGCCTCGATGAATCTAGAGCGGGTGCGCCACTATATTCAGCAAAAGAACCGTATAGTGGGCTACGGGTTGGGCGCTGGTTTTGGTGCCATCACGCCCTTTTGCTCCTGCTCAAGCATCCCCCTGTTTCTGGGTTTTACCAGCGCTGGGATTCCACTGGGCATCACCATGGCCTTCTTATTCACCTCGCCGATTATTAATGAAGTTGCAGTGATCATGCTATGGAGCCTGCTCGGTTGGGAATTCACTTTGATCTACATTGCCATCGGCATGGGAGTGGGCATAGTAGGCGGGGTGATACTTGACGCCCTTAAAGGTGAGCGCTGGCTTAAGAATTTCGCAGCAAAGGCATATCAAAAAGCTGCCGAAAAAACCCAGTTGGACGAGTCCGCCCCTGAGACTACCGTCCTCACCTTGGGGGAGCGACACGAGTTTGCCTTGAACGAGCTCCAGGAGATCGTGGGGCGGATATGGAAGTGGGTCATCATCGGTGTTGGCCTGGGTGCCGCACTTCATGGTTTCGTGCCTGACGGTTGGTTTGCTGACAATCTAGGCAGCGGTCAATGGTGGAGCGTGCCCGTTGCCGTATTGGCGGGGCTACCGCTTTACTCTAACGCCACCGGTGTAATACCGGTGATGGAGAGCCTGATTCTCAAGGGTCTGCCGGTGGGCACCACCCTGGCGTTCTGTATGAGCACCGTGGCGGCTAGCTTTCCCGAGTTCATCATGCTCAAGCAGGTCATGCAATGGCGCCTGCTGGTCATTATTTTCATCATTCTGCTGGCCAACTTTATGGTTGTTGGCTGGTTGATCAACTTGCTGAGCCCTTGGCTGTTCAGCGGATTTCACTAAACGGGAGATCAAACATGAAGAAGATCGAAGTATTGGGTACCGGCTGCAAGAAATGCGTAATAACGGCTGAACAGATAGCGAGTATGGCTGGCAAGCTGGGTCTTGAGGTTGAGGTAGAAAAGGTGACCGACCCTGCCGCCATTATGGATTATAAAGTCATGTCGACGCCGGCTGTAGTCATCGATGGCAAACTCGTTCACAGCGGCAGCGTGCCGGATAGTGGCAAAATCAAAGCTATGCTAGAGGCGTGAACAAAGGACATCGGGACTTGCGGATGATATTTAATTAAGTCGGTCCGGGGTCCCCTCACGGTATACCTCCTTAGGGCCAATCTGCCGATTATACCTAGGGCCGCTATGGCCAGTTTCTGTTGCGGTGTGATCCCTCCGATCTCACCCGCATGCTGCTTCGCTCGATATGGCATTGTCCGGGTCAGTGTGTTGCCAATTACTAAATAGTGTATCCGGCCGGTGAACACACCTTCCGCTGAGACCCGACTTCGATGACGGTAGGTGTCCACCTATTCCTTAGTGGACACCTATTATGAGTGAGTTAAGCGTATTGGAGGCGCCTCGAAAGCGCCGCCGCTTTACAGCCGAGTTCAAGGCCAGCGTCGTCGACGCGTGCCAACAACCTGATGCCTCAGTGGCTGGCATCGAGTTGGAGCATGCCCTGAACGCCAACCTGGTGCACAAGTGGATCCGTAAAGCTCGTCGCTCGGTGCCGGTAAGTGAACCCCCGGCATTTGTCCCGGTGCCGATGGCAAGCACCGCAACGCGGACGTCGACCCCGCATCGGGAAGCCGAGCATATTCGCCTTTCACTGCCGAGTCCCAAAGGCACATTGACCATCGAATGGCCATTGTCCGATGTGCAGGGGTGTCGGGCGCTGCTTCGGGATCTGCTGTCATGATGCGTATCGACGAGATCTGGCTGGCCAACAAGCCACTGGACATGCGCGCCGCTCCCTAAACGACCCTGGCCAGGGTAGTGAAGGTGTTCGGCACCGCCCGGCCACACTGCGCCTATCTGTTCGCCAATCGTCGAAGGTGTTGGATCCACGATGGCCTGGGTATCTGGCTGTGCGCCCGGCGTCTGAACCAGGGCAAGTTTCATTGGGCCGCTAACGGGCACGGTGATCGCGTCGAGCTCTCTCCCGAACAGGTGACAGCGCTGGTACAAGGCCTGCCCTGGCAGCGCATTGGGGCCGACGGCGTCATCTCGGTGGTCTAAGGCGCACCTGCCACGAACGGCACAAAACGTCGTGGCGGGGTATTCGATGATATGCCCATCCCCTTTTCCTCCGGCCGCTGGCATACTCACCTGATGAACGCGCCATCCGACCTGTCTCAGCTCTCTCCCGATCAGCTCCGCCATCTGGCGGCGTCGCTGATGTCACAGATTGAACAGCAAGGTCAGGCGCTGCAGGCGCAAGAGCAGGCATTGGCGCAGAGCCAGAAAACGCTGCGCCACACCGAACAGGTCAACCAGAAGCTGATCTATGAACTGGCACTGCTCAAGCGTCATGCCTTCGGCAAGCGCAGCGAACAGCTCAACGTCCTGCAAGTCAGTCTGCTGGACGAGATGGTGGATGCCGATATCGCGGCCATCGAGACCGAGTTGGAAGACCTGGCTACTCTCGGCACGCCGCCAGCGAACAAGAAGACGCTTAAGCGCGCGCCCTTCCCCCTGAGTTGCCGCGCACCGAGATCCATCATGATACGGAGAGCGAGCACTGTGAGTGTGGCTGCCAACGGCGGCAAATTGGCGAAGAGGTCAGCGAGAAACTCGATTACACACTGGGCGTGTTCCACGTAGAACGGCATATCCGCGGCAAATGGGGCTGTGACTAGTGCGAAACACTGGTCCAAGCGCCGATGCCAGCACAGATCATCGACAAGGGCATCCCCACAGCTGGCCTGCTGGCTCAGGTGCTGATTGCCAAATATGCTGATCATCTACCGCTCTACCGCTCTACCGCTCTACCGCTCTACCGCTCTACCGCTCTACCGCTCTACCGCTCTACCGCTCTACCGCTCTATCGCCAGGAGAAGAGCTTTGGCCGCGCCGGCGTACCGATTCCGCGCTCCACCCTGGCAGATTGGGTCGGCATCTGCGGCGTACGGCTTCAGCTTCTGAACGATGCCTTGCGCGACTTGCTGCTCAATGAGCCGATACTGCATGCCGATGAGACCCCGGTGCTGATATTGGCGCCGGGGAAGAAGAAAACCCACCGGGCCTACCTTTTGGCCTATGCCACCACGCCCTATACCGAGTTTAAGGCCGACGCCTACGACTTCAGCGAGGGGCGCGGCGGTCAGCATGCTCGCGACTTCCTTGGCAACTGGCGGGGCAAGCTGATCTGCGACGACTACAGCGGCTACAAGCAGAGCTTTGCCAGGGGCGTGATCGAGATCGGCTGCATGGCTCACGCACGACGCAAGTTCGTAGACTTGCACGTGGCCGACAAGAGCCAGATCGCTGGGCAGGCCATCGAGCTAATCGGCCAGCTCTACCAGGTGGCACGCGAGGCACAATCGCTCACCGTGGAAGCGCGCCAACAACTGTGGGAGACACGAGCAAGGCCCATTGCCGACGCGCTGTACCGCTTGATGTTGGCGCATCGCGAGAAGGTCCCGAACGGCTCGGCGAGGGCAACGCATTAGATTAGAGCCTGAGGCGTTGGGCGGCGCTAACGCGCTACCTCGATGACGGTGGGCTACCCATTGACAATTATCGGGTGGAAAACCTGATTCGCCCCTGGGCGCTCGGACGTTCCAATTGGCTATTCGCCGGGTCACTGCGCAGTGGCCAGCGCGCGGCTAAAGTCATGAGCCTGATTCAGCGCGCCAAGCTCAATGGCCATGATCCTTACGCCTACCTCCGAGACGTTCTGGAGCGGCTGCCGAACCTCAAGGCCAGCCAACTCCACGAACCCCTACCGCAAAACTGGCAAAAAACCGCCTGATCACACGCCAGCGGTGATTGGCTGCCGATTACTTCCAACTGGCTATTTTGGAGGTTACCACGCAGTGGTCAGCTTGCGGCTGCGGTCATGACACTCATCCAGCCGACGAAGCAAAACGGGCATGATCCCTATGCCTACCTAAAGGATACTCTGACTCGTCTGCTGAGGCAGAAAACCAATTCCATCGACGAACTATTTCCCCACAACTGTCAGGCCGCTAAGCTCTACAAGTTATCTGCGAGATTTGTGGGAGTACGCACCGAGTCCAATCGCAACGCTACTTAGAAGCCCGAGCTAGGCAGCTGCCATTTGTATCCAACTTGACCAGACAGTAATCTTCTTTAGAAAGGACCAACGGGTTCCAGGAAAAATGAGGAGAAAAACTTGGTTGAGTTGATCGCGCACTCGTCCTTCACTGAGATCACGACACTTTTGGTGTTGGCAGCACTCCTGGGTTTCGTTGGCATGTTGCTGAGACAGCCCTTGATCGTGAGCTTTATTGCCGTTGGCTTGATTGCGGGGCCATCGGTTCTGGATATCGTCCAATCCGAGGAACAGATTGAGCTGCTGTCAGAACTGGGGATCGCCGTTCTGCTGTTTCTGGTGGGTATAAAGCTGGATGTGAAGCTTATTCGGTCAATCGGCGGGATCTCACTGCTCACAGGGCTTGGTCAGGTCGCCTTCACTTCTATAATCGGTTATTTCATTGGCCTGGCTGTTGGCCTCGATCACATTGCCAGTATCTACGTGGCGGTCGCGCTGACTTTTTCATCCACAATCATCATCGTCAAGTTGCTGTCGGATAAACGGGAAATCGACTCACTTCACGGTCAAATTGCACTGGGTTTTCTGATTGTTCAGGATCTTGTGGTGGTCCTGGCGATGATAGTTCTGGCTGCTATTGGCATAGGTTCTGCACAGGGGGACACAGAAAGTGCTTCCATGTGGCAAGTGGGGGGCTCCGGCATTGGATTGCTGTTATTTGTTATCGTGTTTGTCCGGTACATTGCCAACCCGCTCACCGAGCAACTGGCGAAAGCTCCGGAACTGCTGGTCATTTACGCAATAGCACAAGCTGCCCTGTTCGCTGCGATCGGTGATCTAATTGGCCTCGGCATGGAAGTAGGGGGCTTGTTAGCCGGTGTTGCACTTGCATCCACCCGCTATCGTGAAAGCATCTCCGCAAGGCTCGCGCCATTGCGGGACTTTCTGCTGCTATTTTTCTTTATCGCATTGGGTTCTACGCTGGATCTGTCGCTTCTCGATGCTCATATTCCTGGAGCAATCATATTCTCACTTTTCGTGCTGCTGGGTAATCCGCTTATTGTCCTAACCATCATGGGAGCCATGGGTTATCGTAAAAGAACCGGATTTTTGGCGGGCTTAACCGTGGCACAGATCAGCGAGTTTTCTCTGATTTTCATTGCTATGGGCGTTAGTCTGGGGCACGTGCAACAGGATGTGTTGGGCTTGGTAACTCTGGTCGGCATTGTGACCATCGCAGCATCGACGTATATGATCACTTACTCTCACAGCCTTTATGCGCTTCTCGAACCGCTTCTCGGAATCTTTGAACGCGCAGGCACCCCACGGGAGCAATCCACAGAGCAGCAGTCAATAGGCCATTATCAGGTCGTCATTTTCGGATTGGGCCGCCTGGGCACCGCTATTGCCGCACGGCTTAGGGAAAATGGCATCAAGGTGCTAGGGCTGGACTTCAATCCTTCGGCTATCAAATATTGGAATTCTCTAGGGTTGGATACAGCCTATGGAGATGTGAAGGATGCCGAGTTTATAGGGGAGTTGCCGCTTCGTAATGCGCATTGGGTTGTGTCCACGATACCGCATCACCATACCGGGGTTTCGAGCGAAGATACGATTAAAACCATCATACAATTAACCCGGTCGGCAGGCTTCACCGGCAAACTAGCAGCGGTATCACACAGCACTACAGAGAACGAAGAGTTAAGATTGATGGGTATTGAGCTTGTGCTAGAACCCTTTCAGGATGCTGCCGATCGAGCGACGGAATTGCTATTGGAAGGCCTCGTTTCCGAGCCCCCTAACCCCTGATCCTCAAGGAGCGCTGCTCTATGAAAAGGTTCAAGAATATTCTTTGCGTGCTGGGTAATCGTACCGACGAAACCTCTTCGTCATTGATGCGTGCGATTGCTCTGGCGAAGACCAACCAGGCTGATTTGACGCTGCTACATGTTCTACCGAATCTTCCATTAAATTCCTACTCGAAAAAACTGGGCATTAGCAGTCAAAAGCTCAAAGAAAAGATACAAGCACACGAGGAGGCCAGATTACGTCAGCTATTCTCTTCGCTGGAGCCGGATCTTGGAATTAAAACTGTGCTGAAGGTTGGTAAGCGATACATCGAAACTATTCGCACAGTGCAGTCGGAGAACTTCGACCTAGTTATCAAGGAGGCCGATGCCATAGATTGGTTTTCCCGCTTTCTTGGTAGCGACGATATGCATCTTTTGCGCAAGTGTCCATGCCCGGTTTGGCTGACGAAAAAAGATAAAAAAATGGACTATCGCAATATCATGGCGGCTGTTGACTTTGAATCCAGCACGAATAAAGTGCATAGCGATGCGCTTAATCAGACCATACTTGATCTAGCCTGCTCACTGTCGTTGTCAGACTTGGCAAGGGTGCATATCGTGAACGTTTATGATGTACCTGAATCAGGATTTATCTCCTTGTGGGTAGAAAACGCCGATAAGGTTGAGCAGGAACTGGCGGAAGATGAGCGTCGCCACAGACAGTACAGGATGAATGCACTTCTTGAAGCGTTAAAAGACAGAGTAGGGGAAGAGTCCTATCATTATTTGTCACTGCGTACACATGTTGTTCCAGGAATTCCAGATCGTGACCTGCCAAAAATGGCTGAAACTATCAAGGCCGACCTAGTGGTGATGGGAACGGTTGCCCGCACCGGAATTGCCGGGGTTATTATGGGCAATACCGCAGAGGCAGTTCTCTCACAACTCAACTGTTCAGTGCTGGCGATCAAGCCAGATGGCTTTGAATCTCCGGTATTCTATTAGCAAAGAGAGTTCATTTTCAGATCATCCTCATGATCCAGCCTAGTGCGGGTCTAATGAGGAGTAATGAAATGCGATCAAAGACGAGGCCAGCTCTAGGCTGCATACGATCGAGGCTCGTACGCTGGTTGCTAATGCTGGCTTTGATAAGCGTAGCCACAATAGCCACCGCTCAGGATCTCTTCGGGCAGCAGGGGGAGTTTCTCCCTCCGGAGCAGGCCTTCAAACCAACATTGGCTCAAAATGGCAATGAACTAGAGATCGATTGGCAGATTGAACCCGGTTATTACCTCTATCGCCACAGCCTCTCTGCCGAAGCGGGAGGGCGTGAGCTATCGTTGGAGATGCCCGATGGGGAGGAAATCGAAGACGAGTACTTCGGTCGCTCCGAGGTTTACCGTCACGCGCTGAACGTGACCACTAGACCCGGTGATGTCGAGAAGATAACCCTCCACTGGCAGGGGTGCGCCGACGCCGGGCTCTGCTATCCACCTCAGCAGCGAACCTTCGATCTAGCTCCCGCTGAAGCCGGCTCATCGGAAACCGACAGATCCACCGAGACTACGTCCGCATCCCCCGAGCCGATTACCAAGTCGAGTTCTACATCCGAGCCTGGACCCGGGATGGCAGAAGATCAGCAACTGGCGTCGCAACTTGCTGACGGTAGCTGGGTTTGGGCGCTGGTTATTTTCTTTGGCATGGGCTTGCTTCTGACGTTTACCCCTTGCGTACTTCCGATGATCCCGATTCTGTCTAGCTTGATCGTCGGTCAGCGCAAGGCGGGAGAGAGTCAGCGGAGGACCGGTTTCGTGCTGTCTACCGCCTTTGTTTTGCCCATGGCTGCCACCTACGCGGTACTCGGTGTTGCCGCCGCCATGGCCGGCGCTAACCTGCAGATACTCTTCCAGAGCGCCTGGTTTATTGGTCTGTTTTCGCTTCTTTTCGTTGTTCTCGCACTGTCCATGTTCGGCCTCTTTGAACTAGAGCTCCCGAGAATGCTTCGCCAGAGGCTGGACGAGAGGATGTCGCGTCAACGCAGCGGGCGCCTGAAAGGGGTTGCCGGGATGGGCGTGCTCTCCGCTCTTCTGGTAGGCCCCTGCATGACCGCACCGCTAGCGGGGGCGCTATTGTTCATTGCTGAAAGCGGGAATCCCTGGTTGGGAGGTGCTGCGCTCCTCTCGCTTGGCCTAGGGATGGGGGCACCGCTGATCCTGATCTGCACCATCGGGAGTCAACTGCTGCCTAAGCCGGGTGCCTGGATGACTCGCGTTAGAGCCTTTTTCGGCTTTGTATTGTTGGGGATGGCGATCTGGTTCGTCGCTCGCGTGGTGCCGGACGCTATCGTTCTCGGCCTATGGGGCGCTCTGGGGCTGGGCTTTGCCGTTTCACTTCATGCCTTGGCGCGGCATGCCACCACATCAAGCGCTGGGCCCATGGTCGCAACTGCCAGTGCTGCGGTTATAGGCCTGTGGAGCGCTTTGATTCTGATCGGAGCTGCTGGAGGTGCACATGATCCGTGGCATCCTCTGGCGGTTTACGCGCCGGCTGGCGATGACTCGATATCATCGGCCGCTGGTCAACCGCTTGAATTCGATGATGTTGAAGATCTTGCAATGCTCGACGCGCGTATCGCGCAGACTGCTGATAGTAAACGGATGACACTCGTCGAATTCACAGCTGACTGGTGTATCTCTTGTAAGGTCATTGAGCAGGAAGTTTTCACCGACCCGACCGTCAAGGCCGAACTGCAAGACGTGAAGCGGCTGAGGATCGATGTCACTGACAATGATGCATCGGACCAGGCCATTATGAAGCACTTCGGTGTCGTCGGCCCGCCAACGCTAATGTGGTTTGGTCCTGACGGTAAGGAGCGGCGCAGCGCTCGTATCATCGGTGAATTGAACGCTGAGACCTTTCTGGATCGCTTCGCTCAGGCCAAACAAGTGGGCAAAGACTCGACCGGGAGCAAACCATGAATCCCCTTGATCGCAGCCTTGCCATCGGCCCACTTGGCCTGAGCATAGGGCAGCTGTTACTGGTGCTTTCGATGGCCGTCGCGCTGATAATCGGCGCCTGGATGGGACGTCGCCAACAGGTCAGTGTCGGAGATCGCTTGTTCAATGCGGTGCTGATTGGCTTAGTCGGAGCGAGACTCATTTTTGTCGTTCAATACTGGGAAAGCTACGACACGTTTTGGTCCTGGTTAGACATCCGAGACGGCGGCTTCGCGCCCTTAGCCGGTATCCTCTTCGCTTCGATCTATCTCGCATGGCGCCTATGGCGCCATCCTCGCGAACGACGGCCGCTTGGCATCGCGGTGGCATCAGGCGCTCTGGTCTGGTCGCTGACAGCTAGTGTATTGGGATTGATAGTACCTAGAGGGGCGACCTTACCATCGATGCCGCTGGCTGAGCTTAATGGTCAAAGGGTGAGCTTGCCTGATGTGCTACACGAGGCCGACCGGCCAATGGTAGTCAATGTCTGGGCCACGTGGTGCCCACCTTGTCGCCGCGAGATGCCGATACTGAAACAGGCCCAGCAAGAGCGGGACGACGTAACATTCGTGTTCGTCAATCAGGGGGAGGGCGTCGGCACCATCAATACCTTTATGCAGCAAGAGTCTCTCGAACTCGATCACGTCTATCGCGACCCGAATATGGCCTTCGGTCATGAAGTGGGAGCGATGGCCATGCCCACCACGCTTTATTACAACGCCGATGGCATGCTTATCGACACTCACTTTGGTGAGTTATCCCGCGCTACGCTCGACCGCAGCCTCGAACGTCTCGAACTATGAGCATTCCAAACCTGGAAGCAAACCTATGTATATTAGTAATCTCCGCATGATTTCACTGAGCACGTTGAAGGCTAGCATTGGTGTTGGCATTGCTCTAGCGGTGAGCCTGCCAGCCACCGCCAACGACTGGCCCGCGCCGATTAAAGCACTGGAGCAGCAAGGTTTCACGATTCATGGTGAATTTGATGCACCCGGCGGGCTAGGCTATGCAGCCAGCATGCGCGGCCAGACCGTCGGAGCATATCTAACCACGGACGGTGAGCATGCCATCATCGGTACAATGATCGATGCCCAGGGACGAGATGTCTCTACCAAGCCGCTTGAGCAGCTCGTCAACGGCCCTAGAAACGCTGAGCTATGGCAGGAAATGGGCGAGCATCATTGGATTCGCGATGGAGAGGCTGATGCACCACGCGTGATCTATACCTTCAGTGATCCCAATTGCCCTTACTGCCGCAAGTTCTGGCAGGACGCTCAACCCTGGATCGAGAGCGGAAAAGTTCAGGCTCGCCATCTGATGGTGGGTATTCTCAAGGCAGATAGCCCCGAAAAAGCGGCAGCGCTTCTCAGCGCAGATAACCCCGGCGATGCGATCGCCGAGCATTACCGAAGCGGCACTATGCCAGAAAGCAAGATCAGCGATCAAAGTGAGCAGTGGGTCAGCGAGAACACTCAGATGATGCGCGACGGCCAGCTCTACGCAACGCCCGCGACCTTCTATCAGGACGATGGTGGCCAGGTACACAGCATCATGGGCGCCCCCTCACCGGATAAACTTCGCAGCATCATGGGGAGTGATACACCCTAAATCTAGACTCGATCAACCCGATGGCAAATGGAGCGTTACCCGCAACCCGATGCCGTCACCGGAAGCCAACGTCATCCGACCACCAGCTCGGTTGACGATCGCATCAACAATGGAGAGCCCCAGACCGCTACCCTCGGGGTGATTGCCACGATGGAACCGCTCCGTGAGTCGGGCGAGCCGGTCGGGCTGAATGGTCTCCCCCTGATTGATGATGTCGATTACTGCAATTCCATTTGATTCTTGTGCCTTGATCTCGACCTGGGCGCCAGGTAAGCCATGCCGTACGGCATTTCCGAGCAGGTTACGTAGCGCGATCACGAGTAGCGACTCCGACATTTGGATGCTTATCCGGTTTACCTCTTCGTGGTAACGGCAAAGGTCGCAACTATCGGTTTCCTGTATCGCAGTTTCCAGTGCTTTTCCGAGAGGAGTAAGGTCGAGATTTCCCCGTGTGATTTCTTTGCTCTCCATACGTGCAAGAAGCAACAGTTGGTCGAGCGTTTTAGTCAGTCGTTCCACGCCCACCTCAGCTTGCTGCATGGCTTCCCAGCGGGGTTGTCCATCGACCCGTCTTGCGATCTGAAGATGGGTGCGGATGGCGGTTAGGGGTGTTCGCAACTCGTGAGCAGCATCGTCGGTGAAACGTTGCTCGAATTCGAGCATGCGACGAGTTCGGGCAAGCAACGTGTTGAACCCATTGATTAGCGGAAGAATTTCGCCAGGTAGCTTGCGAACGGGCAATGGTGAGAGGTCGTCATGGTCGCGTGAAGTAAGCTGTCGCTGTAACTTCGAAAGCGGTGATAGCCCTCGGGTAACTCCCCACCACAAGGCGATGAGGCTGCCGGTGAGTGCCAGTAAAAACGGATAAAAAGCAGCACGGCGAATCTGTGCCAACATCGACTCCCGTTCAAGAACGCGATCCGCTACGGTGATTCGCTTGTTATTATCGACTAGCGTGTATACACGCCAACGCTGCCCATTGTGGTCACGGTAGCTGTAACCTTCATCATCGACCGAAAGAACATCGTTCATGTCGGGATGTGTACTAGTGACTACTTGTCCATGCAGCGAAGAAACGCGACAAGCGACACCATCTAATGCGGGTATGCTCGACGTTTCACCGCTTTCTTCGCCACTCCAGGCGGCCGCTGGCGCTCGATCCAGTAGACCTGACACCATTCGCGCCGATTGTATTAGACGTTGATCCAAGGATTGCTCAAGCTGGTTCGATAGGTCGCGCATCGACCACACCGCCGTGATTCCCCAAAGCAATATAAATGTGATGCCGAGTGTGGCCACGAGGCGTAAGCGTAAGCTCATGACTTATTCGGGCTACTAGTTGCGCCGAGGCGATAGCCGATACCTCTGACAGTCTCGATTACATTGCGTCCAAGCTTGCGACGCAACTGATAAATATGCACGTTGAGAGCGTTGCTTTCGATCTCCTCATCGATGCTGTACAGACAATCCTTCAATTGATCAGTACTGAGGATGCGCTCACGAGCACGCATCAGTGCTTCCAGTAGCATCAACTCGCGGCGCCCCAAGGTCACCGGTTCACCATCCAACGTGACACTTCGAGCGTTGGGGTCAAGGGCGAGGCTTCCGTGACGCAAGGAGCAATCGACCTGACCTGCTGCGCGACGTAAGAGCGCCTGAAGCCTCGCGGTCAACTCGTCCAGGTCAAATGGCTTGACCAAGTAATCATCTGCTCCACCCTGAAGGCCCTCGATGCGACTTGCCACACTATCGCGGGCTGTCAGCATCAGTACTGGCGTAGCAATGCCTGAGCGACGCCACTTTTGTATTAGCGTCAGCCCATCGCCATCAGGAAGACGGCGGTCGAGGACAACAGCGTCGTAATTAATCGTGGTTAGCGCACTTTGTGCGGTCTCTAGTGTTGAGGTGGTATCGACCACGAAGTCGCTCAGCGCTAAACCAGCTTTGATACCAGCTGCAACCGTTGCGTCGTCCTCGACCAGTAATACCCGCATGCGTTTTCTCCAACGGCAAAATAGGTCCCTGTCAGCCGCCATCCAGTAAACCTAGATGAAGCAGGTCTGAGTGTTAGAAGGTGAGCTATCTGGCGAATCGCCTGTCTTCCTCGGCAACTGGTGATGAGGTTAAAACCTCACTCCCAAAAGACACCGTCCGATGCCTGTTCGGATTGTATCATCTAACGATAGTTCTTTTTTGAATATCGATTTTGGTTTGTGCTTGAACACAACATGATCAGCTATCTATTCAGTTCATCGCTTCATGTCCAGTTAATGTTCGTTTGCCTTACTGACGGTTAAACAACGTATGCTGAATAGGATTGCGTATGACCCTTTCTCGGACGAACTTTCTAAATAGTTGTCATCGACGCCAGCGGCGCTGCGGGCTATTGGCTTTGGTATGGCTTGTTTTGTATTCGATGAATGCCGAGGCTTCACTCCCAAAAGGGCATTATCCGTTACCTGAGGAAGGCAATATTGTAGGCAAAAACTATACGGTTAGTGTAGAAAGCGAAGAAGATACGCTGCTAGATATTGCCCATGCACACAGAATCGGCTACGAAGAAATCAAACGTGCGAATCCTGATGTCAGTCTTTGGATACCTGGGGAAGGCACACAGGTACGGATTCCAGCGAAGCATATATTACCGGACACAGAGCGTACTGGATTAGTTATCAATCTCGCGGAACTTCGTCTTTATTATTATCCCGATGCAGAAAAAGGAGAAACGCGACGCGTTGAGACTTACCCCATCGGTATTGGGCGAGATGGCTTCAATACGCCGCTGGGTATTACTAAAACCACTATGCGCCTAGAAGACCCAGCATGGTATCCACCCGAATCGGTTCGCCAGGAAGCTGCTGAACGCGGCGACCCACCACCCGAAGTGGTGCCGCCAGGGCCTGATAACCCACTCGGCCAACACGCAATTCTGTTGGATATTCCTGGTTATTTAATTCACGGTACCAACCAACCCAGCGGTATTGGTATGCGCGCCAGTCGGGGCTGTATCCGCATGCACCCTGATGATATTGAAGCAGTGTTTACCCGGATACCGGATGGTACTCAAGTCAATATTATTGATGAACCGGTGAAACTTGGGTGGGATGCCGACCAAGTCCCTCACTTGCAGGCGTTTACTTCGTTGAATGAACAAGAAGCTGGTATGGACGTGCTGCTAGAAATCGTAAACAGAATCGAAAAATCAATGGAAACTAAGCGCTCAGGTATCGACTATGAACTGATACAAGACGAGCTAAAACGTGGCGATGGTCACATTGAGCCGTTGATGTAGCCAAATAGAAGAAACCTTTAAACCGTCCCACTACGACATTGCCATAGTGGCGACGGTTGGCTTTTAACCCTGGCACTGCCGTTGATCGCTAGATGGCGTAGTTCCCGCCGTTACCCCTGAGAAACCGCTAGCGCTTGATCGATATCCGCCAAAAGATCGTCGATATGCTCGATGCCAATCGACAGGCGCACCATATCAGGCGTAACACCTGCTGTTTTTAGCTCCTGTTCGTTCAACTGTCGGTGAGTGGTGGATGCTGGAATGGAGGAGCAGCTCTTGGCATCGCCGATATTCACCAACCGCAGAATGAGCGATAGGGCATCATAAAAGCGCTCGCCGGCCGCTTGGCCGCCCTGAATCCCAAAGCTGAGAATGCCCGAGGCATGACCGTCCATATAGCGCTGGGCTAGTGCATGGTCTGGGTGGTCATTCAGACCTGCATAGTGTACCCACGCCACATGTGGATGGCTTTCCAGGTGCTTGGCCACCGCCAGCGCGTTAGCGCAGATACGTTCAATCCGCAGTGAGAGCGTTTCGAGCCCCTGCAGAAGATTCCAAGCCGCCTGGGCAGACAGCGCCGCGCCCATATTACGCAACGGCACCACTCGGGCACGGGCAATAAACGCCGCATCGCCCACATCGCGGGTATAGCTAACGCCGTGATAAGAGACATCCGGTTCGTTAAGCAGCGGGAAGCGGTTGGCATGTTCAGCCCAGGGGAACTTGCCGGAGTCCACAATCACACCGCCCACCGTGGTGCCATGCCCCCCGATATACTTGGTCGCCGAATGGATGACAATATCCGCTCCGTGCTCAATGGGCCGACATAAAAAAGGGGTGGCGGTAGTGTTATCCACCATCAAAGGTACCCCATGGCGGTGGGAAACATCGGCAAGTGCGCGCAGGTCCACGACCCCGCCGGAGGGGTTGCCGATGCTTTCGCAGAACACTGCTTTAGTACGCTCATCAATCAGCGCCTCGATGCCTGCAATATCGTCTTTATCGGCAAAGCGCACCTGGATGCCCTGGCGGGGCAGCGTATGCGCAAACAGGTTGTAAGTGCCGCCATACAGCTCGCTAATGGAGACAATGTTGTCGCCCGCTTCGGCGATGGTTTGAATGGCATAGGTGATTGCCGCCATCCCCGACGCCACCGCAAGGCCCGCCAGGCCACCTTCCAGCGCGGCTACCCGCTGCTCCAGTACGGCACAGGTCGGATTCATAATCCGGGAATAAATATTGCCTTCCACTTTTAAGTCAAACAGGTCGGCGGCGTGCTGAGCGTTATCAAACGAAAACGAGGTGGTTTGATGGATCGGTACCGCGACGGCGTTTTGGGAGTCCGGCGCGTAGCCATGGTGGAGGGCGATGGTTTCAGGCTTCATAAGAGCGGCTCGCAATTGTTAAGGGTGTCTTGATCTTAGAGAAGTCCAAACGCGGGAGCCAATGTCGTTTAGTCGCAGCCTCGCCACGCCTCAATTTCCTCTTTCGCTACTTTTCTTACCAGGCCAGTGGTGGGGGTAGCCCTCTGCTGCAGACGGGCCATGCGAGCTTTCGCATTGGCATCTTGAAGCAGCTTTTGGGGCCGGGTGCGGCCCATCAATACCCAGCCTATTGGCCCAATTGCGCTACGCTATTCGCCTGTTATAACAAAATAAGCTATCGTTATTCCTGTAAACGTTTTTCACCCCAAGGAGTAAGCTATGTCTAACGAAGCTTTACAACCAGTGATGCCGCAAATTAACCGTCCCGCTCCGGATTTCACGGCAAAAACCACCCATGGTGAAAAGTCGCTCAGCGATTACCGGGGCGAATGGTTGGTGCTGTTCGCCCACCCGTCCGACTTCACCCCGGTGTGCACCACGGAGTTTTCGGCGTTTGCGAATTACGCGGACCAGTTCAAAGAGGTCAATACAGAATTGCTGGGGCTTTCTATCGACAGCATTCATTCGCACATCGCCTGGATACGCAGCATCAAGGACAACTTTGGTATCGATATTACGTTTCCGATCATTGCTGATCTCAATATGAAGGTAGCGAACGCCTACGGCATGATTCAGCCGGGCGCTAGCGATACCGCAGCGGTTCGCGCCACCTTTGTCATTGATCCAGAGGGCATTCTGAGGGCCATGCTGTACTACCCAATGACCAACGGCCGCTCGGTGGAAGAAGTGCTGCGTCTGGTCAAATCGTTACAAACTAGCGATGAGCATGGCGTTGCGACACCTGAAGCCTGGTTGCCCGGTCAGCCGGTGATCGTACCGCCGCCGCATACCTCTCAGGATGCCGAGGCCCGTCAATCTGAAGGTTACGAATACACCGACTGGTACTTCTGCAAGAAAGTCCTTTAACACGTGCAGTTCGTCACCGATGCAATGGCCTCTACTGATCATCAGGCCGATACGTTTCAATTTTCAGGAGGTAACGCATGAATACCTTTGCGCTTTCAAAGCACACCGACGCTGGCACACCGGATGTCGCCGGTTTTTTCGACCCGCGCACCTTCAGCGTTCAGTATGTGGTGAGCGACCCCGCTACTCGACAGTGCGCCATTATTGACCCGGTGCTGGATTTTGACGAGAAGTCCGGCGCGACCGCGACTCACCATGCCGATGAGCTGCTGGCCTATATCGCAAAAGAAGGCTTAAAGGTGGTGTGGATTCTCGATACCCATCCGCACGCTGATCACTTTTCGGCCGCTCACTATTTACACAACAAAACCGGCGCGCCCACGGCTATTGGCCAGCATGTCACCAAAGTGCAGAAGCTCTGGAAAGAGATCTATCACTGGCCGGAGATGCCTACCGATGGCCGCCAGTGGGACACGCTGTTTAGTGAAGGCGACACCTTCAACATCGGTGAACTGAACGCTCGGGTACTTTACTCGCCCGGCCATACGCTGGCCTCGATCACCTACGTGATCGGCGATGCGGCCTTCGTGCATGACACCCTGTTCCAGCCAGACTTCGGTACCGCACGGGCGGACTTCCCCGGGGGCGATGCCAAGGTATTGTGGAACTCCATTCAGCAGATTATGGCGCTGCCCGATAGCACCCGGCTGTTCACCGGCCACGACTATATGCCCGATGGCCGGGAGCCTCGCTGGGAAAGCAGCGTGGCGGAACAACGCGCCCACAATCCCCATTTGGCCGGTATGAGTGAACAGGCTTACATCGATCTGCGCCACAAACGCGATAGCGATTTACCCATGCCCAAGCTGATTCTGCACGCGCTGCAGGTCAACACGAGAGGGGGACGATTGCCGGAGCCAGAAGCCAACGGAAAGCGTTACCTGAAAATCCCGCTGGATGCGCTGGAAGGCGCCGCCTGGGAGTAGTTAACGTCCTCTTAGAAGGAAGATGATTATGCAAACGCAACCTTTAGAGACTGACGTTGAAATTACGTCATCGCTCACGGTAGACGACCTTGAGCAGGCCAAAGCCAAAGGCTTTAAAACGGTAATTTGTAACTGCAAGCCTGGCGAAAGCGCCGAGTTCCCTGACGAAGACGCCTATCGGCAAAAAGCCGCAGACATTGGTCTGGAGTGGGTACACATCCCGGTTACGCCTGGCGACTACAGCCAGGCGGATGTGGCGGCTTTTGCGGAAGCGCTGCAGCAACTTCCGCGGCCTATTTTGGCTTTCTGCCGTACCGGTAAGCGTGCAACCCATCTATGGGCCTACGCTAAGCGCAACAATGAACAGTGCGACTTGGCCGAGTTGTTTAGCGCGGCTAAAGCCGCCGGTTTCGATTTAGAAGCGCACCGGCAAGGGCTTGAAAATCAAACTGACTGACAAGGCATCGGTGTTAGCCGACATCAAAATGAATCAGCCAGCGGGGACGTCTTATGAGGATTGAGGGCTGGGTGCCGCTCGTCGGTTGGCTACGCCACTACAACCGACAGCTACTCTCACAAGATGCGCTGGCTGCGGTGATCGTCACATTGATGCTGGTGCCCCAGGCGCTGGCATACGCCCTGTTGGCCGGGTTGCCGCCGGAAATGGGACTCTATGCCAGCATGCTGCCACTGGTGCTATACGCTGTTTTTGGCACAAGCGCTAGCTTAGCGGTGGGGCCGGTGGCCGTGGCGGCTCTTATGACGGCGTCTGCGCTGAGTAGCTTTGCCGAACCCGGCAGCCCCGAGTATATAGGGGCTGCGCTGGTACTGGCGATGCTTTCAGGCTTGATCTTGATGGTCATGGGGATTCTGCGCCTCGGTTTTCTGGTCAACTTTCTGAGCCATCCGGTAATTTCGGGATTTGTAACCGCCTCGGGTATTCTGATTGCCATTAGCCAGCTAAAGCACATTCTCGGCGTTGAGGCATCAGGCCATAACGTGCTTGAGCTGCTGGCGGCACTGGTTGATCAGTGGCATCAGGCCAACCTGATTACTCTGCTGATCGGCTTGGCGGTGTTGGGTTTTCTGTTGGTGTGCCGCAAGCGGTTAAATCAGTGGCTGAACGCCATCGGCGTTTCGTCGAGTCTTGCAAGCCTCATTGTGAAGGCCGCACCGATCTCGGCGGTGGTTGTCACCACGCTGCTCACCTGGGGGCTTAACCTTGAGCAGCAGGGTGTTGCCGTAGTAGGCGCTGTGCCCAGCGGTCTGCCCGATCTCGTGCTGCCCAGTCTGGATCAATCACTATGGCTTGGCCTGTTGCCCGCCGCGCTGCTGATTAGCCTGGTGGGCTTTGTCGAGTCGGTGTCGGTTGCGCAAACCCTTGCGGCCAAGCGCCGCCAGCGCATCGACCCCAACAAAGAGTTGATTGCCCTGGGAATGGCAAACGTGGGGGCCGGCGTTAGTGGCGGTTCACCGGTATCCGGCGGTTTTTCGCGTTCAGTGGTGAATTTTGAAGCAGGCGCGGCGACGCCGATGGCCGGGGCGTTCACCGCTTTTGGTATTGTACTTTCCACCCTGTTACTGACCGACCTGCTGGCGTTTTTACCGACGGCGACCTTGGCCGCCACGATTATTGTCGCGGTCGGCACGCTGATTGATTTGCCGGCGATTAAGCGCACCTGGCAATACTCGCGCAGCGACGGCGTGGCGATGATCGCAACGTTACTGCTCACCCTGCTTCATAGCGTTGAGGTCGGCATTATCAGCGGCGTGATGCTATCGTTGGGGTTGCATCTCTACCGAACCAGCCGGCCCCACAGCGCGGTGGTGGGGCGTGTGCCGGGCACCGAGCATTTCCGTAACGTCAAACGACATCAGGTTGAAACCGATAAGCACGTCGCGATGCTGAGGATTGATGAAAGCCTCTACTTTGCCAATGCCCGGTATTTGGAAGATACCGTCATGGCGTTGGCTGCTCGATCACCCTCGATAAAGCATATTGTGTTGACCTGCCAAGCCGTCAACGTGATTGATGCGTCTGCGCTCGAAAGTCTGGAAGCGATCAACACACGGTTAAAGGACGCCGAAGCCAAACTGCACCTGGCGGAAGTCAAAGGGCCGGTAATGGACCGTTTAAAGCACACGGACTTCTGCCACGAGCTGACCGGGCAGGTGTTTTTCACCACCTTCGATGCCTGGCAGACGCTGGCCCAACCTGCCGACACAATCACACCTCCCGTGCCAACCCCAGTAGAGGAGACAAAACCATGCGAAAGCGACATGCCACGATAGCCATTATTGGGGCAGGCAGCGCTGGGCTTAGTGCCTGGCATTCCGCACGCAAACATACCAATGATGTAGTGCTGATAGAGGCAGGGGCGTATGGCACGACATGTGCTCGCGTTGGTTGTATGCCGTCGAAGCTGCTCATCGCCGCTGCCAATGCGGCGCACAACGCAAGTAACTCGGCAATGTTTGGTGTCCACGTTAACGATGTAAGGGTCGATGGCCAGGCGGTAATGGCGAGGGTCAAACATGAGCGCGACCGCTTCGTTGATAACGTGCTTAAATCGATGAAAACGATTCCCGAGTCCCAGCACCTGCACGGCCACGCCCGTTTTATTGATCCCCATCGACTAGCTATCGATGACCATACCCAGCTCAAGGCCGATGCGATCATCATTGCTACCGGCTCTCGGCCAACATGGCCCAGCCTGCTGGAAGCCGCTGGCGATCGGTTAATTGTTAATGATGACGTATTCAACTGGGAAACATTGCCGGCGTCGGTCGCGATCGTTGGCCCTGGCGTGATTGGCATGGAGCTGGGCCAGGCGCTTAGCCGATTAGGCGTAAGAACCCGCACATTTGGCGTGGGCGGTGGTATTGGGCCTTTCCAGTCTAAAACACTTCGCGAGCTCGCGGACAAGACATTCAACCGCGAGCTTTACCTCGATCCTGATGCCAACCTTGAAAAGGTTGAACGTCTAGATAACGCTGTTGCCCTCACATTTGAAGAACGGGGAAGCGGACAAAAAATCACCGAAACCTTCGACTATGTGCTTGCTGCAACGGGGCGTCGGCCCAACCTTGATCAATTGGCCATTGAGCAGGCAGATCTTTCTCTAAACAAAAATGGCGTTCCTAAATTCAATCGATTCACTCTGCAATGCCTAAATGCGCAAGGCACGCCAAGCCACATTTTTATCGCGGGTGACGCCAATCAGTCGGTACCGCTTTTGCACGAGGCTATCACCGAAGGAAAAATCGCAGGACGCAATGCCGCCAATCTGGAGGATGTGCAAGCAGGGCGGCGTAATGTTCCCCTGTCGATTGTGTTTACTGAACCACAGATGGCGATTGTGGGTGAAAGTCGTGCGACGTTAGACGCTCGATATGGCGGTTGTGATTGCCTTGCTGAAGGCGGGGTTTCCTTTGCCGATCAAGGACGTGCGCTGGTAATGGGTGAGAATGATGGTTATATCATGCTCTATGCGGAGCACGGTAGCGGGCAATTCTTAGGTGCGGAGCTATTCGGGCCCCAAGTTGAGCACATGGCTCACTTGCTAGCCTGGTCACTGGAGCAGAAATTAACGGTCAACCAGATGCTCGCCATGCCTTTTTACCATCCTGTACTTGAAGAGGGGTTGAGATCAGGATTGCGTGAATTACAGGCTAATCTTCAACAAGGGGCTGCCATTACCGAGCACTGTATGGAGTGTGGCCCTGGCGGTTAAGTTAAGCTATGAATGATCTTGCTAGAACGCTATCTCTCAATTCAGATCCGGAAATAGGATGATTTTATAAAAATAGATTCCCAGTCTTTTTGTTAAGATTCTGCCGATAGGTTTTGCGCTGGCAACAGTAGAAATGGCTATTTTTCTGCAGCAGGTGATAAATGCACGTTTACGGTGCCGGGCTTATGTTTGATAAAAATTGCTATGTAATGGGAGTCGATAATTTTTCCTATACATAATCCCTGTTAAGCGAATGCCAATCAGGTGGTAAGGCGGTATATGCAGCACTTCCCTAAGCAATGAATATTGAATAGGAATAAATTATGCCTGTAGATACAACTGTTTGGCTTGTGTTTGCTGCTGCAATGATTACAGCACTCGCTACAGGGCTTGGCGCCTTGCCATTTTTATTTGTAAAAAAATTCAGCCTTCTCTGGCTAAGTGTATTCAATGCCTTGGCCGCAGGCCTGATGTTAGCTGCTAGTCATAGTCTTGTGACTGAGGGAAGCCAAATAGATCCATGGCTTACATTACTTGGCATGGCGATTGGATTAACATTAATTTTAATATCAAATGAAATAATCTCCCGTCGTGGTGCACCAAATGTAAGCGAATTGAGAGGCGCTAATGCACGAAAAGCTTTACTGATATTAGGAATAATGACTATTCATTCTTTTTCCGAAGGGGTAGGGGTTGGTGTTTCCTATGGCGGGGATGGATCACTAGGGCTATATATTAGTGCAGCCATTGCCATTCATAATATCCCCGAAGGGCTTGCGATTAGTTTGGTACTAATTCCGCGTGGAATGTCAGTATTCAAAGCAGGGTTATGGAGTATTTTTACTAGTCTGCCACAGCCTTTGATGGCAGTGCCGGCATTTCTGTTTGTGACTTGGTTTACACCATTTTTACCGATTGGCCTTGGACTGGCTGCAGGAGCAATGATTTGGATGGTGTTTGCCGAGCTTATACCTGATGCGCTCAAAGATGCATCATCCAGTAAAGTGGCAACAACAGTCGTGTTAGCCTTTTTTGCGATGTATGCTTTTCAGTATAGTGTGCATTAAATAATCATCATCTGCAGATATTTTGATAGAGATAATAATAGTTTTACAGTAAATATCTATGTCGATGATAAGGTTGCTCATCAATCGCTTGCTATTTATGCTTTAGAGGAAAGGTTGTGAGTAAAGCTTTCTGAATGAGTGAAATGTGCTTAAAAGCGAAGTTAATATTTTAAAAATTTTAGTATAAGATGAATGGTGTAAGATTGGGTAAAAATAGTGCGTGTATTGCTGTTGGTATCGTTTTCGCTTAAAACTTAAGTTTGGTTTTTATCTAGAGTGAAAGTTGGTTAATAAAAAGTGGGGTTTGCGATTTCGCCGCCCTCAGACGTCAACAACACCAAACCTGACGGTCTGGTGTTGTTGTAACCAAGTCTCTATTTACCTGAATCAATCAAGATAAGAAGTGAGCATCCACACAGTCTTTTCCTGCTCGCGGATATAGTCTCCTACCTGAGCAGCAGTACCTTCATCGCTAGCATTCGAAGCCAGTGATAAGATTTCACGCTGCAATTCAATTAGAGTCTGGTAGCCCTGGAGTATTCCTAGTACGCAGGTTTCGCCGTCTTTTACATCTTTATCTTCTTGTATCTTGGCGACATTAATGTAGTCGCTATAGGCATGAATCGGATAATGACCAAGGGTAAGAATACGTTCGGCAACCTCATCAACCTTCGCCAACAAGTCTGTGTAGAACTCCTCGAACTTCTCGTGAAGTTGGAAGAATTGATGGCCTTTAATATTCCAGTGGTATCCTCGCACACTCATGTAGAAAATTTGATAGTTAGCAAGTAGTTCGTTGAGTTTTTGAGCCAGTTCGCTAGCGCTAACCTCGTTCAACCCAATGTTATTTGTATTGCTCATGCGACTATCTCCTATATCTTAACGTAAATATCAGTGATGTGCGTTTCTCTGGTCGTCGTGCTGTTGGTTCAAGCTGGTTATGGTTTTAGCTTGCATGTATTAATGCCAATCAGCTTGTAGGCCGGACAGAAGTTAAAGAGGCCCGTGGCTAGTGGCACGAGGCCGATCCAACCCCAAACACCAATAGCGCCGACAATAGCTAATAAAATCAGCGCGAGACCCACGACAATGCGTAAAACCTTATCGATACCGCCTACATTACTTTTCATCTTTGACTCCTCCGAGTTAACCTAAATGGTCAGAAGCTATAAACAGGAATCGCTGGGTCGGTCATCATCTGTGCAATAGTTTCGGGCGTCGCCACCCCAACACCATCTAGAAGATCTTCCTTATCATATTCGCTATTGGGCAGGTAGATAGCACATACATCCACATTGGCGCCCTTTTCTTGAAGCATGCTGAGAATGCCTTCTGGTTTGACCTGGCCCGCCGGGTTACTCGGTGGAGTATTGATGGCCTCGGCGCTTTCATAACCTTCGACCGCCAGATCCCCAGAGGCGTCACAGAGCAGGATATGCAAGCGGGTGCCCTGCTGCTGCATGGCATTGGATAAAATCATGGCCATGCCTTGGGTCTGCAGCGATCCGCTGGTAAGTATCACTAACGCCTGATCTGCTTGCTTCTCAACTTCATGATTGTCGCTTAATGCGTATCCCGATAAAGCTAAGGCAGCAAATGCGGCTAGTGTCAGCGGGATGACTTTCTTGATAACCATTCGATCACCTCATTGGGCTTCATGATGTCTAAAGCCAAGCTGAACGTGCCTGACCATCCGTTTTTCGTGTCATTTAATCATCGTGTTGCCAAACAACGTCCGGGTTGACCTCGTAGCTCCATGGCAGGCCCGCATTACGCCAACCATTCATACCCCTTACACCTTTAGAATCACCATCCTCAAGCTTGTCGCCCTCGAAGCCGTCAGTCATGGAATAAACGTCGCTATATCCCATCTCAGTAATCACATCAGCAGCGGGAGCGCTGCGTGTAGCGCCAGAGCGGCACATGACAATGATGGGATCGCTCTTGTCTACGCCAAGGGCCTCTATTTCAGTTCTTACTTGCTCTTCAAAATCAGGATTTTTGACCACGGGCCACGTTTTCGCCTCTTCATCAAACTGGTCGCGGTCTGATAGCACCCAGGGCACATGGATATCGGTAGGTTCGGCGAAGCCAGTAAACTTAATTTCAATTGGATCGCGTACGTCAATTAATACAGCACGATCATTTGCTTGCATTAAGTCATAGGCCTCCGTAGCTGTTACATAGAGCCCCGATTCCGTCTCGCGGTAGGCCTCAACATCATCGGCCAGCGAAGGCATAGAAACTAAAATCATCACGCCTCCCAATGTTGATAATAGGAAAGCTAGTGGGCTTTTCATAACTTTTTCCTCTAACGTAATAACTTTTTGATTTCTTGTTCAGCATAGCTGTTCTTCTGAACGAGTACACGAGGCAATTGGTCGCAGCTTGACCCAAGTCAAGTTCTGAGTATCAACCAATGAAAGTAGTGGTTGTTGATTTGTATCCTGGATGAGCCATCAGTGGATCTACGTACTCATGTGGGACGACAAGAAATGAGGCGGAACATTATGGAAAGGGCTCCGACTGCCAAGCCAGCGGTGCTATCAGCGCCAGTTGGCTAAGCGGGCTGGCAAGATCCCGAACCACATGTGCATTGAGCAGCGCCCTGACAAAGTGGAAGAACGTTGCTATATCGGATATTGGGAAGGCGACACGGTGCTAAAGGGCCGCGCAAGACACTGGACTGGCGCGCGTCGCTTGAAGTCTACGCCGAGGTGCTCAAGAAATCCGTCGCCGGTCCTAGCACTCTTCAATAGTGTTACATTTGGGACTTGAAGCCGCCCATTCGAACTGATGTCCGATAGTGCCGTCGAGACGCCCAGGCGCGAAAAGTAGCTACCATGCTCAGTAAAAAATACTTACCCTTGAGCTAGGCGCAGTTTCAGTTGCATGGTGTGCTGACTTAAACTGGAAGCGGATGTGGGTAAAAATTCAATGCACAAAACTGTCAAAGAAGGTAGGCAAGGATGAAGTCATCCGACGTAAAACAGCGAAAACTGAAGCTTCCCTTTTCAGAGTCCGACCTATTACGAGGGCTCACACCACACCATGCTCATGCTGACGAGCTGGCATCACCATCTTCCAAAGAGTTGAGGTCGTGATAAGGCCTTGATGCGTGAGTATTTATAAATACTGCAAATAGATATTCGAGGCAGGGAGGTTCCGAGAGTCCGAGTGTTGGCTACGCAACTGCGAATCTCCACTGCTTGGGTCATGCTGGGAAAGGCCCAGCTAACAGCCTTGTTGCGAGTCATCCCGGTAGGCGATTCAAGATCCAAGATAAGGCCAGATGAGGGAGTGACTGCTTGCCATGGCGCTCACGGTGTTGGTTCCAAATCATGCAAAGTGATACGACCGCTAAACTCATCAGCATGGATGCCAGCATAATTTTATTCATGACCTACCTCACTGTTTGGGAATAGAGGCTCATAGCTGTGTGATAGCGACGTCACCCCCAGATGGAGTAGCGCTACACTTTAGAGTTCGATCCTGTGGGTAAGGAGGTTGGACATGAAAAAGCGTTTCAGCGAAGAACAGGCTTCTACTGAAGGCGGGGTTACGTTGTGGCTACGCATCTAGCTTTTTGCACATTACTGTTGAAAATTTGCCTATTGCTACAATCAGCAAGGTGGAGGTTAACAAAGTAGGGCCAAAAGAACCGCTTAGAAATAACTGAATTATTCAGTAAATAGCATCCATTACAATGGATTAAGTAGTTATATAGGTTCTTAGTTAACCCCCTTGAGCTATTTAGTTCGCGTGCTATCAATTACCCGATCCTGTATAATACCTCCACATCTTTGGAGGTCAGTCATGAGTAATGTTGCCTATCCCCACCCTGTATCGGCTTCTGCGCAGCCCACTGCCGAACCGATGTGTCGTCAACTCGCCGACCTGGTTTCAGCGAGAACAATCGATGAGGGTCTGTATGAAACCGATATTCCGGGATTAAACCTGTTTCGCGCAGATGCGCCTACCAGTTGCATGTCGACAGTCTATGAACCGTCGCTCTGCGTTATCGCTCAGGGACGGGAGATAGTGCAGCTGGGGGAACGGGAAATCGTCTATGACGCGCTCAGCTATATGGTGTCCAGCGTCGACCTGCCGGTTAACAAGTTTGTACTGGACGCTTCGCAGGAGAATCCGTTTCTGGCCGTCAAAATCAATATCGATCCCGCAGACGTTGCTGAAGTGGTGATGCAGCTGGGCGACGCTCCCCAGGGCAGTGAACCCCGTGATAGCCCTGATTCAGGCTGCGGTATGTGTGTCGCCAAGGTCGATCTGGGAATTATCGATGCCATGACCCGGCTGGTTCGATTGCTCGAATCGCCTGCCGACATCCCCGTTCTGGCGCCGCTGGTTCAGCGGGAGATCATTTACCGTGCACTGGTGGGTGAGCTGGGCCCACGCATGCGCGATTTCGCCGCCGCCGACAGTCAGTCAAACCGTATTTTCCAGGCCATCTCGATACTCAAGGATCGCTTCGCTGAGCCTCTACGGGTACGGCAGCTGGCGGAGGATGTGAATATGAGCGAGTCGGCTTTGTATCACAGCTTCAAGCAGGCTACCTGCATGTCGCCGCTGCAGTTCCAGAAGAAGTTGCGGCTGCACGAAGCGCGCTTATTGATGCTGAAAGAGGGTCTTGAAGCTTCCACGGCCAGCTATCGGGTCGGTTACGAAAGTCCGTCGCAATTCAGCCGCGAATACAGCCGCATGTTTGGCGCACCGCCGCGGAGTGATATTGCCAAGCTGCGCGGCGAAACACGCATTAGCATGCCTGCCTAGGTTGTCTTTTAGCTAGCGATGTACCTATACATTGCCAGTGCATAAAAAACGGGCCACCCGATGAGGTGGCCCGTGATGTTTGCGGCGATCCAGTTGATGAATCGCTGCAGGTTGCAAGCAGAGGGTTTAGCCCCGCGTACCGCGTGTCAGGTTCTCAGCATGCTCGGTATGAGTGACCTGCTGAGGTTGGCCCTCGACCTTAACGCGCTCACGATGCATGCCTTCCTGTGTGCCGCCCTGTAACGGGTTGCCGACTTCGAAGGTGGTGCGGTAATGGGGGCCTTGGTTCTCGATGACTCGACCAGCGTCCGCCTGCGGGTTGATGCTTTCCCGCGTGCCGATCTGGGCGTGGCTGCCAGTGTCAAAACGGGCCTGTGTGGAGACGGCGGCGGTGGCTTGAGCGGCCATGCCCAGTACTAGGGCGCCAGCGGTGATGGTCTTCATGATAGTCGCGTATTTCATGGAATCACTTCCTCTCGTTGATTGATATAGCCGCATAAACCAGGGGGCGTCGATCCAGTGGAATAGGGCGCGATGGTGGCCTGGTTGGCGGCGTATTGGCCGTTACGACCGTGAGAGAAATGATAGTGATGTTAGGCTGCTAACAGTAGGCGTATTTCTCGCTGAAGATTGCCTGATTCTGCAGATCTTTATTCGAGGGTGAGTTTCCTCGAGAGTTATTACTGTATTTTATAGTGAAGGCAGACGATTCTGATGGCTTGGCTCTACGATGATGCCCCGTCACATGGAAATCCATGCTTTTCCGGCTAAGTATAGTCTCGACGACATGCGAGGAATTATCGGTGTTGGACGCTATTCGTTTGAGCAGCGGATGCAACCTCATCTGTAGCAAAAGGTGTTGTGGATCAGGCATTGCCCTGTAAGAGGTGCGGGTTTTATAGGTGGGCACATGAAAGGTGATCGGCCTTTTCAACTGGTTGTTGATCAGATCTGGGGTAGCAGTGATGATTGGCAAACTCATTACCGTTGAGCGGTGGCGATATTCTTATAGGTATCATTACCTGACTAGACTGTTCTGCTAAAGACGCGGTATGTTCAACAAATAATAATTAAGGGACTCAGATATGTTAATTTTCATTCGGAAAGTTCTAATCATGGTGGCCTTTGCTGCTACCTCGTTTGCAGTATCCGCCCAGGAGGCAGAGGTGACTGCAAGCGCACTGTCTCCGTCAAAGGACGAAAGCCCGGTCCTCACGCTGCACAGTGACGCTGAACGCTGGTCAATCAGTCGTGCGGAGATTGAACAATCACCGCTCTACGAAGTATCACTACAGCATTTCGAGGGGCCACAAGGGCGCTTTGCGGGTGTCTGGCTGGACGACTTTCTCGAAGCCGAGAGTATCGACGATGCCATGACGTTACGCTTCGTGGCTCACGATGATTACACCACCTTTTTAACGCCTGATGACCGCGCAGCCAAACGCTACATGCTCGTCACAAGGCTGGATGACGATTCGCTGACCAGAGATGAGTACGGTCCGACGATGTTACTCGTTCCCGCCGATGCCGACGCCGTTGAGTCGGGTACCGTGAGCATGACCTCATGGATATGGTCGATTAAAGATATCTACGTTCAACAATGAGCCTGCGCTTTAACCGGCCGCTGGGCTGGCAGTTAGGGCTTGGGTTCACCCTGTTGGCAGGCATCTGCGCAATCGCAACAGGTGTCTACCTGTATCAGGTACGCGAGCATCTCGGGTCAAACTACACGGCGATCGTTGCCGACGTAATACGCCCGCAGTTGCATACCGTCCTGTTGCGTTCAGCATTGGAAGAACTCCGCGAACATCCCCAGGATAGTGAGCTGATCGAGCGCTTCGACAATCTGCTTTGGCGAATTCCTCAGCATATCGAAGGTGTTCAGTTTGGACTCAGCAAAACCGGCTTCACAGCAGCCGATTATGAAGCATCTTTAAATCGTCTGGAGCGAGTGAGAGATAAGCTACCTGACCTGCGACAAGCGCTGGGAGAAATTGCCGCTGGTGCGCCTCCAGATGACCTGATTCAACAAGGCTTCGCCATTGAAAACGATTTGGCTCAAGCCTATAGCCGGCTCAGCCATCTATTACATGCTGAAGCCGCCAAACAGCGGGTTGTGATGGAGCGTTTGGCATTCGGCATCGCCCTGCTGATCTTTGTCATTCTTCTCCTGGTTGGCTGCCTTATGCTGGTATTGATGCGCCTGCATCATCAGCATAAAAAAGTACTCAGGCTCAGCCTGATGGATGAACTCACTGGGCTAGGCAACCGTCGTTACATGCTGAATTTCACCGAGCACTTATTCGAACAGAGCCAGCGCAGTGGCCACCCCCTGAGCATGGCGCTTCTCGACCTTGACCACTTTAAGCGCGTGAATGACGATTTTGGCCACCCGGCAGGCGATCAGGTGCTTAAAGTCGTTGCGGGTGCTCTGCTTGACGAGGTCCGCAAGGCAGATGTGGTGGCTCGGATGGGTGGTGAAGAGTTCTGCGTCCTCATGCCTGAAACCGATACGGAAGGCGCGCTGGACGTCATCGAGCGGATACGCCAGCGCGTGGAATCGTTATCACATCAAGCGTTTGGCGTGCCTGTTAATGTAACGGTAAGCTTGGGGCTTGCGACCGCTATGGATGATGACGCGTCGTTTGACCAGCTCTATTCCCGAGCTGACCGGGCGCTTTATCAAGCCAAGTTCAAGGGACGCAACTGCGTTATCGTGGACTGACCCTGCTTCAGCCGCCGGTAACGTCTCAGGCAGCACAGTAAATGCGGTCTAAGGCGTGACGAAGTCTCTCTGCGGGTATGGCCAAATGCTCAGACATGACAGATCAGAGATGCCTGCTTTATGAGCCCGGCTAGATGGGGAAGATTCTGGAACTGATCTTCAAAACATGACAATCCGGTTCCTGCCGTCGCGCTTGCCGACGTAGAGCATTTGATCGGCTTTCGTGATCAGCGATTCGAGGTCGACATCTTCCTGATGCGCGACGGCGATACCGATGGTGACGCTTGGGGTTAGCGTGCCGATATCTTCCTGTGAGGGCAGAGCGGCGACCCGTTCCTTCAAGCGCTCCGCCAGGATTTTGGCATCGTCAGGGCTGGTGTCGGGCAGAGCCACCACAAACTCTTCACCCCCGAAACGGCCTATGACATCCGTGCGGCGGAGCGATTGTGCACATGCCTCTGCGATCTTTGTGAGCACCCAGTCTCCATGGCTATGCCCCCAGGTATCGTTGATGCGTTTGAAATGATCCACGTCGATCATGAACAGGCTGAACGGCACGTTTTCCTGTTTTGAGCGCTGCAATAAGGCGGTCGCCAGCTGCATGAAATGGCCGCGGTTGTTGAGCCCCGTCAAAGCGTCCCGCTCGGCGACCATGCGCAACTGGACCTCGAGCGATTTTCGGTGGGCGACTTCCTCGTGCAACTGATGGTTTTGATCGCGCTCTTCGCTAAGCAGGGCAAACTGTCGGCGCTGCAGGCTTTCCAGGCGTAGCAAGGCAAAGTACCCGACGGCATTGGCCATGATGAACAACAACGCAGTGCGAAGCGTCTGCGCGGTGGTAATGTCGGAAAACAGGACTGCTGCGGTTAAAAAGCCGATGCTTAAGTAGAGACTGGCAAAGGTGACGACGGTCAGCAGGTTGGGGATCAACAGATAAAACGCCATGGTGGCGACCATCAACGACGTTATCTGAGTGGACAGGCTGTCGGGGCGTAAGGGAACAATCAGAATGATGCCGGTCGCCAGGATCCACAGGGGTAAGGCGTGTAGCCAGACGCGACGTGAATAGCCACCCCAGTGTCGAATGATCACGACAAGTAAAAAGCAGAGAACCACCACCACGCTGCGCATGGCAATCAGCAGGTAGTATTCCTGGGTGGGGCCGAGCAGGCTGTAGTCGGAAATCGCGAACATGCCAAAGACCAGGGCCGCGACGGTCAATGAAATACAGGTCTCGAACTGCACCCTTGAGGTGATGGACTTTCGGTACATCAATTCTTTGCCGTATTCACAAAACTGACCGGTCAACCAATGCACTTGATCTGGCGTCTGTTGTGATGACAAGTCCCCGCACTCCTTTATCAATAGGCGTTTCCTCAGGATTTCTGGCAAACTGCAGCTGAAATCGCCCTGTACTTATTTTTTATATCGTTATAATACTGGGTTCAGGCGGCACGTGCATTGCGTAACGCTCAATTCACTATACTTAAATCAACGCTATTTCAGTAAAAGCGTCTCATCAATCGCGATGAACTCACTGGCCTCGCTCATCAGTGACGCAGCGGTCAGTTGGGGAACGCCATAAACCTCAACGGTCTTTCCGTATTTTACCCGAACTTTGTTGACGAGCAGATCAAAGTCTCCATCGCCGGACACCAGCACGATGACATCGGCGTCCGCCACGTGCTCCATGACATCGAGCACAATACCAACGTCCCAATCCCCTTTTGCAGAGCCGTCCGAGCGCTGAATAAACGGCTTCAGTTTCACGTCAAAGCCAATCGCTCTGAGAA
Organism: Pseudomonadota bacterium; assembly: GCA_051750125.1. GTDB lineage: Bacteria > Pseudomonadota > Gammaproteobacteria > Pseudomonadales > Halomonadaceae > Vreelandella. Next base: position 334,447 of record JBNJJK010000001.1, read on the forward strand.
TGTTTTGAAACTCGCGTTGCTTGCGGTCACCCCTGTCGATGGCATAGCAGAAGGCGTTCACGACGTCTCTGTTGGCGGTGGCTCTCGCCCAGAACTTGTTGTAATCAAAGTTTCGGCCATAGGCGTCACGCACGGTGTAATAGACGTTCTGGACATCGACAAATAGTGCCACTTTTACCATGCAGAAAACCTTCTGAGTGATGAGTCCCGGCCGTTTGATGTGCCTGTCTTTTATCGCGGTGAACCATGATAATGCACCCTCTGCGAAATAGGGTGGCTGTACCACCATTTGCCGTGTCAGACTTTTGCGTTATGAGTATTCCGCGTAAAGGTGGTGACCCGATGCGTGCTGAAAACGTGAATATTGTGCTGCTTGACGGCGGCATGGGGCAGGAACTCAGGAAGCGCAGCCGCCAGCCGGCGTCCCCGTTGTGGTCGGCTCAGGTCATGCTCGACGAGCCCCACCTGGTCACGGCCGCCCACCGTGATTTCATCCAGGCGGGCGCGCGGGTGATAAAGCTGAATAATTACACGGTAACGCCGCCCCGGCTGGCCCGCGATGGCGACCCTGCCATGTTCGAGCCGCTGCATGCGGCGGCGATCAGTGCCGCTCACCAGGCGCGTGAAGAGAGCGGTAAGAACGTGCGCATCGCGGGCTGTCTGCCGCCCTTGGTGGCGAGTTACCACCCGGATAGCGTGCCGGATGATGCCACGTGCCTGCGCGACTACCGCCGCCTGGTGGCGCAACAGGCCGACGGCGTCGACCTTTTCCTGTGTGAAACCATGTCACTGGCCCGTGAAGCACGTGCCGCGACCACGGCGGCGGCGGAAAGCCGGCGCCCGGTGTGGGTGGCGTTTACGGTGGACGATCGTGATGGTACGCGCCTGCGCTCCGGCGAATCGCTGACAGAAGCGGCTCATGAGGTGGTGGCGCTCGGCGCTGAGCGGATACTGGTCAATTGTTCCGTGCCGGAAGCGGTCACCGCCGCTATGCAGGCGCTTGCCAGGCTTGACGTGCCGTTTGGCGGCTACGCCAACGGCTTCACGTCCGTGGACGCGCTGCAGCCCGGCGGGACGGTGGACACCCTGGCGTCGCGCGCCGATCTTGATCCGGAGGCCTACGCCGAGCACGCGCTTGCCTGGGTCGAGCAGGGCGCAACGCTGGTGGGCGGCTGCTGTGAAGTCGGCCCCGCCCACATAGCGGCGCTTGCCAGGCGGTTGGCCGAGAAGGGCTACCGGCTGGTCGCATCCTGAGGGAGTGGCTCCAGGCGCCTCTTTTACGACGGCTATGACGTCGCCATTCCCCTGTGTTTCCTCATGTGGCCATTACACCAGGTCGCGGGGAATTTCCTCGTCCCAGCTCTTGGCAAAGACGCGGCTGTCGCCCTCGAAGGCGTCCAGCGTGGCTCGCAAGCGGAAGTTGTGTGCATCCGAGGTCATCAAGGTGCGGGTCACGCTGCGCACCATCCAGTCGCCGCGTCGAAAGCTGCGTTCCCACTCGGTCCAGCCGCTCAGGCTGTCGTAGTTGCCGTAGGAATAGGTGTAGCGCTCGGTCACCCGGGACGACAGCTCCAGGTCAATGTCATCGATCCGGAAAGTGCCTTCGTCGTTGATCACCTCGAGGGTGGTCTGGTCCTGGGCCAGGTCACGGATGACCCGCCAGGCTTCCTGGCTTGGCTGGATCAGGGTGATCGCAAGCGGTGGGGCGGCTTCCGGCGGGCCGAACGCGGGCAGCGCGGCTTCTTCATCGTGCTGCGGCTCACGACACGGCAAGATGAGCCGGCAGCCGGCCGGGTGCACGGTGAGTCTGACAGGCGCCGGTGACGGCCAGGCGAGCGGCCAGTAGCTGGTCGAGAGCGAGAGGCGGATGGCGTTACCCACGGGAAAGTGTTGCGCGATGTGTTTCAGAAGAATGTGCACGCGGTAACGCTTGCCCGGCACCAAGGGCTCGGGAAATTCATCGCTGTCGCGGTGGGTCAGATTCAAAAGCCCATAGGAGATCCGCGTCGCCTTGTCGTCCTGGGCGATATCGCTGAGCCTTAACGCCACCATGGCCACGGGCTGGTCGGCTTCGATGTCGAGTTCAACGACGGGCTGGCCGCAAATCTCGATGTCGTGTTCGAGCCGGGCCGTCTGGAAGATCAGCGAGCCGCCGTCCTCGTCGCGTTGATCGTGGGGCAGGTCTGGCGGCGCATTGTAGGAGCACCACTTGCCTGCATACAGGCCGACCGACAGCGGTGAACGTACGGTGAGAGGTACATCGTTGTCCGCCCCGTCCGCTTCATCGCCCGGCAGAGCTGGGAGCAGGTCATGGCCGCTGGTGAGGCGAAAGGGCGTCGGTTCGATGCGGGGCGACGGCCAGCTGGGCTCGGCCACCCAGCGGCCTGGTCGTTCCTCGTAGCGGGCGGACGGGGGCACCGAGTCCTGCATCCAAACGCGCAGCATCGGCTCCTCCATGATGCCCGTTTCCTTGCCCTTCAACCAATAGTCCCACCAGCGCAGCGATTCCTGTAAAAAGCCGATGGCCGGCCCCGGCACCCCCAGGTGAGGGTACTTGTGCGACCAGGGTCCGACCAGGCCCTTGCGCGGCACGTCGAGCCCTTCAAGCAGCCGGAACACGGCGTTGCAGTAACCGTCGGCCCAGCCGCTGACAGCATAGACCGGGCAGCGAATGCGCGAGAAATCCTCGCAGACCGAGCCATGCTTCCAGTAGTCGTCGCGGCGCTGATGCTGAAGCCAGGTGGCAAGCCACAGCCCGCTCCCCTCAAGGCGTTCCTGCCACATTTCCCGCCAGCGCTCACCGACCAGTTGCGGGTCAGGGGGGCAGGTGTTGCCATCGAACATGGTCGAGGCCCACGACAGGTTGTCGCCGAGCAGGCAGCCGCCCATGTGGTGCACATCATCGGCGTAGCGGTCGTCGGTCGAGCACAGCGTAATGATGGCCTTCAGCTCGGGCGGCTGGAGTGCCGCAATCTGCAGGCCGTTGAACCCGCCCCATGAGATGCCGATCATGCCGACATCGCCGGTGCACCAGGCTTGCTGCCCCAGCCATTTAAGAATTTCGACGCCATCGTCCAGCTCCTGCTGGAGGTATTCGTCGGTCAGCACGCCGTCCGACTCGCCGCTGCCGCGAATATCCACCCGAATGCCGGCATAGCCGTGACCCGCCCAGTAGGCGTGCGTCTGGACGTCGCGCATCGCCGTCAGGTCGCGCTTGCGATAGGGCAGATACTCAAGGATGGCAGGGACCGGGTCGCTTTCGGCATCCACCGGACGCCAGATACGAATGCCCAGCCGGCAGCCATCGGACAGGGTGATCCAGTCTTCCTCCTCCTGCACCTTGCGGGGCAAATCGCTGACGATATGCATGACCTTCTTTCCTTTTCCGTGGCGGGATTTCTTGTAATGAGGGCCTGCAACGAGAGCGCGTCAGCCAATAATGTCCTCAAACGCAAAATGTAGCTGCTCAGCGAGGCGGGCGTAGTTGTCTTCAAGCGCGACGAGGGTGTCGGCGCCCATCCATATGTAGGCCAGGGCGAAGCTGTAGCTGTCTTGCTCGGGGAGGGATGACAGGCGGGTGCCGACCTCGACCTGTAGCGTGATGATGGTCCCGGGGAAGGCCTGCTGGAGCGCGGTGATTTCCTCATCGCTGGGTACCTGGCTGACGGTAGCATCAGTAAAGAAGACGCGATAGAAGTATTTCGCGGCGAACGCGAAGGCGCCTTGCCGGAAGGGCAGGTTGGGTGACTGTCCCAACGCCAGGTCCACCGTTACCTGCTGATGGCTCACACCGTCGACCTTTTCGAACAGGTCGCAATGCGATTGGGCAATGCGGGTGTTGATCTCGAGTAGCCAGATGCGATCCTGCACTTCATCCCAGAAGTATTCGATATTGAACGCTGCATTGTCGTAGCCGATGTGGGCCATGACGTCGCGCGTCAGCGCCTGCATTTTTTGCTGTATAGGCTCGGGCAGTTGTGACGGGTAGCGGTAGGATAAAAAGCTCAGCACCTGCGGGTAGCGAATCGAATCGACAATGCCGTAAGGCACGACATCGCCCTGAAACACGTAGCCTTCTAGGGTGCATTGCCAGCCGCCGATAATTTCCTCGGCCATGCAGTGACCGCCATCGACCAGGCGTACCTCGTCAGGCAGGTTGGCGTGTTCCAGTACGTAGTTGAAGGGCTCTGAAATCGTCCCGATGCCTTCACACAAACGCGCGACGGCGTGGGCGAAATCTTCGGGGCTTTCGATGCGAAAGCCCAGCCGTGAGCCTGACGACTTGATGGGTTTGACGAAGAACGGGAAATACAGCCCCGCTTCCCCGATATGCGCAAGCGCCTGGGAATCGAAGGGGTCAAAGGCGGTAAAGCGAGGGATGTAATCGGCAATGACCTCATGCTGTACGCGCCGACTCCAGTACTTGTGCTCGCATTTGAGCAGACTTTCGAGGCTGGTGGTGCGCGTGCCCAGTCGCTCGCAGAGCAGCGGCAGCATGGTCGAGACCGGAAAGTCCATATAGCCGACGATGGCATCGACAGGCTCGCCAAATGCTTTCAGCTGGGTTTCGGCCCGGGCGAGCATATCCTCGATAGGAAAGATTTCCGTATCATTGACCTCGGCGGGCTCGATCACGCCGTGGAAACGGTAGTTTTCAGCCCCGCGTAAATGCGCGAGACGTTGGCGATTAGGCTCATCCATCCCGACAACAAAAATATTCCGAACGCTCATGTCCGCCTCCTGGCGTAAGCTCGGCTGTCGGCAGTCGTCACCGCTGAAGGGCAGCGGGTAGCAGGCAGGGAATGGCCTTGCTCCAGGCAGGCGTTAGCCGTGGCGCAGGGCGCTCACTCAAGCATAGCGGGTTATCGTAGGGGCGCAGAGGCAATATGCAGGCGGGCGGGAAGTGACCCGGCCAAGCGGTATTATTAAGCTGGCTAGGGCCGTTTGCTACTGTTATAAGTTAAGTCACTAACCGAAACATTATCGCATATGACATTACCGGTACCGGGCGTGTCTGTGCATTCCTTAAAAGCGTCGCTGGGCGGCGAAGGGGACATGGCGTCACATCACCCCACCGTCACAGGCCATCTTGTGGCCATTGGCGGAGCCGAGGACAAGACCTCCGAACTCGCCATTCTGCGACGGGTATTCGAGCTTGCCCCCAACGACAGCGACGAAGTCGCCATCATCGCCACCGCCAGCAGCATTCCTGAACAGCTCTTGCCCAGCTACGAGGCGGCCTTCACTCGCTTGGGGGCCAGTCAGGTCCATGCGCTGAATATCCAGGACCGCCAGCAAGCCGCCGATGAAGAGAATATCCGGCTTATTCAACGCAGCGGCGTGATTTTCTTCACCGGCGGGGACCAGCTTCGCCTGACCACCGTGTTTGGTGGCTCCGCGACCCTGCGTGCCATTCGCGAACGGCTGAAGGCCGGCGCCGTGGTCGCCGGCACCAGTGCCGGGGCCGCCGCCATGCCCAGCACCATGATCTATAACGGTGCGGCGGCCGATGCCCTACGCAAGGGTGGGGTCAACATGACCTTCGGCCTGGATTTCGTGCGCGGGCTGGTCATTGACAGTCACTTTCTTGAGCGGGGTCGGTTCACGCGTTTGATGCAGGTGGGGGCCAGCAATCCGGAGCACTTGGGCGTTGGCATTGGCGAGGATGCGGCGGTGATCATCCATCCAAACCGTGTACTGGAAACGATCGGGCCGGGGCACGTCATCATCATCGATAGTCGAGACCTGGCGAGTTCTAATATCGCAGAACTGGCCATGGATGAGCCGGTCGCCATCGAAAATATGATTCTGCATGCCATGGTCAGCGGCCATGGATACGATATCGATGCACGGCGCTATCTCGTTGCCGATGAGCTCAGCGCCATTTTGCCAGGGAGGCATGCGCAATGAATATCCTCGATCATCGGGCCCTGCGGGGTCCGAATTACTACAGCCGTTACCCGGCCATCTACATGCGGCTGGACATTGGTGAACTCGAGGAGCGACCGAGCGACCTTGTCCCCGGCATTGTCGAACGGCTGACGACGCTGCTCCCGACCCTCCAGGAGCACCGCTGCTCGGTAGGCCGCCCCGGCGGCTTTCTGGAGCGGCTCGAGCGTGGCACCTGGGCCGGCCATGTGGTCGAGCATGTGGCGATCGAGCTGCAGAACCTGATCGGCTTTTCGGTGGGCTACGGCAAGACGGTCGATTCCTACGAAACTGGCATCTACAACGTCGTCTACCGTTACCGGGACGAAGCCTGCGGCCTTGCCGCCGGCGAAGAGGCCGTTGCTCTCGTCGCACGACTCTTCAAGGGCGACGAGATCGATATTACCTCCATCATCACCCGCCTCAAACAGGTGCGCGACGCCCACATGCTCGGCCCCTCAACGGCGGCCATTGTCGATGCCGCCACCCGTCGGGGCATCCCCCATGTCCGCCTGAGCGAAGAAAACAGCTACATCCAGCTCGGCCACGGCCACCGTCAGCAGCGCATCCAGGCGACGGTGACCGGCCATACCGACCTGATCGGCTACGGCATCGCCGACGACAAGGAGTGGACCAAACAGGTACTCGGCGATGCCGGGATTCCAGTGCCCCAGGGATGGGTGTGCGGTTCGTTCGACGAAGCGCTGGACGCCGCTCGCACCATCGGCTATCCCGTCGCGGTAAAGCCGGTCATCGGCAACCATGGCAGCGGGGTGAGCACCAATATCGAGGACGACCAGGCGCTGAGTGATGCCTTCAATATTGCCTCGTACCGCAATCCCTCGGTGATCGTCGAGCAGTACATTCGCGGAGAGGATCACCGCCTGCTGGTCATCGACGGCAAGCTTGTCGCCGCCGCGAGACGCCGTCCGGCGCATGTGGTGGGCGACGGGGTGGCGACACTCCAGGCGCTGGTCGACGCGGAAAATCGCGATCCACGTCGCGGCGTCGGCCACGAGAACCTGCTCACCCAGATCCAACTGGATGACCAGTCGCTAAGGCTGATCGGCCAGCAGAACCTGACCCTGCAGAGCGTCATTCCGGCCGGTGACATGGTTTACCTAAAGCCCACCGCGAACCTCAGCACCGGGGGCACGGCCACGGACGTCACCGACGATGTTCACCCGGAGGTGCGCTACGCGGCGGAGCGCATTGCGCGCCTGGTGGGGCTGGACATCATCGGCATCGATCTGCTCGCCGAAACCCTCACGAAGCCCCTCGAGGAACAATCGGCCGCGGTGGTCGAGGTCAATGCCGGGCCTGGCTTTCGCATGCACCTCTCGCCCACCCACGGGGAGGGGCGTGATGTGGGGCGGCCGGTCGTTGACATGCTGTTTCCCGACAGCGAGACCACCGGCCGCATTCCCATCGCGGCGGTCACCGGTACCAACGGCAAGACCACCACGGTACGCCTGCTCTCGCACCTGCTGCGCCAGGCCGGGCGCAATGTCGGCATGGCCTGCACCGGCGCCATCGAGATCGACAATCACGTCATCATGCGTGGTGACTACAGCGGCCCTCAGGCGGCCGCGATCGTGCTGCGCGAGCCCACCGTCGAGTGCGCCGTGCTCGAGGTCGCCCGCGGGGGCATCATGCGCCGCGGACTGGGGTTCGATGAATGCGACGTGGGCGTGTTGCTCAACATCGCCAGCGACCACCTGGGCGAGCACGACATCCATACGCTGGATGAGCTGGCGCGCTGCAAGACGGTGGTGATCGATGCCGTTCGCCAGGGAGGCACGGCCGTGCTCAATGCCGACGACCCCCGGGTGCTGGAGGGCCAGGAATGGGCCCGAGGCGACATCATCTTCTTTACCCTGGACCCTCATTCCCGCCCCGTCCGTCAGCATGTTCGCGACCAGGGCGTCGCCTTTACCCTCCACAACGAGCGCATCGTGATGCGCCAGGGCCATGTCGAGGCAGAGGTGATCCCCGTGGTGGACGTGCCGATCACCTTCGAAGGCCATGCGCGCTTCAATGTCGCCAACGCCCTGGCGGCGAGTGCCGCCGCCTATGCCCTGGGCCTGTCGATCGCGGACATTCAGATGGGCTTGCAGACCTTCCACCCCACGCCGGGCCAGAATCCCGGCCGTACCAACCTCATCGACGCCGACGGCATGAAGGTGCTGATCGACTACGGCCACAACGTGCCGGCGCTTGAGGCCTTAAGCGAACTGGTCGGCTGCATTCCGGCCCGCCGACGGATCAGCGTGGCCAGCGCCCCTGGCAACCGCCGCGACGAGGATCTGTTTACGCTGGGCACTCTGCTTGCCCGGATGCACGATGTGGTTTTCATCTACGAGACCGATGCCCGCGGGCGCACCCCCGGTGACGCCGCCCGCCTGCTGCGTGAAGGCGCTGAGTCTGTCCCGGGCGCCTGCCGGGTGGAGGTCATCATGGAAGAGCAGCAGGCTGTGGAACGCGCTTTCGAGGAGGCAAGCGAAGGTGACCTGCTGGTCCTGCTGATCGACGATGTGGATAGCGCCATTGAGCGGATCAGAGGTCGCCGCTTCCAGTCGGTTGCCACCACAACGCCAGACGGTGAGTCGCCATGATGCCCGCCGGCCCCCCTGAAGACCGGCTGCTGACCCTGCTGCGAGTCGGCAGCCTCTATGCGCCGGAACCTCTCGAGGCGAACGATATCCTGATCGCCGACGGCCGCATCGCCGCCTTGGGGCGGGACATCGAGATCCCCGCGGGCTGGCCGGTGCGGGTCGTGGAGGCGCGCCATCTTACCGCCGTGCCGGCGTTTATCGATCAGCACGTTCACGTTACCGGCGGTGGGGGCGAGGGCGGCTGCGGCACGCGCTGTCCGGAAATTTCGGCCCATGAGATCGCCGCGATGGGGATCGGCACGGTGGTGGGGGTGCTGGGCACCGACAGCATCAGCCGTTCCCCGGCGGACTTGCTGGCCAAGGTGCGCGGGCTCAGGGCCGAGGGTATAGCAGCCTACATGTACACCGGCGCCTATCGTATCCCGCCGCCCACGCTGACCGGCGATATTCAGCGTGACCTGGCCTGGATTCCCGAGGTCATCGGCCTGGGGGAAATCGCCATTTCGGATCATCGCTCGAGTCAGCCACGCCAGGATGAAATCGAACGCCTTGTCAGCGATACCCGAGTGGGCGCCATGCTGGCCGGCAAACGTGGCATCTGCCACTTCCATCTCGGCGACGGCAAACGGGGGCTGGAACCGTTGCGACGGTTGCTCAGTGAGACCGAGATTCCCGCTGACCAGGTGATTCCCACCCACGTAAACCGCCACCCTGCCTTGCTCGAGGAAGCCGCGGACTTCGCGCTGGCGTTCAATGCAAGCGTCGATGTCACCGCTTTTGAAGATGCCGGCGACGGCCTGTCCGGCTTCGATGCCGTGGCTCGCTTACTCCAGCGGGGCGTTCCGCCTGAGCTCATCACTCTGAGCTCCGACTGCAACGGCAGCCTGCCGGAATTCGACGCGAACGGGGCCTATCTGGGCATGAAAGTGGCACGCAACACCACGCTGATTGCGGACTGGCAACGCCTCGTGCGGGAGGAAGTTCTGCCCCTCGAAACGGCTTTGGGGCTGATTTCGGGAAGCGTTGCCCGAGTGCTCGGTCTGCACGCAAGCAAAGGACGCCTGGCGATCGGCTTTGATGCCGATGTTACCTTGCTCGATAGCGAACTCCAGCCGCAGCAAACGTTCGTGGCGGGTAAATGCGTCTACGACGCGAGCCGCCTGGATCGCTGACCACCTTGAAAACAGCTGCTTTGCCCCCACATTTATAGTTAGTTTAATGTCACTGCTCGCGGGCCGGGCATTTCCCCTTCTTCATGCAACGACCTCCGGGGCAGCGCACTATGGGAATCCTTTATCAACCGTTTCGACAGCGGACACTCTGGCAGTGGACGTCCGTGCTGGCGCTGGTGCTGTTACTCACCGGCTGTGGGGTCAACAATATTCCCACCTACGATGAGAAAGTCACCTCCGCCTGGTCCCAGGTGGAAAACCAGTATCAGCGCCGTGCCGATCTGATTCCCAACCTTGTGGAAACCGTCAAGGGGTTTGCGGACCAAGAGCAGGAAACGTTGACCGCGGTCGTGGAAGCACGCTCCAAGGCCACCTCGATCCAGGTAGACGAGAGCATTCTCGAAAATCCCGAAAAGCTGCAGCAGTTCCAGCAGGCCCAAGGGGAGCTGAGCAGTGCCTTGAGCCGTTTGATGGCGGTGTCAGAACGTTATCCTGACCTGAAGTCGAACCAAAACTTCCTGGCCCTGCAGTCACAGCTTGAAGGGACCGAGAACCGCATTGCCGTTGCGCGCCGGGACTTCATCCAGGCAGTGGAACTCTACAATACTGAATTGCGCACCTTCCCGGGGAAGCTCTGGCATAGCGTTCTGTATAGCGATCTGGAGCCTCGCGCCAATTTCGAAGCCACCACGGAAAATGCGGAAGACGCACCTGCGGTGGACTTCTGATGGCTACCCTGATTCGCAAAAGTCTGTTGCTGACGTTCCTGATGTTGCTCCCGGTTTCCGCTTGGGCCCAGTCATCGCCTGAGTTCCCCGAGCTTTCCGGCCGGGTGGTTGATCGCGCAGAAATGCTTTCACCCGAGGTGGAAGCGCGCCTGACCCAGATGCTTCAGTCCCACGAAGAAGCAAGCACCGAACAGGTGGTGGTGGTGACCCTGCCGGACCTGCAGGGGTATCCGATCGAGGATTTCGGTTACCAGTTGGGTCGCCACTGGGGAATTGGTCAGGAAGACGAGGATAACGGCGCTCTGCTAATCGTGGCAGAAGAAGAACGGGCCATTCGCATCGAAGTGGGCTACGGTCTTGAAGGGCGTCTCACCGACGCCCAGTCCTCGGTGATCATCAATCAGGCGATCAGCCCGGCTTTCCGCCAGGGGGATTTTCAGGCCGGTATCGTTAACGGTGCCGCGGCGATGATCCAGGTGCTCGGCGGCGAGCCCTTGGCGGCTCCTGAGGGACAGCAGCCCGCGTCAGCTCAGGAAAAGCCCAACCCCGGCCTGATGGGGCTATTCTTCTTCATCATGATGGGTGTCGTATTCTTTATCGGTAGTCGTGGTGGCCGTGGCGGCCGCGGGGGCGCGGCTCTCGTCGGCGCGGCGTTGCTTGGCGCCGCCATGGGCGGTCGTGGCGGTGGCAGCGGCGGCGGTTTTGGTGGCGGCGGTGGCGGCTTCGGCGGCGGCGGTGCCTCCGGTGGCTGGTAATGCCGTATGGCCATACGCGCGCGCTGACTCTTCACACCTGACTATGAGCAACACACATCATGACATTACTAAGTAAAAGCGATCAGGAAGCCGTTACCGCCGCGATCAACGAGGTGGAACGGGAAACCGACGCTGAGCTGGTCACCGTGCTGACGGCCCAGTCCGATAACTACAGCTATATTCCGCTGCTCTGGGCGGGCATTCTGGCGTTGCTGGTGCCGGGTATCGCCAATTATGTGGGCGGCTGGTTCAGCGCCGACGTGCTGTTGCTGGTGCAGTGGGGCACGTTCGTCCTACTCAGCCTGCTGTTCCGCATGCCCACTATCAATACCCGGCTGATTCCCCGGCAGGTGCGTTACTGGCGCGCCTCAAACCTGGCGCGCCGCCAGTTCCTGGAGCAGCGTCTGCACCATACCGACGGCGGCACCGGCATGCTGATCTTTGTCTCGGAAGCGGAACGCTATGTGGAGATCCTGGTGGATCAGGGCATCGCCGACGTGCTCGACGACAAGGTGTGGGAAGACATCGTGGCGGATTTCACCGCCAAGGTGCACCAGGGCGATACCCGGCAGGGATTTCTCGACTGCATTGCCGCCTGCGGCAAGCTTTTGAAAGAGCACGTACCCGCCACCCACGAGCGTAACGAGCTGCCCAATCATCTGGTCATCCTGCCGTAGCGAAAACGCCGGCTTACCACTGGGGCATCCAGCGTCTCACGGCCGCCCCCAAGGGTGGCCGTTTTCGTATTAGCGGCCCACTTGGCGGCTCTCAATACCCCGGTTGGGGCGCAGCGTTAACAGCGTGTGCCCAACTAGGGCTTAGCGCCCCCTCTCGGTTAGGCTACACTCGGGATTTGCGTTCCACGACGGAAGGATAGCCATCTCCATGTTGGGATTCCTGCAGGGGCTCTCCTACGGCCTCTTTATGACCTGCCTGCCCTGGCTGTTGGTAGGGCTCTACAACCCTGGCTTGGCACTTCCGTGGCCGGCGCCCGGTCGACTGCAGGTAATCGTCCGCTACTGCCTGCTGGTTCCCTTCATTAGCATGCTGCTGTGGCTGACGTCCCTGTGGGGTGGTTTCAGTCCCAGCCTGCTTGGCTGGCTATCGGGCATCGTCGCCATTCCGGTGGCGTTGCCCGTCGAGCGCACGTTGCGCGGTTGGCTGGCGCGCCGCCGTGAGCGTCGCCAGGCCGCTCAGCGCGTTGCCGAAACACAGCAACGCCGTGCCCAGGAGGAACGCAGGGCCCACGAGGCGGGGGTCTCGGTGCTTGACCCGGCAAGGCCCCTTGAAGGTGCCGACGAGCTCGTGCTGGCCATGTGCCGGGTCAAGCAAAGCCTGTTGGACGTTAATCGCCCCGACCTGGCAATCCTGGCCGACCGGCTCTATAGCCGCTATCGACATGTGATGGACGTGCTCGGCGAACGGTTCCAGCATGGCGAGCTGGCTTTCAAGCGCTCGCAGGGGCTGGTCTCCCAGGTGTGCTTCGGTGCGGTGGATACGCTGACGACCATGGCTTCCCAGGCGCGCGGGGTGGTGAGCGTGGACGGCGACTACGTGCGGGGCCGCTTGAACCGCGAGGGCAGGCAATTGAGCGAGGAAGAGCGCGCCGCCTTGGTGCGTCGCCTGGATCTGCTGGTGGAGACCGAGCACCGCCTGTATGAGCTCTCCGCGCGCATCGAATCGGCGCTGACCGTGCTCGACGATACCGCCGTTTCCATGGCGCGTATCGAGACGGCGCGCCCGCAGGCGTCGGTCACCACCGAGACGGCGCTTGAGGACCTGCGCCGCTTCGTCGAAGGCGCAGACCGTTATGCGCGCAAGGAGTAATGCACCGATTGGCGCTACCCGGCGATTTTTACAACGGCTTTTTTAATAGCCCAGGAGATGTCCATGACTCAGCCATCCGATGACCAACGTCGCCTCTCCCTGCCGCCGGTAGACGAGATCGCCGACCAGGTGGGCGTCCGCCAGGCCGATGCCGATTCGGTCGACGCCGAGGACCGTGACATTGACCCTGAGCTTGAGGCGATGGCCGATCACTTCGTCGAGGAGGTTCTCGCCGGGGATGACGAGGCGTCGGTGGTTCGCCAGCGCCGGGCCGTGGACGAGATGGGGCTGGAATTGCAGCAACAGGCCGCCCATCGCAGCGCCATGCTGCAAACGCCGCTTCGCCAGCTGGCCCACCAGGGCGACGAAGGCGGCCCGGTCGCCAAGGCGCTGACCGATCTGCGTGGGCGCATGGAAGGGCTCGACCCCGCCCGCCATCGCCTGGCGCCGAGCGCGCTGGATCGCGTCATGGCGATCATTCCCGGCATCGACAGCCGCCTGCAGCGCTACTTTCGCAAGTTCGAGAATGCCCAGCAGGCGCTGGATGCGATCATCGAGGAACTGGAGGGCGGGCGCGACATGCTGCATCGCGACAACCTCACCCTCAGCGATGACCAGCAAGCTCTCAATAACATTCTCGGCGAGTTGAACCGTCAAATTGCCCTGGGGCGCTTGATTGATCGCCGTCTGAAAGACGAGATTGCCGCCCGCGATGCCGCTGATCCACGGCGTCAGTTCCTTGAAGAGGAGCTACTCTTTCCGCTACGCCAGCGCATAGTCGACCTTCAGCAACAGCTGGCGGTGAGCCAGCAGGGCGTGCTGGCGCTGGAGGTCATCATCCGCAACAACCGTGAGTTGATGCGCGGCGTGGACAGGGCGATCAACGTCACCGTCTCGGCGCTCACCGTGGCGGTGACCGTGGCCATGGCCATGGCCAATCAGCGTCTGGTGCTGGATCGCGTCGAAGCCCTCAACGACACCACCTCGCAGATGATTGGCGGTACCGCCAAGGCGCTGCGCCAGCAGGGGGTGGATATCCAGAAGCGGGCATCCGGGGCGATGCTCGACATGGAGGTGCTTGAGGAGGCCTTCGGCGAGGTCATGGGCGCGATTGACGATCTCTCGAACTACCGTCAGGAGGCCCTGCCTCGCCTGGATGAACAGATCGACCGCCTGGCGACCCTGGCCAAGCAAGGGGGCGCATCCATCGAGCGTCTCCGCGAGGGTAACGCGTCGCAACCCCCGGACGGCACTGCTACTCACTGACGTGGCGGAGGCCTGTGCGGCTACTTGAAGCGCGAAGAGGCGTCCCGGAAGGCCTTGCGCATCAGCTCCCAGGAGTCTTCCATCCCCTGGCGAACCGTCTCCCAGGCGGCTTCGCTTGAATGCTGAAGCTCGTCGAGGCGTTGTTGTGTCTCCGCCTGGCGTTGCTTAAGCCGCTCGATGTCTTCATGGTACTTGACCCTGGCCTCGTCACTGGCCTGGCGGGCCTTGGCGACCAGCTCGTCGATCTCTTTATTCCACTCGTCGAGCCGGGCTTTCATTTCTTCAACAAATTCGTCGCGTTGACTCATGGCACTCTCTCCTTGCGGTAACCGTGATGACGGATTCGGCGTTGATGCTCCGTCGCCGCTTGTCCTCTTTCCTTTATACCAGCGTCTCCTGGCTAACGCACTTAGCGGCTTCGCCACGCGCTCGGGCCGATTGATGGTTGTTTTTTTCCATTGGTAGGGCTTCTGCATTGCTCATGATCAAGGTTACTACCACAATGACCGAAGCGGACTTGTATACATGTAACCAGCGGCGGGGGAGTGCCTAGTATGAAGACGTTGTCGAACTTGGGGTTTGCCCTATTCGGTGCGGCGCTGGTCGCCATCAGTTATGGGCTGGCACGCTTTGCGTTTGGTCTGTTCGTCCCCTCCATCAGCGATGAGTTGTCACTGTCGTCGTATGTCGTCGGCATCATCGGCGCTCTGCCGTTCATCAGTTTTGTGCTGGCCACGCTGGTGGCACCTTTCGCTGCTGACCGTCTCGGCGCTCGTAATCTGGCGGTACTTTCCGGTTGTTTCGGGCTTGGTGGTCTTGCCTTGATCAGTCAATCGTCAACGTCACTCTCGTTGGGCGTGGGTGTGTTTATCTGTGGCATCTGCACCGGTTTTATGATGCCGGCGCTCACGGCGGCGATGCAGGCGCTGGTCAGCCGCTCGATGCATGGCCGCGTCAGCTCGATCATGAATGCCGGCACCAGCATCGGTATCATCGTGGCCGTGCCGACTGTGGTCTTCCTGGCAGATGCCTGGCGGCTTACCTACACGATATTCGCCGTGCTGGCCGGACTCGGTGTCGTAGCGGCATGGTTTTTCATTCCTTCGGTATCCCGTGTCATCCCCTCCAACGCGGCGCCGCCTCCGCCCATCACCCGTGTGCAGTGGTCACGGCTGATTCGGCTTACGCTGTTTGCTTTTGCAATGGGCTTTGTATCCGCGCCGTACTGGCTGTTCGCGCCTGACCTGCTGGTGAACCTCGGCGCGCTGTCTTCGCAGAACACCGGTTGGCTGTGGTTTGCAGTGGGCGTCGCCGGTCTCGGCGGTGCCGTCATCAGTGATCTGGCCGACCGTAACAACCCGCCGATTACCCAGGCCTTGATGTTGATGATGCTGTCCTCAAGCCTGGTGTTGCTGGCCGCGAGCCCCAGCCAGTTGCCACTGGCGATGTTCTCCGCAATGGTGTTCGGCTTGGCCTACATGAGCTTGACGGGGCTTTATCTGATGACCGGCATCCGACTGCTGCCGGGGCGCATATCGATGGGGCCGGTGCTACCCTTCATGGCCTGCGCACTTGGGCAGGCAGTGGGCTCGCCGGTGATCGGCGGGCTGGTCGAAAGCTTTGGATACGCGGATGCGTTTGCGATCTTTACGGTGATCGGCATCCTGACGGCGGTCATCTCGCCGCTTTATCCCGGCCATATCGACTACCTGACCGATGACGAAGAGCCACAGGCCGAGGAGGAGCATGTAGAAGATACCGGTCTTCAGGCTGCCTACGACCACCAGCTGTTGGACGAGAACGGTGAGCCCCTCGAAGACCCGGTGGAGGACGAACCCGTTGCCGAAGAGCCCGTTGCTGAAGACGCCGATAGGCGCTGAAAGGCGTGCTTGGCCGATGAGGGGGGAGGTTAATCCGTATGCGAACGCATCGAATGATAATGACATTCGCAATGATGGATCTGGGTTATACGTGCGCCCGCTGGAAATAGCTCAACAACAGCGGCAATACCAGGATCAGCACCGTGATACGCAGCAGGTGATGCGAGGTGACGAAGGCCGGGTCTATACCCAATGAAAGGGCCACGAGGCTCAGCTCGGGTGCGCCGCCGGGCATATATGCGAGCAGCGCGGCCGCTAACGAGACACCGGTCAAGGCGTGTATGCCCCATGCCGCCACCAGGGCGATAAGTAGCAAAATGACGGCTTGCAGGGTGGCCATGAGCAGGGTGTGTCGTACTTCGGCCAGCGAGGTGCCCGCAAAACGCACGCCCACCGAGATGCCAATCACCACCTGAGCCATGGCGATAAGGCTGGGGGGAAGCGAGGCGTGGGTCAGGCCCGAGAGGTGAAGACCCGTTGAAATCAGGGCGGGGCCGAACAGCAGCGCATTGGGCAGGTGCAGCCGTTGCCCAAGCCAGGCGCCAAGCACACCGGCACCGGCAAGCCACGCCGCATCCCCCGGGCTTGGCAGCCATAACCATTGATCCAGACTCATGCCGGTGGGCTGCAGGCTGACATGCCCGATTCCGCTCAATAGCGGTGGGATGGCCGCCAACAGAATCAAGATGCGCACCGCATGCGTCATGCCCACTACGCGCAGGTCAGCGTTAGCGTCCATGGCCATACCGGTCACCGCCGAAACGCCACCGGGCACGCCTGCATAGAGCGCAGTATCCATGGAATAGTGGCCGATCCGCCGGGAAAACCATACTGAAAACAGCATCATGACGGCCGTGGCCAGCAGCATGATGACCAGGCTGGTCGACCACGCCAGCAGATCGCCCGACACGTCCGTCGTGAAGGCCGAACCGAGCATCACGCCAATAACCACCAACACCCCCTTACGACCGCGTCCCGGTGAGCGCAGTCGCAAACCCATAAGGCTCGCGGCGGTGGTGGTTATCATGGAGCCCAGCAGCCAGGGCAACGGCATTTCAAGCCAGTAGGCAATACCCCCACCGATCAAGCCCAACGCCAGCGTGGGTAGAAATCGGTAAAAGGCGGTCAGGGGTTGCGTAATGGTGTCGTTCAATTGGCGATGACTCCCTGTCAAACGTCTGGGCCCGCTATCAAACGTTAGAGCGGGCCCAGAGCAGAGGCTGATACCTGGCGAATTCTCAGGCGTTTGGTCGATTCTCCCGTTTATCGTTGCTAGGTAACAGCTTCGGTACCAGCCAGGGAAGAATCAGCAGTGCCGCCGCGGCGATCCATAGGCCCAGCGAGATGCCGGATTGCCACAGGATATCTACGTCCCCGCCGCTTACAGATAGCGCACGACGCAGATTCTGCTCCATCAGTCCACCGAGCACGTAGCCAAGAATAACCGGGGCCAAGGAAAATCCCAGCTTACGAAGTAGATAGCCGAAGACGCCGATGATCAGCATCAGGTATATGGCCATCAGGTCGGAGTGAAGCTGATAAACGCCGACGAAAGCGAGAATGGCGATGGCCGGCACCAGCACCCAGCGTGGCACTGTCAGCACCTTGGCGAAGACCCCGGCCAATGGCAGGTTGAGCGCCAACAGCACGATGTTACCAATATATAAAGACGCAATCAGCCCACCCGCTACCTCTGGACGTTCGGTAAACATCATCGGCCCAGGAGTGATGTTGTAAAGCATGAGCGCGCCGAGCAGCACGGCTGTAGTGCCTGAACCGGGAATGCCCAGTGTCAGCATGGGGACAAAAGAGCCTGCGGCGGCGGCGTTGTTGGCCGATTCCGGGGCGGCCAGGCCACGCATGTCGCCATGGCCAAAGGTGCCTTCCTTATCGGAGAGGCGCTTTTCGGTGGTGTAGGAAACGGCCCCTGCCACGGAGGCCCCCGTACCGGGCAGCACACCGATGATAAAGCCAATCAGTCCTGAGCGGATCATCGCGCCCTTGCAGTAGAGCACTTCCTTCAAGCTGATGAAGACACGGCCCAGCGGCGGGATCTCATCGCTTTCTTTATTTACGCGATTGGCATGCTCCAACATCAGCAAAATCTCGCTGATGGCGAACAGGCCGATAATCATCACCACGAAGTCAATACCGTCATACAGCTCCGCCATGCCGAAGGTATAGCGCAGTACGCCGGTGCCCGAGTCAACGCCCACCGTCGCGATTAGAATACCCAGCACCGCCCCGATACCGGTCTTGATAGGGTCTTTGCCCATCATCACCGCCATCGAGGAAAACGCGAAGATCATCAGCGCAAAAAATTCGGCAGGGCCGAACATCACCGCCACCTTGGCGAGCAACGGTGCAAATAGCGTCAGGCCGATAATGGCGATGGTCGCGCCGACGAAGGAACTGACAGCCGAAAGGCCCAGGGCCGGGCCTGCGAGCCCCTTTTGGGCCAGTGGGTAGCCGTCAATGGTGGTCATGACCGCACCCGCGTCGCCGGGCACGTTAAGCAGAATGCTCGACATGCGCCCGCCATACTCAGCGCCGGTGTAAATGCCGGCCAGCAGGATAAGCGCAGATTCGGCGGGCAGGCCCAGCGTATACGCGAGGGGCATCAAAATGGCGATACCGTTGATAGGCCCGATACCCGGCAGCGCGCCAAACAGCGTGCCTAGCATCGCACCCAGGAAGGCCAGCCCTAGATTCATCGGGCTCAGCGCGACGCCAAAGCCCTGCAGTAAAAAATCAAACATCGTGGCGTTCCCTTAAATGATGGCGCTTAGCCAGTAGCCGGTGGGGAGCGAGATACCCAGCGCTTCGGTGAACAGCAAAAAACTGCCCACTGCCATGACGGCGCCAGTCACCATCGCTTTGCCCCAAGTTGCTTCGAATAGTCTGGCCAGCGCGGCCACCACCACGAAGGTAGTGGGGATGAAGCCCAGTCGGGTGAACAACATGGTGTAAACCACCAGTAGGCCAAGCACCAGCAATAGCTTGAGTGCCAGCGCCTTATGCGGCCATTGGCCGTCGGCGCCGGGCTTCAACACGAGTACCAGTGAAAGCGCTGCCAGCAGAATAGACAGGCCGAGGGGAAAGGCCCGTGGTCCCACGGGCTCATAGTTGAAGGGGACTTCCAGGTTGATGGCCTGAACGGCAACAAACACCGCCAACCCGATCAGAGCTAAGCCTAAAAGTCGGTCGGCAGCGATTTTCATTTCAGATCCACTTCTTCGGCCAGTGTCTTGAAGCTCTCAATTTGTTCCTGCACGTAACTGTCGAAGCTGTCACCGAAACGGGACATCGGGAACAGGCCACGGGCCTCACGGAGTTCTGTAAAGCCCGGATCTTCCGAGAGGGTTTGCAGACGCTCGACCCATGCCGTATACGCCTCATCACTGACCTCCGGCCCCATGAAATAGCCGCGCCAGATCGGCCACTCCACATCGTAACCTTGTTCGGCAGCCGTGGGGATGTCGGCGTAGGGCCCACCTACGCGTTCCTCTGAGAGTGCTGCCAGTACGCGGATATCGCCGCCTTCAAGCTGTGACCTGAGTTCGGAGAGGTCTCCAGTGAAGACCTGAATATGGTCGCCAAGCAGTGCGGCAAGGGCTTCGCCACCGCCTTCAAAGGCGACATAGCGCAGGTCGCGCGGGTTGATATCCACGGTTTTAGCGGTAAGCGCCACCTTCATCCAGTCCTGACTGCCGACGGTACCACCGGCGCCAAAGGCGATCTCACCAGGATTATCTTTAAGGTCATCCATCAACTCGTCCAGCGACTCCCAGGGCGCATCAGCGCTGACCACAATCGCCCCATAGTCGACGCCCAGGGCGCCGAGCCAGCGAACCTCATCGCCGTCGTATTCACCGAATTTGCCGAGCGCCAGATTTACCGCGGCACCGGTACTGGCGGCCACTATCAGGTTGGGGTCATCCGTGCGCACTCCGTTGACGTGGTTATAGGCGACGGCGCCGATCCCGCCTGGCATATAGGACACCATCATGGGGGAATCAATTAACTCAGCGTCGAGAAGTCCATTGGCCGCCAGCCGACAGGTCAGGTCGTAGCCACCCCCTGGCTTGGCAGGGGCAATGCATTCGGTATCCTCATTGGCCTGGACATGGCCAGTGAGTAAGGCGCCACCCAATAGGGCGATGCCGGAAGCGTGACGAACGGCGGTATTGAGTCTCATGACGTGCTCCTGTGCTTTTGTTGTAAGATGCGAGAAATCACCTTGTTTGCCATCTTGGCGATAGCCAGTGCGATGCTAGGCTCGCTACCTTTCATCAACCTGTCACCTTGCACCTCATTGAATGAGACATTAGTCGAATGCGCCTACTGGTTATCGAGGACGACAGCCTTATCGCTAGCTCGCTGGAACGGGCGCTGGCGCCCTTGGGCAACACGGTCGAGGTATTCACCACCTATGCTGAGGCGCATACGGCGCTGAGCCATGACCGCTTCGATCTCGTCCTGCTGGATCTCGGGCTCCCCGATGGTGACGGTCTCAATTTGCTGGCGGCGTTGCGTCGTCGTGGTGATATCACCCCGGTACTGATACTGACGGCCCGTGATGGTGTCGATGACAGGATCAGTGGCCTGGATCTAGGCGCTGATGACTATCTCGCTAAACCTTTCTCTTTGGCGGAGTTGGAGGCGCGGGTACGAGCGCTGTTGAGGCGAAGTCAGCATCGCTGTGATAACCGGTTACGCTTCGCAAGCCTTTCTTTGGACCCGACTACCGGCACCGCTGCACTAGACGACAATCCTATAGAGCTACCCCGTCGTGAGCTTTTGCTGGTCGAGGGGCTACTGTTGCATGCAGGCAGTATTGCCCCTCGGGAGTCGCTGGAGCGCCGTCTTTTCGGATTCGATGACGTTGGCTCCAATGCCTTGGAGGTGTATGTCAGTCGGCTGCGCAAGCGTCTACAGGGAACTGGGTTGCAGATACGCACCTTCCGCGGGCTTGGCTACCGACTGGAGGAAGTCAGCGAGTGATCGAGACCACGGGCTCACTCAAACGCCAATTGGCTGTTTGGCTGCTGGTCACTGTGACCGGATTGGGCGTGTTATTGATGGTCGAAGCTTGGCGCAGCGCGCATCGTGCGTCAGAGCAGGCCTTTGATAGCCAGCTTGAGTCAGCAGCGCTGACGATTGCCGAGGCCGTGCAATGGGAAGAGAGTGAGCCTGTGATGGAAGTGCCTGCTGCTGCTCTGCAGATACTGGCCACGCAGCAACAGGAGCGGGTTTTTTACGCCATGCTCACGACCGATGGCGAGCGGGTGTCCGCTAACATGTCCTTTGCCATCGCGCCCGAGTGGCGCGAACGGGTCGCTGAGGCGCCCTGGGCGGTGACGACCACCTTTGAAGATACTTCCTGGCGCCTCTATGGTCGTGAATACGACTCGGCTGGTTGGATCACCCATGAGCCGGTTCAAATTTGGGTGGGGCACACCCGAAAGGGACGCAAGGCGCTCGCCGGTGAGCTGTTCGAACGCAGCGTTGGCCACTTCGTGGCGATGGTGCTGCTGGCGGGTGTCTTGATGATATTGACGATGCGGGTGGCGTTGACGCCGATGCGTCGACTACGCCATCTATTGCGCCGTCGCGACGCCGATGACATGCGTCCGCTTGACGCACGAGTGCCTGAGGAAATGCGTGAACTCGCTGACACCCTTGATCATCTCTTCGCCCGCCAACGCCAGAGTCGGGAGTCGCTGTTGCGCTTTACTGCCGACGCCAGCCATCAGCTCAAGACGCCTTTGGCAGGTCTGCAAAGCACCAGCGAGCTTGCCCTGCAGAGCGCTGATCCAGCTCAGTGGCACGCGGCGCTTACAACGATGCACGATAGTGCCGAGCGAACCAGCCGTCTAGCCAGCCAGCTGCTTAGCCTCGCGCGTCTTCGCCACGTAGGTGAGAGTGATGTGGCGGCGCCGCTCGATCTCAATGCGCTGTTGCGTGAAACGCTGCTCGACTGGGCGGGAAGGGAAGTGGCACGGCAGCATGATTTAGGATTGGCCGAGTTACCTTCTGAAACGCTGTGTGTCCGCGCCGAAGCGTGGGCGGTTCGTGAGGTTCTGGGCAACCTGATCGACAACGCCTTACGCTATACGCCACCTGGCAGTCAGATCACCGTGGGTTTGAGACCACAGGGCGAAGAGGCATTACTGTTTGTTGAAGATAACGGACCAGGCGTGCCCTCTGACGACTGCCATCAGTTGTTGCGCCCCTTTGAACGCGGCGGCCGACAAGGCACGGACGGCTCTGGGCTAGGGTTGGCCATCGTCGACACTATCGCCCAACGTTTCGGCGCTAGATTGAGCCTGGCGTCTGTAGACCCTCATGGATTAGTGGTAACGCTGTACTTGCCGATTTATCGACCACGCCACCGCGAAAGTGAGCAAGCGCCATGAAAATGTTGTCTCCGCTATCTATGTGTCGCTTGGCGATGCAACCCGGTGTCTTGGCGTGGTTATTGATTCTTGGGCATCCGCCGGTGGCGTCTGCCAGCCCACTTGTGGTTGAGGCGGCGCTGGATAGGGAGGTCGTTGCGCCTTTGCTGGAGGCGTTTCAGGCGACTCACCCTGGCCTCGAGCTGGATTTCCGGGATCGTTCTACCCTTGAGGTTGATGAACTTGTCGCGGCTGGCAGACCTGCCCCGGATGTGGTGATCAGCTCGGCGATGCCTTGGCAGATGGCGCGGGTCAACGAGGACTATGCACGCCCCGTGGACTCGCCTCAGGTCCGGAACTGGCCTGCTTGGGCCAAGTGGCGAGACGAGGTCTTCGGCTTTACCTTCGAACCGATTGTCATGGCCTACCGGCTTGATCTATCGAAATACATGCTGCCACCTCTGACACATGCCGACCTGCACACGTTGCTCACCACCCAGCGCGATCGTCTACAGGGGAAAGTGACCACCTACTCACCCATGAGCAGCGGCATCGGCTACACCCTGTTTCAGCAGGATGCTCGCTATTCGGCACGCTTCTGGGATCTGGTGGTGGAGATGGGGCGGGTGGATGCGCAACTAGAGAGCAATACGCGTGACATGCTGGAAGGCATCAGTGACGGCCGCTACTGGCTGGGTTACAACTTGCTGGGCTCTTACGCGATGGTCTGGGCTCAAAAGAACCCCGAAGTGATTGTCCAACTGCCCCAGGATTATTCGTTGGTTATCATGCGTATGGCGTTTGTGCATCGAGACGCTCCCAACCCGGCAGCCGCTGAAGCTTTCGTCAATTTCTTACTAAGCCAGGAAGGACAGCGCGTACTGGCTGGTGAGACGCCCTTGTTCAGCGTCTTGCCGAGCATCATAGGTCCCTACACTGCCCAGCGCTTACGGGATCAGGCGGGTGAGCGACTCTATCCGATACCGCTCAACGCTTCACTGTTGGCGTTTGTCGACCCGCAACGGCGTAACGCTTTCTTGGACCGCTGGCGGCGCGAGTTTGGGCGTGATGATTGAGCGATGGAGGCGCACGAGGAAATCTTACTGAGTGGCGTTAGCTATTGAGCGGAGCTCTTCATGCGATACATATCGCCATCCGCTTGACTCATCAGTGATTCGGCATCTTCGCCATCAACGGGATAAACCGCCACGCCAATACTGCAGGACGGCATATCGATGCCGTCAAATTCGGCGCCTAATGGCTCAGACATGGTGTCACGAATCTGCGCCATCTTCATCGATATGGTATCGACTGACGTAATGTCGGTTAACAGCACGATGAACTCATCGCCGCCCATCCGGGCGACGGTGTCGGTTTCACGGACGCAGCCTTCCAGCCGCCTTGCGACGGTGCACAACACTTCGTCACCCACTGCATGCCCGTAGGCGTCGTTAATATGCTTGAACCTATCGATATCCACAAAAAGCAATGCCAAGCCAGTCTGATGGCGTTGCGCTACCGCCAGGCCAGTCTTCAGCCGATCGTAAAACAGGCTGCGGTTTGTGAGCTTGGTCAGTGGATCATGGTGGGCGAGAAAACGTAATTCTGACTCGGCCTCAACGAGGTCTGTCACATTGCGCGCAACGCCAATTCTGACGCGCTCTTCCTCGTGCCAGCGGGCAGACCACAGTATGTAGACGACATCGCCATCCTTGCGCAGATAGCGATTACGAAAATCGATATGCGGTTTGCCATCCATGACCTTGCGAATGGCGGTTCGCGTCGCTTCCAGGTCGTCGGGGTGCATGTAGTCGGTGATGGCGGTGCCGATCAACTCGTCGGCACGGTAACCTAACAGTGACTCGCAGGCATCGCTGACAAAGACGATCTGATTGTCGCCGTCGACGACGAAGACGGTATCCAACATTAGGTGCACGAGCTTTGGGTAGAGCGATTGCAGGTCAATATTCATAGGTCAAGATAATCCGGCGAGCGTTCGGTGATTATATCTTGATCGTAAAAATCAGTGATAAAAATTAATTTTAGTTAAATGCCCGATTAGGACTTGGAAAAGAAAACGGAGAGCCGGGCGCTAAAGGCAAGCGCCATGTCAGGGCGTCTTTAAAGCGTTTGCTTTCTCCAAGGCTTGCCGTCACAGGTTGCATAATAACTGCAGTTCGGTGTACAGCCGCGGCAGGGTAATCTATTGGAGGCAGGCGCGGGTGTCGGTTGGGTGGGCACGGTCATGTTGATCTCGCATTCAGGGAAAGGGCTTTGGGAAGGCGCAGGTAGAGGCCGGCACCCAGGAATAAGTGAGCCAGGGATGCGTCTGAATCGCCACGAACGTCTACCTAATTACCAACTGACTTTGCACCACTTGGCGTTGGTTTACCAATGCCGGCTTTCAACCCTATCCTGCCTTACCGGGTAAACGCATGAGAGGAAGTACAGATGCCATCACGGCTGCGTGACCGTAACGTCTGGTTTGGGCTATTGCTGGGTGTTTTGGGGCTTGTCTACATCGGCAGCATGTCGGCTAGTGGCTTGGCTGAGCTGCCTCACCTGATGGCAGCCCTGACCGTCCTGATTCCGCTGACCCTGTTCGGCGTAGTGCTGCGCAGTCCCTGGCCAACGGCTGCGGCGCTGGCCTTCCTGGTCGTGATCAACGTGTCCCTGGGTTAGCCTTTCACTTCGCCGTAAAGATTATCTGCCTTAGTCCTGGCGTATCGCCCGGGCCAGCATGTCCGTGATGGGTTTGGCCAGGTAGCTTGAAAAGCTTCTTTCCCCGGTACGCAGCATCACCTCGGCGGGCATGCCCGAGAGGAGCTTCATGGTGTCGGTCATGTTTTCCTGGCCTTCTGTGGTGACGCGTAAGCGTACCTTGTAGTAACGGGCGCGGGTCGCCTCGTCTTCAAAGCTGTTGGCACTCACGTGGACGACTTCGCCGTCGATGACGTTAGACAGTCGCTGGTTGAAAGCGCTGAAACGGATCTCGGCTGGCTGGCCCATATAGAGGTGATCGATATCATGGTCCGCCACCTTGGCTTCGACAATGAAGCCGACGTCGGTTGGCACGATATCGAGTAGAGGGTCCCCGGAACGGATGACACCCCCTAGCGTGTGTACCTTCAAGCCCACCACTGTCCCGGCGACCGGTGCGAGCACTTCGGTACGATTTACCTTATCCAACAGGGCTGTAAGCCGCTCTTCAGCATCGGCCACTTCCGCCTGGGTCTGCCGCAGGGACTCGCCTACCTGCTGCTGAAACTCCTGCAGGCGAACTTGCTTTTGCAGCGCGTTCTCGCTGATTTGAGAATGCAAGCGGGCTACTTCGGAAGCATGCTGGGCATTGACGCTTTGGTACTCAAGACTCTCGCGCTCTAGTTCGTGCATCCGCTGACTGCTGATCATGCCGTTTTGAAACAGTTTGCGGTGATTGGCGACGTCGCCGTTAAGTGAGTTGATGCGTCGCTGATTGATGCTCTGGGTATTGGTCAAGCCGTCGATCTGCTCGTTCATTTGCACGATTTGCTCATCGAGTGAGGCCAGCGTGCCGGTGAGCGACTCGCGCCGCGAGTCGAACAAGCGTTGCTGTACCTCAAGCACTTCTTTCACTCGGGGGTGATCGGAGGAGGTTAGCTCATCGGGAAACTGGAGCGTATCGGCGCCGCTGAGCTCAGCCAACAGTCGCACTTCGGTCGCGCGGCTGATCTGATAATCTGAGCGGGTCACCTGTAGCTGGGAGCGAGCTTGGGTACCGTCTAGCACCATCAGGACATCGCCCGCTTCAACATGATCGCCGTCTTCGACCTGGATGCTTTTGATAATACCGCCTTCCAGATGCTGGACGGTCTTGGTGAAGCTTTCCACCGATACGGAGCCGGGTGCCACCACCGAGACCGCCAGGTTCGCGAACACCGACCAACTACCGAAGCCGCCAATCGCCAGTATCAATATGGCTACGCCCAGTCGTCGGTAACGCGTATCTTCGAGGGGGAGCTCGTTGTCCTTGTCTGGCGACGGGCCGGGCCCTTGAGGTTTTTTCATGTTCATTGCGGGGTATCCTCGCCGCCATTGCGGCCTCGTGCGCTGGGTCTCAATGTGGCCACGCGTTGGGGGGGCACCGGGCGACCGCCGTCGGCCGTCATGCGTGTAACGGGCGCCATTTTGGTAGGCGGCTTGAGCGATGCGATCTGGCCATCCTTCAGCACCAATACCCTATCGACATTCTTGAGCAGGCCAGTCCGGTGGGTGATGATCAGCGCGGTAGTGCCCTCCTGGCGTAGCCGTACCATGCAGTCCGCCAGGGATTGTTCACCGGCTTCGTCCAGGTTGGCGTCCGGCTCGTCGAGCACCAGCAGAACGGGCTGGCCGTACAGCGCTCGCGCCATGCCGATACGCTGTCGCTGGCCTGCCGAGAGGGCGTTGCCCCCATGGGAGAGCCAGGTGTCATAGCCGTTCGGCTGTTCAAGAATCATGTCGTGTACGCCGGCTCGCTGGGCGGCCAGCACGACCGCTTGAGGATCGACCTCATCGAAGCGGGCAATGTTTTCCGAGATGGTGCCATCAAACAGCTCGATATCCTGAGGCAGGTAGCCGATATGTGGCCCCAGCGCTGTGCGGTTCCATTGGGTGATGTCGGCGCCGTCCAGACGCACGCAGCCGACCTGGCTAGGCCAGATGCCCAGTGCCACACGCGCAAGCGTTGACTTGCCGGAAGCGCTGGGCCCCACGATAGCCAGATGCTCACCCTTGGCAACGGAAAGATTGATACCTCGCAGGGTAGGCAGTTTTTGCCCCGGCGGAGCGGCGTTAACGCCCTCGAATACGAGGCGTCCCTTGGGATTGGGAAGCGGCATGCGCGGCTCTTCGGCCGGGATGGTGGTCAGCAGCTCTTCAAGGCGGCCCTTGGCGGTACGCGCACCCGAGAAACCCTTCCAACCATTGATCATCTGATCGATAGGCGCCAGCGCGCGGCCCATCAGTATAGAGCCGGCAATCATCATGCCTGGCGTCAGGTCGCCTGCCAGCACTAGAAACGCCCCAAGACCCAGAATCAATGACTGAAACATCAGCCTGAGGACCTTGGAGGTGTTGGTAATCAGGCCTGCCCGATCGCTGGCTTTGGACTGCAGCACGAGGTATTCGCGATGGCGCGCGCTCCAGCGACCCATGATGCCGGGCAGCATGCCCATGGCGTGGAGTACTTCAGCGTTTCTCAGGTTGCTGTTGGCCAGGTCCTGGGACATGACGTGCTGACTGTTGGCGTCATTTAGCAGCGATTTCGTGATGACTTCGTTGATGATGGCAAGTGTTGCCAGAATGATTCCCGCCCCTAATGCAAAAAGCCCGAACCACGGATGAAACAGCGCGAGCACGCCGATATAGATGGGCACCCAGGGAGCATCGAAGAAAGCGAAAAGACCGTTGCCGGACAGGAATTGGCGCATCGTTGTCAGGTCATTCAGCGGCTGGGCCGAGGGCTTGCCGGGCATCATCAGGGAGCGTTTGAACATGGCGGAATACAGGCGCTGGCTGATCTGCACGTCGAGTTTGTTACCGATTCTCACCAGTATGCGAGAACGCATGAGTTCCAGTCCGCCCATGACCACAAACAGGAACACGACTACCAGGGTCAGCATGAGCAGCGTTTCCTGACTGCGCGTGGTGATGACCCGGTCGTAGACCTGCAGCATATAGAGCGGGGGAACGAGCATCAGTAAGTTGATAAACAAACTGAATGTGCCTACGTAAATAAAACTGCGTCGGCAGGTGCCGAGTACTTTCTGCAGGTCTGACCCTTCGCGAGAATTCAACATGGCCAAGCTCCAGAGCATGGTAGTAGTAAGTGAGCTGAGGGCCCAGCCATCGCATTCCCCTTCAAGAATTATCTTGCCGGTCGTTAATGGGGCGGCATTTAGGTGCTGAAGCGTCTCTTCTTTTTGTAACCAAATTGTTTTCTTTGTGTTATTTAGCGTATCAGTTTGCTTTTAAACGGACGTTGCTATTTTTTTCGTTTTATTTGATTGGATAACTCCTCATTTACGTTTTGCACCTCAAGATTGTCCTTGAGCTGTTGTGGTTATTTTTATAATCAAATCCGCTTATTTTGTTTGTCACTATTTTGTCGACCAGGGATGTTTGAATTGAGCCGTTTTTATTCAGAGGATTGTTTTTTATCATTTTTTTATATAATAAATTATGACGTTCTGTAACAATTGGATACATAGTTGCCCTCTTTTGCCTGGCTTGCCACCCGGTAAAGCCCGGTTAGACTCACCAATAGTTGTCCCAACCCGCCAGCTGTGAACACGCTATCCGAACACCGATGGCCGAAGGGAAATGTCGTCAACAACGCTTGGTGAGTACTCATAAGTGCACACCCTTGTGCGCTAAAAAAGTCTAATTAAAACCGTGGGGTGAAACATGTTTTCAATGTCTTTCGTGTCTGGTCAGGCAAAGTCTTTTTTGGGATCCGTTCGTGAAGGTGGACGCTGGGGGCGCGATACCTTCAATGATCATCACCTCCACGTTGTCCCCCATCCATCCCCTTGGGAATCCTCCATAAAATCCATGCGCATGGCCTGGGAAGACGCTCGTAATGAAACGTCAGTTTTTGAAAGTTTCGAGCGCCCGTTCGTGTTTGAAAACCTGCCTTCTCCGGCTTTGGGTAGGCTCAAGATGCGGCTGGAAGCCATGGATGAGTTCGGCCAAGTGCTGCCTAACGCAGAAATGAACATTGACCTTGATGTGGTGCCCGAAAATGATGCCGCCGACCCCGCTGTTTCGGATCGATCGGCGGCAGCGGCCTCCGAGCCTGTGGATACAACGCTTACCTCGCTGGCGGCTGACGAGCCACTGCCTGCGCTGACTGACGAGGGTCCGTTCATGGCCCAGGCGATACTGGCGGATACTTTCACGCCGATACGTATTCAGGCCGAGGGCGGCGATGCTGACGATGGCACCTCAGCGGTTATTTCGGGCAATGGCATCAACGTGGTCGATGACCCTGTCAGCCAACCCAATGCGGTCAACGCCGATGACCAGGCCTACGTGGACTTCGGTGACGGTGATGCTGGCGGTGAGACGCTGACCTTCACGTTCAGCGTGGCGGAAGCGGGGGAGTACGAGTTGGCGCTGGGTTATGCGCTTAGCCAGAACAACGATGGCACTGATCGAAACCGCCCTCTACGGCTGGATGTCAACGACGAGTTGGTTGACCGTATGTTCGACCTGCCCAGCACGACGCTGACGGGCGACTCAACCGACTTCAGCGACTTCGGTGAACGCACCATTCGCGTGCAGCTTGAAGCGGGCGAGAATACAGTGACCTTCACCTCCAACGGTGCCAGTGGCCCCAACGTCGACTACCTGGAAGTGCGTGCGCCTGCCTCAGACGTTTACGTGATCCAGGGCGAAGACATGGTGGTTTCGCCATTTTCCGATGTCGACCTGGGCACCACCAACCGCGTGGTCACCGTCGATAATATCGCCGAGTTTACCGAGGGCAATGAAACCTTCCGGGTGGGCGCCGAGGGCGCAAGCTATCTCGATTGGGCATTCAACAATGCTGATGCCTACGGCGAATTTACCCTGGATGTCGCTACCGCGGGCACCTACAACATCACCGTAACCTATGCCTCTTCAGGTGCTCCGCGTCCGTTGGACCTATCCCTGGTCGATGGCGAAGCGCTTAGCTCGCTTGGAAACTTCACCTTTGCGGCAACAAGTGAGCCCGTATACTACCCAGACGACGTCAACGACGATGTGCCCACGGCCAACCAGCCGGCGGGCCCCACGGCTGGCAACCCCACCCGGCAGTCCGAGTGGGAGGGCTGGTCTACCGAGACGCTGGAAATCACACTTGCGGCGGGCAGCAATACCCTGCGTCTGGGCGGTGCTGCCAACGGCCCCAATATCGACAAGATCGAGGTGGCGTTACTTGAGGCCGACCCGGTCGATCCTACCGGGCCGGTGATTGATGCCATTGTCGTTCAGGCTGAGGATGCCGAGCTGGCTGTTGATAACGACCCTGGCACCTTGGTGCGCGACGCCGACAATCCCGAGGATGGCTCAAGCTTTCAGGGGCTGCGCCCCGACTACTCCGGTACTGGCTATGTCGACTACGGCAGCCAGCCCGGTGATAGCCTGACCTTCACGATCAACGTTGCCGAAGCCGGCAGCTACGATTTGAGCTTCCGCTATGCCAGCAGTGGCGATCGCCCGATGGCCCTTGCCGTCAACGGCGCAGCGCTACCGCAGCAGGCGTTTGTGTCAACGGATACCAAACGGGAGTAACGAAGCGCCGGAAGGTTTCGACGTCTGGGGTTATCAAAGCCTGACCACCGAGCTCGTCGCCGGCGACAATACGATTGTCCTGAGCATTCCCGGCGATGCAGGAAGCGGCCCGAACCTCGACCGTCTGGAAGTCACCACGGCAGGCACCGGACCGGTTGGCGATGTCGATGCGGATATCGATGAGCCAACGCTGGCCTTCAGCGCCGACAACCTTTTGGTCAACGGCGCCAACGCCTCTTCGGCTGGGTTCAACGTCACGGGACGTGATGACGACATCGTCTTCGTCGGGGTGACCTTCGATAATGGCCTGACCGTCGAAGAAGTCACGCCAGACGCCGACGGCAACTTCACCCTGGACCTCTCAGGCCAGGACGACGGTGATCTGTCGGCCACGCTGATCGCCATGGACGCCTTTGGCAACCGCGCCGAGAAGTCACTTGATCTCACCCTGGATACCACGGCCGATGAGGACGACGATCTGGCACTGGAAGGACCTGCCGCCGAGATCGAACCCGATGACAGCGACACGGTGGTGTTTAGTGTTGCCGGCATCGACGCCGACTCAACCCTTGAAATCAGTTTTGATAGCGGCGCAACGCGCCAACCTGCTACCAGCGACGGCGATAGCCTGTCGGTCGATCTAAGCGGCCAGAGCCCGGGCGATGTAACGGTGACACTGATCGTGACCGATGCCGCCGGTAATGAGGCCAGCGTTCAGGACACAGTGACACTTGCTGCCCCAGCCGGGCCGGTGAACCTCGCTGTCACCTTCGATGATGCGACCATCAGTGCGTATAACGAAACCCAAGACAATCCCGCAAGTGGTACTGGCACCGGCGCCACGGTGGAAGATGACGGCGCCACGCTGTCGTTGACCGATAACGTCTGGAAACGCGCCGAACTACCAAGCGACTACACTATCACCGGACAGACCTTGTTGACCCTGGACGTTGCGATTTCAGCATCGCCGGTGCCCGAAATCGTCGCGATCGGTTTCGATGCCGACAGTAATCCCTTCAACGGCGGCAACAGCGTCTATCAGCTCGGCGGCACCCAGACCCAGGGTGGCTTCGTCGATCTGCGCGGACAGGGCGTCGACAACGGCGATGGCACCTTCCGGTTCACCATTGACCTGTCAGCGCATGCCGGTACCACTATCGACTCGCTGGTCTTCGTCAACGACGATGACCTGGGCGCCATAGGCAGTGCGAGCTTCAGCGCCGTGAGTCTGACAGAAGACGAAGTGCCCGATACCAACAGCGCCCCACGCGTAGTGGGCGGCGGTATCGCCGATCTTAGCCTGGATGAAGGTTCAAACATTGAGGTCGATCTGCCCTTCGTCGATGACGATGGCGACCCGCTGAGTTACAGCTTCGTGGTCACCGACGGCGACGGCCAACCGGTCACCGTGGAGGGCCTGAGCGTAGCTGACCAGGTGCTGAGCGGCAGTCTGGAGGGAATGGCTCCCGGCGATTACACCGTTTCGGTGACCGCCGATGACGGTACTGCCAGCACCTCGACCGACTTTGCGCTGACGGTTGAAAACGTCAACGACGCGCCCGTTGCCGAGCCCGTCGCGCTTGAACCTTACTTCGGCGAGGTGGGCGAGAACTTCATTCAGATCCCGCTGGCTGACTTTGAGTCATTGTTTTCGGATCCTGACGGCGACAGCCTGACGCTCTCTGCCGAGGATCTGCCCGCCGGGCTTGAGGTGGTGGATGGCATTATTCAGGGCACGCCGAGCCAAGGCGGCACCTTTGATGTAGTAATTCGCGCCACCGATCCGGCTGGCCTTTCCGACACCCAAACGCTGAGTTTCGTGATCGAAGGCACCCAGGTGGGTGATGCCATTACCATCGAGGCGGAAAACTTCACTGATCTCGATGCATCCAATCTGATCGTGACCGGCAGCGCGAGCGCCTCCAACGAACAGTTGATTCGGCTGACCAGTAATGAACCCGCTACCATTGGCACCGACCTGGCTGCTGGTGGCGTAGAACCCGGTTGGTACGTGGCGCGGCTTTATGTATTCGATGAAAATGATGGCGAAGGTTCATTGACGCTGACCATCGGCGATACCGTGCTTGAAGCACGCGACGCCGCAAGCGATACGCTGAGTTCCGACGTGGTACTCAGTGACGACTTCGGCACCATCGTGGGCGAAGGCCCGCGTGGCAACGCGGGTCAGAGCGGTAACCGCAAGGAAATCATGTTCGAAACGCCCTTTGAGGTGACCGCCGGCGACCTGGCAAACCTCGAACTGCGCGGCGCCGATGGCGAACAAATGCGCATCGACTCGCTGGTGTTCGAACGTATTGATGAGCCGGTTAATTCGGCGCCCACACTCGAAGGCCTATCGACCGACGTTAGCGTCGACGAGAACAGCGCAGCCGTGGCGAACCTGGTGATCGACGATGCCGATGGGGATAACCTGAGCGTGACGTTATCCGGTGCCGATGCAGCGCTATTCAGCTTTGATCAGGCAACCGGCGAACTGGCGTTCGTCAACGCGCCGGACGCAGAGTTAGCGGCCGACAGCGATGAGGACGGCGTCTACGAGTTGACCGTGACCGTCTCTGACGGCGAGGACAGCGTCTCTCAGGACACCCTGATCACGGTGGCAGATCTCAACGAGAGCATCGTCATCGGGCAGACCACCTACGCCATCGACGAGAACCTAACCGAGATCGGCGCGATTCCAGTGGTCGACGAGGATGGTGCTACGACCGGTCTCAACGCGCCGGTATTTGCCATCACCGGCGGGGTGGATGCCCCGCTGTTTACCATCGACTCGGCCAACGGTGTGCTGAGTTTCACCAGCCCCCGCGACTTCGAGCTGGCGGTTGATGACGACGAAGACGGCGTTTACGAAGTAGACGTCACGGTAACCGACGGCGATCTTACCGACGTCCAGACCCTCGAGGTCACCGTCAATGACGTCGATGAAGCCCCGTTCACGCCACTTAGCCTGCAGATCCAGGACGGCACGGTGACCAGCTTCGATAACGACGCCAATGCAACGGATACCACGGTACGCAATGCCGGCAATCCCGAGGACAATGACAATCTGGAAAATGGCCTGCGCCCGGACTTTTCCGGCACTGGCTATCTGGACTTCGGCGATACCGCCGGCGACAATGTCACCTGGCAGGTCGAGGTAGCCCAGGCCGGACAGTACGATATCAGCGTGCGCTACGCTACCAATTCTGATCGGCCGCTGGATCTGGTGATTAACGGCGGCACGCCGGTTGTTCTCGACATGCTGGCCACCGACCCAGACGGCACCGGGCCGGAAGAAGGCTTCGACAACTGGCTGTTCGAGACGGTGAGCGTCACCCTGGAAGCGGGTACCAACAGCATCGAGCTGGCCATTCCGGAAGGCGCTACCACCGGCCCGAATATCGACCGTATCGAAATCACCGAGGGTGGCAGCGGTCCGATCCCCGTTGATGACAGCGCGGACGAAGATGGCGATCTGACCCTGACCGCCGCCGCCGATATCCTGGAACCTGACCAGCTTGATGCGGCGCTGTTCAATGTGGCCGGTGCCGACGACGATATCGTGACGTATGAAATCAGCTTCGACGGGGGTACGACGCGGACCGCCGTCACTCCAGAGGCGAACGGCGATGTCACGGTAGATTTGAGCGATCAAAGCGGTAGCGTCACGGTAACGCTGATCGTCACCGACGCGGTGGGTAACGAAGCGCAGGCCAGCGACAGCGTAACCATCGATGACGGCAGCGTGGTAGTCGAGCCCATTACCCTTCAGGGCGAGGACGCGAGCGTCACCGACGTAGGTGGCACTGCCCAGGGAGCCGTCACACGGGTGGTGGACGTCGCTAACCCCGATGATTTCGGCAATTTCCGGGAAGGTGCGGTGGGCGACGCCTACCTGGACTTCGGCACCGATGCAGGCGACCAGATTACCTTCAATATCGACGCACCCGCGGCCGGTTCCTACACGGCGACGATTCGTTAC
The DNA here is from genome assembly GCA_051750125.1 of Pseudomonadota bacterium. Classification (GTDB taxonomy): domain Bacteria; phylum Pseudomonadota; class Gammaproteobacteria; order Pseudomonadales; family Halomonadaceae; genus Vreelandella. The sequence continues at coordinate 369,296 of JBNJJK010000001.1, forward strand.
GCTAACGGAAGCGCCACATCTCGGCCGCTCGACCTGACGGTCAATGGCAGTGCGCAACCCCAGGTGCCTTTTGCCAATGCACCGGACGATGGCGTCAACGACCCCTGGGATGCGTGGCTGGAGCAGGAGGTGCAAGTCACCCTAGAGGAAGGTGCCAATACCTTCACGCTGACGATTCCCACAGAAGCCAACGGTGGTGTGGCCCAGGGTCCGAACATCGATCAGGTGGTGTTTAACTTCGATGACGGTGAGACGCCTCCTGCGCCTTTTGTCTTCGAGATTCAAGGTGAAGCGCTATCTATCGATGATGATGAGACTACTCCCGATACCGTGGTCCGTGACGCCAGCAATCAAGAAACCAATGAGGCGGCCGGCCCCGATGGGCTATGGGATGGCTATACCGGCAGCGGCTATCTGGATATGGGTAACGAAGCCGGTGATGCGGCCTTCTTCGAAGTAGACGTCGAGGAAGCGGGCACCTATACCCTTAGCGTACGCTACACCAACGGCGACGGTGCAGGGGTCGACCGGCCCATGGATATTCTGGTGGGCGGCGAGTCCCAGGGGGAGATTGCCTTCCCCATTACGGGGCAAGGCAACGACGGCTGGCTGAACTGGCAGGAGGCCACCATCGAGCTGGAACTCGAGGCGGGCAACAACACTATCCGGCTTGAGAACGTTGGCAACGCAGGTCCCAATATCGACCGTCTCAGCGTCACGCGCGAGGGCGTCGAGCCGCCCGAGGTGGTCGAGCCGGGCGAGCGTTTCTCCGTCAAGATCAACTTCCAGCCCGAGGGTGTGGCGGTTCCGGATGGTTATATTGCCGACAACGGCAAAGCCTTCGGCACCCAGTCGGTGACCATCGACGGCCAGACCTACCAGTATGGCTGGGTCACCGAGGAGTCGATCTACGACGGTGAACCGGGCACCACGCCACTGGATATTTCGAGCCTGACCAGCGTGGCGGTCAACGACCGCACCGATGATATCGCCGGCCTCGATCCGCGCCAGGGCACCTATGCCCACTTCGACCAGCCCGGAAGCGCGTATGTGCGCGCCGGTTGGGAAATCGAGCTGGAAGACGGCTACTACGAAGTCACCATTTCGATTGGTGATACCGCTGGGCCCTATGACAGCCGTAACGTGCTGAATGCAGAAGGCGAGCTGTTCAACGACCCCTTCACCCCCTTCCGCCCGGATGACTTCCCGGCGGACGGCAACCCGGGCGATGACACCGAAGGCGTGCGCTCTGACCTGGTTACCCGCATCGTGCAGGTTAGCGACGGCCGTCTGACGCTCGATTCGCTGGGACTCGACAACGAGAACACCGAGATCCAGTACATCGAGATCCAGTCGCTGCCCGACCTGACCCCGGATGACGCGCGTGAAGCTCAGGAGGATTACGCCTTCTTCACCGACGCGCGCGCCATCGCGGGTGTTGGGGAGAATGAGGTGGAGGTTGATCTTGATCCAGAAGACAACGGCATTCCCACCGGCGTTGACCCGACATCGGATATTTTTGTGGGCATCTCGGTGGTCGATGGGCGTGGTGGTGCCTTGCTTGAAAGCCTGAACGACGGCTCGGTGAAACTGTTCGAAACGGTCACAGGTGAAGAGATCTCCTTCAACGTCAACACGACCGGTGGCTTCGACTCACTGACCATCTCGCCCAGCCAGACGCTCAAGCCGTTCACCAGCTATACCCTGGTAATCGATGGCTTCAGGGATCGTGGGCCTAACGATGATAATGATGCGCCTACCCGCGAGTTCCAGAAGTACACCAACACCTTCGTGACCGGTGAGGAGCCGGAGGTGGTCGCCCGAGACGTGGCCTTCAACGATGTGGTTGAACTCAACGGCGCTGACGATTCAGCCTTTGGGTTCACCTCGCTCGAGATGAGCCCCGACGGCGCCTTCATGTACATCGCGACCATCGGCGGTGATCTGTTGCGCTACGACGTTGATCCGGTCGACGGCTCGCTATCCAACCGCCAGGACCTGAGCCTGCCGAACGATTACTTCGACCAGCCCGGGGAGAGTCAGCAACGTGGCATCATCGGCCTGGTGGTGGATCCCACCGACCCGAATGTGCTTTGGATCACCGACAACTACCCGATTCCGCTCAATGGACGCGATAACGGCGTGCCGGAATTCAGCGGCCGCATCACCAAGATTACGCTGGACGGCGGCAGCGACTTTTCGGGTACCGCCGAGCCCTACATCAGCGGGCTACCGCGTTCTAACGGCGACCACGTGACCAATAGCCTCGAGTTCCGCGCTAATCCGGACTATGACGCGGCCACCAATCCTGATGTGCCGACGCATCTGCTATATCTGATTCAGGGCTCCAACTCTGCCATGGGTGAGCCGGATAGCGCCTGGGGTAACCGTCCCGAGCGTTTGCTGAATGCCGCCGTCATGGAGATCGACCCCACTCGTGACGCGCCTCCCGGGGGCTTCGATGTATCGACTGAGCCCGTTCCCGACAACGGCCAGAATACCCGCTTCGATGACCCGGACGGCCATCCCAAGGATGATCCTATCCCCATGGGCAACGGCGAATTCCTGGTGTTCGATGAACGCGGTGTGGCCACGGTGCAGGACGCCGACGGCACCGTGCTCCAGAGCTACTACGACCCCTACGCCGAAGACGCGGTGCTGACCATCTTCGCCACCGGGGCGCGTAACGCCTACGACCTGGTGTGGCACTCCAACGGCTTCCTGTACGTGCCGACCAACGGCTCGGCGGCGGGCGGCAACGTGCCGGACGACCCCTCGACTCCGGAAGATGAACGCTTCCTGAACGTTGAGAAGCAGGACGACTATCTGTTCAAGATGGTGGAAGGGGGATACTACGGTCACCCCAATCCGCTCCGGGATGAGTACATCATGAACGGTGGTAACCCGACCGGCGGCAGCGACCCTAACCAGGTCGACAGGTACCCGACAGGGACCAATCCCGAGGGTAACTACGATATCTCCGGTGTCTACTCGCTGGGTGAGAACCGTTCGCCCAACGGAGCGGTGGAGTACACCAGCGATGTGTTTGGCGGCAACCTGCAGGGCAACGTGCTGTTCACCGAGTACTCCGGCGGTGACGATGTGCGCAGCATTACCCTCGATGCCAACGGCAACGTGATCGGCGACGATGTACTGCGCGATCCCGACGGCAATGTTATTACCTACGTCGATCCGCTGGATATTATCGAGAACCCGGTCACCGGCCAGCTCTACCTGCTGACACTGAATCGCGGCAACGGCCAGAGCCAGATTATCCGCCTCGATCCGGCGCCAGGCGGCATGGTGGATCCCGTGGATCCCAATCCGGAACCCGGCGACGATCTGGTATCGCTGCTGGTCATCCAGGCGGAAGATAATACTCCCAACGATGGCACGTCAGTGACTATCGCCGATGGCGCTGGCGCGGAAATCCAGATTCGCGACATCAACAACCCTGAAACCACCGAGGGCTTGCCTAACGGTCTGCGTCCCGGTGCCTTTGGGTTGGATGGCAACAACGATGGTAATGACGGCGTGCCCGGCGGCTATGCCGACTACGGCAGCACCAATGCCGACTTCATGACCTTCGGTTTCAATCTGGCCGCAGATGATGCTGGCGATTCGGTGCTGCGTATCCGCTACGCCAACGGTGGCGACACTAACCGACCGCTTGAAGTGTTCGTCAACAACCAGAGCGTTGGCGTCTATAACTTTGGCCCTGCGCCGGCTGGCATCGTCGATACGGACGAGCGCTGGGCCGAGTGGATGACGCAGGATATCGAAGCGGCCCTGGTCGTCGGTGAAAACACCGTGCGCCTGCAGGCCACGAATAACACCGGCCCCAATATTGACCAGCTCGAAGTGCTGCAGTCGCCGCCGGATACCACGCCGGGCTTCACCGAGTACGAGGCCGAGGGTGCCGAGCTTGATGGGCCTGTGGTGGTACCGACGAGCGTCGATGACCGCAACGCCTCAGGCGACGGCTTCGTCGACTTCGATGGCGCAGGCGATCAGTCCATCACCTGGACCGTCGATGTCAATGAGACCGGCAACTATGAGATCGGCTTCCGCTACGCCCTGGCGGCGAGCAAGGCCGACCGCCCAATGGAAGTGACCGTCAATGGCGTTAACCTGGGGGTGCTCAACTTCCCAGGCCAGAGCAACGAGGCGGAAAGCAACTGGTTCTTCCAGGAACTGTTGGTCAACCTGCAAGCGGGTAGCAACACCATCAGCGTGACGGCACCAGAGGCCAACGGCCCCAATGTGGACCTGTTGCGAGTGCCTGATGCACCGACCGATACCTTCATGCCGGTGTATGCCGATGTCTCCGATGGCGCGCGTATCGAGCTGGAAAGTGGCGACAGTGCGCGGACGATCAACGACCTGACCGCCGATTTCTACTTTACGGTCGACGCGGACGGCGCCTACAAGCTGGATTTGGCGGCCAATGCGGGTGCCAGCGACGGCGGGCAGTTGACGCTCACGCTCAACGGCCGTCCCCTCGACGAGTTCGCTTATCCAGGCAGCGGTGAGGCCGGTGAAGCCTCCACCTACGTCGAGCTTGAAGCGGGCATCGAGTACAACCTGCGTGCGGTTTCCACGGCTGACGGTGCCGATGAGCTCGACTACCTCGACGTGAGTCCGTTGAGCGGCGACGAAGGCGCTGATCTGGTCGTCGAAAGCGGCGATGCCGCCTACTACTCCGACCGACTGCACTTCAGCTACCTGGAGAACAACAGTGCCTCCAATGACGATCGTGACTTCAAGGAAAGTGCTACCGTCACGATCTCCAACACGGGCACCAGCGAGCTTGCGATTCTCGACGCCGATATCGACGGCCCCTTCGTGCTGGAGGACCCGAGCGCCTTCGACGGCCTGACGCTCGCCGCCGGCGAGTCGCTAGACGTCACGGTGCTGTTCGACCGGGACAGCTACACCGCGCCTACTAACGACGCCGGTGACGGGGTGTTCGAAGGCCGCATTCGTCTGGTGACCAATGATGCCGATTCGCCAATTGCCGAAATCCACATGGCAGGCTTCTGGCAGGCGCGGGACGAGGGCGGCTGGGAACCCAACGTCAATGAAGTGTGGGAGGTCTTTGGCTTCGGAAACCGTATTGACGGCCTGACCACCGTGGGAGGCGGCGAGAATTCAGTATTGAATGACTTCGACCTCTATCGCCCCGTTAACGACGACGAGGTACTGTCGCGCTACTGGACGCTGGCCGACGGTGCTGGCGAGGCGAAAATCACCCAGCTGGCGGCCTACCATGGAGACGGAGGCGCAACGCTAGGTATCCATAACCCTGGTAACAAGGGACAGGATATTATTTTCAGCAACCATGCAGGGGATAACAATCAGAGCCTGCTGCCGGTGAAGAGTGATGGGCAGTTCGCCACCGCGAACTTCTCGCTTGCCGATATTCCCGGTGGCTGGACTGGTCAGGGCGTGTTTGGGATCGAAGTGGCGAACCTGTCCACAGATCCATCGCTGAACCCTGAAGGTGGCGGTACGCCGCCTGCCGATGCTGATGGCATCGAACGTGGCTACACGGTGCGTATGTTCAGGGCGCTCGACGCTGAGGGCAATGTGATTCCCAATACCTACCTGGGCATCATGGATTACACCGGCATCAACTATGACTACAATGACAACATGTTCCTCATTGAGGGCGTGACGCCGGTGGCCGGTGGTGAGCTGACCGTGATCAATAACGACGGCGTGCCGTCCAACGATCGCCTGGTAATGTCGCGCATTGAGAACCCGGCTAATGACGCGCAAGAGGTTCACGACGAAGCCACGCTCACGATCAGAAACGACGGCTTTGAAACCCTTGATATCAATAGCATCGAGGTCAGTGATACCACGCTGTTCGAGCTTACCGAGGCGTTTGCAGCGGTTAGCCTGGAACCGGGCGAGTCCATCGACGTCACGGTGCGCTTCATCGCCGATGACCCCAACGATGCCAGCCTGTACGAGGCGAGTCTGGTCATCAACTCGAGCGATGCCGACGAGGGTGAAAAGGTCATCCAGCTTGCCGGTTTGGCCCAGAACCAGTCCGAGAGCGGTCAGGAGCCGCTCGTGCAGGAAATCATCAACGCCTTTGGCTATACCACCAATGTGGCCGAGGGGCAGATGAATCAGGGCGGCCTTGTGGAAGCCAACGGCGACGAGATCTTGTCACCGTACTTCCAGCGTGCTGACGGTAGCTCGCCGATCAAGATCACCCAACTGGCGGCCTATCATACTCAGGGGGATGTGGCCCGACTGTTCATCCACGACGTGGATAGCCGTAATCTCGATGAGATTCTGGCCCACGACGAGGCCGATGGTCAGACGCTGCTGCCGCGCACGCTCAACGACGGCGACCTCTTGACCACGACGACGCTCGATCGCGATGCGCCTTTTGGGTTCTTCGCCGAGATTTCGGGTCGCCAGGGCTATATTTCCTGGTCCGATCCGGATGCCAACCTCTATGAGGACACGGTCGATGAGATCGGCAATCCGGGTACCAATCTCAACTGGGACGAAAACGACGGGCATTTGATTCGTGTCTATGTGGCCAAGGATGCCGCCGGTAACGTGATCCCGGATACGTATATCGTGATTCAGGATTACGCGGGGGTTAACTACGACTACAACGACAATATCTTCCTGGTCGAGAACGTCCAGACCTATGACCCCACTGGGGCGGAGGATGCTGACGGCAACGGCCGGGTGGATCTTTACGACGACGATGACAACGACGGCGTACCGAACTTCCTCGACAATCCCGAGCCGGTCGACCAGACCGCCTTCAATGCCGGTGAAACCGCCTGGGCGGTGGGCAACGATGGCCTGACGCTGGAAGCCAAGTTGTACGATAACGGCGGCCAGGGGGTGGCGTATAACGACACCACCCCGGGGCACTCAGGTGCCGCTTTCCGGTCCGACGAAGCGGTGGATATCTCGAACGGTAGCGAGGCGCTGGGTTACATCGATGACGGCGAATGGGTCGAGTACACCCTGAACGTGGAGACGGCGGGCACCTATACGCTTAGCTTCTCAACGTCTGCGGTCACCGATGGCAAGACCATCACCGCGGCCTTCGAACAGGGTGGTGGCTTCTATACCCCGGCTCAGGTGCAGAACTTGCCCAACACCGGCAGCTTCGGAAGCTTCCAGACCGTCGGTCCGTTGACCTTTGAGCTGGAAGAGGGTGAGCAGGTGCTGAGGCTGACCTTTAACGGTGGCCAGTTGGATCTGGCGTCGTTCACCCTGGACTTTGAAGCACCGGTGGACGATGGTCAGAGCGCCTTTAATGACACCCAGACTGCCTGGGAGGTTGGCGCCGAGGGCTTGAGTCTGGAAGCTCGCTTCTATGACAACGGTGGCCAGGACGTCGCCTATAACGACACCACTACCGCCCATCAGGGTGATGCCTTCCGGTCCGACGAGGCGGTGGATATCTCCACGCCGTCACAGGCGATAGGCTTCATCGAGGATGGCGAGTGGGTGGAATACACCATCAACGTGGCGGAAGACGGCGTCTACGACCTCGACTTCCTGACCTCGATGGACTCCTCCAACCCGGCGGCACGCTCGATTACCGCGAGCTTCGCCAAGGGCGATACGCCCTACGTGACGGCTTCACCGGTCGGGGTATCGTCAACCGGAAGCTGGACCGCCTTCACCCAGACCGATACCACCCAGGTAGCGCTCGAAGCGGGTGAGCAGGTGCTACGGCTGACCTTCAATGGCGGCCCCATGGACCTGGCATCGTTAAACCTGGTTCCCGTGGCGCCGGCCGAGGATGGCCAGCAAGCCTTCACGGACAGCGGGGATCCCTGGCAGGTTGGCAGCGATTTCACGCTGGACGCGGTCAACTATGACGAAGGCGGCCAGGACGTCGCCTACAATGACGCCGGCGACGCCCAGCTGGGTAGTGACTTCCGGGGTGACGGGGTCGATATTGTCGGAGACGGTGATGCCATTGGCTGGGTCGATGACGGCGAGTGGGTGGAATACACCCTGAACGTTGACCAGGACGGCACCTACGACCTGTCATTCCTGTCAGCGCTTGGCGATGGTAGCGGCCCGCAACGCAGCATCACGGCCACCTTCACCAAAGGTGATGGCTCGCCTTACGCTTCGAGCGACGCGGTGGTGGTCTCGCCAACGGGTGGCTGGAGCAATTTCCAACCCACCGATGCCACTCAGGTGGCGCTGGAAGCTGGCGAGCAGGTCATGCGGCTGACCTTCAGTGGCGGCTCTCAGGATCTGGCATCGTTCAGTCTGGCGCGCGATGGCCAGCAAGCCTTCAATGCCGGGGCAACCCCCTGGCTGGTGGATGCCGAGGATGGTTTGGCGCTGGATGCAGCATTGTTCGACGAAGGCGAGCAGGGTGAAGCCTATAACGAGCTGTCAGCGGCACAATTGGGAACGGGTTTCCGCGATGAGCCGGTGGATATCGTGGGGCAGGGCGAGGCGATTGGCTGGGTCGAGGATGGCGAATGGGTGGAATATACCATCGACGTTGAGCAGGCCGGCAGTCACACTCTGTCGTTCGTGACCTCGTCACCCAACAATGGACGCACCATCTCCGCCGCAGTGGAGAAAGATGGCGCCTTCTATGACCAGTCCGGTCCGGCGTCCGTACCGAACTCCGGCGCCTGGGGCACCTTTGTGGATGGACCCTCGGTGACGCTGGATCTTGAAGCAGGTATTCAGGTGTTGCGTCTCACCTTCAACGGGGGTTCTCAGGACTTGGCGTCGTTCCAGATCAGTCGCGATCCTGACGCGAATGCGGCGAGTCTCTCGAGCATGGAGATGATGACGACCGACATGGAGGATAGTTTCTCCAGTGAGGACGCCCTTGTCGCGATGAGCGATGATGTCAGCCTCAGCGGGGTACAGGAGAACGACCAGGGTACCTTGATGTAACGTCAGATCAGGATCCCACCTGCGCGCGCCCATCAGAGGGTGCGGGTAAAGTGGAAAGCGCCAATAAAGCCTGCGAGCAATCGCAGGCTTTTTCTCGTTTGACGTGTCCTTGCAGACAGCTTGACGTGAGATCTCGCAAGCACCCCTCACTCATACACCCAGCATGGATGTTTGCTGATAGTGGTAATGGCAGCTAGGCTTGTACAAGTTATGTGCAATGCATAATACATCAGGTTTTATTCAACAGGAGGTTGACGCTATGTCCAGCCCTGAGCATAAGCAGAAAATATGGAAGATGATCAAAGACATCAAGGTCGGCATGCTGGTGACGCTGGACGACGATATACCGCGGGCCCGGCCGATGCATCTGGTGCAGGACGCCTATGACGGAACTCTATGGTTCTTCACCCGGCGCAGTGCCGAAAAAGTCACCGAAACCGAGCGCGACCACGACGTATGCCTGAGTTTTTCCGATCAGGAAGAAGGTGTCTATGTGTCGCTTTCCGGCAAGGCTAATTTGACCGATGACCGCGAGTTGATCGACAAATACTGGAATCCCTTCATCGCCGCCTGGTTCCCGGAAGGCAAGGACAACCCCGACGTGGCACTGCTGGAAGTCAAGGTGCAGATGGGTGAGCACTGGAAAGCCAAAGAGAGCAAGGCGTTCCAGCTTTATGAAGTGGCCAAGGCCAACGTCAAGAAGGATGCCACTCCGAATCTGGGCGAAAACGAGAAGTTTGGTGGCTAGGCCGTGAATAGCGCATCCATAAACGTGAGTGCGTCATGCTCAATGCACGAACAGCCACTAAAAGCAGTACACAGCGGGCGGCAAGTGAGCCGCCCGTTTGACGTCAAAGCTTGACGGTGGGGTCGCCAAAGCCCTGAGGCACATACAGGTTGTGCTCGCCCAGGTTGTGGGTATCCGTTTCCCCGCAGAGCGCCATGGTGGTATCCAGTTCCTTGTGAATGATTTCGAGCGCTCGCGTAACGCCGGCCTCCCCCGCAGCGCCCAGCCCATAGGTATAGGCTCGGCCGATGTAGGTGCCCTTGGCGCCCAGCGCCAGCGCCTTGAGTACATCCTGTCCCGAACGAATCCCCGAGTCGAGATGCACTTCGACGTCATCGCCAACGGCGTCCATGATCGCCGGCAGCATGCGAATGGAGCTGACCGCGCCGTCCAGCTGGCGCCCGCCGTGGTTGGAGACGATGATCGCATCGGCGCCGATCTCGACGGCACGTCGCGCGTCCTCGGGCGCCATGATGCCCTTGACGATCAGCTTGCCGCCCCACCATTCCTTGAACTGGGCGATACGCCTCCAGTCCAGCGAGACATCAAACGCTTCCGAGGTCCAGGTGGATAGCGACGAAGGATCCGTCACCCCTTTCGCATGCCCGACGATATTGCCGAACGAGCGACGTTTAGTGCGCAGCATTTCGAGTCCCCAGGGAATCTTGGTGGCCATGTTGGCAATCGAGCGGGGGGTGAGCTTGGGGGGCGCTGACAGCCCGTTCTTGATGTCTTTGTGGCGTTGACCCAGCACCTGAAGATCCACCGTAACCACAATCGCCGAACAGTTGACCGCCTTGGCGCGCTCGAACAGGCGACGCATGAAGTCGTCATCCTTCAGCGTATAGACCTGGAACCAGAAGGGCTTGGTGGTGTGCTCGGCCACGTCTTCAAGCGAACAGATCGACATGGTCGAAAGCGTGTATGGAACGCCAAATTTCTCGGCCGCCCGCGCCGCCTTGATTTCCCCATCGGCCGACTGCATGCCGGTCAGCCCGACCGGCGCCAGGGCTACCGGCATGGACACGTCTTCACCAATCATCTGACTGCGCGTCGTGCGCCCCGACATATCAACGGCCACCCGCTGCTTGAGGTGGATATGCTGGAAGTCACTGGTATTTTCGCGGAAGGTCTGCTCTGTCCAGCTGCCCGACTCAGCGTAGTCATAGAACATCTTGGGTGTCCGCCGGACATAATGACGACGGAGATCTTCGATATTGGTATAAACCGGCATAGTGGCTCCTGTGACGTGTGAGGAAGGCAGCGGAGGGCAGGTAGCAATATGGTTTTTAGAGGGCCTACTGCCAATGACTTTTTTAACAGAATACCACCGTAAGTACACAATCCGGCCAGAAAAATTAAACGGCGACAATGGGTCGCGTCTTGGAACCGGCCGTTTAAGGCTTGTCCCTACGCGTTGAAAAAAGGGCCGTTTCCTAAATAGAAACGGCCCCTTTTTAGTTTAGTTAGCGCTGTTGCGTTACTGCACTAGACGTAGAAGTCGAGGTCTTCCTGGGCTTTGAGCAGGTCACGCATTTTGATGGGGTCGTCACCAAAGAAGAAGACGAGGCCCCAGTGCGTACCAAAGGCTGAACGGTCGGGCACGGTTTCTTCTGTCGGCGCGACCAGTTCGTGTGACTCAAAGTAGGGATGATCAACGCACTCCGGTGGCATTTCCAGCTTGCTGACCACGCGACGACGTGGGTACACGCCGAAGCAGCCCGCATAACCCTTCGCATCGACCACTTCTTTGGGGAAGAACGCCGCCACTTCTTCTTTCGTACTCTTGGGGTCGAAGACCAGCATCGAGGCCTGATAGGCATTGAAGCCGTAGGCTTTTTCTATCAGCTCGAAGGCCTTGAAGCCGGGCGGGCGGTAAGCCACTTCGCCAAAGTACATTTCGCCGTCGGCGGTCACAAAGTACTCGGGGTGAATCAGGCCGAACTTGATGTCGAACGTCTTGATCAACAGTTCGATCTGCTTGGTGATCGCGTTGCGCCAGCTTTCGAGCTCTTGGGTAGCGGGCACGAAGACCGAATAACCCAGCGTCACGTATTCCGAAATGTTGAGGAACTGGATCTTGCCATCGTGGATCCAGGCTTCAACCGCAAATTCCCAGCCGCTCAAGTGACTTTCCATCAGCAATGGATATTCTTCGTCGGGAATGTGGTCAATTTCTTCTAACGTGCGGATCATGCGGTGACCGAGGCAGCCGGCTTTGTCGAATGCCTTGACGTGAATCGGGTCATCCGGGTCACCGTCCAGCTTGAGCAGCGTCTGATTGACGCGCTTCATGAAGCGGACGATGTCGTCTTTCTCGTGCGCCTCTTCGAAAATCCCCACGCGGATGCCACCAAGCTGGGCACGGCGCTTCATCAATGCCTTGTCACGGAACAGGATAGACTGTCCATACATGCGGGGGCTGTCGAGGAGCACCGAGTTGATGGCACCTGACCACTCAACGGTTTCCTCAAAGAGTGGGATGGCCACATCGACGCCTTCGGCCTTCAACCGCTCAGCAATTTCCATAGACCGGTCGTTGAGACGAATAAAATCCCAAGACATGAACGGTATGTTGTTGGCGGTGCAGAAGTCTTCGGCCCACTCGGGCGCCACCACCACATAGCGGCGATCGAACTTTTGCGCCGCCTTTATCGCATTCACGCTCCAGCCAAGCAGCGCGATGTAGCCCTTGTTGGGATCCTTGGGCGTCTCGGTGCCTTTGACCGAATCCAGTTCCGGATCACGCCAAGCAGCGACGGCTTCTGGTAACTGCTTCTCTGATGTTATCGACATTCAAAGTTCTCCTTGCTGGTTAACCTAGTCTGACGGCGCCTACGTTGGAGCGCACCAGATGAACTGAGCCACTGCCAGTGTTTATTCAGACGCGGTTGAGTAAGCCAGCGCTAGGGAAGCTCTATGCGCACCCCATCCTTTATCCAAACTAGCCGACTGGGTTACAAATGGCAACTTGGTTGTAAGGCTTCTGGCAAATGGCTGTATAAGTTTTATCGCAACCATGGGCGGGTGACGCGGGCGGTTAGAGGGTGCCCCAAAAGGGTCACGGCGCCACTTTACCGCGCAGGCTCTTGGTCTTTCCCTTGCGGGTTTTGGCGTCCACACGTTTGCGCTTGGCGGAGCGTGTGGGTTTTGTCGGTTTGCGCGTTTTTTGCTGCTTGACCGCTTCGCGAATCAGCTCTCGCAGCCGCGCCAGGGCATCGTCGCGGTTTTGTTCCTGAGTGCGAAAGCGTTGAGCCTTGATGATGATCACGCCTTCCTGGGTAATGCGCTGGTCTGTCAGCGCCAGCAGGCGTTCTTTGTAAAAAGGCGGCAGGCTGGAGTTTTGAATGTTGAAACGCAGATGGATGGCGGAAGCCACCTTGTTGACGTTCTGGCCGCCCGCTCCCTGCGCACGGATGGGATGCAGCTCGATCTCCCAGTCGGCGAGTTCCACCGTATTGGAAATACGCAGCATAGGGCTCCTTGGGGGTGTGAAGTAACGCCCTGCAACGCGCACGAGGCTTTCGCCTATGCGACTCGTCGCGCTAGCGCTGTCGATAATGCCACCCAGTCTAACATGTCGACGGTGAGCGTTAAGGTAAGCAACGCTAATGGCACTCAATCCAAGGTAAATGTTAGCCTGCTATTTTTTGTTCGCTCATGTATAGAACGTAAGGATCTGTTTATAGTGAGCAGGACTTTTTGAAAGGGAGTACCCGATGAACGACGTCATCAAGCTATTAACGTCTCACCGATCGATTCGCAAATTTGCTCCGCGCGAACTACCGGAAGGCCTGCTCAATACGCTGATCGAGGCGGGCCAGGCGGCGGCGACGTCGAGTCATATTCAGGCTTACAGCGTTATCCGCGTCACGCTTCCGTCATCCCGCGAGCAGTTGGTGACGTTAACCGGCGGCCAGCAATACGTGGCGAACTGTAGTGAGTTCCTGGTGTTCTGTGCGGACATGAAGCGGCCGCTGGAGGCCGCTGCTCGGACCGGTGAAGATGTGGTCAGTGGCATGACCGAGCAGCTGTTGGTGGCGACTGTGGATGTTGCGCTGATGGCACAGAACGTGGCGGTCGCGGCCGAGTCTGAAGGGCTGGGTATCTGCTACATTGGCGGTATCCGCAATAATCCCCAGGCCGTGAGTGAGCTGCTGGATCTGCCCAAGCATGTCTACCCGGTATTCGGCATGTGCATTGGCTATCCCGACCACCAACCCGATATCAAGCCCCGCTTGCCGGTTAGCGCGGTATTGAAGCAGGATCGCTATTGCGATGATGAAGCCGAGGTGGCCAACTTCGACAGCGTCATGCACGGCTACTACCAGTCGCGCAAAGGAGGCAACAAGGATGCTAACTGGTCGCAGAATTTAACGCCGCTGTTCAATCAGAAGCTGCGCCCGCACATGCGCGACTTTCTTGTCGAGAAAGGTTTTTCGATGAAGTGAGCCGGCATCAGCCATAGGCGCACTAACGCATCAGCCCGCGACCCTCGCGGGCTTTTTTATAAGCGAATGACGCGCTCAACCAGAGAGCGGCTCACGCAGACAAGTAAATGCTCAACCATCGCGCCGCTGACGTGCTTCGGGTGCGACATCCAGCGTTTCATTTGCGACTTTATCGTTGAATTTGTGCGACACCTTTGTCGCTTTCCGCCCAATTTGTGCCAATATACGACTAAAGCGCAATGACCCCTTCGCGAGACTGCTTATCTCAGCGGAGGGAACTACTATAGACGCCAGCGACACCTATACGAATAAGAAAAAACGCATGAAGTAGAGGTGACGGAAGGTAAAACCGATGACTGCAAATCAAGCAAAAGACCCGGCAGCAAAGAGCAATCGCTCAGGCGAACCCCAGACCCTTGGTTTTCTCCTGTTAGATAACTTCACACTAATTTCTCTGGCGTCGGCGATAGAGCCTTTACGGATGGCCAATCAACTGGCCGGCCGCGAACTGTATCGCTGGTATACCCTGACCCAGGACGGCTTGCCGGTCCGGGCTAGCGATGGATTGCAGGTGACGCCTGACGCCTCCATGCACACGCCGTTGTCGCTGGAGTGGGTCGTCGTTTGCGGTGGGGTAGGCCCCCAGCACAGCGTCACTCGCGAACACGTGCGCTGGCTGCAGTCGCAGTCGCGTCAGTTGAGACGGTTGGGGTCCGTATGCACAGGGAGTTGGGCGCTTGGCAAGGCAGGGCTGCTTGATTACTACGAAACCAGTATTCATTGGGAATGCCTGGCGTCCATGCAGGAAGCGTTTCCCAACGTTATTCTCACGACCTACCTGTTTTCCATTGACCGGGATCGGTTTACGGCCTCGGGCGGTACCGCGCCGCTGGATATGATGCTCAACCTGATTGGCCACGACCATGGGCGTGAGCTTGCGGCGGGTATCTCTGAGATGTTCATCTATGAGCGCGTGCGTAACGAGCAGGACCAGCAGCGTGTTCCGCTGAAGCACGTTCTCGGCACTACCCAGCCCAAGCTGCTGGAAATCGTCGCCTTGATGGAGTCCAACCTGGAAGAGCCCATCGAGCTCGATGAACTGGCAAGCTATGTGAATGTCTCACGCCGCCAGTTGGAGCGCTTGTTCCAGCGTTATCTGCTGTGTTCGCCGTCGCGTTATTATCTAAAGCTACGGCTGACACGTGCACGGCAGCTGCTCAAGCAAACCCCGCTGTCGATCATCGAGATTGCCTCCGTTTGTGGTTTCGTCTCCACGCCCCATTTTTCGAAGTGCTATCGCGAATACTTTGGCGTGCCGCCGAGGAATGAGCGTCTAGGGGGAGGTGGCGACCATCAAGGGCAGCACAATAATTCTCCCCCGTTGGTACAGCGCTGGGGCGATCAGTCGAGTGCCAATGAGCCGTCCTCGGGCGCGCAACAGGCCCTTGCCAACGCCCAGGGCGAGCCTACCTTTGCCAGCGTATTGCTGCTGAACTGATGCGTTAACATCACTAACGCCTGAAACGTGCTGCCCGTCGCCGGGCGGCACGTTTTTATTAGCCGCTATTCCCCGCTTCCCCGAAGCTGAGCTGCCAGTGCCACCCGACCGCCAGTCAGTGTCGCGTTCACAACGCAATGACGCTTTTGGAATTTCCGCCGTCGTTTCCAATAGCAGCTAAGCGCAACGTCAGCGCTATGCTCGCAACATTAATCAATGTTGTTGGAGCTTAGCCATGACCCCCACCGAATTGCACGATGACGCTATCGTCATTGATGGTCTGATCATCGCCAAATGGAACCGTGAGCTGCTTGAAGACATGCGTCGCGGCGGCCTTACTGCCGCCAACTGCACGGTCTCGGTGTGGGAAGGGTTTCAGGCTACGGTCGATAACATTGTCGCCTCCAACCAACTGATGGCGGAGTGTAGCGACCTGGTGCGCCCCGTCCGCACGACTGCCGATATCACCCGCGCCAAGGAAGAAGGCAAGACCGGCATCATCTACGGTTTCCAGAATGCCCACGCCTTTGAGGACCAGATCGGCTATGTCGAGATCTTCAAGCAGCTGGGCGTGGGCATCGTGCAGATGTGCTACAACACCCAGAATCTGGTGGGAACCGGCTGCTACGAGCGTGACGGCGGCCTGTCCGGCTTCGGTCGCGAAATCGTGGCTGAGATGAACCGCGTCGGCATCATGTGTGACCTCTCGCACGTGGGCGCCAAGACCTCCGAGGAAGTCATCCTCGAGTCCCAGAAACCGGTCTGCTACTCCCACTGCCTACCCTCCGGACTCAAAGAGCATCCGCGCAATAAATCCGATGAAGAGCTCAAGTTCATTGCCGACCACGGCGGCTTTGTCGGCGTCACCATGTTCACGCCGTTCCTCAAGAAGGGCGTCGATTCCACCATCGACGATTACTGCGAGGCGATCGAGTACATCATGAACATCGTCGGTGAAGACGCCATCGGCATTGGTACGGACTTCACCCAGGGACACGACCAGGCCTTCTTCGAGTGGTTGACCCATGACAAGGGCTACGCCCGCCGCCTGACGGACTTTGGCAAGATCATCAACCCCGAAGGTATTCGCACCGTTGGGGAGTTTCCCAATCTCACCGAGGCGCTCCTTAAGCGCGGAATGAGCGAGTCCCAGGTGCGCAAGATCATGGGCGAGAACTGGGTACGCGTGCTCAAGGATGTCTGGGGCGCCTGACCAAGCAAAGACGGCTGCCTCCGAAGTGAGGGGCGCCGGGAGCATGCCGTAGAGGAGGTTCGACGCCAGGGATGGCGTCGGTAGCGTCCAGGGATGGATTCACAGCGCCTCCTCGTAGGCATGCTGCCGGGGTAGCCCCGCCGACAACCTGACATAACAAAGATTTTGAGGAATATCACCGTGACTAAGTTGGCCCCCGCACTGCCCATAGAAGTGGATAGCGAAACCGGCGTCTGGACGACCGACGCCCTGCCGATGCTGTATGTGCCGCGACACTTTTTTATCAACAACCACATGGCCGTCGAGGAGGCGCTGGGCGCCGAGAAGTATGCCGAGATCCTCTACCACGCCGGCTACAAGAGCGCCTGGCACTGGTGTGAAAAAGAGGCCGAGCTTCACGGCATCAGTGGGGAGGCGGTCTTTGAACACTATATGCTGCGCCTCTCCCAGCGCGGCTGGGGGCTTTTTGTCACTGAGCAGATCGACCTCGAGTCGGGCACAGCTCAGGTACGCCTCGAACACAGCGCCTTTGTTTACCAGATGGGCAAGGTGGGACGTAAGGTGGAGTACATGTTCACCGGCTGGTTTGCTGGCGCCATGGACCAGATTCTCGCCGCGCGTGGCAGCTCGCTGCGCACCGTCGCCGAGCAGACCCAGAGCGCGGCCGAGCCTGGCTGCGAGGTGGGTATTTTCGACGTCAAGCCGCTGACCGACGCCGACCGCTAACCCGGCTACGAGGAGAGAACATCATGGCATTCGACGCAATCTTCGAGCCGATCGACATCGGCAAGCTGACCATCCGCAATCGCGTGGTCAGTACCGCTCACGCCGAGGTGCATGCCACCGACGGCGGCATGACCACCGAGCGCTACGTCAAGTACTACGAGGAAAAGGCCAAGGGTGGCTGCGGCCTGTGTATCTGCGGTGGCTCGTCGGTGGTGTCCATCGACAGCCCCCAGGGCTGGTGGAGTTCGGTGAATCTATCCACCGACCGTATCATTCCGCACTTCCAGAATCTGGCCGATGCCGTGCACAAGCATGGCGGCAAGATCATGATCCAGATCACCCACATGGGTCGCCGTTCGCGCTGGGACGGCTTTGACTGGTCGACGCTGCTGTCGCCCTCCGGTATCCGTGAGCCGGTGCACCGCTCCACCTGCAAGACCATCGAAGAAGAGGATATCTGGCGGATCATTGGTGACTTTGCCCAGGCTGCGCGCCGGGCGAAGGAAGGTGGCCTCGACGGCGTCGAGCTGTCCGCTGTGCACCAGCACCTGATCGACCAGTTCTGGAGCCCGCGCGTCAACAAGCGCGAGGACGAGTGGGGCGGCACCTTCGAGGGTCGCATGAAGTTCGGCATGGAAGTGCTCAAGGCGGTGCGCGCCGAAGTGGGCGACGACTTCTGCGTTGGCATGCGCATCTGCGGCGACGAGTTCCACCCGGACGGTCTCTCTCAAGACGACATGAAGCAGATCGCCGCCTACTACGATGCCACCGGCATGGTGGATTTCTTCGGCGTGGTCGGCTCCGGCTGCGACACCCACAACACCCTCGCCAACGTCATTCCCAACATGTCCTACCCGCCGGAGCCCTTTTTGCACCTGGCGGCGGGGATCAAGGAAGTGGTCAGCGTGCCGGTGATCCATGCCCAGAATATCAAGGATCCCAATCAGGCCCAGCGCATCCTCGAAGGCGGCTATGTGGACCTGGTGGGCATGACCCGTGCGCACATCGCCGACCCTCACCTGATCGCCAAGATCAAGATGGGTCAGGTCGACCAGATCAAGCAGTGCGTCGGCGCCAACTACTGCATCGACCGCCAGTACCAGGGCCTGGACGTGCTGTGTATCCAGAACGCCGCGACGTCGCGGGAATACCTGGGCCTGCCGCACATCATCGAGAAATCCGAAGGCGTCAAGCGCAAGGTCGTCGTGGTGGGCGGTGGCCCCGGCGGCATGGAAGCGGCGCGCGTCGCCGCCGAGCGCGGTCACGATGTCACCTTGTTTGAAGCCGACGAAGCGTTGGGTGGGCAGATTACCATTGCCGCCCAGGCCCCGCAGCGCGACCAGATCGCCGGTATCACCCGCTGGTTTCAGCTGGAGCTGGCGCGTCTCAAAGTCGATCTGCGGCTAGGCACTCGCGCCGATGAGGCAACGCTACTCGACCTGCGCCCGGATATCGTGGTGCTCGCCACCGGCGGCCAGCCGTTCCTCAGTCAGTTCCCGGAGTGGGGCTACGACGAGAATCCCGAGGAAAGCCTGGTCGTCAGCACCTGGGATATTCTCTCAGGCAAGGTGGCGCCAGGTAAGAACGTGCTGATTTATGACGCCATCTGCGAGTTTTCCGGCGTCTCGGCGGCGGACTACTTGGCCGATAAGGGCGCCAAGGTCGAGATCGTCACCGACGATATCAAGCCCGGTGCGGCGGTGGGCGGCACCACCTTCCCCACCTACTATCGCAGCCTCTACGAAAAAGAGGTGATCATGTCCTCCGACCTGATGCTGCACAAGGTCTACCGCGAGGGCGATGGCCTGGTGGCGGTGCTCGAGAACGAGTACACCGGTGCTATGGAAGAGCGCGTGGTCGATCAGGTGGTGGTCGAGAACGGCGTGCGTCCCGATGAAGCGCTCTATTACGCCCTGAAGGCGCAGTCCCGCAACAAAGGGCAGGTGGACTTGGAGGCACTCTATGCCATCAAACCGCAGCCTTGCCTGAGTGAGGAAGGCGATGGCTTTCTGCTGTTCCGTCTGGGCGACTGTACGGCGCCGCGTAATACGCATGCGGCCATCTATGATGCCCTGCGGATCTGCAAGGACTTTTGATCTGAGCGAGAGCCAGCGCGCCGGGGGCAGGCCGTAGCGAGGGTCTTTTGCAAGGGCCGTAAAACAGTTCCATACGTTTGCGGCATTTCCGCCATCCATGGCGGGCAGATGGCAAAAGTAGCGCCCAAGGATGGGTTTACAGCGCCCTCGCGTAGGTCTGCCCCCGGGGCAGCGCCGCCGCCAAAGCCAATGGCACCAAAGATGAGGTGAGCACAATGCTCGATACGCTCTTGCCGATACTGATTTTCACTGCCCTGACCCTAGCGGTAATCGGCGCTGTACGCCGTATGCGTCTGTGGCGTCAGGGGCGCCCCTCGCCGGTCAATCTTCTCAAGGGATTGGCGGCCGTGCCGCGCCGTTACCTGGTGGATCTGCACCATGTGGTGGGGCGCGACAAGATGATTTCCAACACCCACGTGGCTACCGCCGGTGGCTTCGTGGCGGCCGCCGTGCTGATGATCCTGGTGCACGGGCTGGGGCTTGCCAACCCGGTTCTGGGGGGGCTGCTGCTGCTGGCCAGCACTTCCATGTTTGTCGGTAGCCTGTTTGTGGCGCGGCGGCGCATCAATCCCCCCGCCCGGCTTTCCAAGGGCCCCTGGATGCGTCTGCCCAAGAGTCTGATGGCGTTCTCGCTGGGCGTCTTCCTGATCACGCTGCCCACGGTGGGGTTGCTGCCCGAAGGTCTGCTTGAAGGGAGCGGCAGCTGGCTGCTGGCACTGGTGTTGGCGGGCGTCGTGGCCTGGGGGCTGGGCGAAATGTTTTTCGGCATGACCTGGGGCGGGCCCATGAAGCATGCCTTCGCCGGCGCCCTGCATCTGGCCTTCCACCGTCGCGCCGAGCGCTTTGGTGGCGGTCGGTCAACGGGCCTCAAGGCGCTCAACCTGGAGGATGAAGCGGCGCCTCTGGGCGTGGAAAAGCCCGCCGACTTTACCTGGAACCAGCTGTTGGGTTTCGACGCTTGCGTGCAGTGCGGGCGCTGCGAGGCGGTGTGCCCGGCGTTTGCCGCCGGTCAGCCGCTCAACCCCAAGAAGCTGATCCAGGACATGGTCGTGGGCATGGCCGGGGGCAGCGATGCCGCCTATGCCGGCTCCCCCTATCCTGGCAAGCCGGTGGGCGAGCACGCGGGCACGCCCCACGGGCCTATCGTGGCACTGGAGGGGAAGTCTCTGGTAGACGCCGATACCCTATGGTCGTGCACGACCTGCCGCGCCTGCGTGGAAGAGTGCCCGATGATGATCGAGCACGTGGATGCGATCGTCGATATACGCCGCCACCTGACTCTGGAGCGGGGCAAAACGCCCAATAAAGGCGCCGAGGTGCTCGATAACCTGATCGCCACCGACAATCCCGGCGGTTTCGACCCCGGCTCGCGGCTCAACTGGGCGGCGGATCTCGACCTGCCGCTGATGGCCGACCTTAAGCAGGTCGACGTGCTGCTATGGCTGGGTGATGGCGCCTTTGATATGCGCAACCAGCGGACCCTGCGCGCCCTGGTCAAGGTGTTGAAAGCCGCCGAGGTAGACTTCGCCGTGTTGGGAAATGAAGAACGCGACAGCGGTGATGTGGCCCGGCGTCTGGGCGACGAGGCGACGTTCCAATCCCTGGCGAAACGCAATATTGCCACCCTGTCCGAGTATCGCTTCTTGCAGATCGTGACCTGCGACCCCCACAGTTTTCATGTGCTGGGCAACGAGTACGGTGAGCTGGGTGGCCATTACAAGGTGCGTCACCACAGCACCTTTATCGCCGAACTGTTTGAAGCCGGTCGGTTGAGCTTTGCTCCCTGGAAGGGCGGGAGCGTCACCTATCACGACCCGTGTTACCTGGGCCGTTATAACGGCGAGTTTGAGGCGCCCCGCAACGTGCTCAAGGCGCTGGGCATCGAGGTCAAGGAGATGGAGCGCTCTGGCTCCCGCTCGCGCTGCTGCGGCGGCGGCGGCGGGGCGCCGATCACCGATATTCCCGGTGAACGGCGGATTCCCGACATGCGCATGAACGACGTCCAGGAGACCGGCGCCGAGGTGGTCGCGGTGGGCTGCCCGCAGTGTACCGCCATGCTGGAAGGCGTGGTGGATCCCAGCGCCGAGGTGCGCGATATCGCCGAGCTGGTGGCTGATGCGCTGGTCGAGCGTCCCGCCGCCGATCCGTCCGACACGTCCCCCCGGCCTGCGGCAACGACGACGGCTGAAGAGGTGATCGTATGAGTGAGATTATTCGCCGCGATCCACGCCGTGAGTGGATCGCCCGGAACCGCCTGCATCCTGACTACGCCACGGTGCTTGCCGAAATGGGTGGCGGCGCAGTCAGCGAATGGATGGGCCCCAACGGCGTGGTGCGCAAGGACCCGCGTGCCATCGGCTTCATCGGCCCCAATGGCGTCAGGCGGATTGACCGTAGCGGCCTCCAGCAGGGCGGGCAGTCCCCTGGCGCTGCCGCGGCGGCGCGCGATAGCCGGCGCACGGTGATCATTGATCACCCCGCCTTCCTGGTAGCCGTGGTGCCCGACATGACCGGTGGGCGTCTCTCCGGTCACGACAAGGACCTGCTGGGGCTTGCCCGCTGCGTGGCGGATGCCGACGCCGACCAGCCCGGCGCCGTGGTGGCGATCCTGTTTGGCGAGCATAAGGAAGACGCCCTGGGCGAAGCCGGCATCGATCGCGTCGTCCACCTTGAGGATGAGCGCTACGCAGGCTTCGCCCCCGAGGCACGTCTGGCGGTTTTAAGCGCTGTCGAGCGGGAGATGGCGCCGCGTTTCTGGCTGTTGCCGGACTCTCCGCTGGGCGGTGCCGATCTGGGGCGGCGGCTGTCCCTGCGTCTGGGCGAACGGGCCGCCACCGGGGTGTGGCAGGTCGAGGCCGACCACGACGCACCGCTCGGCTGGCAGTGTACGGCTCGGGGCGGCGCCGGAAGTCTGGATATTCAACGTCCTCTACCGCGAGTGGCGCTGGCGCTGGCCGAGTGCGCCGAGCCGGTGGACGAGACCCGGCACGCGGCCGAACACCTGACCCTGGCGGCGTCAATTCCCACCAACCTGTCACGCATCGAAGACCTGGGGCAGGTGGCGGTGGACCCCGCCGGCGTGGCGTTGGACGAGGCCGAGTTCATCCTCTCCGGGGGCAACGGCGTCAAGGATTGGGATGCCTTCCATCACGCTGCAAAAGTTCTCGGCGCTACCGAAGGCGCATCGCGCGTCGCGGTGGACGATGGCTATATGGCCCGCGACCGGCAGGTAGGCGCGACCGGCACCTGGGTCACCGCCCGGGTCTATGTGGCAGTGGGTATTTCGGGCGCTATCCAGCACCTGCAAGGCATTCAGCGCTGCGACAAGGTGGTGGCGATCAACCTCGATCCGGGGTGCGACATCATCAAGCGCGCCGACCTGGCGGTGATTGGCGACAGTACCCAAATTCTGGCCGCGCTGGTGGCCATGGTGGAACAGCAGCGGGGAGGGCAGCGCGATGCAGCCTGAACAACAGGGAATCGACGTGGCAGTGCTGGTCTCCATCGGCCGCCACCCTACCACCGGCCGCCCCCGGCGCGCCGAACAGGACGCCCGGGGCCTCGAGCTTGCGCTGGCCATGGAGGCCGAGCTGCCGGGCACCCGGATCAGCATGCTGCACGCGGGTCCCCAGGACGATGGCAGCGAAGCGGCCCTGCGCGGCTACCTGGGCATGGGGCTCGAGTCCATGACCCTGCTAGAGCAGCCCGAGGGCAGCGATGCTATTCCCGCGCTGGCGGCGCATCTGGCGACCGCCGCACCCCAGCTGGTGATCACTGGCGCCCGGGCGGAGCGCGGCGAGGGGTCGGGGCTTTTGCCCTATGCCCTGGCCGAGCGACTGGGCTGGCCGCTGGTGAACGGTCTGGCGGCGGTCGAGTCGGTGGAAAACGGTGTGGTGACGCTGCTTCAGGCGTTACCACGAGGGCAGCGTCGCCGTCTCAAGGTGCGCCTGCCCGCCATCATCAGCGTGGACGAAGCGGCCCCGGCAGCGCGTCAGAGCGCCTTCGGCCCGGCGCGCCGGGCCACCTTCGCGGCGGCACCCACCCACCCTGAAGCCGACAGCGAGCTGGCTCAATGGCATCTGGCCCCCGCGCGTAAACGGCCCAAGCGTCTGAAGATCGTCAAATCCGCTTCAGCAAGAGATCGCTTCAAGGCGGCGGCCTCCAAGTCAGAGGGCAAGGGCGGACAGGTGCTCACCGACGTGTCCCCCGAGGAAGGCGCCGAGGCGATCTACAAGCTGCTCAAGGAAGAAGATGTGCTGCGCTGACGCTGTTGGATCATCAAGCATGTGACCGCTGCTCAAGCCCGCCTTTTCCGGCGGGCTTTCTATTGGCCGGTAAACCCCGGATACAGCTGCAGGCGCTGTCTTTCCAGGCGCAAGCCGATCCAGGCGTGCACGACCAGCACCAGAATCACCACGCCACCGCCAATAAGCGTCGAGGTCGTGGGTGTCTCACTCAGCAACCACCAGACCCACAGCGTGCCCAATGCAGTTTCGACCAGATAGAACAGCGCCACCTCCGTCGACGGCAGGTAGCGGGTGGCGCTGTTGATCAGCACCGTGGCAAGCGGCATCTGCACCAGCCCCATGAGGGCCAGTACGCCATAGCGCGGGGCGTCCAGCGTCAGCGGCGAGGCCATGGGCAGGGCAATCGCCGCCGAGAGCAGTCCGCCACCAGCAATCACCGTCATGGGGTCAATCGCTGGATAGCGGCGCAGCAGCGTCAGGTTGCCGCCGATGGCCGCCGCCGCCGCCAAGGCATACAGGTTGCCTGCCAGCATCCCCATGGCCCCGTCGCCCATAAACACCAGGCTCATGCCCAGCATGCAGACGGCTATGGCCACCAGTGTTCGCCGCGCGACGTTTTCGCCCAGGAAAATCCGCGAAAACAGCGCGGCAAACAGCGGCGCGGTACTCAGGATCACCACCACATTGGCCACGTTGGCGTTCATGACCGCCAGCACGAACAGGCTGGATATCAGACCCAGCAGCAGGGCCGAGGCCAGTGAGGAAAACGGGTTGCTGCAAAGCGTCGCCAGCCGCTTGCCCGCCCAGCACAAGAGCCCCAGCACGCAGAACATCAATAACCCGCGCCAGAACACGATGGTCCAGCCTTCGGTGCGCGCCAGGCGTATCAGCAAACCGTCGAAGCTGAGAAACACCACGCCCAGCACCACCATGACGAGGCCGCGCTGGTAAAGGTTTGCCTGCATTGTCTTGCTCCTGGCCGGCAAAAAAGATAACCGCCCGCCGGTTAGGCGAGCGGTTGAGACATGGGTAGCGGGCCAACGGTCTTTGGCTGGCGCGGTTTACCCTAGCGGTTATCGGCCATGGCCGTTTGCGTGGCAGCGGCTTTCTGATGACGAGGGCGCACGACCCAGTAACCGACGGCCCCGGCCATCAGCAGCATGCTGCCGCAGCCTATCGCCAGCAGGTAGGCGCCCTGCACCGCACCGGATGAGAGTGCAAAGCGCTCGGCGAAACCCGCCAGAGTGACCGCGTATTGTTGCCACAAAAACAGCCCGATAGCGACCCCGGAGAGCATGGTGCATAGCGCGATCCAGCGGGTGCCGGACACCCAGCCGCTCAGCGCCCGGGAATCAAACGCATGCAGGAATGCCCGGTAGTCTGCCTCGGACTGGCTCACGCGGGTCATGGTGGACACCAGCATGATGGCCGCCAGCGCCATCAGCGTGCTCAGCAGCACCGGGTGCAGATATACTGGCAGGCTGACCCACTCGGCCTGGACCATCAGCGACAGGGCCAGGTTGCCGACAAAACCGACCGCCAGGCCCCAACTGGCGCCCGCGGCGGTAATTCGCCGACTCCAGATGCTCATCAGGGCCACCGGCCCCCAGGAGGAGGCAAACAGCGTGGCGGCAAACCAGACCACCGCCATGACCGCCGGCGGCTGGAAAAGCGCCAGCAGCAGCGCAATCAGTCCTGCCGACAGCACCGCAATACGGCTTTTGCGCAAGGCCGTTTTTTCGTCCAGCGAGGCGGGCAGAATGTCGTTGGAAAGGCTAAAGCCGATGATCGACAGGAACGTCGAGCAGGACGACAGGCCGGCGGCAAACACCCCGGTAAGAATGACCACCCCCAGCCAGGTCGGCAGGATGTTGAGCGCCACCCAGACCATGGAACGTTCGGGATCAAGGGTCGGGTCGTAGAGATTGATCGCCGCGCCGGTCATCATCATCAGCGCATAGAAGACACCCAGGGCCACCGCCGTCAGCATGGCCGAGCGCATCACCACGTGTTCGTTGCGCGCCATCAGATAGCGGCTCGACTGCCAGGGGCTGGCCGCCAGAACCGCCGCCCAGACGAGGCCCAGGGTCAACCCCCAGACAAGCGCCTCGCCGGGGGAGGAGAAGCTGGCATCAGGCCCTTCGATCACCCCGTGCCATAGGGCAATGCCTGGCTTGTCGGTCTGAATCAGCAGGCCTTCAACAACGCCGTTCCAGCCACCCAGGTCCTGGATCACGTAGAGCGACCCGCCCACTGCGGCCAGCGAGAAGATCACGAACATGATGGTATCGGTCAGCATCACACCGGGCGAGCCCGAATACAGAATGAAGCCGGTGTAGGTCGCCCATACGAGCACCAGACCCACCCAGTAGGGCATGCCGGTCAGCTCGGCGAACATGATGCCCGCGCCCTGCATGACCCCCAGCAGGTACGCCCCCAGGCCGATGACCGTGGTGAGCCCGGCAATGACCTGAACGCGCCGCGAGGCAAACCGCTTGCCAAAAAACTCCGGCACGGTCTTGGCACCGCTTCGGCGCAGGTAACGGCCGAACACCAAGGCGCCCAGCAGGCAGCCCGAGGTGCTCACCGCCGCAAAAATCAGCATGACGAACGGGTAGCCCTGATAGGCAAAACCCGTTTCACCGAGAAAGGCGCTGGTGCTCAAGTAACTGGCCACCAGCGTACCCAGGATAAAAAAGGTGGGTGCATTGCGGCCGGCGACCAGATAGTCATCCAGCCCCTTGACGCGCCGCCCGGCCAGATGCCCGATGACAAAATAGCCGACCAGGCTCAACAGTATTGCGATGGTATAAATCATGAGCATAACCATGGGGTTGTTAACATTGTGCCGTCATGGTGCAGCGCTTTATCGGCGCGCTCATTGTTGCCAGCGGCACCCAATGCAGCAATTACGACACACACAAAAGGGGCGCCATGATAATGGCGCCCCGGCAACGGCAGAAGCGTTAATTAGCGGGCGGCGCTAGGGACTGCGTTGAGCTGGCGCCACTCCTTGTGAAGCCCCATGTAAAGGCTGAAGCACATCACCAGAAGCACCAGCGTGAAGGGCAGGCCGGTGGCGACGGCGCCTGCCTGTAGCGCGCTGAGTGCCGTGTTGCCGCCGCCGTACAGCAGCACGCCGGCTATCACGCCTTCGAGCGCGGCCCAGAATACCCGCTGGCCCTTGGGCGCATCGGTCTTGCCGCCGGCGGTGATGTTGTCGATCACCAGCGAGCCGGAGTCCGACGAGGTAATGAAGAACACCAGTACCAGAATGATCGCCAGCGTCGAGGTAATGCCGGTCAGGGGGAGCTGTTCGAGCATGTGGAACATGGCAAGCGAGACGTCGCCAATGCCGTTGGCCAGCTCGCCCACGCCGTTGGAGGCCTGGAAAAGCGCTGTGCCGCCAAACGCGCTCATCCACACCAGGGTGACCAGCGTCGGCACCAGCAGTACCGCGATCAGGAACTCACGCACCGTGCGCCCCCGGGAAACGCGAGCAATGAACATGCCGACGAACGGAGACCAGGAAATCCACCACGCCCAGTAAAAGATCGTCCAGCCGTGGTACCAGGTATCATCCTCGCGGCCAATCCAGTTGGAAAGCGGCAGCAAGTGGCCCGCGTAGTCCAGCGCCGTGGTGCCGATCCCGGTCACGATCATCAAAGTCGGCCCCGCGATCACCACAAACAGCAGAAGTATCGCCGCGATGACCATGTTGATATTCGAGAACAGCTTGACGCCGCCATCGATGCCCCGCCATACCGAGAACAGCGCAATCACCGTCACAACCACGATAATCGCCAGCTGGGTGCCGATGGTATTGGGAATGCCGAACAGGTAGGCAAGCCCACCGGCTGCCTGGGTGGCGCCAAAGCCAAGCGAGGTCGCCAGGCCGAAGATGGTGGCCAGCACGGCAAAAATATCGATGATATGGCCCGCCCAGCCACGGGTCCGCTCGCCCAGAATCGGGTAAAAAGCGGAGCGCAGCGTCAGCGGCAGGCCTTTGTTATAGGCAAAGAAGGCCAGGGAGAGCGCCACCACGCCGTAGATTGCCCAGGGGTGCAGGCCCCAGTGGAACATGGTCGCTCCCATGGCGGCGCTGGCGCCCTCCGGGGTCCCCGCCGGCGCATTCAGGGGCGTGCCGTACCAGTCGGTGTAGTAGGCCACCGGTTCGGCCACACTCCAGAACATCAGGCCGATGCCCATGCCCGCCGCAAACAGCATGGCGAACCAGGAAGCGCGCGAATATTCCGGCTTGGCATCCTTGCCGCCCAGGCGAATCCGCCCCAGCGGCAGGCAGATCAGGACGAGGCAGAACACGACAAAGATATTGCCCGCGATCATGAACAGCCAGTCGAAGTGCTCGATCGACCAGTTCTTGGCAAGCCCCAGGTGGCTATTGGCGGCATCCGGGTAGATGAGCGCGTACAGAATGAAGGCCAGAATGGCCAGCGCCGAAAGCGGAAAAACGGGATTGTGAAAATCCAGCCCCATTATTTGAGTGTTGTCCTGTCCGGGCGACAGGACCGGGTCGTCATTGTTGTTCATCAGGGTTCCTTGGTGGCTCTTGTTAGGCGTCAGCGAGGTGTCAGCACCGCCGACGCAGCGAATTGTTAGGCCTGTTTACCGGCGGCAGTGTCGTGAAAGCGACCTCTATCTATTCGTCCTGACAGGGATGTCTCGAATAGATATGTGAGTGCCTTTTTGGGGTAAGTCCAACGCCGCGGAGGGGCTAGGGTGGAAAAGCGCAATCCACCCTATCGAGCAGAATAAGAAATCACAGGAGCCAGCCATGAATGCAGCCAATCGCGGAGTGGTCTACAAAGGACCGGGTGAAGTCGCCGTCGAATCCATTGCCTATCCTGAGCTTGCTCTAGGCAATCGCAAATGCGAACACGGCGTGATCCTCAAGGTCGTCACCACCAATATCTGCGGCAGCGACCAGCATATGGTACGCGGCCGTACCACTGCCCAACCTGGCCTGGTACTCGGCCACGAGATCACCGGCATGGTGGTCGAGGCCGGGCGCGACGTCGAGTTCATCAAGCCGGGCGACCTGGTCTCGGTGCCGTTCAATATTGCCTGCGGCCGCTGCCGCAACTGCAAGTCCGGCCAGACCGGGATCTGCCTCAACGTCAACCCATCCCGCCCGGGCGCCGCCTACGGCTACGTGGATATGGGTGGCTGGGTCGGCGGTCAGACCGAATACGTCATGGTGCCCTACGCCGACTTTAACCTGCTGAAATTCCCGGATGCCGATCAGGCCATGGAGAAGATCAAGGACCTGACCCTGCTCTCCGATATCTTCCCCACTGGCTTCCACGGCTGCGTGACCGCCGGTGTCGGTCCGGGCAGTACCGTCTATATCGCCGGTGCGGGACCTGTCGGGCTTGCAGCGGCGGTTTCCGCGCAGCTGCTGGGCGCGGCCTGCGTGATCGTCGGCGACATGATCGAAGAGCGCCTGGCCCAGGCCCGCAGCTTCGGCTGCGAGACCATCGACCTGACCCAGGACGGTGACATGGCCGACAAGATCGAGGTGATTCTCGGCGAGCGTGAAGTCGATGCCTTTGTCGACTGCGTCGGCTTCGAGGCTCACGCCTGTGGCTGCAACCACGGTAAAGAAGCGCCTGCCACGGTGCTCAACTCGGCGATGTCGCTGACCCGCGCGGGCGGCCAGATCGGTATTCCCGGCCTCTACGTGACCGAAGACCCCGGCTCGCAGGACGAAGCGGCCAAGCAGGGCGCCCTGAGCATGCGCTTCGGTCTCGGCTGGGCAAAATCCCACAGTTTCCATACCGGTCAGTGTCCGGTGATGAAGTACCATCGCCCGCTGATGCAGGCTATTCTGTTTGGCAAGGTCAACATCGCCGATGCGGTCAATGTCCAGATGATCAACCTGGATCAGGCACCCCAGGGCTATGCCGACTTTGATGGCGGTGCTGCCAAGAAATTCGTCATCGATCCCCATGGCAGCGTGGCTTGATGACTGACCACTCAGTGACTGAGTAATCAGCCCAGCCCTGTCTTTAGGCAGGTTAGTGCGACCCTAGACGGCGCCCCGCGGGGTGCCGTCTTTGTTCCTCCGTTAAAAAAGCCGTACAGCTAATAATGAGTGCCCAATGACCGTCCAGACAGTGACCCCCAAGCGCCCCTTCCGCGGCAAGCCGCGCGGCCGAGAACTCGATCCCATCCGACTTGAGGAATTGCGTGAACTGCTGGGCGACGAACGCCGGGACGCCACCCTCCGCCGCCGCGACCTGCTTATCGAACACCTGCATGTCATCCAGGATGCTCGGGGCCATCTGCTGCTGGCGGATCTGCGTGCCCTGGCGGCTTACATGAACCTGCCCATGGCCGCCGTCTACGAGACCGCCACCTTCTATGCCCACTTTGACGTCATCCATGACGACCAGCAGGTGCCGCCCGCGGTGACCATCCGCGTCTGCGATTCCCTGTCTTGTCAGCTGGCCGGCGCCGAGGCACTCAAGGCACAGCTGGAAGCCAACGTGGATATCGAGCAGGTGCGGGTACTGCGGGCGCCCTGCATGGGCCGCTGTGACACGGCACCGGTAGCCGAGGTGGGGCACTATCATGTGCCGTTCGCCACCCAGGCGCGCGTCGCGTCGGTGATCGAGGAAGCACACTTTCACCCGGACCCCGTCGTCTGGCAGCGACTGGACGACTATCGCCGCGAGGACGGTTTCGCCCTGCTGCAAGCCTGTCGCGAGGGCGAGGTCATGGTGGAAGCGCTGATGGACGCGATGCAGCAGGCCAATCTGCGCGGCTTGGGCGGCGCGGGCTTTCCCACCTTCAAGAAGTGGTACTTCGTGCGTCAGGAGGCCGGCCCCCGCTACTGCGCCATCAACGCCGACGAGGGCGAGCCTGGCACCTTCAAGGATCGCTATTACCTGGAGCGCTCGCCGCACCAGTTTCTGGAAGGGGCCCTGGTCAGCGCCTGGGCGGTGGACGCCGAGGCGTTGTATATCTACCTGCGCGATGAGTACCCGGCCTTACATGGCGTGCTGCGCGAGGCGATTGGCGAGCTCGAGGTGGCGGGCCTGGTGGCGCCTGGCTATATCGTGCTGCGGCGCGGCGCGGGGGCTTACATCTGCGGTGAAGAGTCGGCGATGATCGAGTCCCTGGAAGGCAAACCGGGCAAGCCTCGCCATCGCCCGCCGTTTGTGGCCCAGAGGGGGCTCTTTGATCAGCCGACGCTGGTCAATAACGTCGAGACCGTCTACTGGATTCCCATGATCTGGCAGCGCGGCGCGGAAGCCTTCGCAAGCCAGGGTCGCCACGACCGGGTGGGCGTGCGCAGCTTCTCGGTCTCTGGTCGGGTCAAGCACCCCGGCGTGTATCTGGCACCGGCGGGTATCACCCTCAACGAGCTGATTGACGAGTACTGCGGCGGCATGGCCGACGGCCATCGACTGGTGGCCTATCTGCCCGGCGGCGCCTCGGGCGGCATCCTGCCCGCGGCCAAGGCCGATATCCCCCTCGACTTCGACACTCTTCAGGAGCACGGCTGTTTTATCGGCTCCGCCGCGGTAATCGTGCTCTCCGATCAGGACAACCTGCGCGGGGTCGCGACCAATCTGCTGGCGTTCTTTGCCGACGAATCCTGTGGTCAGTGCACGCCCTGCCGGGTGGGCACGGAAAAGATGCTCACCCTGCTTGAGCGTAACGAGTGGGATGCCGGGCTGATGACGCAGCTCTCTCAAGTGATGGTGGACGCCTCCATCTGTGGCCTAGGCCAGGCGGCGCCTAATCCGGTGCTGGGGCTGCTCAAGGATTTTCGCGGCGAGCTTGCCGCCCAGAACGTCATCGTCAAGGGGTAGGGGGAGATGAACATGAGCATGAGCGAAGAGACGCTAGGTACAAGCTTCACGTTGACGCTGGACGGCGTTGATGTCAGCGCTTACCCCGGTGAAAGCCTCTGGCAGGTTGCCAAGCGCGCCGGCGAGACCATTCCCCACCTGTGTTTCAAGGACGCCAGCGGCTACCGCGCCGACGGCAACTGCCGGGCCTGCATGGTGGAAATCGAGGGCGAGCGGGCGTTGGCCGCCAGCTGCCTGCGTCAGGCGGCGCCCGGTATGGTAGTCAATAGCGCCAACTCCGAACGCGCCCACACCGCTCGAAAGATGGTCATGGAAATGCTGGTGGTCGACCAGCCTGAGCGGGAAAAGAGCCCCGACCGCGCCAGCCATTTCTGGGACATGGCCGATCAGTTGGCCATCGATGCCACTGCGGTGCGCCGCAAACTGCCCAGGCGCGACGAGCGTGAGGCGCCCACCGTGCACCATGTGGCGTCCCGGGCGGACAGCCTGGAGCAGGACAGCAGCCACTCCGCCATGCGCGTCAACCTTGACGCCTGCATCGAGTGCAACCTGTGCGTGCGCGCCTGCCGCGACGTGCAGGTCAACGATGTCATCGGCCTGGCGCACCGCGGCGCGGCCTCGAAGATCGTTTTCGACTTCGACGACCCCATGGGGGATAGCACCTGTGTGGCCTGCGGCGAATGCGTTCAGGCCTGCCCCACCGGCGCGCTGATGCCCGCTACCCTGGTTGACCAGGAGGGCCGCGGCGATTCTGCCGCCGCCGACCACAAGGTTGATTCGGTATGCCCTTACTGCGGGGTGGGCTGCCAGCTCACCTACCATATCAAGGACGACGAGATCCTGTATGTGGAGGGCCGCGAAGGTCCCTCCAACCAGAACCGGCTATGTGTCAAAGGGCGCTTCGGCTACGACTATCCGCGCCATCCATCACGGCTGATCACCCCGCTGATTCGTCGCGAGGGCGTGGCCAAGGGCATCGACCCGGACTTCGACCCGGCCAAACCTTTGACGCATTTCCGCGAGGCGAGCTGGGATGAAGCCCTGGAAATCGCTGCCGGCGGGCTTGTGGATCTTAAAGCGGCCCATGGCCCTGACGCCCTGGCCGGGTTCGGTAGCGCCAAGTGCTCCAACGAAGAGGCGTGGATGTTTCAGAAGCTGGTGCGTACCGGCTTTGGCTCCAACCACGTCGATCACTGCACCCGCTTATGCCACGCAAGCTCGGTGGCGGCATTGATGGAATGTATCGGTTCAGGGGCGGTGACTGCGTCCTTCATGCAGGCCGAGCAGGCCGATGTGGTGATTCTTACCGGCTGCAACCCGGCGGTGAACCACCCGGTAGCGGCCACCTTCTTCAAGCAGGCCGCCAAGCGCGGCACCAAGATCGTGATCCTGGACCCCCGCGGTCAGTCGCTGGATGCCTATGCCCACCTGAGCGTGCGTTTTTCACCGGGCGCCGATGTGGCCCTGTTCAATGCCATTCTCAATGTGATCATCAGCGAGGGGTTGTATGACTCGGCCTATATCGCTGAGCATACCGAAGGCTTCGAGGCCCTTAAAACGCACACGGTGGACATGACCCCCGAAGCGATGAACGGCCTGTGCGGTGTCGAGCCAGAGACCATCCGCGAAGTGGCCAGGCTCTATGCCAACGCCGAGCGGGCGATGATTTTCTGGGGCATGGGCATTTCCCAGCACACCCACGGCACCGACAACGCCCGCAGTCTGATTTCGCTGGCCCTGGCTTGCGGCCAGACCGGGCGCCCCGGCACCGGCCTGCACCCATTACGCGGGCAGAACAACGTTCAGGGGGCGTCTGATGCCGGGCTGATCCCCATGGTGATGCCCGACTATCAGCCGGTCAGCGATGCCCAGGTACGCGCCGCCTTCGAAGAGCTGTGGAACACCGAACTCGACCCGGAGCCGGGTCTCACCGTGGTGGAAATCATGGACGCCATCGCCGCGGGCACCATCCGCGGCATGTATATCCAGGGCGAAAACCCGGCGATGTCCGATCCGGACCTCGACCATGCGCGGGCCGCGCTGGCCAAACTGGAGCACCTGGTGGTACAGGACCTCTTTGTCACCGAGACTGCCCAGTTTGCCGATGTCATCCTGCCTGCCTCCGCCTGGCCCGAAAAGGACGGCACCGTCACCAACACCAACCGTCAGGTGCAGATGGGGCGTGCGGCCTTGCCGCTGCCCGGCCAGGCCAAGCCGGACTGGTGGATCATCCAGGAAATGGCCAAACGCTTCGGCCTCGACTGGAATTACCAGCATCCGCAGGACGTTTTCGCCGAGATGAAACAAGGCATGGCCTCCCTCGATCACATTTCCTGGGAGCGGCTGGAGCGCGAGCAGTCGGTAACCTACCCCTGCCCGGCGGAGGACGCGCCGGGGCACGATGTGGTCTTCAGCGATGCGTTTCCCACCGCCAGCGGTCGGGCGAAATTTGCGCCCACGCGCCCACTGCCCCCGGATGAGCCGGTGGACAACGAGTACCCGACGGTACTGACCACCGGGCGCCAGCTGGAGCACTGGCATACCGGTTCCATGACCCGCCGTGCCAAAGTGCTCGACGACCTGGAGCCGGAAGCCGTGGCCAGCCTGGCGCCCGGCGAGTTTATCCGGCTGGGGATGGCGCCGGGCGATGATCTGACCATTGACACCCGGCGTGGGACCATCACCCTCAAGGCGAGAACCGACCCGGGAATGCCCGAGGGCATGGTCTTCGTGCCCTTCTGCTACGGCGAAGCGGCAGCGAATCTACTCACCAACCCGGCGCTGGACCCGTTTGGGAAAATTCCCGAGTTCAAGTACGCCGCCTGCCGGTTGAGCCGCTCGGACGTGGCCTGATCGATCACCGTTCCCCGCTCGCCCATGGAGGTTGCCTCCATGGGCGTTTTCATTTCCAGGCATGCGGAAATCATTGCCCTAGTTGACTTTTCTGCACATGTGGCAGGTTGATATTCAACGCTAATTGTCCCCTCGAAAATTGTAATGCGATGTAAGTTCGCTTTATTGTCGTTATCAAGCATTAGCAAAAAAATATAAATCAATAGAGTTCCAGGGGATGCGTGAGGTTAGGTGTGTTGACCTTGGCGCAATGGGACTTTTATCGGGGGATGTGCATGAACGAGACCCTTGCAGACGCTGGGGAGGCGAGGGCGGCAACGACGGAAACGTCGTCGAGTTTTGCCCGCTTCGTCAATGTCCAAAAGAGCTATGACGGTGTCGAGCTGGTCGTCAAGGACTTCAATCTTGATATCCGCAAGGGTGAATTCGTCACCCTGCTGGGGCCTTCGGGCTCCGGAAAGACCACCTGCCTGATGATGATGGCAGGCTTCGAAACCCCCACCCACGGTGAGATTCTGCTGAAAGACGAGCCGATCAGTGGCTTGCCGCCGCACAAGCGTGGCATTGGCATGGTCTTCCAGAACTATGCGCTGTTCCCGCACATGACGGTGGCCGAGAATCTTGCCTTCCCGCTCGAGGTGCGCCACCTCAGCAAGGCGGAGATCAAGGAAAAAGTCACCAAGGCACTGGCCATGGTACGCCTGGAAGAGTTTGGCGACCGCCGCCCGGCGCAGCTCTCCGGCGGCCAGCAGCAGCGTGTGGCATTGGCCCGGGCGCTGGTGTTCGAGCCTGAGCTGGTGCTGATGGACGAACCGCTGGGCGCGCTGGACAAGAATCTTCGCGAGGAGATGCAGTACGAGATCAAGCGCATTCATGCCCGCCTCGGGGTGACCATGATCTACGTCACCCACGACCAGACCGAAGCATTGACCATGTCCGACCGCATTGCGGTCTTCAACGACGGCATCGTGCAGCAGCTGGCCTCGCCGGATGAGCTCTACGAACGGCCGGAGAACGCTTTCGTTGCCTATTTTATTGGCGAAAACAACCGCCTGCAGGGCGAGATCAGTGAGCGCCTTGGTGATAACTGCAAGGTGCGCCTTGATAGCGGCGACACGGTGGTTGCCAAAGCGGTGGCGGTGAGCGGCGCGGGCACACGAACGACGCTGTCGCTGAGACCCGAGCGGGTCAGCATCCTGGCGAACGATGCCGACGGCGCGCAGTTCGACAACCAGTTCACCGCGACGGTGCAGGAAGTTATCTACCTTGGCGACCATTTGCGCACGCGGGTGTCGGTGTGCGGTAACGATGACTTTATTTTGAAAACGCCCAACGCCCAAGGGTGCGGGGTGATGCGCCCCGGTCAGCAGATCCAGGTCGGCTGGTCGAGCGCCGATTGCCGAGCGCTGGATGCATGAGCCGGACGGCAGTCAAGTGCGCCGTTTCTCGGCATCCCACGGTGTCGGCGGCGATGGCAACAATCAACGGAGAATAATCATGAAAATCAGCATCAATAATCGCATTGTCAAGACGGGTGTCGCTGCCCTGGGGGTCTCGGCACTGGCCGTGGCGGTCAGCGCCCATGCCCAGCAGACGCTGAACATTGTGTCCTGGGGCGGTGCTTACAGTATGAGCCAGCACGAGGCTTACGATAAGCCGTGGATGGAGAAAACCGGCGACGAGATCGTCAATATCGACCGCAGCGGTAATGCCCTGGCCGGATTACGCTCGCAGAGTCAGGCTGGCAACGTCACCTGGGACCTGGTCGACATGCTCCCGGCCGATGCCATGATCGCCTGCGACGAAGGCCTGATCGAGCCGCTTGACCATGACGAACTGCTGGCCGACGCTCCGGATGGTACGCCGCCCAGTGAGGACTTCGTCGACGGTGCCCTGGGCGACTGTTTCGTGGCCTCCATCGTCTATTCGAATATCGTCGCCTTCAATAGCGAGATGTTTCCCGAAGACGACCAGCCCAGCACCATCGAGGATGTCTTCGACCTGGAAAACTACCCTGGCAAGCGGGCCCTGCTGCGCAAGCCGATCAACAACATGGAATGGGCCTTGATCGCCGATGGCGTCGAGCGTGATGAGGTTTACGCCATGCTCGAGACAGAGGAAGGCGTTGAGCGTGCCCTCGCCAAGCTCGATACCATCAAGGACGAAGTCATCTGGTGGGAAGAGGGTGCTCAGCCACCGCAGCTGCTGGCCGATCAAGAAGTCGCCTTTGCCTCTGCTTATAACGGTCGGATCTTCGATGCCATGGTCACCGAAGACCAGCCCTTCGAGATCATTTGGGATGCGCAGGTGTTCGAGCTGGATGGCTGGGTCGTGCCCACCGGCAAGCTCGACAAGGTGAAGGATTATCTGCATTTCGCCACCGATACCCAGCGTCTTGCCGATCAGGCCCAGTACATTTCCTATGGCCCTGCCCGTGAATCTTCCTCTGAACTGGTGTCCACCCATGCCGAGACCGGAATCGAGATGGAGGAGCATATGCCCACCTACGGCCCGAACTTTGAGACGGCGATACAGAAAGATGACCTGTTCTGGGCCGACTACAACGATGAGCTGACCCAGCGCTTCAACGCCTGGCTGTCCCAATAAGGGTCTGCCGCCGCCCGGTGACCATCGGGTGGCGGCATGTTGATCACCGATCTTGCTGATCGCTTCTTTCGCCTGACGGGAGAGACCTAAGTGTCCGAGTCTCCGGAAGTCCCTTTGAGAACGGCCGATGGTGTGCCGCTCAAGGTCAGTCTGCGTCGTACCGTGCGACGCTCGAAAATCAAGGCGCTGTTACTGGTCACGCCGATACTGGCGTTCTTGATCATCGCCTTCGTGATGCCCATTCTTGAGATGCTGTGGCGCAGCGTCGATAATCCCGAAGTTTCCACCTACTTGCCGCGTACCGCCGCCGCCCTGGAGAGCTGGGGCGGCACTGACCTGCCCCACGAGGAGGCCTTCGCCGCTCTTGCCGAGGACCTGCGCGTGGGCCAGGCCGAGCGCAGCATGGGAACCCTGTCCAGCCGCTTGAACTACGAAAAGTCGGGCATGCGTTCGGCGATCAGTCGCACTGCGCGCGGCGCCGCCAACCTTGCGCCGCCGTTCCGTGAGTCCCTGGTTGACGCCCATCGGGCCTGGGGAGAGACCGACACATGGCGGTTGATCAAGCGTGAGTCACGGCCTTTCACGCCATCTTACTATCTGGCAGCGGTGGATCTCCAGATGAGCCCGGAGGGTGAGATCGTCAAGGTGCCGGAGCACATGCGAATTCATGCCACACTGTTTTGGCGAACACTGTGGATGAGCGCCGTCATCACCGGCCTGACGCTTTTGCTCGGTTATCCGGTGGCTTTTCTGCTGGCGAATTTGCCGATGCGTCATTCCAACCTGCTGATGATTCTGGTGCTGCTGCCGTTCTGGACCTCACTGCTGGTGCGCACTACTACCTGGATCGCCATCCTGCAGTCACAGGGCGTGCTCAATGATGTCATGGTGGCCCTCGGCGTCGTCGCCGATGAGGCGCGTTGGCAGATGATCCATAACAAGACGGGCACCATTATTGCCATGACGCACATCCTGCTGCCGTTCATGATTCTGCCGCTCTACTCGGTGATGAAGACCATCCCGCCAAGCTACATGCGGGCGGCGCGTTCGCTGGGGGGCAAGCCGTTTCTGAGTTTCCGTAGAGTCTATTTCCCGCTGACGATTCCGGGCATCGCCGCCGGCGGCATTCTGGTGTTCATCCTGTCGATCGGCTACTACATCACGCCGGCGCTGGTAGGCGGGCAGTCGGGGCGCTTCATCACCAATTACATCGCCTACCATATGCAGACATCGCTCAACTGGGGGCTGGCGGCCGCGATTGCCTCCATCCTGCTGTTCGTGGTGATTATCTGTTACCTGGTGTTCAATCGTCTGATCGGCGTCGACAAGGTCAAGCTGGGGTAAACCATGGCCATTCCTTCCTACGCCACCCGTGGCGAACGCATCTGGCACTATGTCTTTCTGGTCATCTGCGGCCTGGTCTTCCTGTTCCTGATCGGGCCGCTACTGGTGATCATACCGCTGTCCTTCAATGCGCAGCCCTACTTCACCTTCAGCAAGGAAATGCTGACCTTCGACCCGGCCGGTTATTCGCTGCGCTGGTATCAGGACTTCTTTACGTCGAGCGAATGGCTCAATGCCATCAAGAACAGCTTTATCATCGGCATCGCGTCCACGTTTCTTGCCACGGTGCTGGGGACGGTGGCGGCGTTGGGGTTGTCGAGTCGGTACATGCCGGCGCGAGGCGCGATCATGGCGCTATTGATCTCGCCAATGATCGTGCCGTTGATCATTTCTGCGGCGGCGATGTTCTTCTTCTTTTCCAAGGTCAATCTCGCCCAGACCTACGTAGGCGTGATCCTGGCCCACACGGCGCTGGGCATTCCCTTTGTGGTCATCACCGTGACGGCCACGCTATCGAGCTTCGACACCACGCTGATCCGAGCCGCGCATAGCCTCGGCGCCAATCCCACGCGGACCTTCTTCAAGGTGGTGTTGCCGCTGGTCACGCCGGGGGTGGTGTCGGGGGCGCTGTTCGCCTTCATCACGTCCTTCGACGAGGTGGTGGTGGTGCTGTTCATTGCTGGGCCCGAGCAGCGCACCATGCCGATCCAGATGTGGTCGGGCATTCGCGAGCAGATCAGCCCGACGATCCTTGCCGTGGCCACCTTGCTGGTACTGCTTTCGATGCTGCTACTCACCACCCTTGAGCTGTTACGCCGTCGCGGCGAGCGGCTTCGGGGGGTCACACCCGGCTAAACAAAAAAGGGGAGGCTAAGCCTCCCCTGCGAGCAGTGGGGTGGATGGCTAGCCTTGCGCCAGCTTCAGCGACGGGAACTCGTGGCCCAGGTTCTCGAGCATGCGCTTGGCGTACCAGTCGACAAAGTCGATAACGCCGAACTCATAGGTCTCGGAGTAGGGGCCTGGCTGGTAGGCCTTGGAGTTGATGCCGCGCTGGTTTTCCTCGGCCAGTTGCCGGTCCTGGTCGTTGGTGGCATCCCACACGCGGCGAAGCTCTTCGGGGTCGTAGTCCACACCCTCCTCGGCGTCCTTGTGAACCAGCCATTTGGTGGTCACCATGGTCTGCTGCGGGCCAAGCGGTAGCACGCGGAATACGACCGCGTGGTCGCCCATGAAGTGGTTCCATGAGTTGGGCAGGTGCAGGATGCGCAGGGAGCCCATGTCGGGGCTTTTCAGGCGGCCCATCAGCTTCTTGCAGCCGGGCTGGCCGTCCATGGTCATCGATACGATGCCATCCAGCAGCGGCGTGCGGGTCAAACGGTTCTGCTGGCCATGCCTCGTCAGCTGGTAGGGAATCTGCTCCTGATCCCAGTCCGCCTGCTTGCGGGCCACCAGTGCCTTGTAGGCGGGTGTGGCGCGCGGGTCGTCGGTATCGTCGAATTCCTGCAGCGAGTTCAGCAGCTCGGGGTGAGCGCCGTTGCAGTGATAGCACTCGCGGTTGTTTTCGATGACCAGCTTCCAGTTGGCTTGTTCGACGATGCTGGACTCGGTGGCGACCTTGACGTTGTCCATCTGGTATGGCTCGAGATAATGCTCGAGCGTTGTCAGAAAGTCGTCAATCGCGGGTGGTTCATCGCTCAGGTTGATAAAGATGAAGCCGCCGGCGGTGCGCACGTTGACCGGCTTGAGGCCAAACTGGTTGAGGTCGAAGTCAGTGCCCATGTCGCTGCCGGCAAACAGCAATCGGCCATCAAGTTCGTAGGTCCACTGGTGGTAGGGGCAGACGAGCTTTGCCACCTTGCCCTTGTCTTTGACGCAAAGACGCGAACCGCGGTGGCGGCAGACATTGTGGAACGCATGGACAGCGCCTTCATTGCCGCGCACGATGACAATGGGATTATCACCGATATCCAATGTCATGAAGTTACCCTTGGCCGGGATTTCGCACGTCATGCCGGCAAACAGCCACTCTTTCTCGAAGACCTCCTGCATATCAAGCGCGAACAGGCGGGCATCGTTGTAAAACGGCTGCGGAAGCGAAAAGGTACGCCCTCTTTCCTGCAGCATCTGGACCGTTGACTCACGAGCCGCTGCGAGTGGGTCGTCCATCCGATTAGAAACACTTTTTTCCATACCAGTATCCTCGTAAACCTCCGCTCCCCCCTCAAGGGCTGCGAATCGGCCGATAGTCAAGATTGCGTATCTTGTTGTTCTGCTGCGTAACCTGGCGTTTGATTCAAATGTGGCCTGACGTCAGGAACCGATTGTGTTGCAGGTGCCTCCTCGCCAGTTATCTACCCGCGACATCAGGTGGCGTAGTGGCGACTAAAACAGAGGTTTCTAAACGATAAAGAGTGGCACGAGGTAAGTGCGAGTCGCTGTCAGGTAAGTCGGTCGACAGGCGCGTCCCCAAAATGCAGCTCAAAGGTGCTGACCGTATCGTAAGTACGGTTCGGCGATGCATGGTGATGAAGGCTGTTCAGGCAGAGGCGACAATGACAACTAATTTCTTCAATCCGGTCACGACCCAAACCTGGACCAACGGCCGCCACCAGGTGCGCTGCGTCAAGGTGATCCAGGAAACCCAGGATGTGCGCACATTCTGCTTCATGGCCGAGCAGCCCGTGCTGTTCTTCTTCAAGCCCGGTCAGTTCGTGACACTTGAGCTTGAGATCGATAACCAGCCCATCATGCGCTCTTATACGATTTCCAGCTCGCCTTCGATTCCTTACAGCTTTTCCATCACCGTCAAGCAGGTGCCGGGCGGCAAGGTATCCA
The DNA here is from genome assembly GCA_051750125.1 of Pseudomonadota bacterium. Classification (GTDB taxonomy): domain Bacteria; phylum Pseudomonadota; class Gammaproteobacteria; order Pseudomonadales; family Halomonadaceae; genus Vreelandella. The sequence goes on from JBNJJK010000001.1 coordinate 410,716, forward strand.
ACTGGCTGCACGCCAATCTCAAGGTGGGCGACGAGCTGGTCGTGCACGGGCCGGTCGGTAACTTCAACTCCATCGATTACCCCGCCGAGAAAGTGCTGTTTCTCTCGGGCGGTGTGGGCATTACCCCCTTGATGTCCATGACCCGATGGCTTTTCGATACCAATGCCGCTGTCGATGTAGAGTTCATACACAGCGCCCGCGCCCCCCGGGATGTGATTTATCACCGCGAGCTGGTGCATATGTTCTCGCGCATCCCAGAGTTCAAGCTGCATATCATCTGCGAGAGCAAGGAAGATATTGGCGAGGCCTGGGCCGGGTATCGTGGTTACCTCACCCAGCCGCTGTTCGAGCTGATGGTGCCGGACTTCATGGAGCGGGAGATCTTCTGTTGCGGTCCGACCCCCTACATGAACGCCATCAAGAATATTCTGCGCAGCCACAACTTCGACATGGATCACTACCATGAGGAGTCGTTTGGCGCCACGCCGGTCGAGGTGCGCGAGGATGTACGTGAGCTGGCCGAACAGGCGGAGGTCGAAGCCGAAAACGTCGATACCCGCGACCTGCACAGCATCGAGTTTGCGTCGACGGGCAAAAGTGTCCGCATCCAACCCGAAGAGACGGTTCACTCGGCAGCAGCGAAGCTTGGCCTGCATATTCCCAAGGCCTGCGGTATGGGGATTTGCGGCACTTGCCGGGTAGCCCTCAAGTCCGGTGAGGTGGAGATGGAGCATAACGGCGGCATCACGGAAGAAGATGTCGAAGAAGGCTACATTCTGTCGTGCTGCAGTCGGCCTAAAGGGGATCTGGTGGTCGATTTCTAGACCAGCAGGCACCTTGCCATCCAGGTTCGAGCGCCCTAAACGGCTACTGTCCGTCTAGGGCGCTTGGCTTTTTCAGGCAGCGAAACGGCGGCATTTTGGGCGCTGTTTGCCATGATGTCGGCTAAATTCTGGCGATGTCGCAAATACATCGAGTGGTGACGTCGGCAAGCATCTTGGGGTCGGAAACCAACGATAGTATCGCGGTAAGAACGCGTTGATAGGGACTTTGGTTGATAGCGACCTTGGTTTATCAGCATTAAAGAGTATGTCCAGCACTTAATAAAAAAGTGACTAATCAGGAGGCGCTAATGCTGCAAGATAATTTTTCCCCCAATGCTCGCCTGGCCCATTACGACAGCTTGCTTGCCGAGGCAATCGCTGAAGAAACGGAACGCCAGGAAGCACATATTGAGTTGATCGCCTCCGAAAACTATACCAGCAAACTTGTCATGGAAGCGCAGGGCACGCAGCTGACCAACAAGTATGCTGAAGGCTATCCCGGTCGTCGCTATTACGGCGGGTGCGAGTTTGTGGACAAGGTGGAAGCCCTGGCCATCGAGCGCGCCTGTGATCTGTTCAGTGCCAACTATGCCAACGTGCAGCCGCACTCCGGCGCCCAGGCCAATGCGGCGGTGTTCATGGCGTTGGTCTCACCCGGCGATACCGTGCTGGGCATGAGCCTCGCCCACGGCGGGCATTTGACCCACGGTGCCGCCCCCAACTTCTCGGGCAAGCACTACAACGCCGTGCAGTATGGCCTCAAGCCGGAAACAGGCGAGATCGACTACGAAGAAATGGAGCGCCTGGCGCGTGAGCATCAGCCGAAGATGATCATTGCAGGGTTCTCGGCCTACTCTCGCGTGGTGGACTGGCGTCGCTTCCGCACCATCGCCGACGAAGTAGGTGCCTACCTGCTGGTCGATATGGCGCACATTGCCGGCCTGGTGGCCGCTGGCCTCTACCCGAGCCCGCTCCCCCATGCCCATGTGGTCACTACCACGACCCACAAGACACTGCGCGGCCCACGGGGTGGCCTGATCCTCTCCGCCGATGGCGATGAAGCGCTGTACAAGAAGTTGAACGGCGCGGTCTTCCCGGGCCAGCAGGGCGGTCCGCTGATGCATGTCATTGCCGCCAAGGCGGTGGCGTTCAAGGAGGCCATGAACCAGGAATTCGTGCGCTACCAGCAGCAGGTGATCGATAACGCCCAGGCGATGGCCACGGTGTTCATGGAACGCGGCTATGATGTGGTGTCAGGCGGTACCGACGACCACCTCTTCCTGGTCTCGCTGATTCGTCAGGGCGTCACGGGCAAAAATGCGGATGCCGCCCTGGGGCGTGCGCATATCACCGTCAACAAGAACACGGTGCCCAACGATCCCCAGAGCCCCTTCGTGACCTCCGGTCTGCGCATTGGTACTCCGGCGGTCACCACGCGCGGCTTCGATGCCGATGAATGCGGCGAGCTGGCCGGATGGATATGCGACATCCTGGACGAGTTGGCGATCGGCCAAGACACCGCGACCATTGAAGCCGAAGTGCGGGCCAAAGTGGGCGAGGTGTGTGCCCGCCATCCGGTCTACGGCACTGCCGTCGCTGAAACCGTCGAATCCATTGCTTGAATTGGCTTGCCGGCAGGGCCCGGCGCGGCTGAACTGAGGAGACATCTATGCAACGCTATTCCGGCTTCGGCCTGGTCAAGCACGCGCTGAGCCATCACGAAAACTGGGAGCGCCAGTGGCGTAATCCCACGCCCAAGAAACAGTACGATGTGATCATCGTCGGTGGCGGTGGCCATGGCCTGGCCACCGCCTACTACCTGGCCAAGGAGTTCGGCGTCAAGAACGTGGCGGTGATCGAGAAAGGCTGGCTGGGCGGCGGCAATACCGCCCGTAATACCACCATCGTGCGCTCCAATTATCTGTGGGACGAATCCGCCGCCCTTTACGAACACGCCATGAAGCTGTGGGAAGGGCTGTCGCAGGATCTGAACTATAACGTGATGTTCTCCCAGCGGGGGGTGCTCAATCTGGGGCATACCCTGCAGGACATGCGTGATATCCAGCGTCGCGTCAACGCCAACCGCCTGAACGGTATCGACGGCGAAGTGCTGGACGCCCAGGGAGTACAGTCGCTGGTGCCGATCATGGACTGCTCCAAGAACGCTCGCTACCCGGTGATGGGCGCCTCCTGGCAGCCGCGCGCCGGCGTGGCGCGCCACGATGCGGTAGCCTGGGGCTATGCCCGCGGCGCCGATGCCCACGGCGTGGATATTCTGCAGCAGACCGAAGTCACCGGCTTCAAGATTCGTGACGGCCAGATCTACGGCGTACACACCAACCGTGGCGACATCGAGGCCAAGACCGTTGGCTGCGTGACCGCCGGTAATTCCAGCGTGCTCGCCAAGATGGGCGGCTTTAACCTGCCGCTGGAATCTCACCCGCTGCAGGCGCTGGTGTCCGAACCGATCAAGCCGGTGCTCGATACGGTGGTGATGTCCAACCAGGTGCATGGCTACATCAGCCAGTCCGACAAGGGCGATCTGGTCATCGGTGCAGGCATCGACGGCTACAACGGCTATGGCCAGCGTGGCAGCTACCCCACCGTGGAGCACACGCTCCAGGCGATCGTCGAGATGTTCCCGATCTTCTCGCGGGTGCGCATGAACCGCCAATGGGGCGGCATCGTCGATACCTGTCCGGATGCCTGTCCGATCATCTCCAAGACACCGGTGAAAGGCCTGTACTTCAACTGCGGTTGGGGCACCGGCGGCTTCAAGGCGACGCCGGGATCGGGGCATGTGTTTGCCGCCAGCCTGGCCAAGGGGGAGATGCACCCCATCGCCGAGCCGTTCTCCATGTTCCGCTTCCATAGCGGTGCGCTGATCGACGAGCACGGCGCTGCCGGCGTGGCCCACTAAGGAGTATCCGCATGTTCTATATCTATTGCCCCTACTGCGGCGAACACCGTGAGGAAGAGGAATTCCACCCCAAGGGCCAGGCGCATCTCGAGCGACCCAAGGAGCCCGAGGCGTGTAGCGACGAAGAATGGGGTGACTACCTGTTTTTCCGCGATAACCCCCGTGGCGTTCACCATGAGATGTGGGTGCACGCGGTGGGTTGCCGCAAGTTTTTCAACGTGACGCGTCACACCGTGAGCTACGAGATTCTCGAGACTTACAAAATGGGCGAGCAGCCGTCGATTACCGCCGACAGCCAGAACCAGCCTCGCGAGGCCGCCGCGGTAAGCCAACAAGAAGGAGTGCGGGCATGAGCCAGTCCAAGCAACAAATGTACCGCCTGAACACGGGCGGCCGTATCGACCGCTCCCGCACGTTGAGCTTCACCTTCAACGGCGAGCGTTACCAAGGGCACCCGGGGGATACTCTGGCCTCGGCGCTGCTGGCCAATGGCGTGGATATCGTCAACCGCAGCTTTAAATACTCGCGCCCCCGCGGCATCGTCGCCGCAGGCGCCGAAGAACCCAATGCCATCGTGCAGCTGGGCAGCAGCGAAGCGGCCCAGGTGCCCAATGTGCGCGCCACCCAGCAGGCGCTGTATGACGGCCTTGCCGCCAGCAGCACCAACGGCTGGCCGAACGTACAGCGCGACCTGATGGGGCTGTTCGGCAAGCTGGGCGGGCAGTTCATGCCGCCGGGATTCTACTACAAGACCTTCATGGCGCCGGCCTCGATGTGGCTGACCTATGAGAAGTACATCCGCAAGGCGGCGGGACTGGGTCGCAGCCCCATGGAAGCCGACCCGGACAGTTATGATCACTTCAATCAGCACTGCGATGTGTTGGTCGTCGGCGCAGGCGCTGCAGGCCTGGCGGCGGCGCTGTCCGCCGCGCGCAGCGGCGCCCGGGTGATGGTAGCTGATGAGCAGGAAGAAATGGGCGGATCGCTGCTGGCCAGCCGCGAAACCCTAGAAGGCAAGCCGGCGGACCAGTGGGTTTCCCGGGTGCTGGACGAGTTGGCGAGCTACGAGCACGTCACGCTGCTGCCGCGCACCACGGCCAACGGCTATCACGATCACAATTTTGTTACCCTGCATGAGCGGCGCACCGAGCACCTGAGCGATACGGCGCCGGTAGAAAATGGCCACCGTCAGGTACGCGCGCGTCTACACCGGGTTCGCGCCGGCCAGGTGATCCTGTCCACGGGCGCCCACGAGCGTCCGCTGGTGTACGCGGGCAATGACGTGCCGGGCAATCTGCTGGCCGGCGCCGTGTCGACCTACATTCGCCGCTATGGCGTGGCGCCGGGCCGCAAGCTGGTGCTCTCGACCAGCAACGACTACGGCTACCGTGCTGCCCTGGACTGGAAAGAGGCCGGTTGCGAGGTCGTCGCCATCGTGGACGCCCGCGAGGCGCCGGCAGGCGACTGGGTCGATGCCGCTCGCGCCCAGGGCATCAAGATTATTACGGGAAGCGCCGTTATCGAGGCGAAGGGCAGCAATCGGGTCTCCGCGGCACGGGTCGCCAAGATCGATATTGACGCTTTCAAAGTCAGCGGTCCGGTTCAGGAACTGGCCTGCGATACCATTGCCAGCTCCGGCGGCTACAGCCCGGTGATTCACCTGGCGTCCCACACCGGCGCGCGGCCTACCTGGCGCGACGACATTCTCGGCTTCGTGCCGGGGCTGGTGAAGGGCGTGCAGGCATGTGGCGGTGCCAACGGCTGCTATGCGCTGGGCGATGTGCTCGCCGAAGGCGTCGAGGCGGGCATCAAGGCGGCCGCCGCCATGGGGCACGCCGCCCAGACGGTCAGTCTGCCGAGCGCCGAGCAACTTCAGCAGGGGCCTGCGGTGGCACTCTTCCAGGTGCCTCACGAGAAGCCCACGCTGCGCGGTCCCAAGCAGTTCGTCGACCTGCAGAACGACGTCACCGCCGCGGGCATCGAACTGGCGACCCGGGAAGGCTTCGAGTCCATCGAACACATCAAGCGCTATACCGCGATGGGCTTCGGTACGGACCAGGGCAAGCTTGGCAACATCAACGGCATGGCGATTGCCGCCCGTTGCTTGAATCGCTCGATTCCCGAGGTGGGCACCACGGTGTTCCGTCCCAACTACACCCCGGTCACCTTCGGTGCCATCGTCGGTCGCCACTGCCGTGACCTGTTCGACCCTGAACGCTACACCGCGTTGCACCAGTGGCACGTGGAGCGTGGCGCCGAGTTCGAGGACGTCGGCCAGTGGAAGCGTCCCTGGTACTACCCGCAGAAGGTGAACGGCAAGACCGAAACCATGCACGAAGCGGTTGCCCGCGAGTGCCTGGCAGTGCGCGAGAAGGTCGGTATCCTCGATGCCTCGACGCTTGGCAAGATCGATATCCAGGGGCCAGACGCGCGTGAATTCCTGGCGCGGGTCTACACTAACAAGTGGGAAAAACTGGCGGTTGGTAGGTGTCGTTACGGCTTGATGTGCAAGGACGACGGCATGGTCACCGATGACGGTGTGACCAGCTGTCTCGCCGACAACCACTTTTTGATGACCACCACCACCGGGGGGGCCGCCGCGATCCTCGAGTGGCTGGAGCTTTGGCATCAGACCGAATGGCCGGAACTGGACGTGTATTTCTCCTCGGTGACTGACCACTGGGCGACCATGACGGTCACAGGGCCCGACGCGCGCAAGCTGCTCGGCGAGATCACGGATATCGACCTGGATCGCGATAGCTTCAAGTTCATGGACTGGCGTTCCGGGAAAGTGGCAGGGGTCCCTGCACGGGTCTTTCGCATCTCCTTTACCGGCGAGCTGACCTTCGAGATCAACGTCCAGGCCAACTACGCGATGCACGTGTGGCAGACCCTGTTCAAGCACGGCGAGAAGTATGACCTGACGCCCTATGGCACCGAGACCATGCACGTCCTGCGCGCTGAAAAGGGCTTCATCATCGTGGGCCAGGAAACCGACGGCTCGGTGACGCCAGAAGACTTAGGGATGCAGTGGGCGGTCGGCTACGACAAACCCTACTCATGGATCGGCAAGCGCGCCCTGACGCGTTCCGACACCAAGCGCGAGAACCGCAAGCAACTGGTGGGCCTCAGGCCCAAGGATCCCAAGGTGGTCCTCGAAGAGGGTGCCCAGATCGTATTCGATCCCAAGCACGCCATCCCCATGCCGATGGTGGGGCACGTGACCTCCAGCTACTACAGCCCGGTCCTGGACTCTGGGTTTGCGCTAGCGGTGGTCAAGGGTGGCCATCAGAAACTGGGCGAGACGGTCTACCTACCCATGGCGGACGGTCAAACCCATGAGGCCGAAATCGTCAGTACCATTTTCTACGACCCCAAGGGAGAGCGCCAGAATGTCTAACGCGGCCACCTTCGATACCCGTACCGATACCGCTATCCCGGTAGAGTCTCCGCTGGCCTACAGCTATCGGCACAGCGGCGCTCCGCGGGGCAGCGGCGCAAGCCGGCTCCAACTGCGCGAGCGGGCAATGCAGGGGCATTTGATCCTGCGTGGCGGCGCCATCGTGCTCGACGAAGCGGTGCGCGACGTGCTGGGGCTCAACCTGCCCGGCGAGCCCCAGACGCTGGTGCAGGACTCAAGCGGCGAGCGCTCCATTCAGTGGCTTTCCCCAGACGAGTGGTTGGTGATCGTGCCCGGCGGCGAGGAATTCCCGCTGGAGATCAAGCTGCGCGAACATTTGGGCAGCGCCCACTTTGCGATCAGCGACGTCAGCGGCGGCCAGACCCTGGTCGAGCTTTCCGGCGAGGCGGCGCGCGAGCTGCTGATGAAAACGGTGATCTACGACGTGCATCCCAGCCACTTCCCGGTGGGCAAGGGCGTCACGACGGTCTTCGGCAAGGCGACCACGATCATTCGCCGTCCCAGTGAAGATCGTTGGGAACTGGTGATCCGACGCAGTTTTGCCGACTACTGCTACCGCTGGTTACTGGATGCCGGGGCAGAATACGGCGTTAACGTACAACAATAATCGGGCAGGCCGGAACCGCGTTCCGGCCGCTACCATCTGCCGCTAACCGAGATGCATGCACAATGAGCCGAATGAGTGATACCTGGATACTTGCCGCCCAATGCCCGAGCCGTCTGGGCACGGTGGACGTCGTCACGCGCTTTCTCAAAGAGCAGGAGTGCTACATCACCGAGCTCAACTCTTTCGACGATCGACTTGGCGGGCGCTTCTTCATTCGCGCCGAGTTTCGTCCAGAGCGCGACGCGTTTGACGAATCACTTTTTCATGCGGATTTTGCAGAGCGGGCGAATGCGTTCGACATGCAGTTCGAGTTGACGCCACCCGGCAAGCGCACGGGCACGGTGATTCTTGTCTCGAAAGCCGACCACTGTCTCAATGATCTGCTCTACCGTTATCGTACCGGGCAGCTGCCCATCGATATCAGGGCGATCATTTCCAACCATCCGGATCTTGAGCCGCTGGCCACATGGCACGGCCTGCCGTATCACTATCTACCCATCAGCCCCGAGACGAAATTGCAGCAGGAAGCCCAGGTACGCGACATTATTGCGGAAACCGACGCCGAGCTGGTGGTACTGGCAAGGTACATGCAGGTGCTGTCGCCTTCCATGTGCGAGCTGCTGGCCGGTCGGGCGATCAATATTCATCATTCACTGCTGCCGGGCTTCAAGGGCGCGAAGCCCTATCATCAAGCCTACGAGAAAGGGGTCAAGCTGGTCGGCGCCACGGCGCACTACATCAATAACGACCTCGACGAAGGACCGATTATTGCGCAGGGCGTCGAGCCTGTGGACCACACCCATTATCCCGAGGATCTGGTCGCCAAGGGGCGTGATATCGAATGTCTCACCCTGGCCAGGGCGATCAGCTATCATCTGGAACGCCGCGTATTTTTTTACGCCGGGCGTACGGTAGTGTTCAGTAATTAATGCCCTGTCAGCCTTCATTGATGGATAAGCGCTGACGATTAGCGCGTTTTAATTATCGGATTACGGCGGCCGCTAGCAGACTCGAGCTAGCGTTACGTCATCCTGTGCTGGACTATAAAGACCCATCAATAACTATAAAAACGTCACCAGGCTCAACTACTCAAAACGTCGTTATTGTTACGTCAACATTCAATAAATCATACAACGTTTCAGGCAATGCCTGAGGTTACCTGTTTCTACGATAAGAGGTGTTCCAATGCCTATCAGTGTCTTCGACCTTTTCAAGATTGGTGTAGGCCCCTCCAGTTCTCATACCGTCGGGCCCATGCAGGCGGCATTCAACTATGTCGCCACGCTGCGCGAAAACCGCCTGCTTGATCAGGTGGAGCGTCTGGAGGTGCACCTTTACGGGTCGCTATCCGCCACGGGGGTCGGGCATGCCACCGATCACGCGATCATCATGGGGCTGATGGGGGAGCGCCCTGACATGATTGATCCCTCGATCATTGATCCCGCCATCCGGGCACTGAAAGAAAGCCAGTCATTGCCGCTGGGCCGCCAAAAAGACGTCCGCTTCGACTGGAAAAATGATCTTTATTTTCATGAAGAGAGTTTGCCCCACCACCCTAACGCCATGAAGCTGGCAGCTTTCACGCCTCAGGGCCAATTGGTCTATGAAAACACCTATTATTCGGTGGGCGGCGGGTTTGTCGTCGAACAGGCCCAGGTGGATATGCCGCTGGACGATCTGGGGGGCGTGACCCTGCCGTACAACTTCGACACCGCGGAAGAGCTCCTGGCGCTGTGTAAAAAAGACCAGCTGAGCGTCAGCCGGCTGATGCTTGAGAACGAAAAAGTCTGGCGGACCGAGGAAGAAGTCAGAAACGAGCTGTGGCGAATCTGGCAGGTCATGTGCGAATGCATCGACAATGGGCTGATGCATGAAGGGGTGTTGCCAGGCGGCTTGAACGTCAAACGCCGTGCCAAGCTGCTTCACCAGCGGCTTCAGGCGGCGGAACAGAATGAATGCCTGATCGCCTCGACGTTTTCCGCGATGGAATGGGTGAATATCTTTGCCCTCGCCGTCAACGAAGAAAACGCCGCGGGCGGGCGCATGGTCACGGCCCCCACCAACGGCGCCGCGGGCATCATCCCCGCCGTCCTGCACTACTACATGAAATTCCAGGCCAATGCCTGCGAGAAAAACGTGGTGGATTTCTTGTTGGCGGCAGGCGCCATCGGCATTCTCTGCAAGAAAAATGCCTCGATCTCCGGCGCCGAAGTGGGCTGCCAGGGAGAGGTGGGCTCGGCGTGCGCCATGGCGGCCGCTGGCCTGGCGGATGTCATGGGAGGAACCCCGGAACAGGTAGAGCATGCCGCCGAAATCGGCCTGGAGCATAACCTGGGCTTAACCTGCGACCCCGTTGGCGGGCTGGTGCAGGTGCCCTGTATCGAGCGCAACGCCATTGCCACCATCAAGGCAATCAATGCTGCTCAGATGGCCTTGCACGGCGATGGCACGCACTTCATATCGCTCGATAAAGTCATCCGTACCATGCGCGATACCGGGAAAGACATGCTGGATAAATACAAAGAAACCTCCAAGGGTGGACTCGCCGTCAATGCAATCGAGTGCTAGCGGCGCTCCATGCGTTAAGGCAGGTGCTTCCCAAGGCGCCTCGCCTTCCCGGTCGGGTTGCTGGATACGCCCCTCACACCAACCTGTGGGTGATCCATCGCACCCCGCCAGCTTCCAATTTTGGTGTCCACGCAGCGCTTGGGTTGAATCAATAGTTTAATGTCGCTGCGTTGACTGGCTAAAAAATGTTAAACGATCTGGTAAGGTTCCATATTAGGTCGAGCATGCCTACCTTTTAAAATGTGAGTGCTGCGGCTGGCTGGACGCCGCAGTGCAATGTCGTTTCCTAGATGGGGAGAGCGAGAGTGAAAATAGGCGCACCGAAGGAAAGTGCCCGGGGTGAAGCGCGCGTCGCGCTCACGCCCGAGAGCGCCCAACATATCCAGAAATTGGGCCATGAGTGCCTGATTGAAGCCGGCGCCGGTGAGGCGGCGGGCTTTAATGACGACGCTTATCGCAACGCGGGTGTCAGTGTGGTAGACGGCGCCGACGCGCTTTGGCGCGACGCCGAGGTGGTCATTAAAGTCCGCGAACCGTCCGACGCGGAAGTGAAGCTGCTGCGCGAAGGGCAGACCCTGATTACCTTCTTCTGGCCGGCGCAGAACGAGGCGCTGCTGGAAGCTTGCAAGGCCCAGGGCGCCACCGTGGTGGCGATGGACATGGTGCCGCGCATTTCGCGGGCCCAGAAGATGGACGCGCTGTCGTCCATGGCCAATATTGCGGGCTATCGCGCGGTGATCGAGGCGGGCAACAACTTTGGCCGTTTCTTCACCGGGCAGGTCACCGCCGCCGGCAAGGTGCCGCCCGCCAAAGTGCTGGTGATAGGCGCTGGCGTGGCGGGCTTGTCCGCGATTGGCACGGCCACCAGTTTGGGTGCCGTCGTGCGCGCCTTCGACGTGCGCCCCGAGGTCTCCGAGCAGATCGAATCCATGGGCGCCGAGTTCCTGTTCCTCGAGTTTGACGAAAGCCAGGACGGTTCCGAAAGCGGCGGTTACGCAGCACCCTCGAGCCCGGAGTTCCGCGAGAAGCAGCTGGCCTGTTTCCGCGAGCAGGCGCCGGACGTGGACATCGTCATCACCACCGCGCTGATCCCCGGCAAGCCTGCCCCCAAGCTATGGCTCGAGGATATGGTCGCCGAGATGAAACCCGGCTCGGTGATTATCGACCTGGCCGCCGAGAAGGGTGGCAACTGCGACCTGACCCAGCCGGACGAGCGGATCGTGACCGATAACGGCGTGGTCGTGGTGGGTTACACCGACTTCCCCTCGCGCATGGCGACGCAGTCATCGCTGCTCTACGCCACCAATATCCGTCACATGTTGACCGATCTGACGCCCGAAAAAGACGGCGTGATCAACCACAACATGGACGACGACGTGATCCGTGGTGCCACCGTGACGCACCAGGGCGAGGTCACCTTCCCACCGCCGCCGCCCAAGGTAAAAGCGATTGGCGCGGCCAAGCCCAAGAAGAAAGAAAAAGAACCCACGCCGGAGGAGAAAAAGGCCGCCGAGCACGCCGCTTTCAAGGCGCAGTCCAAGCGCCAGATCGGCTTGCTGGCCGTGGGGGGCGCGCTGATGCTGCTGCTCGGGCAAGTGGCGCCGGTATCCTTTATGCAGCACTTCATCGTGTTCGTGCTGGCCTGCTTTATCGGCTTCCAGGTGATCTGGAACGTCAGCCACTCGTTGCACACGCCGCTGATGGCGGTGACCAATGCGATTTCGGGCATCATCATTCTCGGCGCGATTTTGCAGATCGGCACCGGCAGCGTGATCGTCGGCATTCTCGCGGCGATCTCGGTGTTGATTGCGACCATCAATATCGTGGGCGGCTTCCTGGTGACACGCCGGATGCTGGCGATGTTCCAAAAATCTTAAGCGGCGGAGAGAGACTATGTTAGGTCAAGGATTCGTATCTGCTGCGGCCATCGCGGCGAGCGTGTTATTCATCCTCTCGCTTGGGGGGTTGAGCAATCAGGAAAAAGCCAAACGGGCGGTGTGGTACGGCATCGTCGGTATGGGCGTGGCGGTGTTTTTTACCGCCTTTGGTCCCGGCATCGGCGGCTACTGGTGGCTGATTCCCATGATGGTGATCGGGGCGGCTATCGGGGTTTATCTGGCCAAAAAAGTCGAGATGACCGAAATGCCCCAGCTGGTTGCGGCGCTGCACAGCTTTGTCGGTCTGGCGGCGGTATTCGTTGCCTGGAGCGCGGATTTAGAGCGCCGCCGGGTGATGGCTGCACAAGCGGCGGATGCCTCAACGGAAGCGTTTTCTGCCTTCGCGGCGCTGGTGGCCACCAAGGCACCCGATGAGCTGATGTTCCTGCAGATCGAGGTCGTGTTCGCGATCTTTATCGGCGCGGTCACCTTTACCGGCTCGGTCATTGCCTTTGGCAAGCTGGCGGGTAAGGTCGATGGCAAGCCACGTCAGCTGCCGGGCGGGCATATGCTCAACGCCGGGGCGGCGGCGGTGTCGCTACTGCTGGCGATCATGTACCTCAACGGCGCGGGCTTCTGGACGCTGATCCTGCTGGCGGCGCTGGCGTTCTTTATCGGTTACCACCTGATCATGGGCATCGGCGGGGCGGATATGCCGGTCGTGGTCTCCATGCTCAACAGCTATTCCGGCTGGGCGGCGGCGGCCGTCGGCTTTACGCTGTCGAATGATCTGCTGATCGTCACCGGCGCGCTGGTCGGCTCTTCCGGTGCGATTCTCTCCTACATCATGTGTAAGGCGATGAACCGTAACTTTGTGAGCGTCATTCTGGGCGGCTTTGGTGGCACCCAAGGGCCGGCCGCCGAGATCGAAGGCGAGCAGGTGGCGATTGATGCAGGCGGTGTGGCAAGCGCCTTGAACGACGCCGACAGCGTTATCATCGTGCCGGGTTACGGCATGGCGGTGGCGCAGGCGCAAACCGCGGTCAGCGACCTGGTGCGCAAGCTGCGTGCGGCGGGTAAGGAAGTACGCTTCGGTATCCACCCCGTGGCGGGTCGCCTGCCGGGCCATATGAACGTGCTGCTCGCCGAGGCCAAGGTGCCCTATGACATCGTGCTGGAGATGGACGAAATCAACGACGATTTCGCCTCGACCGACGTGGTGATCGTGATTGGCTCCAACGACATCGTCAACCCGGCTGCCGAGGAAGACCCCAACAGCCCGATCGCCGGGATGCCGGTATTGAAGGTCTGGGAAGCCAAGCAGGTGTTTATCTGTAAGCGCGGCCAGGGCACTGGCTACTCGGGCATCGAGAACCCGCTGTTCTTCAAGGACAACAGCCGCATGTTCTACGGCGACGCCCGCGACAGCATCAACTCGCTATTGCCGTTGGTTGAATAGGTTCTAACCACGCAGATAGCGATCAAGTAAGAAGCCCGCGAGCCATCGCGGGCTTTTTTTATGCTGTGCATGCCCTCGATACGCCTGCTATGGTCGTAAACCGCTTTCCTCTGTTGAGCACTCGCTACCATGAACCAACGCCCTGATCCCCGCGTGCTGCTGCGCTTGCTGGGACTGCTTCGCCCCTATCGGGTGCGGTTGGCCCTGGCGGGTCTGGCGCTGCTGATGGCGTCGGGGAGTGTTCTGCTGCTGGGCAACGGGCTGCGTCTGGTGATTGACCGTGGGTTTCTGGCCGCAAATCAGCAGGCGCTGGCCCAATCGCTTGCGCTGATGCTGGCCGTCGTAACGGTGCTGGCGCTGGCGTCCGCGCTGCGCTATTACCAGGTGACCTGGATCGGCGAGCGGCTGGCGGCCGACCTGCGTCAGCGCGTGTTTGATCATTTGCTCACCCTGGAGCCGAGCTTTTTCGAGAGCGCGAGCGACGGCCGCGCAGCCGGCGAGATCGCCTCACGGCTGACGGCGGATACCAGCGTCCTGCAAAGCCTGTTCGGCTCGTCGGTATCGCTGGCGCTGCGCAACCTGGTCATGCTGGTGGGGGCCGTGGTGCTCATGCTGGTGACCCAGCCGTGGCTGTCGGCAATGGTGCTGATCGGGATTCCGGCGACGCTGTTGCCCATCGTGTGGTACGGCCGCCGGGTCAGGCGGCTTTCGCGTACTAGCCAGGACCGGGTCGCCGAGCTTGGTCGCTATGCCGAAGAAGCCTTGAGTGGCCTCCAGACACTTCAGGCGTTTACCCACGAGCCGGTGGATAAAGCCCACTACGGCCAGCGCGTGGAGCAGGCGTTCGGCAGCGCCGTGGAGCGCACTCAGCAGCGCGCCTGGCTGACCGGCATCGCCATGCTGGTGGTGTTCACCGCCGTGGGCTTGATGCTCTGGCAGGGCGGTCAGGCGGTGTTGGCCGGCACCATGAGTCCCGGCGAGCTGTCGGCGTTTATTTTCTACGCCGTGCTGGCGGCAGGGGCGATTGCCACCCTGGCCGAAGTGGCGGGCGACGTGCAGCGTGCGGCGGGGGCGGCGGAACGCCTGCTGGAACTGCTCGATACCCAGCCCACTATCCAGTCGCCCACGCAGCCGCAAGCCCTTCCGAGGCCATCGCAGGGCGATATCGCGCTGGAGAACGTCAGCTTCACCTACCCGGGCCGGGAAACCCCGGCGCTGGTCGATTTTGGCCTGCATATTCAGCCGGGCGAACGGGTGGCCATTGTGGGGCCCTCGGGGGCGGGCAAAAGCACCTTATTGGCCCTGTTGCTGCGTTTTTATGATCCAGACAACGGGCACATCACCCTGGATGGCTACGATATTCGCACCCTGGACCTGGTGGCCTTGCGCAGCGTCATGGGGTTGGTGGCGCAGGCGCCGGTGCTGTTCAGCGGCACGGTGGCCGAGAATCTGCGCTACGGCGATCCTCGGGCGAGCAGCGAAAAACTGCGCATGGCGGCCCAGGACGCCAGCGCCCTGGACTTTATCGACGCGCTTCCGCAAGGCTTCGAGACGCCGCTCGGCCCGGGGGGCGTGCAGCTTTCCGGCGGTCAGCGCCAGCGCCTCGCCATCGCCCGGGCGTTGCTGAAAGATCCTGCCGTGCTGCTGCTGGATGAAGCCACCAGCGCGCTGGATGCGGAAAGCGAACGCCTTGTCCAGCAGGCGCTGGACCGGCTGATGGTCGGGCGCACCAGCATCGTGATTGCCCATCGGCTGGCCACGGTGATCGCCGCGGATCGTCTGCTGGTGCTCGACGGCGGCCGGTTAGTGGCGGCGGGGACGCACCGCGAGCTGATCACGACCAGTACGCTCTATCGTCATTTGGCCGCGTTGCAGTTTGGTGGTGAAACGTTATAAAACAGTAGCGGGATCAATACAGGAATTGCCATGTCGAGTCTTCTTCAACGCCTTCGCGCCGTCAACGCCCCTTCTATCGGGCTTGGCTGTATGAACCTTTCCCACGGCTACGGTCAGCAAGTGCCCGAGCCGGACGCGCTGCGCGCCCTCGATGCGGCGTTCGATATGGGCTATCGCCACTTTGATACCGCCACGCTCTACGGCGCCACGGCCAACGAAACGCTGCTCGGCCGCGCGCTGAAGGGCAAGCGTGAGCAGGTGCTGCTGGCCAGCAAGGGCGGCATGGCGATTGACCCCGCTTCATCCAAGCGGGTGATCGATGGGCACCCCGATACGCTACGTCGCCAGTGCGATGCCAGCCTTAAACGTCTGCAAACCGATCACATCGACATCTATTACCTGCACCGCCTCGACCGCCAGGTGCCCATCGAGGAAAGCGTCGGGGCGCTGTGCCGTCTGGTGGAGGCCGGCAAGATCGGCGGCGTGGGGCTTTCCGAAATTTCCGCGGCGACGCTACGCCGCGCGGTGACGGAATACCCCATTGCGGCCGTGCAATCCGAATACTCGCTGTGGACCCGCAACCCTGAGATTGCTCTGCTCGAGGCCTGCCGGGAGACGGACACGGCCCTGGTGGCATTCAGCCCGCTGGGGCGCGGGTTCTTAGCCGAGGCCGTCAGTGATCCGGCGCGCTTGCCCGAGGGCGATATGCGCCGCCATATGCCGCGCTTCAATGCGGAAAATTTTGCCCATAACCGGCAGCTGCTCGATGACGTCATCCGGCTCGCCAAGCGTCTGGGCGTTACCTCTGCCCAACTGGCGCTAGCCTGGGTCAACGCCCAGGGAGCCGACGTCATTCCGATCCCCGGTTCCACCTCGATGGCCCATATGCGCGATAACCTGTCGGCCGAGACGCTCTACCTGGATACCGCTACCTGCCAGCAGCTCACCGCGATGCTGACGCCTGAACAAGTCGCTGGCGGGCGCTACAGCGACGCCCAGCAGGCCGATATCGACACTGAAGAGTTTACGGTCACCCGCTAGGCGAGTGGTCGTGACGAGTAAGTAATACTGCTTATAGGTCAAAGCTATTAAATCAGTGATTAAATGCAAATTGAGACTATGGAGATAGTGGTCTAAAACACTATTAGGAAAAAATGCGGTGTTCGCGGGGTCATTCGAGACTAGCGAGCACCCACCGATGGTCGTGCTGGTACTTGCCAGCGACGAAAGCAATTGAGGGGAGAGAAATATGAGCGGCAAATGTCCGGTAATGCACGGTGGCAACACCTCCACAGGCACCTCCAATAAGGACTGGTGGCCGGAGGGTATCAACCTGGATATCCTGCATCAGCAAGACCGCAAATCCGACCCGATGGGACCCGACTTTAACTATCGCGAAGAAGTCAGAAAGCTCGACTTCGATGCGCTCAAGCGTGACGTTCACGCGCTGATGACCGACAGCCAGCCCTGGTGGCCGGCCGACTGGGGCCATTACGGCGGCCTGATGATTCGCCTGGCCTGGCACGCTGCGGGTACCTACCGCATTGCCGACGGCCGTGGCGGCGGCGGGACCGGCAACCAGCGCTTTGCGCCGCTGAACTCCTGGCCGGATAACACCAGCCTTGATAAGGCCCGTCGTCTGCTGTGGCCGATCAAGAAGAAGTACGGCAACAAACTTAGCTGGGCGGATCTGTTCATTCTCGCGGGCACCGTTGCTTATGAATCCATGGGGCTGCCGGCCTACGGTTTCTCCTTCGGTCGCGAAGATATCTGGGAGCCGGAAAAAGACATCTACTGGGGTGACGAGAAAGAGTGGTTGGCGCCCTCCGACGAGCGTTACGACGACGTCAACAACCCAGAAACCATGGAAAACCCGCTGGCAGCGGTACAAATGGGGCTTATCTACGTTAACCCCGAAGGCGTCAACGGCCAGCCTGACCCCCTGAAAACCGGTCAGCAGATCCGTGAAACCTTCGCCCGCATGGCGATGAACGACGAAGAAACCGCTGCGCTGACCGCCGGTGGCCACACCGTGGGCAAATGCCACGGCAACGGCGATGCGGCAGCGCTGAGCGCCGAGCCGGAAGCGTCCGATGTCGAGAATCAGGGCTTTGGCTGGAATAACCCACACATGGACGGCAAAGCGAGCAACGCCGTGACGTCGGGTATCGAAGGGGCCTGGACGACCAATCCGACCCAGTTCGATATGGGCTATTTCGACCTGCTGTTCGGCTACGAGTGGGAACTGCGCAAAAGCCCCGCTGGCGCACACCAGTGGGAGCCGGTGAACATCAAGGAAGAAGACAAGCCGGTCGACGCCAGCGACCCGTCGATCCGTCACAATCCGATCATGACCGACGCGGACATGGCGATGAAGATGGATCCGACCTACCGGGCGTACTGTGAAAAATTCATGGCTGACCCGGAGTACTTCAAGCAGACCTTCGCCAAGGCGTGGTTCAAGCTGACCCACCGCGATCTGGGACCGAAGTCGCGCTACATCGGTCCGGAAGTGCCCGCCGAAGACCTGATCTGGCAGGATCCCATTCCGGCCGGTAACACTGACTACTCCATCGAGAAGGTCAAAAAGCAGATTGCGGAAAGCGGCCTGAGCACCAGCGACATGATCACCACCGCCTGGGACAGCGCGCGGACCTATCGCGGCTCTGACATGCGTGGCGGTGCCAACGGTGCCCGTATCCGCCTGGCGCCCCAGAAAGACTGGGCGGGTAACGAACCCGAGCGTCTGGCCAAGGTCCTGGCGGTGTACGAAAAAATTTCGGCTGAATCCGGTGCCAGCATTGCAGACGTGATCGTGCTGGGCGGCAGCGTAGGTATCGAAAAAGCGGCTAAAGCAGCCGGCTACGAGATCCTTGTGCCCTTCACGCCGGGACGCGGCGACGCGACCGACGAGATGACCGATGCCGATTCCTTCGCGCCCCTCGAACCACTGGCCGATGGTTTCCGCAACTGGATGAAGAAAGACTACGTGGTCAAGCCGGAAGAAATGCTGCTTGATCGCGCCCAGCTGATGGGGCTGACCGGCCCGGAATTGACCGTTCTGGTCGGCGGTATGCGCGTCCTGGGCACCAACCACGGTGGCACCAAGCACGGCGTCTTCACCGATCGCGAAGGCCAACTGACCAACGACTTCTTCGTTAACCTGACCGATATGGGTAACGCCTGGAAGTCAACGGGTAACAACGCTTACGAAATCCGTGACCGCCGGACGGACGCCGTGAAGTGGACAGCCTCGCGGGTTGATCTGGTGTTCGGTTCGAACTCGCTGCTGCGCTCCTACGCGGAAGTCTACGCTCAGGACGACAACGCCGAGAAGTTTGTGAACGACTTCGTTGCCGCCTGGACGAAAGTGATGAACGCGGATCGCTTCGACCTCATCGTCTAAGTGACCCCGTGATCGATAAGGGCGCTGCCACCGGCAGCGCCCTTTTTTTGTCGCTATATTTTATTGCCACGTTTTGCCGCTCAGGTATGGCCCTGTCGGCTAAGTGGTTACGTCCAGCGCTGGGATGCGCAGCAGCTGGCGTAGCTGAGGCAGTCGCTCTTCCAGCAAGTCCGCCAGGGTGTAGCGATCCAGCACCGCAAAAAACGCCTCCAAGGCATCGTTGAGCACCGGCGGGAGGCGGCAGGCAGGGGTGATCACGCAGGCGTTTTTATCGCGGAAGCATTCCACCAGGCCAAATTCGGGTTCGGTATCGCGCACCAGCGCTCCCAGCCGGATAGTGGCCGGGTCGCGCTTCAGCCACAGGCCGCCGTGCTTGCCGCGCAGGGCGGTGAGATAGCCTTTTTGATTGAGCTCCTGAACGATTTTCATCACGTGATGGCGCGATACGTTATAGGTCGAGGCGATTTCGTCGATCGTCGCGCGTTCCTCGCCTTTCACCGCCAGATACAGCAGCACGCGAATGGAGTAATCGGTAAAACTGGTCAGGTGCATAAGCAGTCCAGGGCGGATCAAGAAAAGAGTCATCAGGCAGACGTCATTGTACGGTGAATCGAAGCCAGGGCGAAGTGCGCACAAGACGCGTATCCAGGGTGGCCGAGCGTGGCGATGTGGCAGATTGTCGCTGGGTATTGGCGATGATATTTAAAGATGTATTATAGATACTACTTTAATAAAAACATTTTCGTACCACCCAATCCGCGAGGCTCACCATGCTGACTCAAGACCAAGAAGCGTTAATCGCCGCCACCGCTCCCGTCGTGGCTGAACACTTGAATACCATTACCCAGCGTTTTTACCCGCTTATGTTTGAACGCTACCCGAGCGTGAAGCCGCTGTTCAATCAGGTTCACCAGCAAAACGGTGCTCAGCCACGGGCGCTGGCGGGGGCGGTGTTGGCCTACGTGGGGATTCGTCAGGACCCGGTCAAAGCGCGCGAAACGCTGGAAACGGTCGTCAACAAGCATGTGTCGTTGGGTATCCTGCCCGAGCAGTATCCGATTGTGGGCGAGTGCCTGATGATGGCGATCGGCGAGGTGTTGGGTGATGCCCTGACGCCGGAGATTGCTGACGCCTGGGGCGCGCTGTATCAGGAACTGGCCGACCTGCTGATCGACCTGGAAGAAAACCGCTACCAGGAATTCGAGCAGCGGGAGGGCGGTTGGCGCGGTACCCGGCGCTTCCACGTGGCGGATAGCCAACAGGAAAGCGCGGTGATTCGTTCGTTTATCCTCGAGCCCGAAGATGGTGGCCCGGTGGCGGCGCATGCCCCCGGTCAGTACATCGGCGTCAAGGTGACCATCGACGGCGAGCCGGTGCACCGTCACTACAGCCTGTCGGCAACGCCCAACGGCCGCGCTTACCGGGTGTCGATCAAGCGCGAGAACGACGGTCGCGTCAGTCGTTATTTCCACGACCAGTTAGCCAATGGCGGGGTGGTCGAGTTACTCCCCCCGGCGGGCGAGATGACGCTGGTACCGGGCGACGCCCCGCTGATGTTGATCAGCGGTGGTGTGGGTCAGACGCCGCTGCTGCCGATGGCCAAGCAAGCGCTTGGCCAGGGTCGCCGGGTGGTCTATTTGCACGCGGCACAAACCCCCGAGTATTGGGCCTTTGCCGATGAACTACGTGCGCTTGAAAAAGCCTATCCGTCGCAGTTCACACTGGTCACCGTGTTTGAGCAAAGCGACGCCGGCGACCATCAAGGGCGTCTTAACCAGGCGCTGTTGGCCGACTATTTACCCGAAGGCGCTCACTGCTACTTCGTTGGGCCCCACGGCATGATGGAAGCCGTCGAGCAGTCGCTGAAGCAGCTGGGCGTGGCGGATTCACATCGTCACTACGAGCACTTTGGTCCTGCCATGCCCCTCAACGCGGTCAGCGCTGCCTAAGCGGCCGCCCACTGTGCATGTTGCCGACGGTAGTCGGCCTGGGCGTGGCTGACGCTCACCGGCGTCAGCCACACCTCGGTACCGGGCAGGCACTGGGCCAGCGCCGCACAGGCGGACGGCGTCAAAGCCCCCAGGCGCGGGTAGCCACCAATGGTCTGGCGGTCGTTCATCAACACGATGGGCTGACCGTCCGGGGGCACCTGCACCGCACCCAGCGGTATTCCTTCCGAAATGATGCCGCTTAGCGTTCCGCTGAGCACCGGGCCGGTTAACCGCACACCCATGCGATCGGCGCGGTTATCGACCTGCCAGGGCGTGTTGAACGCCTGATAAAGGCTGCGGCCGGAGAAACTCGACGCCTGGGACCCAAGGACCATGGGCAGGCGACAGCCTGACGTCGGTATCACCGGCCCAACCCCCTCAGGCAGCGTGCGCGAGGAACGGTCGTTGCCTTGCCAGGTTAAACGCTGCCCCGCTTTAAGCGACTGGCCGTCTTCCTCAAGACCGCCCAGCTGTTCGCGAGCGGTACAGGCGCGGCTGCCCAGCACCTCGGGGGCGTCGAGCCCGCCGGGAAACGCCAGATAGGCACGCAAGCCGCGACGCGGCTGCTGAAGTACCAGCTGCTGCCCTGAGCGCAGGGTAAAGCTGGCGTTCGGCGCCAGCGGTTGACCGTCCACCGTTGCCGCGAGATCGGCGCCGGTTAGGGCCAGCCGAACATCGCCGTGGGCGACGAGCGTCAGGCCGCCGCCCATGACGATTTCCAGCGCTGCGCTGTTCAGCGGGTTGCCCAATAGCCAGTTGGCCCAGTAAAACGCGATCCAGTCGGCAGCGCCGCCCTGGGTCACGCCCAAATGGCCGACGCCAAAGCGACCTGCATCCTGAATCAGCGCCAGCGGACCTGCTTGCTTTACCTCCAATGCGTGATGGCTCACGAGCGCTCCTCCATCGGCGTGGTGTCGCCGCCCTGGGCTTCGAACTCGGCGCGGGAAATCGACGTAAAGCGCACGCTGTCGCCGGGGCGCAGGAGTGGCTCGCCGCGTTTGGCGTGCTCAAACAGCGGCACCGCCGTGCGCCCCAGCAGGTTCCAGCCGCCGGGCGAAGGCAGTGGGTAAATCGCCGTTTGGCGATCCGCGATGCCCACGCTACCGGCGGCGACGTGCCGCCTCGGGGTCGTCAGGCGCGGCGTGGCGATGGCGTCATCGACCAACCCCATGAACCCGTAACCCGGCGCAAATCCCAGGGCAAATACGCAGTATTCGTCTTGGCAGTGCTGGTTGATAAGCTCGGCAATGCTGAGGCCGGCGCGCTTGGCCACGCGTGGCAGGTCGGGCCCGACACTCTCGTCGTACCACACGGGAATCTCATGGCGCTGGCCTTGCTGGGTATCGGCGGGGGTGAGGTCGGTCAGGGCATGGCGGATCCGCGCCTGGGCTTCGGCATGGCTCAACTTGCGGGCATCATAGTGCAGCAGCAGGGTGGTATAGGACGGCACCAGGTCAATCAGCGCTTCGCCAAAGGCCTCGCGCAGCGCGCGGTCGGCGGCCAGCACCCAGGCCATATTGGTCACCTCGATGGTGTCGAACAGCCGCACCACCAGGGCCTCCATGGCGGCGGTTTCAATGCGGAGTTTCTCAATATGTCGTTTTTCAATACGTCGTTTCACGCCGACTCCAGGCCGTTGAATGCCTCGCGAATGGCGCGTACGGCGGCCACGGATTCGGGGTTGTCGCCGTGAACGCACAGCGTATCGCAAGGCAACGACAGGGCAGTGCCATCCAAAGCGGTGAGTGACTCGCCTTTAGCCAGCATGGCCGCCTGTTCAACGATGGTCGCCTGGTCGTGATGGACTGCATTGGGCAGTCGCCGCGACGCCAGATGGCCGTTGGCTTCGTAGGCCCGGTCGGCAAAGGTTTCAAACCAGATGGTGAGGCCCAGCTTGTCGGCCAGCTCGCGGTGCGGTTCGGGAGCGGCAGTGGCCATGACCATCAGCGGCAGGTGGGCATCGAAGGCGCGCACCGCGCGCATTACCCCCTCGAGCAGCGCCGGGTTGGCGGCCATATCGTTGTACATGGCGCCGTGGGGTTTGACGTAGCTCAGTTGGGTGCCCTCCGCCTGGCAGATGCCCGCCAGGGCGCCCATTTGATAGAGCACCATATCCTCGACTTCGCCGGGCGAACAGGCCATGGAGCGTCGGCCAAATCCCATCAAATCCGGGTAGGCCGGGTGCGCGCCGATGCGCACATTGTGCTTGGCCGCCAGCCTGACCGTTCGGCGCATGACGTGCGGGTCGGAGGCATGGTAGCCGCAGGCAATGTTGGCGCAGTCGACGTGGGGCATGACCTCGTCGTCCAAGCCGATCGACCAGTTGCCAAAACTCTCGCCCATATCACAGTTGAGCAGCGGAAGGGTCATGGGGCCTCCTGTTTATTCTCCAAGCGCCTGTTGAACGACGAATCGTCTATTCACTATATGGACGGGTGGCCGTCACTGCCAGGCGTTTTTGGCGGCGCTAAGGGTATCGTGCTGTTATGCCGTGGAAAAAGGGTTGACGCTCAAGCACTGTCAGATTATCAACGTAACTACGCTATAGGCTTAAAGGTGATGAAAAAGCACCGCCTACGTCAAGCTCGCCACCATACGGCACGACACCACAATATTGAAAAGAGGGCTTTTATCATGCGTATCCGTATTGCAACGCCACTTCTTCTGGCGACAGCGTGTAGCGTCGCCGCCACCGCCCAGGCCGCCGAATGGACCATGGCGACGCCGTATGGCGATGCCAGTTTTCATACCCAAAATACCAAGCAGTTCGCCGAAGACGTCGCCGACGCCACCGATGGCGAGCTGACCATCAACGTACAAAGCGGTGGCTCGCTGGTCTCCCATGGCGAAATCAAGCCGTCGGTACGCCGGGGCACGATTGCGGCAGGGGAGGTGTTCCTCTCGGTGCTTTCCAATGACGACCCGATTTTCGAGGTCGATACCCTGCCAGGGGTGGCCGGTAGCTACGATGAGGCCTACGCGCTGTGGGAAGCCACCAAGCCGATGATCAGCGAGCTGTTTGAAGAGGAAGGCTTGATTCCGCTGTACGCCGTGGCCTGGCCCGCCCAGGGAATCTATACCGCCGAGGAACTGACCGACCCGGAGCAGTTCGACGGCTTGCGCGTGCGGGCGCCCAATATCAATACCCAGCGGTTTATCGAAAACCTGGGGGGCAGCCCGACCGAGACGGAAGAGTCGGATATCCCCACTGCGTTTAGCACCGGCCGCGTGGACGCCATGATTACCTCGAGCTCAACGGGCAATTCGATGGCCGCCTGGGATTACGTGTCGCATTACACCGACGCCAATCTGTGGCTGCCCAAGAATATCGTGTTTATCAACCAGCGCAGCTTTGACCAGCTGGACGAAGACACTCAGGACGCGCTGATGGAGGCTGCTGCGAAAGCTGAAGAGCGTGGCTGGGAAATGAGTCGTGAAGACAACGAAGCCAGTCTCGCCAAGCTGAAAGAAGAGGGCATTACCGTTTCCGAGCCCAACGAGCGCGTCAGTGAAGCGCTGCAGGCGGCGGGTGACGAGCTGTTTGCCGATTGGGAATCGCGGGCCGACGACCAGGCCAAGGAAGCGCTGCAGTCCTACCGTGATCAGCTCGACGATTGATCACTCATCTGGCGGCGCAGGGGCAGGCCCTCTGCGCCGCCGGTCGCGTTAAGAGGCCAAACCCATGACGTTCAAATTCGAGAAGCTCTATCGACTGGGAGCCTGGGGCGCGGCGCTGTGTATGATTGCCATTTGCGCGCTGGTCGCGACTCAGGTGTTTTCTCGCTTGGTGGATGCGCTTCTGGTGCTGGTGGGGCTAGAGCGGCTGGGCATCAGCATCACCGGGGTGTCTGAAATGGCGTCTTACCTGCTGGTCGGCGCCACCTTTTTGGGCCTCGCCTATACCTTCGTACACCATGCGCATATTCGCGTAACGTTGCTGATTACGCGTCTGCCTTCCGCCCTGCGGGTATGGTTCGAAGTGTTCGGTCTTAGCGTTGCCATCGCCTTGAGCCTGGTGCTTTGTTACGGACTGATTGCGCTCATACGCGAGAGCGTTGCGTATAACGATGTTTCCTCAGGATTTCTGTCGATCCCGCTGTGGATTCCGCAAACTGTGTTGGCAATCAGCGTGGCCTTGCTGTGTCTGGCGTTGCTTGAGGCGCTGGTAATGGCGGTGCGCATTGCCGTCAAGGACCCTTCGCGTTTTCGCGAGGTCATGGCCAGCGAAGAAAGCAATGACCCTTGATCCTCATCCCGTAGGAGGCACGCTGTGCTACTACTCAGTTTAGTCACCATTGTGACCCTGTTTGTGCTATTGGGCAGTGGCGTTTGGATCGCCTTCGCACTGATCGGTACGGCGTGGGTAGCACTGTCCATGTTCAGCTCGTTTGCCCCCGGCCCGGTGCTGGCGTCTGATTTCTGGGGCGCAAGTTATGGCTGGGACCTGACGGCGCTGCCGATGTTTATCTGGATGGGAGAAATCCTGTTTCGCTCAGGGCTTGCCGATAACATGTTTCGTGGCCTGTCGCCCTGGCTTAACCGCTTTCCCGGCCGCCTGCTGCATACCAATATCATCGGGAGCGGCATGTTTGCGGCGGTCTGCGGCTCGTCGGCGGCCACCTGTGCCACGGTGGGCAAGATGACGTTGCCGGAGCTCGAACGCCGGGGGTACGACCCGCAGATGGCGATCGGCACCCTGGCCAGCGCGTCGACACTGGGGCTGCTGATACCCCCTTCCATCGTGCTGATTGTCTACGGCGTGGTGACCGAACAGTCGATATCGCGGCTATTCATGGCGGGCATTGGCCCGGGCATTATGATTCTTTCGATGTTCATGGGCTACCTGGTGCTCTGGGCGCTCCTCAAGGGGAATCGCGCCGGGTTGACCGGTCAGGACGAGTCGGGGATGAGCTTTGCCGAAAAGCTGCGTAATACCTGGTCACTGATTCCTATCCTGCTGCTGATCGGTGGGATTATCGTGTCGATCTACGGTGGCCTGGCGTCGCCCACCGAGGCGGCCGCGGTCGGGGTCGTGCTGTCGATGGTGATTGCCCGCTGGAACGGCCACTTCAACCGCGAAATATTTCACAGCTCGCTTTTCGCAGCGGTTCGCACGGCGTGCATGATCGCCTTCATCATTGCCGGGGCGTCGTTTCTTACCTCGGCCATGGGCTTCACCCAGGTGCCCATGAAGCTGGCGCAGGCGATTGGCGAGATGGGACTGTCGCCGACGATGCTGCTGGTCGCGCTGACGGCGCTGTTACTGGTGATGGGCTGTTTTCTGGACGGCATTTCGCTGATTCTGCTGGTGACATCGATCATCATGCCGTTGGTGTCCGCCGCCGGCTTCGACCTGATCTGGTTTGGTATCTATCTGGTGATCGTGGTCGAAATGTCGCAAATCACTCCGCCCGTAGGCTTCA
This sequence comes from Pseudomonadota bacterium, assembly GCA_051750125.1. Taxonomy (GTDB): domain Bacteria; phylum Pseudomonadota; class Gammaproteobacteria; order Pseudomonadales; family Halomonadaceae; genus Vreelandella. Next base: position 437,108 of record JBNJJK010000001.1, read on the forward strand.
ATCTTTTTGTGATTCAGGGCCTGACCGGCAAGGATATTTTGACCATTACCAAAGCCACGCTGCCGTTCTTTCTGCTCATGCTGGTGGCGGTGGCCTTGATGCACCTGTTCCCCAACATTGCACTGTATTTACCCTACGCAATGAATCGTTGACCCTGGCGTGCGGCGGCATGCAGAGTCGCCGCGAGTTTCAGGCAACGCTTAATGCCCATACATCGAGATGCCGCCGCGGCCGGTGCGTTTGATGAAATACATGCTCTGGTCGGCGGCATCGATGAGCTCCCGGCCGTTGCCAAAACCGCCGTCACTCAGGCAAGCGATACCGATCGACACCGATACGAAAAGCTCGCGCCCATCGATCGTCTCCATAGGCGTCTCCGCCAGGCGCTTGGCGATGCGCTGGGCGAAGCGCTGCGCGCCTTTGGCGGTCTCGTCGGGCAGAATGATCAGGAACTCTTCGCCGCCGTAACGACCGGCAAGGTCGCCTTCGCGAACCAGCGATCCCAATACATGGCCAAAGCGCTCAAGCACCCGGTCACCGGTTTGATGGCCGAAGCGATCGTTGAGCTTTTTGAAGTGGTCAAGATCGATAAACACCACCGACATGGTGCGGCCCTGTTCCCGGCAAAGCTCAAAGCGCAAATGCAACTGCTCTTCTAGCCAAGCGCGGTTGGCAAGCCCGGTGAGGGGATCCCGTCGACTGCGTTCTTCCAGCTCGGTCTGGCGTTGGCGTAGGCTCTCGATTTCCTGCTGCTGGGCGTCCAGACGGGCGTTGAGCGACAACGTCTGCTGGAAAAGCAGTTGCTGCGCCTGAATGATCAGCGCCTCATGATCGTGCGCTGAGGGCATGGTGAGATCGAACAGGTCGGCCAGTGGTGGCAGTTGGCGTTGTACGCTGTCCAGCAGGTCGCTCAGCGAGATCGCAGGGGTGATATCCAACGGCTGCAGTTTGCGGATTAACAAGGCGAGCGATTGGCTGGGAGTGGATGACAGCCAGGCATCGGCAATCGGGCCCGACAGGCGCAGGCATAACGAGTGCATGCCATCCCGTGTGCTGATCTCGCCGTGACTGTCGCTGATCGCCTGAGCCAGGGAGACCAGCACCCCCCATCTTGCCGCAAGCCACCCGCCTACCGATGGGTGATCGCAGCCAAAGCGCGTGCGTTCCCCATCGCTGATTTGTGAGTGAGAAAGCGGGGCCGTGACGTACAGCTCCTGAGCATCGCGAGGATAAGCTGCCAGCAGGGCCAGCATGCCGATGTCCTGCAACAGCGCCGCGGTGAACACGAAGCTCGACTGGTCGGGGCAGAGCTGTTCGGCGAGGTAGCGTGCCGCCAGCGCGGACACGATGGAGCGCCCCCAGATAGACTGAATCTGATCATCCGCCCGGCGGTCGCGCCACAAGCTGAAGCTCATTACGGCTGCCAGTGTGGCATCCAGACCAAGACGGGAGGTAGCCTCCAGGCATGAGTGCGTCTCGGTGTGATTACGCGCATAAAATGCGCTGTTGGCAAGCGAAATAAGCCTTAGCGTCAGCGCCGGGTCTTGCTCAATGGCATGGGCATAGTCGTTCAAAGTGGCATCGGGGTAACCTGCCACTTCGAGCACGCGAATAGCGACCATCGGCAGTGACGGCAACTTGGAACACTGGATCAAGTCACTCTGCAGAAAGTCCGGCAGGGCCAGTGTGGCCAAGTATTGTGTGTTATCACTAACGATGATGCCCGTCATGTCGGCTCCTTTTATTCTCCCAGCTTAATGGGCCGGTTGCTTTTTTTCATCTTATATTGTTAGAAGTTTGGCTAATACCTTGGATGGAGGAGTGAGCTTTGGCTAAGCGTTTATTGGGAGGTGCTTCACCGTCGGGGCACTTCAAGATAAGCTGATTTAAAAGGGACAGCGAGACAATCAATGCAGCCGGGGATCGAAGCAGCCGATACGTTTCGGCAGTTGGCAGAGGGAATGGGGCAAACGGGCACCCCCCAATTTTACCCCACGATGGTAAAGCGACTGGCGAACCTGCTGGGCGTTGATCACGTCCTGGTGGCCCGCGTTAATGGGGATGAGATCGCCCATGACGACTTGCCGAGAAACGTTGCTGAAACGCTGGCAGTCTGGTCCAACGGTCGGCATCTACCCAACGTGACCTACCCGTTGGCCGGCACCCCCTGTGAGGGCGTGGTGGGTCGCGAACCTTGCTTGTACCCCTGCGATGTCCAGCAGCGCTTCCCCGACGACCATATGCTCTCGGAATTGGGCGCAGAGAGCTATATGGGCCTGCCGTTGTACGCCGTCGACGGCACGCCCATTGGCTTACTGGCGCTGCTGAAAAACTCGTCGATGTCGCTGAATGGCCACACCAGCGAAGTGCTGAGTATCGTGGCGGCCCAGGCCGGAGCCGAACTGGGCCGCCAGCAGGCCGAGGCGGCGCTCAAGGCCAGCGAGGCGGTGGCGCGGGAAAGCGAACGCCGCCTGGATACGCTGCTCAATCATCTGCCGGGGATGGCCTATCGCTGCCTCGACGATGACCATTGGACCATGCAATTGGTCAGTCAGGGGGCTTACCGGCTCACCGGGTATCACCCCGATGAATTGGTGGATAACCAACGGGTCAGCTTTGCCGAGCTGATACATGAAGACGACGCCTCTCGCGTCTTTGATGAAGTTCAGGCAGCTATCGATGACAAGCGCCCCTACCAGGTGATCTACCGGCTGCATCACCGCGATGGTCGTGTACGCTGGATGTGGGAGCAAGGCCAGGCGGTGTTTGATGACGCGGGCGAGGTGGTCTGCCTGGAAGGGTTTATTACCGATGTAACCGAGAGCCAGGAAGCGCAGCGGGTTCAGCAGGCGGTCATGCAGGTAGCGTCGACGGTCACGTCGCGCGTCGGCGATGACTACTTCCAGCAGTTGATCGGCACGCTGGTCGAATTGCTGGATGCCGATAGCGGCTTTATCGCACTGCTCAATCGTCCTCACCACGACACCGATGAGGGAACATCAGCAACCATTAGTACGGTTAGTGTCATCGCTGACGGGAAGCCGCTGAGCAACCAGACCTTTTTGTTGGCCGGCTCACCTTGCGAGCAGGTCGTCAACCAACGCGAAGCGGTGTCCCATTGCGGCCACTACACGCTGATCCCCGGGAAAGCGTTTCAGGCCCAGGCCTGGATAGGCCGACGCCTGGATAACGCTGAGGGCGACGCGATTGGCGTGATGATGGTGTTCTACCGCGAGCCGCTGAGCACCAACGCCTTTGCAACCTCCGTACTGCGTATTCTGTCCACCGGCGCTGCGGCGGAACTGGAGCGGCGTCGCGACCAGCGTCGCATGCATCAGCTGGCGTACGTTGACGGCACCACCGGGCTTTCGAACCGCGTGCGCTTTATGGAGACCCACGCCAAAATGCTTCGCGACGCTGCCCGGCGGCATCAATCGCTGAGCTTGATCCTGCTCGATATTCGCCGCTTCAAAGAGATCAATGACACCCATGGTCACCAGGTAGGCGATCAGCTGTTGTCGACGATCGCCGGGCGCTTGCAGCTCGTGATTCCCGACGGCGGCTTTCTGGCCCGTTTATCCGGTGACGAATTTGCAATTCTACTGGCCAATCCTAGCGAGGCTGAGTTGTCGGCCACGCTGGACGACCTGCGCGGCGCGGTCGGCAAGACGATTCAGCTGGAGCATAACGCGTTCAATCTGCAGGTTAGCATGGGCTTTGCCCGTTATCCCGTCGATGCGTCGGTGGCGGGGGAGCTGTTCAAGGCGGCGAGTATCGCGCTGCACTTCGCCAAGCGTGACGGCATCATCTGTCCGTTTAGCCACGACATGATGCATCACCAGCGCCGCCGCCAGAAGATGGCGGAGCGTCTGCATCAGGCGCTGGTTGAAAACCGTCTGGCGCTGTATTTTCAGCCCCAGGTCAACCTCGAAACCGGCCGGCTGACCGGCGCTGAGGCGCTATGCCGCTGGTACGACGCCGATTGGGGATGGGTAAGCCCCGGCGAGTTCATCCCCCTGGCTGAGGAGCGGGGATTGATTCGTGCGCTGGGCGACTGGGTACTGGCCGAGGCCGCCCGGCAGTTGCGCGAATGGCAAGTTCAGGGGATGGCCTTACCGGGACGGCTATCCATCAATATCGCCGCCCAGCAGTTTGCCGATCCGCAACTGGCGCAGCATATTGCTGAGCTGACCCAAGGAGTGCCCGCCTCTGCGTTGGCGCTGGAATTAACCGAGAGTGACTTTATGCGCGACCCCGACCAGGCGGTCGAGATAACCCAGGCGATGCGGGCCGCCGGGTATGCCTTGTATATTGATGATTTCGGTACCGGGTATTCCTCGCTTGCCTATCTACGGCGTTTTGCTGCCGACGCACTGAAAATCGATATCTCGTTCGTGCGCGAGATGCTCGACAATCAGCATGACCGCGCCATTGTGCAAACCATTATCGCCATGGCCGACGCCTTGGGAATGAAAACCCTGGCGGAAGGGGTCGAGCACCAAGCGCAGGCCGCGCTGCTGGCCGAGATGGGATGCCTCGACGCACAGGGATTCCTGTTCGGCCGGCCAAAACCGGCCAATGAGTTCGCGGCGGCGTGGCTGACACGTTAAAGGGCTTTCAAGGCCAGGCGGGCCAGGCCGCAAACCAGGTCTATTTGGCTGGATTGCCAGGTTCAACAACCTCATCGGAGTGTGACTATGCGTCTTCTGTTCACCGGCGGCAGCGGCAAGGCTGGCCGCTACGCCACGGCTTATCTGCGCGACCAGGGCCATCGCGTCACCAATCTGGATTGGGTGACATCGGATGTGCCCGGTATCACGACCCTGAAAGTAGACCTGACCGATGCGGGGCAGGTGTTCAATGCTTGCCACGCCTACGCCGGAGTCGACGAGCTGGAGCCGGGCACCGGCGTGCCGCGTTACGATGCGATTGTCCACTTCGCCGCCATCCCGGCGATCCTCCATCGTCCGGACAACGAGACCTACCGCATCAATACGTTAAGTACCTACAACGTGCTGGATGCGGCCACCAAGCTGGGTATTCCCAAGGTTATCTTCGCGTCCAGCGAGACCACCTACGGCATCTGTTTTGCCGACGGCGAAAAACAACCGGACTATCTGCCCATCGATGAAGACCACCCCACCGTGCCCCAGGACAGTTACGCCATGAGCAAGGTGGTCAATGAAGTGACGGCGCGCTCTTTTCAGGCACGTTCGGGCATCGACATCTACGGTCTGCGTATCAACAACGTCATCGAACCCCACGAATACCGCCAGGACTTCCCCGCGTATCTGGATAACCCGGCGTTGCGGCGGCGCAACATCTTCGCCTACATCGATGCCCGCGATCTTGGTCAGATGGTCGACTGCTGCCTGAAGACGGATGGTTTGGGGTACCAGGTGTTCAACGTGGCCAATGAGGATCTGTCGGTGGGCCTGACCAATGCCCAGGTCATTGAACGCTTCTACAAAGGAGTGCCGGTTCGCCGCGAAATGGGCGAGTTCGAGACGTTCTACAGTATCGACAAGGCGCGCCGTCTGGTTGGTTTCGCTCCTCGTCACGCCTGGCGGGAGGAGCTATCGGCGTCTGAAAGCCAGCTATAGAGGGGAAGGCAAGCGCGTCAGCGGCTATTCTGCTACACCGCCTGATAGATCAGGTTAAAGCCGACTAAAAACATGGCCAGAATCACCAGGCGGTAAAACAGCACTTCGTTGACGCGGCTTTGCAGCCACAGGCCGTTGCGCACGCCTATCCAGGCGATGGGTACCAGCACCAGCGAGGCCCAGGCGCTGGTCACGTTGATCTCGCCAAGCCACATGTAAGGTGCCAGCTTGATCACGTTGACCACGGCAAAGGTGACGGCGCAGGTGGCGATAAAGGTCTCTTTCGACAGCTTGCGCGGCAGCAGGTACACGTTCAGCGGCGGCGCGCCTGCGTGGGCCATGAAGCTGGTAAACCCGCAGACGCTCGCCGCAGGCAACGCCCAGCGGGAGGAAATGGGCTTCTTGGCCACGGGTTTCAGCAGCATATAGGTGGCGAACAGCAGGGTGATTACGCCGAGCGTCAGGCGCAAGCCCTGCTCGCTCAGGCTGTCGAATAGCAGCGTCCCTACCGCCACGCCGATGAACAGCCCTGGCACAAAGCGCCACACCTCGGCCACCGCCTGCCTGCCCCACCATGCCTTCACTGCAAATACATCCATCACCAGTAACAGCGGTAATAGAAGGCCCGCTGCCTGCGCCGGGCTAATTGCCAGCGCCATCAGCGGCACCGACAGCGTGCCGAAACCACCCGCAAAGCCGCCTTTGGAAACGCCGGTCAGGTAGACCGAAAACACGATCAGCAGCCAGGCAATGAGGGAGTAGTCGGGGAGCATGGGGGCCTCCAGCGGTTAAAAAGAGTCATGCAAAAAAAAGCCCCGCAGCAGCGGGGCAGAACAGCATAACACTAGATAAACGTTAGCGGGCGAAGTGTCGCCCTGTTAAGTGTTCATTAACCATTCGTGGTCGGGGTCGTTGTGAAATTTCCATGCCCGCTTGGGGCCTGCCATGACGTTCAAGTAGTAGAGCGAGTAACCGTGAGGAGTGCCGACCGGATGGTACCCCTTAGGCACTAGCACACAGCAGCCGTTTTCCACCGCCATGGTTTCATCAAGTGTCCGGTCGTCGGTGTAAACACGCTGAAAGGCAAAGCCCTGAGCGGGATTAATGCGGTGGTAATAGGTTTCTTCCAGGAGTGACTCGTGGGGTAAGTTATCCACATCGTGTTTATGAGGCGGGTAGCTCGACCAGTTGCCTGCTGGGGTGAATACCTCGACCACCAGCAGGCTATCAGCGGGCTCGGTTTCCGGCAGAATATCGTGCACATGGCGGGTATTAGTGCCCTGGCCACGGGTGCTTTGCTTGATATTGTCTGGGGCAATAAGCCGTGGGGCATGGTTGCCATGACCAGGGGCTGCGCACACCGCTAGCTCTAAATCCGTTGTCGCTTCCACCGAATAGCTAACCCCATTGGGCAGATAAACTGCGTAGGGCGGGATCTGCTCGAAGATATCCATGCGCTCACCGATATCATCGAAGCGGTGCTCGCCGCAGGTCACCGTGGCGCGCCCGGTGAGCAGCACCAGGCAGACCTCCTGATCATCGCTGCCTGCCTCCAGGCGCTGGCCCTTGGCGAGCTTGTGGACCCGAAAACCGATATACGTCCAGCCAGCCGATGTTGGGGTAACGTCAATCACGGCGCCTTGCTCGTCCGGCACAGTGGGGCGAATCAGTAGTGAAGCCATCTTTCGCTCCTCCTATCTGTCTGGCGGCTGTCTAGCCAGACGTCTTAAAAAAAGATAATAAAACTCGCGTGGCTTTTTAAACTTAAACTGTCGCTTCGAGCTGAATTTTGCGGCCTTCTCTGAGCGAAAGCTCTGCCGCATCCGCCAAGCGCAGTGCCTCTAAACCGTCTTCAGCACCCGCGAGTGGCGAGCGTTTTTCTTTCCATGCTGCGACAAAGTCAATAATTTCAAGCCGGTAGGCTTCGGCGTAGCGTTCCAGGAAGAACCACTTGGGTTTTTCCTCTATTTGTCCTGCGTCACTGGTGAAGCGCAGCCTGGTGTCGCTCTCGTTTTGTGCTTGCAGCATGCCTTGGCTGCCAAAAGCTTCGATACGCTGGTCGTAGCCGTAGTTGGCACGTCGGGAATTGCTGATTTGACACAGCTTTCCACTGGCGGTGGTAAGGGTGACCATGGCGGTATCCACATCACCTGCTTCACCAATGGCTGGGTCGATGATGCTACTGCCGACGGCAAAGACACTGTCGATCGGTTCATCCAGCAGCCAGCGCGCCATGTCGAAATCATGAATCATCATGTCCCGGAACAGCCCGCCGGATTCAGCTACATACTCGGCAGGCGGTGGAGAGGGGTCGCGGCTGATGATAGTCAACGTTTCCAGTGCGCCAATACGCCCCTGGCTAACTGCCTGTTTAAGTGCTGCAAACTGGGGATCGTGGCGGCGATTAAAACCCAGTGCACAGGTAACGGGGTGGTCGCTGAGTACCTGAAGGGCATCCCGGGTGCGGGCTAAATTCAGGGCGATGGGCTTTTCGCATAGAATCGCCTTGCCCGCTCGTGCGGCACGTTCCAGATACTCTGCGTGGGTGGGCGTACTCGAAGCAATCAGTACGGCGTCGATGGCGTCATCCGCGAAAATCTCATCAACAGAGGCCGCTTGGCTGGCGTAATGCTCAGCCAGTGCCTCTGCAGCAGGCCGATGAAAGTCGGCCACGGCGGCCAGCGTTACGTCGGGGTGAGAATGAATGGCCTGGGCGTGTACCTTGCCGATGCGTCCAGCGCCGATAAGCGCGAGTTTCATAAGCTCTCCTGTGTTGTTTTTGCTGTTGGCTTGCTTTGGGTGTTTAGGCCTTACGTTTTTTGCCCGAAGTTTTTTCCTGAGCTCTATCCTGGGATTTGTCTTGGCGAACGCCCAGGGCAATCGCGAGGGTTTGAGCTAAGCAAAGCGACGCGGTCAAACTACGGAAACTTTTTACTTCGGCTTCATTGACCACGAAGACGACATCCGCGAAGCGGGCCAGCGGGCTGAGGTTCGAATCGGTAATCACCACAATAGGTAAGCCGCGTTGATGGGCGTCTTCACAGGCTTTTTGACTTTCTTCTGCATAGGGGGAAAAGCTGATGGTCAGTAGGGCGTCGTATTGACTCATAGCGCGCAGCTGTTCGCCGTACATCCCTCCCAAACCATTGACCAGTAGCGCAGGTTTATCCACATGCGCTAGGGCATAGGTCATGTAGCTGGCTACCATGAAGCTTCGCCGTGCGCCCATCACATGAATCGCATGAGCTTTTTCAAAAATATCCAGCGCTTTTTCTAAGCTCTCTGGATCGATACGACTAGGTAATTGTTCTAGCACGGCGCGATTGGCGTCAGCGAACTCCCATAGCAGTTGGGTGCTATCCGGTGTTTCTCCCGTGGCGCTGCGTACTGCGCGAATCCGCTCGGTGTAGTTAGGCAGCTCATCGACCAAGCGGCTGCGAAACAGCTGCTGCATCTCAGTAAAGCCTTTAAAGCCCAAGCTATTGGCCAAGCGAATCAGCGTGGAAGGGGTGACATCCGCCTGTTCGGCAATTTTGGCCACCGTGGCCAAGGCGACTTCCTGTGGATGATCAAGCATATAACGCGCGGTTTGCTGCAAGCGTTTGCTTAGCGTGGCGTACTCGGCGGTGATCAACGTTTCCAGCTCGCGGTAGCTTTGTGGCGGCTGCTGCATGGCAATTCCTTTGGTAAAGCATTTGCCACTAGTTTTAGTGGCTCGTTGATATCCAGTGTAGCTTTTTGAAATAAATATTCCATGTATACCAAAGTATAGAATAAATAATTTGGATTTTTTATATTTGGAATCTATATTTCATAGCGTCACTGCATGCGATACCGCATCACCAACTAATAATGACAATACGAAGAGGAATTAACCTATGACACGTCTACCACATTGGCTTATAGCCACGGCCACCACCACAGCGCTAATGGCAGGTGCCGCACAAGCACAAGAATCGGCACAAGAAGAAAGCCGCTTTGTCATGGTGACCCATGGCATTCCCTCTGATCCTTTTTGGTCGGTGGTGAAAAACGGCGCAGAGGCGGCCGCTGACCTTGTGGGTGCTGAACTCGAATACCGTGCCCCCTCCACCTTTGACATGGCCAAGATGCAGCAGCTTGTAGATGCGGCAATTGCGTCTGATCCTGATGGTCTGATCTTATCGTTTACCGATGAAGATGCACTGGGTGGGGTCGTGCAGGAGGCTACAGACAATGGTATTCCAGTGATTACCATCAACTCAGGCGGCGATGTGTCGGGCGACTATGGTGCTCGCTTACACATAGGCCAGAGTGAATACGAAGCAGGCAAGCAAGCCGCAGAACGCATGCAGGAAATGGGCGTCGAGAAGGGGCTTTGCATCAATCACGAGCAAGGTAATCAAGGGCTTGATCAGCGTTGTGATGGGTTCGTTGAAGGCTTTGATGGCAATGCTGAGCAACTCGCAACCAGCCATGACCCGACCGAAATTCGTAACGCTATCATCGCCTACCTAAATGATAACGATGACATTCGAGGTCTTCTCACACTTGGCTCTTTAGCGGCGGAACCCATGATTCGTGCAATGCGAGAGCAAGGGGCTACCGACATGTTTACCTTGGGCACCTTCGACTTATCTCCTGGTATTTTAGAGGCGCTTGAACAAGAAGAGCTCGACTTTGCGATTGATCAGCAGCAGTACATGCAAGGATACCTGCCGGTTATGTTCCTCGACCAATACACCAAAAATGGCTTGATGCCCGCTGGTGATGTACCTACGGGGCCAGGCTTCGTTACGCCGGATAATGCGACCGAGGTGATGGAGTTGAGTAAGCAAGGTATTCGTTGAGTGCCCAATAATAAACAGGCTTGGCACTGCCAAGCCTGAGGAGTAATTATCATGACTGCTACCCCTTCAGTCGACCAGAATGTGTCGAAGCAAAGCCTAGAATCCAACGATGAGCGCATTCAGCGTATCCCGCTTTGGAAGAAAGCGCTAAGCCGACCGGAACTCGGGGCGCTAGCCGGAACAGTTTTAGTGTTGGCCTTTTTTATTGTCGCTTCTCGCGGTACCGGCATGTTTACGCCATCAGGCATTGTTAACTTCCTCGAGGTATCTGCTCAGTTGGGTATTATCGCAACGGCTGCAGCGCTGTTAATGATAGGCGGAGAATTCGATCTGTCGATTGGTTCCATGATCGGTCTAGCGGGCATTCTTATAGCTATTCCTGCTGTTGAGTACGGTTGGCCATTGTGGTCAGCAATCCTGCTCGCGCTTTCCTGCGCAGCACTGGTTGGCTGGTTCAATGGTTACCTGGTTAACCGTACTGGTTTGCCATCGTTTATCGTCACACTGGGGTTTCTTTTCATACTTCGCGGGTTGGCTATCGGTATCAGTCGCTTGTTGACAGGCCGCACCCAAGTAGGAGGAATTCAAGAGCATGCGGCAGGTGATTGGTTGGCGGCACTATTTACCGGCGAGGTGGGAACAAGTCTGTTTATGTGGTTAGCCGAGCAGGGCTGGATTGCGACGAACTTCGCCGGTAACCCGGTTGTGACAGGCATTCCGGTTTCTATTGTTTGGTGGCTTGGCTTAACAGCAATTGCGACCTGGATATTACTCTGCACGCCTTATGGCAACTGGATTTTTGCCAGCGGTGGTGATGCCAATGCAGCCCGTAATTCAGGGGTGCCAGTACACCGTGTCAAAATATCACTATTCATGTTTACCGCGCTTTGCGCAACGGTTTTTGCTTGCCTACAGGTCATGGATACCGGTTCTGCAGATACCAGCCGGGGCCTACTTAAAGAGCTTGAGGCGATCATCGCGGTGGTGATAGGTGGAGCTTTGCTGACGGGTGGCTATGGGTCGGCTATTGGAGCGGCACTAGGAGCGTTGATCTTCGGCCTGGTGCAAATGGGCATCTTCTATACCGGTGTCAATACTGATTGGTTTGAAGTTTTTCTAGGCGTGATGCTGCTGGTTGCCGTGTTGTTTAACAACTTTATGCGCAAAAAGGCAATGGAGGCCAAATAACATGACAACTCAAACGCCTATGATCGAAATGCGCAATGTTAGCAAACACTTCGGTAGTGTCATTGCCTTGAGTGATATCTCCCTACAAGTATGTAGTGGGGAAGTCATGTGCCTGCTTGGGGATAACGGGGCCGGTAAGTCGACGTTGATTAAAACCCTGTCCGGTGTCCATCAGCCTACCCATGGAGAAATGCTGCTAGATGGCGAGCCAGTGCGGTTTAAGTCCCCCGCCTATGCTCTGGACGCAGGCATTGCTACTGTCTTCCAGGATTTGGCGATGGTGCCTTTGATGTCGATTACCCGTAACTTCTTTATGGGGCGCGAACCGACCATTGGCTGGGGACCGTTGAAGCGGATTAACTGGAAATACGCTGACCGTATCGCCAAAGAAGAAATGTCCAAAATCGGTATTGATGTACGCGACCCAAGTCAGCCGGTCGGCACTCTTTCTGGGGGTGAGCGCCAGTGTGTGGCAATTGCCCGTGCGGTGTATTTTGGCGCCAAGGTACTGATCCTGGATGAGCCAACCTCGGCACTGGGGGTCAAGCAGGCATCAGTCGTGTTGCGATATGTAGCCAAAGCGCGAGCCGATGGCCTGGCGGTCATCTTTATCACTCATAATGTTCATCATGCCTTTCCTGTGGCGGATGCGTTCACCCTGCTGTCACGCGGCGGCAGCTTAGGCTCCTTCCGCAAAGAAGAGGTCAGCCGCGAAGAAGTGCTCAACATGATGGCAGGTGGCGCCGAGCTTGAAAGCTTGGATGCGGAGCTGGCGGAATTCCAGCGTGACGATAAAGCCAAAAAGGCCGCCTCAGGCGCTGAGCCTACCAATGGAAAAAGCAGCGCTGAGCAACCCTCAGCGCGTGTCGCTGACGGCTATTAGGAGGGATGTATGAACGATTCAAGGGTTTCTACGCCATCTTCATGGCCGTTCACGCTGGCCGTCTGCGCTGAAATGGTGTTCCGCAACTTGCCCGTGTTGGAGCGTGTTAAGCGTATTTCTGAGATGGGCTTTCAAGTCGAAATCTGGGACTGGACTAAGCACGACATTGACGCACTGGCCAATAGCGGGGCGACGTTTTCATCCATGACTGGTTATGTCACCGGCACCTTAGCGGATGCCGCCGGTGCCGATGAACTGCTACGCACTGCCGCGGACTCGGTTGAAGTGGCCAAGCGCCTTGGCACCCCGCGTCTTAACCTTCACGGCACAGGGCTAGATGGTAATGGGTTGCCCGTTCAGCCTTGCCAGCAGATGACCGGCGCAATGTGGCTAAGAGCCCGCGACACACTCAATCGGCTAGCGGACCTGGGTGAGCAGCACGGCGTTACCTTTGTGCTTGAAAACCTTAATACCGAGGTTGACCACCCAGGTGTGCCGTTTGCGCGCCTGGAGGATGTCCTGTCGCTGGTGGAGAGTGTCGATCGGCCCAGCTTACGCATCATGTTGGACGTTTATCACGCCCAAATTGGCGAAGGTAATCTGATTGAATTGATTCGCCGCTGCGGGCCTTACATTGGTGAAGTGCAGGTGGCCGATGTGCCTGGGCGCTGCGAACCGGGGACTGGCGAGATTAACTATCCGGCCATTGCCAAAGCGCTTAACGACATGGGCTACCTCGGCACCGTGGGGCTGGAGGGCTGGGCCTCTGGCGACGACGACCTCGCGCTCGACCGGTTCCGTGCTGCCTTCTCACTTTAAGCTGCGGTTGATAAGCCTTATCGATTGCCACCCAAGACGCTTTTATGCCCAGTGCCATCTTGTGACTAGTACCACGAATGTGTGACGTGGGGAGACATGTATGCTGAATAACAATAGTCAACACCGACCGCTTGACCTGATTTGCCTGGGGCGCGTGGCGGTAGATCTTTACTCCGAACAGGTTGGCAGCCGTTTAGAAGACGTGGCCAGCTTTGCCAAGTACCTGGGTGGTAGCTCAGGCAATGTGTCTTATGGTACTGCGCGGCTAGGGTTGAAATCCGCCATGCTCTCGCGGGTCGGCGACGAGCAGATGGGCAACTTCGTGCGCGAAGAGCTGGAGCGGGTGGGGGTAGATACCACCGCGCTACAAACCGACCCTGAGCGCCACACCGGCCTGGTGCTGCTGGCTTTAAAAGACCGTGAAAGCTTCCCGCTGCTATTTTACCGCCGCGACTGTGCTGATATGGCCATTGATGCCGAGGCCATTGACCCTGAATTTATCGCCCGGGCCAAGGCGCTGGCGATCACCGGCACCCACCTTTCTACCGATACCACCCAGCGGGCGTGCCGCAAAGCGCTGGACGCCGCCGACTATCATGGCGTGAAGCGGGTGCTGGACATCGACTATCGCCCCGTGCTGTGGGGGCTGACCAACCCTGGCGATGGTGAAACCCGCTTTATCGCCGACGAAACCGTCACCACCGATCTTCAGCGTTGGCTGGCGGATTTTGACCTGATTGTGGGCACAGAAGAGGAGTTTCATATTGCCGGCGGCAGTACGGACACCTTAACGGCCCTGCGTGCGGTGCGTGAGGTCAGCGAGGCCACTCTGGTATGCAAGCTGGGGCCCATGGGCTGTGTGGTGTTTGAAGGCGCCATTCCTGACCGTATTGAAGACGGCATTTTAGTTAAGGGCGTACAGGTCGAGGTGCTCAATGTGTTGGGTGCCGGGGATGCCTTTATGAGTGGCTTGCTACGCGGCTGGCTGCGCAATGAACCCTGGCAAACCAGCGCGGGTTACGCCAATGCCTGTGGTGCACTGGTGGTCTCCCGCCACGGCTGTGCGCCGGCCATGCCCACCGAAGACGAGTTATTTGATTATCTGGCGCGCCGCGACGAGGTTTCCCGTCCGGATATCGATCAACGCCTGAACCATCTGCACCGGGTCACTACCCGAGTGCCTGCGCAGTGGCCCGAAGTGTTGGGCCTGGCATTTGACCACCGCCGCCAGCTCACCGATATGGCCCGCGAAGAGTATGCCGACAGCGTGCGGCTGCCAGCACTCAAAAAACTCCTGGTCACCGCCGCCGAAGAGGGCGCCAAGCTGGGCGGCATTACCACGCCCGCGATTTTGGTAGATGACGTGCTGGGGCAGGACGCGCTCAATCAAGCCAGTGGAAAAGGCTGGTGGATTGGTCGTCCGGTGGAGCTTCCAGGCTCACGCCCGCTGCGTTTCCAACATGGCGATGACCTGGGGGCATGCCTGCGCAACTGGCCCAGAGAGCAGATTATTAAATGCCTGGTGTTCTACCACCCTGACGATGAAATCTCACTGCGCCTGGAGCAGGAGGAGCGGCTGCGCCAGCTCTACCAGGCGGCCTGTGCTTATGGGCTGGAACTGCTGATTGAAGTCATTCCCCCCGCGAACATGCCCAATGACGATACCACCTTGCCGCGCAGCCTTCAGCGGCTCTATAACCTGGGCATTCGTCCAGACTGGTGGAAACTACCTGCCATGTCAGATGCAGCCTGGAAGGCGGTGGGTGAAACCATTGAGCGTGAAGATACCTACTGCCGTGGGGTCGTACTGCTTGGGCTCGACGCCCCTATGGACGACATGAAACGCGGCTTTGAAGCAGCGGCCAATCATTCCTGCTGTAAGGGATTTACCGTTGGCCGCACGCTATTTGCCAGCGCGAGTCGTGATTGGCTGGCAGGGTGTATCGATGACGCTAGCTTGGTAGAGCGGGTCGCCCAGAACTATGCCGAACTGATAAAGGCGTGGCGCCAATTAAGGCAGGCGCAGCCGCAAACGCTGGCCCACACGGAGGAGGCGTAAGATGAGCACCATTCGACTCACCATGGCCCAGGCGCTGGTCAAGTACCTCGCCGCCCAGCGTATTGAGGTTGATGGCCAAGAGGTGGCGCTGTTTGAAGGCGTGTTTGCGATTTTTGGTCATGGCAATGTGGCTGGGGTAGGCGAAGCGCTTTACCACGTGCAAGACACGCTTCCGACCTTTCGCGCTCACAACGAACAGGCCATGGCCCACTCGGCGATTGCCTTTGCCAAAGCCAATAATCGCCAGCGCTTAATGGCCGCGACTAGCTCGATTGGCCCAGGGGCGACCAATATGGTCACTGCCGCGGCGCTCGCCCATGCCAACCGGTTGCCGATCTTGCTGCTGCCGGGGGACACCTTTGCTACCCGCGAACCCGACCCGGTACTCCAGCAGGTTGAGCACTTTGGCGACCCGACCATTAGCGTTAACGACTGTTTTCGCCCGGTGTCGCGCTACTTCGACCGCATTAACCGCCCCGAGCAGTTGCTGACTAGTTTGCCCCAGGCGATTGCCACCCTGCTTGACCCTGAACACTGCGGCCCCGCGACCCTGGCGCTGCCCCAGGATGTGCAAACCTTTGCCTACGATTACCCGGAGGCCTTTTTTGCTCCCAAGGTGCATCGCATTCGCCGCTCGCCGCCGGATGCTTACGAGCTTCGCCAAGCCATCGCCGCGCTGCAGCAGGCCAAACGCCCGCTGATTATCGCCGGTGGCGGCGTGCATTACGCCGCTGCCTGCGACGCCCTGGCCGAGTTTGCCAAAGCGCGCGGCATCCCGGTTGCTGAAACCCAGGCCGGCAAAGGCGCACTTGCCGATAGCCACCCCTGCGCGGTAGGTGCCATTGGGGTGACCGGCAGCGCAGCCGCCAACCAGTTGGCGGAGCAGGCGGATGCCATTCTGGCGGTGGGCACGCGGCTGCAGGACTTTACCACCGGCTCCCGGGCGCTGTTTGAAGGCAGCGAAAAAACGCTGATCGCCCTGAACGTTGGCCGATTCGACAGCCTGAAACATCAAGCGCTGCCACTTAGCTGCGATGCCTTTATCGGGCTGGGTCAACTCGAAGAGGCGCTGGGCGAATGGCGGGGCAGCAATGAATGGCGCGAGCAGACCGGCACGCTCAAGCGCGAGTGGGCCGAAATCGTGCACAACGTGACCGTCGATCAAGGGCTGGCGCTGCCTACCGATGCCCAGGTGATCGGCGCCGTCAATCGCCAGGCAGGCAACGATACCACCGTGGTATGCGCCGCCGGTGGCTTGCCCGGCGAGTTACATAAACTCTGGCAATGCTCGGGCCCTGGCAGCTATCACGTGGAGTACGGTTTCTCCTGCATGGGCTATGAAATAGCGGGCGGGCTGGGTGTCAAGATGGCCAAGCCAGATAACGAAGTGGTGGTGATGGTCGGCGACGGCAGCTACCTGATGCACAACTCAGAGCTGGCGACCTCGGTGATGCTGGGCCACAAGCTGATTGTGGTGGTGTTGGATAACCGCGGCTACGGCTGTATTAACCGCTTACAGCAGGCCACCGGCGGCGCGGGGTTCAACAACCTGCTGCAAGATTGCCGCACTGTGGAAGCAGGCGCTCCCAAAACCGATTTTGCCGCCCACGCCAAAGCGTTGGGCTGTGAGTCTGAATCGGTCACCGGTATTGCAGAACTGGAGCAGGCGCTGGTGCGCGCTCGTAACGCTACCTCGACCTATGTGATTGCCCTGGATACCGACCCGTTACCCAGCACCCAGGAAGGCGGTGCCTGGTGGGAAGTGGCCGTGCCCGAGGTCTCCGAGCGTGAAGCGGTCAATAAAGCCTATAAAGGGTACCGCGAGGCCAAGCAGCGCCAACGCAATTAATACCAACAAACATAATCACAAGGAATACGCTATGCCAACGGTTACTTTAGGCATCAACCCGCTCACCTGGACGAACGACGACTTGCCCAGTCTGGGCGGTGCAACACCGCTGGAAACCTGTTTGAAAGAGGGCCGCGAAGCGGGTTTTAGCGGCTTTGAACTGGGTAACAAGTTTCCCCGCACGCCTGACGCCCTGAATCAGGTGCTTAGCGCCCACGACTTGGCGCTTGTGTCGGGCTGGTATTCCGCGCAGTTGCTGGAGCGCACTCCTGAAGAAGAGATTGACGCCATTCAAGATCATATGAACCTGCTCAAGGAGTGCGGCGCGAAGGTAATGGTGTTGTGTGAAGTTACCCACTGTGTACACGGCGATCAGGAGCGCCCGCTCTCCCAGCGTCCGCACCTTTCCGAGCAAGAGTGGCATCGACTGCTGCATGGCCTGGAGGTAGTGGGCGACTACCTGAAATCCCAGGGTATACAGCTGGTGTATCACCATCATTTGGGCACGGTGATCGAAAGCCAGGCCGACGTTGAGCGCTTAATGGACAACACCGGCGAAGGCGTGGGTCTACTACTCGACTTTGGGCATTTGCGCGGTGCAGGCGGCGATCCGCTCGCCATCGCCAAACGCTACAGCCAGCGTATCCATCATGTGCACTGCAAAGATCTGCGCTTCCCAGTGCTGGACGCGGTACGCAACCGCGACAAAAGCTTTTTAAACGGCGTGTTAGACGGCCTGTTTACGGTGCCGGGGGATGGCAATGTGGACTTTCTACCCGCCTTAACCCACCTGTGCGAACAGGGCTACCAGGGGTGGTTAGTGGTTGAAGCCGAACAAGACCCGGAAGTCGCCCATCCGCTGACCTATGCCCGCCTGGGTTTCCGCAACTTACGCCAACTTGCCGAGCAGGCAGGTTTTGACGTTGCCAGCTAAACATAAACAGCGCCAGTGACGCCTTTTAATCAGGAGCTTGTATGAAGACGCTATCCCACTATCTCAATGGTCAGTTCTCTGCTGGTCAGAGCCAGCGCACTTCGCCGGTTTACAACCCGGCCACCGGTGAACAGTGCGCCCAGGTGGCGCTGGCCAGTGCCGACGAGACCCGTGATGCAGTGCGCATCGCCGATGAGGCCTTCGCCAGCTGGTCAAAAACCTCGCCGCTGAAGCGCGCGCGTATTCTGTTCAAGTTCAAGGCGCTGGTCGAGGAGCACACCGATGAACTGGCGCGCCTGATCTCCAGCGAACACGGCAAGGTGTTCTCTGACGCCAAAGGCGAAGTGACCCGCGGTCTGGAAGTGGTCGAGTTTGCCTGTGGCATTCCCCACCTGCAGAAGGGCGAGCACTCCATGAACGTCGGCACCGGGGTGGATAGTTACTCGATGATGCAGCCGCTGGGCGTGTGCGCAGGTATCTCGCCGTTCAACTTCCCCGCCATGGTGCCCATGTGGATGTTCCCCATCGCCCTGGCCTGCGGCAATACCTTCGTCATGAAGCCTTCAGAAAAAGATCCCTCCACGCCGCTGCGCCTAGCCGAGCTGCTTAAAGAAGCGGGCCTGCCGGATGGCGTCTTTAATGTCGTCAATGGCGATAAAGAAGCGGTGGATGTGCTGCTTACCGATGAGCGTGTTCAGGCGGTGAGCTTTGTGGGCTCTACCCCAATCGCCGAGTACATCTACGCTACCGCATCCAAGCATGGCAAGCGTGTTCAGGCATTGGGCGGGGCTAAAAATCATATGGTAATCATGCCCGATGCGGATCTCGACCAAGCCGTGGGTGCCCTGATGGGCGCAGCCTATGGCTCCGCAGGCGAGCGCTGCATGGCGATTTCGGTGGCGGTGCCCGTGGGTGAAGAAACCGCCAACCGCCTGCGTGAAAAACTGGTGGCCGAACTGGATAAGCTGACGGTCGGGCCTGGCCTGGTCGATGGCCCGGATAACGATATGGGGCCGCTGATCACCCGCGAGCATCGCGACAAAGTGGCGGGCTATATCCAGATCGGCGTGGATGAAGGCGCAGAACTCGTGGTCGACGGTCGTCAGACCACGGTTGATGGCGCAGGCGATGGCTACTTTATCGGCGGCAGCCTGTTTGACCATGTGACGCCCAGCATGCGTATCCATTCTGAAGAGATCTTTGGCCCGGTGCTGGCGATTGCTCGCGTGGCCAGCTTCGACGAAGCGGTCAGCATGATCAATGCCCACGAATACGGTAACGGAACGGCGATCTTTACCCGGGATGGCGATGCAGCGCGCCAGTACTGCGAGCAGATCCAGGTCGGCATGGTCGGCGTTAACGTACCGATTCCGGTGCCCATGGCGTTCCACAGCTTCGGCGGCTGGAAGCGCTCGCTGTTTGGCCCGTTGCATATGCACGGCCCGGACGGTGTGCGTTTCTACACCCGCATGAAAACCATCACCCAGCGCTGGCCCAGCGGCATTCGTGAAGAGACCAACCACTTCACCATGCCGACCATGTAAACAGTCTACGGGGCACGACACCATTCAACGCCGGGCCCAGCCCGGCGTTATTGTTTTCAAACAGGGATAATCACAATGAAAACCCTTAAGATTGGCCTGATCGGCACCGGCTTTATGGGCAAAGCCCACGCCATTGCCTTTAATGCGGCGTCCAGCGTTTTTGAGTTGCCTGCCAAGCCCGTTTGCGAACTGCTGGCTGATGTCGATCTCGCCACTGCAGAGAGCCGAGCGCGGGCCTGGGGATTTGCCCGCGCCACCGATGACTGGCGAGCTCTGGTGGCCGACAGTGAGGTGGACGTGGTGGATATCTGCG
Organism: Pseudomonadota bacterium; assembly: GCA_051750125.1. Taxonomy (GTDB): domain Bacteria; phylum Pseudomonadota; class Gammaproteobacteria; order Pseudomonadales; family Halomonadaceae; genus Vreelandella. The sequence continues at coordinate 457,129 of JBNJJK010000001.1, forward strand.
CGCCCAACTTTCTGCATAAAGAAATGGCCCTGGCCGCCATTGCCGCTGGCAAGCATGTCTACGCCGAAAAACCGCTGGCGCTGAGCACGGCAGACGCCAACGAGATGGTCGCCGCAGCTGAAAAAGCGGGCGTGAAAACCCTGGTGGGCTTTAACTACATTCGCAATTCCGCCACCCAGCTGGCCCGCCAGATTGTTGCCAGCGGCGATATCGGAGAGCTGATTCACTTTCGTGGGCGGCACAACGAGGATTACCTGCTTGACCCGGAAAAGCCCCACGACTGGCATACAAAACGGGCGACCGCAGGCGCCGGTGCGCTAGGCGATGTAGGGTCGCATATTCTCAATATGGCCGAGTTTTTAACTGGGCAGCGCATTACCCAGGTATGCGGCCAGCTACAGACCGTTATCGCTTCGCGCACCAATGCTAACGGTAGCGGGATGGCCCCAGTAGAAAACGACGACCAGGCCCAGGCCATGCTGCGGTTTGATCAGGGGTTAATCGGTAATATCGAGACCTCCAGGGTGGCGGCTGGCCGCAAAATGGGCTTGGCCTACACGTTAACGGGCACCAAAGGCGCCATTGTGTTTGACCAGGAACGCATGAGCGAGCTGCAGCTATATCGCCATGGCGATGCCCAGGGCAGGCGCGGCTTTACCACCCTGTTAGCGGGCCCCGAACACCCCGACTATGCGGCCTTCAGCCCCGCGCCGGGTCACGGCGTGGGCTATAACGATCAGAAGATTATCGAGGTACGCGATCTGGTGGAAGGCATCATCAACGACCGCTCCCTCTACCCAGACTTCCGTGAAGCCGCGCGGGTGAACCGGCTTATTGATGCCATTGAGACATCTAATAAGACCCGCCAGTGGGTTAATGTATCGTAATGGCTACTGCACCAAACGTTGGTGCTACTCTCCAAGGGCTCAATCGCCTGTCGATGAGGAAAAGATCACAGAATAATCAGTGTCGCGAGCCCCAGGAATGACAAAAAACCGACCACATCTGTAACGGTCGTCAAAATAACCGCACCCGACAACGCGGGGTCAATCTGCAGCTTTTTCAATACCATGGGAATTAATACGCCGGATAAGTTGGCCACGCTCATATTGATGAAGATGGCCAGGGTGATCACCAGCGTAATCATGGCGTCGCTAAACCAGACATGGGCAATCAGGCCTACCACTAACGCCCAGACCAGGCCGTTGCTCATGCCCACCCAGGTTTCCTTGTTATACAGCCAACGCACGTTGTTGCCCGCGAGTTGGCCCAGCGCCAGGCCGCGAATGACGACGGTGAGGGTCTGGCTACCGGCAATCCCCCCCATGCTGGCGACCACCGGCATCAAAATGGCCAGCGCCACAATTTGATCCAAGGCTGCTTCAAATTGCCCGATAACAAATGCGGCTAAAAAAGCCGTTAACAGATTAATACCCAGCCAAATGCCACGGCTTTTCGCACTGCGTAAAACGGGCGTAAAGACTTCTTCTTCGTTACTGACGCCTGACAGGTGTTTTAATGTCATGTCAGTGTCATCTTGAGTAATTTCTAATACGTCGGCGGCATTTAATTGCCCTACCAAACGCCCGTCGCTATCACAGACGGGTACGAAAGGAAGTTCCTTAGAGCGTAATAATACGGCTGCATCACTGACTTTCATTTGGTCGTTTAGAGTGAAAGGGTCATCCATATAATTATCGACCACGGCGTCTTGTGGCTGCTTGATTAAATCGATCAAACTTAAAGTGCCCAGTAAACGTTTGTCCTTATCTGTGATCATTACCTGTTGCGACTCATCGTCGAGTAGATGATGAATACGGATATAACGTTGTACGGCTTCTAGTGAAACGCCTTGTTTGACATTGACGGTTTCGGGGTCCATGTAGCGACCCACGACATCTTCCTCGTAGGCGTAAAGATTCTCGACTTGGGCGCGGATATCCTGGTCCAGGCTGTCGTAAACGCTGGTTTTTATGGCCTCGTCAGCAACCTCCAAGACCTCGGCAACGTCCTGGGCATCCAGCCCTTTAACAATTTGCTCTACTTCGCTTGCTGATAGATCCTCGATATAGTCAGCGCGAATATCTTCGTCGACTTCTGAAAGCACTGCGCCGACCAATTCTTCAGGAATAAATTCCCAAAGAAAATCGCGCGTTTTAGCGGGAAAGGATTCAAGTGTCCGCGCAATATCTAGAGTGTCGAGTTCAGTAAAGTACGCTTTAAGCGCGGTGGTGTCTGGGTCGTCTAGAAGATTTTGAAGATACAGTAATTGCTCTTCAGTATTGGTATATTTTTCATCATCGCGCATAGAGTCCGTCCTGGTTGGAAACGAGTGACTAATACAAAAAACAAAAATGGCGGCTCGTTGTTTGATTTTATAGCCAGCCCTGGCCGAAAGCCATGCGCGGTGGCCGAATATATTTTTTAATTAGCAAACGTCGTCAGGGCGCGCGTCAGGCCTCAAGAGAGCCATGGCAGCAATACGGTGCGGCTTGACTCGCTGTTAATGCCGGGTATCAAACGCCACCCGAACGCCGTGGGCCATGCGCTGCTCGGCAGACACGGGCGGTACATCCGTGCCGATCATTTCATCGGCGGCGTCGGCCCAGGTGAGAATGCCGTGAGTGAACCCCAAGGGGGCCAGTGCGCGGCTAATCCACTGCGTGCCGGTAAAGCGTCGAGTCTCGCCATCGGCGTTGACCAACACGCTGAGGGTGCCCTGGCGGTGAAGGCGCACGATATACCAGCCCATATCCAGACCGTGTACCTCTACGTCGGGGAGTGGCGGCTGTAACTGCGCCAGTGCATCGAGTGTGAGCTGGTCGGGCATGGTCGTGGCCATCGTCTTTCCTCTTGGGCGTAACCTGACACAGGTTGTGTGTAGAGTACGTTGATAGCCCCAGATTGTAAGCGGCATTGGTCATCAAACGGTAGAGGGTTCGTCACTGTGCTGTCACCTGGCTGAATTAGGGTCCTTTAATACGATCCGTCACTAGCAAGACTAGGAAAGAGGGCCACATCATGAGCAAGGAAATCGAAGACCATCGCCTGTTTAACCACAGCGGCAACCAACCATTTGCCGAGGTATTGGCGCGCCACGTATCCCGGCGCGATGTCATGCGCGGCGGTTTGAGCGTGGCGGCGGCCTCGATGCTCAGCTTTGGCGGCGCGGCCCAGGCGCTTGCCTCGAGCAGCGCGCAAAAAACACCCCTGACGCTGGCCTTTGAAGCGGTGCGCGGTTCACGTACCGATGCCGTGGTGGTGCCGGACGGCTACATGGCCCAGGTGCTGGTGCCCTGGGGCACGCCCTTGAACGCCGGCGATACCTGGAGGGCTGAGCAGCCCATGACGTCCGAACGACAGGCGGAGAGCGTGGGCATGCACCACGACGGCATGGCCGGGTTCGCGCTGGATGAAGGCAGCGCCTCGCGTCGCTTCGTGCTGGCGCTCAATAATGAATATATCGACCAAGCCGCCCTTTGGTCGAGCCAGGGTGGCCCGACCAGCACCGATGAAGGCAAGCGGCCGGCGGATGAGTCGCGCACTGAGATCAACGCGCACGGCGTGACCCTTGTCGAGATCGAAAAAGATGCCAACGGCCAGTGGTCGCATGTGCCGGGGTCGGCTTACAACCGCCGCCTGACCAGTGCCACTGTTATTGAACTGGCTGGCCCAGTGGCGGGCAGCGACTACGTCAAAACGCGCTTCTCGCCCACGGGCTACCAAACCCGAGGCACCAACAATAATTGCGGCAACGGGGTCACCCCCTGGGGCACCTATATTGCCTGCGAAGAAAACTGGCCCAATGTCTTCATCCACCACGGTGAGCGCTTCCAGGACGACGCGCGGATTGGCATTCCCACCGATAAAAGCCGCTACGGTTGGGATACCTCAGCGGGGGATGCCTCTGAAGACAACGACGAGTTTGCCCGCTTCGACATCACCCCACGCGGTGAGCGCCCCACGGATGACTACCGCAACGAGGCACGTACCTTCGGCTATCAGGTGGAAGTCGACCCGTACAGCGATGCGCTCGCGGTCAAACGCACCGCATTGGGGCGCTTCCGCCACGAAGGATGTTGGCTCGGCAAGCTGGAAGCCGGCCAGCCTGTGGTGTTCTATTCAGGTCACGATGCCCGCAATGAATATGTGTATAAATACGTCTCCGATGCGGCCTGGGATCCCGCCGATGCCAATCGCCCCGGCGAACAGTACGACCGCCTGGCGATTGGCAGCAAGTACATGGATAACGGCACCCTGTACGTGGCCCGCTTTCATGCCGACGGCAGCGGTGAGTGGCTGGCGCTGACGCCGGACGCCCGGACGCAAGATGGCCGCCGGCTTGCCACGGCACTGGGCTTGGCCGACGACGACCTGGCGGGCATTATCATCAATACCTGCGACGCCGCCGACCTGATGGGCGCCACGCCGATGGATCGTCCCGAGTGGGCCTCCGTCGACCCGGCCTCCGGCGAGGTGTATCTCACCCTGACCAATAACTCCCAGCGCACCGCTGAAGATACCCAGGCCACTTTTACCAACGGCGGCGACAGCCTCGACGAGGTGGGCGTGGGGTATGATCTGGCACCGACTAACGCTGCCAACCCGCGTGCCGATAACGCCCAAGGGCATATTATTCGCTGGCGCGAAAGCCGCCTGCCCAATGCCTTTACCTGGGAGGTGTTTGTGTTTGGTGCGGCGTCCGACGATGCGGATAACCACTCGGGCCTGACCGAAATGAACCAGTTTGCCAGCCCCGATGGGCTCTGGTTCGACGAGCGTGGGGACGGGCAGGGCATCCTCTGGATCCAGACCGATAACGGTTATGAAGGGGTAACCGAGTACACCAACGATCAGCTGCTGGCCGTGGTGCCCAACAGCCTGGACGATGTTCAGGGCACCGGCCCGGTGATCAATAACAGCAACCAGCAGCAGCTCAAGCGCTTTGCGGTCGGGCCGAATGGCTGCGAAGTCACCGGCATTTTTGCCACGCCGGATAAAACCGCGCTGTTTATCAACATACAGCACCCGGGTAACTGGCCCGCCGATGGCAACGCGCTAACGCAAGACGCCACCGTTTCGGCCAGCGGCCAGGTCCGTCCTCGGGCGTCGACCGTGGTGATCCAGAAACGCGACGGTGGGCCGATTGGGGTTTAAAAAAATCAAGCGTTGAGCGCAAAGCCTAGTCGCTGTATGAGTTGCTTAACACGTAGTTAAGGTTTTCATTAAAAGCTTCGAACCTCTCCCGGGTTCGAAGCTTTTTTATACTAGGCTGGGTGAGCCTGACGCTTTTTCTACCAGGCTTCTAAGTACTTGCCGAGCAGGTAATGGAGGCATTTCGGGAGCACTGAGCCGCTTTCTAACTCCAGCGTGGTGAAGAAAAAACCGCTTATGCGCTGGCGCCTTCACATCACCTATTAGTAGGTGAGTGCAGAGATATAGATGTGTCGCTGCAGGAAAGAACGTAATAATCAGGCTATGGTGATTTGCCAATGGCAGAAAGTATTCATCGTAAGGAGATAACAATGACAACGACTCGCCACGTTGGCCTCGTCGGGGTTGGCCTGATGGGCCATGGGATCGCCCGCAGTCTGTTACGCGCTGGCCATCAAGTCTGCTTTCTTGAGCATTCAGGCAACCAACCGGTGGATGATCTATTGTCAGCGGGCGCTACTGCGCTTAGCTCGGGTTATGACGTAGCGCAAAGCGCTGACGTGGTGATTCTGTGCGTCACCGGCTCGCCCCAGGTAGAAGCCGTGCTGTTTGAGCCCAACGGCGTATTGGCAGGCTTAAAACCAGACAGCGTGATAGTGGACTGCTCGACTGCGCTGCCCAGTTCCACCGAAAAAGTGGCAGCACGGGTGGCCAGTGCAGGCGGGCGGTTTATGGATGCGGCAATGACACGTACTCCCAAGGAAGCGGCGGAGGGGCGGCTCAACCTGATTGTGGGCGCGCCGACGGCATTGTTTGATGACACTCTGCCTCTTTTGCAGGACTTCGCCGAAAATATTGCCCACGCGGGCGAGGTAGGTGCAGGGCATACCCTAAAGTTACTGCATAACTTTGTTTCACTTGGCTTTTCTGCCGTATTGGCTGAGGCTACTGCCGCCTCTCGCAAAGCGGGGATCAGCGATGCAGCGTTACTTGAAGTACTTGGTGCAGGCGGCGGTGGAGGTGTCGTACTTGAGCGGCTGCGTCCTTATATCGCTGACAATGATCCCTCTGGATTCAGATTTACCGTGGCTAATGCCAGTAAGGACCTCGGTTACTACCACACCATGACCCATGAGCTTGGAGTGGAGCGCGGTGTCGCAGGTGCTATCCACGCACTATATTCATCTATTGATGACAGTACGCTGGCGGTACCCGAACTGATCAGCGTACTGGAGCAACGAGGTCATTGATTGGCTGCCTATGTCTGGTGCTATGTAACTCAATGAGGCAAAAACGGTAAGGGCCGGTAGGCATGGTGGGTTAGGTTTTTTGAACGCCATATAGCCCACGTTATGTTAATGGATAGTAAATGACACTATCGTTTGCGTAAGTAATGCAACGAATGTTAATCCACGCCGGTGGCAGCAGCGTAGCTGGGCAGGGGGAGTTCGCGCATTTGGGTCAGCGTAGCTACCTTAGGTTGAGCAATCTCAGCACGTTACTATTTTCAAGGATGAGTTAATAGAATGTACCAGCACTATGCGCGACCTGGGCCTGAAGCTGGCGGCGATTCGCCAGGTCATGCGGTGGCGATCCTAAGCGTTGAAAGGCGCCCGCTTGGGATTCGTATCGTTGATGTTAACACCGACTATCAGCGTTTATGGGGGGGCGGCCGCGAACAGTGGTTAGGGGCGGTCCCGGTGGTGGTCAAGCAAGAAGCCGCCAACCAGCACATCTTTGCCCAACTGCACGAGGCGTTGAGTCCGCTGAACGATGCGACCCGCGGCACCTTTGAAGGCATGGGCGGGCGCGAAGTCAGCCGCCACCACGACGGCACGCGCAGGCACATCGAATGGCGCATCACGGCCATGGGGACGCCGCAGGGTCACGATCCCATTACGTTGGTACTGACTCAGCGTGACGTGACTGAGCAAATGGAAAACGAGGCGCAGCTCAAGCGACTCGCCACCACCGATATGCTGACCGGTCTTGTGAATCGATCGCAGTTCGACACGATGCTGAAAAGCGAGCTCAGCCGACAGCATCGTTATGCCCGCCCCCTTTCATTGATCATGCTCGACATCGATTACTTCAAGGACATTAACGATTGCTACGGCCACGATGTAGGCGATCAAGTATTGGTGAAGCTGGCGTCCCTGCTTGAAAGCAACCTGCGTAAGGCAGATTGCTGCGCACGCTGGGGTGGCGAAGAGTTTATGCTTCTGGCGCCTGAAACCTCGCTTGATCAAGCCGTTCAGCTCGCCGATAAAATAAGACGGGCGATGAAAACGGCGAACTTCCCTATCGAGGGGACCGTCACCGCCAGCTTTGGTGCGGTTGAGGCCACCGCTGAGGAGTCGGTCAAGAGCGTAATGAAACGAGTGGATGACGCCCTTTATCAAGCGAAAGCACAAGGGCGTGATCAGGTCGCGCCGGCCCCATCAGCGAGCGCGGCCAGGCAGGCTTAGGCCGGGTCGCGATAAATCGCAAAGGGAGCCCATGTCTGTCGAACCGGCATGATTTCGAGCCGGTTGATATTGATATGTGGCGGCAGCGTGGCCAGATAGCAAAGCTGCTCGGCGATATCCTTTGCTTGCAGAGGCGTCGTGCCTTTGTGAAGCACATCTGCATAGCCTGGCTACCAATGGTCAGCATCAGCAGAGTCAGTTTCGGCTAGTCCCGTGGCTAAGTCAGGCGTGCGCATCCTAGTCCTGTGAAGGTCGCAGCGCAGGTGCCATTGGAGGGTCGTCTTGGTGTTAGCCCAACTGTCGGCGCCAGCGATTCTCAATGGTATCCAGCTCTGCAGGGCCGTACTGTGCATGATCATGCGTCCCGTAATAGGCCCATAGTTGATCGCCGTAATCGAAGTGCCACCATTCGCTGGGCAGGTTAGTGAAGCCTTGCTCGCTCATGATGTGATACAGCAAGCGGCGATGATCCCGCGCTTCATGTTGCTTAGGTGTCAGCGTTTCCAGATGCTCGAAATAGTCGCTGTGAGAGGCCGGTAATGCCTCGTCAAACAACGTCCCCATATCCAGCGGGAGACCATCGGCATCGCAGAGCGTGACATCGACGGCACCGCCGGTGAGGTGCGGGCTGGGAGCAAGAGGATCACGGCTGGGTACCGAGACAAACTCCCTGGTACGTTCCAATAGCTCCGCTTCACTGAGATCTGGATGGTGATGGTGGATGGCCTCATGCAGGGTATCAAACAGGTACTGCTGCACCCGCCATGGCCGCCAGCCGTCCAACACAATCAGGCCGATATCCTCGGGTAAGCTACGTGCCGCAGCGAGTAACGCTCGATAAACCCCCTCGCGTACGAAACATTCCGGTACCGCACCCGGAATGCCCAGCCGAGCATAGGCGGGGAACACGCTGACCGGTGCCGGGGCGAGGCTCATCGGCACCAGGCGCTCACCGTTATCTTCAATCGGCGCGCGGCGCAGCTGTTCCCAGCAGGGAGCTGAATGGCTGGGTATAGGCGGCAAGGCCTTCAATAGTGGGTTCAAAGGCATCGTGTTATCCAAGCAGAGTAGGCAGCCAAAGCGTCAGCGGTGGAAAAAGAATCAATAAAATAAGCACTGCAATTGCCGCCAGAACAAAGGGCCAAATGGTTTTGAACAACGACACAATCTCCAGGCGACTGACGGCGGCGGCCACGAATACACAGGCGCCAAGCGGTGGCGTGATCAACGCAATGGTAATGTTCAGCGTGATAATGATGCCCAAATGGATCGGGTCGATACCTGCCATCATGGCCACTGGCGCAAAGATGGGTGTTAGTAGCATCAACGATGAAACCTCTTCCATAAACATCCCGGTGACAAAGGTGATCGCGCTGAGCAGCAACAAAATAATCACGCTATTGTCCGCGTAGGGTGATAACAGCGATACAAATTGCTCAGGGACTTGAGCATAGGAGAGCAGCCAGCTGATCGTCGCCGAAGCCGCCATGATCAGAAAAATCGCCGAGGTTAAGCGTGCCGTCTCGACAATCGCTCGCCAGCACTCTTTAAGGCGCAACCCTCCCAACGCAAAGCCACATATGGCCACATACAGTGCTGTCAACGCGCCGGATTCCGTGGGTGTCACAAAGCCAAGGACGATACCTGCAACGATTATGAATGGAGCGATAAGCGCAGGGAGAGCGGTGACGAAGGCGATGCCAAGCTGGCCAATGGAAGGCAACTGACCACTTTTGGGGAGTCGGTGGCGCCAGGCATACCAGACATTCATGCCCATAAAGGCAACGCCTAGCAGCAGCCCCGGGACGACACCCGCAAGAAACAGGTCACCTACTGAAGTGTTCGTCAGTGAGGCGTAGAGGATCATAAAGATACTGGGGGGAATAATCGGGCCGATCAGCGAACTGCCTGCAGTCAACCCTGCGGCAAAGGCTCTTGAGTAGCCCTCCTTCTCCATGGCAGGTACTAACAGCGACCCCAGTGCCGAGGTATCTGCCACCGCTGAGCCATTGACGCCTGCGAAGAAAACGCTCGACACCACGTTGACGTGGCCCATCCCGCCCCGAAGATGCCCGACCATCAGGCGCGCAAGCCCCATCAGGCGCTCGGTTAAGCCACTGACGTTCATCAGGTTGCCAGCAAAGATGAACAGCGGAATAGCCATCAGGGAGAACACATTGATACCGCCAAAGAATTGCTGGGGCAGCATACGCGGAATCATCGAGGGGTCGACAAACAGAAAGCCCACTACCGCCGTGGTCAGCAGTGCGACGAACAGAGGGAGCCCAAGCAATACGTGGCCGAGGAAAACCGCCAGCATCGTCACAGTCATAGGGAGTCCTCAACGGTTGTGGATGGAGAGTCCTCAACGGTTTTGAGTGGCGCAGGGCCATAGAGAAGTACATGCCAAACCAGAAGCAAAAAGCCAACAGGTAGCGAGAGGAGGGGGACCGTACGGCTAATGCCAAGCCCAGACGTGGTAAACATGCTGACTGAGAGCGCATAGCGATAACTTACCCAGGCCCCGCCAATGGCCAACAGCAGGGTGAGTAGCCATTGGTAAATATTCAGCAAACGGGCGAAGGGAGCGGGCAGCAGCTTCTCCAACAGGCCGACGCGCATATGTCCCCCTTCCGACCAGACGGCGCCAGCGGCGAGCATGACGGTAGCGATGATCAAGAAGCGCGATAGCTCATCTGTCCAGATAGGGGCGCCACCGGCGATGTAGCGGGCAAACACGCCATACAATATGGCCGCAACATTGAGGGATAGCAGCGCGCCCGCCAGTGTCAGGGTAACCGGGCGGCTGATCGCCAGTAGGCGAGATCGAAGTGTATTAAGCATGGGAGCCTTCCAGGAAGCACAGAAAAGTTAGCGCAGGCATATTAAGTACAAAAATATTAAGTACTGGAAACAGGGGCCGATAAGGCGCCGGCCCCTGTTGTTAACACCGTTGCAGCGGTAGCAGCGGTGTTAACAGCCGTTAGTCGAGCAGTTCGCTCATGCCTGCATCTTCCAGTGCCATATCGATCCAGCGTTGCTCGATATCACGTTCTTCGAGCCATTCAAGATAAGCGGGCTGGCCAATTTCGCGAAAAGCAGTGAGCTCTTCTTCAGAGGGACGAATTACTTCCATGCCTTGCTCTTCCAGAGAGGCGATACGCGACTCGACCTGCTCTTCATTATGTTCACGGGCATTGTGATTAGCTTCGGCGACGGCTTCCTGAAAGGCATCACGAAGCTCGTCATCCCAACCAGCGATCATGTCGCTGTTGCCGACCAGGAACTGGTTCGAGTACTGGATATTGGCCAGGGTTAGGTAGTCCTGCACTTCGTAGAGGCTACCCAGGATGATATACATCGGCGGGTTCATCTGGCCATCGGCCACCCCAGTGCGCAGCGCCATATAGGTTTCTGTCCAGGGGATGGGTGTGCCTGAGGCACCGAAGGATTCGTAAAGGGCTACCTGGCTAGGATCCATGGCCCGGAAACGCAACCCTTCGAAGTCATCCGGGTGGCTGATAGGCTTTTCGTTATTGGTAAACGCCAAAAAGCCGCCTTCTTCCACGACCGCCAACATATCGATACCGGCACGCTCCTTCAGCGCCTCACTGACTTCTTGCCAATACTCACCTTCATCGAAGAAGGTGCGAGCCGCATCAAAATCGTCGAACAGAAAAGGAATAGCACTGACGAAAATCTCATCTACGAGAGGCGAGACACCCGCAAAGGACGCCACGTTGAGCATCGGCGTGCTCATCGTCTGCTCCATGCGTTCTTCTTCCTCGCCCAGCGAACTATTGGGATATAGCTCTAATTGAATCTGATTGTCGGTTTTTTCCTCAACCAGTTCCTTTAGGTTAGTGGCAAAGACGTGTACGGCATTCTTGTCGGGGTCTGGGGCGCCGTTATAACCCAAATTTACCGTCGTCTCGGCGATGGCACTGCCAGCCATCATGGCAGAACCGATCAGGCAGGCTGAAATAAGTTTTTTGGGTGAAAAGTGTTGAGTCAACATGGTTTGAGTAAGCATCGAAAGTCTCCTGGTTTATTGTCGTGAGCTATGAGGCGCTAGGGGCGCGTTATTGGATTTATAAGAAGTGCCTACCAGAAGACTAGGTATTGATGTGTTGACTATGCAATACCCAGGCTGTGGCCTTTATTGCAACAGTCGTGGTGCATCTGCTGAGAAAAAGCGCATGCCCGTGTGTAAATGATCGATACAAGTGGTTGAGGCGACCGGAAGTTCCTGCCCTTTCAGGCTAACAATTTGCGCGCGTGTACCGTTCATTACCGGGTACTTCATGGGCAGCGTGAATATCTCTCCCCGCTCAATCTCATCCGCTACCGTGAGTTCGGGCATGAACGTGACGCCGATGCCTGAACGCACGAAATTTTTTAACACCGAAACAGAGTTGGTATGCAGGCGTGCTTCAAGATGAATACGCTCCTGGTGAGCCACCATATTGACCATTTGCCGCATACCGAATGGGTTGTCCATTAATGCCAGGGGCCAGCCCTTTAAGTCATGCAGTGTCACTGGGCGTTGCAGCTTACTGAGCGGATGATTGGGAGGCACAATGACATCGAGTGGCTGGCGCGTTTCCACATGGCAGTAAAGCTGTGGATCTACAGGCGGTGCGTAAAGTAGCGCTATGTCCACTTCACGATCTTTTAGTAGCGACATCGCCTCATTCACGCCCGCCATGCGAATTTCGACATTGATACCTGAAAACGCTGACATAAAAGTGCCTAACGGAGCGGCGATCAGGTCAGCGATAAACCCTTCTCCCACAGCAATACGAACTTCGCCTTGCGCCAGGCTCTGCAGTGCCATGAGCTGGGATAGCACCGCCTCTTCCGATGCCCGCTGGGCATGAAAATGGCGAACAAGCAGCTGGCCCGCTGGCGTTGCGCGCATGCCGCGCCCGTGCCGCTCGCATAGCTGGGTATCCAATTCCTCTTCTAACGCTTTTAATTGGCGGCTAACGGCGGAAGCATCGACATTCAGGTGGGCCGCGGCACGTCTTAGCGAGCCGCGGCGAATGACTTCATTGAGGTAGGTTAATGCACGTTGGTTAAGCATAAGACACGCCTTTTATGGAGTGTCTTATATCTTAACGCAGGCCTGCTTCGGCCGGTCATTATTGAGACTAGGTAAGCGGTTGGGTTGATTGTTGGTTGCGAGCATTTTTATGCTCTACCGCATCCGCCAGCATATCAGCGGTGATCGCCGAGAGCGTCCAGCCCAGGTGGCCGTGGCCGGTGTTGTAGAACACTGTGGGTAACTTGCCGGGGCCGACCTTGGGCAGCATGTCGGGGAGCATCGGTCGCAAGCCCGCCCAGGGCACCACGCGGCGGGTGCTGACGCCGGGGAAGCATTCTTCGACCCAGCGGATCAGCGGGCGAATGCGGTTGTCGCGAATGTCGCGGTTGAAGCCGTTGAACTCGGCGGTGCCGGCAATCCGAAAGCGCTCGTCGCCCAGACGGCTGGTCACCAGTTTGGTTTCGTCATCCAGCAGGCTGACGGTGGGGGCAGCTTGCTGGGAGGCGGCGTCGTCGAGCTGCACGGTAATCGAATAGCCCTTGACCGGGTAGATGTTGACCCGGTCGCCTAGTTTGGCGGCCAGTGCACGGCTGCCCACGCCGGCGCATACCACTACGCTATCAAAGGTTTCGCGCACCGGTTCACTGTCAGCTTCGCCTTCAAGCGTGGCGGTGATCCAGGCGTGCTGTTGGTCGGCGCCGATATCCTGAACGCTGTGGCCGTATTTCAGGGTGACGCCGCGGCGCGCGGCGGCCTGTGCCAGCCCATGGGTGAACTTGTGAATATCGCCGGTGGCGTCGCTTTCGGTGAAGAAACCGCCGTAGTAGCTGCCCGCCAGGGTCGGCTCGATGGCGCGCATCTCGTCGGGGCTGACCGCCCGGCGCTCCAGGCCGCCTTTGCTGAGGAGCTTGGAGACCTTGGCGGCGTGGTCATAGCCTGCTTTATCGCGATAGATATGCAGAATGCCTTTCTGCTTGAGGTCAAAATCGATCTGCTCGTCTTTTGCCCACTGAAACAGGTGCTCGCGGGCGGCAATCGCCAGGCGGGCGGTCTCGGTGGTGTTGGTCGCGTAGCGGGGAATCGAGGCAATGAACTCGCCGAACCAGCTGAGCTTGTGCCAACTCGGGCGAGGGTTGACCAGTAGCGGAGCGTCGTTTCTAAGCATCCAGCGCAGGCCCTTGATCACCGTGGGCCAGTGGTTCCACACCTCGGCGTTGGAGGCTGACAGCTGGCCGCCGTTGGCAAAGGAGGTTTCCATGGCGGCGTAGCGGTGCTTTTCAAAGACGGTGACGTCGTAGCCACGTTTGGCCAGCGCGTAGGCGCTGGTGATGCCGGTGATACCACCACCGATAACGGCAATGCGTTGCATAAATCTCTCCGGTTTTCATGAGCGTCGGGGAATCCCACCTAACGGCGTAATGGCTGCTGGGCGTACCCCTTCCGTCATGGAACCTGAGAGATTCGCGCACGGGTTGTGTGCGCTTGCTCCTTCGGTGGGCTGAGTGACGCTGTCATCAGCCGCTCTTCGGAAAGTGTGAGTAATAGCGGTCCGGTTGCCTGAGAGTTTCCGGGGTTGTTGCTCCTTCGGCGCTGGCGTCATCCTTGTGAGATGCGCCAAGCTCTCCCGCTACTACTGAGTCTTTTATAAAGCGTTATGTTTTAACGCTACCAGCTTGCTGATGAAAGTCGACCATGGTCGTGAACGCTTATTCCACGAGGCTTATTCCAAGGGCTGGGCGCGCTGGATAATCGCCGCACAATCAAGCCCGGTGGGCAGCGTGCCGGTGCTCAGGCCGCTGCGTTCGGCAAGACGGCCGGCACAGAAGGCATCGGCCACGTAGGCAGGGGCGTGCTGGACCAACAAGGCGCCCTGTAACGCCAGAGCCATGCCGTCCGCCAGCTGGCGGGCGCGATACTGTAGCGCCTGGGTATCCTGCATGTTGCGCTGAAGCTGCTGCACGAAACGGTCAAGGTGCTTGTCGGCACCCTGCGCCCGGGCGAGCTCGGCAAAGAAGGCGTCGAGTACTTCGGGCTGCTTATCGATCGCGCGCAGGATATCCAGACACTGAACGTTGCCGCTGCCTTCCCAGATGGCATTGACGGGGGACTCGCGGAACAGCCGCGGCATCATGTGGGTTTCCATCACGCCACTGCCGCCGATCACCTCCATCGCTTCATAGGCATGGTGGGGTGTGCGCTTACAGATCCAGTATTTACCGACCGGCGTTGCAATGCGCGACAGCAGGCGCTCGTGCTCGTCGTCTTGCTGATCCATTGCTCTCGCCATGCGCAGCATCAAGGTGGTGGCGGCTTCACTTTCAATGGCCAGGTCGGCGAGCACGTTCTGCATCAGCGGCTGTTCGCTGAGCCGTGCCCCAAAGGCATGCCGGTGGGAGGCGTGGTGAATGGCCTGGGCGGTGGCCTGGCGCATGCCGGCGGCGGAGCCGATCATGCAGTCGTAGCGGGTCATGGCGACCATCTCAATGATGGTGCGCACGCCGCGTCCTTCGTCGCCCACCATCCAGGCAAAGGCGCCTCGCAGCTCCGTTTCGCTGGAGGCGTTCGCCACGTTGCCCATCTTGCGTTTCAACTGCTGGATGTGGAGCGGATTCTTGCTGCCGTCGGGCCGCCAGCGCGGCAACAGAAAGCAGCTCAAGCCGCCGGGGGCCTGGGCGAGCACCAGAAAGGCGTCGCACATGGGCGCCGACACAAACCATTTATGGCCGACCAGTTCGTAGGCTTCGCCTGGCCCGCCTTGCTCGATCGGGTAGGCCCGGGTGGTATTCAGGCGAACATCGGAGCCGCCCTGCTTTTCGGTCATCGCCATGCCGAGGGTGACGCCCTGTTTTTCGAAATACGGCACGTTGCGCGGATCGTAGTGGGGCGCGGTAAGCTTGTCGCCCCAGCCCTCGAGCAGGCTGGGCTGGTGGCGCAGCGCTGGCAGAGCGGCAAACGTCATGGTGATCGGGCAGCCGTGCGCTGCCTCCACCTGCGTATGCAGATAGTAGTTAGCGGCCCGGGCAACGTGCGCACCAGGCTGAGGTTTTCGCCAGGGGCTGGCATGTAGGCCGTGCTCCACCGCCGTCTGCATAAGCTTATGGTAGGCGGGATGAAACTCGACCAGATCGACCCGGTGGCCCTGCCGGTCGTGGGTCATCAACTGGGGCGCGAAACGGTTGGCGTCAAACCCGAGCGCGATGGCTTCGGCAGAGCCCGCCCATTGGCCAAAGGCATTGAGCGCGCTATCGTCCATCACGCCTTCGCGGTTGACGCCTTCTTGCAGCGCGCGGTCGGCGAGGTAGCTATTATAGTTTTCCAGCGTTGGGGGCTGGTTTTCCACCTGGTGGGTGCTGGCGTGAAGCTGGTCGGCAAGCGGATAACGGGGCATGGCGATTACCTGGCGCGATGTCGTTGATGGTTGTATTTATTTAAACGATCGTTTCATAACGCTCAGGATAGCCGTTTGCTGGCCAGGACGCGAAAAAATCCCGGTGGGAGGTGGCCAAAAGCCCTCGGTTTTGCTCAGTCAGCGTATTTGGCGGACAATGCCAGACTTATTCTTTTCAGCTGTGGAAATGACCCATGCAGGTAAATGGATTTTTTGACGAAATAGGCGAGACCATCGGCGAGGTCATTCGCGTCGTGGTGGAGTTTTTGTTGGGCATTTTTACCAACTTGTTTGGCGCGTTCGACGAATTCATTGACGGCTTGACCCGCTCGCTGGGGATCAATGATTCGTTTCTGAGCATTGTGGTGCTGGTCATTGGCCTGCTGATTCTGTGGGGAGGGCTGCGGGCCTTTTTCCGCGGTTCCGTGCTCGGCGGGATTATCCGCACCGTGCTGGGCCTGTTCATCCTCTCGTGGTTGATGATGTAAGCAGGCGACAACGCCTCAGACCAGCTGCTTTTCCAGTTCGAAAATATGGGCGTCCTCCGCGCCCAGGTCGCGCAGCGCCTGGGCCAGGTTGACCAGGTACTCGCGGTTCGAGCCGCTTGGCCCGTGGGCCTGGGCGATCTGCCGGGCAATCACGTCCAGCGGTGCTTCACCGAGAAAGGCCGGGTTGTCCTCGCTTGCCAGATAGATGAGCCCTTCACTTTGCCCGTCGGCGCGGCCCGACTCATCAACGAAGGTCAGCGGTACTTTTTCGCGCAGATAGCCGTTTTTCTCGCGCACATCCAGCGGGGCCAGCACATCCGGGGTAATGCGGTATGCCATGCCGAAACACACCGCGCCCGGCGCCGGGATCAGCGTAGCAACGCGTCCGGGTGCTTCAGGCGTGCCGCGGTGATCGTGGGAGGCTTGCCAAAAGCGCCGTGCCCAGCCGGTAATATAGGCCGGCTGGCGGTCCAGGTAGGTAAAATCGGCCTTCCAGATCAACGAGCCATAGCCAAATAGCCACAGATCGTCGTGGTCGCTGAAAAAGTTTCTTTGCTGGTTTAAGGCAGTGGTATCAAGCAACATAAGGCCTTTAGGTCAATTACCCGAGTGGCAGCACGCAATGGCGTTAACGATCGTCCATCATCCTGGTTATACGATTGATTTACCAGCCAGCCACCCCTTTCCGATGGATAAGTTTCGTGTGCTGCGCGAGCAGCTTGGCCGTTGGCCGCAGGCGACACCCATTGAATGGCTGACGCCTCAGCCCGTCGGAATCGAGACCCTGGCACGGGTACACACTCGGGGCTATCTCAAGGCCTTGCTGCACGGCGAGCTGGATCGCGCGGCCCAGCGTCGCAGCGGCTTTGTTTGGTCGTCTGCGCTCGTCGAGCGAGTACGGCTGGAAACCGGCGGCACGCTGTTGACCCTGGAGGCGGCCTTGGCCAGTGGGCTCGCCTGTAACTCGGCGGGCGGCACCCACCATGCCCATGCCGATGCCGCCAGCGGCTACTGCCTGATCAACGATCTTGCCGTGGCGGCGGCCCACGCCCTGGCCCAGGGCTGGGTCGAGCGGGTGTTGATCGTCGATTGTGACGTTCATCAGGGTGATGGCACTGCACGTCTATTTACCGGCGTGCCGGATGTGTTTACCTTTTCCATGCACGCCGCGCGCAACTTTCCCGCCCGCAAGGCGAAAAGCGATCTGGACGTGGCATTGCCCAATGGCATGGACGATGCCGCCTACCTGGCGGTGCTGGCGTCTTATTTACCCGGCTTGCTGGCGGCCTATCAACCCGATGTGGTGTTGTACGATGCCGGGGTGGATGTGCATCGCGATGACCGCCTGGGTTATCTGACGTTGAGTGACGATGGGCTCTATCAGCGGGACGCCTACGTGCTCGGCTGCTGTCGAGGCGCGGATATTCCGGTCGCGGCGGTAATTGGCGGTGGCTATGACCGCGATATCGACGTCCTGGCGGCTCGCCACGCTCAGCTTCACCGTGCGGCGGCGGATATCCTTGAACGCACCGGCTAGCGGTAAGGCTGCCGCCTTGAACGCCCCTTAAACCGACATGGAGACAGGCATGCGCGCAATCTTTCTGGTGGATAACGGCTCACTGCGGCCCCAGGCAACGCACAATCTGCGGCGCGTGGCGGCAGCGCTTGGCGAGCGTCTGGGCGAAAACGTCCAGGCGGCTTCGCTGCTGCACTCCAACAAGATTCCAGCGGAGCAAGTCGACGGTATCCCGGCGATCACCCTGGGGCCGGCCACTGAACGCAGCGCCGAACAGGGCGCGACCGAGATCGTCGTGCTGCCGTTCTTCTTCGGCCCGAGCAAGGCGCTGACCGGTTACCTGCCCGAACGCATGGCCGAGATGCAGGCGCGCTTTCCCGGCGTCAAGGTCCGCGTGGCGCAGCCGCTGGTCGATGAGCAGGGCGATAACGACCTGCGCCTGGCCGAACTGCTGGCCGATAACGTCCGCGAGCAGTGGCTTTCAGGGACTAAGCCCCGCGTCGCGCTGGTGGATCACGGCAGCCCGATTCCCGAGGTGACGGCGGTGCGCAATCGCCTGGCCGGGCAGTTAAGCGTGCTGCTGGGCAGTGACGCCACCTGTGTGGCCGCCGCTTCGATGGAGCGCCGCGAGGGTGACGAATATCGCTTCAACGAACCGCTACTCGAACACCTGCTGGCCAAGCCCGATTTCCATACCGGGCCGGTGATTCTGGCCATGCTGTTTCTCTCGCCGGGGCGTCATGCCGGTGAAGGCGGTGACATCGCAGAAATTTGCCACGCCGCGCAGCAGCGTCATCCGGGCATGACCGTCACCACCACCGCTCTGGTGGGCGAGCATCCGGGGATTGTCGATATTTTGCATACTCGTCTGCGCCAAGCGCTTGATGGTGAAAGGTTTCTGCTGGACTTGCCGGCCCTTGGCGACGCGCCATCCTAGGTAGTGGGTGTTAGACGATGGGTGTAACGTTGCTCAAGAGCGCGTAGAATCGCGAGCCTTTCTATCCGCCACGTACTATTTCCAGTGCGATGCGCAATGTACACGCACACTAGGGTCCTTTTGTGATCGCAACCGCTAATATCACCATGCAGTTCGGGGCCAAGCCCCTGTTCGAGAACGTCTCCGTCAAGTTTAACAACGGCAATCGCTACGGCCTGATTGGCGCCAACGGCTGCGGCAAATCCACCTTCATGAAGATTCTCGGCGGCGAGCTCGAGCCGACGTCCGGCCAGGTCATGCTGGACAGCAGCACGCGGCTGGGCAAGCTGCGCCAGGATCAGTTTGCCTTCGAAAATGAACGCGTCATCGACACCGTGATCATGGGCAACGCCGAGCTGTGGCAGGTCGCCGCCGAACGCGAGCGTATCTATTCCCAGGCGGAGATGAGCGAAGAGGACGGCATGGCCGTGGCGGATCTGGAAGTGCGCTTTGCCGAGCTGGATGGCTACACCGCCGAAGCCCGGGCGGGAGAGTTGCTGCTGGGGCTGGGCATTCCCATCGAGCAGCATACCGGGCCGATGAGTGAAATCGCTCCGGGCTGGAAACTGCGCGTACTGCTCGCCCAGGCGCTGTTTTCCGATCCCGACGTCCTGCTGCTTGACGAGCCGACCAACCACCTGGATATCAACACCATCCGCTGGCTGGAAGACATGCTCAAGGCGCGCAGCAGCACCATGGTGATCATTTCCCACGATCGCCACTTCCTGAACAGCGTGTGTACCCACATGGCGGATCTGGATTACGGCGAGATCACCCTTTTCCCAGGCAACTACGACGACTACATGACCGCGGCCACCGCCGCGCGCGAGCGTCAGCATTCCGACAACGCCAAGAAAAAGGCCCAGATCGCCGAGCTTCAGCAGTTCGTCAGCCGCTTCTCGGCCAACGCCTCGAAAGCCAAGCAGGCCACCTCGCGGGCGCGCCAGATCGACAAGATCAAGCTGGAAGATATCAAGCCGTCCAGCCGCGTCAGCCCGTTTATTCGCTTTGATCAGGCCAAGAAGATCCACCGCAACGCGGTGAATGTGGACGGCATCAGCAAAGGCTACAACGGCGAGGCACCACTGTTCGAGCGCCTGTCGATGACCGTCGAGGCCGGCGAGCGGATTGCGATTATCGGCCCCAACGGCATTGGTAAAACGACCCTGCTCAAAACCCTGGCGGGCGAACTGCACCCGGATGCTGGGGAAGTGAAGTGGACCGAAGCCGCCGATTTGGGTGTTTTTGCCCAAGATCACACCGACGATTTTGCCGTGGACGCCACCCTCTTCGAGTGGATGGGCCAGTGGACGCAGGGCGGTGAACAGGTGGTGCGCGGCGCGCTCGGGCGGATGCTGTTTTCAAGCGATGATATTGGCAAGTCGGTGAAGGTAATTTCCGGTGGCGAACAGGGGCGCATGCTGTTCGGTAAGTTAATACTTACCCAGCCCAATGTGTTGCTGATGGACGAACCGACCAACCATCTGGACATGGAGTCCATCGAAGCGCTGAACCTGGCGCTGGAAAACTACCCCGGCACGCTGCTGTTTGTCAGCCACGACCGCGAGTTCGTGTCGTCGCTGGCCACGCGGATTATCGATATGCAGCCGGAAGGCGTTGTCGACTTCAGCGGCAGCTACGACGATTACCTGCGCAGCCAGGGCGTGGCGTAACGGGACAAAGTGTTGCTAGCTAGCCGATGATGCGCTCAAAGGTGATGTCGGTCGCGGGCTTGCGATCGCCATCCAGCATATCGCCGGTGAACAGCGTCTGCATTTCCTTGGCCAGCGCCACATAGACATGCATCTGCTGATTGCGCCGTTTGCGTAGCGGCGGCTTCACCAACAGGCTGATGCCCTTGATGGGGTCGTGGGTCTCATTACGCAGCAGGTCGGGCATTTCCCCAGGCGGGAAGGCGTTGGCGATGGTAACCGGGTTCGAGGGTTGTTCGCCGGCGATGTGGAAGACTTTCTTGATCGGGTCGAACGTCGCCTGCTTCTCGCGTAGCCACTCGGCCAGCTGCTGATCGGTCTGCTCGTCGGGTTGGGAGAAAATCACGAACAGTGAATGCTGGGCGACTTTGCCGGTGCGCTTGGCGGAGTCTGATGAAGACGCTTCGTCAGCGGGGGGCGGAGAGGCGGCCGTTGTGCTGGCGCGTTCCATCGCCGGGGCGGCGGCGTCTTCCGGCTGCTGGCGGCGCTGCCGCCGCATCACATAAACGAACAGCGCCAAGGCGGTCAGCGCTAAGACGATGGAACCGATGGCCAGGAATGTGACTAACGGGGTTGTCTCCATTGTGGTTGTATCCTTTATTTTTTCGCGCCACCCGCGCGTGAGTTACGTCGCCAAATAGAGGCATTGAGCGTCAGGGCCAGCGCCACCCAGAGTGCGTAGGGCACCATTAACCACGCCGCTAATCCGCTCACTTTAGCAAATAGAAAAATCGCCAGCAGGATGAGTATCAGCAGCAGTGCGATATCACCCAGCGCGGCGACGATTTGCTTGCGTCCAAAAAACAGCCACGACCACGCCGCATTGGCTAGCAGTTGGAGGGCATAAACCCACAGGCTCGCTGTGCGCCAAGCCGAGTCGTCCGCCATGTAAATGCGCCAGGCGGCAACCGCCATGAGCAGATACAGGATGCCCCAGGCAATGGGGAAAGCGATATCGGGAGGCGTCCAGGCGGGTTTGTCGAGCTTGCGGTACCACTCATCGGGTTTAAAGCGTGCGCCCGTACTGGCCGCCAAGCCGACCAGTGCCAACGATACCAACAAAGCTAACAGCGAACCGAGCATTCGTCACCTGTGTTTCAAACGTAAGAATCAATAGCCTAGCAGCGTTTTGCCGGGCCCCGATATAAAAAAAGCACCACCGAAGTGATAATGCCAGTCAGTTAAGGCTTTCTTCAATTAGCTGACGATGAGACAGTCCGGTACCAGTCATTCACTGGTACCGGATTTTTTTATGCACTTTAGCCAAGCCATAGACGCTATTGCGCGTGTTACCCCTGACAACTTTTCAAGCCTCGCGGAAGTCCTCTCTCCCGAACTGATCGACTCGTGCCTGGAGAAAGCAGGGGTTGCCACGCTTCGAAAGCGGCGTCTACCGCTGGAGATGGTGGTTTGGTCGATTGTCGGCATGGCACTGTTTCGCCATATTCCCATGGGACAGGTCGTCAATCAGCTTGATATTGTCTTGCCAGGTAAACGCCCTTTCGTGGCCCCCAGTGCGGTTGTTCAGGCGCGTCAGCGCTTGGGGGTCGAGGCTGTCAAGCGGGTCTTTGAGCAAACTCAGGCACTTTGGCATGAGCAAACGCCGCATCCCCATTGGTGTGGGCTAACACTCCTGGGAGTGGACGGCGTGGTATGGCGAACGCCAGACTCGCCTGATAATCAAGCGGCCTTTGCGAGAACACGTAATGCTCACCGGGAGGCAAGCTATCCTCAAGTGCGCATGGTGTGCCAAATGGAGCTGACGAGTCACCTCATTACCGGCGCCGCCCTTGATAGTGTGTCGACGGGCGAAGTGGCGCTAACAACCGACCTGATAGCCAGCACGCCTGACCACTCCCTGACGTTATTTGATCGCGGGTTTTACTCACTGGGGTTGCTGCATGCCTGGCAGCAGGCAGGTGAGCAGCGTCACTGGCTTATTCCGCTACGCAAAGGAACACAGTATGAAGAAATCTACTCGCTGGGTCGTCAAGATCGACTTGTTCGCCTGACGACATCGCCACAAGCGCGAGCGAAATGGCCAAACTTGCCCGCGACGCTAGAAGCACGCTTGATGAGTCGTAAGGTCAAGGGCAAACAGGTTCAGGTGCTGACGTCGATGACCGATCCGATGCGCTTTCCTGCCGCTGATATCGTCGATCTTTATAGTTACCGCTGGGAAATCGAGCTGGGCTATCGGGAAATGAAGCAGTCGCTTCTGGGCAATCGACTCACACTGCGTAGCCGCACACCGGCCATGGTTCGCCAGGAGTTATGGGGAACGTTGCTCGCCTACAACTTGATACGCTTTCAGATGGCCCGGATGGCCTATAGCTTAGACAGCATTCACCCAAATCAATTGAGTTTTCATCAAGCCGCCCATTTTATTATCAAAGAATTATCTATATTACCGGCGGTGTCACCTGGCCGCCTTCCCGAGGTGATGAGGTCGATGCTAGAGATGGCGCCTTCATTCTTACTACCCGATAGACGAGAAAGGGCGTACCCGCGTGCTGTTCGGGCACGACCACAAAAATATACGGCTAGAAAAAAGCCAGTCAGGCTTAACTGACTGGCATTACCACCGAAGTGATGCTTTTCGTCGTTAAGGATCACCCGAAGGGTGGCACTTAGCCGGTACGGTCGTAACCGTTATCCATAAACGGATAGTCGGTGTAGCCCTTTTCGTCGCCGCCGTAGAACGTCTCGTGATTGGGCTCGGTGAGCGGCGCATTGACCCGGAAACGCTCGGGCAAGTCCGGGTTGGCAATGTAGGGGCGTCCGAAGGCCACGGTGTCGGTGGTGTTTTCGCTGATGCGCGCTTGTGCATGGTCTGCGTCGTAGTTGCCGCAGTACATCAGGCTACCGCTAAAGCGCTCACGCATCTGCTCGCGGAAACCGGCAGGAAACTGAATGTCGCCGCCGGCCCAGTTGGGCTCATTGAGGTGCAGGTAGGCAAGACCACGCTTGGAAAGCTGCTCGGCCATGTAAAACGCCATAGCTTCCGGCTCATCGTCGGTCAGGCCAAACAGCTCGATAAACGGCGTCATGCGAATACCCACCCGGTCGGCGCCGTATACGTCAATCACCGCGTCGACCACTTCCAGCGGGAAGCGCGCCCGGTTTTCCAGCGAGCCCCCATACTGGTCGGTACGCTGGTTGGTGCCGGTTGCCAGGAACTGGTTCAGCAGGTAGGCGTTGGCCGCGTGGACCTCGACCATGTCGAAGCCAGCCCGCTTGGCGCGCTCAGCCGCCTGGCGATAGTCTTCCACGATACCCGGGAGCTCGTCGGTTTCAAGCGCCCTGGGCGTGCTGGTGGGATGCTGACCGGCGGTGCCGTCTTCAAACTCCACGAAGCACTGGGCCCCTTCGCCTTTCAGCGCGCTGGGCGCCACCGGCTGCTGGCCGTTGGGTTGAACCATTTCATGGGACACACGCCCAACGTGCCATAGCTGCAACGCCATACGGCCGCCTTTGGCGTGCACCGCATCGACCACGTTTTTCCAGCCGGCTTCCTGCTCGTCGGTCCAGATGCCGGGGGTATAGACATAGCCCCGTGCCGTGGGGGAGATATTGGTCGCTTCACTGATAATCAGCCCGGCCCCGGCGCGCTGGCCGTAATAGGCTTCCTGCATCTTGCCCGGCACGCTGTCCGGGGTGCGCGCCCGGGTCAGCGGCGCCATGATCACGCGATTGGGGATCGACAGGCTGCCAAGCTGCGTGGCAGTGAAAAGCGTTTCGTAAGCCATCAAGCAAGCTCCTTTTGAACTCTGTGATTGAGTAGTGGCGCACAGAATAGACCAGTTTACTAGTAAGTGCCAATCACATCTTCCTTTGGGCCCCTAGATACCCAACGCTGGCGCAATGTCTAGCCCTCACAGAGCACTGGCTCTGTTACCCTAGACACCTTAATAGACAGGCAGTGATCAAGAGCATGGCAAAAAAAGCATCACCACGGCGTCCGTACCAAGTGGCCGAAACGATTAAATGCTGGATCGTGGATCGCCACCTGAAACCCGGGGACCGGCTTCCCAGCGAAGCAGAACTCATCGAAACACTGAACGTATCGAAAGGGACGGTGCGCGAAAGTACCCGGGTGTTGGAAGCCCAGGGACTTGTAGAAACGCGTACCGGCCCTGGAGGTGGTGCCTTCGTGAAGGCAATGAGTGATGAAAAGGCGGTGTCTTTATTAAGTAATTATCTATTTTTCAAAGATATTTCTATCCAGGATATTTATCAGATCCGCTTGGCGCTGGAGCCTGAATTAGCCGCTTCGTTAGCCGGCAAGGTCAGCCAGCAGGATATGGAGCGCTTGCGCGAGAGTCTGCACAGCTATGACGCGCCGTGCGAAGACAGCGAAACCGAACGGCAACAGCACCTCGATTCGCTGAACTTCCATCTCATGCTGGCAGAGCTGTCCGGCGGCAATCAGCTGCTCACTTTTATCATCCGCTTTACCATTCAAATTCTGTCAGACCTGACGATTTATCACCGCCTCTATGAGCCCGTTACCCATGATTTGGGTCAAACGGGCTGCCGCTATCACGCCGAGATTTTGGATGCCATTGAACTGGGCGACGCCGATAGCGCCTTCCGTATCATGCGCGAGCACATGCTGGATGCCCAGCGGGTCATGAACCACCAGGAAGCTCAGGTAAGGCGCGCTTTCTTGCCGGAACTATTGGCCTAGCGGCGCCGGGACGTATCAAGCTGCTGCAAAAAGGCCATGATGACCCGAACTGCTGCCTCACCATCTTCGGCTGAAATGCTCTCGTCGGGGTGGTGGCTCAAGCCATCTTTGCAACGTACGAAGATCATGCCGATATCGGTAAGGTCCTGCATGGCCAAGCCGTCATGGCCTGCGCCGCTAAACATCCGCTCGCAAGGTTGTTCCACAGCGGTACAGGCCTGCTCTAGGCCACGCATGATCCATTCGGCGCAGTGAGCGCCCTCAGCCTGATAGGTGTTGTCCATGGACAGCGTAAGTCCCCGCCGCCCGGCAACTTCTTGCAGTGCGGCCTGAACCGCCTCGCGGCCATATTGCCGCGTGTCTGACTGCGGGGAACGTAGCTCGACCGTAAAGGTCACCGAGGCGGGGATCACGTTAACGGCATTGGGGTGGACATCCAACTGCCCGACGACACCCACCAGCCCCTCCGTGGTTTGCAGCACGCTATCAACCGCCAACACCATTTCGGAAGCCCCCACCAACGCATCCTGACGACCCGGCATGGGGGTGGTGCCTGCATGGCCTGCTTTGCCGCTCACCGTTACATGGTGACGCTCAATGCCCGTCAGCGCGGTAACGATACCGACGGCATGATCACGCTGTTCCAGTCGAGGGCCCTGCTCGATGTGCACTTCCAAATAACCCAGCGTATTGGCAGGGTCGCGGCCCAGGGCGGGAATGCCATCAGGATCGACGCCAAAGCTGCGCAGCGCCTCCCTTAAAGAAATCCCGTGCTTGTCGCGTGCCTCGAGTTGTTGCGGGTCAGTTGTTCCTGCGAGGGCACGGCTGCCAACGAGTGTGGTAGGAAAACGCACGCCTTCTTCATCACCGAAGGCCACCACCTCTACTCCATACGGTAGCCTGACACCTGCATGGCGAAGTGCTTCTAACGCGACGAGAGGCACCGCTATACCCAGCATGCCGTCATACTTGCCCCCTTCAACGACCGAGTCCTGATGAGACCCCATGATCAATGTCGGTTCGCCGGACAATGCTTTAGGGCAGCGGCCGACCAGGTTGCCTGCTGCATCCAGTTCGGGGGTGAGGCCTGCGCGAGTCATCCACTGCTCGATTAGTGGCAGCACCTGGCGATGTTCGGGCGAGCAAAACAGACGTGTGACGCCGTCACCGGGTTGAGAATGCTGGGCGGCTTCGTCAAGACAGCTCAATAGATACTGCCCGATCTTGCCTTCAGCGAAGGCAGCGTGTGGGTGTTGTCGAGACATAAAAACTCCATCAAAGCGCCATTAGCGCAGCGGTAGCTGTTGCCAAAACGCTTGAAAGTCATCCGCTCTGAAACGCGCTTCAAGCGCTCTTAGTGACGCGATGACGCCGTCGGACCAGTCGACTCTGAGATCGATGGGCGCGTGAAAAAAGGACTCGATACGTAGCGCGGCCGAGCGTGTACCACGCGCGTCGCCGCCCTCATCGAGTGCAGCCTCCAGCGCAGTGAGTAAATGGCCGAGCAGTTGTTGCGCGTGATCGGCGGGAAACTGAGGGACAGCTCCGTTTTGCAGCACAGCCTGGCTGTTGAGCGTGCTCACTTGGATAAAACGCTGAGCCAATACCTCTACGACATCAGCGCTATGCAGCATATTGCCTGCGGTGGCAATGCCGGGGTAGAGGCTAGCCGCTATGCCGGGAAGGTTAGCGGCGCCGGTATGCACATCGGCTCGCCCGTCGCTATCCATCACTAAACACTGGCGAAGCTCGGGATGGTCGTCGCGATGGGTGGCGGCATGCAACGCCTGGGATGCCGAAACGCCTTTACGGAGCGCCTCGTAAATCGATGCGGGGTACCAGGGGTTGGTATAGCGCCCCTGAGTAACGCACGCCCCAAGGCCGCGCCAGCAATGATGCACATAGCCGCCCACCGCCACGCCACCCGTTGCAGTGAGCGTCGCCACGGTGCCTGTTTCAGGGTGAACGTGGACCAGAGAAAGCGTCATAAGACCACGTATCAATAGCCTGCGTAGTGGCCAATGATCAAGCCTACCCAGGCCAGTAAATAGACCACGACCATGAAAGGTAGGATGGCTTTCAACCACTGCGCATAAGAAACGCGGCCAAGGGCCAACATGGCCAAGGTGCCGCCTGAGGTTGGCACAATCAGGTTGGTCAAGCCGTCGCCAACCTGGAAGGCCGTGATCATTAACTGGCGGCTCATACCGACCAGGTCGGCCACAGGAATCAGAATCGGCATGGTGACCAACGCCTGCCCTGAACCCGAGGGCACGAATAGGTTGATAACGCCTTGGACGACACTGGCACCAATCGCTGAGAACAGCGGGGGAATGTTGTCGATCAAGGCGCTCAGAGAGTTAACGATGGTGTCGATAATCACGGCCTGCTCGAGGATGACCTGAATAGAGGCCGCGACCCCGATCACCAGCGCGCCAGCGGTAACACCCGCCGCGCCTTCCATCATTTGTTTGACAATACCGTTGGCCGATAGGCCGTTGAGCGCACCGATGATGATCGCCAGTAATAGGAAAGTGGCGGCGATTTCATTGATATACCAGCCGCGCGTAAAGACGCCGATCAGCATTGCGACCAAGCCACCAACAAAAACAACGAGGGTCAAAATATTGCGCTTGGTAAGGTGGTATTCGCTTAGCGGTTTGCTTAACGACTCGGCGTTGTCCGGCTCTTCAAACTCCATCTTGACCACGCGTTTGCAGATATACAGCGACAGCAGGGCGAGCGATGAAACCACCATTAAGGTACGCAGCCAGGCGCCCGAAAAAGTGGGTAACTCGGCAATACCTTGTGCCACGCCAACTGTGTACGGATTGATCGGCGACAGCGCGAAGCCAATACCGATGCCGCCCACCGCCATCGTGGTGCCTACCAGGCTCGAGCACCCAATGGCGCTGGCAATGAGCACGGCAATGGGGACGAGGGCGATATTATTCTCAAACCCCACCGCAACACCGAAAAAGCCGTAAATGAAGGTGCCAACGGTAATGATCATGTTGCGGCGTTCGATCCCGACGCGGTGAACCGCGACGCCGATGGCGTTTTCGAGCGCACCGGTCTTTTGCAGGATGTGGAACAGGCCACCGGCGATAAAGACGATAAAAAGATATTGCGAGGCAGAAATAAGGCCTTCCGGTATCGCCACAAAAATATTGAAGGGCGACATGGCGGCCACGTCATTTAAGTACCTGAACGAATCAGCGATGACGACGGTACGTCCGTCCTGTGTCGTTCGCTCAAACTCACCTGGAGGAATAATGAAGGTCAGCAGATAGGTCGCGACCAGTATCATGAAGATCAGCACCATCGGGTCCGGGACCGTTTGGTACCATTTTTTGCGCGGACGGGCTGCCGCCGCCGTGTTGTGTTCTGTCATGGGAGACCCCTTTCGTATCGTGTGTCGCAGCGTGGTGCTCGTTGGTGGCACCTTACATTCAATTTATCATGATAAATTCAGCGGTCAAGAAAGCGACGACAAGCAGCCATAGCAACGCACTGCCCAGACGGGGTGGGTCGGTTGGGTTCAGAAAGCGGGCGGGGAAGCTTAATAGCTAGCCCCGCTGCCACGGCCAGCGCCGTTTAACCGGGGTGTCGACATGCTGGAGCGCGGCGGTCAGCGGCAGCATGATCGCGGAGAGCTGGCGGTGGCAGGTGGCGCTGCTGAGCACGCCGGGGCATTGCTTGAGCAGCAGTTCGCAGTGCTGTGAAGCGACGTATAGCTGTTCGGTAGCGGAGGGCGGGAACACGGCCTTGGCCTGCTGGCAGCAGCGGTTCAGTTCGCGGGAGAGCATGGTCAGCATGCCGGTATCCAGCCAGCAGGGCAGCGGGTCGTCGAGGCGTCCGGCAATCGAGTGCTGGATCGCTTCGAACGAGGTGCGAAGAAACACGATGGTCTGGCGAAGCTGCCGCTGCTCACTGTTCATGTGGCTAACCTGACGTCGTCACAAAGGGCTAAATACAAAAGAGAGTATTTCTCATTTTCATCTTGGTGACGATAGCGCCAGACCATCGGGCTGTCAATGTGGTGGCTATGAGAGCGCCTGTCAGGGCGTGTCCGCCGCCTGATACAGCTGCCAGTCGTTAGTGGTGATCGGTTGACCGCCCTGCTCGGTCACCACGACGGTGTCGCTTAAGCCAACGCCCCATTGACCGGGGACGCGCAGGCAGAGGGGTAGATGAAAGACCATGTTGGCTTCAAACGGGCGCATTTGCCCCTTGGCGATAAAGCCGGTGCCTTCCACCCAACTAGGCGGGAACTGCGCGCCTACGGCGTAACCAAACACGCCTGAAAAGAACAGCCGGTCACGCTGCGGGTCGAGTAGCGCATCGGCGGCACGGGCGGCGTCGTCAAAAGTGTTGCCCGGACGCATGGCGTCACACAGCGTCTCGAACAGCGCACGACACAGGTCGCGGGTCGCCGCGTGGGCTTGGCTGGGAGTTCCAGTGACGGCGGTGCGCATCATGGGGGCGGTATAGCGCTGATACGCCGCGCCGAATTCCAGAAAGACCGGTTCATTGGGCTGAATGATATGGCGCTTGTGGTTGACGTGGATCACTCCGATACGCGGCCCGCTGGTGACGATGGGCTGCAGGCTCATGAACTCGCTACCGTTGGCGAGCAACGCCTGGGCGCCGGCGGAGGCGATGTCGTTATCGGTCATGCCGGGACGAATCACCTGGATGGCGGCGTCCAGCCCGGCAGCGGTAATGCGCGCGCTTTCTTTCAGCATCTCGAGTTCGGCGGGGCGTTTGACGATCCGGATGGCGTCGAGTACGCCACCGGCTTCGCTGAACCGCTGGCGACCGATGGTTTGCGCCAGCGCCTCCATCACGCCGACGCGTAGCCCGCTGCCCCAGCCATCGATGCCGATCTGCTGGCATGGCGCCAGTAGATCCGCCAGCGGCGTGATGATTTCATCCAGGTTTTCCCAGCGGTAGCCGATGATCTCATCTACCAGCGCGGTCACCACCGCAGCCCCCGTCTCGATCGAGGCGACCTGAAGGACTAGCCGCTCCGGCGTGCAGACCAGGCAGGCATGCACCGAAACTTCGAAGGTGTGATAGCCGGTCAGGTAATTAATATCGGCCGGGTCGGTGAGCAGCAGGGCGTCATACCCGTGCTGGACCATGGCGTGGCGCACCTTGTCCAGGCGCGCGCGGTATTCCGAAGGCGCAAAGGGCAGCTCGCTTTGGGCGAGCGATTCGGCAAGGGTTTCGCGGTAGTGGTGGTAATCCATAGCGACCTCCATTAATAGATAAGGTCAGTATAGGCACCTGCTTTAAGCTCGCTGTTATCTGCCTCAACGCTAGCGAGTGAGTAGAAAGAGTCCTTGCAGGAAATAGAAAACCCCAATGCCGGTCACGATCCAGCGCGTCCAGGTGCGGAAGTTGGCATCAGTGAGGCGGTGTAAAATGCGGTTGCCGGTGTGGGTGCCAAAGATCGCAAACGGCGCCGCTAGCAGCACAATGCCCCATTCGCCGATGCTAAGCGCCATGGCGGCGCCGAGATAGAAGATGATTTTAATGCTGTGAGCCACTACCTGAATCATTGCCTTGGTCGCCACGACTTGGCGGCGATCCA
This sequence comes from Pseudomonadota bacterium, assembly GCA_051750125.1. GTDB lineage: Bacteria > Pseudomonadota > Gammaproteobacteria > Pseudomonadales > Halomonadaceae > Vreelandella. The sequence goes on from JBNJJK010000001.1 coordinate 488,167, forward strand.
TGCGTGAGCGCACAAAGAAGATATCAATTAGCGGCCCGGAAACCCCGGCGGCAATTGTTAAACCGCCAGAGGCGATGCCACAGCACAGCGCGTGGCTGGCTCGGTTGGCATCCAGGTGAAACCAGCGTTTGGGCATCCATACCAGAATCGGCATTAGGCCAATCAAAATCGATACGCTGGCAGCGTTGGGGCTGTAGTTGAATAGCAGAAGCAGACCAGCAGCACTGAGCACGCCAAGCGTCATAAAGGCGACGATAGGCCAGACAATATAGCGCCGCGATAGCCATGCTCGTGATCCATTCGCCGTGAGCTGTATAACCCCGTGCACCGCCATCGCCGTGCCCGCGGGAAAGATCACTAGTAGAAACCACAGCAAGACCAAGCCGCCTGCCATACCAAACACGCCAGAGAGCATCGAGGTGAAAAACACTACGCTCACCAAGGCGATGCCTATCCATAGGCTCATAACGTTTTTCCTTAACTACGACAGAACGGCCATACCTGATAAAACTTGCGGCACTGGAACTCCGCCTCGCAGCTGTTGAGCTGCGACTGGTAACGGTTGGCGCGGGTCGCCACTTGCCGGCCGGCACTCAATACATGAGATTTGCCGCGGTAGGTGCCGCGCTGGTAGCCCCCTGCGCCCTCGTGGTAGGCGTAGTAAAGGTGCTCGGGGTTATTGAGCGAAATGCCGGTCTGCTCACGCGTGCGCTGGTTGTACCAGCCGATAAAGTCGGTGGCGTGTTTCATGTGGGTGCGCCGGGCAAACAAACTGCCGGCCTGGTCTTCGTATTCACCCCATACCGGGTCCTGGGCCTGGGCGTAACCCTTGGCGGAAGAAGGCCGCGGGCCGGGAATGAAGCCCAGGTAATATTTGCGGTCCGGACGAACATGGCTGCGAAACGACGATTCCTGCTGGATGAACGACATCTGCGTGGCGATCGGCGTGCCCCAAGTGTCCTCTGATTCAAGCGCGTAGTCGTACCAGCTCGGCTGCTCGCGGAAAATCTCGCAGATGTTGCTTTGATCCTCGGGCGGGTTGGGCGCGAACGTGGCGCAGCCGGAAAGTAGCAGCACGATACCCAGCGTTGCCCAGCGGCGAAGGGTAGCGAAAGCAGATGACGCGCTAACGGAAAAACAATCAACAGGGCGACGCATGACAAGTCCTTGTGGATAAGTGCTGATAACGACAGCAGCGTGGTAAGCGTTGTGGCCCGGGCCTAGCGCAGTAGCGCTTCCAGGCAGCGGCGCAGGCGCTGGGCCTCGCGCGATAGCGTTTCACCGGACAGCATGCCCACTCCCAGCACCAGGCCAACGCGCGGGTCATGGCTGGCACACACTGGGCTCAGCGGGCGCACGATCAAGTGTTCTTTCAGCAGCGCCTGGGCGATCTGCACGTCATCGACGGGTGGCTCGAACTCAACGCACAGGCTGATGGCGTTGCTCGGTGGCGAGACCCGGCGCACCGACGGCAGCGAACACAGTTGGTCGTGCAGGACCTGCTGGCGGCCCAGGTAATCGCGCTGAATACGCCGACACCAGGCGTCCAGGTCGCCGTCGAAAATAAACTGCGCCAGTACCGCCTGATCGAGCATGCGGCCTTCGCGAAACAGTTCGCTGCGCAGGCGGTTCATCGGCCCCGCCAGATGATGCGGCACCACCAGATACCCCAGCCGCAGCCCTGGAAACATCATCTTGGAAAACGAGCCGACCAGCAAGTGGCGCGGTGATTGCGGGTCGAACAGCAGGTTGGTGTGGTCGTCGCGGTCAAATTCGTAGTCGTCTTCCACTACGTAGTCGGGTGACAGGGCATCGCACAGACGCTGCTTGTCGGTCGCACTGGTGGCCACGCTGAGCGGATAGTGCTGCGAGCCGGTCAAGTAGGCCAGCGTGGTTTTACTGGGGGCGTCAGGTAACACATGCCCCTGGCCGGGGTGCCAGGCCACCATGTCGATGTCGAGCCCTGCGGCGGTAAAAACGTTACGCGCGCCCCAGTAGCAGGGCGATTCCATGGCGACGGTGTCTCCCACATCCGCCAGCGCCACCGCGCAGAGTTCGATGCCGTTATGGGTGCCGTCGGTGATGATGATCTGTTCGGTGTCGCAGCGAATGTTCCGCCAGCGTTCCAGAAACTCCTTGATGGCGCGCTTTAAGGGCCCATAGCCGCCGGTAGAGTAAGACAGCAGCAGGGCATTTTGCGGCACCGTGACGCTGGCATACAGCTGGCGCCATTTGCGCATCGGGAACTGGGCGATGTCGGGAATGCCCGGCACGAAGGCGCCGCTTTGGATCATGCTGGCACCTGGCCAGCGGAGCACTCGTTGGGCACGCTTTGATAACTGGACACTTGTTGGCGAGGGGGTAGTGGAAACCTTCGCCCTGCAGCTCCAAGTACCCCGGCCATGGGACGTAATAAGCAAGCCTTCTTTCAGCAGCGTCGCCACTGCCAGAGATAGCGTATGCCGAGCAACGCCCAAGGCTAACGCAAGCTGCCGGTGGGACGGCAGGCGAGTTTGGTCCGGCCACTCTTGGGTGATCGTGTGCCTAAGAGCCTGCTCTATGCGTACTTTTTTGCTCAAGCCTTCAGGTTGCTTTGTATAGCGTTTTACAAGTTGTTGTAAAGCTGACTGGCCATCCATTTTATCCTCTCAACGCCACAGTGCTCTCAATTCTTTCAGTAAAACAGAAAATTGGTCTGGTTGAATAAAAAAGTGGTGCATTCGCCTGTAACCACATTACTGCTAGCGTGCACTTATTGTTGTTAACTAGGAGCACACCATGAGCTTTATCGAACAGTGGTTGCACGAAACCGTTCCCGCCCTGGTGGGCGGCGAGTGGCGCACGGGCCAGACCACCTTCGCGGTGGATAACCCCGCCACCGGCGAAAGCATTGCCCGGGTGGCCGACATGGGCGCCGACGATGCTCGCGATGCGGTTGCGGCGGCCTACGACGCCGGCCCCGCCTGGCGTGCCACCCCGGTCAAGCAGCGCTCAGCCCTGCTGCGCCGCTGGTTTGAGCTGATCCATGCGCACGCCGACGACCTGGCCCGCCTGATGACCTTGGAGCAGGGCAAGCCGCTGGCGGAAGCCAAAGGCGAAGTCGTCTACGGCGCCTCCTTTATCGAGTTCTTCGCCGAAGAGGCCAAGCGCATGGCCGGGGAAACCCTGCCCAGCCACGGCGCCGACAAGCGCCTGCTGGTGCTGCGCGAGCCGGTGGGCGTGGTTGCGGCGATCACCCCGTGGAACTTCCCGCTGGCGATGATCACCCGCAAGTGCGCCCCAGCCCTGGCCGCGGGCTGCACCGTAGTGATCAAGCCCGCCGAAGCCACGCCGCTCACGGCACTTGCCGCGGCTTACCTGGCGCTGGAAGCGGGCCTTCCCGCGGGCACCATCAACGTGATTACCGCCTCAAAACCGGCCGAGGTGGGCGATGTGCTGACCACGGATTCGCGGGTGCGCAAAGTCTCGTTTACCGGCTCGACCCCGGTGGGCAAACACCTGCTGGCCCAGTGCGCCAGCACAGTGAAGAAAACCGCCATGGAGCTGGGCGGCAACGCGCCGTTCATCGTCTTTGACGACGCCGATGTGGATGCCGCTGTGGATGGCGCCATTGCCTCCAAATTTCGCAACGCCGGGCAAACCTGCGTATGCACCAACCGTTTTCTGGTGCAGGACGGCATTTACGATGCCTTCGTCGCCAAGCTCACCGAGCGTGTGAATGCACTGAACGTCGGCGACGGCCTGACGGAAGGCAGCGTGATCGGCCCGCTGATCAACCAGGCGGCGGTGGATAAGGTGCAGCGCCATATCGATGACGCGCTGAGCCACGGAGCAACGCTGATGTGCGGTGGCAAACTTCACACTGCCGGTGAGCGCTTCTACACGCCCACGGTCCTGGCGGACGTCACCACGCAGATGGCGGTGGCCGATGAAGAGACCTTCGGCCCGGTGGCGCCGGTGTTCCGCTTTCAGCGTGACGAAGAGGCCATCCAGATGGCCAACGACACGCCGTTCGGCCTGGCCGCCTACTTCTATGCCACCGACTACCGCCGCATCTGGCGCACCATGGAGCAGCTGGAGTACGGCATGGTCGGCGTCAACGAAGGGCTGATCTCCACCGAACTGGCGCCGTTTGGCGGCGTGAAAGAGTCCGGGCTGGGCCGCGAAGGCTCTCACCACGGGTTGGATGAGTTTACTGAATTGAAATACGTCTGCGTTGGCGGCCTGTAAAGAGAACGATGATGACGAACCAAGAATTGAACGAGCTTAAAAACCGCTTTGTTGCCAACGGTGCCGCCACGCCGACCACCCAGTTTGCCGAGCGCGCGGAAAACGCCGAGCTGTGGGACGCCGACGGCAATCGCTGGATCGATTTCGCGGGCGGCATCGGCGTGCTCAACCTGGGCCATCGCCACCCGAAAATCGTCGCGGCGGTAGAAGCACAACTGAAAAAAGTCATGCACACCAGCGCGGCGGTGATCTCCTACGCGCCCTACGTGCAGCTATGCCAAAAGCTCTGTGAACTCACCCCCGTTCGCGGCCCCGATCGCAAAGCGATGCTGGTCAACACCGGTGCCGAAGCGCTGGAAAACGCCGTGAAAATTGCCCGCGCCGCTACCGGCCGCACCGGCATCATCACGTTTGATGGCGCCTTCCACGGCCGCACCATGATGACCCTGGCGATGACCGGCAAGGTGCTGCCCTACAAGAACGACTTCGGCCCGATGCCGGGCGACGTGTTCCGCGCCCCGTTCCCCAACCCGCTGCACGGCATCAGCGAAGAGGCATCGCTTGATGCCATTCGCACGCTGTTCAAGACCGATATTGCCCCGCACCGCACGGCGGCCATCGTGATCGAGCCGGTCCAGGGCGAAGGCGGCTTCTACATCGCCTCACCGGATTACTTGAAGGCCCTGCGCGCGCTGTGCGACGAACACGGTATTCTGCTGATCGCCGACGAAGTGCAGTCAGGCTTTGCCCGCACCGGCAAGCTGTTTGCGCTCGAACATAGCGGCGTTGAGGCGGATATTCTCACCACTGCCAAGAGCCTGGCCAACGGCATGCCGCTTTCAGCAGTGGTGGGTAGCGCCAAGGTAATGGACGCCTCCGGCCCCAACTCCCTGGGCGGCACCTACAGCGGCAACCCGCTCTCCTGCGCCGCGGCGCTGGCGGTCATCGAGGCGATCGAGGAAGAAAATATTCTTGAGCGCAGCGAGCAGATGGGCAAGATGCTCGCCGAGCGTTTCGCGATATGGGAAGAACGTTTCCCCGCCGTAGCTCACGGCCGTCAGCTCGGTGCCATGGCGGCGTTTGAACTGGTCAACAGCGACGGCAAGCCGGACGCGCAACTCACAGGCGCGCTCTGTGCCAAGGCCCGCGAAAAAGGGTTGATCCTGCTTTCCTGCGGTTTCTACGGCAACAGCATCCGCATTCTGGTACCGCTGACGGTGTCCGTCGCCGTGCTGGAAGAGGGGTTGAGTATTATCGAGCAGTCGCTGGAAGCGCTTAGCTAATATTCCTCTAGGTTCCACCTAGCCCGCCCTCGTCAAACAGCGAAAGCTGTTGGCGATGGGCGGGTTTTTTATGGGCGTTGAAAGCCTAATGATGAGAGCGTCAGTCGCTCTTAGTACCTTGTGCTAAGCTGGGTTTGGTAGGGTAGATGAGAAAAATAGCAAGACAGGTGGCCTTCCAATGTGGAGGTGCTGGCAAATGCAGCAGAAGCGCGAGTTTTGGATACATAGTCTAGTGAAAATTAATGCATATAAAAATCAGAAGCTTAGCAGAGTCTGGCAGGCTGCATTAATCAAACAATCATGTCGACGTGTTCATCCGATAATAGAACGCGCTGTCTAATATCTGTTATACGCTTACTGGAGAATAATGATGTACGTTTATAGATATCGCTCTCCGGGGCTTCTCTCCCAAAAGGAGCTTATTTATGACGAATGGTATTTTGCATCCCGAGACGAGTTAAATGACCCTATCGATATGCAGTCAAAATTTGAGTTTCCTGCGAATAGTAAAAATATCTGGTTGCGTGTCATAAAGTCTTTATGGCGGAATGAAACGTGGGCCGAGATAGCAGCAAATTACTTTGACAGCATATGTCCGATTTCAGTTGAGCAGTTACTTGAAGAATACGATAAGCACTTCGAGGAAGTCGTTGAAAGAACTTTTAAAGGTTGTGAAATCAGTCTTTTTGATGTACAGAAAATAGAAGAGTCAAAAAAGCATCTAAAAGCTATGTTATCGCTCTACGAACCTAGTGCTGGTTATTCAGTTTCGTTATCAAAGTGCAACAATGAGATGCTCATGTGGTCTCACTATGCGGCAAGACATTCTGGTTACTGTTTGATTTATCGTCCAATCGATGGCTATTTAAATCAATGTCCTGATAGGACGAAAGACACCTTGTTAGTAAGTGAGGGGCATGCGAGTACAGTTGGCAATAGGTTCAAGTTAAACGAAGTTGAGTACGAAAATCAGCTTGAAGCCATAGACGCTTTTTGCTTGTTACCTGCTTGCGATACAGGGTATAAGTTTGAAACAGAGGAAGATCGCATAAATTTTCATACTAAAGTTAAAGATCAGCTATTAACGAAAAATGAGTGTTGGTCTAGCGAACAAGAAGTTCGCTTACTCTTGCCCCAACCTAGCAAGTTTATTTCTGGTGAATCCTCGTTCACCAACTTTCAGCGTCTATTCTACTATGACTTTAGCCAAGTAGTTGGAATCATTTTTGGTGCTCGTATGACTGAGCAGGAGAAGTTGGCGATTAAGGAGGTCGTTAATGCTAAGCTCAAAAAAAGATTCCGAGATTTAGGAAGTAGCTCAACTAAAAAATATGTTTTCGATTTTTTGTACCAACAAGCTGAAATTTGTTCATCCACCAGAGATGTCAAAATTATAGATCAAGAGCTTATATCAATGGGTGAAAAACTAAAAACTGATACTGAATATTACCAAAAGCAGCTTAAAGCTTGGAAAGAGTTTAAAGGAATAACCTTTGAGTCAGGTCAATACGCCTATGGCGCGATCCCTTAACGCGGTGTTAAGAACTTTCCTGTCAACTGAGTAAGCACATGTCGACTGCTCCTCAAATGAGACTCAGGCAAGGTAAAGCTGAGTACCTGAGCATTGGGTTAGAGATATTAGGCGGTGGACTGGTCAGAAAGGTGGCTTTGCCTATGCCGTGGTTTTCCCCGATGCGGCCACGCCTTCTGGCGAAGATATTAGTTAACCATAGCTAAGAGTAACAGCTACTCATTCCCCACCCCGCCATCATCAAATAGCGAAAGCTGCTGACGATTGGCGGGTTTTGCTTTTTTAGTGCGCTGAGCGGGTGGTCTTCGCTGGCTGGCGAGCTTATTTACAATGGCTTGGCTGGCTTCTCTGGCTTCCGGAGTACGACGCAGCTCATACAGCAGCTTCTTCCAGTGACGTGCTTCGGTTTCAAAGTCGTGGGGGATTGGGTAGTGCTCGCCGGGCTGGAAGGCGAAACGCTGGCGCAGGCTTTCCGGCAGCGCCCAGGGTTTGGCCCGCCATTCCAGCGGCAGAACTGTTAATTCCGGCACCCAGCGGGCGACAAACTCACCGCTAGGGTCGTTATCCTCCGCCTGTTTGATGGGGTTATACACCCGCAGTGCATTGGTGCCCGTGGCGCCTGCCTGCATCTGCACCTGGGGGTAGTGAATACCCGGCTCGAAGTCGGTAAACAGCCGCGCCAGGTGCAGGGCAGGCTCGTACCAGTGCAGCCCCAGACCAAAGGTGGCGTGGGAGATCAGCATCGCGCGCATGCGAAAGTTGAGCCAGCCGGTGGCGATCAGGTTGCGCATGCACGCATCCACCAACGGTACGCCGGTCTGGCCCTGCTTCCAGGCGATCAGGTTGGGGTGTTCCGGGTCGCGCTCGCGCAGGCCGCGCAGCGCGGGGTGCAGCGTCTGATGCTCCATGCTCGGCTCGCTTTCCAGCTTTTGGATAAAGTGGCAGTGCCAGTATAGCCGCGAGGTAAAGGCGCGCAGCGAGCGTGACCATTGGGAATCTTCAGCATGTTTTGCCCGCTGGCGCCGCAGCGACTGCACTACTTCGCGCATGGAGAGCGTGCCCCAGGCCAGATGCGGCGATAGCCGCGAGCCGAACTCCCAGGCCAGCAATGGCTTCGAAAGCGAGCCGCGATAGCGCCGCCCACGATGGGTCACAAAGCTGCGCCATAGCGCACGACCTTCGCGGCGACCGCCGGGCTGGCGCTCGGGGCAGGGCGTGGTGTCGAAGCCCAGCGTCAGGCCGTGAAGCTGTCCAGCGTCAATATGGTGGAAAGCCTGCCAATCCGGAGCCGCCTGAGCGTTTTGCGGAGCAGAAAAGGTAGGTGCCGTCATCAGTGCTTCCCAGTGCGTCTCCCACCGGGTCTGATGTCCTGTACGGCTAGTCAGCCCGCGCACCACGCCGTGCTGGCGGGCTTCCTGCCAGGTAACGTTGTGCTGGCGGCACCAGCTATGAACCTCTTTGTCCCGCTCAAAGCTCCAGGCGTTGCCGGTTTCCTGGTGGGAGTGCAGGGTGATGTGGCCGTAATGGGCTTTCAGGGCGCTCAGCAGATCGACCATACCGCCCTGCCAGAGACACAGCGGCAGGCCGAGTGCCTCCAGAGCGCTTGAAAGGTCGACGAGTGAGTCAGCGGCAAACTGCCAGTGGCGCAGCGCGCTGTCCGGCGCCTGCCACTGGCCGGGCTCGATCGCGAAAACCGGCAGCACAGGTCCCGCTGCGGCGGCATTCGCCAGCGGTTCATGGTCATGCACGCGTAGGTCGCGCTTGAACCAGACAACGTGAAGGTGGGTATTCGCCATAGCTCGCCGAGTGGGAAAGGGCTATCCGCCGTTACGCCATGACGTTACCATCAAGCCACGGCAGGCGTAAGCGCGCTGTCCCTTATCAAAAGGCGGATTTATCAACGGGAGAGTATTGATGTATATCGCGATGAACCGTTTTCGGATTGCCCCAGGCCGCGAAGAAGACTTTTTAGAAGTGTGGCGCAACCGCGACTCTCACCTGGATGAAGTGCCGGGCTTCAAGCAGTTCCAGATGCTGCAAGGCGAAAGCCAGGAAGACCACACCGTGTTTATCTCTCACAGCGTGTGGGAATCGGAAGAGGCCTTCCGCGACTGGACCAAGTCAGACGCGTTCCGCAAGGCCCACGCCAACGCCAAGGCACCCGAAGGCATCTACCTGGGCCCGCCCAAGTTCGAAGGTTATGAGGTGGTGCTGTAAGGCGTCGGGCGTTACGTATAGATTCTCTAACGTGAACAAAAGAAAAGCATGATTTTATAAACGTGTTCAGTCGCGCATGCTGAGGTAATCCGCATAGCGATGGAGCTGGACACATGTTTGGACTAACAAGCAAAACACCCCCGCAAGCCTCGGAGGACGCGACACAAGAGCGCTCCGCCACTACCGAGCTTAATCAGCATTACTGGATGCCGTTCAGCTCGAATCGCGACTTTCGCGCCAACCCCCGGGTGATTACCGGGGCGGAAGGCCGCTATTACATCGATGATCAGGGCCGTAAGCTGTTCGATTCGCTGTCAGGCCTCTGGACCTGTGGTGCAGGCCACAACCGCGAAGAAATCCAGAAAGCCGTGGCGGCGCAGTTGGGCAGCCTCGACTTTGCCCCCGGCTTCCAGATTGGCCACCCGCTGGCGTTCAAGCTGGCGGAAAAGGTTTCAAGCCTCACGCCGGCTGGTCTGGATCATGTCTTCTTTACCAACTCCGGTTCGGAAGCGGCGGACACCTCGGTCAAGATGGCCAAGGCCTACTGGCGGTTGAAAGGCAAGCCGGAGAAAACCCGCATGATTGGTCGGGCCAAGGGCTATCACGGGGTGAACATCGGTGGCACCAGCCTCGGCGGCATCGGCCCCAATCGTAAGCATTACGGCCCGTTGATGGACGTGACGCACCTGCCGCACACGCTCCAGGCGGGTCATGCCTTCACGAAAGGCCAGGCGGACACCGGCGCTGAGCTCGCCGATGCGCTGCTCGATCAGATCGCGCTCCACGACGCCTCGACGATCGCCGCGGTCATCGTCGAACCGATGTCCGGCTCGGCGGGGGTGATCGTGCCGCCCAAAGGCTACCTGGATCGGCTGCGCGAAATCTGCACCGCCCACGATATCCTGCTGATTTTCGACGAGGTGATCACTGCCTTCGGGCGCAGCGGCGCCACCACCGGTGCCGAAGCCTTTGGCGTGACGCCAGATATCATGAACGTCGCCAAGCAGATCACCAACGGTGCCATCCCCATGGGCGCGGTGATCGCCTCCAGCGAGATATTCGATACCTTCATGCACGCGGGCGGCCCCCAGCACGCGGTTGAATTCCCCCACGGCTATACCTACAGCGCCCACCCGGTGGCCTGCGCCGCGGGGCTGGCGGCGCTTGAAATGATGGAGCATGACAACTTCCCCGCTCAGGTGAATGCCATTGCACCCACCTTTGAGCAGAAGCTGCACGCCCTGAAAGGCCACAATCACATTGTCGATATTCGCAACTACGGTCTGGCCGGGGCGATTCAGCTAACGCCCCGCGATGGCGATCCAACGATTCGCCCCCGCGATGCGCACATGGCGCTTTGGGAGGCGGGTTTCTACGTGCGCTACGGCGGTGACACGCTGCAGTTCGGCCCTCCGTTTGGCACCACCGAGGCCGAGCTCGAACGCCTGTTCGACGCGGTGGCGACCACCCTGGATTCGCTGGCATAAATTATTCCGGAGAGTAGAACATGAGTGTTGTTTCCCACCTGATTAACGGTGAGTTAAGTGAAAGTCAGCGCACGTTGGACGTGACTAACCCATCCACAGGCAAGGTGATCCGCCAAGTAGCGGATGCCGATGCCGCCGACGTGGAACGCGCGATTGCCGCCGCCCAGGCGGCGTTTCCCGCCTGGCGCGATACGCCGCCCGCCAAGCGCGCCCAGGTGATGTATCGCTTCAAACAGCTGCTCGAAGATAACGCTGACCGGCTGGTGCAGCTGGTCAGCGAAGAGCATGGCAAAACCCCTGAAGACGCCATGGGCGAGCTCAAGCGCGGTATCGAGAACGTCGAGTACGCCTGCGGCGTGCCGGAGCTGTTGAAAGGTGAGTACTCCCACAACGTGGGGCCGGGCATCGATGCCTGGTCCAACTTCCAGCCCCTGGGCGTGGTGGCGGGCATTACCCCGTTCAACTTCCCCGCCATGGTCCCGCTGTGGATGTACCCCATGGCGATTGCCTGCGGTAACACCTTTATTCTCAAGCCGTCAGAGAAAGATCCTTCGGCATCTCACGCTGTGGCGGAATTGCTGCTAGAGGCGGGCTTGCCCAAAGGCGTGATGAACGTGGTGCACGGTGGGCGCGAAGCGGTAGAAACGCTGCTGGATGCCAAGGCCGTCAAAGCCATTTCGTTTGTCGGCTCTACCCCAGTCGCCGAGGCGATTTATTCGCGGGGATCTGCCGCCGGTAAGCGTGTTCAGGCCCTGGGCGGCGCTAAAAACCACGCCGTGGTGCTGCCGGACGCCGACCTGGAAAACGCCGCCAACACGCTGATGGGCGCGGCATTTGGTAGCTGCGGCGAGCGCTGCATGGCGATCTCGGTCGCCGTATGCGTGGGCGACGAGACCGCCAATCGGCTGGTGGAAACCATGCTGCCTAAAATCGCTCACCTCAAAGTGGGCCCGGGCACCGAGACAGGCCTGGATATGGGGCCGCTGGTCACCGCCGAGCACCGCGATAAGGTGCTGGGCTTTATCGAAGACGGCGTGAAAGCTGGCGCGACGCTGGTTGCCGACGGTCGCAGCCTGAAAGTGGCCGGTCATGAAGAGGGCTACTTTGTCGGCGGCTGCCTGTTCGATAACGTCACCGCCGAGATGCGTATTTACCAGGAGGAGATCTTTGGACCGGTGCTGTGTGTCGTTCGGGTGGGCAGCCTTGATGACGCCATGCAGCTGATCAACGACCACGAGTACGGCAACGGTACCTGCTTGTTTACCCGCGATGGCGAAGCCGCCCGCCGCTTTACCGATGGCATCGAAGTCGGCATGGTCGGCGTCAACGTACCGCTGCCGGTGCCCGTGGCCTATCATAGCTTTGGCGGCTGGAAGCGCTCGCTGTTCGGCGACCTGCACGCCTACGGGCCCGATTCGGTGCGCTTCTATACCCGCCGGAAGGCGGTGTCCCAGCGCTGGCCGTCGGTCAGTGAAGCGACACAGGCCGAGTTCTCGTTCCCTGCCAATCAGAGTTGACGTCCTCGGGTAACTAGGACATCTTCTCAGCACCATCGCCCGGCGATGGTGCTTTTTTTGGTGCGTACTTCAGGCGTAAAAGGGACGAGGACAGCGTGGCGAGAACCCAGGACGAAATTCGGCAAACCAACGTAAAAAAGATACTTCAGGCGGCGGAGCAGCTGTTTGCCGAAAAGGGCTACGCCGGCGCTTCCATGGGCGATATCGCCCAACTGGCCGACATTCCCAAATCCAACGTGCACTATTATTTTGCGACCAAAAAAGCCCTCTATCAGGAGGTGCTGCTGGAGCTTTTGGAGGTGTGGAAGCAGGACGCGCTGTGCTTTGAGCTATACGACGACCCCCGCGTGGTGCTCTCCAGCTACATTCGCGCCAAGATGAACCACTCGCGTAACCGCGCCCACGGTTCCAAGGTGTGGGCCGCCGAGGTGATGCAGGGTGCGCCGATTCTGAAAGAGTGCCTGCGCGACAACCTTTACGAATGGGCCAAGCTCAAGGAGGCCAAGATCAGCGAATGGATTGAAACGGGCCAGATCAATCCCGTCGAGCCTTCCTACCTGCTATACATGATCTGGGCCTCCACTCAGCACTACGCCGACTTCGACTACCAGATCTACCTGCTCAACGACGACCAACCCCTCGACGACCTGCAGTTCGAGAAAGCCGTCCAGTCGGTGACGTCGGTGATCCTGCGGGGGATCGGGCTGACGGCGTGACGCCACCGCCGTCCTTGGCGGCTAACATTCGTTACCCTAGCGGCCCGCCGGTGACCGTGGTTTTCAAGCCGTCAATGATGGCCTGGCCGTCTTCACGCTGGAGTTCGTCGTACCAGTTGCGGGTATTGTCGGCATCATGGCCATGAATCATTGCTGCGCGTTTGCGGGCGCGCTGGACGATTTCACCCACCCGGTCAACGCGTGCCCGGTCGTACTGCGCCAAGGCGCTGTCGATGGCCGCTGACGTGTCGGTATTCTCTTCCAGTGCACGCTCGAGCGCCTGCGAGAGCACCCAGGCGTCTTCCATGGCCTGGCAGCCGCCCTGACCAAGATCGGGCGCCATGCCGTGGGCGGCATCGCCCAGTAATGCGACGCGCGGGGCGGTGAGCGAATCCAGCGGCGGGATATCGTAGATTTCCACTCGGGCCATGCGCGCCGGGTCGAATCGTTCGATGAGTGTCTGCACCGGCTCGGCCCAACCTGCAAAATGTGCGCGTAATTCATCGCGATACAGAGCGGGGTCGTTGGGCGTTCCCGCGGGGAGCGGCACGTCAAAGAAGCAGTAGAACTCCTGAGCGCCTTCATCGTTGCCGCCGCTGCCCATGGGCATGAACGAGACACGCTTGGCGTCGCCGACGTATTGATCCCAATGTGTAAGGGGGGCCAGCGTTGCGTCGGCGGGTACGCGGACGTTCCAGTTCACATAGCCGACGTATTGACGCTCCACGGGGTGCCCCACCAGCTTACTGCGCAGCTTGGAGTGAGTGCCTTCCGCTACCACCAGCAAGTCGGCGTGCAGGTGCTCGCCGTCGTCAAAATGAGCTGCCACGCCGTCCTGGGTGACCGTGTAATCGTCACAGCGGCGGCCAAACTGAATATGCTCATGCCCCACCGCGTCCAGCAGCGTCTGTTGAAGCGCCGCACGGGCAATCGGACAGGCGCGCTGGCCGACATCGCCAAACAGGGGTGCCAGGCTGAAGTCGGTCAAGGTCTGGCCGGTGTGGGTAAGGTAGCGCATCTGGGTCATCTCGCCGCTCAAGCCCTCGATGGTTTCACCCAGGCCCAACTGGTGCATGACCTTGACGCCATTCGGCCAGAGCGAAATCGCCGCGCCCACCGGGCGCATGGTTGCCACGCGTTCGGCAACGGTGACCCGATGTCCCTGCTGTTGAAAGGCGAGCGCGGTGCTCAGCCCGCCAATCCCCGCACCGATAACCAGGATATTGAGAGGGGTTGGGTGGGGGCGGGACATGACGGACTCCTTGAAAGGGATGAGGCGATAGCGGCAAAGGCCGACGCTGCTAAAGATGAATGCTTACTGTATACAAAATTGAGTTTTAATGTACAAGTGATGGCAGGACAACATCGGGCGTAGCGACGTCCAGGCGGCATGAGGCAGTGTCGCTTACGTACCGCCTGCATAGGGGCGGCACTTCCTCTATGCTTTATTAAAGCAGCCTGGGCTAAATTTCACCCATACTCATAGATAAAGTACCGAGGAACGCACTATGGTTGATATAACCACTTTACTTGGCAGTGATGCCGAACGTTTGCTTAATCACACTTGCCAGGGCATACCCCGCGATAACGTCCACCTGCCGGGCCCAGACTTTATTGACCGTGTCATGGCGGATAGCGACCGCAGCCCAGCGGTGCTGCGCAACATGCAGAGCTTGTTTAATCACGGCCGTTTGGCGGGCACTGGCTACCTTAGCCTGCTGCCGGTAGATCAGGGCATTGAGCATTCGGCGGGCGCCTCTTTTGCCCCTAACCCGCGCTACTTCGATCCGGCCAATATCGTTGAGCTGGCGCTCGAAGGTGGTTGTAACGGTGTGGCATCGACGCTGGGCGTGTTGTCATCGGTGGCGCGGCGCTATGCCCACAAGATCCCGATGATGCTCAAGCTCAACCATAACGAAACGTTGAGCCATCCGGCGATGTACGATCAGACGCTATTTGCCGATGTCGAGCAGGCCCACGACATGGGATGCGTGGCGGTGGGGGCAACGATTTACTTTGGCTCCCATGAAAGCCGTCGGCAAATCATGGAGATTAGCGAGGCCTTTGAACGCGCTCACCAGTTGGGCATGGTGACGGTATTGTGGGCTTATCTGCGCAATCCAGCCTTCAAGAAGGAGGGCGCTGATTATCATGTATCAGCCGATCTCACCAGCCAAGCGAACCACATGGCGGCAACGCTTAAAGCCGATATCGTCAAACAGAAACTGCCAGAGAACAATGGGGGCTACCGTGCGGTAGGCTTTGGTCATACCCACGATAAAGTTTATAGCGAGTTGACCACTGATCATCCCATTGATCTGGCCCGCTACCAGGTAGCCAACTGCTTTATGGGTCGCGCGGGTTTGATTAATTCCGGTGGAGGCTCCAAGGGCCACTCGGATCTCGGCGAAGCGGTGCGAACGGCGGTGATCAACAAGCGTGCCGGGGGGATGGGCCTGATTTCTGGGCGCAAGGCGTTCCAGAAACCCATGTCGGAAGGCGTCGAGCTGCTCCATGCGGTTCAGGATGTCTATCTCGCTAAAGACGTTACGGTTGCCTGATGGCCGCGATAGCACCGGTCATTCAACTGGACTTGATGTCGCTGTTGGCAGCTCAAACAGAGCCAAAAAACTGGCGATTGACCCCCTTGAAAACCGTCTGAATGCTCCTATTTTGCAGATTAAGAGGGTGCTGCTCTCTGAGCTGGCTGCCTCTTTCGACCATCTGTTTAAGCTAGGAGGTGTTCGCTATGTTCGACGATATCAAGCGTTTCGAAACCGGTTCGCCTCAGCAGTTGGACTGGTTCCATCAATTACTGGATAGCTTCTTGCCTGACGGCAATGCGACGGATATCCGTGCGGTACCACGGGGCAGCTTTCCCATGATCAACGTCGCCCGCAGCGACGATACGGTAAGGGTCTACGTGTTTGCCGCGGGGCTCGCGCCCTCTGACCTTACTATCGACGTTCAGGACAACGTGCTCACCTTGCGTGGCAAGCGCGAGCACGTCCAGGGCAGTAACGAGGATGGCAGCTCGCGCCCGGTGTTCCGTCGCGAGCGTATAAGCGGCGAGTTCGTCCGCGCCATTGCGCTGCCCGACGGTCTGGATGCCGAGCGGGCCGAAGCACGTCATGCCCATGGCGTGTTCGAAATCGTGCTGCCCAAACGCGAGGAGCTCAAGCCGCGGCGTATCGATGTTCAAGCGGCCTGATGATTGTTTATGAACCTTGATAAGGAGGTGATAAGCGATGAATAACGTCGTTCGTTCATCTGAGCATTCCCCGCTTCAACAGCGTGGCGAGGAACAGCGCCGGGAGGAAACCCTGCTGCCACCCGTGGATATCATCGAGGAGCCCAATGCCCTCAAGCTGGTGGCGGATATGCCCGGCGTCACGCATGAAACGCTGAAAGTCGAGCTCGACAACAACGTCTTGAGCCTGGAGGGCGACATCGCCCTGGACATGCCCGAAGGGCTGAGTGCGCTGCACGCCGAGGTGCGCGGCAAGCGGTTCGCGCGGCGCTTTAGCCTCAGCCACGAGGTTGACAGCGATGCCATTACGGCCAGTATCGTCAACGGAGTGCTGACACTAACGCTGCCCAAGAAGGATAACCACCGCGCCCGGCGTATCGACGTCCAGGCAGCGTGACGCTTGGCGTTTGCATCAAAACCGAGTGTCCGCGATCATGCGGGCACTCTTTTTTTGCCTCTTGCCTGGCTATGCGGTCAAGTAGATCTCACCCTTGCCCACGACCACTGCGTGACCCCCCACTGTGACCAAGCCATGCTTGATCTCGCCATTGGCGGCGGTGTGGATAATGCTGGGCCGCCCCATTTCAACACCTTGGTGAATCGTGCAGTGCAGAGGGCTTGGCTGCCTGGATGCCAAGTAGCCGGTCAATGCCGCGGCGGCGCTGCCGGTGGCAGGGTCTTCACCAATGCTGGTATGCATACAGAACATACGGCTTCGCACCACGAATTCCAGCTCGTTGTGCTGCTCTACCACGTAAAGGTAGATCTGTTCTGCGCCGCTTATTGCTACGGTCTCACCCCAGATGGCCGGCGATATCTGAACGCTCGCTAGAGCGGCAATGTCTGTTAGCTCAATTACATGAAAGGGCAGCCCGCAGGAGGCAACAACGGGTTCGCCTATCACCTGACGCGTTTCAAGCCCTAACAGACTTGCGGCGGTAACGTGATCAAGCGGGCTATCCTCCACCGAGACGGGCTTGGCGGTAGTGAAGGTGGCGCGTCCCTGCGCATAGCTAACCGCTAACTCGCCGACCGGTGGTGCTAGCACCAGGGGGTGCTCCCGGTTGACTAAGTTCAATTCTGCCAGCAGGTGCGCGGTGCCAACCGTGGGGTGGCCGGCAAACGCCAGCTCCATGGTCGGCGTAAAAATCCGCATGGGGTAGTGATTCGGCCCAGAGGCGGCGCTTAAAAACACCGTTTCAGCCAGATTAAGCTCATTGGCCAACGCCTGCATGGTGTGGGTGGTGAGTCCTTCAGCGTTCAGAAACACCGCCAATGGATTGCCGGTAAACGGCTGATCGGTGAAGACATCCAGCAGGTAATACTCAGCGGTTGTCACAATTTTCTCCTTCACGTAGTGAATAATGCCAAAAAGGTTTACGTCCCTCTTTTCTCGCCTGTTCGCGGGTGATGCCGATATCGTCCAGTAACCGGGCGTCCAGCGCCAGTAGCTGACGGCGGCTGCGACGGCGTTGTGAGTAGCGGCGCAACTGATAGCGAAGTCGAGTAAGGCTGAAGCGTGGCATGACGGCTCTCCTTGG
This sequence comes from Pseudomonadota bacterium, assembly GCA_051750125.1. Classification (GTDB taxonomy): domain Bacteria; phylum Pseudomonadota; class Gammaproteobacteria; order Pseudomonadales; family Halomonadaceae; genus Vreelandella. The sequence goes on from JBNJJK010000001.1 coordinate 505,939, forward strand.
CGGCTGTGTGCCCAACCAGATTACTCAGCGCAACTATTTAGATACAGATATAGGGAATGCTATATTGAGGATACAGATGGTGCTTTTACGCTTCTGTATGGTGGCAGTAGACAGTATCTGTATCTTTTCAGGGGTAGGAAGGGGAAGTTGTCATGACGCGCTATGAAGAGGTCGCCGCGATTTTGCAGGAACGTATCGAGCACGGTATTTACCGTGTGGGTGATCGTTTACCGTCGATTCGTGCGGTGTGCCAGGAGCTGGGCGTCAGCATCTCCACGGCCCAGGAAGCTTATCGGCAACTGATGGATGGGGCGTTGATCGAGTCGCGGCCCAAGTCGGGCTACTTTGTGCTGCCTAGCCGCGCGCCGTCGGTGCTGCCGTCGGTCTCTCGGCCTGCCCAACGCCCGTTGGATGTGTCCCAGTGGGATCAGGTGCTGGAGCTGGTCGCCACCCAGCGTGACGATCAGCGGCTGCTGCTGGGGCGAGGGGTGCCGAACCTTGAGTACGAGACGCTGCGGCCGCTGTCGAAGATCCTCGCCGGCCTGCATCGCCGTAGTGACCTGAATGGCTTCAACTACGACAAGCTGAGCGGCAGCCCCGAGCTGCGCCAGCAGGTGGCGCGGCTGGCCATCGCGTCCGGCTGTCTGCTCCACCCCGACGACATCCTGGTAACTACCGGGTGCCAGGAGGCACTGGCAATCGCGCTGCGCACTCTCACCCAGCCCGGCGATGTGGTGGCCGTGGACTCGCCCAGCTTCTACGGCACCATGCAGATCCTCAAGGCCAACGGGTTAAAAGCGCTGGAAATCCCTACCGACCCGCAAACGGGTATTAGCCTGGAAGCGCTGGAGCTGGCCCTGGAGCAGTGGCCGATCCGCGCGATACAGGTCACGCCGACCTATAACAACCCGCTGGGCTACACCATGCCCGAGGCGCGCAAGCGGGCGCTGTTTCAGCTGGCGCAACGCTTCGATGTGGCGATCATCGAAGATGATATCTACGGCGACCTGGCGTTTACCCAACCGAGGCCGCCCACCGTGAAATCCTTCGATGACGACGGGCGCGTGATGCTATGCAGTGGCTTTTCCAAAACGGTGGGGCCAGGGTTGCGGGTCGGTTGGCTGGCGCCGGGCCGCTATCGCGATCAGGCGCTGCACATGAAGTATGTCTCCACCGGCGCCTCGGCCACGCTGCCGCAGCTGGCCGTGGCGGAGTTCGTCGCCAAAGGGCACTACGAGCGCCATCTGCGCTACGCGACCCGCCAGTACCAGCGCCAGCGGGACATCATGATCAGCTGGGTGCAGCGTTATTTTCCCAAGGGGGCGGGCATCAGCTACCCCCATGGCAGCTTCCTGCTCTGGGTAGAGCTACCTGCCGCGGTGGATTGCGTGCGCCTGAACGAACGCCTGGCCCAGCGTGCGATCCACGTGGCACCCGGGTCGCTGTTTTCGGCTTCGGGCAAGTTCCGCCAGTGCCTGCGCCTGAACTATGCGTTTACGCTGACCCCGTTAATCGAAGACGCTGTGCGCACCGTGGGCGAGCTTGCCACCGAGATGGTGGAAGACGCTAAGCAGCATGCGGTGGAGATAGAGTAAGGGGGGCAACACTGGCTGTTTAATACCCTGGGAGAGCCATCATGCAATCCAAAGAACACTGGGAGAAGGTCTACACCAAGAAAGCACCCACAGAGGTCAGCTGGTTTCAGGAGCATGCGGCACTTTCCGTAAAGCTCATTCGCAATGCTGACATTCCCCCATCAGCTTCAATCATTGATGTAGGTGGTGGTGCCTCAACGCTGGTGGATGACTTGCTAGCGCTTGATTATGAAAAAATTACCGTGCTGGATTTATCCTCATCCGCGCTGGCCACAGCGAAAGAACGCCTTGGCAAGCGTGCATCAAAAGTCATATGGCGTGAAGAAAATGTGCTGGAGGCTGAGTTTCGTGAGCAGGGCTATGATGTTTGGCATGATCGCGCCGTTTTCCATTTCCTCACGAGTGAGGAAGAGCGTCATCGATATGTACACAAAGTGATGGGAGCTGTTAAACCGGGCGGTATTGTGATGGTGGCTACCTTTGCCGAAGATGGCCCAACCCAATGCAGTGGGCTCCCCGTGATGCGCTACAGCGCTGACGAATTACATTCAGAGTTTGGTGAACCGTTCGAGCTTATCGGTCACGAAAAAGAGTCACACCAAACGCCTGATGGCAGTGAACAAAAGTTTATATACTGCCTTTGTAAGAAAATGATGTAACGACGCCTTCATTGAACAGGCCGTTGAAATTGCTGCCGCGCCTGCTCAACGCGTTTGCGGGTGACACAAGTGAGCGAGTGATCATTGAGCAGCCCCATGGCCTGCATAAAGGCAAAAGTGGTAGTGGGACCGAAAAATTTCCATCCTCGTTTTTTCAGCTCTTTTGCCATTGCTACGGATTCGGGCGAGGTAGTCTGAGTTTGTGGCGTCGCTAATTCGGTTGGCTCGTAGCGCCAGAAGAACGCGGCCAGCGAGCCTTCCTGCTCGACCATTTCTTGCGCCCGCTGGGCATTATTAATCGTTGCTTCGATCTTGCCGCGATGACGAATAATGCCCGCATCCTGCAGCAAGCGCTGCACGTCGTCTTCATCGAAACGGGCGACCTGATGAAAGTCGAAGTGATGGAAGGCGGCGCGGAAATGCTCACGCTTGTTGAGAATGGTGCGCCAGCTCAAGCCCGACTGAAAACTCTCCAGGCATAGCTTTTCGAATAGCCGCTGGTCATCCGCTACCGGAAATCCCCACTCATTATCGTGATAGGGCAGAAATTCCGGCGCGCCGCCGCACCACTGGCAGCGGGGGGATCCGTCGGGGGCGATAAAGTCGTTAGCCATCAGTGACCTGTCAATCGAACCATTCTTTTGCGGTACGCCACAGGCAGATACCGACGAAATACACAGAGGTGACGCCCCAGCCCCATAGTGCCCAGGCCGCGTGCTCCGGGGTGGAGAGTACCAGTGACGTGGCACAGACGAACCACGCAAGCGTCACGGCGATATTGAGCGGCATGAACAGGCGCACCCGGAACGGGTGAAGAAACTTCATCCGTGTCACGGTGAGGGCGGCCAGCAGGACAATCACGACAAACGTGAACCAGGGCGGCAGATCAAGGATATAGACATAGACCGCGACGACGTTCCAGGCGGCCGGAAAGCCGACAAAGAAATTATCCTGGCTTTTCATATTGACGTTGCAGAAGCAGAACATCGATGACAGCAGAATGATGAACACTGTCAAAAGCCCAAGGTTGGGCGGCAGCTCAATGAAGGAGTAGATGAAAAGCGCCGGGATAAAGGCCCAGGTAAGGTAATCGATGACCATGTCGAGGGTTGAGCCATCGAAATGGGGCAGCGCGGTTTTGACGTCGAACTTGCGGGCCAGGGTGCCATCGAAACCATCGACCAGCATCGCCGCGCCCAGCCAGAGAAGACAGGCAACCGGATTATTGTCGACCAGGGCGAGCATTGCCATCGTGCCGAGCAGAACGCCGCTGGCCGTAAAGGCATGCACGCCCCAAGCCTTACCTATCGAAGCGCGAGACTCTGTTTGCGAAGAGAACGGTTGAACCACGTTGACCCCATCGGGAACGCGTTGTCCCCTTGCTGGTTGATAGAAAAATGCGTGCGTAAAGAGCATTACCCTACTACAGGAAGGTACTCGGAGAATACGCAGGCAGGCCACGTAGTAGGAGCCAACCGAAGCGGGAACAGGCTGTTCAAGCCGCTATCAATAGGTAAGCCAATGGAGAAACGCGTTTAGCTGACGCTCTCCGGCAGCTTGCACACATCCACCCACTGGCCATTGACCAGCTCGGCCAGTCGCTTGGGGCTCACGCGTACGGCGCTGTTGGGCGAGCCGGCGGCGGGGAGCACTTCGTCAAAGGCGTGGAGTGATTCATCGCAGTACACTGGTAAGTCAGTGGCGAGGCCAAAGGGGCAGACACCGCCCACCGGGTGGCTGGTGAGTTCCATCACCGTCTCGGCGTCGAGCATTTTGGCCTTGCCGCCGAACGTATCGCGAATCTTGCGGTTATCGATACGCGCGTTGCCGCTGGCAACGATCAGCAGCGGTTTTTCGCCGACTTTAAACGCCAGGGTTTTGGCGATCTGCCCGGGTGTCACGCCGTGGGCTTCGGCAGCCAGCTCTACTGTGGCGGTGCTGGTTTCAAGCTCCTCGATGGTCACATCCGGGGCATGCTCGGCAAAAAACTGGCGAACGGTCTCGACGCTCATCGTGAAATCCCTGTGTTGGCTGAATGGCTAACCTAACGCGCTTTGGTTGTATTAGCCAAGCCACGGTGGCGTGGTGATTCTGGCCGGCTCGCGCTGCATGATGATCTCGCCGTGGCGTACCGAGAGCAGTACTTCGCCCTGGGTGCGCAACACGCTGTAATCGTCCTCGCCGTCCAGCAGGTTGAAGCTGGCGGGTTTGCCCACTTCAATGCCGTAGCGTGATTCGATATCGAGGGTGCGCGCGCTGTTGTCGGTAATCAACGACAGCGCCCGGCTGAAGTCCTGATAGCCCATCATGTGGCAGATATGCAGACCAAAATCCAGCGTGCGCAACAGCTTGCCGTTCCCCAGCGAGTACCAGGGGTCGACGATGGAATCTTCGGCAAAGCACACATTGATGCCTGCCTCGTTGAGTTCTTTCACCCGAGTCACGCCACGCCGCTTGGGGTAGCTGTCGAAACGCCCCTGCAGGTGGATGCTTTCGGTCGGGCAGGAGACAAAGTTGATGCCCGAGCGCTTGAGCAGCAAAAACAGCTTTGAGCAGTAGGCGTTATTGTAAGAGTGCATGGCAGTGGTATGGCTGGCGGTCACGCGGCTGCCGAGGTCATGACACAGCGCCTCATGGGCCAGCACTTCGAGAAACCGCGAGTTGGGGTCGTCGATTTCGTCGCAGTGGACGTCGACCAGGCGGTCGTACTTGATCGCCAGCTCGATCACCCGCTTCATGGAGGCCACGCCCAGTTCGCGGGTGTATTCAAAGTGGGGAATGCCGCCCACCACATCGGCGCCGATCTCCAGTGCTTCTTCCAGCAGCTTCTCGCCGCCGGGGTAGGAGAGCAGGCCGTCCTGCGGAAAGGCCACTACCTGGATATCGATCTTGTCTTTCAGTTCATCGCGCAGAGCGCACAGCGTTTTGATGCCGATGAGGCTGGGGTCGCTGGTATCGGCATGGGTGCGCACAAACTGAACGCCGTTGCCGATCAGCAAATTAAGCGTTTTCAGCGCACGCTCGCGAATATCGGCCTCCGACAGCATGGGCTTGCGTTCGCCCCAGCGTTCAATGCCTTCGAACAGCGTGCCGCTCTGGTTCCAGCTGGGCTCACCCGCCGTCAGCGCCGCATCCAGATGGATGTGGGGCTCGATAAACGGCGCACAAAGCAGTTTGCCACCCGCGTCGACCTGTCCTTCGCTGGGCTTTTGTGGCGCATCCTGAACGGTAATGGCGCTGAACGTGCCGTCATCTATCTCGAGCCGATAAAGCTCCGGGAGTTGGCGTAGGCGGGCGTTGATGATCTGCATGTAAGAGCTCACTTATTGCTTGGCGGTCGAAGGAAGGCTATCGCCAAGCGTAGCGTGATTTACGCGTAGCAGCACGGCATAGCTGCCGGCGGCCACGACCACCCCGACGAGCGGCGGCAGCAACGGCGAGAAGTAGGCCGCCCCGGCGCCCAGCGCATAGGCCGCCAAGCCCCGGCGGTTGAAGTCGGGCAGCGTCGCGGAGGCCAGCGCGGGGTAACGGCCTTTATGCTTGAGCCAGAAGTCCGCCATGATCACCCCACCCATGGGCGGTATAAAAGTGCCCAGCAGCACCAGGAAGGGGATCAGCAGGTTGTACATGCCGCCTACCGCCAGCACGGTGCCAATAGCTGCGCCGCCTACCGTGACCAAACGGCGCTTTTCGGTGCGCAGCAAATTGCAGCCCGCCACGGCGAAGTTGTAGATGGTGTTGTCCTGGGTGGTCCAGATGTTCAGAAACAGCATCAGCACGGCGATGGTGACAAAGCCCTGGGCGATCAGGACATCCACGATATCCGCCTGCTGATAAATCATGGTGCCCAACGCCCCGGTGAGGACCATTAACCCGTTACCTACAAAAAAGGCTGCCAGGGTCGCGATCACGGCAATTTTCGGCGTCTTGGCGAAGCGGCTCCAGTTGGTGGCCTGGGTGCCGCCGCTGATGAAGGTGCCGATAATCACGGTGATCGCCGCCGCCACGCTCATGCTTTCCGTGGGCGTTTGTTGGCTTAGCCCGGCAAACCCGCGTACATCGACCAGGCCGGTAAACAGGCTGATGACGATAAACAGCATCATGGCCGGGACGGCAAAGCGCGACAGCCAGTCCATGCCCTTGTAGCCAATCATGGCGGTGACGCAAAAACCGAACCCAAATAGCACCATTAAGGGGATTTCGAGCCATTCAGGCATCCCGGTGGTGCGTACCAGCACCAGGGAAATGGTTGCGGTGCCCCAGGCGTACCAGCCGATCTGGGTAAACCCGAGAATAAAGTCGGAAAGCTTGCTGCCCTTTTCGCCGAAGCAGAAACGCCCCATCAGCACGGAGGTCAGGCCGCTTTTACAGGCGATGTAGGCCAGTGCCGCCGCGTAAGCCCCCAGCAGCAGGTTGCCGATGACGATGATCCACAGCAGTTGGCCAATCGAGAAGGCCTGACCCAGGGTGCCACCGGCCCACATGGTGGCGGTGAAAAAGGTAAACCCGAGTAGCACGGCAGATGTGGACATCAGGCCCTTGCGGGCGCTGAGGGGGACTTCGCTTAGGGGGTAGTCCGAAGGGCGCATGAGCTGGCTCCAGGTGAGTGAGTATTGCTGCTTCCCACCTAACTATAGGCAAACTCCGTGCCACGTGAGGCATCCCCGTGCCAAGTGTAGCGCTAGTCGTTGTGCCCCTCGTCGACGATGAGTCCGCGTACCAGGGTTTCCACGATGCCTGCGCACTCGTCGGCCAGCGAATACTGGTGGGGGTCCTGTAGCCAATCAAAGCAGACGCCAATCAAGAAACCGTGAAACTGACGGCGAGCACTGGCAGGGGTGAGGTCGGCGCGCAAGTGGCCGGCGCGCTGGGCCTGTTCGAACAGCTGCTCCACCCGTGCTTCGGCGTGCTCGGAGAGCCGTGTGATCATGCTGATGCGCGGGTGGTCATCCTCGAGCTTTTCGCAGCGGTGCAGCACGATGGTGGCGGCCCGCTGCAGCGGCAAGTCATGGCAGATTCCCGCCAGCGAGCGCTTGGCGATCTCGCGCAAGCAATCTATGGGCTGATCGCCGAGGCGGAGCGTCGCGTCATCGACAATCTCGTCCAGCGGCAGCCGTACGCGTTCAAGCAGCGCATCGAACACGGCGGCCTTGTCTTCAAAATGCCAGTATATCGCGCCGCGGGTCACCCCCGCCGCCTGGGCAATGTGCGCTAGGGTCGTGCGCGAAACGCCCTGGGCGAGAAAGGTGGTTTCGGCAGCGTCGAGTATTGTTTCCCGGGTGCGTTCGGCGTCGGCCTTACGACGAGACATAGCGGTTCCTTACCTAAATATTGTGCTTATTCTGGCATTGCTGGCTGGCAAAGTCGCCGTTGGATGATTAGTATACATTTTTCACTGACATTCGTGTATGTCAGTTGATAGGAGGCTCCCCTGCGCACGGGGGACGCGGCGTTCGACCGTCATCAAGGAGCTTATCGTGCCTGTTAACCTATATCGCTTACTGCCGGGCCTGCTGGTCCTGATGGTGCTGGTGGGCTGCGAGCAGCCCCAGGCGCAATCAGCACAGGCCCCGCGGCCGGTCAAGTTGATGACCCTTGAGGCGGCCAACGCCACGGACCTGCGTCAGTTTCCGGCCCGCGTCGAAGCCTCCACGCGCAGTAACTTATCGTTTCGCATGGCGGGGGAGCTTTTAGAGCTCAACGTCAGCCCCGGTCAGCGGGTGAGTGAAGGCGAGGTCATCGCCCGTATCGACAACCGTAATGCGCAAAGCGAGCTGGATAGCGCGCGTTCGCGCCTGGAGCTCGCCAAGGCCAACCTCGAGCGCATGCGCTATACCCTGGAGCGCGGGGCGGTCAGTCAAGCCCGTTTCGATGAAGCGGAAAGCGAGTGGCGGGCGGCCCGGGCCACCTTTGAGCAGGCCGAAGAGCAGGTGACGCATACCCAACTGCGCGCGCCCTACGATGGCGTGATTGCTCAGGTGCCGGTGGATAACCGGCAGATTGTCCAGGTGCAGGAAACGGTTGCCGTCATCCAGCAGCCGGGTCAGTTGGATGTGGTCTTCCACCTGCCCGAGCAGATTGTTCAACGCATGCCGCGGGGCGACGGTCAGCCCTTCGGCGAGGCACTGGCGTATGAAGTGCGCTTTGGTAATAGCGACAAGCCCTATCTTGCTCAGCTGGCTTCTTACACGACCCAGGCCGGCGCGCAGAGCCTGGCCTATGAAGTGACCCTGACGCTACCCCAGCCCGACGATATCACCCTGCTCGACGGCATGAGCGCCAGTGTCCGGCTGGACCTGGGGTCGCTGCAAACCGACCCTGCGACACCGCGGTGGCACCTGCCCCCAGAGGCGGTCGGCTACTCGGGTGACAACCCCAATCAGTCCCAGGTCTGGCGGTTTGTCGAACCGCAACGCGTTGAGGCGGTGCCGGTTGAGGTAGGGGAGCTGACCTCAAAAGGCCTTGAGGTCAGCGGCGAGCTGGCAGCAGGGGACCGTATCGTCGCCACCGGCGCTCACCGGTTAACCGCCGACACTCAGGTGACCCCATGGGAAAAAGAGCAGGGGCTATAACATGGTCGACTATTTCTTACGTCACCGGGCGGCCAGCTATTTAATGACGGTGGTGCTGCTGGCGGGCGGCGCACTGTCGTTTCTGGGCATGGGCCAGCTGGAATTTCCCGAGTTCACCATTCGCAACGCCCTGATCACCACGCAATACCCCGGTGCGACGCCGGAGGAAGTCGAGCAGGAAGTCACTTCTACCCTGGAAGAGTCGATCCAGGAAATGTCGTCGATCAAACGCATCAGTTCGGTGAGCTCCGATGGGCTGTCGCAGATTACCGTCGAGCTCGAAAGCACGGTGCAAAACGAGGAGCTGGAGCAGCTGTGGGATTCGCTGCGCCGCAAGGTCGAGGATGCCCAGGCAGCGCTACCCCCGGGGGCTAGCCAGTCGCGCATTAATGACGATTTCGGCGACGTATTCGGTTTCATGGTCAACCTGACCGGCGAAGGCTATTCCATGCCCGACCTGGCCGACCATGCTGATTTTCTCAAGCGGGAGCTGGCGCTGGTCGAAGGCGTCGAGAAGGTGTCGCTGGGCGGCGAGCACGAAGAGCGCATTTATATCGAGGTGGATCGCGAACGCCTGCGCGCGCTGAATATTCCCCTCGCCCGCCTGCAGCAACTGCTCGATACGCAAAACGCGGTGGCCGACTCGGGCCACCTCAAGCAGGACGGCCGTCGTTTCCGTATTACGCCCACCGGCAGCGCGGCGAATATCGACGACCTGCGCGCGCTGATCGTCAGCGAAGGCGATGGGGAACTGGTACGGCTCAGCGATATTGCCGATATAAACCGTGAACTCGCGGAGCAGCCCCAGCAGCTTTACCGCGATATGGGCCGGCCGGCGATGTCACTGGGGGTTTCCTTCGAAAGCGGCGTGAACGTGGTCGAGGTCGGCGAACGGCTGCAGCAGCGCCTGGATGAATTGCAAGCTCGAACACCGCTGGGGATGGAGCTGAACGTGGTCTACGACCAGCCCCAGGTGGTCGATGAGGCAGTGTCGGGCTTTCTGGTCAGTTTGATCCAGGCGGTCGCCATCGTGATCGTGGTGCTGATGCTGTTCATGGGCTGGCGCAGCGGTCTGTTGATGGGCTTTATCCTGCTGATCACCATTATCGGCACGTTCATGCTGATGCGCTTCCATGGGTTGCAGCTGGAAAAGATCTCGCTGGGGGCGCTCATCATCGCCCTGGGGATGCTGGTGGACAATGCTATTGTGGTCACCGAGGGCATGCTGGTGGGCTTGAAACGCGGCCATACCATCCGTGGTTCGGCCCATCAGGTGATCCGCCAGAACGCCTGGCCGTTGCTGGCGGCCACGCTTATCGCCATTGCCGCCTTTGCCCCGATTGGCCTGTCGCCGGATACCACCGGCGAGTTTATCGGCTCGCTGTTTTTCGTGCTGCTCTACTCTCTGCTGCTGAGCTGGATTACCGCGCTAACGCTTACCCCTTTCTACTTCAAGCTGTTCTTCCGCAATGTGGCGCCCGGCGATGGTCAGGAAGATCCCTACAAAGGGCTGATTTACCGGCTTTTCAGTCGCACGATTATCACCGGCATTCGGTTTCGCTGGGTCACGCTGGTGTTGGTGGTGGCGATACTGGCCGGGGCGGTGTTCGGCTTTGGCTCGGTGAAAAACGCCTTCTTTCCGGCGTCCAACACGCCGATCTTTTTTGTCGATTACCGCACGCCGGAAGGCACGGATATCCTTGAGACCCAGCGGCGCGTCAGCGAGCTGGAAGACAGCGTGATGAAGATGGACGGCGTTCGCCATCTGACCACCACCGTGGGCGGCGGGGCACAGCGTTTTACGCTCACCTATTCGCCGGAAGACCGCTACTCGAGCTACGCGCAGCTGATTGTCGAAACCGACGATAAAGCCACCCAGCGTGAACGCATGGCCGAGGTTGAGAAAGTGCTCAAGCGCGACCATAGCGATATCGACTATAAAATCGCCCCGCTGGAAGTCGGCCCCGCGCCCAAGGCCAAGCTGGAGGCACGCCTTTACGGCAGCGACCCGGAGGTGCTGCGCCAATTGGGTGATCAGGTTGAAGCGATGTTCCGCGATACGCCGCATATGACCAGCGTACGCACCAGCTGGGGTAACCGCGTTCAGGCCATCGAGCCGGTGTTTATGGAAGATACCGCACGCAGGCTGGGCGTTACCCGCGAAGATCTGGCCGCCACGCTCGCATTGAGCACCAGCGGCAGCCAGGTGGGGGTTTACCGCGACGGCAGCGACCTGATTCCAATGGTGGCGCGGGCGATCCCCAGCCAGCGCCACGACGTGGACAACCTCGGCTCGCTCAATGTGTGGAGCGAAGAGCAGGGGCGTTATATCACCGCTGACCAGGTGATCAGCGATATCAGGACCCAGGTGGCAGACCCGCTGATCAAGCGTCGCAATCGTGAGCGCATGCTGGCGGTGTATGGCGAGCCGGACCCGTTAAGCGGCGTGACCGCCGCCAGCGTACTGGCCGAGGTTCGTCCCGAGGTAGAAGACTTAGAGCTGCCGCCAGGCTACCGACTGGAGTGGGGCGGCGAGTATGAAACCGCAGGCGAAGCCCAAAGCGGCCTGTTTTCCTCGCTGCCGCTGGGGCTGGTGATGATGTTTATTATCACTGTGGTGTTGTTCAACAATTTCCGCCAGCCGCTGGCTATCTGGTCGCTGGTACCGCTGACGATTATCGGGGTAGTCGGCGCGCTGCTGCTGACCGGCTTGCCGTTCTCGTTCATGGCGCTGCTCGGCACGCTGAGTTTGATCGGCATGGTGATCAAGAACGCCATCGTGCTGGTGGAGGAAATCAACGTACAGCTGCCGCTGCATCAGGACCGTTACCACGCGGTGGTGCGAGCGGCCGTCAGCCGCGTTCGCCCGGTCGCCATGGCCGCCTTGACCACCATGCTAGGCATGATCCCGCTGATCAGCGATGCGTTCTTCGCCAGCATGGCGGTTGCGCTGATCGGAGGGCTTGGCGTCGCTACCTTGTTGACCCTGGTCGTGTTGCCGGTCGTCTACTGCGTGCTGTACCGGATCAAGGTTCATGCGGATTAACGCAGTGTTTGGCGCCTTTAGGGGTAAGAAACACTGGATACAAAAACGCCACCGCCCTCACTCAGTGGGGGCGGTGGCGTTTTATAGGGCTTTGATCAAGAGGCCGCGCGGAAGGGGTTGCGCGGGTCGTCATCCCAGGCCAGGAAGGGCTTGCCGGTTTCCTGTGGCACCATGGTGATGCAGTTTTCCACCGGGCAGGTGATCTGGCACAGGTTGCAGCCCACGCACTCTTCCTCGATGACTTCGTAGCGGCGCGCGCCGTCCTGCTCGGTGAGCTTGGCAATCGACTGGTGGGAGGTGTCCTCGCAGGCGATATAGCAGCGGCCGCACTCGATACACAGGTCCTGGTCAATCTTGGCGATAGTCTTGAAGTTGATATCCAGATGCTTCCAGTCGGTGGTCTGGGGGATCGCCTTGCGCGAGAACGCCTCGATCGAGTCGTAGCCCTTTTCCGCCATCCAGCGGGAAAGCCCGTCTTTCATCTCCTCCACAATGCGAAAGCCGTTGAGCATCGCCGCGGTACACACCTGCACACTGCCTGAACCTAGCGCTATAAATTCCGCTGCATCCCGCCAGGTGGAAATACCGCCGATACCGGAAATGGGTAGCGTTGGCGTCGCCGGATCGCGGGCGATTTCTGCCACCATATTCATCGCGATGGGTTTGACGGCGCTGCCGCAGTAGCCGCCGTGGGTACTCTGGTGGCCGACGGTGGGCTTGGCGACCATGTTGTCCAGATCGATGCTGGTGATCGAGTTGATGGTGTTGATCAGCGACACCGCGTCGGCCCCGCCGCGCAGCGCCGCCTGGGCGCCCACGCGTATATCGGTGATATTGGGCGTCAGCTTCACGATCACTGGCTTGGAGTAGTGCTTCTTGCACCAGTAGGTGACTTTCTCGATCAGGTCCGGGTTCTGGCCCACCGCCGCGCCCATGCCGCGTTCGGGCATGCCGTGGGGACAACCCAGGTTGAGCTCGATGCCGTCAGCGCCGGTGGCTTCCACACGCGGGAGAATATAGGCCCAGGCCTCTTCATTGCAGGGCACCATGATGGAGACGATCAGCGCGCGGTCGGGCCAGTCCTTCTTCACCTGTGTGATTTCTTCGAGGTTGATCTCAAGCGAACGGTCGGTAATCAGCTCGATATTGTTAAAGCCGATCACCTCGCGGTTCTTGCCGTAGTGGGCCGAGTAGCGTGAGGAGACATTCACCGCAGGCGGCTCTTCGCCTAGGGTTTTCCACACCACGCCGCCCCAGCCCGCTTCATAGGCGCGTACCACATTGTAGGCCTTGTCGGTGGGCGGAGCGGACGCCAGCCAGAACGGGTTGGGGGCTTTGATACCGGCGAAATTGACTGATAGATCAACGCCGTTGACCACGCTATCGCCGCTGTCGTGCCTGCCCGGTGGGGTAAAATTGAGGGTGTTCATGCGGCCTCCTGCTTGGCGACGAGCGCCTGATGAATGGCGTGGGCGGCAAGCTTGCCGTGCTGCACGGCCTGAACGGTGAGGTCTTGCCCGGATTTTACACAGTCACCGCCGGCGTAAACGTTGGGCAGCGAGGTGCGCATCATGTCATCCACCTGGATGCGCTCGCCATCGCGGGCAAGCTCGGCGGCGGTGGCGTCGCGAAGGCTTGCTCCATCAAAGCCCTGACCAATTGCCTTGAAGATGGCGTCGGCGGCAATCTCGAAGGTTTCGCCGGTAGCCGTCAATTGCCCCGCCTGTTCCCGGGTCTTGGCAAAGCGCATGCCGGCCACCCGGCCTTGGCTGTCCAGCAGAATGTCGTCGGGCTGTGCCCAGGTGACCATGCGCACGCCGTTGGCTTTGGCGATCTCCTGCTCGTGGTCGGTGGCGGACATCGCCTCGACGCCGCGACGGTAGACCAGCGTCACCTCGGTGGCGCCCAGGCGGGCCATCTGGGTGGCCATGTCGATGGCAGTATTGCCTGCGCCAATCACGATGCAGCGCTTGGCCACGGCTAGGCTGCCCAGGTCATCGGTTTGGCGCAGGGTCTTGATGTAGTCCACGGCGGGCATCAGGCCAGGCGCTTCATCGCCGGTTAGTCCTAAGGCGCGACTGGTGCCCAGGCCTAGGCCGAGAAATACGCTGTCATACTGCTGATGCAGGGCGGCCAGTTCCAGGTTGTCGCCAAGACGCTGGCCGTACTGGATATCGATGCCGCCTATCTCGAGCAGAAACTCGACTTCCTTGCGGGCGAAGTCATCGGTCATCTTGTAGCGGGCAATGCCGTATTCGTTCAGCCCGCCGGGCTTTTGCTCGGCCTCAAAGATGGTTACCTGATGGCCAAGCATCGCCAGTCGGTGCGCACAGGAGAGCCCCGCGGGGCCTGCGCCCACCACTGCAATATGACGGCCGGTGGATGTCGCGCGTGTGAAGGGGTGGCCGTCGAACTGCATATGGTCGGTGGCGTGACGCTGCAGCAAACCGATCAGCACCGGCTGGCATTCGGCGTCGTGGTTGCGCACACAGCTGCGCTCGCAAAGAATTTCCGTCGGGCACACCCGGGCGCAGCTGCCGCCCAGGATGTTGGCTTCCAGGATGGTTTCCGCCGCGCCGTTGATGTTGTTTTCGCTGATTTGGCGAATGAAGCTCGGGATGTCGATCTCCGACGGGCAGGCCTCCACGCAGGGCGCATCGAAGCAGTAGAGACAGCGCTGACTTTCGATCATCGCCTGGCGATGGGTCAGCGGCGGGTGCAGATCGCTAAAGTTGCTTGCCAGCGTATCCGGGTCGTAGGTGCCGACCTCTTTTGCGCTGGGTAGATGATTCAGTGGGCTAGTCACAGTAGAGCCTCCGCTGTTGTTATGGGCACAGCTGTTATCTTTTTACGGCCATCGGCGCATTCAGCTCGGCGCGTTTGGCCAACAGATCGAAGACACCGGGGTAGGCGGGACGCTCCAGGTAGCGGCCTGCGCCGCGCTCGGCGCGTAGATCGCCGTCGCGCCATACCCATTTGCCGTGGCTGATGGTGTGGCGGGCGATACCGCGTACCGTCTTGCCTTCGAAGATATTGAAGTCGACGTTTTGGTGGTGGGTCTTGGCGGAAATCGTCCGCGTGCCGTTGGGGTCCCATACCACGATGTCGGCGTCGGCGCCCACCTGAATGGCGCCCTTGCGGGGGTAGAGGTTGAAGATCTTGGCGGTGTTGGTCGACGTCAGCGCGACAAACTCCTGGGGCGACAGCTTGCCGGTGTTGACGCCTTCATCCCACAGCACGGCCAGGCGGTCCTCGACCCCGGCGGTGCCGTTGGGAATCTTGGTGAAGTCGTCCTTGCCCGCGGCTTTCTGATCGGCACAGAAACAGCAATGGTCGGTGGCGGTGGTTTGCAGATTGCCCGACTGCAGGCCGTGCCAGAGCGCTTCCTGATGGCCCTTGGGCCGGAAGGGCGGGCTCATTACATGAGCGGCGGCACGCCCCCAGTCGGTATCCTGGTAGACGCTGTCGTCGATCAGCAGGTGGCCGGCCAGGCACTCGCCGTAAACCGGGTGGCCCTGCTGGCGGGCGTAGGCGATCTCATCCACCGCATCCTTGGTGGATACGTGCACCAGGTAGATCGGCGCGCCCAGCGTGCTGGCAATGCGGATCGCCCGGCTGGCGGCTTCGCCTTCCACCTGGGGCGGGCGCGAAAGCGGGTGGGCTTCCGGCCCGGTGAGGCCCTGGGCGAGCAGTTTCTGCTGCATGTGGTAGACCAGCTCGCCGTTTTCGGCATGAACCGTCGGCACCGCTCCCAGCTCCAGGCAGCGCGAGAAGCTTTCCACCAGAATATCGTCGGTGGCCATGATGGCGCCCTTGTAGGCCATGAAATGCTTGAAGCTGTTCACGCCGTGTTCGTGTACAAGGGTGCCCATTTCCTCCCGCACGCTATCATCCCACCAGGTGATCGCCACGTGGAAGGCAAAGTCGGTGGCGGCCTTTTCCGCCCAGCCCTGCCAGGTCTCGAAGGCTTCCAATAGCGACTGGCCTGGCTGAGGGATCACGAAGTCGATGATCGAGGTCGTACCGCCCGCCAGGGCCGCGGCGGTGCCGGTATAGAAATCCTCGCTGGCCACGGTGCCCATGAAGGGCAACTGCATATGGGTATGCGGGTCAATGCCGCCGGGCATCACCAGCTGGTCGCTGGCATCGATGGTTTCGCATCCCGAGGGGACGTCTAAATCGGTGCCGATGGCGTGGATTTTGCCATCCACACACAGCACGTCGGCGCGGTAGGTGTCAGCGTGGGTGACGACGGTGCCGCCCTTGATCAATACGCTCATGGTTTACTCCTGTTATTTTTTCGCCGGCAGACGGTTCTAGCCAGCAGCATCATTCGCCGTCGGTCAGTCGGGTATAGGTCTCAGGGCGGCGGTCGCGGAAGAACTGCCAGTTGTTGCGCACCTCGCGCACCATGTCCAAATCGATCTCGTGGACCAGCAGCTCGTCCTCGGTTTCGCTGGCCTGGGCCTCGATCTTGCCGCGCGGATTGACGATATAGCTGGAGCCGTAGAAGTCGCCGATATTCCAGGGCGCTTCGGTGCCGACCCGGTTGATGGCGGCAATAAAGCAGCCGTTGGCGGCGGCCGAGGCGGGCTGCTCAAGCTCCCAGAGGTACTGGGAAAGCCCGGCGACGGTTGCTGAGGGATTGAAGATCACCTCGGCCCCGTTGAGGGCGAGTGCCCGCCAGCCTTCCGGGAAGTGACGGTCATAGCAGATATAAACGCCGATCTTGCCAAAGGCGGTGTCGAACACAGGCCAGTTGGATTTACCCGGTTTGAAGAAGAATTTTTCCCAGAACCCGGCTACCTGCGGAATATGGGTTTTGTGGTACTTGCCCAGGTAGCTGCCGTCGGCGTCGAATACGGCCGCCGTGTTGTAGTAAACGCCGGTCTCGGTCTCTTCGTACACAGGCACGATAATGACCATGCGGTGCTTGGCAGCGAGTTTCTGCATCATCTGGCAGGTGGGGCCTTCCGGCACCCGCTCGGCGGCGGCGTACCACTTGGTGTCCTGACTGGGACAGAAGTAGGGCTGGTTGAACACTTCCTGGAAGCACAGCACCTGCACGCCCTGCTCGGCGGCCTGCTCGACCAGCGGCAGGTGAGCCTCGTTCATGGCGTCACGAATCGCCGCGGGTTCCAGGTCGGTGCTGGTTTTTAGCCCCATTTGAATCAGGCCGATTTTCATCTTCTGCATCAGACACTCCCTCTTATTCATGTTTGGCCACAGCATTAGCATTATTTGATGTTCTGTTTTTAGCAGGCAACTTTCAAAGCTGACCGTTGCGACAGCTTTTAAGAAAGTATCGTCAGGTTGTGCGTTTTAGCAAGTTAGTCGGTGGTTTTTTTAAGATGCTTTTTAACTCATTGAGTTAATTTGATTTTTTTATTCTAGCGTTGCACATTCCCTAATCTGGTGAGGGTGTGCACTTTTTTGGAGTGTTTTATTAATGGTTTTTAATCAGTAGTTTGCAGTGTTTTTTTGAAAATAAAGACAGGTTTTTATGTTTAAAGTTGGTGCAAATATTTTTTTTGATCTAGCCTTTTTTAGTCCGCCGGGTATTCGGTGACTCAGAAGTCGGCACGATGACGACAACAATAAAATTCTTGTCCTGGAAGACAGTTTTTTGATCAATAAGTTAAGTGCCTAGGGCGGCTTAGTCGGCACGCTTATTGCTTGAAACTACCTCAGACCGTGAGGGTTTTCTGGGAAGCGGATGACACTGAGGAGAGACCAATGACGAAAACAACCTCTCAGATGGTAGACCGAGCAGGACTGATTGAGTTGGATGTAGGGGACGACGTAAGGACGAGCTCACGTTTCAATGAGGATATTGCCCCGACCCAGGCAAGCGAGCGAACCTGGTCGAAGTGGAATATCGCCGCGCTGTGGGTAGGCATGTCGATATGCGTACCCACTTACACCCTGGGCGGGGTGCTGACTGCCTACTTCGGTCTGAGCGTGGGGGAGGCGCTGTTCGCCATCCTGCTGGCCAACGTGATCGTCTTGATTCCGCTCACCCTGAACGCCTTCCCCGGCACCAAGTTTGGTATTCCTTTCCCCGTGGTGCTGCGCTCCTCGTTCGGCATTTTCGGCTCCAACGTGCCGTGTCTGGTCCGAGCGCTCGTCGGCTGTGGCTGGTTCGGTATTCAGACCATGTTCGGCGGCCTGGCTATTCACCTGCTGCTTTCCGAGTTGATTCCCGCCTGGGCGGCGCTGGGTGGCGTGGGGGAAGTCATTGGTTTCTTTGTGTTTGGTGCCATGAATTTATACGTGGTCATTCGCGGGGCGGAATCGATCAAATGGTTGGAAACCCTGGCGGCCCCGCTGCTGCTGGCCGTTGGTGTCGGCCTGATGATCTGGGCGTGGCCGCACATGTCGATGACCGAGCTGCTGGCTCAGCCGCCGTCGCGGCCTGAAGGGGCGTCGGTGTACGGTTACTTCTTTGCGGGGTTAACGGCCATGGTGGGGTTCTGGGCAACGCTGTCGCTGAATATTCCTGATTTCAGCCGCTTTGCCAAGAGCCAGAAAGATCAGATCGTCGGGCAGGTGATCGGCCTGCCGCTGACGATGTTCTTCTTTGCGTCGCTGGGCGTGGTGCTGACGGCGGCGTCCGAGTCGTTGATCGGGCAAACCGTCGCCGACCCGGTACGCCTGATCGGCTATATCGACAGCCCGTTCTGGGTGGTGCTGGCAATGCTGTTCATCATTGTGGCCACGATTTCGACCAATACCGCATCCAACATTGTCTCGCCGACCAATGACTTTCAGAACATCGCGCCCAAGCTGATCAACCAGACGCGCGGTGTACTGATGACCGGTGCGGTAGGGGTGCTGCTGATGGGCTACGATCTGCTGCAAAAGGCGGGCTTGATTCCGCCGGGGCTATCGCTTGAGCAGATGTACTCCAACTGGCTGCTGGGATACTCGAGCCTTCTTGGGCCGATCGCGGGGATCATGGCGGTGGATTATTTCCTGATCAAGAAGCAGCGCCTGGACGTCCCCAGCCTGTACATGGATAACCATGCCTACCCCGCCGTGAATATCGCCGGCTTTATCGCCTTTGGCGTGCCGGTAGCGCTGACCTTGCTTGCGCTGACCACGGGGACGATGTACTGGTTCTACGACTACGGATGGTTTACCGGCTCGGCGCTGGGCGCGATCGTTTACTACATCGCAAGCCAGGTACTGGCCACGGCCCCGGCGGTTGGGCCCGCGCCAGTGGCTGACCGGGAGCCTAGCGAACAGCTCCCCTAGGAGATTGTTGCTTACCTTCTTGACCTGCACCCGGCAACGCGCCGGGTGTTGGCGTTTTGGGCCTAGGGCGTATCGATAAACTGCAGGAAGGCTTCTACCACGCGGTTGGGCCGACGGTCGCGGCGCGAGATCAGCACAAAGGGGATGCGATAGTGCTGGCGCGGGCTGTCCAGCGCGCGCATCTTGCCTGCCGAGACCCATTGCGCAGCCACGTGTTCGGGAAGAAACCCAATGAAACGCCCGGTGAGAATAAGAAATGCCGCGCCTTCTCGGTCGGAGGCCGAGGCGCGCAGGCTCAGGGCGTCGTGGGCTTGGCGTGCCTCCACCGGCAATGGGTAGCGGGGCGAAATCGCCGGATGGCGGGCAAGTTCCTCGAGCGTGAGCTGATCCCCTGCAAGGTCAAACAGCGGGTGCCCGGCGGCGCAATAGAGATAGGACGGTTCGTCGTAGAGGTGTTGGGTATCCAGGCTGGTGGGCAGGTTCACCGCAGGTACCACGCCGACGTGCAGGTGGCCGTCCATCACGCCGCGAATCACCGCATCCGAGGGCTCCATGTGTATATGCAGGGTGACCTCGTGCTCCGGGGCGCTTAACCGGGCCAGCGCATGGGTAACGTGCATGGCGGGTAGGGTCACCAGGTTGTCGGTAATGCCGATATTCAGCTCGCCTTTGATCGTCTGATGCAGCGCGTTGACGTCGCTTTTGAAGGTTTCCAGCGCCGTCAACAGAGTTAGTCCCGCCTGGTATATTTCCTTGCCTTCCTCGGTCAGGCTGAAACCACCGCGGCCGCGTTGGCAGAGCGAGAAGCCGAGCCTACCCTCCAGATCGTTCATGTGCTGACTTATTGCCGACCGGCTGATCCCCAGCGTGGTCTCCGCCGCCGTAAAGCCACCGCACTCCACGACCGTTTGAAAAATACGGATCAAGCGAATCTCGTAGTCGCTCATTTGACCAAGCGCGGGCATGGCAGGCTCTCATGACGGGTGATCAGTGGATTTAATGATAGGCAAGTTGAAAAGGGCCGATATACTTTTCACAAATAGCCCTTCAATATCATGCACGTTTGGGCTTATGTTAAAACGCTATCGCTAGCTTTATGCCACATTATGACAAGGCGCCCACGCAATGCCACAACCTGTTATCCCGCTCCCGGCCGATTTGGCGAAAAAGTATCGCCAACAGCGCAATGGTGCCTTGACGCTGTACGGGGTAGCGCTACTGCTATTGCTGAGTATCTTTACATGGATACTTTACGAACAATATCGCCAGGAAATTCATTCACTTGAATCGCGCAACGCCGCAAGGGCCGACGTCGTGGTCGAATGGGCGAAAGGCGTTTTTGCGCAAAGTGACCAAGCCTTATTGAGCATAGCCGAGCTGATCGAACTGCAGGGCATGCCCACCCAGGGCGACGCCGGGATGCTGCAGCGTGCATTACTCAACCGTAGCCGCTATGTGGACTGGATTGATGGTATCGGGGTCATCGACAACGAAGGCGTTGTTCGAGCCAGTTCGCTAAGAACGGAGCAGGTCGGTCGCGACCTTAGCGGCACACGGTTTTTTCAAGCGTTTCGTGATCAGCAGGAGCGCACCAAGCTGGTGACGCCGCTGTACTCGGTTTCCCACGATGATCGTTACTTTCTTTATCAGGCGCGACGGTTGACCCGCGAAAACGGTGAGTTTAACGGCATCGTTGTGGCGCGAATTTCTCCCCGGGTTTTCGAGCGCGCCCTGCAGCGCCTGGGCATCGCCGAAGGCGAAAGCATTGCCCTGGTCGACGGTGAACTCAAGCTGATCGCACGCTTGCCTGCGCTGGAGGATCCCTTGCCATCGGGCTGGCAAGTCGAAAGCCCCGAGACCATGGCAATGATCGAGGAGGGCGCCGAGAAGTGGTCGCTGCAATTGACCTCGCCGCTGGACAAGCGCGAGCGGCTGTTTCAGATGCAGTGGATAGAAGCGCTGCCGCTGCTGGTGGTGGTCGGCGAAGATATTCAGCTTCAACTGGCTGGCTGGCGGCAGCGGGCGGCAATACTGACCGGGTTCATGATAGTGATTGCCCTGTTGGGTGTCTGGGGGGTGCGTCATTACCTGAACCGGTTGCGCGTTGAGCACCGCCTGCATCAAGGGGAAGCCGAGCTGCGGATTTCCGCGACGGCGTTTCAAACGCACCTGGGCATGCTGATTGCCGATGAAAAGGGGCGCATTCTGAAGGTCAACGATACCTTCACCCGGATCACCGGCTACAGCGAAGACGATGTCGTGGGCAGAAGCACCCGCATGCTCAATTCGGGGCGTCACGACGCCACGTTCTATCGCAAGATCTGGCGGCGAGTGCAGGCCACCGGGAGCTGGGAAGGCGAGATATGGAACCGGCGCAAAAACGGCGATGTATTTCCCGAGTGGCTGACCATCAGCGCCGTTTACGACCCGCAAGGGACCCTGACGCATTATGTCGCGACGATGAGCGATATCAGCGAGCGTAAGGCGGCGGAGCAGGAGATTCATCAACTGGCGTTTTACGACCCGCTGACCGGGCTGGCCAATCGTCGGCTATTCATGGATCGCATGGAGGCCGCGCTGAAGGACGTCAATCGCCATTCGCGCTGTGGCGCCCTGTTATTTATCGACATCGATAATTTCAAGCAGATCAACGATACCCTGGGGCATTTTGCCGGTGACCAGCTGCTGCAGCACCTGGGCCGCCTGATGGGCAAGATGCTGCGTGAAACCGATACCCTGGCGAGGCTTGGCGGCGATGAGTTCGCCGTGCTGATCGAGGGGCTCGGCCAGCGGCGTGAGTACACCGCCGAGCTTGCCGAAAGCATTGCGCAAAAACTGCAGGACGTCATCCAGCAGCCGATCCCCCTTCAGGATGACAGCGTCAGCGTCACGGCGAGCATCGGCATTACGGTGGTGAGCGACCCATCGAGTTCGGTCGACGACTACCTGCAGCAGGCCGACATGGCGCTGTTTCAGGCCAAGAGCAGCGGCCGCTGCTCGCTGAGCTTTTTCGACCCCACCATGCAGGCCGAGCTGTTGGCGCGGGTACGTCTGGAAAACGAACTGCACCAGGCCCAGGCCAACGATGAGTGGCGGCTTTACTATCAGCCGCAGGTCGATGAGGCCGGGCGCTGTATCGGCGTCGAGGCGCTGTTGCGCTGGCAGCATCCCGAGCGCGGCCTGGTGACACCGGACGTCTTCATCCTGCTGCTCGAAACAACCGAACTGATCAACCCGGTGGGCGACTGGGTGCTAGAGACGGCCTGCCGGCAGCTGGCGGAGTGGGCCCATCAGCCAGCGTTTGCCGAACTGAGCGTGGCGGTTAACGTAAGCCCGCTGCAGTTCCGGCAGGTGGACTTTGTCGCCAAGGTGGAGGCCATCCTGCAGCGCACCCAGGCGCCATGCCACAAACTCAAGCTGGAGGTGACGGAGTCGTTGTTTCTCGAAGAACGCGACGATGCCCGCAACAAGATGCTGCGCCTCAAGCAAAAAGGCGTACGTTTCTCGCTGGACGACTTTGGCACCGGCTATTCATCGCTAGCCTATCTGGCGCACCTGCCGCTGGACCAGCTCAAGATCGATCAGTCCTTTGTCCAGCAGGTCATCCACAGCAAGGCCAACGCGGCGATTGTGGAAAGTACCATTGCGCTGGCGCAAAGCCTGTCGCTCGAGGTCATCGCAGAAGGCGTCGAGAGCGACGAGCAGCAGGCCTGGCTGCTGACCCACGGCTGCCGCACCTACCAGGGTTTTCGGTACGGCCGGCCAATGCCGCTGGACGCGCTGGAGGCGAGGCTGTCGGGCGAGTCTACAATTTAGGCGGTCAGGGTGCTTGCGAAGGTGGCCTTGAGGGCGTCGGGGGTGGGCGCATGCGCCACCGATGGCTCCGGAGCAATCACTTCAACGCGGGAATCCTGCCGCCAGGTAGCCGGCGTGACGCTCAGCGTGCCGCCGGCCCGGTTGAGCTGTCGCCAGCCGCTATCGGTATGGAAGACGCCTTTGACGCGAACGTCCTGGGGCAGTTCGCCCAGTTGGGCTGCGAGGCGGTCCAGGTCGAAGACATCGCTTGGGTGCCAGCGCAACCCGGTGCTCGAGTAGCCAAGCGAGGTGCCGGTCTCGCACTGGGGCGTGCCCGGTGCCGGCGGTATGTTGAAGAAGCTGCCCTCAAGGCTTGGCGGTGCGGAGAGCGGCTGGTGGGCTTCCGGAACGCTGCTGCTGCCCTGAGCGCGTCCACCTTCCAGCAGGCGAGCCAGCGGCAGGTGGCCGTCGTGCATCTCGTGGATCCACTTACGTGGTGGCCAGCGCTCGGCAATGAAGGCATGCGCCGCGCTGAGCTGTTCGGCGGTACTTTGATCGCGCATGGTCAGAGCGACCGCGTCGGCAATCTCCAACTGGTCGCGGAAGGTCTCGTGAGCGACTACGCGTGGCTCGTCCAGGCGGCGCGGGTCGAGCGTTGCCACGATATCGCGCACCTCGACGACCCCCTGAAAGGCTTCGCCACGCAACAGATCCACCAGGCCAGCGGGGTGACCCAGGCCAGAAGGCTCGATGATGACGCGGTCGGGTTGACTGCGCGCGAGCAAATTGACCAGCGCGGCCTGCAGCACGAAGGCCAGCTGACAGCACAGGCAGCCACCGGGCAGGCCTTTGACGACGACATCGTCCCGAGTATCGAACATCGCCTGGTCGATACCGATCTGGCCAAATTCATTGACCAGGATCGCCCATTTTTCATCCACAGGCTTCTGCTCGATCAGGCTGTGGATAAGCGTGGTCTTGCCGCTCCCCAGAAAGCCGGTGACGATATGGACGGGGACGTTCGACAGTGCCGCCATGCTCAGCCGCCAGTCATGTTCATGAAGCGTACGACCTGAACGTCGCCGTCGGTGGTGAAGTGATGGCGCTCGGGCTTGAGCGGCAGAGCGTTGATGATGGCGTCTTTCAGGGCCTGCATGTTGCCCGGATGACGGCGCAGCACGGCGCGCAGGTCCACCGAGTGCTCGTTGCCGAGGCATAGCAGCAAGCGTCCTTCGACGGTCACGCGAACGCGGTTGCAGGTATCGCAGAAATTATGGCTGTGTGGCGAAATGAAACCGACGCGACTCTTGCTGTCGGCCATCCGGAAGTAGCGTGACGGACCGGGTGTGGTTTCCGGGGTGGCTATCAGCGGATAGCGGGTTTCGATCAGTGCCTGGACGTCATCGCTCGAGTAGAAGGTTTCCGCGCGGGAGTGGTCGGACACGTCGCCCAGCGGCATCTCCTCGATGAAGCTGATATCCAGGCCTTCCCGGCGGGCAAACTCGACCAGGTCGAGCACTTCATCATCGTTGCGCCCCTTGAGGATCACCGCGTTGAGTTTGATGCGCTCGAAGCCAGCTTCCTTGGCGGCACGGATGCCGTCGATGACTTTATCAAGATCGCCGGTGCGGGTGAGCTGCTTGAAGCGCTCCGGGTCAAGCGAATCCAGGCTGATGTTGAGACGCCGCATGCCGCCGGCATAAAGCTGCTTGGCGTGCTTGCGCAGGCTGGCACCGTTGGTGGTCATGGTGAAGTCGTTGAGGCCCGGCATCGAGCCGATTTCATCCACCAGCTGGGTGATGTCGCGGCGCACCAGCGGCTCGCCGCCGGTGAGGCGAATTTTCTCCACGCCTAGCTCTGTGAAGGCGCGGGCTACCATGGCCAGCTCTTCCAGCGTGAGCACCTGGGCGCGCGGCAGGAAGGTCATTTCTTCGCTCATGCAATAAACGCAGCGAAAGTCACAGCGGTCGGTTACCGAGATACGCACATAACTAATGCGGCGGCCAAAGTTGTCGATCAGTTGCTCGGTCATAGCCATTCCGTTAGTGGTTGTATGCTGACGACCTCGCCTGGTTGCACACCATCTTGGTCGTCGGCTAGCTCAATCAAGCAGTTAGCTGCCACCATCGAGGTTAATATGCCCGACCCCTGGGCGCCGGTGCTACGTACGCGTAGCTGTCCCTGTTTATCACTATGGTAGACCCCACGAAGGAAGTCTGTCCGTTGAAAGCGGCTTTTCAGTGCTTCGTCGGCAATCGCGTTGAGTCGGCGGGGCGGCGTAACGGGCTGTCCTTGAAGCCGCTGCAGTAACGGCACGACAAACTGTAGAAAGGTTACCATGACCGCAACGGGATTGCCGGGCAAGCCGACGAAAGGCGTGCGTGATGTGCCCAGCCAGCCGCAAGCCATCGGGCGGCCCGGTCGCAAGGCCACCCGCCAGAATGCCAGCCGACCCAGTTGTTCCAGGGCGTCGCGGGTAAAGTCGGCGTGGCCCACCGATACCCCGCCGCTGGAAATCACCAGGTCGCTGTGTGCCGCGGCGTGCGACAGCGTGTCCTTAAGCGCAGTCAGCTCGTCCGGCAGAATGCCCAGATCGACTACCTCAACGCCGTGTTCGGTAAGCAGCCCCGCCAGCGTAAAACGGTTGGCATCGTAGATGCCGGCGCTGGGTAAGGCCTCGCCAGGGGCGGTAACTTCATTGCCGGTGGAAAAAATCGCCACCTTGGGGCGTCGGCAAACCGTCACGGTAGCGTATCCCAGGGAGGCGGCAAGGCCCAGCGCGGCGGCGTCCAGTCGCGTGCCTGCGGGCAGGGCGACGCTTCCCGCGGCAATGTCCTCTCCCGCCTGGCGGACGTTCTGGCCGCGTTTGACGCGCCCGGGGGAGTCAATCACCAAGCCTGTTGCCTGCTCGCTCAGCTGCTCGCGCATGATCACCGTATCGGTCCCCGGCGGCAGCGGCGCGCCGGTGGTAATGCGCACGCACTGCCCGGCGGCAACGTGGCCTGCAAAGGCCTGCCCAGCAAAGGCATCGCCGACCAGGGCCCAATCGGTGGGTGCGTCCTGTGTCCAGGCCAGCGCCACGCCATCCATTGCGGCGTTGGTATTCTGCGGCACGTTGATGGCAGCCGTGATGGCGTCTGCCAGCCGGCGGCCATGAGCCTCGGCCAGCGCCACCTGCTCGCTGCCCACGGGCCGTTCGACCAGCGTGGCCAGCGCCGTCCGCGCTTCCTCCACGCTGAGCATCTGTTCGCCGAGTTCAAAGCAGGACAGGGTCATGGCGTTGCCGGTTTTGTCTTGGGGGCTAAAGCGGCTTCCAGGCGGAACTTTTCTTCCTCGGTGTTGAGGTTGGCAAAGGCGTCCGGGCAGTCGGACATATCCACCTTGCACCACGCATGGCGGGCGTACCAACGGTCGATCTTGCGTTCGCCTTCGCCAAGGGTTGCGGCGAGGTCATCCGCCAGCGAGGTGCGTAGCAAGGCCACCACGGGGTGAAGCCGCTCGCCGTCGAAGGCAACGCCGATATCATGCTCGCCAATGCCCGCGACCATACGTGCCACCAGGTCGTCGGGCAGGGCGGGCGAGTCGCAGGGGGCGACCAGCAGCCAGGGCGTTTTGGCGGCGCGCAAACCGCTGTAGATGCCCATCAGCGGCCCCTTGAAGCCGCCTTCGGCGTCCTCAATGACGCGGTCGGCGAACAGGCCGTAAGCATCGGCGTTGCGGTTGGCGTTGATCAGTAGCTCGGCCACGTGGGCGTCGAAGCGCTGGGCCACGTGGGCCACCAGCGGCAGTCCGGCGAAGGGCTCGAGGCCTTTGTCGCGGCCACCCATACGGCGGCCTTCGCCTCCGGCGAGAATCATGCCGGTAAGATCATGCGTGGGGATCATGAGCGCGCCTCTTGAGTGGCCGCGCGAGCGCGGGGCGGGCGCGGCGGAATGGCATCCAGGGTGAGTCGGCCTGCGGCATTGATGGCCTGGAAGTGCTTGCCCTTGGCGCGGGCTATCAGCATGACGCCAAATCGCTCGGCCAGCTCGACGCCTTTCTGGGTGACGCCCGAGCGCGAGACCAGCACGCTGATGCCCATCTGGGCGACCTTGAGCACCATCTCCGACGTCAGACGCCCGGTGGTATAGAAAATATCGGCATCGCCACTGTCTGCTTGCTGCAGCCACTGGCGACCCGCCAGCGTGTCCACGGCGTTGTGGCGGCCCACGTCTTCCACGAAGTCCAGCACGTCGTGCTGGCGGCAGAGCGCGCAGCCGTGCACCGCCCCGGCGCTGCGGTAGGTTTCATTGTAGGCGTTGAGGTTTTTCAATAGCTGGTAGAGCGTTGCCTGGGTCAAGCGCGTGTCGGGCAGTTCGGTCAGATCGGTCTGGTCGAGCAGCTTACCGAAAACCGTGCCCTGGCCGCAGCCGGTGGTCACGGTGCGCGTGCTGAGGCGCGCTTCAAGATCCTCGGGCAGGTGGCCGGTCACCACCACGGCGGCTTCAACCTCCCAGTCGACCTGAACGACGGACAGGTCGGCGGCGGCGCGCAGCAGGCCCTGGTTGCGCAAGTAGCCAACCACCAGCGCTTCCGGGTCGTCGCCCAGCGTCATGAGCGTGACGATTTCACGCTTGTTGAGATACACGGTCAAGGCCCGCTCGGCGGCGATAGCCTGCCGGCGGGTATCACCAAATTCGTCTACCACGTCAATCTCGGTGGTGGCCGGTAAGCGGGCTCGGCTTAGCTCCAGGGCGGGCATCCGCGATCCTCATGGTGCGTACAACGTTTGAGTTGACGATGATGGCGCTCGAAAGGCTTACTTGTCTACCCGAACCTGTCTTTCCGAACTGGACTTTCAGAACAACGCACAAGGCCTACGCGATGATCGATAATTTACGCCCGTTAAGCATCTCGCTGGTCGCTGAGAAAAAGCAGGTAAGCCGCTTTAGCGAAACACAGTGGCGCATCAATGAGCTGACGCTGGGCGAACAGGGTCCGCACGTGCTGTTTTTGCAGCTGTTCATGACCGAGCGGGCGGCTTACCGCTTTAACCTGACCGCCGCGACGCCGCGCCTCTTCGTGCGCGCCGGTTTTACCGGCCAGGAACCCAAACCAGCCGCCATCACCGCCAGCCAGGATGTCGCCGCCGGTTGGATGGATGGCGAGCAACAGGTGCTGGAGGTGGCCATGCCGATGGCGATTCAGATATGGATCGAAAGCTATCTGGCCCGCCATGGCGAAGCACCGATGGAAATTCGCAAGAAGAAGCGCAAAGGGGCCGGGCGCGCTAAAGACACGCCTACCCAGGAGAAACCGCAATGAGTCGATTAGAACGCTGGTCGCGTATCAAACGGGGCCTCGAGCCTGATGATCCATCACCGGATGCAACGCGCGAGGTGCCTGCCCAGCAAGATGCTCAGCCGTCGCCAACTGCCGAGGAGTCGCCTTCGGCAGCCCGGCCCTTTGAGGACATGCCGGAAAGCGACGGCCGGGACGACGCCGACGATACTGCTGCCCAAGCCAAGGCGCCACCGCCCCCGGGAAGCCTGGATGACACCTTGCCCGACCCGGACACGCTGGACGCCGGCAGCGATTTCAGCGGTTACATGGTGCCCGGCGTGAGTGCGGCACTTAGGCGGCGGGCGCTGAAGCGCCTGTGGTCGACCGGCAACTATAACGTGCGCGACGGGCTGGATGACTACGACCTGGATTACACTCAGCAGCTCAAGCCCATGGCCACGGATCTGGCCGGCAAGCTGCGCCGCTGGGTCAAAAAAGCCGATGAAAGCCTGGATACAGATAGTGAAGACGCGCCGACTAACGAACCGGCCACGTCAACGACCGCTGATAACCAAACCACGCCGTCAGAGGCTGGCGATGACGAGCCAGCGAACGAGCAGACATCGGCACTAGACGACCAGTCTGATAATGCTCAGACCAAAGCATAAGGTGGGGCGTTAGTCCATACAAAACAAGATGTTGTGCTAAGAACGGAATAACAGCGTTGAAAGTGCCGAGTGCAAATGCCTTGGCAAAGCCTACCCAGTCACCATACGCTTAATCAAGGAACAAGTCGGCGATCAAAAGAGGACTGATCGACTGAGCAAGTGCTATGTATTGGCACAGCCGTTATGCCACAATAGTAAAAAAGTATGATCAACTATTATAAAAAAATGATCCTCTGACCGTGAGAATGCATGAATCAACGAATCCAGCTGGCGTCGATAGACGATCAGCGTAACGCCGAAGCCCGAGAAGCGGTACGCCAGCGTATCTCGTGGCCAGCGAACCTAACGCCCGCCAACGTGACCTATCATAGTCGGGGTCACGCGCTCATCATCGGCGCGAGCGATACTGCCGAAGCGGCTGCCCGCGCCCTGCAGGGCAGTGGGCTTGCGTCGTTGACGCTGCTGATGGTTGGCGGTCACGACGCAGCAGCGCCATTGCCCGAGCCAGCATCGTCAGACACCACCTCACAGGATGCCTTGCCCCAGGGGCATGCCCAGCCGCTCTTCCGCCATGCCCTGAGCACGGCCCAGCGAGACGCCCTGCGTATCAGCGGCCATTTGGGTGCGTTCGACGTTCGCATCGACGACGGCGGCAATTTGCTCAATCTGGCCCGGGCGTTTGTCGACCGTGACAATTTTGACGTGGTGTTGGATCTGAGTGCCAACCCGGTGATGGCTACCGAGCTGCCGCCTCCCGGCTACGTGCTCCTCGACTGGGCAGACGTCGACCGCCGCCGCGACGCGGTAGATGCGGTGGCTGAGCTGGTCGGCGAGTTCGACAAGCCACGTTATTTCCAGGTCAACAGCGATCTCTGCGCGCATTCCTCCAGCGGCAACACCGGCTGCACCCGCTGCCTGGACGTGTGTCCCGCTGATGCCATCAGCAGTCATCAGGGGCGCATTGAATCGCAGATCGAGATCGACCCCTACCTGTGTCAGGGTGTCGGCAGTTGCACCAGCGCCTGCCCAACCGGCGCCATTGAATTTCGCCTGCCCGACACGCGCCGCCAGCAGGACACACTGTCCACCTGGCTGGCCGCCTACCGCGAGGCCGGCGGTCAAGCCCCCGTACTGCGCTTTATCACCCATGACTCTCAGGACGCTGAACAGGCGGCCGGCGTTACGCCCGCCGGGCACGTGCTGGACATCCCCCTGGAAGAGCTCGGCGCGGCCGGTCACGACCAGTGGTTGACGGCCCTGGCCAGCGGTGCCGCCGAAGTGCGTATCCAGGAGCACCCCGAGATGCCTCCCCGCCTGAGCGCCTTTTTGGCTGATCAGGTGAGTCAGGCTCAGACACTGTTGACCGCCCTCGGGCACGACCCGGCCCGCGTGCAACTGCTGGCCGTTGGCGATGCCGAGGCGCGCGACGCGCTGCCTATGCTGACCCCGTTGACCGACCAGCCACTGACGCTGAACGAGCCCAATAAGCGCGCCCGCCTGAATATCGTGCTGTCACGCTTGGCCGAGCTGGGTGCGCCGAGCGGCCAGCGCCACGCCATGGCGCAAGGTGCTGCGTACGGGAGCATTCAGGTCGACAGCGATGCCTGCACCCTGTGTCACGCCTGCGTCAGCAGTTGCCCGACCCCGGCGCTTTCCTCCGGGGGTAAGGTGCCGTCGCTGAACTTCCGCGAGGCGGATTGCGTGCAGTGCGGGCTCTGTGAACAGGCCTGTCCCGAAGATGCCATTACGCTGATGCCGGGCTTTCTGGCCGCCGAGACGCGGGAAACGCGTCAGGTATGCCACGAAGAAGCGCCCTTCGAATGCATTGGCTGCGGCAAACCCTTCGCCACGGCCAGCACGGTCGCCAATATCAAGGCCAAGCTCGCTGATCACCCCTATTTTGCAGGCGATGCCATGTTGCGTCTGGAAATGTGCGAGGACTGCCGGGTGAAAGACGTCTGGAAAACCATGATTCGTGATCCCGACGCCCAGCTGAGGATATAAGCCATGACGCAAACTGTTCCCGCACTGAATGAGGCCGACGCGTTACGCGCTGATATCTATCGGCTGCTGGCAGCGCTGCTCCGCGAAGCGCCTAGTGATGAGCTGCTCGGCTGGCTGGCCTCGCTGGACATCGAGCAGGATGGAAGCCGTCTGGCCGAGTGCTGGCGTGGGCTTAGCCAAGCCGCTGACAGTGCCGATACGGCGCGTTTGAAGCGAGCGCACTTCGGCCACCTGGTGGGCGTGATTCAGGGCGACATCGTGCCCTATGCCTCCTGGTACCGTAACGGCGAACTGATGGAGGCGGCGCTGGTGGCGCTGCGTCGCGATCTCGGCGCGCTGGGCTTCGAACGCAGCGAGCACACCCGCGACCCCGAGGATCACCTGGCCGCGCTGTGCGAGGTGATGGCCATGTTGATCGACGCGACGAGCACGGACCAGGCGCAATTCTTTATGCACCACCTTGCCCCTTGGGCAAGCGATTGTTTCGACGACTTAGGGCAAGTCGACACGGCTTTTTATGCAGCGCTCGGGCAGTTGGGTAGCGCTTACATGGAGAGCGAAGAGGCCCGCCTGGCCATTGAGGCGAGCCATGCCCCGGTAAGAATCGTAGAACCTTGACGTGACGCGCTAACGCGTTGATTCACCGTCGGGTGAGCGCGCGGCAGCCATAGCATAAGATAAAACGGCCAAAGGCCATGGCAAGAGAGGAGAACACCATGCAACAGTCACACAATCCTGAGCGCCGCCGGTTTATGAAAACCGTGGGGTTGGGAACCGCGGCCGCAGGCGCTGCGGCCGCAGTGGGCCATGTCACTTTGGCGCAAGCCGAAACCGCTCCCAGCGACGCTGAAAAAACGACAAAAAATTACCGTGAGACCGACCACGTCCGTGCTTTTTACGCCTCGTTGCGTGACTGACGGCGGAATGCCAGGAGAATTGCCATGCGTTTAACTCGCAAAACAGACACTCCCAAAGCACCAGGCCTGGGTATTTCGCGCCGCCAGTTCATCAAGCGCAGCGGTGCGGCTACCGGCGGTGTTGCCGCGCTGGGTTTCATGGGCGCCCCCATGATGCGCCGGGCGGAATCGGCGGATAAAACGCCGGTGCTGGATTCCCCGGTGGAAACCAAGCGCACGATCTGCTCGCACTGTTCGGTGGGCTGTGGCGTCTACGCCGAGGTGCAGGAAGGCATCTGGACCAAGCAGGAGCCGGCCTTCGATCACCCGATCAACCGCGGCGCACACTGCGCCAAAGGCGCCTCGTTGCGTCAGCACGGCCATTCCAGCCGCCGCCTGAAGTACCCCATGAAGCTGGTGGGCGGTGAATGGGAGCGCATGAGCTGGGAAGATGCAGTCAACGAGATCGGCGACAAGCTGCTTGAACTGCGCGACGAGCACGGCCCCGACAGCGTTTACTGGCTCGGTTCGGCCAAGTTCAACAACGAGCAGGCGTACCTGATGCGCAAGCTCGCCTCCATGTGGGGCACCAACAACACCGACCACCAAGCGCGTATCTGTCACTCCACCACCGTGGCCGGGGTAGCCAATACCTGGGGTTACGGGGCGATGACCAACTCGCTCAACGACACGCACAACAGCAAGGCGATCTTGTTCATCGGGTCGAATCCCTCCGAGGCTCACCCGGTGGCGATGCAGCACTTCCTGATTGCCAAGGAACGCAACAACTGCCAGATCATTGTGGCCGACCCACGCTTCACGCGCACGGCAGCTAAAGCCAACAAGTTTGTGCGGATTCGCCCGGGTTCCGACGTGGCCTACGTCTGGGGCCTGTTATGGCATATCTTTGAAAACGGCTGGGAAGACAGCGAGTACATCAACCAGCGCGTTTACGGCATGGACGATGTGCGCGAGGAAGTGGCCAA
Source organism: Pseudomonadota bacterium (assembly GCA_051750125.1). Taxonomy (GTDB): domain Bacteria; phylum Pseudomonadota; class Gammaproteobacteria; order Pseudomonadales; family Halomonadaceae; genus Vreelandella. Next base: position 538,679 of record JBNJJK010000001.1, read on the forward strand.
CTTCACGCCGGACGTCGTCGAAGACATCACCGGCGTCAGCGAACAGGACATGTTCGACGTTGCCAAGACCCTGTCTGAAAACCGTCCGGGCTGCGTTGTCTGGTGTATGGGCGGTACCCAGCACACCACGGGTAACAACAATACCCGCGCTTACTGCATTCTCGAGCTCGCGCTGGGTAACATCGGCGTGGCCGGTGGCGGTGCCAACATCCTGCGCGGTCACGACAACGTGCAGGGGGCGACCGACCTGGGGCTGGGTTCCGATTCGCTGCCGGGTTACTACGGTCTGGCGGAAGGCGCCTGGCAGCACTGGGCCAACGTCTGGAGCGTTGACTACGAGTGGCTGCAGGGCCGCTTCGACGATACCGAGTACAACGACGGCAAGCCCATGAACAGCGCCGGTATCACCGTGTCGCGCTGGGTGGACGGCGTGCTGGAGGAAGACGAGAACATCTCCCAGCGGACCTCGCTCAAGGCGATGTTCTACTGGGGCCACGCGGTCAACTCCCAGACCCGCGGCGTCGAAATGCAGCAGGCGATGAAAAAGCTCGAGATGATGGTCATCGTCGACCCGTACCCGACCGTTGCAGCCGTCATGCACGACCGGACCGATGGCGTGTACCTGTTGCCGGCGGCGACCCAGTTCGAAACCACCGGCAGCGTGACGGCGACCAACCGTTCCCTGCAGTGGCGCGACAAGGTCATCGACCCGCTGTTCGAGTCCAAGCCTGATCACGAGATCATGTACCTGTTCGCGCGCAAGCTCGGCTTTGGTGACGAGTTGGTCGCCAACTATGAGATGAACGGCGACGAACCGCTGATCGAAGATATTCTCCGCGAAATCAACGCTGGCATGTGGACCGTCGGTTACACCGGCCAGAGCCCCGAACGCCTCAAGGAACACCAGCAAAACTGGCACACCTTCAGCTTCGAGAATCTGCGTGCCGAAGGCGGCCCGGCGGATGGTGACTACTACGGTCTGCCCTGGCCCTGCTGGGGAACCGCCGAGTTCAAGCACCCGGGGTCGCCGAACCTCTACGATCCCAGCGTGCCGGTGATGGAAGGTGGTATGGGCTTCCGTGCCCGCTTTGGTATCGAGCGCGATGGCGTCAACCTGCTGGCCGAAGGCTCAGCGCCGGTTAATGGCGATATCGACGACGGCTATCCCGAGTTCACCGACCAGCTGCTCAAGGATCTGGGCTGGTGGAACGACCTTACCGACGACGAAAAGCAGGCGGCGGAAGGCAAGAACTGGAAAACCGATCTGTCCGGCGGTATCCAGCGGGTGGCCATTGAGCATGGCTGTGCACCCTACGGCAACGCCAAGGCGCGGGCCGTGGTCTGGACCTTCCCCGACGCCGTGCCGAAGCACCGCGAGCCGCTCTACTCGACGCGCCGTGACCTGGTCGAAAAATACCCGACGTGGGACGACTTCGACTCGATCATGCGCCTGCCGACCATGTACAAGAGCGTGCAGGACGGCGCCCCCTCGGTGGATGACTATCCGATCATCCTGACCTCCGGGCGTCTGGTGGAGTACGAAGGTGGCGGTGAAGAAACACGCTCCATGTCGTGGCTTGCTGAACTACAACAAGAGATGTTTGTTGAGATCAACCCGGCCGATGCCAACGATATCGGCATCAGCGACGGCGATGATGTGTGGGTCGAAGGCGCCGAAGGTGGCCGCGTGAAAGTCAAGGCGATGGTGACGCCGCGCGTTGACCGTAAGGTCGCCTTCATGCCGTTCCACTTTGGCGGTATGTTCCAGGGCGAGAGCCTCGAAGGTCTCTACCCGGAAGGCACTGCCCCCTATGTCATTGGCGAAGCCGCCAATACGGCGACCACCTACGGTTACGACCCGGTGACACTGATGCAGGAAACCAAGTGCACCATTTGCCGTATCGAGCGTGCCTGAGGCCCGCCCAGACCTGACAGCATCAACGGTACGGGAGGCATCCCGTACCGTCATTAGGAGAACACCATGGCTCAAATGAAATTTATGTGTGACGCCGAACGCTGCATCGAATGCAACGGCTGCGTTACCGCCTGTAAAAACGCCAATGATGTCGAATGGGGCATTCAGCGTCGTCGCGTTGTGACCTTGAACGACGGCGAATCTGACGAAATGTCCATTTCGGTTGCCTGCATGCACTGTGACGACGCGCCCTGCATGGCGGTGTGTCCGACCGACTGTTTCTACAAGACCGACGACGGTATCGTGCTGCACGATAAAGACCTGTGTATCGGCTGTGGCTACTGCCTCTACGCCTGTCCTTTCGGCGCGCCGCAGTTCCCGCAGCAGGATGCCTTCGGCGAACGCGGCAAGATGGATAAGTGTACCTTCTGCGCCGGTGGTCCCGCCGAGAGCAAGGAAGAAGAATACGAGAAGTACGGTGCCAACCGCATCGCCGAAGGCAAGTTGCCGCTGTGCGCGGAAATGTGCTCCACCAAGGCCCTGCTGGCAGGTGATGCGCAGGATGTTGCCGACATTTTCCGTCAGCGTGTCGTACATCGTGGCCACGAAGACGGTGCCTGGTCCAACAACCCTCAGGCCAGTGCCGACAACCTAGCCTACGATGCTGCCCGTAAAGGGTAAGGAGGCTTTCCATGAACCAGTTGACTGCTCAGGCACCCGGTGGGGTGCCGCACCTGTCCCAATGGCAAGGGGTTTGGCGCTGGCTGCTGTTGGCTTTTGCCCTGGTGCTCAGTCTGGGCGTGGCTCAGGTAGCCCACGCCCAGGAAGCCGACCCGGATCGTGAGATGAGCACGGCAGCGCCGGGTATCGATGCGGATCAGTGGCGCCAGGTGCGTAGCGGTGAAACCGGCGCGAACTACCGGGATTCACGTGCCGACAGTAACTACAACCTGATCAACTCAAGCGGTGAAACCTGGCGTCAGTGGCGTAATCGCTGGGTGTCTCCGTTCGGCTTGATCGTGATTGGGGGCATGATCGCGATCATCGCGCTGTTTTACCTGATCGTGGGTCGCAAGCATCTTGAGGAGCCGCGATCGGGACGCAAGCTGTTCCGCTGGCCACTTTTCATGCGTGCCTTGCACTGGTCGGTGGCGTCGCTGTTTATCGTCCTGGCCCTCACCGGTCTCAATCTGCTGTTTGGCAAGTTTGTCTTCCGCGGCTTGTTTGGCGATGCCTTCTGGGGATGGATGGTCTCGGCCTCAAAGCTGCTGCACAACTACCTTGGCCCGATCTTCGGTGTGCTTTTGATCGTGTTGCTGGTCAGCCTGATCAAGGACAACATGCCCAAAAAGCACGATCTGGAATGGTTCAAGAAAGGCGGTGGTCTTGTTGGTAAAGGGCACGTGGATGCCGGCTTTGCCAACGGCGGTGAAAAAGCCTGGTACTGGCTGTTGGCCACGGTGGGGCTGTTGGTCGTTGCCAGCGGCTTCGTCCTCGACTTCCCCAACTTCGGTCAGGGACGCGACACCATGCAGTGGGCCAACCTCGTCCACGCGGTGGGTGCCCTGGGGCTGACGGCCGTGTCGATCGGTCATATCTACATCGGCACCCTGGGAACGGAAGGGTCGCTGGAAGGCATGACGACCGGCTACGTTGATGAAACCTGGGCCAAAGAGCACCACAACCTGTGGTACGAAGAGGTCAAGGATCAGTCAGTTTCCGAGCAGGAACTGGCCGATCGGAAAGCTTCGAAGGACTCAGGTGAATCACCCGCTCCTCGCTCCTCGTAAGGTGCGCTGGAATGTCGCAAAAGACACCGCCTACGGGCGGTGTCTTTTGTTATGCTGAGCTTAATTTCACACCATAGAGGTCGCAGAGATGGATAAGTTTGACGACACCACCCGTACCGAGCTTGAAGCGGCGGCATTTCGCCGTCTGTTGCAGCATCTTGACGACAACAAAGACGTACAGAATATTGACCTGATGATTCTGGCCGACTTCTGCCGCAACTGCCTCTCCAAGTGGCTGGTCAGCGCCGCCGAAGCGCGGGGCGAAACCCTGAGCTATGAAGAGGCCCGCGAGTACGTCTACGGCATGCCATACGATGAGTGGAAAGACCTCTATCAGGGCAAGGCAACGCCGGAACAGCTGGCGGCGCTGGATGCCCGGCAAGCGCAAAAGCGCGCCAAGGAGTAGCCCATGGAGCCGATGATTCCGCTACGTATCGCGGTACTGACGATTTCCGATACGCGCACCGATGAGACGGATCGCAGCGGTCAGGCGCTGGTCGAGCGGCTGACCCAGGCCGGCCATCAGCTGGTCGAAAAGCGTATCGTGCCGGACGACGTGTACATCATTCGCGCCGTGGTGGCCCAATGGATCGCCGATCCTTCGGTGCAGGGCGTGATCACCACCGGCGGCACCGGCTTCACCGGCCGCGACTCGACGCCGGAGGCGGTCGGGGTACTGCTGGACAAGCATATCGAAGGCTTTGGCGAGCGATTCCGCCAGCTGAGCGGTGAGGAAATCGGCAGCTCCACGATTCAAAGCCGCTGCCTCGGCGGGCTGGCCAATGCCACGGTGATTTTTTGCCTGCCGGGCTCGACCGGCGCCTGCCGCACCGGCTGGGATGGCATTTTGGCCGAGCAGCTCGACAGCCGCCACAAGCCGTGCAACTTCGCCAACCTGGTGATCCCCGAGCGTGGCCAGCATGGCTGAGTTGCACGGGTGAAGTAACGTGCTATCGTTAATAGACTTGGATGGCCTGCTTGGCAGGCCATCAAAAGTTTCAATAGAGGTGTTTCTGGAACGTCACAAACACGTCTCGGATATTCCCTACCGGCCCCAGTTCGCTTACAGCATCACGAATAGTGTGGTATTTCAGCTCAATCAGCTGAGGTAGTTTGTCAGGGTCCAACTCGCCAACGCCACGCTCTACGTAATGATCCAGAACGAAACGCAGGAACTCTTGTTGGTGATAGTCGTATTCCCTAAAAATCACCTCTCTGTGTGAGTCCACTCGCTGAGCGCGGGTGACTGGCGGATGGTTGAACGCGATGAAAGCTAGCACATCATAAATGTCGCTTTTGTCCGCCTCAATCATCCTGCCGATTTCATGGAGTTGATCGATGCCATACCCTTTATCTTCCAGGCCTACCATCAATTTTTTCCGGGTGCCTGGATTGCTCCATAGTTCTCTCAGCTTGTCCTCATCAGCAAACCATGCAGGTAGGTCGCCATAAAGACGTTGCACAAACTCTGCAGCAGACATCGGCTTACCATCCGGACTCCAGAAGCTAGTAGCACTCATGTAATCTAAAGCGCGCTCTTTTCCATCTGCCAGCTTCACCTTCACCTTGGTTTTTTTGGGGCAGAGACAGGGGTTCTCGCCACATTCCGGGCAAGGAGGTCGAGGTTCTTTTGCACAAATGCAGGGCCGTTGACCACATCCCTGGCAAGTTTTAGGAGGGCTAACAACGCACTGGCACGGAATTTCGCCACACTCAGTACAGGGCTCTGGAGACAACGGTTCACCATCCCACTCAGTGTCTTTGAAGTGCTCGTGGGCTCTCACGAAATCGTAAATGGTGAAATAGTCTTTGCCCTCGAACAGTCTTGTCCCTCGGCCAATGATTTGCTTGAACTCGATCATCGAGTTCACCGGGCGCATCAAAACGATGTTCCGGACATTGCGAGCATCGACACCGGTAGATAGTTTTTGGGAAGTAGTCAGTATGGTGGGGATGGTTTTTTCGTTATCTTGGAATTGCCTCAGAAAACGTTCACCTTCTTTACCGTCATCGGACGTGACTCGTTCACAGTAGTGTAGGTCTTTGCTGGTTTTCATCTGGTTAACGAGGTCCCTAACTGCCAACGCATGCTTCTGAGTCGCACAGAAAACAAGGGTTTTCTCTCGCTGATCAATTTGGTCCATGAAGACTCGAACCCGATATTTCTCACGTGCTTCAATTTCGATAACACGATTAAAATCCGCCTCCGTATAACGTCGCCCTTGCTCAATTTCTCCCTCAATAACATCGTCGTCGCTGGTATAAATGTAATCATCTATCGTGGTCGCGATCTGCTTCACTTTGAACGGCGTCAGGTAGCCATCATTGATACCTTCTTTCAGGGAGTAGACATATACAGGCTCACCGAAGTAAGCGTAGGTATCAATGTTATGATCACGTTTGGGAGTTGCGGTTAGACCAAGCTGTACGGCAGGGCTGAAATATTCAAGGATGCCTCGCCAGTTACTCTCATCATTGGCACCTCCTCGGTGGCATTCATCGATAATGATAACGTCAAAAAAATCAGATGGATAATCTCCAAAATTGGGAGCCGGTCCGCCATTTTTATCCTGACCTGTCATAAAGGTCTGGAAAATGGTGAAGAAGATACTACCGTTCTTCGGCACTCGACCCTTTTTGCGGATGGTGTCAGGATCAATTCGCACTAAGGCATCTTGGGGAAATGCAGAAAAATCATTGAATGCCTGATTGGCCAGAATATTACGATCTGCCAAGAAAAGGATGCGAGGCTGGCGGTTCGGCTCTCCGGTTTCCCTTGCGGATAAGCTCCAGCGAGCATGGAACAGCTTCCAGGCAATTTGAAATGCAATAGCGGTTTTGCCCGTACCGGTTGCCAGGGTTAGCAGGACTCGGTCACGCTTATTGGCAATCGCTTCTAGTGCCTGGGTGATGGCGTTATGTTGGTAGTAACGTGGTTCCCAAAACCCACCTTTATCCTCAAAAGGCACAGCGCCGAACCGTTCGCGCCAGTCATTGTTTTCGGCGAAGGTATCCTCCCACAGTTGTTCCGGCGATGGATAACCCTCGACTGGGCCCTCCTTACCGGTCGTTAGGTCCGCTCGATAAATTCCATCACCGTTGGTGCTAAAAGCAAAACGCGCTTGCAGACGCTCAGCGTAGCGTTTTGCCTGAGTTAACCCCTCGGTCATGGGTAAAGACCGCTTCTTGGCCTCGATAACTGCCAGCTTCTGACCTTTATAGATCAGTACATAATCAGCAATATCCGCCTTGGCTCGGCGGCCACCACCCATGAGTCGTCCTGGGGCGATCACTTCTCGCCGAACCCGGCTGGCATCCACTTCTCCCCAGCCAGCAATTTTCAGCGCAGGATCGATCATTTCCGCTCTGGTCTCTGCCTCGTTCATAGGCGTCCTTTAATTCTGGCTCGTTTCCGATCTGGCCTGGCAGTCAAATCAAGAATGCATCAAGAAAATAGCCACTTTTTATTTAGGTAATTAATTGTTTTTTATGATTTTTTATTATATCCAGAGAAAAGTACGCCTTTATAATCAAAACCCGATCAAGAAATCAGGCCCACCAAGGCACATAACCGGCTCTAGGGTGCTCAGGATCTGCCTCGCGGATCAGCTCTATCTCTTTCGCTCTCCTGATGACGCCCGAAGCTTGAGATGCATTGCGGCTTTCGATCCCAAATCGCTCACAAAGCGTCGCGTTTTTCATGCGTTCCCCTGTCAGGAACTTCAGCACGGCATGGTGGTAGCATGCTCGCAGTCGTTCTTCTGGCGTCATTTGTGCAAAGTTTCTCGGTCCGTACAGCATTACCTGCATGGCGTTGCCCTCTTCACGGAAAAGAGGCGGTGGTAGCTGGAAGAGCTCTACCGAGGCAATCACCTTATCCAAACCGCTGCCTTGTTCTTCACACATTCCCATGCGGCGCATCAGTGACGCCAGTGCTTCATTTCTGGAGCGTGGCGGTAGGTCTATCATTCGGTCCGCAGGAACCAGTGGTTTACCCGGATTGGTGATCTCCATGCGGTCCTGGAACACTTCAACCTGTGGACCAGCCCCGGTGATGGTCATATCTTGATGAATCAGCGCGTTGGCAATGACCTCACGAACCGCGATGGTCGGGAACAAAGGTTCTTCAGAGCGAAGAGCGACGTCGATATGTTCATTTTTTGGCAGAATGCCGTTAATAAACTCAATCAGCCCTTCAAAACCCACCGCGTAGCCTTTTTTACCTTCAATCCGGTGGCTAACCTGGTCCGCCCGGCTTTTACCGGCGTAGGCAATAAACCGAACGGCTTTTCGTGATAAAGAGCTATCGAACTGGCTGAGATCAAAAGCAAAAAGGATGGCCCCAAGGTTGGTGATGTTCCAGTGCTCGCCAACGTCTTTCTGGATTAAACGTTCAGCTGCCAGCTTTTCAAAAATCCCTGTGCGATTATCTGGGAGGGGCTGCTTGGTGAGTTTGAAATAACTGCTGTAATCCAGCAGATCCAGCACTTCATCCCCGCTGGCGTACTGCCTGGCAACGGCATGTTCCCAGGTGTAGGGGCGCAGTCTTTCGATCAGTTGCTGATAGCGCTCAGGATAATCTGTCAGTTTGGGCGTCGCACTACCAATGCGAATGTAGGGAATGTTCTTGAAAGTAACCGGTGCAGACGTTGCGGCCGGAATTTCTAGAATCACCACATTGCCATTCGGGTGTTCGACACGTCGGAAATGAAAAGCAATGCTGGGCTGCAACTGGCGAGCTAACCAGAAAGCCAGCTCTTGTCCATGTGCTTTATGTGTATCCGGGTTAAAGCTTGAGCCGATCACATTGAGCGAGGCGTCCTCAATGCCCCACAGCATATAGGCGATATCTTTCCCGACCAGGCGGGCAGCATTGGCCAACGCTGAACAGCGAACGCCGATCATCTCAGGTTCAAAGTTATCTTTTTTGAACTCCAGCCATTCGGTCTCAGCACCTTGAGCCAGTAGTTCGTTGACTAAATCAATATCGCGTTGCTGGCTCATAGCGCTAGGCTCTCTTGCCCAGTGACTCGTTTACCGCGCCCTTGGGGCACCAAGCCATCTTGGCGAATTTGGGAGATCGCATTCAGGAATTGCTTCTCTGAATACTTTAGCTTGTCAGCGTGCCAGTTTTCCCTCGCCTCGTGAATGATGGCGTTTTCTGTGGGCTCAATACCTCCGAGGATAAGGTTGTTCCATGCAGCGTATACCGTCGCCAGAATTTCCGTTTCAGCGGTATTGAGTGGCATGAGTAGCTTAACCACGCGTTTCAATACGTTTTCGTAGGGTCTCAGAGTCTCCATTGCCTCTGCAACCAACTCCTCATAACGCGTGCCCTTCCGAAAATCGTAGCCTCGCTGGCCCTTAGAGCGCTGCACAAACTCAAAAAAGCCATGATCTCTGGCCCAGTCTTCCGCAGCCCGCATGTGTTGGGAGTCATTGGGGCCAGCGGCATCTTTAATAGGGTGGCGCCCTAGGTCGATATCGGCTAACGATTCCACTAAATGGAGCGTTTTTTGTGCCTTGACCCGACCGAAGGTTTTTTCCCGGCTCTGGGACGCATGCCAGTGAAAGGCGGCTGCCATAATATGGGCAGCGAATGCTGGTGAATTGGTTTCGATTGCTGTTTTCGACTGTCTTTCTGAAGTGATCTCAATCACATTATTAGCAGTCAGATCACCGGAGAAGGCTTTTTGGAGTAGAGATTGCTTCAGCTCTTTCAAAGCGGTGATTTTGTGTTGATAAATAGATTCTAGACGACATGTTTCAGCGGCTATTTCATCAAGCTTGGTAGCAACTGCATATTGTTCTGTAGTCGAAACCTTAGGAATCAGGAAGCCACGTAGTGCTTTTAAGGAAACGGTTTTTTGTGCGGTTCCAGTCGCTTTTTCAATAGCTTGGCTCTTAACCTGTTGAGATAGTAATAAATAATACATCCACTTGTTATTAACAAAGCTTTTAGGCCTCACTAAGCCGATGTGGCGTTGAAAGCAAAAAAGCATATTATTATTAATCATTACAGGGATGCCGAAAGAGCCAGTGACAGTGTACAAAATATCGCCTTTAACTGGCTTTCGGTTATTTTTTAAGCTGCCAAAATATTCATGGCTCACTCGAAAAGCGTTTTCAAAATCAATTTCTTTTGTTTTCTTGTTTATATTTTTTATTGTGATAAATGGGATTCCCTTTGTACTTTTTGGTGGTGGCATATGATCGCCATCAATAATGTCAGATGCTAATTCAGATAGCGTAATAACCTTGTTGGTTAAATAAGCTGAATTGAACGCTGAGTACAAGTGGCTTTCAAATAACTCTTGGGTATTGGCGAGATTCTTCTCTGTGTTGGTAATCGCCGCATCGATTCCCGTAAAGGATTCATCGATAAAGGCGGCAATCAGTTTCTGTTCTTCGACATTCTTTGGAATATTTACTGTTTCACAATGGATATTATTTCTGTTCAGCGTTGGTACGCCCGCACCAGTAGAAAACCGCTTCAAATTAAAGTTTGAAAGAAGATGATAGATAAAGCGTGGATGATTTCCATGGAAGTCTTTCACGTACAGCGTAGTATTTAAGGGCCAAAAGTCACCATCAATATAGAACACACTTCCAATACTTCCACTACGCCCTGTAACCACCCCAGGCCCTATCACTTTTGCTTCGTTATGAAAGTCTATGACGCCACTAGAGCTCATTAAAGGAGTTTGACCACTCAGTCTATTCTTTTTTGGAAGGTCAAAACCCCGTTGCAGTGTGCATACATCTCCCAAATGGTAGGTTTTCCAGCCTACTTTCATAATATCCCCCGAATCCCTTCCAGGATTTCCTCGCTTTCTTTATCCAGCGTCTCAATCTCATTGATGATCACTTCCGGATCTCGGAGTGGGGCTTCCTCCGCTTTGTTGGGGTTCTTTACAGACAAGTCGAAGGTTTGCGTATCTACATCGCCGATATTGAGGGTCCAGGAGTGATCGGATTCCTCAAAACCCATCTGCCGGGCAACAAAGTCTTTCAGGTCATCGTCATTTAATGGGTTGGTTTTGCCCAGGCTGCGACCGGGGTCGAGTTGGTAATACCAAATGTTCTGCGTGGGTGCACCTTTCTCGAAAAACAGCACCACGGTTTTCACACCGGCACCAAGGAAGGTGCCTCCGGGGCAGTCGAGGATGGTGTGGAGGTTGCAGCTTTCCAGAAGCTCCTTGCGCAGGGCTCTGGAAGCGTTGTCCGAGTTCGACAGAAATGTGTTCTTGATCACCACCGCTGCGCGCCCGCCAGCCTTTAGATACTTAATAAAGTGCTGCAAAAACAGAAACGCAGTTTCCCCGGTTTTGATCGGGAAATTCTGCTGGATCTCCTTGCGCTCTTTGCCGCCAAACGGAGGGTTGGCGAGGATGACGTCAAAGCGGTCTTTATCCTGAATATCGTTCAGGTTTTCCGTCAAACTGTTGGTGTGAACAATGTTGGGCGTTTCGATGCCGTGCAGAATCATGTTCATGATCCCGATGACATAAGGCAAACTTTTCTTCTCTTTGGCATAAAAGGTGCGAGTCTGGAGCGCCTCCAGATCTGTCGTCGATAATCGACGATCATCGCTATGGCTATCCCAGCCGTTTCTCAAATAATCGTGGGCCTCGCATAAAAAGCCGGCCGACCCGGCTGCCGCGTCATATATGCGCTCGCCGATGACTGGCCGAACTACTTTGATCATGGCGCGGATCAGCGGCCGTGGCGTGTAATATTCGCCACCGTTGCGACCTGCATTGCCCATGTTGCGTATCTTGACTTCATACAAATGAGACAGCTCGTGCTTCTCTGCTTGAGAGCCAAAACTCAGTGTATCGATCAATTCCAGGGCATCACGCAGGCTGTAACCGCTGGCGAATTTGTTGCGGATTTCACCAAAAATTTCACCGATTTTATATTCGATCGTGTCGGTGCCTGCTGCCCGCTCTTTGAAGCCTTGCAAATAGGGGAATAGCTCGAAATTGACGTACTGGATCAGGTCGCTACCGGTCAGGGCGTTGTCGTGGTCAAAACTACCATCTTCTTTTTTGGGTGCCGCCCAGTTAGACCAACGATGATTTTGATCGATAATGAAGTAATAGGACTGACCACGCAGCTCTGCTTCCTGTGAGCGTTCAACCTCCAAGTCGTCCAGGTACTTGAGGAACAGCATCCAAGAATTTTGCTCGGTGTAATCCAGCTCGGTGGCGCAGCCCGCCTCTTTCCAAAGAACGTCATCAATGTTTCTAAAGGTTTGCTCGAACATGGGGCTTCCGGTGTATTAAGGTGTCTATCGAGGCATTTGCTAAATACCGCTATGGGCTGCGTCTCGCTTTTGATCGTGGCATTCTACCGATACTGGCAGACTAATTCTTGGGCTCGACAGTGACGATTTTTTGTTCTTAGGACGATCATGCCACAACCTACTAATATCCAGCACCCACTAACCAACCTGGTGATCCCCGAGCGTGGCCAGCATGGCTGAGTTGCACACCATCGACGAGGCTCTGGCCGCGCTGCTGGCGGATGTCCGACCGCTCGGGGTCGAGCACGTGGCGCTTGGCGCAGCGGCGGGTCGCGTGCTGGGCGAGGCGGTCAGTGCCACGCTTGACGTGCCGCCGTACACCAACAGCGCCATGGATGGCTATGCGCTGCGCGCTGCCGATGCCGGGCAGCGCCTTGAAGTCAGCCAGCGTATTGCGGCGGGCACGCCTGCCTTGCCGCTGGCGCCCGGCAGTTGCGCGCGTATTTTCACCGGCGGCGAAATACCTCCCGGGGCTGACTGCGTGGTCATGCAGGAGCGCGTCGAGGTGGATGGTAATGCGGCCATCATCCCGGCCGATATTCCCACCGGCGATAACGTGCGCCTGAAAGGGCGCGACGTACGCCTGGGCGACGTGCTGTTAGACGCGGGTGAACGTCTTGAAGCGGCGGCGCTTGGCCACCTGGCGGGGCAGGGCGTCACCCAGGTGGCCGTCCGCCGGCGGCCGCGCGTTGCGCTGTTGTCTACCGGTGACGAAGTGATCGATCCGGGGACGCCGCTCAAGCCCGGCCAGCTGTATAACTCCAATCGACCCATGCTCACGCGGCTGCTGGAAAATTTTGGCGCTGAGGTGGTGAGACAGATCAGCGTACCCGACGACGCTGAGCGCACCCGTGAACTGCTGGCCGAGGCGGCGGAAAACGCCGATGTGGTGGTCAGCACCGGCGGCGTCAGCGTCGGTGAAGAAGACCATGTTAAAACCGCATTGACGGCGCTAGGCGAACTGTCGATGTGGAAGCTCGCCATTCGCCCGGGCAAACCGCTGGCCCTGGGGCGCTTACCCCGGCAGGGGATTGGGCAGGCGCGGTTTGTCGGGCTGCCGGGTAATCCGGTTTCCGGATTTGTCGGTGCCTGGCTGTTTCTGCGTCCGCTAATGGGTGCGCTGCTGAGCTGCCCTGCGCTTACGTCGCTGCCTTCTGTCACCGCGCGCGCCGATTTCTCTACCTCGACCGGGCCTCGCCAGCATTACATGCGCGTGAGTCTGACGTTTGACGACCAGGGCGCAAAGGCCCACGCCTTTGACGATCAGAATTCCAGCGTGCTGTCGTCGTGTATACAGGCCAATGCCCTGGCGGTGATCCCGCCCCACGCAGAGGTGGCGGTAGGGCAGCCGGTGAAATGCTTGTGGCTGGTCGGCTAATCACCTAACGCTGACATGCCGCATTGTCACCCACCGGTGTCTCCCAGACGCCGGTTTTGTTCTATCCTGATGAGTTGTCGCTTGGCTAGGAAGTAGAGCGGTGAGCGTTTCAAATGTCTGATATTTAGAATTTTTTGTTAATAAAACGCGGTATTGGCTAAATTAGTTCGACTAAAGACCAATAGTAGAATCGAGTCACCCCTCTACAATCCTCCGCCACTCGGTAACTTTACCTAAATCCACTGCGCTGGTATTTCGTGCTTTTCAGCACAGCATGCGCGACCGCCCCGAAGGATGTTCTTATGCATGCCCTCACCCTGGCGTCATTTCTATTCTTCACTTGTTTAGTGGCTTTTATTACCTGGCGCATTACGCGCCGGGACGATCACAGCAGCACCAGCGGTTATTTCCTGGCGGGACGAACGCTCACCTTCCCGTTGATCGCCGGCTCGCTATTGATGACCAACCTGTCAACCGAACAGATGGTGGGGCTCAACGGCGCGGCCTTCAGCGATGGCCTGAGCGTCATGGCCTGGGAAGTCGTCGCGGTCATTGCCCTGGTGGCCCTGGCGCTGTTCTTCCTGCCGCGTTTTCTGAAAAGCGGTATTGCCACCTTGCCGCAACTGTTGCTGATTCGCTTTGATAAAGGCACCCAGCTGATTGCGAACGTAATCTTCCTGATCGCCTACGCGGTCATTCTGCTGCCGATTATTCTGTACTCCGGTGCAGTGGGCCTTCAGGGCATGCTGGACCTCCCCGCGCTGACGGGTATCAGCTCCCCGACGACGCTGTTGTGGCTGACCGTCTGGGTGGTAGGCATCGTGGGGTCGATTTACGCGCTGTTCGGTGGCCTGCGCACGGTCGCAGTGTCCGACACGCTTAACGGGGTCGGCCTGCTGATTGGTGGTTTCGTGATCGTGTATTTCGGTCTGCAAGCCGTCAGCGATGGCAACGGCATCATGGAAGGCTGGAATACCTTGAAAACCAGCAATCCCGACAAGCTGAACTCTATCGGCGGTGACGACCAGCAGGTGCCATTCTTTACGCTGTTTACCGGGGTCTTCCTGATCAACCTGTTCTACTGGACGACCAACCAGCAGATCATTCAGCGTACCTTTGCGGCCAAGAATCTCGCCGAAGGTCAGAAGGGCGTACTGCTGACCGGCTTGTTCAAGCTGCTGGGCCCGCTTTACCTGGTGCTGCCGGGCATCATTGCTTTTCATCTGTACGCCGATGATGGCATCCGCGCCGACGAGGCCTACGGCCACCTGGTGTTTAACGTGCTGCCGCCGTATCTCACCGGGTTCTTTGCCGCGGTCATGGTGGGGGCGATCCTGTCGTCGTTTAACTCCGCGCTGAACAGCACGACGACCATTTTCAGCCTGGGGATTTACAAGCAGGTGCTCAACAAGGACGCCAGCGAAGAGCAGGTCGTCAGGTCGGGCAAGGTGTTTGGTTGGGCCATGGCGATTATCACCATGATCATCGCGCCGCTGCTGGCGGGCCAGGATAGCCTGTTCGGCTACCTGCAGAAGATGAACGCCATCTACTTTATTCCCATCCTGGCCGTGGTACTGGTAGGCCTTTTGACCAAGCGCGTGCCGCCGATGGCTGCAAAAGTGGGTCTGGTGGGCGGCTGCCTGCTGATCGCAGCAGGGTATTTCGTGCCGCCCTTCAACAAGCTGCCGGTCATCATGCACGAGTTCCACTTTGTCGCCGCGGTGTTCGTGCTTCTGGTGGCGACGATGCTGGTGATCGGCAAGCTACGCCCACGCGAGACCGACTGGGTTCAGGAGCACTCGGGTGATGTTGATCTCACTCCGTGGAAGGGGGCCGTGCCTGCCGGTATCGTGCTGGTGATACTGGTGATCATCATGTACGCGGCGTTCGCCGGGTAAGCGAACCTTTCCTACCGGCTAGACGTAAGAAAACGCCCCGCTCTGCTAAAACTAAAACAGGGCGGGGCGTTTGGTTTTGGCGTTAAACCGGCTGGTAGGTGTTCTGGAAGCGTTTGCGCAGCTCGTTCTTTTGCACCTTGCCCATGGTGTTGCGCGGCAGGGTATCGATGAAGAACACGCGTTTGGGCTGCTTGTACTTGGCAAGCTTCCCCTGCAGGTGGTTGATAATCGTGGCCTCGTCGAGGTCGGCCCCTGGCTGGGGCACCACGACGGCAGTCACGCCTTCGCCAAAGTCGGGATGGGGAAGGCCGATCACCGCCGACTCGGACACCCCTTCAAGCTCGTCGATGACCTGCTCGATTTCCTTGGGATAGACGTTATAGCCCCCGGAAATCACCAGGTCTTTATCCCGCCCGACGATATGCACATAGCCCTGCTCGTCGACCATGGCAAGGTCACCGGTGATGAAAAAGCCATCCTCCAGCAGCTCTTCGCGGGTCTTTTCCGGCATCCGCCAATAGCCAATGAACACGTTGGGACCGCGAATCTGCAGTATGCCGATCTCGCCGGGGGCGACTTCATCGCCGGTTTCCCGGTCGGTGATGCGCATCTCCACTCCGGGTAGCGGCATGCCCACGGTGCCCGCGCGGCGCGCACCGTTATAAGGGTTGGAGATGTTCATGTTGGTTTCGGTCATGCCGTAACGCTCGAGAATGGCATGCCCGGTCTTGGCCTCGAAGGCCTCGTGGGTTTCGGCAGTAAGCGGGGCCGAGCCCGACACGAACAGTCGCATATTGGCAGTGACTTCCGGGGTCAGACGCGGATCCTGCACAAGGCGGGTATAGAAGGTCGGCACGCCCATCATGACGCTGCCTTGGGGCAGCTCCTCGAAAATCACGTCGGCGTCAAACTTGGGCAGAAACAGCATGCTGGCACCGGCCATTAGCGTGACGTTGCACGCCACAAACAGCCCGTGGGTATGAAAAATCGGCAGTGCGTGGATCAGGCGGTCCTCGGCGCTGAAGTGCCAGGACTTGACCAGGGTTTCGGCATTGGAGGCCAGGTTCTGGTGGGTCAGCATGGCCCCCTTGGAGCGCCCGGTGGTGCCCGAGGTGTATAGAATCGCCGCCAGGTCGCGGTGAGAAAGCTCGGCGATAGCGTCATGGGGCCTGGCGCTTTCGGCTTCGTCCATCAGGCTGCCATCCGCCGCGCTGCCCAGCGTCACGACGGCAGGGCAGCCGGTGTCGGCGGCGATGCGGCGGGCTTCGTCGGCCACCGCAGGGCGACAGACAAACAGGGCCGGTTCGGCATCCCCCAGGAAGTAGCGGATTTCATCGCCGGTGTAACCAGTATTGAGCGGCAGATAGACCCCGCCCATGCGCAGGCAGGCCAGATAAAGCAGAATGGCTTCGGGGCTTTTATCCACCTGGACCGCCACCCGGTCGCCTTGACGCACCCCAAGCGCCGTCAGCGCACCGGCAAGCTGGGCACTCTGGGCAAGTGCATCGGCGTGGGAATAGCGGCGACCCTCGCGGGTGGTAATGAAATCGGCCTCCCCGCGCTTGTGCATTTGCGTGGCAAAGGTGGCAAACAGGTTGTGGTTCATTTGGCGAGTTCTCCCTTGGCCAGCTTGCGCGCCCGTTTGGCGAGGTCACGCACATCGCTCGAACAGGCCACGGTGGCCTTGGCGGTATAATTTTCGTGGTTGCGCTCGATATCGTCGAGCACATAGAGGTAGTTGACCATCAGGCCTGCGGCCTGCTTGAGGCCCTTGTCGGAAATATCGCCAAGCCAGTTGATACGCTGAAGCTTGGCGCCGTTCCCCAGATGAAACCGGGCGACGGGGTTGAGCGGTAGGCCGTGGCGGTTTTTTTCATCCACCAGGTAGTGCGCGGCAAGCGGCTGGATGATGGCTTTGAGCCGCTCCTGGCGCTGCTTGTCGTGGTGCCACCCAGACGTGTCCAGCTCGGCGAGTGCGTCGCGTACGTTGGGTGGCCATTGCTCGTCCTGGCGCTGCTCGGCGAGCCATTGGGCAAACCCCGGTACCGGCGAGAGCGTCACAAAGTACTTGAGCTGCGGCAGTTCCTGGGAAAGCTCCTGCACCACCTGCTTGATAAGGAAGTTACCGAACGATATGCCGCGCAGGCCGGTTTGGCAGTTGCTGATACCGAAGAAGGCGGCGCTGTCGGCGTCTTCGGGGTCTTCAATGCCACCTTCCGCGCCGGACAGGATCGGCTGGATGCGGCTGGGCAGGCCTTTGTGCAGCGCGACCTCAACGAAAATCAGCGGCTCATCGCCAATCGCCGGGTGGAAAAAGGCAAAGCAGCGCCGGTCGCGGGCATCCAGACGGCGGCGCAGGTCGTCCCAGTCCTGAATTTCATGCACCGCCTCGTAGCGGATGATCTTCTCGAGAATCGACGCCGGGGTGTTCCAGTCGATGCGCTTGAGCATCAGGAAACCGCGGTTGAACCAGGAGCCGAACAGGTGCGCGAAGTCGTCATCGATCGGCGCGAGGTCGGGCTGCTCGCGCAGCAGGCCAAGCAGATCCTGACGCATATTGACCAGTTCGTAGGTGCCGTCGCTGGCGAAGTTGAGCCGCCGGAAAAGCTCCTGGCGAAGCGGCTCGCAGGCTTCGAACAGCGTCTGCAGGGAGCGGTTGTCCCGCGCCTCGCGGTAGGCCGCGTAGGCGCTGTCGATGTGCTCGGGTTCGGCGGCGAAGTCCTCGGCGAGGCGTTTGAAGAAACGCTGCTTTTCTTCTTCGGAAAGGCGCCGGTAGATCGCCAGGGCGCGGCTGGCCAGGGCGATGCTGGAGGCTTCGCCGTCGCTCTCCAGCAGCGCCTGGCAGGCCTTGACCAGATGAGTGTGGTCTACCGCTGAGGCGACAGACTGGCGCCGCCGAAGTAGTGCATCGCGCTGGGTAATGTTGTTGAACAGTTCCTGTAGAAACGTCATGTTCATGGTAATCCTCCCTTTAGCCCATGATCAGGTTGGGCAGCCATAGGGCAATGCCCGGGAACAGGCACAGCAGCAGGATGGCGAGCACCATACATAGCGCATACGGCAGGCTGCCCAGCAGGATATCGCGCAGCGAAATGTCCGGTGCAATGCCTTTGATGATGAACAGGTTGAGCCCGACCGGCGGAGTGATGAGACCAATTTCCAGGTTGATGGTCAGGATTACCGCAAACCAGTAAGGATCGAAATTCGCCGCCAGAATGATCGGCAACAGGATCGGCGCGGTCATGACGATCACCGCCACGGGCGGAAGGAAAAAGCCGGCGACCAGCAGAAAGACGTTGATGACGCCCATCAGTACCCAGCGGTTGACGTCCATATCGGCAATGGCGGCCGCCACGGTCTGGGTAATGAACATCGACGACAGTGCATAGGCGAACACCTCAGCGCAGGCGATGACCAGCATGATCATCACGCTTTCGCGCAGGGAATCGCGCATGATCAGCTTGATCGGCCCGATCTGCCACATGCGGTAGATCAGGATGGCGAGCATCAGGCACAGGAAGGCGCCGACGCCCGCTGCTTCAGACGGTGTTGCGACCCCGCCGTACAGCGCGAACAGAATGCCTGCGACTACCCCGAGGAAGGGCAGGACACGCACCACGGCTTTCATGTTGCTGTCGACGTTCTGCTGGACGGTGTTCTTGAGCTTTTCCGCAGAGGCCGCCAGCGGGTTGGCGTAGCCGCCCGCCAGCTTGCAGGCGATGATCGTCCAGATCATGAACAGCCCCGCGAGCATAAAGCCCGGCACCACGCCGGCGATAAACAAACGGCCGATGGAGGTTTCGGTGGAAATGCCGTAGATGATCATGGTCACTGACGGCGGAATCAGTATCCCCAGCGTGCCGCCCGCGGCAATACAGCCGGCGGCGACGCCGTCGGGGTAGCCCCGCGTGCGCATTTCAGGAATGCCCATTTTGCCTATGGCCGCACAGGTGGCAGGGGAGGAGCCGGACAGCGCGGCAAAAATCGAGCAGGCGCCGATGTTGGATACCGCAAGTCCCGCTGGTAGCCGCCCCATCCACAAATCCAGCGAGCGATACAGATCGCGCCCGGTGGGCGAGGACGCCACGGCCGCGCCCATCAGAATGAACATGGGAATCGCCACAAAGCCGAATTCGGCAATGCGATCAAAAAACGTTTCACCAAAGTAGGTCAGTTCGGGAAGGCCGCGGTCGTAGAGCAGCGCCATCAGCGAGACGCCGCCCAGGGCAAAGGCAATCGGCGTGCCGATGGCCATCAGCAAGATCAGACACACGGCAACGATAATACCCAGCGTAATCGGATCCATGGTCAACCCTCCCCGCGCAGCAAGTCAGCGACGTATTGCAACGCCAGCAGCGTGGTGCCCACCGCCATCGGCAATAAAGCGGGCCACAGCGGTGGATTCCACACCGAGCCCGTTGTCCACTCGCCGTGGAGCGCTTCAAAAACATATACCCAGCTGGCATAGGCCAGCGCGGCGCAAAAGGCCAAGCCAAACAGCGAGGCGATGGTGAGCATTATCTTGCGACCGAGACCGCCAATGGCATCGGGTAAAATGGTGATGGCCACGTGGCCTCCGGTCATGAGTACGTAGGGGCTGCCCATCAACATGGCCCCGGTGACGGAGAAAATCGTAAACTCGGTTTGCCAACTGGTACTCATGCCCAATACATAGCGAATGAATACCATCTGGCAGATTACCAGTACCCCGGCAATGAACAGGGCGCAGGCGATATAGGCCGAAAAGCGCGAAAGCTTATCCATTGCCCGTATATAGCCACCGATCAGGCCGCTACGCGTTGGCGGGGTGTGCGTTGTCGTCGTCGCCATATGTCCCTCATCAAGCTATTTTCATCAAGTCAGATGTATCTGATCGGGCAAGCAGTGAGCTATACCGGCCACCCCGCAAGGTGGCCGGCATGCGAGAAAAGCCTGCTGCTTACTCGACGGCTAGCGCCGCATCGATGATGGCTTGGCCGTTGGGTACATTTTCGGCGAAGTTTTTATACGAGGTTTCACGGGCGATATCGAGCCAGGCGTTGTAGTCATCCTCGCTCATGCTGACCACCTCGACGCCGTTTTCTTCGTAGACATCGACCATCTGCTGGTCAATGGCGGCGGCCTCTTCGGCAAAGAACGCCTCGGCCTTTTCGCCGGCGTCAACCAGTGCGGCCTGCTGCTCGTCGTTGAGGCCCTGCCATACCTGTTCCGAGATCAGGATTGGCTCGTACATGAACCACAGGGCAAAGTCGCCAGGCTCGGTCAGGCAATCCACCTGCTCGTAGAGACGGAAAGACACGAACGACATTGACGAGGTGTTGGCGGCGTCCAGTACGCCGGTTTGCATGGCGGTATAGACCTCTGATGAGGGCATGGAGGCAATCGATGCGCCGGCGGCTTCGAGCATTTCCTCAAACGCCGGGCCTGCGGCGCGGAAGTTCTGCCCGTCCACGGTATCGGGCGAGGTAATGCACTGCTCGCTGGAGGCAAAACCGCCGGACAGCCAGGCATCCGCCAGGACGCGCGCGCCGCCTTCCTGAATGACATCCTTGATCATGTCCATGTACTCGGAGTCGTTAAGGCGCTGGGCGTGCTCGTGATTGCGCACCAGCCCGGGCATCAGCGTGGCGGAAAACTCCGGGTGGCGGCCGCTGGCGTAGTCGAGCGGCAGCGAGGTGATATCCAGGCGTCCCCGCGCCAGCGCGCCCCACTGCTCGCGGGCTTTGAACAGCGACTGTCCGGGGTAGACTTCAATTTCCAGGCCGACGTCGGCATTGGCCACTTCTTCGGCCATCATCTGGACCATTTCATCGCGCACGTCGCCCTGGCCGCCGGGAAACTGGTGGGAAGCGCGCAGTACGGTATTCGCCGAGGCGTGAGAGGCGGCGATCGCCAGGCCCAGGGCGGTGGCGGTTAGGATATGCTTGCGTTGCATGAGGCGTCTCCAACGATTGTTGTTGTGGTTGGGATGGTATTATGTATTTATCAGTCGAGCTGATATATACATCAATAGGCGCTATGTATGCTAATGTCAACTTTATGACACATGCTTTATGTAGACTGTCGCGCTGCTAAAAAGGAGGTGACGCATGCCAGGCTCGAAACGCTCCAACGCCCAGCGGCTAAAAGACTCACTGGAAGATGACATCATTAACGGACGCCGCTCGCCCGGCGAGCGACTCGACCCTGAAACCCTGGGTGAGGAGTTCAACGTCTCGCGCACCCCGGTCCGCGAGGCGATCCAACAGTTGGTGGCAAGCGGTCTGGTCACGGTGTCGCCGAAAAGGGGCACCTTTGTTGCCAAGGTGGGCATTGACCAGTTGATCGAAATGTTCGAGGTGATGGCCGAGCTGGAGGGCATGTGCGGTCGGCTGGCCGCCCGGCGCATCACCGAGCAGGAATTGTCCGCCCTGCGCGAGGCGCATCAACGCTGCGAAGCGGCGGCGCTGGCGGGGGACACCGACGAGTATTACTACGAAAACGAAGGCTTTCACGATTGTATCTACACGGCGAGCCACAACACCTTTCTGGCCAGCGAAGCACGTCAGCTCAAGCAGCGTTTGAAGCCTTACCGGCGGTTGCAGCTGCAGGTTCGCCAGCGGATGCACAACTCGCTTAGCGAGCACCAGGCCATCTTCGATGCCATCGAGCGCGGCGATGCGGCGCGTGCCCAGCAGGCGCTCAGCGACCACGTGCTGATCCAGGGCGAGCGTTTCAGCGACTTTGTGTCCAGCGTGCGCCGGATGGAAGGCGCGCCCATCAGCCGAACGGGCTAAGCGGTCTATGTCTTAATCGGTGGGGTAATGGTCCTTGCCGACATCACGTCAAACGGTGACACTCTCTTCTATCTACTGAAGGGAGAATCACCGTGTCCCGCCATATTGCGTTACTCGCCTATCCCGACTGCCAACTGCTCGATGTGAGCGGTCCCTGGCAGGTATTCGCCAGCGCCAACGCACTGAGCCAACGTCCTCTGTATCGGCTAACCCTGGCTGCCGATGTGCCCGGCAAGCTGATGACCAACGGCGGCTTGGCGCTTGATGCCAGTCATTCCCTCGACCAGCTGGCAGCGTTACAGCCGCTGGATACCTTGCTGGTGGCGGGCGGCAGCGGCGTGGCCCGTCAGTGCGAGACGCCCGAGATGCTGGCGACGCTGCGTACGCTCGCCCCGCAGGTACGCCGCCTGGGATCCATCTGCAGCGGCGCGTTTTTGCTGGCGGCGGCGGGGCTGCTGGATGGCCTGCGTGTGACCACCCATTGGCGGCACGCCGACGAACTGGCCAATGCCTACCCGTCACTCAAGGTAGCGCCGGATGCGCTGTACGTTGAAAGCGGCGGACGCTACACCAGTGCGGGTGTGACGGCGGGGATCGATCTGGCGCTCTCACTGGTGGAAGCCGACCACGGCGCTGAGCTTGCCGGGCGAGTGGCCCGCGAGCTGGTGGTCTTCCTGCATCGCCCCGGTGGGCAGTCCCAGTTCAGCGAGATATTGCGCGGCCAGCAAGCGGCCGGCCCGCTGCGCTGCCTGCTCGACCATCTGCACGCAGACCCCGCCGCCGAGCATTCCGTGACCGGGATGGCGGACTTCATGGCCGTGACGCCGCGCCATCTGTCACGGCTGTTCAAGCGGCATCTGAACACCACGCCGGGCGCTTACCTTACTCAATTGCGGCTTGAGCAGGCTCGCCTTGCCTTGCTCGACGGGCACACGCCGGTAGCGCTGGAGCGGCTTGCCAAGCGCTGGCGGCTGGGCGGTGCCGAGCAGCTGCGTCGCCAGTTCCAGCGCTACTACGGGGTATCGCCCTCGGTCTATCGCCAACGCTTTGCGTCTTCCCATGCGGGTTCCGACCTGGAGAATCTCTCATGCCTTTAACCGTCACCCTGTTATCGCTCTGTCAGGCGCTGCTGGTCACCGGTAACGTCCTGCTGATTGCCGTTTCACCGTTGATCGGGGCGTCTCTGGCGCCCAGCGCGTCATTGTCCACCGCGCCGGTCGCCACCCAGTGGCTGGGATTGATGTGCGCGACGATTCCCGCCTCGCTGATCATGGCCAGGCTGGGCCGCAAACGTGGCTTTATGCTGGGCAACATAGTGGGATTGGTGGGCGCGCTGGTTGCCGTTCAGGCGCTGGTGAGCGAACGCTTTGGGCTGTTCTTGCTGGCCACCTGGTTGATCGGTATCGGCATTGGCTTTGGTCAGCTGTATCGCTTTGCCGCCGTGGAGGCGGCGCCCGCGCCACTGCGTGATCGGGCGATTGGCTTGGTGATGGGCGGCGGTGTGCTGGCCGCTTTTGCCGGGCCGTGGCTGGCAAGAGTAAGCCGGGAATTGGGAGAGGTACCGTTTCTGGGCAGCTTTGCCGGTCTGGCCGCCATCTACGCTCTGGCATTGGTGGTGTTGATGCTGACGCGATTGCCGCCCGCCTCGCGCACCCATGGTGAAGGCACCGCCTTGCCACTGGGTCGGATACTCCGCCAGCCCGGGTTTATTGTGGCGGTGAGCGCGGCAATGGTCGGTTACGGCGTGATGAATCTGGCGATGACCGCAACGCCGCTCGCCATGTCGGGGGCCGGGCACCACTTTGATCATGTTTCAATGACCATTCAGTGGCACGTGGTGGCGATGTTCTTACCTTCGTTCTTTACTGGGCATTTGGCCACCCGCTTCGGCGCCAGGCAAATCATTGTGGCGGGCTGCCTGCTGCTGGTGGCAAGCGCCTTGGTCGCTCAGTTGGGGATCAGTCTAGCCGGTTTTAACGTGGCGCTGATAATGCTGGGCTTGGGGTGGAACTTTACGTTCCTGCCCGCCACCGGGCTGCTCACCGAGAGCTACCGTCCGGTGGATAAAGCCCGCACCCAGGCCGCCAACGAGTTTTTAGTGTTTGGCACCGCCGCGACGACGGCCCTGCTCGCGGGGCCCTTGGTCAGCGGCCTGGGCTGGGCAATGCTCAACCTGCTGTTGATCCCCGTAGCGCTGGTGCCGATGATCGCCATCGCCTGGCAGCGGCACCGGCAGCAACATGCTAGCCTAGGGGCCCCACCAAGCCCCTAGGAGCTCCGTCGTTATGCTTGACACATTAAGCCACAGCGCCCTTGCCGGTCAGTTCTTTGGCCTGGTCGCACTGGTGATTTGCCTGGTGGCGTTTGCAAGCAAGCACGATGACCGCCTGCTGGTGCTGCTGATCTCGGCCAACGTGGCCTTTGCGCTGCAGTTTGTGTTCTTCGAGAGCTGGACCGCCGCCGCGCTCACGGTGCTGGTGATCCTACGCATCGTGCTGGCCCGCCGCTATCTGGGCAGCAAGCCGGTCATGGCGGGAGTGCTTGTGGTCAGCGGTATCGCGGCATGGCTTACCTGGCAGAGCTGGATCGACGTGTTGCCTCTGACGGCCATGGTGCTGGGCACCCTGGGCATGTTCCTGCTGCGCGGCATCGCCATGCGCGTATTCCTGGGGCTGGCTGCCCTTGCGTGGATGCTCAACAACCTGCTGATCGGCACGATTGGCGGCACGCTCGCCGAAGCCCTGATCGTAATCACCAATATCATTACCATCATTCGGCTGGCGCGCGCCAAGCGCAAATACCCCGAGGTGTTCGAGGACGTCGAGCACAACGACCCGTCAGCCTAGCTGCTATGCTGAAAGAGGTTTCACCCTAGCGAGGAGCGCGACCATGGCCGGTGGATGGGCAAAAGACGGCGCTGAACAAGCGCAAATAGAAAGCACCCTGGAAGATGCGGTGCAGCGCGCTCGCAGCCAATTACCCCAGGGCGAAAGCCTGGAAACCTGCGAGGAGTGTGGCGAGCCGATCCCCGAGCCTCGCCGCAAGGCGATTCCCGGCGTTCGGCTGTGCGTGGTCTGTCAGTCTGAAGTAGACAAAAAGCAGACGGACGTCAGCGGTTATAACCGGCGTGGCAGCAAGGATAGCCAGCTGCGTTAAGGGGTCTCAACACTGCACGACTGTGATGGGCCAATCGATCGCAGCCCTTCCCGTTCCAGCCGTCTATGACGTTAGTCGCCAAAGCCACCACTGAATTGCTGGCTAACCCGGTTGATTTACCAAACGCCGATGACGCTGCTGGTGGCTCATGTAGATCAGCCCGATAGCGCCTATCAGTAATGCCATGGCGATATAGCGTGAGCCATCCAACGGCCGTACAGCATTGCTCAGCCAGCCAAAGTGATCGATCAATAAGCTCATAAGCAGTTGACCTGAAATCACCGCGACCGTCGCCGCTGCGGTACCCACCCGCGGTACCGCAAACACAATCGCCAGCATATATACCACGCCGAACAGCGCCCCCGTGAGCTGCCACTTGGGCACGCTGAAGAGCGTCGCCTCATGCGCCGGCTCAAAAAAGAACATCAGCAGAAAGGTCAGTACGGCGCCCATGATAAAGGTCAGCCACGCGCTCTCGATGACGCCTGTAATAGCCCCCAGACGGCCATTGATGGAAGATTGGGCTGCCAGTACCGCGCCGCCGCCCAGCAGTAACATAAAGATAATCGGGAGTAGCATGGTTTAGCTCCTTGTAGACATTAACCGTTACATCAACCAAAGGGCGGTGGCGATCATTACCAGAGCGCCGATGCGGTAGCCGTCGACCTTGCGCTGTTCGCTACCCAGCCAGCCAAAGTGGTCGATGGCGACGCTGGCCGCTACCTGGCCACACAAGATGCCCACCATGGTCATGCCGACCCCGACCAGCGGTGTGGCAAGCGTCAGGACAATTACGTACACCGGGCCGAGGATGCCGCCGGTAAGCAGCCAGCGGGGTTGTTGGAATAACGTTGTCAGTTGGCGATTCGGGGTAAATACCAGCGCTACTGAAAGCAGCAATGCGCCCACGAGAAAAATGGAAAGGGTCGCCGATAAATGGCCGACCTGCTCGCCGAGCGGGCCCAGCAAACCGGCTTCGACCGATAGCCCCATTCCGGCGATCAGTACGCCGAGCAGAATAAGTACGTGTTGCATAGGTGGCTCCGCTGAGAGAATGGAAGCCAGCACTCTAGTGAGTTAGCGTTATTGCTACAATGCGTTAAAAAGACAAAGGACTATTGCTTTTTGGACAACTCACTTCGTTTGATGACACTGCGGCTGTTCGTGCGCGTCGCGGCAAGCGGCAGCTTCGCCGAGGCAGCGCGCTACTTTGATCTGCCCGCGTCGTCGGTGTCGCGGCATATTGCCGGGCTTGAACGTTCGCTGGGACAGCGGTTGCTCTACCGCCATACCCGGGCGGTAAGGCTGACCGATGCCGGCGAGCGGTATTATCAGGATATCCGTCGTGTGTTGGATAGTCTTGACCTTGCCACCGAGCAGGTGACCGGCGGTGCCAAGCAGCCCCAGGGGCTGCTGCGGATCAATGCGCCGGTGGCCTTCGGGCGTCGGCACATCGCGCCTCTGTTGGCGCATTTTCAGGACGAAAACCCCGCCATTGACGTTGAATTGACGCTAAGCGATGCGTTTATCGATCCAGTGCAAGAGGGCGCAGACGTCGTGATACGCGTCGGCGCGCTTAACGACTCCAGCCTGGTGGCGCGCCAACTGGCAACCCAGCGCTTTGTGGCCTGCGCCGCGCCTGCCTATCTCGCTCGGCAGGGCGAACCCCGTTACCCTGAAGAATTAAGCGCCCATAACTGCCTGGTCTACAAAGGCACCCGGGGCGTGCAGCCGTGGTATTTCCGTGATTCAGACGGGGCCCCGGCGCAGCGCTATCCGGTAAAAGGTAATCTCCAAAGCAATAATGCAGAAAGCCTGGTCGAGGCGGCGTTACAGGGTCAGGGCATCGTGCTGTTTCCTACCTGGCTGCTATTCGACGCCCTGCGCGAGGAGGCGCTGGTCCCCATATTGAAAAATCATGAAGCGTTGGGTGAAGCGACCCGAGAGGGCATCCATGCGATATATCCGGAAAACCGTTTGCGCTCATCCAAAGTCGCCACCTTTCTGGAGCATTTGTTCGCGCGAATTGGTGACCCGCCTTACTGGGATGGTTAGCGCAATACCGTCAACTGATAAACATGGCGATACTGCCCCCTGCACGCTGGTTCAACTGCTTTGCTCGGTTTCCTGGTGCGCCAGAATGACGTTCAGAAAGCCCTCGCCGTAATCCGCCAGCTTGCGCGCGCCGATGCCGGAGATGGCGCCCAGTGCCTCCAGGCTTTGGGGGCTCTGCTCGACCAGTTCTGCCAGGGTGGCGTCGTGGAAGATTACATAGGCTGGCACGCCCTGGGCTTCGGCCAGTTCCCGGCGGTGCTGGCGCAGGGCTTCCCACAGCGGGCCGTGGCCCTGCGGAGCAGAGGCGCCTTTGCTTCCCCGTCGGGCGGTTTTGGCTTTGCTGGGTTTGTTGCTTGGCTTGCGTAGAGTGAGGCGCTGCTCGCCGCGCAGCACCGGCTTGGCATTGGCAGTGAGCTTGATGCCGCCGTGCCCCTCCATATCCACGCTTAAAAAGCCGCTGGCAATCAGTTGGCGAAAGAGCGCTTTCCATTCGCTGGCCGCGAGGTCTTTACCAATGCCGAAGGTGCTGATTCGATCGTGGCCAAAGCGGGTGATGCGCTCGTTGCTTTTGCCTAGCAGTACGTCCACGAGGTAGGTCACGCCGAAGCGCTGTTCGGTGCGGTAGACACAGGAGAGCGCCTTTTGTGCCGCCACGGTGGCCTCCCAGGTCTCCGGTGGGGTCAAACAGTTGTCGCAGTTGCCACAGGGCGTATCCAGATGATCGCCAAAGTAATGAAGCAGCGCCTGGCGGCGGCAGCTGATGATCTCACACAGCCCCAGCATGGCGTCGAGCTTCTGTTGTTCGATGCGCTTTTGATGGTCGGCGGCGCTGGAGTCCTGCTGCATCTGGCGCAGCGTGATCACGTCCTGAAGCCCGTAGGCCATCCAGGCATCGGCGGGCAGGCCGTCGCGCCCGGCCCGGCCGGTCTCCTGGTAGTAGGCTTCGATGCTTTTGGGCAGATTGAGGTGAGCGACAAAGCGCACGTCGGGCTTGTCGATGCCCATACCGAAGGCGATAGTGGCCACGACGACCACGCCATCTTCACGCAGAAAGCGGGTCTGGTGGTGCTGGCGCTGCTCGGGGGGAAGCCCTGCGTGGTAGGGCAGTGCCGTCAGCCCCTGGCGTTCCAACCAGGCGGCGGTTTCCTCCACTTTGCGCCGGGAAAGGCAGTAGACGATACCCGCCTCGCCGTCGTGGTGCTCGCGGATAAAGCGCAGCAGCTGCTCCTTGGCGTTACCCTGATTCTCGGCGATATGGTAGCGAATGTTGGGCCGGTCAAAGCCGCTGTTGTAAAGCGCTGCCTCCTGGAGCTGCAGATGCTCCATGATATCGCCCCGGGTGGGCACATCGGCAGTGGCGGTCAGGGCGATGCGCGGCACCTGGGGGAAACGCTGATGAAGCTGGGAAAGCTGGCGATACTCGGGGCGAAAATCGTGGCCCCACTGGGAGACGCAGTGGGCTTCATCAATGGCGAACAGCGCAATCCGGGTCTGATCCAGCAGCATTTGCATACGCGGCGTGGCCAGCCGCTCGGGCGCGACGTACAAAAGGTCCAGTTCCCCCGCCCGCAGGCGATTCTCCACCTCGACCGCCTCGTGATAATCGAGGCTGGAGTTAAGGTAAGCCGCCCTGACCCCGTTTTGCTCAAGCGCCGCTACCTGATCCTGCATCAGCGCAATCAGCGGCGAGATCACGATCGCGGTGCCTTCGCGCAGCAGCGCAGGGATCTGATAGCACAGCGACTTGCCACCGCCGGTGGGCATCAGCACCAGCGCATCGCCGCCGGCCATTACATGCTCGATGATGGCCTGCTGGGGGCCGCGAAAGCTGTCGTAGCCAAATACCTCCTGCAGTACCTTGAGGGCTGCCGGGTGAGGGTCGCCGTGCATCAATGCTCTCCTTATCACTTGCCTGAAGGAGAATTGTCGCACGAAAACCCTGAGAGGCGTCTGCCTAGCGAATCCCCGCCCGTAAAAACGACTGCACGAACTGGCGCTGGAACAGCAGGAAGGCGACCAGTAGGGGGGCGATACTCAACAGGGTGGCGGCACTTACCGTCGCCCAGTTGACCCCGGTTTCCGGCGCAGAAAAGACCCCCAGCCCGACGGTCAGCGGGCGACTCTCCACCGAGTTGGTCACCACCAGCGGCCACAGGAAGTTGTTCCAGTGGTGACTGATCGAGACCAGTCCGTAGGCCAGGTAGGTGGGCTTGGCCAGCGGTACGTAGACTTTCCAGAGAATGGCAAGCCAGCCGCAGCCTTCGATACGTGCGGCGTCTTCAAGCTCGCGGGGGATGGTCTTGAACGTCTGGCGCAGCAGGAAAATCCCAAAGGCGCTGGCCACGTAGGGCAGGCCAATCCCGGTGATGGTGTCGATCAATCCCAGCCCGCTTGCGATGCGGTAGTTCTCGACAATCAGCACTTCGGGAAACACGAACAGCTGAATCAGCACCAGCATGAACAGCACGTTCTTGCCGGGCACGGGAAAGCGCGCAAAGGCAAACGCTGCCAGTGTACACACTACAAACTGGGCCAATACCACGCCGGTGACCAGCGCAAAGGTATTGAGGTAGTAGCGGGCAAAAGGCGCCTGGGTCCAGGCATTGACAAAGTTCTCCAGCGTCAGCGGCGCCAGGAGCTCAAAATTGACCATGAATTCGCTGGGATGGAAGGCCGCCCAAAAGGCGTACAGCAACGGAAACACCCAGATAATGGCCAGCAGCCATGCCGCGATCGTGTCGAGCGACGGCACTGAAACGTAACGAGAGCGGGGCGCATCAGTCGTTGTTTGATTCATCATTGGTAGTGCGTCCTGCGGTCGAGAATCGTGAACTTCAGCGTGGCCACCACCGCCAGCACCAGCAGAATGACTACCGTGATGGTCGCCGCCGTGGTGCGGTCAAAGAACGAAAACGCATTCTCGTAGACGTAATAAAGCAGCAGGTTGGTGGCGTTGTTGGGGCCGCCCTTGGTCAGGATGAACAGGTGATCCACCACCCGGACCGCGTTGATGAGCGCGTTGATCAGCACGAACAGCGTCGTCGGCATCAGCAGCGGAAAGGTGACCCGCCAGAAGAAGCTCCAGCGGCCGGTGCCTTCCAGGTCGGAGGCCTCCTTGAGCTCCGGTGGAATGCTCTGCAGCGCCGCCAGGTAGAAAATCATGAAAAAGCCGGCTTCTTTCCACACCGACATGACGATCACCGAGCCGAGGGCCACGCTCGGATCGCCCAGCCAGTTGACGCCGGAAAACCCCAGCGCGCCGAGCACTTTGTTAAACAGGCCAATTTGCGGCGCGTAGAAAAACATCCAGATATTGGCGGCGGCGATCATCGGCAGAATGGTCGGCGTGAAATACGCCATGCGTACAAAGCCGCGCCCCGGCAGTTTGCCGTTGACGAACAGCGCCATGCCCAGCGCCAAGGCGATGGAGGTGGGGATGGTGCCCAGCGCATAGAGCAGGTTGTTACGCGCCACCTTCCAGAAGGTCGGGTCGTCAAACAGCACTTGATAGTTCTCGACCCCGACAAACGCCGCGGGCTCGCCGCGAAAGCCGGGAAGAAAAAGGCTGTTGATGACGGTCATGATCGTGGGCAGATAGGCAAAAGCAGCCAGCAGTACGGCGGCGGGCAGTAACAACAGCGCGCCATACAGCTGCATTTTACCGTGGGCGGTTAAGGTCATGGCTGAGCACCGCGAGTCGGAAAAAGCCGGGGCGCACCCCGGCGAGCATGGAAACGTCGTGTTTTATAGGCGACGACGCCCTAGCGGGCGTAGCGGCGCAGTATGCCGTCGGCTTCCTGCTGTGCCTGACTGAGCGCTTCTTCAGGGCTCATCTGGCCGGTCAGGGCTGCCTGCACGGCGTTGTCCAGGGCGCGGCGCACGCGACCACCCTGATAGGTGGAAAGCTCCGCCGTGCTGTGTTCCAACTGGTCGCGTGCCACCGCGGCAGGCGCAAAGTCTTCAACATAATCGCGCAGTGCGTCGGTCTCGTAGGCAGCGGGGCTGACGCCCATATAGCCGGTCTCGATCGACCAGTCGGCGGCGCGCTCTGGGGCGGTCATCCAGCGGATGAAGGTCATTGCCGCACGCTGCTCTTCTTCGCTGGCGTCCTTGAAGACGTAGAAGTTACCCCCGCCGGTCGGGCTGCCGCGCTGGGTTTTCATGGGCAGCATGGCGACGCCAAAATCGAAATCCGCCTCGCTACGCACCGCGGTCAGGTTGCCGGTGGTGTGCCACATCATGGCCGTCGATTCTTCGATAAAGTTCTGGCGTAGCGTGCCCCATTCGATGGTGTCGTCAGGCATGGCATCGTGCTCGCTGGCCAGCGACACCCAGTATTCGAGAGCCTCAATGGCGGCCGGGTCGTCAAAATACACCTCGGTGCCGTCGTCGCTCATCAGCCGGTGGCCGTTCTGAAACGTGAAAGCCTGGAACATCCAGTAGGGGTAGCCGGTGGAGGGCACCATGACACCCCACTGCTCGCCGTCGGAAGCCTCGCGCACGGTGGCCGCCATCTCGGCCATCTGCTCCCAGTTTTCCGGGGGCGTGTCGGGATCCAGCCCAGCGGCTTCAAAGGCATCCTTGTTCCAGAACAGCACAATGGTCGAGCGCTGGAAGGGAATGCCGTAGGTCTTGCCGTCCAACTGGCCGTTTTCCATCAGACCTGGGTAGAAGCTGTCGAGCCATTCGCGCTCTTCGTCGCTTTCCACCAGATCGTCGAAGGCCACGATGGCATCCTGCTCAAGCAGCTCATACAGGTCGATGGAGAACATCACCGATAGCTGGGGCGGATCGTCAGCCTCAATCGCCGACATGGCGCGCACGCGGGTGTCGTCGTAGTTGCCGGCGTAGATCGCTTCCACGTCGATGTCGGGGTGTTCGTTTTCAAACTCATCCACCAGGTCGTCGACCACGTCGGTGAGAGCGCCGCCCACCGCGACCGGGTAATACATGGTCAGTTCGACAGGGTCGTTGGCAACGGCCTGGCCGGCGCTTAACAGGCCGGCGGCGAGGGCGGAAAGAGCAAACGGGATACGAGCACGCATGGGGTGGTTCCTCAACGTTGGGGATTGAGCTGGGGGTGGCGAATGTCGGCGTGTGATGCATCGACGTGTGAATCGCTTTGCGGGGCAACCGTGGGGCGTAAATCGTAAGCGGCCAGGTCGTCCCGGCGCAGACCGTCGGCAGCGAAGAGGTGCGCGGACCCCTCCGACCATCCGATTCGGCATGGCTGGCCGGTAATCGCGTGGCGACCGCTTAGGCGAACCCTCAAGGTATGATCGCCGACCGCCAGGTGGGCGATGGTATCGGCGCCCAGGTATTCATCGCTGAGCACTGTCGCCGGTACGCCAGGGGCGTCTGCCGGGCGCAGATCGATATCCTCAGGACGAATGCCCAATTGGCCACCGGCGGCTTCGCGCGGGGCTACCGGGATAGTCGATTCGCTTTCAATCACGGCGCCGTGTTCGCCGACCACCAGCGGCAGCAGGTTCATGGCTGGGCTGCCGATAAAGCTGGCGGCGAAGGCGCTGGCGGGGCGGTTGTAAAGCTCGTCTGGCGTGCCGTCCTGCACGATCTGGCCGTGCTGCATCAGAATGACGCGGTCGCCCATGCTCATGGCTTCGACCTGGTCGTGGGTGACGTAGATCACCGTCATGTTCAGGCGGCTTTGCAGCGCTTTGATTTCCCGGCGCATGTCGCTGCGCAGCCGGGCGTCCAGGTTGGAAAGCGGCTCGTCCATCAGGCAGATGGGGTGTTCGGAGATCACCGAGCGGGCCAGCGCCACCCGCTGGCGCTGGCCGCCGGAAAGCTGGGCGGGTTTGCGGTTCAGGTACTCGGTGAGGTCGACGAGCTCGGCCACCTTGGCCAGCCGCTCACGCCGCTCGGCTTTGGGTACCTTGCGGCTGCGCAGGCCAAACACGATATTGTCGGCTACGCTCAGGTGCGGAAACAGCGCGTAGGACTGAAACACCATGCTCAGCCCGCGATCCCCGGGCGGCAGGCGGGTGACGTCGCGATCACCGATATGGATGCGTCCGTCGCTGGCCTCTTCGAGGCCCGCGATCATGCGCAGCGTGGTGGATTTACCGCAGCCCGACGGACCCAGCAGAATGACAAACTGACCGGGGGTAACGTCGAAGGAAATATTATCGACAGCGGCGGTCGCGTCCCAGCGCTTGGTGACGCGATCCAGGCGGATTCGCGATTGATTTGGCATAGCACACACATCACCGGCTGTTGGTTGTTATTGATCCAGCTTGTGTTGAAGGTGTTGCAATTGCGTGACACTTACATGGATGGGGTATTACATTCGCTGTGTCAAGCGAAAAATCACTTGGTGACTTTGATGCCATAGCGCTGCAGTCGCCGAACCACGCTGGACTGGCTGATGCCGAGCCGCTCGGCGATGGCGTAGGTGCTGGGCAGCGTGGTGCTGAGCTGCAATAGCGCTTCCCGTTCCAGTCGTTCGAGATACTGCTTGAGGCTTTCCTGAGGGGCTATCGGTAAGCTCGCCGGTGACGGGTGAACGCTCGGCATGCTGGCGGTGTCCTGTTCGGCATGGGGCTGAAAGGCGGGCGCTTCGATCTGGTCGGTTGGGCTCGAGAGCCAGGCCCTTTCCAGCCAGTTTTCCAGCTCGCGCACGTTACCGGGCCATTCGCTGCCCATCAGCGTCGACCATACCTGGTTACCCAAAATCTTATGGCGCCCGTAGCGCTGGTTGAGCCGTTCCAGGCAGGCATCGACCAGGTCGGGAATATCTTCGCGGCGGTCTCTCAACGGCGGTAACGTGATGGGAATCACGTTCAAGCGGTAATAAAGATCCAGACGAAACCGGCCGGCTTCCACCTGCTTGCCGAGATCCTGATTGGTGGCCACCACCAGGCGGAAATCGACGCGGCGCGCGCGCGTATCGCCTAGGCGGGTCAAGCTGCCATCCTGGATCACCTTGAGCAGTTTGGTTTGCATCAACATCGGCAGCTCGCCGATCTCATCCAGAAACAGCGTCCCCCCTTCGGCCTGCTCCAAGAGCCCCGCCTTGCCCTGCCGCGCGGCACCGCTGAAGGCGCCGGGCTGGTAGCCAAACATCTCGGACTCAAACAGGTTTTCGGGAATCGCCCCACAGTTGACGTCGATAAAGGGGCCGTCGCAGCGCTGACTCCAGCGGTGCAACTGTTTGGCAAAGGCGGTTTTCCCTACCCCTGATTCACCTAGCATCAGTACGTTGGCGTCCGAGGGCGCCACACGCTTGAGCAGCAAGGCGACCTCGCGCATGACATGGCTTCTGACCTGAAGATCATCCAGTGCGTCGTCCAGTGCCTGTTCCTCGGCATCCGGCGCTGCCTGGCTGCGCTTCAGATGGTCGCTGAAGCGTTTCTGCAGCAGCGCATATTCGTCCTGAAGCAGCTGCAGGTCGGTTAAATCCCGCGACCGGCTGATGATGCGCTCAAGCTTGCCTTCCACAAAGACGGGATAGGCCTCGGCAATCACCCGGCGACCCGTTCCGGTGACCTGCATCAGTTGGGCCGGGCGACGGGTGCGCATCACCTCCAGCGTGATCGACGGCTTGAGAACCCCTACCTGCTGTAGTTGCTGAACGGTGCTGGACAGCAGCTCTTCACGGGAAACGCCATAAACGGCCTCGGCACCGGGGCTGACATCCAGCACCCGACCGTCGCCTCCGACGATGAAAAAGTGGTCGTTGGCGGTTTCCACAATGGTTTCCAGTACGCGCCTGTCTATTTCGCTCATGGCCTGTCACTCATCGCTAGCGGCGTTCATTCAGTGATTCATAAGTGAATTGCTGATTCATTTATGAATTGATAGCGGGGTTGTTTGAGTCATTTTTGCATCAAATGGCCGGCGTGCCCACCTATTTGTCGGCATCAGCGACTTGGCATGGTCTATGCAACACCGTTACGAAATGAGTAAGAAAACAAATCCAAGGAGATGACGATGTCGCAGTTTAACCAGCCGTTGGGCGGCAATACCATGCCGCGTTTTGCGGGCCCTGCCACTATGATGCGCCTGCCCACCCAGGACACCGCCGAGGGCCTGGATGCGGCGTTTATCGGCATTCCCATGGATATCGGCACCTCGAACCGCCCCGGCACGCGGCTTGGGCCGCGCCAGATCCGCGACGAGTCGCGCATGCTGCGCCCCTACAACATGGCGACCCGCGCCGCGCCCTTTGAAAGTCTGCAGGTGGCTGATATCGGCGACGTGCCTATCAACACTTTTCATCTGCCCAAAAGCGTCGACATCATCACCGCCTTCTATGACGACGTGCTCAAGCACGATTGCATTCCGCTGACCCTGGGCGGGGAGCACACCCTGACGCTGCCGGTGCTTCGTGCCATCGCCAAGAAGCACGGCCCGGTCGGGCTGATCCATATCGATGCCCATGCCGATGTCAATGAGCATATGTTCGGCGAGCCGATTGCCCACGGCACGCCGTTTCGCCGTGCCCAGGAGGAGGGGTTGCTGGCCCACGGCAAGGTGGTGCAGATCGGCCTGCGCGGAACCGGCTACGCCGCCGAGGATTTTGACTGGTGTCGCGATCAGGGCTTTCGCGTCGTGCCCGCTGAAGAGTGCTGGTATCGCTCGCTGGCGCCTCTGATGGCCGAGGTGCGCGAGCAGATGGGCGATATGCCGGTGTATATCAGTTTCGATATCGATGCTCTGGACCCGTCGGTAGCACCCGGCACCGGCACGGTGGAAATGGGCGGGCTGACCTCGACCCAGGGGCTGGAGATCGTTCGTGGCGCCACTGGCCTGAATATTGTCGGTTGCGACCTGGTGGAAGTGTCTCCGCCCTACGATTCCAGCGGTAACACAGCGCTGATGGGCGCCACGCTGCTTTACGAAATGCTCTGCGTACTGCCGGGCGTTAAGCACGGCAGTTAATCCGATAATTGCGTTACAAAGCGCCGGTTAACAAGGCGCTGTAGATAATTATGCAAGGTAAGAAGCGGTGCAGGCCGCCGCTTTAGAAATCGCCAGCTCACCTCCAATAAACCTTCAATATAGGTGAACCCATGTCCTCGCATGTGCAGCTAGACGAGCCAAGCGCCGATGAACCAATCCAGCGGCGTCATCTCATCAAGTTTTTAATTCCCTCCTTGATCGGTGTGCTGTTGTTTTTGGTGCCCTTTCAAGTGGGTGACACCATTAATATCGGCATGGGCCTGATGGCCGATGGCTTACAAACCCTGCTGGGAGCGGCCTTGCCTGCTATCGCCACAGTGGTGCTGTGCTTGTCGGTCGTGGCAACGCTGTACGCCAAGCTGGCGAATCCTGGCTGGGCAGAGAAAGGCGTGTTGCACGAGATGTTTCACGTCGGGCCTTTGTGGCTTGCGATGCGCGTCCTCGGCGCGATCTTTGCCGTGATGACCTATTTCCAATTCGGGCCTGAGTTCGTCACTGCGTCATTTACCGGTGGCGTGATGCTCAATGACCTGGCCCCGGTACTGCTCACCTTCTTTTTCTTTGCCGCGCTGCTGCTGCCGTTTCTGGTCGAGTTCGGCTTTATGGAGTTTATCGGCAGTCTGGTGCGTAAGCCTTTTCGGGTGATTTTTAACCTGCCGGGACGCAGCGCCATCGATGCCACTGCCTCATGGGTGGGGTCGGGTACCGTCGGCGTGCTGATCACCACGCAGCAGTACGAGCAGGGCTACTACAACCGCCGCGAAGCCTCGGTGATTGCCACCAACTTCTCCGTGGTGTCGATTGCGTTTGCGCTGCTCGTCACCAGCTTCGTGGATATCAACCACCTGTTTGTGCAGTTCTACTTCACGGTGGTGGTGTCCGGATTGATCGCGGCGGTCATCGTGCCGCGCCTGCCG
Source organism: Pseudomonadota bacterium (assembly GCA_051750125.1). GTDB lineage: Bacteria > Pseudomonadota > Gammaproteobacteria > Pseudomonadales > Halomonadaceae > Vreelandella. The sequence continues at coordinate 575,797 of JBNJJK010000001.1, forward strand.
CCGCTGTCGCGCAAATCCAATGACTATTACGAGCCCGTGGGCTGCCAGTTGAGCGAAGAGCGCACTGAAAAAGTGGGCCTGTTTCGTTACAGCCTGATTCAGGCGACCAATCGCGCCGCTGGTGCTCCAGGTCCCCGTAAGCTGGCGCGTCTGGCACTGATCAACGTCATGGATATTTTCCTTGCGCTACTGCCTCTGGTGTTTGCCATTGGCACGGTGGCGCTGATTCTGGCGGAATTTACCCCGCTGTTTACCTGGCTGTCCTACCCCATGGTCCCGGTGCTTGAACTGCTGCGGATTCCCGAGGCAGAAGCGGCGGCGCCCGCCACCCTGGTGGGCTTTGCCGATATGTTCCTGCCCGCGGTGCTGGCGACCAATATCGAAAGCGAGCTCACACGCTTTGTGATTGCCTGCCTGTCGCTCACCCAGTTGATCTACATGTCGGAAATCGGCGCGCTGCTGCTCAAGTCGAAAATTCCCATCCAGCTCTGGGAGCTGGTCGCCATCTTCCTGCTGCGTACCGCGATTACGCTGCCGATCATTGCCTTCATGGCCCACACGTTCTTCTTTTAAGGGGCCTGCAATGAACGCGGATGCAACGAGCAATCAAGCGACCATGACCTGTGCCGAACTGCTGATCCGGCTGCTACATGAGACTTACGGCGTGCGCGCCCTATTCGGCATTCCGGGCGTGCACACGGTGGAGCTTTACCGCGGGCTGGAAGGCAGCGATGTACAGCATATAACCCCTCGCCATGAGCAGGGCGCCGGGTTTATGGCCGACGGTTATGCCCGGGCCAGCGGCCAGCCGGGGGTGTGCCTGATTATCACCGGGCCGGGAATGACCAATATGGCCACCGCCATGGGCCAGGCGCTGGCGGACTCGATCCCCATGCTGGTGATCTCCAGCGTGAATCGTCGTGATACGCTAGGCATGGGCCAAGGGCGGCTGCACGAGCTGCCCAGCCAGCAGCAGATGATCAGCGGCGTGGCGCGGTTCAGTCACACTTTGCTGGATGCCAGCACGCTGCCCGAGGTGCTGGCCCGTGCCTTTGCCGTGTTCAACGGCACGCGGCCAGGCCCGGTGCACATCGAAATTCCCATCGACCTGTTCAATGCACCGGTGAACGTGCCGGTGAGTTGGCAAGCGCCTAGGCTTTACCGCGCCGCGCCTGATCCGGAGGGGCTTGCCGAAGCTGCCCGCTTGTTACACGCGGCGAAACAGCCCCTGGTGCTATTAGGCGGTGGCTGCGCGGCGTCACCGGAGGCGGCCCGAGCGTTGGTAGATAAGCTCGATGCCCCCACGGTAACCACGATCAACGCCAAGGGCCTGCTGGGCCGCGATCATCCGCTGGATTTAGGTGCCAATGCGGCGCTGCCCGCCGTGCGTGAGCTGGCGGCCAATGCCGATGTGATTCTGGCGGTGGGCACCGAGCTTGGCGAGACCGATTACGACGTTGTGTTTGATGGTGGCTTTCATCTCAACGGCACGTTGATTCGTATTGACCTTGACCCTGAGCAACTGGTGCGCAACCAGCGCGTAACGTTGGGACTAGTCGGCGATGCCGGGCGTAGCCTCGAGCTTCTTCTTGGCTACTTCCCGGAGCCACTACACCGCTACGGCAAGGCACGAACCGCCGCCGTATTGAGCGCGCTGAATCTACCCAACGACCCGGCCTTCAGCGACTTTGTGCCGTTGTATGCAACGCTTGCCGAGCATCTGCCCGATGCCATTCTGGTGGGCGACTCCACCGCACCGGTGTATGCCGGTAACCACCTGGTCAGCCAGCCCGCGCCCAGGCGTTATTTCAATGCCTCAACGGGTTACGGCACCTTGGGCTATGGGCTGCCGGCGGCGCTGGGCGCACAGCTGGCGCGAGCGGATCTGCCGGTGGTGGCACTGGTGGGCGATGGCGGAGTGATGTTTACGCTCTCGGAAATCGCAACCGCCGTAGAAGCGCGCCTTCCGGTGGTGATTGTGCTGTGGCACAACGCCGGTTATGAGGAGATTCGTCGCTATATGGATGCCAACGGTGTGGCGCGCCTGGGCGTGGATATTCAGGCGCCCAACTTCCTCACCCTGGCCGAAAGCTTTGGCTGCCCCGGCGTGCTGGTAGAAAGCCCCGCTGAACTTGCCAAGGCGCTTGCCAACCGTGAAGCGACGGGGCCAATACTGATCGAAATAGACGCCGCTGCTTGGCAGCGTGCGTGCGAATTTTCTGACTAGGATATTTCCATGCAGTTACTCAGCCAGCAATTCATCAACAACCAGTGGGTACCTTCGGCGGGCACCCGCCTGCTCGACGTGATGAACCCCTATCTCGAAACGCGGATTGCCCAGGTAACCGCCGGGGATGCCGCGGATGTCGATGCTGCCGTCAAAGCCGCAAAGCAGGCGCAGCCTGACTGGCAGGCGTTGGGCGGAGCCGCGAGGGCAAAGCACCTTGACGGGTTTGCCGATGCATTGGAAGCCCGTCGGGAAGCGCTCATGACGCTTTCGGCCACCAACAACGGCAAGCCGCTGGCGGAAGCAGGGATCGACCTCGACGACGCGATTGCCTGCTACCGCTACTATGCCGGGCAGGCCAGGGCGCTGGATGCCCGCCAGGGCGAGTTGGTCAGCGTGGAAATGGAGGGCGTAGAGGCGCGTACCTATCACGACCCCGTGGGTGTCGTTGGGCTGATTGCACCGTGGAACTTCCCGCTGGTAACCAGCGCCTGGAAGCTGGCGCCCGCCTTGGCGGCGGGTTGCACCGCGGTGCTCAAGCCGTCGGAAGTCACGCCGCTCCCCGACGGTGTGCTTGCAGAAATAGCCCTTGAGATTGGCCTGCCCGCAGGGGTGCTCAACCTGCTCAACGGCGACGGTGAGGGCATTGGTGCACCGCTGACCCACCATCCTGATGTGGATAAAATTTCCTTTACCGGCAGCAACCGCGTTGGTGAAGCGGTGATGCAAGCGGCAAGCGCCCGTACCGCCAGCGTCTCCCTGGAACTGGGTGGAAAGTCGCCGATCCTGGTGATGGAAGACGCCGACCCCGACCAGGCCGCTGACTGGGTAATGGCCGGCATCTACTTCAACGCGGGCCAAATCTGCTCGGCGACCTCGCGATTATTGGTGCATGAAGATGTAGCCGAAGCCCTTTATGCCGCGCTTGCCGAGCGTATGGATGCGCTGACGTTGGGCGACCCGCTCGCTGAAGGCACGGATTTAGGGCCGTTGACCAGCGCCAAGCAGCGCGACGCCGTACAGCGCTATCTGGATCTGGCCGAACAGGAAGGGCTGACGGTCGTGCGCGACGGCCAGCACCGCACGCTGCCTGCCCAGGGCTACTTTCTGGCCCCCACGCTTTATCGCGATGTACCGGTGAAAAGCCGCCTGTGGCAGGAGGAGATTTTTGGCCCCGTGCTCTGCGGCCACAGCGTGGCAAGCGAAGCCGAAGCCATCCAACTTGCCAACGACAGCGTCTTTGGTCTGGCCGCCACAGTGATCAGCGGCGACCCTGAGCGGGCGAAACGCATTGGCCGCCAGCTTAAAGCCGGTAGCATCTGGTACAACAGCGAGCAGCTGGTACTCCCCGAAACCGGCTGGGGCGGCTTCAAGCGCAGCGGCATTGGTCGTGAGCTGGGTCCCTGGGGATTGAGTGCCTACCTGGAAGTGAAGCATGTTGTGGGACCAAAAGAAGAGTAATGGCTAAGCAGAACCAAGGAAGGAGATTAAATAAAGCCCTTGAAACAGGTTATTTGTAAGCCATTTCTTATACCGTGTAAGAGATCGCTGTGACTTGCCCTCCAAGGGTTGTGCTTCGCTTTCGGCTCGCTATTCTGATCGTTTTTCATTAGCAGTTGACGATCCAGAGAGCAAGATTATGTCTGAAAGGCTGGGGGCGGATAAGAAAGGCCTGCAATTCACCCTGACGCTACCCGGCGTTGACGACATCGCGGTGATTGAGTTCACCCACCGCGAGGCGCTCTCCCAGCCTTTCGAGCTGGTGCTGAACCTGGCCAGCCGCGACGGCAGCCTGGACGCCGCCGCGCTGCTGGATCGCGACGCCTCCCTGACCATATGGCAGGACGGCGAGCCGCTGCGCCGGGTGCACGGTATGGTCAGCGAGTTTGGCCGGGGTGATCGCGGCCACCGGCGTACCTTTTACTCGCTGGTGCTGCGCCCGGCGCTGTGGCGGCTGTCGCTGCGCCAGAACTCGCGCATCTTCCAGAAAGTCGACCCGCTCACCATCATCAATACCCTGTGCGACGAGCGCGGCATTCGCGACGTGGCCTTCGCGGTCACCCGCGACCTGCCCGAGCGCGAATACTGCGTGCAGTACCGCGAGACGGATCTCGCCTTTATCGAGCGCCTAGTCGCCGAAGAGGGGCTGTTTTACTTCCATGAGTTTGAGGACAGTGACGGCGGCGCTCACCGGCTGGTGTTTGCCGACGATCCGCAGGTACTGACCCATCTCGGCGAGCGCACCTACCACAGCCGCGCCGGTGGCACCGCACCCACGCGTCATGTGCGCAAACTCAGCCATACCGCCCGGGTGGCGAGTTCGTCCGCCATGCTCAAGGATTACAGTTTCAAGAACCCGGCCTACGCGCAGCTGCACGACCATCTGGGCCGTGACGTCGAGCAGCACGGCCAGCAAGTGGACTACGAACACTACGACTACCCCGGCCGCTACAAGCAGGACGCCTCCGGCGAGCCGTTTACCCGTATTCGCCTGGAGCAGCTGCGCCGTGAGGCGATCACCGCCAGCGCGGAAAGTGATCTCCCCGAACTCGCCCCCGGTGTGCGCTTCACCCTGACCGACCACGACACCGACAGCCTCAACCGCGACTGGCAGGCCATTGACATCGTCCACCACGGCGAGCAGCCCCAGGCGCTGGAAGAAGACGGTATCACCCAATCAGACAGTGCCGGGATGACCCGCTACCACAACCAGGTCACGCTCATCCCCGGCGATGCCCCCTGGCGGGCGACGCCCAACCCCAAGCCCCGCGTCGATGGCCCCCAGGTCGCCTTTGTGGTCGGCCCGGACGGCGAAGAGATCCACTGCGACGAGCACGGCCGGGTCAAGGTCCAGTTCCCCTGGGACCGTTATGCGGAGCCCAATACCGCCGGGGCTAGCGGCGAAGCCGCTGAAAAAGGGGCAAGCTGCTGGGTACGCGTCGCCCAAGGTTGGGCAGGCGGCGGCTATGGCAGCATCGCCATTCCGCGCATTGGTCACGAAGTGATTGTTTCCTTCCTGGAAGGCGACCCCGACCAGCCGCTGGTCACCGGGCGCACCTACCACGCGGTGAATACCGCGCCGTATCCGCTGCCGGAACACAAGACCCGCACGGTATTGCGGACCCAAAGCCACAAGGCCGAGGGCTTCAACGAACTGCGCTTTGAAGACCAGGCGGGCGAAGAGCAGATCTGGCTCCACGCCCAGAAAGACCTTGAGCTGCTGACGCTCAACGACCGCACCGAGGAGATCCGCCGCGACAGTCACCTCAAGGTGCACAACGACCGCATCAGTGAGATCGATAACAACGATCACCACACGGTGCACAACAACCGCCACACGAAGGTAGACGGCGACGACCACCTGATGGTCGACGGCACCCGCCACGAGAAGACTGGCCGAGCGCACCTGCTGGAAGCAGGACAGGAAGTGCATCAAAAATCAGGCAGCAAAACGGTGATTGATGCCGGCGCAGAGATCACCCTCGAGGCTGGGGGTAGCTTCGTCAAGCTTGATCCCAGCGGCGTCACCATCGTTGGCGCCCAGGTCAAGATCAACTCTGGGGGTAGTCCCGGTGTGGGGAGTGGACAGGCGGTAATCGATGCCTTGTTACCCGGACATGTAGCAACCGAGCGGCACGAACGCATTGCCCCTTTACAGCAAGACCAGCTAATGACAGCGGCCCTGCAAGGCGCTGCGGTGGTTGAGGTATGCCAACGGCTGAAGGACGGCAATAACGATAATGTGCATCGCTGTGCCTTGGGAGATAAGTGCCCATGTCGCTAAGAACGCCGCCGCTATCGGTCTTTTATTTGATTGACTTGGCCCTCTATCCACAGCTGTTACAAAAGATGTTCGAAATAGACGAACGTCCCCTCTATGAGCACCTGTATTTACAAACGGCCTACGCACAGCATGCGCGACAAGGGCCAATCCTGATGAGCTTTTCAACGGCTAGCGCCCATGACGCTGCATCACGTTGGGTACAGCAGGGTGCCGCGATTGCGCTGCATAGCGATGCAACCCTTGGAGAAGTCGCTGCGCATTACCGGCAATTAACCCATATAGAGCGGCCAACGGAGCCTCCTGCCCTGTTTCGTTATGCCGATTCACGGCTATATGCCGGGTTGGCCAGTGTGTTGACCGAGGGCGAAATGCACGCACTGCTGGGTCCGGTCACCACCATGAAGGGCGTTGCCAACGGAGAGGCATGGCGGCTTGACTCACCAGGGTCTGATGAGGAACCGCTGGGTACGTTCAGGTTGACCGTTGACCACGAACAGGCTCTGCAACGCGCGCGTGATCAAGCGTTCTGCCGACAGTTGGCCAGTGGTTATGGCGTTGCGTATGCGCTAGTGCAGCAATGGTTGCAACAAATGAAGGCGCTACCTCTCTCGGCTGAATATGCGTGCTGGGAAGGCTGCCAGCTACTTGCCGCATCAGACTATCCTGCGCCGCTCTCGCCAAGCCATATTGAACAACTGAAGGCACATAAGGGATCCCGGCAGGCAGTGCTGGATGAGTTACAGACGTTAGTCAGTGCGCAAGCCCCTCTACCGGATGGAGCCCCCGATGACTGAAACACTCTCGCCCCCGCGATTACAGCCCAGCCGAACAAGCCTGTCAGGCGTCACGATGCCTGCCCACTGCAGCGTGGGCGTTACCGTATTGATTGTGCATCGCGATACGTTGGGACGTTATCTACCTGAAGGCACGTTGGTCAGTTTAAAAGATTCTGCGGGCAAGACCATCAGCGCGACCATTGATGCCGAGGGCGTTAGCCGTCATGAAGGGGCAGCGCCTAACAAGGTCGCTTGGCAACTAGTGGATGCCAGTGGCCAGCACCTGGTGGCGGTCAACGATGAGCCGCTGGATCCATGTCGAGCAGCGGCGGCGCCGCCTGAAGTCGATATTGCCATCGATGAAACGACCATTCAGGCTACCTATCTGCCCCCGCCTATCAGCCTCAATCTGCGCGATGAAATGACATCGCCCGAGGACGGTTTATTAACTGAAGAGCAACTGGAACAGCTGCGTTTGGCGGGCAACAACGCCACGCTGTTCTTGCACGGCTACAACGTGCCGCTAGGTCAGTACGGGTCATTTGCCTCCTGGGAGAAGCGCCGCGATATCAGCGCTAAACCGTTATTAACCACTGCCCACACGGCCAGCAGCGCCACCATTCTTCAAGATATCGACAAGGTGGATATCCAAGCACCTGTCACGAGAGGAAAGATAGCGAACAATCTTTATCATACGCCGACCGAAAATAGGCCGGATGAATACCGTGAGGCATATTGCAACGGCAGCGGCGCCTGTAATTGGTTCGTACACATGGAGCATCAGCTTAACCGTGCGGCGGGGATGACAGAGGAAGACTGGCGACCCTATACCCGCATGGTGGGCATCGCATGGTTGGGCGATACCGGGAGCATCGATTTTTTCCAGGCCGAGCTCAATGCGATGGCAGCCGGGCGGCGGTTGGTCGCCTTGCTGGAGCAGCTTAACGACGCGGGCATTGCCATCAATATCATTAGCCACTCACTGGGCGCGCGGGTGGTACTCACGGCGCTCAATATTCTTGGTGAGCAGGAACGCTACCAATGGATCGACAACGTTTACTTATGGGAACCGGCGGTTGCCGATAACGCGCTGGTCAATGATGCCTCTCAGGATAGTCATCCGTTGGGCATGGGCGTTTTCCCCGACGCCCACAAGGCGGTGCGTAAGGTAGTGGTATTGCACTCAGAGGAAGATGGCATTCTCGGTCCGCCGCCGCAGGACGCACGTTCCTTCTGGCAACAAGTCGCTGAAATCATCAGTCCCACCGCCGTGTGGGCACACGAGCTATTCGGTGCCGATGATATGCTGGATGAGCTAATCGGCTCATTTGGAGGTGCTTACGGCAAAAAATGGTGGGTATTCCCCGCTGGCCTATCGACCCCCTTTATTCAGTACTACACCGATAAGGCTCCAGCCGATACGGTGAGTCCGCCTGTGCCTCCGCCCATGCCGGTGGGCCCTGACCCTTATGGAGAGGATCGCGCGGCACGGGCTTGGCAGGCATTCAGAGAGATGGCGATTGAGGAAGCGCGTGCCGCCATCGCCAGCGCCGACCCCTTACCTACCTATGACCTGTTGGCACCGCTTGCCCACCACGCCGTGGTGAGCGAAGAGCGAGCCGCCACCTATATCGATACCCTGCAACGACTGGTGGGCAGGAACTGGCGAGCAGGGAGAGCCCCACGCGCAGCGCTGGGGAGTATTGGGTTTGGTGAAGTAAAAGATATTCCTTTTTTCCAGGCTCGGCTTCGCACAGAAGCATTCGACTTTGTAGATCAAAAAAACTGGTTGTTTGATCACTCGGGAATGAAAATTCCCAGTGAAGAGGTTTTTGAGAAGAGCTATCAGGAAGGCATCGTTAATCGAATCAAGGACACATCACGTTTTGGCCGCTATGAATAAGCGAAAAATTGTCGCTCTTGTAATAATTGTTGGCACTGTATTGGCCTTGGCCTGTTACGGCGTACATGTGCTTACCAAACTTGAATCAGTTACTTCACTAAGTATATCCAGCAATGGTCGCTATGTGATCTCTGTCCACGAAGACGGAGCTTTGGTGCTGTGGGATATAGAAGCCCAGGAGTGGGAGCAACTGGCGGACAATGCCAATCTTTATAGCGCTTACTTTATTGAAGAGAGCGATGCTTTTCTCTGGCAGGATCAGGAGGACATGGTGTATGTGCAGCGCGTCGATGGTGAGGTGATAGAAGAGTTCGATCACTTTCCCACTTATGGTCATGTGATGTCCGCCGACAGGCAGCACTACCTTTCCAGTAACCGAAACTGGAACATTTACCATGGGCATGGCGATGCTTTACGCCCCGTGTTGCTCGATAGCCAAAGTCCGAGCTTTACCGGCACCGGGCAAGTCTTGAACATTTCGATGGGCGGCGACTTTTTCGTCTCCGGTGGCTCGGGAAGCCCAGGGGGAGCTCTCGAAGATTCCCCGCCAGTGCGAGAAGAGGACGATTTTCGTTTTTCCTCTAGCTATGGCGGGGTGACGTTATGGGATATTGATACCTTGGAACCCGTGGCTAAATTGCCGGGTAACTCTTCGAAAACCTATGCCACCATCAGTCCGGATGGACAGTGGGTCGTCAGTGGCGATGAGAACAATCTCGGTTTTTTCTGGAACACTGATAAACCTGCAGTGAGATATGATATGGCGAACTATTTCGTTGGGCTGTATCTGGGGGAGGATCCAAATAGTTATAACGGGTTGTGGGACAAGAGCCAGCTTATTGAAGCCCCAGAGAAAGCATCTGCTATTACTATCGCTATTTCCTTTATTAATGGTAGTGAGGAGTTCCTCCGGTTAGGTACTGATAGCCATTACGCTGCACTATTCGAGGCAGGCAACCCCTGGCCACAGAAATACCTTGATCTGGGCACCGATCCTTTTCCTTCGGTCAATAACTACTCCCGCAACCTGAGTATCGACTCCGCGCCTGATGCGAACTTGTTGGTCACCGGGCACGCCTTTGACGGTGGTATCACCGTGTACCGCTATGACCCGGTCGATCGCACGCTAACCAAGGAGTGGGTAGGGCAGTGACGTTGGCAGGCGTTACACTCCGACACCGCGCGCTGATAATTTTAATAGTAAGGGAAAATCGTTCGAGGTTTAGGCCGCCACACAAGGCCTTTCTTCCTTGCATCGCTGTCTATTTGGCGCTTAGCTGGGTGAGTTTTGCTGGCTTTATCATGCCAAGGGGCCCATATGAAAATGCCGTCCAATACCTTTAAGCAACAGCTGCTAGCGGGAACGCCCCAAACGGGAATCTGGCTCGGCCTGGCGAATGCCTATACCGCCGAGATCGCCGCCACGGCGGGTTTTGACTGGTTACTGCTTGACGCCGAGCATGCGCCCAATGACGTATCAAGCCTGCTTGCCCAGCTGCAGGCGCTGGCACCCTACGCCAGCCACCCGGTGGTGCGGCCACCCACGGGCGATGCGGTGCTGATCAAGCGCTATCTGGATATTGGCGTGCAGAACCTGCTGATCCCCATGGTGGAAACGGCCGAACAGGCCGCCGAGCTGGTGGCGGCCACGCGCTACCCACCCCGCGGGACTCGCGGGGTGGGCCATGTGCTGGCGCGCGCCTCGCGTTGGGGACAGGCGGAGGATTACCTCGCCCGCGCCGATGACGAAATCTGTCTGATGCTGCAGGTGGAGAGCCCCCAGGCGCTTGCTGATCTGGAGGCAATCGCCGCTGTAGAAGGGGTTGATGGAATATTTATTGGTCCGGCGGATTTGTCTGCTTCAATGGGGCATCTAGGCGATGCTGATCATCCCGATGTGAAAGCAGCGATAAATGATGCCATCACCAAAATTCGTGGCGCAGGAAAGGCCGCAGGTATCGTGACGGTGGACGAGGAGGCAGCCCGCCGCTATCTCGCGGCGGGCTGTACCTTCGTTGGGGTGGGTATCGATACCCTGCTCTATGCCAATGCATTGCGCGCTCTGGCGGCTCGTTTCAGGCACGAATGAGCAAAGCGCCGGGCGTTATTCCGCAGCAGGCAAAATCCTGCCTGGATTCATCAGTCCTTTGGGATCGAACAGCGCTTTAATGCCGCTGACCATCTCGCGTTCAATAGGCGATAACCGCGCCAGGTAGGATGCCTGCTTGGTACGGCCAATGCCGTGTTCGGCGCTGATGCTGCCATTGAATCCGTCGAGTACTTCGAACAGCCGTTCCTCCAGGTCATGGAGGTGGGCTTTTTTGTCGCTATCCGCCATGGTTGTGGGCGGCAGGATATTGAAGTGCAGATTGCCGTCGCCCACGTGCCCATAGGCAATTATCTCGCACTCGGGTGACGCCGCCATGACCTCGTCACTGGCGCGGCTGACGAAGTCGGGAATTGCCGAGATGGGCACCGAGATATCGGTGCGTAGATGCTCGCCGCGCCGCCGTTGGCCTTCCAGCATGCTTTCGCGGAACTGCCACAGCTGGGCGGACTGGGTGTCGCTGGACGCCAGGGCACCATCCAGCACCAGCTCGCGCTCCATGCCATTTTCTAGCAGCTGTTCCAGCATTGAACCTAGATCCACCGGCCCCGTGGCGGCAACCTCCATCAATACGTACCAGGGGTAGGCGCTGTCCATGGGATCACGCAGCTCGGGGGTTGCTTCCATGGCCAGCTCGACACAGCGGCGGGGGATCAGCTCGAAGGCAGTCAGCAAGTCGCAGCAGTCGCGGCGCGCCAGACCATACAGGTCGATCACCGCTTGAACGGAGGGCAGGCCCAGTAGGGCGGTGCGGCTCTGGGTCGGGCGCGGTGCGAGCTTGAGTACCGCGCCGGTGACGATGCCCAGGGTGCCCTCGCTGCCGAGGAATAGCTGCTGGAGGTCGTAGCCTCGATTGTCCTTGTGCAGGGCGTTGAGGCCATTCCAGATGCGTCCGTCGGGGAGTACCACTTCAAGTCCTAGCACCAGCTCGCGCATCATGCCGTAACGCAGCACATTGAGCCCGCCCGCATTGGTGGCGATATTGCCGCCGATCTGACAGCTGCCCTGGGCCCCAAGCGAGAGCGGAAAGTCGCAGTCGTGCTCAAAGGCGGCCTGCTTGACGTTATCAAGAATACAGCCCGCATCCACGGTGATCGTGAAGTTGACCGGGTCGAGGGCGCGTACGCCATTCAAGCGTTCCAGGCTGATCACCAGCTCCTGGCCGCTCGCGGCAGGCAGGGCGCCTGCCACCAGACCGCTATGGCCGCCCTGGGGCGTCATGGCGATGCCTTGTTCATAGCAGCGTTTTGCGACCTCGGCGACGTCCGCAGTACTTGCCGGGCGGGCCACGGCAAGCGGCATGCCCAGCGTATCGCCCGCCCAGTCGCTTGTGTAGCGCGCCATGGCCTCCGGCTCGCGGACTAACCCGCGCGCGCCGAGCAGGTTGGTTAGCTCATCAAGAAAGGTAGTGGTGTCACTCATCAGGTCTCTTCCTGCCAGGCAGCCCCCTCCGGGAAGCGGTGCTGCGCTTGGGATTCTGCGTGCATGGCAATACTGTAACCCGGCGCCTCGGGTACCTGGTAGCGACCTCGCTTGATGATGACCGGGTCGATAAAGTGCTCGTGAAGGTGATCCACGTACTCCAATACCCGCCCCTCGAGGCTGCCGGAGACCGCGATGTAGTCGAACAGCGAGATGTGCTGGGTGTACTCGCATAGCCCAACGCCGCCGCCGTGGGGACAAATCGGTACGCCGAACTTGGCGGCCATCAGCGTCACTAGAATCACTTCGTTAAGCCCGCCCAGGCGCGCCGCATCCAGCTGGCAGTAGTCGATGGCGTCGGCCTGGAAGAACTGCTTGAACATCACTTTGTTGTGGCAGTGCTCGCCGGTGGCGACGCCGATAGGCGCCACGCGGTGGCGGATTTCGGCATGGCCGAGGATGTCGTCAGGGCTGGTCGGCTCTTCGATCCACAGCGGGTCGAATTCCGCCAGTCGGCGCATTTTGGTGACGGTTTCGTCGACCTCCCACACCTGGTTGGCGTCCATCATCAGTACGTTGTCCCAGCCGATCTCTTCACGCAGCAGCGCCGCACGGTGAGCATCCTCTTCGGTGTCACCGCCGATCTTCTGCTTGAAGTGCGTCCAGCCCTCGGCCAGCGCTTCCCGGGCCAGGCTGCGCACCTTCTCGTCGCTGTAGCCCAGCCAGCCTGCTGACGTGGTGTAGCCGGGGTAGCCGTCCCGGCGCATCTCGGCTTCCCGATCCGCTTTGCCGGCAGACTGACGGCGCAGCAGACAGATCGCTTCTTCGGGCGTTAGCGCATCGGTGACGAAGCGGAAGTCGAGGCAGCGCACCAGCTGCTCGGGCGTCATATCCACCAGCAGTTTCCACACCGGCTTGCCTTCGTTTTTCGCCCACATATCCCATACGGCGTTGACGATGGCCGCAGTGGCGAGGTGAATCGCGCCTTTATCAGGGCCGATCCAGCGTAGTTGGCTGTCGCCGGTGATCTCCCGCCAGAAATGGCCCATGTTATCGGTTATCGAGGAAAGCGTGCGACCCTCGATCAGCGGCGCCAGCGACTGGATGGCAGTGACCACGATCTCGTTGCCGCGGCCAATGGTGAAGGTTAAACCGTGCCCCTCGGGGCTGCCGTCATCGGTGTGCAGGATGACGTAGGCGGCGGAGTAGTCAGGCGCGGCATTCATGGCATCCGAGCCGTCCAGCGAGCGTGAGGTGGGGAAGCGGATATCCTGGATATCGACGCGGGTTATGGTTGTCATTGTGCTCTCCTTGGCGGTACTGGGTATGGCGTATTGATTGATGGGACAGCGTCAGCGACGTGCCAGGTGGCGCATCAGCTCGCGAATGCCGTAGGTCCAGGGCGGTAATTGATCGCTTCTGCCGACCGGGTTGACCAGAGCGCCGAGCGCTGGCGTCGCAATAGTGACGCGGTCACCCAGATGGTGGGTGAAGCCCTGACCTTCGCCGTCGCGGTCCTGAATCGGCGAGAACATGGTGCCCAGGAACAGCATGAAGCCGTCCGGGTATTGGTGGTGGTCGCCGATGGTCTGGTGCACCAGGTCCAGCGGGTCGCGGCTGATCTCGCGCATGTCGCTCTCGCCCTGAAGCAGGAAGTCGTCGTCTTCGCCTTCGATCCGCAGCGATACCTGGCAGCTGCGCACGCTGTCGATATCGAAATGGTCATCAAACAGCCGGATGAAGGGGCCAATGGAGCAGGAGGCGTTGTTGTCTTTCGCCTTGCCGAGGAGCAGGGCGCTACGCCCCTCCACGTCGCGCAGGTTGACGTCGTTGCCCAGGGTAGCGCCGCGCACCTGACCGCGGCTGTCCACCGCCAGGACGATTTCCGGCTCGGGGTTATTCCACTGCGAGGACGGGTGCAGGCCCACCGGGGTGCCGAAGCCCACCGATGACAGCGGCTGGGCCTTGGTAAATACCTCCGCATCGGGGCCGATGCCGACCTCCATATATTGTGACCAGCCGCCGCGCGCCTGAAGGGCCTTTTTAAGCGACATCGCCTCGTCAGAGCCAGGCTTGATTTTAGAAAGATCTTTGCCGATCAGCGCCTGCAAGTCGTCGCGTAGCTCGGCCGCCCTGGCCGAATCGCCGCCTGCCTGCTCCTCGATTACCCGTTCCAACAGGCTGACGGCAAAGGTGACGCCGCAGGCTTTAACGGCCTGCACATCGCAAGGGGCCAGCAGGTAGGGCGCCTTGGGCTGGGGGTGCTGGGAGTTTGCCAGCAGCGTCCCGATGCTGCCTAGCTCGGGGCCTTCCGCCCGGCGCACAACATCCTGGGTGTCGTCGCGCTCAAGTAGGTCCGCCATGGTGGGGCCAAACGCGGTAATGTCGATAACCTGGCCGTTTTTCACCGTCACCAGCGACGGCCCCGTCGCATCTTGCCAAACGCGGCCGACAAGCAGGGCGTTATCCAGGTCAGTGGGAAGCGTGTCACTCATTGATAGTGGTTGCACGGGTGTCTCCGGTCGTCATTCACAATCGTCATCAACAGCAGCCGTTAACCAAGGGTGGACGACTGGCGATTGGATCGCCATCGCCTATTCTGTTATGGATGCTATGTTGTATGACAGGTATGCCAGTTACTGTTAACTCTAGCGCACTGCGCTATTTCGGGTCGATAGTTAAATCTAGCTGTTCAGGCCGAAGTGTCAGGGCGTTTGGGGTTTAAAAACAAAAAGCGTTAGGAGCGTTACATGTTCGACGAATGGAAAGGCAAGCGAGTACTCATCACCGGTGCCAGCCGGGGTATCGGCGCGGCGGTCGCCAAGCAACTGGGGGCACTGGGCGCGCACGTAGCGGTGCACTACCACAGCAGCAAGGCGCCCGCCGAGGCCGTCGCCCAGGCCGTTCGCGATGCAGGGGGAGAGGCTTTCACCCTGCAGGCGGACGTCAGTCATTCCAGCGAGACCCGGCGGCTGGTAGATGACGCCGCCGAACGCCTGGGCGGATTGGATCTGTTGATCAATAACGCCGGTGACATGCTGGGTCGGGTTAGCCTGGATGAGATGGATGATGACCAGTACGACCGGGTCATGGATCTCAATGTGCGTTCGGTGGTCATGGCCAGCCGGGCGGCCCTGCCGCATTTTCGACGTGGAGGCGGCGGCAATATTATTCACACCACCTCGATTGCTGCGCGCAATGGTGGAGGAAAAGGAGGCGGGCTATACGGCTCGGCGAAAGGCTTCGTGAGTACGGTGACGCGCAATATGGCCAAGGAGCTGGCGGGGGATAACATCCGCGTCAACGCGGTGGCGCCGGGGACCATTGCCACCGACTTCCATGAGCGCCACTCGAACGAAGCGCATCTGGACGCTGCCCGGGCGTCGATTCCCATGGGGCGCTTGGGCACGGCGGAAGAGTGCGTCGGCGCCTATGTCTTTCTCGGCACCGACACGCTGAGCGGCTACGTTACCGGTCAGATCATCGAGGTCAACGGCGGGCAGTTAATGCCATGAACAGCGCATCTCGTTGCTATGACATTGTCATCACTATGGGCGACCCTGCCGGTATCGGCCCGGAGATTATCTGCCGCGCGTTGAGTGCCATGTCCGCCGCCGAGCGTGCCACTGTCATGGTGGTTGGCGACCCGACGATCTATCGTCGGGCGGCGGCGAGCATCGGCGCCGCACTTGAGTTCGTGCCCTACGAGCAGGTAACGAATAGCGAAGACGGCGTAGCCATTGCCGTTGTGGAAGGCGCGCCTGGAGTCGAAATTCCCGATGGCCAAATCAGTGCCGGGGCCGGTGATATGGCATTTCGCTGCGTCCACAAGGCCGTCGAACTCGTTCAGGCGGGGTGGGCGCAGGTGATCGTTACCGCGCCGCTCAACAAGGCGGCCCTGCATGCCGCCGGGCATTATTACGATGGCCATACCGGGATGCTGGCGTCGCTTACCGACGCGCCCTCATCGTTCATGCTGCTGGCATCTGAAACGCTCTCGACGTTGCATGTCTCGACCCATGTGTCGCTGCGCGAGGCGATTGAGCGTGCCACGCCCGAACGCATCATCGATACCGTCGAGGCAGGGCATGCGCACCTGGTGGCGCTGGGCATGCGTGAACCGCGTATTGCGGTGGCCGGGCTCAACCCCCACTGTGGCGAAGGCGGGATTTTCGGCGATGAAGATAGCCGCTGTATCGCCCCGGCGGTAGAGCGCTTGCGCGAGCGCGGTTTGGATGTGAGCGGGCCGATCTCGGCGGATACGGTGTTTTACCGGGCATCGAAGGGCGAATTCGACCTTGTGATTGCCCAGTATCACGATCAGGGGCATATCCCGGTCAAGCTGATCGCCTTCGATACCACGGTGAATGTCAGCCTCGGTTTGCCGCTACAGCGTACCTCGGTGGATCACGG
The DNA here is from genome assembly GCA_051750125.1 of Pseudomonadota bacterium. Lineage (GTDB taxonomy): Bacteria > Pseudomonadota > Gammaproteobacteria > Pseudomonadales > Halomonadaceae > Vreelandella. Next base: position 592,429 of record JBNJJK010000001.1, read on the forward strand.
CACGGCCTTCGACATTGCCTGGCAGGGTAAAGCCGACGCCACCAATATGGGCTCAGCGATTGCCTATGCCCGTCGTTTAGTCAGAGATCGTACGACGCCATGAGTGGCTGTCGGCTGGCAATCATTGCCGACGACCTGTCGGGCGCGCTGGATGCCTCCGCCCCGTTTGCCGCACGTGGCGCAGACGCGCGGGTGGTCCTCAGCCTGGATGTATTAGCGGAGACGCTCGAGGCGTGGCAAGGCGAGTGGCCGGCGGTCATCGCCGTCAATACTGCCTCACGTCATCTCCTGGCTGAAGAAGCGGCGCTTCGAGTGAGTAAAGCAGTGTGCTTGCTCGAGCGTGTGCACCCGCAGCAGTGGTTTAAAAAAATCGATTCGACGCTACGAGGCCAGGTGGTTGCTGAGTGTCGGGCACTGCGGAAGGCGCTGGATATACCTTTGCTGCTGGCACCTGCGGTGCCGACGCAGGGGCGGGTAGTGCGCGAGGCCGAAGTGTGGGTCGATGGCGTTCCATTGAAAGACACGGCCTATCAACAAGATGCGTGCTCAGCGCCGCTGATTGGCCCGATCGATGAGGCATTTGCCGCCAGCGGACTGGCGCTGAAACACTATCGCCCGGGACAGTCAACGCCGCTCCCGAGCGACGACTGCATCGCCGATGCCGAAAGTGATGATGAGCTCTTGACCATTTATGACGCCGCGTTCGGTGACGGTGCCAGCCGGGTGCTGGCGGGAGCGGCTGGGCTAACTGAGGCGATCGCCCAGCGCTGTTTCGGGGCTCCTGACGCCGCGTTCCGCTCGCTGGATAGCGTAAACGCGGTGCTGTATGCCATCGGCTCGCGCAGCCCCCGTGCGGCTGAGCAGCTTCGGCAGCTGTGCCGGCACGTGCCCGATTTGGCCGTTGTCGAAGCGAACGGCGAAACGGCGGCTGCCCACTGTGCTCGCCCTAATAGTAGCGCCGCTTTGGATGCCAGAGTGATCGTGCCTGGCAGCAGTGTGCCCCAGCGCTCTGCCAGCCAGGTCGCCGAGGCGATGGCGGTTCAGGCAGCGTCGATTATCGCCACCTGGCAGGAAAACGAAGAGCTTTTGCTGTTTTTGACCGGCGGGGATATCGCCATGGCGGTGCTGGCATGGCAGGGAGCGCGCTATATCACCGTTGAAGCAGAGTGGTCCCCTGGCGTGGCCCTGGGGTATGTGGATGGCGATCCCCTGCGACGCGTCATGACCAAGGCGGGGGGCTTTGGCGAACCGCAACTGTTGGCGCGTCTGCACCGCCAGTTTCGACCGACGGAGGTGCACTGCAGTCACGACTGAAAATCCTTGTCTGGATAGTTGCGCGATAGCAGGTGACCAGCTAGGTTTGAATCTAGTGGTATGATACGTATACAGCTAGACGATGAGTTACGTGAACTGCCACCGCTCAAATAACAATCAGCAACACATCACAATAACCAAAAACAAATCCAAAGGTTGTGAGGAGTACACGATGACCTACAAACGCCACTACCACCGTCCAATCCCCTACCTGCTGACGGCCACGCTTATCGCCGGCGGTCTCTCAGTGACCGGGGCCGTGCATGCGCAAGAAGAACTTAATTTTGCCCACGTCTACGAAACCTCCGAGCCCTACCACGAGTGGGCACTGTGGGCGGCCGATGAAATCGAGGAACGTACCGACGGGCGCTATTCGGTCAGTGTTCACGCGGCATCATCGCTAGGCAAGGAGTCGGACATCAACGAAGGCCTGCAGCTTGGCACGGTTGATCTGATCTATACCGGCAACCAGTTCGCCGGTCGTTTCTACGGCCCGGTGGGCATTGCCGGTGCGCCCTATATGTTCCGCGACTTTGATCATTGGCAGGCCTACGCGGACAGCGACCTGTTCGAGGAAATCGCCCAGGGTTACCAGGATGAAACCGGTAACGTACCGTTGGCCATGAATTACTACGGGCGTCGCCATGTAACCTCCAACGAGCCGATCAATACGCCCGAGGACATGGAAGACCTTAAAATCCGTACGCCCAATGCGCCCATGTACATGATGTTCCCTGAAGCAGTGGACGCTAACCCAACCCCCATCGCTTTTTCAGAGGTCTATCTGGCGCTGCAGCAGGGTGTGGTGGATGCCCAGGAAAACCCGTTGCCGACCATCCGCGCCAAGGCGTTTCATGAGGTACAGGACTATATCAACCTGACCGGCCACATCACCGACTCGTTGATCACCATCGCCGGTGGGCCGCTATGGAATCGGCTCTCTGAAGAAGACCGCGAGATTTTCCGTGAGGTCTATACCGAAGCCGGTGAGCGTATCACTCAGGATATCCTGGCCTCCGAGGAAGAGCTGGTGGCCTGGTTCGAAGAGCAGGGTGTGACCGTCAACGAAGTGGACATCGAGCCCTTCCGCGAGGCCACGATTCCTGCTCACAACGGTGAGGATGCGACCTGGGATCAGGAAACCTACGATCGCCTGCAGGCAATCGGGCAGTAATACCGGGCTACCTGAGCTTATCGGTATCCGTGCGTTTCCGGGACTGTCTTTTTCGTAGACCAAGACTCGCCCCGCCCAGGTCTTGGGTGGGGCGAAGGGGGATTCCTCAATGAGCCAAACCGACCCCACTGATGAGATCAGCCTTGCAGGTCTCGACGATGACTCCTTCAACATTCATGACTATGCCCTGGAGGATTTCCTGACGCTTGGAATCTTCTGGCTGCTGGCACTGGATGTCTTTATGCAGTTCTTCAGTCGCTATGTGCTGGGTAATTCCATCGCCTGGACGGAGGAGATGGCGCGCTACTTACTGGTCATGGTGGGCTTTATGGGCAGCACCATGGCCGTTCGTAAGGGTTCTCATATCGCTGTGGAATTTTTCTATCGCTACATGACGGGTTGGCTGGGGCGCGTGATGTCGACGCTGGTGGATCTGATCAATATCGCTTTCTTTGCCGTCATGGCCTGGATCACCTTCAAGCTGGCCGATCAAACCAGTGCCATGATGACGTCGGTGGATATTCCTAAAAGCTGGCTCTACTACCTAGTGATGGTGGGCTTTATCATGATGCTGGTGAGAGGTGTTCAGGTGGCGATACGTCACTGGCGCTCAGGAACCAGTGAATTGCTCGATACCCAATAACAAGACGAACACGCTACTCTCTCGGAGATCACTCCCATGCCCAAGCTTCTGGCTATGCAGCGCGGTTCTGCAATGGTGCCGCCGGTGTTCGCTGCAGTGGCGATACTCGGCTGCATCGCGCTGGCCGTTACCCAGCACTATTTACTGTTCCTGTTCGCGGCGCTGTTTACTTTGTTGGTGATGGGCGTGCCCATCGCCATCAGCCTTGCCGGTTCCTGTCTTCTCTATGTGCTGCTGACCGGCAGGGTGCCCGATGTCGTGGTGATGCACCGGATGATCAACGGCGTCGACAGCTTCCCGCTGTTGGCCATCCCATTCTTTATCCTCGCGGGTAACCTGATGAACAACGGCGGCATCACCTCGCGGATCTTTGATTTCGCCAAGGCCCTGATGGGCTGGATGCGTGGCGGCCTGGGTCACGTCAACGTGGGGGCAAGTATCGTCTTCTCGGGGATGTCCGGAGCGGCGGTAGCCGATGCCGGGGGATTGGGCACGATCGAGATCAAGGCCATGAAGGATGCGGGTTACGACGAGGAATTCTCGGTGGGGATCACCGCAGCGTCTTCGACTATCGGCCCGATCATTCCGCCAAGCCTGCCGATGGTCATTTATGGGGTGATGGCGTCGGTGTCGGTCGGCCAGCTGTTCGTGGCGGGTCTTGTGCCGGGTCTGCTGATGGGACTGGTGCTGATGGCCATGATCACGATCATCTCGCGGCGTCGCGGCTACACCCGCGACGCGGTGTTTTCACTGCGTGTACTGGGGCATACCTTCAAGCGTGCCTTCCTGTCTCTTTTGACGCCGGTCATTATCGTCGGAGGCATCATGAGCGGCGCCTTCACCCCGACCGAGGCCGCCATTGCGGCGGTGGTGTACGCGCTGGTGCTGGGTGTCGTGGTCTACCGAACGCTCACCTGGCGCCGCCTGCTCAAGGTCAGCATGGAAACCATCGAAACCACGGCGGTGATCCTGCTAATCGTTGCCGGCGCGTCGATATTTGCCTGGATCCTGACCAGCAACCAGGTCACGCAGCACGTGGTGACCCTACTCGGACCATTTGCAGATAACCCCATTGCCACACTGCTTATCATCAACCTGGTGCTAATCCTGGTGGGCTGCTTCATGGAGACCATCGCGGCGATCACCATACTGGTGCCGGTGTTGCTGCCGGTAGCGATCACCGCTGGTGTCGATCCGGTTCACTTCGGCGTGATCATGGTGCTCAACCTGATGATCGGTTTGCTCACGCCGCCGGTGGGTATGGTCCTTTATGTGCTGTCGCGCGTGTCGGGTATTTCCTTCGAGAAATGCATGCGCGGCACGCTGCCGTTTCTGGTACCGCTGGTCATTGCCCTGCTGCTGGTCACCTTTATCCCGGCCATCTCGCTGTGGCTACCGACCCTGATCTACCGTTGAGAAGAGAGACCGGTTTATGGCTGAACCCCAGCAGGATTTCCGCGTCGCCCGTGAGGATCTGGAGCGCTTCATGGGAGAGGCGCTAGCGGCAGCTGGCGCCGACAGGGCCTCGTCCGGGGCCGTCACTCGCGCGCTGGTCACCGCCTCGCGCATGGGTACCGACAGCCACGGCTTACGTCTGTTGCCTCACTATTTGCAGGCAATCAAGGGCGGGCGTATCAAGGGCGCACCCTACATGGCGTTTCATCAGCGCTTGGCGGCAACGGGATATCTGGATGCGGATGATGGCATGGGGCACCTGGCGGGCTACACCGCCATGAATCATGCCATGGCGATGGCCGAGACCGTTGGTATGGGCGCCGTGGCGGTGGGCAACTCGTCCCACTTCGGCGCGGCGGGGTGTTACGCATTAGCGGCAGCAGAACGCGGCTATCTGGGGATGGCATTCTGTAACTCGGATCCGTTTGTGCTGTTGCATGATGGCACCCGGCCTTTTCACGGCACCAACCCTATTGCCTTTGCTGCGCCGGTGGCGGGGAAGTCGCCCTACCTGCTGGATATGGCAACCAGCTCGGTCCCCTGGAACCGCGTTCAACAGTTCGGCGCCATAGGCCGCGAACTGCCGGATCAGGTCGCGGCCAATGCTGCGGGTGAAGTGAGCCGGGACCCCAGCGAGATCGCGGCACTGTTGCCGTTAGGCGGCAGTGCGTTTGGTTTCAAGGGCGCGGGGCTTGGCGGCATGGCGGAGATTTTAAGCTCGACGCTTTCGGGTATGCAGCACGGCTTCAAGCTGCTCCCTATGGGCGGGCCGGATATGTCGACGCCGCGCGGTGTGGGGCATTTCTTTCTGGCCATGAAACCCGATGCGTTTACAGAAGCAGGCACGTTTGCGCGCGGGCTGGCCGACTATCTCGCCGACTTGCGTGCCCAGCCCGCCGCTGAGGGTGCCGAGGTGCTGGCCCCGGGCGACCGGGAATGGCGCTGCCAGACCCAGCGCGACGCAGAAGGGATTCCGCTCGATTCCGCCAACCAGTCAGCCTATGCCGAGATTGCGGAAAAGTTCCGAATTGCGCCGCTATCCCGGTTAGGTTGATGGCTTGTTTGAAAGACAGCGGTAAAAAATGCAGTAAAATGGCGGGAAATTCCAGGTTAACCAGGGGTGACTGCCTATGAGCAGATACCGGATCGAGCGTAAAACGCTGTCCGAACAGGTCGCAGAACAGCTTGAGGCAGAGATTCTCGAGGGGCGGCTGAGTGAAAATGACCAGCTGCCCTCAGAAAGAGAGTTGATGGAGCAGTTTGGGGTTGGCAGGCCGGCGGTGCGGGAAGCGCTGTTTCACCTCCAACAGCTTGGCTTGATTGCCATCAATAGCGGCACCCGTGCCCGGGTGATTCGCCCCACCGCCGAGGCGGTGATGTCCCGGCTGTCCGGGGTTACCCGGCAGCTGCTTTCAAAACCCGATGGCCAGCAGTACTTTCAGGAAGCACGGGCCATGTTCGAGATATCCCTGGCGCGTTATGCCGCGCATAACGCCAGCGACGAAGACCTTACGCGCCTGCGCTCGGCGCTTGCCGACAATCGCGACGCGATCGGTGACGAGGCCCGCTTCAAACGCTCCGATAATGATTTTCACGGCGTGTTGGCAAGCATTGGGCAAAACCCGATTTTCGACGCCATCCACGTCGCGCTGTCGGAATGGCTGGATGACCGACGCGCCCAGGTGCTGCAACAGAAAGATGAAGACAAGGCCGCGACGGCCGCGCACACCGAAATTGTCGAAGCTATCGAGTCGCGTGACCCGGACGCCGCCGAAGCGGCGATGCGCCGTCATCTGGACCGCCACTATGGCACCTACATGCAGCTCAAGCGGCGCCTCATGCCCACGCCCGAGTGACCCGATGATGAGTGAGGCTACAGCGACACGCCTCGCTTCCAGGGAATGAAATCGTACTGGGCGAGCGACACCGCACGGGGACGGTAACGCCCTGAGGCCGTCTCGATGCACATCTCGAGCAAACGATCGGCCAGCTCGCCTATTTCCACCTCGCCACGAATGATCGGCCCGGCATCGAAGTCGATGACGTCGCTCATGCGTGTGGCAAGCGTGCTGTTGCTGGCGATCTTGAGTACCGGCGTGACCGGGTTGCCGGTGGGCGTGCCCAGCCCCGTGGTGAACATGATCAGGTTGGCCCCGGAACCGGCCAGCGCCGTGGTCGATTCCACGTCGTTGCCCGGGGAGCACAGCAGGCTGAGGCCCGCGCGGGTCTGCGGTTCGGTATAGTCGAGCACGTCGACGATCGGGCTGTCACCGCCTTTCTTGGCCGCGCCCGCGGACTTCATGGCGTCGGTGATCAAACCGTCGCGGATGTTGCCGGGTGACGGGTTCATCGAGAAGTCGGCGCCGACCAGCGCCGCGTGACGCTGGTACGCCGCCATCAGCTCACTGAACCGCTCGGCCACCGCGTCGTCCCGGCAGCGGGCGATCAGCTCGTGTTCCACGCCGCACAGTTCCGGAAACTCGCTGAGAATGCCGCTACCGCCCAGCGCCACCAGGCGGTCGATCACCGCGCCTACCAGCGGGTTGGCGGAAAGCCCGGAAAAGCCGTCCGAGCCGCCGCATTCCACCCCGATACTGAGCTTCGACAGCGGCGCGGGCGCGCGTTCGACCTGATTGGCCGTGGCCAACCCATCGAAAATGGTGGTCAGGGATTCGCGGATCAGCGCTTGCTCGCTGAGACTTGCCTGCTGCTCGAGATAGTGCACCGGGCGAAGTCCCTTGGGGTCGCGTGCCTGAACGGCGGCCTTGATCATGTCGATCTGCGCCTTCTGGCAGCCAAGGCTCAGCACCGTCGCGCCGGCCACATTGGGGTGGCAGATATAACCGGCGAGCAACTGGCAGAGTGCTTGCGCATCGCCATCCGTGCCGCCGCAGCCGAGGGTGTGGGTCAGGAAGCGCACCCCATCGACATTGGGAAACAGTTGTTCCCGGGGCGGCGGCGAGGGCTCGCCGGCATCGCCATGCAGCAGCTCCCGGGCCAGCTGCTTGTAGTCGCGGAAAGGGTCTTCGCCCAGCGCGTCGGCGACGCACTGGCGCAGTACCTCAATGTTACGGTTTTCACAGAACACCAGCGGAACGACCAGCCAGACGTTGGCAGTGCCGACCTGGCCATCCGGGCGGTGGTAGCCATCGAAGGTGGTGTCCTGAAAATGCGTGACGTCAGGCGCCTGCCAGCGACCGCGCTTGGCCTGAGGCGTGGAGCTGGCAGTGCTGTGCTCGACGTTCTCGGTGGTGATGGCAGCGCCCTGGGCAATGGGACGAGTGGCGCGGCCCACGGTGACCCCGTACATGATCACGGTGTCGCCGGGCTCGAGGGCCACAAGCGTGAATTTGTGCTTGTGGCGGATCGCCTCCGTGAGGGTGACGCGTTGGCCGTTGTCGATGACGTCGGTAGCGGCGGGCAGGTCCTTCAGGGCGACGCGAACGTTGTCGGCGGCATGCACACGCAGGGTGTCCAACTGGCCACTATCACTGGCAATGGTCTGATTCATGAAAGGGCTCCAGTCGTGGATTGTCGGGGCGTGTCATCCAGTTCGATCATCGCCTTGATCACCCCGGTGGTCGGCGTGCACCAGACGGGCATCCGCTCGGGCACATCGGCTAGGTCGGCCCGATGGGTAATCATCGCATCGGCTTTCAGACGACCGCTTTCCATCAGTTGGGTCACCTGTTTGAAGTCTTCGCGGGTGGCGTTGCGGCTGGCCAGCAGGGTCAGCTCCTTGCGGTGAAAATCGGGGTCGCTGAAGCTGATGTCGGCCTTGACGATACTCACCAGCACGTAGCGCCCGGCTTGGCCTGCCAGGTCGAACCCGGCCTGCATGGCGGCGGGGTTGCCGGTGGCATCGAACACCACATCGGCAAGTTCGTCGTCGCTCAAGCCCTTCAGGGCGGCGTCGATATCGTCCTTGGCGGGGTTCAGGGTCAGCTCGAGACCGAGCTTGTCGCGACAGAACGCCAGACGCTCAGGATTGGTGTCGATCACCACCACCTGTGCACCGCGCTCACGAGCGATTTGGGCCACGCCCATGCCGATGGGCCCCGCCCCGCACACCACCGCCAGTTCACCCTGGCTGAGTTCGCTGCGGCGTACCGCGTGGGCGCCAATGGCCATGCACTCGACCAGCGCCAGTTGATCGAGTGAGAGCGTGTCGGAGACCACCAGATGGTCGAGGGGCACCGCCAGGGTGTCGCACATGCCGCCATCCCGATGGACGCCGATCACCTGTATCCGCTGGCAGCAATTGCTGCGCCCGTGGCGACAGGCGCGGCACTCACCGCAGTGCAGATAGGGAATCACGTAGGCGCGCTTTCCGATCAGTTCGGCATTACCCTCGTTACCCACCTCGACGACCTCGCCGGCCAGTTCATGGCCGAGTACGCGTGGATACCTGAAGTAGGGTTGATTGCCGCCATAGGCGTGGATATCGGTGCCGCACACCCCAATGCGGCGAATGCGCAGCAGTGCTTCTCCTACACCGCAAATTGGGGAATCGCGTTGTTCCAGGGTCATGTGACCCGGTTCGGCACAGACGACGGTTCGCATCTCGCTCTCCTGGCTCAGCGCTACTGATCGGCAACGACGGTCTGGTGCTGCTCGCCGAGCCCTTCGATGCCCAGGCGCATGCGCTGGCCGGGCTTCAGGTAAACCGGCGGCTGTTGACCCATGCCCACCCCGGGTGGTGTGCCGGTAGAGATGACATCGCCAGGCTGCAGGCTCATGAAGCGGCTCAGGTAGCTGATCAGAAACGGAACCTGGTAGACCATGGTGCGGGTGTTGCCGTCCTGGTAGCGCTTGCCGTCCACCTCGAGCCACATGTCGAGCTGATGCGGGTCTGCCACCTCGTCGGGGGTGACCAGCCAAGGGCCGAGCGGACCAAAGGTGTCGCAGCCTTTGCCTTTGTCCCAGGTGCCGCTGCGTTCGAGCTGAAACTCGCGCTCGGAGACATCATTGACCACGCAGAAACCGGCGACGTGCTGCATGGCATCGGTCTCGTCGATGTAGCGTCCGGCCTTGCCGATCACTACGCCAAGCTCTACTTCCCAGTCGGTCTTCCTGGAGTCGCGGGGAATGATCACGTCGTCATTGGGGCCGCAGATGGCGCTGGTCCATTTATTGAAAATTACCGGCTCCGGGGGTACCTGCGCGCCGGTTTCAGCGGCGTGGTCGGAGTAGTTCAGGCCAATGCAGATGAATTTGCCCACGCCCGCGACGCAAGGGGCGATGCGGCTATCGGCGGGCACTTCGGGAAGGCTTGCGGCATCAACTGCCGCAAGCCCTTCAAGGGTGCGTCGGTCAAGGTATTCGCCGGCCAGATCGGTGACGTGGGCTGACAGGTCGCGGATGATGCCGTTGTCATCCAGCAGGCCGGGCTTTTCATGGCCGCGCGGGCCGAAGCGTAACAGTTTCATCGGTCGGTTCCTTGGTTGTCTCGTGGTTCGACGTTTATGGGATCAGATCAGCCAGCCGCCATCGATGACCTGGGCGGTACCGGTGGTGTAAGCGGACTCATCGGCGGCCAGATAGGTGGCGAGAGCGGCAATTTCGTCCGGGCTGCCCAGGCGTCCCTGAGGCTGGCGGGCGATAAATTCGGCGTAGACATCGTCCTCCTCGCGCCCCTGCCGCCTGGCCTGTTCGCCAATGCGCTGGCGCAGCGAGGGCGAGTCCACGGTGCCGGGGCAGATGGCGTTGCAGCGAATGCCCTGGCCGATGTAGTCGGCGGCCACTGACTTGGTCAGGCCCAGCACCGCAGCTTTGGTGGTGCCGTAGGCACAGCGGTTGGGCACCCCTTTGAGGCTGGATGCCACTGAGGCCATATTGATGATGCTGCCGCCGCCGTTGTCGAGCATGGCCGGCAGCATGGCGCGAATCAGGCGCATCATCGCCGTCACGTTGAGCGACAGCGACAGTTCCCAGTCGGCGTCGCTGCCGTCAAGCAGCGAGCCGTTGGCCACGTAGCCGGCGCAGTTGAAGAGGATGTCGACGGCGCCAATTTCGTTCGCGAGGGCCTCGATGGCGGCGGCGTCCAGCACATCTAGCCGGCGCACGGTGATGCCGGGGATGTCGGCCAGTTCGGCCAGACTCTGGGCATTGATGTCGGTGGCAATGACCTGCGCGCCCTCAGTGGCGAAGCGCAGTGCCGTGGCCCGGCCAATCCCCTGGCCTGCGGCGGTGATCAGGGCCGTTTTGTTATTGAGTCGCATGGCGGTTCCCGGTGCTGTTGTTGTTGATCCGAAGATGACGCGCGACCGTCACGAAACATCATATGGTATGACAGGATGCTAGGATGACGTTTATTCGAGTATGGCCTAGTTATTGGCCATTGCCAACATTCCGGGAGGCGTCCTCAAACGCAACAGGGACGGCCGAAGCCGTCCCTGTTGGGTGTCGTTAGTTATTCCCTCAAATTCATCGGTTGACGAGAGCGTCGCGTGTGCGGGGCATAGCGCCTAGAACGCTATCAGTTACCGCGCACGGCGGTGAGATCTGGCAGCCAGGTTACAATGCCGGGAAAGGCGATCAGGATGGCCAGCACGACCAGCAAGGTGGCGTAGTAAGGCAGCATGGCTTTGACCAACTGTTCCATGGACACTTTGCCGACCCCGCAGCCCACGTAAAGGCAGGTGCCCACCGGCGGTGTCAAAAGGCCAATGCCAAGAACAAACGCCATTAATACGCCGAAGTAGACGGGGTCAATGCCGACCGACGTGACGATAGGCGTCAGCATCGGCGCCATGATCACCATGGCCGGGGTCAAGTCCATCACGAAGCCTACCAGCAACAACAAGCCCGCCACGATCAACAGCAATAGGAAAGGATCCTGAGTGATCGCCTGAACCTGGGTAACCAGGGTTTGCGGCACCATATTGATGGTTAAAAACCATGCGATAACGGTGGCAAAGGCCAGCAGTAACAAGACCATGCCGGTCAGGCGAGCGGTGCGGATCAACATGCCCCAGAGCGCGGTTATCTTGAATTCGCGGTAGACCACCAGTGAGATAAACAGCGAGTAAAGCAGCGCTGCCACGGCGGCCTCGGTGGCGGTAAAGATCCCGCCGATGATGCCCCCGATCACGATCACCGGTAGCACCAAGGCAAGCCAGGCGGCCTTGAATGCTTGCCATAGCGCATCGAAACGGAACTTGCGGGTCTGACCGGCATGGCCAATGGTGGCCATGATGAAGGTGGTGACCATGAGCCCAAAGCCGATCAATATCCCGGGCACTATACCGGCAATGAACAGGCGACTAATCGACGTTTCGGTCACGATGCCGTACAGAATCAGTGGTATAGAAGGCGGGATGATAATGCCGATGACCGACGAAACGGTATTGATGGCGGTGGCCTGCGGCGCCGTATAGCCCTGCTTGGTCATGGAGGGGATCATCATCGCCCCGGTTGCGGCAGTGTCGGCTACGGCTGAACCGCTAATCCCGCCGAAGAACATGGACCCGGTAATTGCCACCTGGCCGAGCCCGCCACGCACGAAGCCAACAAGGGCGCCCGCTAATTCCATCAGGCGGCGGGCAATACCACCGTGGCTCATCACTTCGCCGACGAGGATGAAGAAGGGGATCGCCAGCAGAGTAAAGCTGTTGACCCCGCGAATCGACTGCTCAATCAGAATCGATAGCGGTATATCTGAAAGCAGCGCCATGATCACGGCGGCAATGCCCAAGCCGAAGGCAATCGGCAGGCCGATGGCGAGGGAAACAAACAGGATGCCCAGGAAGATCCATAACATGGTCTAGTGACCTCCATCGGTGTTCGGCGTCACTGTAGGTGAACGTATTTGCATGATGCTTTGCCTGGCGCGCCAAATAGACACGGCGGCAATGAACGTCGCGCAGAGTACCAGCGAGACGTTGACGAAATTCCATGGCACATTAAGGATCGCGGTTTGGCCGGAAGAGCGCGATATCACCACAAAACCACCCCAGACGATGATGCCCATCAACACCGTGATGAGGACGTGCTGAAACAGATACAGCATATGGGCGGGTCGCGGTTTTAACCGGCGAACCAGGATATCCACGGCGATATGCTCGTATCGGGCGAACGCCGCTGCAGCGCCGATAAAAACCAGCCAGATAAACAGCATGCGGGCCAGCTCGTCGGCCCAGGGTACGGAATTATTGAACACGGCCCGACCGATCACATTGGCGGACACAGAGACGATCAGTGCCACCAGGATGGCCGCAATCATGTGTTCCATGGCCAGCGTTAACCATCGAAACACCTTGGGGCCACGGCCCTCCTCGGTGTCGATTTCCAGAGGCTTGCGCTGAGGGTCGTCGAGAAAAGCTGAAGTATCCGGGATTTCAGTGTCTTGTATATCCATGAGCTCTCCCCACAGGCGGGTAACGCGAAGGCAAGAGGCGCATGCCTCTTGCCTGATCTAAAGAAAAAGCGAGCGCTCGAAAGCTGAGCAGTGAGCGTTACTTATTCCGTCATGGACGATTCAGCGATTTCCTGGAACTCCTCCACTAGGTCTTCGCCAATGCGCGGTGCCCACTCCTCGTAAACGGGCTGGACGGCTTCCTGAAAGGCGGCAATCTGGTCGTCATCAAGACGGGTGATTTGCATACCGCGCTCTTCAAGTTGATTGCGCGACCAGTCGTCGTACTCGGCTGACAGCTGGATTTCGTACTCGGCTGCCTTGAGCGCGGCTTCCTGTATCAGCTCTTGATACTCAGCATCGAGGTCATCCCAGGTGCGCTCAGAGATCATCTTGATAAAGGGCGTGTAAACGTGGCGGGTTTCAGAGCCATAATCCTGAACTTCGTAGAAGTTGGAAGTGAGAATGGTGCTCCAGGGGTTTTCCTGACCATCCACGACACCCTGTTCCATGGCGGAAAATAGTTCGCCAAAGGCCATTGGGGTGGGATTGGCACCCAGCGTTTCCCAAATATCCAGGTGAACCGGATTTTCCATGGTGCGAATTGCCAGGCCGCGCACATCCAGTCCCGCCACGTCCTCTGGCGAGGAAACTTCACGCGCGCTGTTGGAAAGCTGACGGAAGCCGTTTTCAGAGAACGCCAAGGCCTTGATGCCGGTGCCATCGAAGGCGTCCAGCATTTCCTGGGCGGCGTCGCTTTGCATGGCTTCTATAGCCGCCTCGCGGGTCGGCAGCAGGAAGGGCAGGTCGAAAACCGCGAGTTCCTCAACATAGCTGGTCGCCGGTGAAGAGGAGGGGTAGGTCATGTCCAAGGACCCTGACTGGAGCATTTCCATCATCTGCACGTCATCCCCTAACTGGCTGTTGGGGAAAATATTGACGGTAATGCGCCCCTCGCTTCGCTTATCCAGAATGTCAGCGAAGTATTCACTGGAGAGGTACTGGGGCGAGCTTTCTGCCAAGCCAAGGCCAAGGCGCAGCGTCACGCTGCCATGGTCACCCACAGTGTCGCCTTCAATGTCGGGTGGATCTGAAAGGTCTGGCGTTTGCGCGTAAACCATGCCTGAGCTGATCAGCGTAGCGCCGGTGATTAATAGGGTACGTTTCCAAAGATGTTGCATAGTCTTCACTCTCCTGGCGTGCTGCAGGTCGCTTCGCCCAGGGCGTAATCAAAGCGATCTACAGCGTGGTGGCTATTGTTGTTGTACATAAGCGACATTCACGCAGTGTGTGAACGTCGCACCCCTGAGGGAATGTCTACCGATTTTATTGTATGTTCAACATATACTTTTGTATGTATCGACGCCGTAGTCAAGACAGCGTACCGTCACAGACATTCCTTTCTCACCTATCACTCTAGGCGTGGAGCGGCACCATGGCCAATTCCCATCAACTAACGTCTGAACAGCTGCGGTCACGTTACTGGTTTGACAACCCTGACCACCCTGGCACCACGGCGCTGTGCATCGAGCGCTACCTTAATTATGGGATCACGCTGGATGAGCTGACCAGCGGCAAGCCGATTATCGGTATTTGCCAGTCGGGCTCCGACTTGACCCCCTGCAACCGCCACCACATCGACTTGGTCAAGCGCGTAAAAGACGGTATTCGTGCGGCGGGCGGCGTGCCGTTTGAATTCCCCATGCACCCGATTCACGAGAACGTCCGACGTCCTACCGCCGCGCTGGATCGTAATCTCGCGTACCTAGGCATCGTTGAAGTGCTGCACGGCTACCCATTGGATGGCGTGGTGCTGACCACCGGCTGCGACAAAACCACGCCGGCGGCGTTGATGGCCGCGGCAACGGTGAATATTCCTGCCATCGTGCTGTCCGGCGGGCCGATGCTCAACGGCTGGCGCGGCGCCGAACGGGTGGGCTCGGGCACCATCATCTGGGAGCTACGCAAGCGCCTGGCGGCGGGGGATATCGACTACGCGGAGTTTCTCTCCCGCGCCAGCGATTCTGCGCCGTCGATTGGTCACTGCAATACCATGGGCACGGCGTCCACCATGAACTCCATGGCCGAAGTGCTGGGCATGAGCCTGCCCGGTTCGGCGGTGATACCCGCGCCCTATAAAGAGCGCGCGATGGTGGCCTACGACACCGGCACGCGGATTGTCGATATGGTCTGGGAAGACCTGCGCCCGCTGGATATCCTGACCCGGGAAGCCTTTGAAAACGCCATTGTGGCGTGTTCGGCCTTGGGCGGTTCCTCCAACGCGCCGGTACATATCAATGCGATTGCCCGCCATGCGGGCATTGAGCTGGACAACGACGACTGGCAGCGGCTGGGCCATGAAGTCCCGCTGCTGGCCAACGTCATGCCAGCAGGGGCCTTTCTGTGCGAAGAGTTCTACCGTGCAGGGGGCGTGCCGGCCATACTCCACGAGCTACAAACGGCGGGGAAGCTGCACGGCGATGCGCTGACGGTCAATGGCCGCTCGCTGGGCGATAATGTGCAGGGCCGTGAAACCCAGGATGCCGATGTGATCTGTCGTTACAGTGATCCATTGGTGAACCACGCGGGCTTCCTCAATCTCAAGGGCAATCTGTTCGACTCGGCGCTGATGAAAACCAGCGTGATCTCCCGGGACTTCCGCGAACGGTTTCTGAATGATCCCAACGACCCGGACGCCTTTGAAGGCAAGGTGGTGGTGTTTGATGGTTCGGAGGATTATCACGCGCGTATCGACGACCCTGCGCTCAACATCGACGCGCGCACCATTCTGGTAATGCGCGGGGCCGGGCCGGTAGGCCACCCCGGCGGTGCCGAAGTGGTCAATATGCAACCCCCGGAGGCGCTGATCAAGCAAGGAATTGAATCGTTGCCATGCCTGGGCGATGGCCGTCAGTCGGGTACTTCCGGCTCGCCGTCGATTCTTAATGCTTCCCCGGAAGCCGCTACCGGTGGCGGCTTGGCGCTGTTGGAAAGTGGCGATCGGCTGCGCGTTGATCTTAAGCTTGGCGAGGTACAATTACTGATCGAGGCGAGTGAGCTGGAGGCGCGCCGCGAGCGGTTAGCCCAGCAGGGCGGCTACCGTTACCCTGGCCACCAGACGCCCTGGCAGGAGATACAGCGCAGTATGGTCGAGCCACTGGATCGCGGCATGACCTTGGAGCCCGCCTCCAAGTACCGTGATGTGGCCCGCCAGCATCCGCCCAGGGATAACCATTAAATGAGTCGATGGCACGCCTTGTCGCATCGTCAGCAGGGGCTGCTGTTGACCGCTGGCGGCGCGCTGATCATGGCGCCGGATGCCCTGTTGATCAAGGTGGCCGATCTGCCCGATGCGGAAATTCTGATGTGGCGTGGGTATCTATCCGGCTTGGGTTTCCTGCTCATTGCCCTGATGCGCTATGGGCGCGGCACATTGGCGGCCTATCGTCGCTGCGGCTGGACGGGCATCGCCGTGGCGCTACTCTTCAGCCTGACCACTTGTGGTTTCGTGCTGGGCAATCAGTACACTAAGGCGGGTAACGTACTGATGATACTCGCCAGTTCGCCGTTAATCGCCGCCGTGCTTTCCTGGTTCATCCTCAAGGAGCGTCTGCCCAGGCGCACCTGGCTGGCGATTTGTCTGTGTATGGCGGGCATTGCAATGATCGCGCTGGACGACGCAGGCGCAGGCTCCTGGTTGGGTAACGCCTTTGCCTTGATGGCGGCGACCACCCTGGCGATTAACTTTACCCTCTGCCGTACGCGCCCCGGCGTGGATATGAGCCCCATGCTGGTGTTCAACGGCCTAGTGGTCGGCAGCGTCGCCGGGCTTTTTTGGCTGGTGGGGGGCGAGCCTACGCTACCCGCCGTCAATCAGCTTGCCGTAGTGGTGGTGCTCTGCCTAATCATCGTGCCCTGTGGTGTGACGCTGCTGCAGCGTGGGCCGCTGTATCTGCCTTCCGCCGAGGTGGGCCTTTTGCTGTTGCTGGAAGTGGTAGTGGGCACGCTGCTGGCCTGGTGGATCCTCGGTGAGCAGCCCGCGCCCGTGGCCTTGCTGGGTGGTGGTCTGGTGCTGGGTACGCTGCTGGCGAAGGGGCTCTACGAACGGCGCCTGGAGCTGAGGCAGCGGGCAATTCTCGACGCGGCGCCATCGGTAACAGTAGACCGGTCAAGTACGTTATGATTGACAGGAATCGAAATAGGGTCTTATCGCAGTGACGTCATCTCCCAGCAAGCCATTGGCTCGCCCTAGTATCGCCGAACATCTCGCCGAGGAAATCTTCGGCGGGCGTTATCATCCCGGTGATCTCGTGCCCCGTGAAATGGATCTATGCGAACGCTTTGCCATCAATCGCTCTGCGGTGCGTAGCGACCTGCGCCAGCTGGTCGATGCCGGGATTATCGAGCGGATTTCCGGCCATGGTTCCAAGGTGCGCGAATACTCAGAGTGGCATATTCTCGACGCCCAGGTGACCGACTGGTTGACCCGCTACGCGGCACCCAATCCGGATATTCAGCGCGAAATTCTCGCCTTCCGCCTGGACGTCGAACCCTATGTGGCAATGACCGCTGCCAAGCGCGCCAAGGCGCGTGATCTGGTCGCCATCGAAGAGGCGTTCGAAGGCCTGGGGCAGAATCTGCGCAACGCCACCTGCGAAGAGGAGCGGCGTCTGCACAGCGAGTGCGATATCGCGTTCCACGAAGCCATCTTCAAGGCGACTCACAACATCGTCTGGGCGCAGCTGTCGCATATCCTGCGCCCCTCCATTTTTATGCTGGTCTCCATGTCCAACGAGCACGCGCCGGACCCTGAAGAGAGTCTGGAGCGTCACCGTCAACTGATGGAAAGCATTCGGCTGCGCCGCCCCCGTGAGGCATTTTTAGCGTCCCAGGCGGTATTGGCGGGCACTGCAGCGGCGTTGGGGCTTGAGCACAGCACCAGTTCACTGGGCCTAAGTGTAGAGCTTCCCAAAACCGCCACCTGACGTCTTGAACCTATTTTCAACCCAGCTTTTCATGCATAGAAGGCAAGCGTATGTCTGACTTCAACCTTGGTCTGGTGGGCGTGGGCAAGATCGTCCGCGACCAGCACCTCCCGGCAATCGCCGCCACATCGACCTGCACGCTTATCGCCACGGCGGATCCCTTCGCCTCGCTGCCGGATCTGCCCGCCTATCAAGGCCTTGAGGCGATGCTTGACGCCCACCCTGAGATCACCGCGGTGTCGATCTGCACGCCGACGCACCTGCGTTACTCCCAGGCGCGGGCGGCATTGCTGCGCGGCAAGCACGTGCTGCTGGAAAAGCCGCCGGGGGCGACGCTGAGTGAAGTGGAGGACTTGATTGCCTGTGCCAACGAGCAGGGTGTCAGCCTGTTTGCCGCCTGGCACTCGCGGTTTGCTCCCGGCGTGGCTCGAGCCCAGCAGTGGCTTGCCGAACGGCAGGTGCAGCGGGTTGAGATCGTGTGGAAGGAAGACGTGCGGGTATGGCATCCAGGGCAGGCGTGGATCTGGCAGCCCGGCGGGATGGGCGTTTTCGACCCGGGTATTAACGCGCTGTCGATTGCGACCGCCATCCTGCCGCAGCCGTTCTTCCTGCAACGGGCGCGGCTGCTGGTGCCGAGCAATGCGCAAACGCCGATTGCCGCCGAGCTATCGTTCACCGATCCCGAGGGCGCGGCGATCGAAGCTGATTTCGACTTTCGCCAGAGCGGACCGCCCACCTGGGATATGTATATCGATAGCGATGGTGGCCGCTTGAGTCTCGCTCAGGGTGGCTGTCGCTTGATGATCGACGACGAACTGATCGTCGACGCCGAAGAGCGCGAGTATCAAGGGTTGTATGCGCGCTTTGCCGAACTGATCGCAAGCGGACGCAGCGAGGTGGATATCGCCCCGCTGCGCCAGGTCGCCGATGCGTTTCTATACGGTCATCGCGAAACCACCGACGCCTTTATCGAGTGATGCGGGTTCATTCACGCTTGCCATCGACCAGGCGTGATACCCCATATGGGTTGCCGTCACGGAGTGCCTCAGGCAGTAGCCCTTCTGGCAGCGCCTGGTAACACACCGGGCGCAGGAAGCGGAAAATCGCCGCGCTGCCCACCGAGGTCGTGCGCGAATCCGAGGTCGCCGGGTAGGGTCCACCGTGCACCATGGCATGGCAGACTTCCACGCCGGTCGGCCAGCCGTTAGCCAGAATCCGCCCCGCTTTGCGTTCCAACGTGGGCAGCAATTGTTTGGCAGTCGCCAAGTCACCGTCGTCCATCTGCAGGGTAATGGTCAACTGGCCTTCGGTCTGGGCTGCGACACGCTGCATCTCGTCGACATTGGCGCATTCGATGACCAGCGAGCTGGCGCCGAACACTTCAGCTTGCAGGGCCTCATCGGCCAGGAAGTCGGCCGCGCTTGCGACGAACAGCCCAGCTTGGCAAGGGTTGGCTGACTCACCTGTCTGGCCGCGCGCGACCTCGGTGACCTTGGCATGGCTGGCCAGCCGATCAACGCCCTGTTGGTAGGCGTCGTGAATGCCCGGGGTGAGCATGGTCTGGGCAGCGCTGCCCTTGACCCCTTCACCGGCTGCTTCAACAAAGGCATCCAGCTCGGCGCCCTTCAGCCCGATGACCAAGCCAGGATTGGTGCAAAACTGTCCGGCACCCATGTTGAGCGAGCCGACAAATCCCTCGGCGATCGCCTTGCCGCGTGCCTTGAGGGCTTCCGGCAGTAGAAATACCGGGTTGATAGAGCTCATCTCGGCATACACCGGGATCGGCTGCGGCCGCGCCTGGGCGGTGGCCATGAGCGCTGTGCCACCACTGCGCGAGCCGGTGAAGCCCACCGCCTGGATGCGCGGATCGGCGACCAGCGCCTGGCCGATCTCCTTGCCGGAACCAAACAGCAGCGAAAAGACACCTTCGGGCAGCTTGCACTTGGCTACGGCACGCTGAATGGCGCGACCCACCAGCTCAGAGGTGCCGGGGTGGGCGGAGTGTCCCTTGACGACCACCGGGCAGCCAGCGGCCAGCGCTGAAGCGGTATCGCCACCGGCCACGCTAAAGGCCAGCGGGAAGTTGCTGGCGCCAAACACCGCCACCGGGCCCAGGGCAATATGCCGTTGGCGCAGGTTGGTACGCGGCATGGGTTCGCGATCGGGAAGTGCCGGATCGATGCGCACATCGAGCCACTCGCCGGCGCGAACCACGTTGGCGAACAACCGAAGCTGGCCGCAGGTCCGACCCCGCTCGCCCTGCAGGCGGGCTTCGGGGAGTCCGGTTTCGGCGACGCCGCGCTCGGTTAGCTCGTCGCCAATCGCATCGATCTCGCTGGCGATGGTTTCGAGGAAGACGGCCCGCTCCTCGAGCGAGGTTTCGCGGTAGCTGGCATAAGCCGCTTCGGCGAGCTCACAGGCGCGCTCGACCTCAGCCTTACTGCCGCCGGCGTAGGTCGGTTCGAGGGTTTCGCCGGTGGCGGGATTGACGGCTTGAATGTCAGCCTGTTGACCGCTGACGGCCTGCTGACCAATCAGTAGTTTACCTTCCAGAGTCATACATCCTCCTGCTGGGTTGGTGCGATTACGTTACAGCGTTTTTACGCTGATGGCCGGCTCGTCTGCTTCCACCCGTAGTGGGTTGCGCAGCGCACGGCCAAATTCGTTGATACGGATCTCAAAGCGATCCCCTTCGCGGACCTTGATGCTGTCGGCGAAGCTCAGCGTTGCGGTGCCGAAAAAATGCACATGCACATCGCCGGGGCGACGGAAGCCCGGGTATTTAAAGTGGTGATACTCGAGGTTGGCCAGGCTGTGGGCCATATTGGCCTCGCCGGTGAGAAAGGGCTTCTCCCAGAGCGTTTCTCCGCCGCGCTGGATGGCGCTGGTGCCCTCTAAATGCTCGGGCAGTTCGCCGATCAACAGTTCCGGCCCAAAGCTGCAGGCGCGCAGCTTGGAGTGGGCAAGCCACAGGTAGTTGAAGCGTTCGGTCACATGGTCAGAAAACTCGTTGCCCAGGGCATAGCCGACACGCCAGGGCTGGCCGTCGTCGCCAATCACGTAAAGGCCGGCGAGTTCGGGCTCCTCGCCCGCATCTTCGGCAAAGGCGGGCGAGGGGATGTCTTCTTCCGGTGCTACCACGCACTCGCCATCGCCTTTGTAGAACCACTCGGGCTGCGCGCCTATCTTGCCTGTACCAGGTTTGCCACCTTCCACGCCCAGCTTGAACATGCGCATGGAATCGGTCATGTCCTCCTCTGCGGCCTGGGCTTTGGCATGCATGGCCGAGCGAGTGTCGGCGCTACCTAAATGCGTCAGGCCAGTGCCCGTCACCAGGCAGTGGGCCGGATCGGCGTGGGTCAGCGGTGGCAGCAAGCGCTTGTCATCTACCAGCTGTTGATAATCGAGGCGCGTGTCGGTTAACGCTTCAGTCAGCATGTCGTCGAGGGACTTTCCGGCGCTAATGGCTCGGTTGGCCAGGGTATAGGTATCGCAGTCGAGCAGTCTGACCTGCTCTCCGCTCTCGACCAGGGCGGCACGAACCTGGCCTTGATGGGTACATTGAATCAGGCGCATGGGGGTTATTCCTAGAGATAATTGTTATGGAAAACGTGGTGAACAAAGTGTTGATAGACTTCCATAAGCTACCCAATGTTGAACATTAGTTGCAATTGTTCAACATAAACTTTTGTATGGTTGCTGAATGCGTGTGGATAGCGAGGCCCTGAAGGGCTTAGGTGTTTAGCGGCCTTGCGCGATGATGTCACGCAGGGCGCTCATCAAGGTAGCGGCGCCGGGTGAAAGCCGCTGGTGGCGTAAGCTGACTAACCCATAGGGCTGTACGCTGAGGGTTTCGCTGAACGGCAGCAGGTGAAAGCGTTGCGGCGAGCAAAGCAGATCGGCCGCTTCGCGGGTGGTCACCGTGATGGTGTTGGATTTATCGACCAGGGCGAGCGAAAGCAGCAGGTCTGCGGTATCGACAATCTGGCGGGGCGGCGTGACTTGATGATGCAGAAACAGGCTGTCCACCCGCTGGCGCATCAGTGCGCCGGTAGGCTGTAGCGACCACGGATAGGCTGACATGTCCGCCAAGCTTAGCGGCGTCTTTTCGGCTAGCGGATGCCCTTTGCGGCACACGAAGCACAACTCCTCCTCGCCAATCTCCTCGAATACAAACCATTCGGCATCCACGCCCGCCGGGATGCGGGTAATCGCAAAGTCCAGCTCACCTTCGAGCAAGCGCGGTACCAGCACCTTGCTGACGTCCACGTCGACGCTGATCTTCAGCCCAGGCTGATCGCGATGCACCCGCTCGATCGCGCTGGTCAATATCGTTACCGCCGGCGCCATCACCGTGCCGACCGCTACGGTGCCCGCATTGCCTTCGCGTAATGCATTCAACTCTTCGCCCGTATGACGCAACGTTGAAAGCATGCTGTGGGCATGGCGGATGACGACTTCGCCGTACCAGTTGGGGGTGAGTCCGCGAGGGTGGCGGTCGAACAAACGAATTCCCAGGTTGGCTTCCAGATCACCAAGCAGTTTTGACGCGGCGGGCTGGCTCATATTGAGCTGTTCCGCGGCCCGGTGCAGGTTGCGCTGCTCATCCAAGGCCAAAAAGAGCTGAAAATGACGCAACTTTAGTCGTGCGTCGAGAAACCAGTTGTCGTCGAGAACGCCCATGGGATAAGCCTTGCGGTGTTATTGATAACTATAAGTGTATCAAGATTGGCAGTTTTGTATATTGGATGGTTATGAGGAGCATGGCTACTGTAGTCACTGTATCGGCGCTGATGGTGCCGAACACAGAACCATTTAATAACAACAATGAAGTCCTCAAGGAGGAAGCCCATGCCAGTCATGCACAGCCAACGATTAACACATGCGTCGCCACTGCTGATGAGTACGCTTGCTGCGATGATGCTTATGACCCCGGCGCACGCCCAGGACGACGCTGAAACCAGCGCGAATAGCGGCGGAGGCGTCGAGGCGTCGACGTTTGGCCGCTTGCCGGATGGCCGTCAGGTCGACGTCTACCGATTGACCAATGCCAACGGCATCGAGCTGCAGGTAACCAACTACGGCGGCATCATCCTGTCATTGAAGACGCCCGATGTAGACGGCGAATTCGATGATATCGCCCTGGGTTTCGACTCGCTTGATGCCTATCTCTCCGACGAATACCGTCAGGCCAATCCCTATTTCGGCGCCATCATCGGGCGTTACGGCAACCGCATCGCGGGTGGTCAGTTCTCGCTCAATGGCGACACTTACTCACTGGCCACCAACGATGGCAACAATCATCTGCACGGCGGCGACCAAGGCTTCGATAAAGTGCTGTGGCAGGCCGAACCGTTCGAGAACGAGTCGGGCACCGGGCTCGTGCTGCGCTATACCAGCGCGGATGGCGAAGAGGGCTATCCCGGCAAGCTGGAGACCGAAGTCACCTATACGTTAACCGATGATGACGAGCTGATGGTCGATTATCGAGCGGTGACCGACAAGGCCACACCCGTCAACCTCACCCAGCACAGCTACTTCAACCTCAAGGGGGAGGGTAGCGACACCATTCTCGACCACCAGTTGATGATCAACGCCCCCGAATTTACTCCGGTGAACGATTCGCTGATCCCCACCGGCGAGCTTCGCGCCGTGGAAGGCACACCGTTCGACTTCACTCAGGCGACGACCATCGGCGAACGGATCGAGCAGGACAATGAGCAGCTCGAATTCGGCGGCGGCTATGACCACAACTTTGTGCTGGCCCGCGATAACGCCGAGGCAGATGAGTTGGTGGTGGCTGCCAAGGTGTGGGAGCCGCAAAGCGGTCGCATGGTGGAAATCGCCACCACCGAGCCGGGCATTCAGTTCTACTCGGGCAATTTTCTCAACGGCGACCTGACCGGCAAGCAGGGCGAGGCCTATGAACACCGCTCCGGCTTTGCCCTGGAAACCCAGCACTTTCCCGACTCCCCCAATCAGGAAGCGTTTCCCAGTACGATCCTGGAGCCGGGCGACACTTATCGCTCACGCACCGTCTACCGCTTTTCCGCCCAGGAAGCGTTCGATTCATAAAAAAACTGTTAAAACAAAACACTTCACAACAACAACCGCTAAAACGGCAGGAGTACGACCATGCAACTTACAGCGACATTCAATCGTTTAGCCCTCGGTAGCGCCATCATGTTGGCCTCATTGGGATCAGCCCAGGCGCAGGAAGACGACGTCAAGATTGGCTTTATCGTCAAGAAGCCGGAGCAATCCTGGTTCATCAATGAACAAGAGGCGGCCACCGAGTTAGGCGAAGAGCTCGGCTTTGATGTCGTGCGGCTAGGTGGCGAAGACGGCCAGGAAGTGCTCAGCGCGATTGATAACCTGAACTCACAGGGTGCAGATGGGTTCGTGATTTGCCCGCCCGATGTGCGTCTAGGGTCGGCAATCATGAATCGCGCCGAGCAGTACGGTATGAAAGTGATCACCGTGGACGACCAGTTTGTGAACTCCAGCGGTGAACCCATGGAAGGCGTACCGCACCTGGGGATGTCGGGTACCAAGATTGGCCAACAGGTAGGCAATGCCATTGCCGACGAAATGGAAGCCCGCGGCTGGGATCCAGAAGAGGTTGGCGCGCTACGCATCACTAATGACGAACTACCCACCGCTGTCAAGCGCACCGACGGCGCGACCGATGCGCTGCTAGATGCTGGCTTCCCCGAGGACAACATCTTCGATGCCCCCCAGCAGAACAGCGATACCTCAAGCGCTTTTTCGGCCGCCTCGCCGGTGTTTTCAAAGCAGGATGATTTCGAGCATTGGATTATTTATGCGCTTAACGAAGAGAGCGTGCTGGGTGGCGTCAGGGCGTCTGAGCAGTACGGCCTGGAAGCCGAAGATGTCATTGGCGTAGGTATCAACGGCTCCGGCGCAGCCTTTGCCGAGTTCTCCCGCGATAACCCCACCGGCTTCCACGGCACTGTGGCCGTCAGCTCTACCATGCACGGTCGCCAGACCGCCGAAGACCTCTACCGCTGGATTACCGAAGACAAAGAGCCCCCGGCCAATACCGAAACTTCCGGCACGCTCATGACCCGAGACAACTGGCAGGAAGTGCGCGAAGAGCTGGGTCTGTAAAGACCATGATTTGCAAAACAGCTGGCCTGTAGCGGGCCAGCTATCACTGACTGCTTGTTACGGACTATCTGCGGAGTTCTCTCGCATGCCTGATCCATATCTACGTTTCGACGACATCAGCGTCGTCTTCCCTGGGGTGCGCGCGCTGGACGGGGTGAGCTTTGATGCTCACGCGGGCCAGGTGCATGCCCTGATGGGCGAGAACGGCGCGGGCAAATCCACCCTCCTCAAGGTGCTTAGTGGCGTTAACAATGTTGCTGAGGGTGCGCTGTGGATTGATGGCCAACGCCATGTGTTCAGCAATGCTCGTGAAGCGTTAAGCGAAGGGATCGCCATCATTTACCAGGAGCTGACGCTTTCGCCCAACATGTCGGTGGCCGAAAACCTGCTGCTGGGGCAGTTGCCCACGCAGCGGGGGTTTATTAACCGCCGCCAACTGCGCGAGAAGGCACTGGCGATTCTGGCCGACCTCGGTGAGGGGGATATCCACCCCTCGACCAAGGTGCGCGATCTTTCCATCGGTCAGCAGCAGATGATCGAAATTGGCCGCGCCTTGCTGCGCGACGCCAAGGTCATCGCCTTCGATGAGCCCACCAGCAGCCTCTCCATTCAGGAGATTCGTCAGTTAAAGCGCATCGTCAAACGGTTGCGCGACGAGGGGCGCGTGGTGCTCTACGTGACCCACCGCATGGAAGAAGTGTTTGAGATGTGCGATGCGGTCACCATCTTCCGCGACGGCCAGCATATCCGTACCCATGAGGGTATGTCGACGCTAAACCAAGACATCCTGGTGAGTGAGATGGTGGGCCGGGATATCAACGATGTTTACGGCTATCGTCCCCGTGAGCATGGCGACGACTTGATCCTAAACGTCGAGGAAATACAGGGGCGCGGCCTCAAGGCGCCGGTGAGCTTTTCCGTCAAGCGCGGTGAAGTGTTCGGGTTGTTTGGACTGGTGGGCGCCGGGCGCAGTGAACTGCTGCGCCTGGTCTGCGGGGTCGAGTCTCCCAAGGCTGGCAGCGTGCAGTTCAACGGCGAATCGCGACGTTTCAAAAGCCCGCAAGATGCCATTCGGGCCGGTATCGCCATGTGCCCGGAGGATCGTAAATCCCAGGGTATCTTTCCGGTGGCGAGCGTGGCCGACAATCTCAACATCAGCTGTCGGCGCTTTTTCAAACGCTGGGGTATGTTCCGGCATCCCGGTCGTGAGCGGCGCAATGCCGAGTCGTACATTCAGCAACTCAGCATCAAGACGCCGGGGCCGCGTACGCCTATCGGCAAGCTATCAGGCGGCAACCAGCAAAAGGTGATTCTGGCGCGCTGGCTCGCCGAAGAGATCGATCTCTTTGTGATGGACGAGCCAACCCGAGGGATCGACGTCGGCGCGCGGCGAGAGATTTACTCGCTGCTCTACGACCTGGCTGAACAGGGCAAAAGCGTGGTGGTGATCTCCAGTGACCTGGCGGAAGTCAGCTCGATTTGCGACCGCATCGCCGTGATGCGCGACGGCGAACTGGTGGACATCGTGCCGCGGGAATCGGCCACGCCGGAGCGTTTGCTGGGGCTGGCGCTCCCCGCCTAAGCGGTTTTTATAGGCGCCGGTTCTTTCACAGCCATTGAATTTTCAGAACACACGTTCAGGACAACAATCATGACAACCGACAATGTAACCCAAGGGGAGGCGCCCGCGCGGCCAGCAGGGCGCCAGGGGCTGATCAAGCCGCTTCGCACGCTGCTGGATACCTCGGGGCTGATCGCCATTTTCCTGCTGCTGTTTGTGGCGCTGGCGGTGCTCATTCCCGACTTTCTCACCGGCCGCAACATGGTCGGGCTACTGCTCTCGATCACCCTGATCGGCAGTCTGGCGACGACCATGATGCTGGTGTTGGCGCTGGGCGAGGTGGACCTTTCGGTGGCCTCCACAGTGGCCTTCGCGGGGGTCGTGGCGGCGGTCGTGACCTCCAGCACCGGTAGCGTATTTATGGGCGTTATCGGGGGCGTTGTTGCCGGGGGCGCGGTAGGCGCGTTTAACGGCCTGGTGATCGCCAAGTTTGGCATCAACTCCCTGATTGCCACCCTGGCGGCGATGGAGTTTGTGCGTGGCTTGGCGTATATCACTGCTGGCGGGGACGCCGTGATGATTACCGTGCCGGCCTTTTTTGACCTGGGCAGTGCCTCCTTCCTTGGCCTGACGCTCCCGGTGTGGACCATGCTGGCCTGCTTCGTGATCTTCGGTGTGGTGCTCAACATGACCAGCTTTGGGCGTAACGTTCTGGCCACCGGCGGTAATTCGGAAGCCGCCGCGCTTGCCGGGGTCAACGTGCGCCGCCTCAAGATTATTGTCTTCGGTCTCCAGGGCGTGGTGGCAGGCGTTGTCGGCGTGCTGCTGGCATCACGCATGGGGCTGGGCGATCCCAACACCTCCATGGGGCTCGAACTGGCGGTGATTTCCGCCTGTGTGCTGGGTGGCGTGGCGCTGTCGGGTGGCGTGGCGACGATTACCGGCGTGTTGGTCGGCGTGCTGATCATGGGCTGCGTGCAGAATGCCATGGGCCTGCTCAACGTTCCGACCTTCTATCAGTACCTGGTGCGTGGCGCGATTCTGCTGCTGGCGGTGATGTTCGACCGTTGGAAACAGACCCGCCGTCAGCGCGGCTGACGCTTAAGCCTTCTTTTATTCACATTTTCCCGGTTTTTACGGAGACTTATTATGTCCGAGCGCCAGCGCCCTTTACGCTCCGCCGAATGGTTCGGCACTGCCGACAAGAACGGCTTCATGTATCGCAGTTGGATGAAAAACCAGGGTATTCCCGACCATGAGTTTCAGGGCAAGCCGATTATCGGCATCTGCAATACCTGGTCTGAATTGACGCCGTGCAATGCCCACTTCCGCAAGCTCGCGGAGCACGTGAAGCAGGGCATCCTGGAGGCGGGCGGCTATCCGGTGGAATTTCCGGTGTTTTCCAACGGCGAATCCAACCTGCGCCCCACGGCCATGTTTACCCGCAACCTGGCTAGCATGGACGTGGAAGAAGCCATTCGCGGCAACCCCATGGATGGGGTGGTGCTGCTGGTGGGCTGCGACAAAACCACTCCGGCACTGCTGATGGGCGCGGCAAGCTGCGACATCCCCACCATTGTGGTCACCGGTGGGCCGATGCTCAACGGCAAGCACAAGGGCAAGGATATCGGCTCCGGCACCGTGGTCTGGCAGCTCTCCGAGCAGGTCAAGGCGGGTGAGATATCGATGCACGATTTCATGGCCGCCGAAGCGGGCATGTCGCGTTCGGCGGGCACCTGCAACACCATGGGTACCGCCTCCACCATGGCCTGTATGGCCGAGTCGCTGGGCACCTCGCTGCCCCATAACGCTGCCATTCCCGCGGTGGACTCGCGCCGCTACGTGCTCGCCCACCTCTCGGGCAACCGCATCGTCGAGATGGTCAACGAAGACCTCAAACTCTCCAAAATCCTCACCAAGCAAGCCTTCGACAACGCCATCCGCACCAACGCGGCGATTGGCGGCTCCACCAACGCGGTGATCCACCTTAAAGCGATTGCCGGGCGCATTGGCGTGGACCTAACCCTGGACGACTGGAGTCGAGTGGGGCGCGGTACCCCCACGGTGGTCGACCTGCAGCCCTCGGGGCGCTTTCTGATGGAGGAGTTCTACTACGCCGGTGGCCTGCCCGCGGTGCTCAAGCGCCTGGGCGAGGCCGACCGGCTGCCCTTCAAGGACGCGCTCACCGTCAACGGCAAAACCCTGTGGGAAAACGTACAGGACGCCCCGTTGTATAACGACGAGGTCATTCGTCCGCTGGATAAGCCCCTCACGGCAGATGGCGGCATCTGCGTGGTGCGCGGCAACCTGGCCCCCAACGGTGCAGTGCTCAAGCCCTCGGCCGCGAAAGCCGAACTCATGCAACACCGCGGCCGCGCGGTGGTCTTCGAAGACTTCGACGACTACAAGGCGCGCATCAACGACCCGGACCTGGACGTCGAAGCCAACGACATCCTGGTCATGAAACACTGCGGTCCCCGCGGGTATCACGGCATGGCCGAGGTAGGCAACATGGGCCTGCCGCCCAAGATCCTCGCCCAGGGCATCACCGATATGGTGCGCATCTCCGACGCCCGCATGAGCGGCACCGCCTACGGCACCGTGGTGCTGCACGTCGCCCCGGAAGCCGCCGCGGGCGGCCCGCTGGCCGCAGTACGCAACGGCGACTGGATCGAGCTCGACTGCGCAAGCGGCCGACTGCACCTGGACATCAGCGACGAAGAGTTGGCCGCGCGGCTGGCCGAAAGCGACCCCACCGCCAACTCGACGCTGATTGCCAGCCAGGGTGGCTACCGCCAGCTGTACATCGAACGGGTGCTCCAGGCGGACGAAGGCTGCGACTTCGACTTCCTGGTGGGCTGCCGGGGGGCTGAGGTACCCCGGCATTCGCATTAATCGATTACCCGGCGCTACCGGATCGCGAGCAGCCCTGATCTGGCTAAGCTTTGAGGGCGGTTTGACTATCTAGGAGCGTCTGGGCATCGGTGGCGTGCAGCGCCATGGCGATGCCGCCCATGCAGGTCATGTCGCGATCCCAGGCGCAGCTTTCGATGCGGGTGGTACCCATCAGTTCGGCCACCAGGGCATCGTCAATGGCATTGCGCATGGCGCCCTGCAGGGCATCGAAGCCGCGTACGCCGGAACCGGTAATCAGCACCAGGTCGGGATTGAATAGCGCCAGCACATTGGCGATGCCGACACCCAATGCCCGACCGGCCTCGGCGAAGATGCGCTGTGCAGTCGGGTCGCCATTTAATGCCAATTGGGTTAGCGCCTGCATCTGCTCCTCTGAGGGGTGAGCGCTGTCGCCGGGGGGCAAATTGAAATGGCCGGCGGCGGCGCGATAGAGCGCGTAGTCGCTGGCGTAGGCTTCGATACAGCCCCTTCGCCCGCAGGCGCACAGGGCGCCCTCCGGCTGATATTTGCTGTGGCCAAACTCTGCCGCTGAGCCATTGGCACCCAGAAAGGGCACACCGTTGATCAGCACCGACATGCCGATGCCATAGCCCAGCATAATGACCGCCAAATTGGGGCAGCCTGCATAGGCGGGCTGTGCTGCCAGCACGCTGGCGATGCAGTTGGCATCGTTTTCCAGCAGTACGCTGCAGTGAAAACGCTCCGCTAAACGAGCAGATATTGGCGCGTTCCGAAAGCTTAAAGCGGGGGACCAGATAATCGCCCCGTTTTGCGATGATACCACCCCCTGCACGGCCAAACAGATCCCCGCCAAGCGTTGAAACCCCTTTAGCTGTTGCGTGCAAACAGCGCTGATCTTGTCTTCCAGCAACGCTTCCAGGTCCTCGGCGCTCAACGTCAGGGTGGGCACCGCGTGGTGCTCGCTATGGCGTACCTGACCCGAAAAATCGCCCACCACCAACTGGATCTCATTGATCGATAGCTTGATGCACACCACGCAGGCCGCTTGTGAGTCGAGTTCAATCAGGGTTTTCGGTCGCCCCCGGCCGTTGGAGCGGGGTGTTTCAGGCGGGCGCTCACTGATCAACCCCTGCTGGAGCAGTTCGGCGCTGATCGAGGTAACGGTGGCAGAGCTAATGCCATTGAGTTTGCCCAGATCGGTGCGTGCCACCGGCCCTTGGTCTCGCAGGGTGCGGATCACCGCCAGGGTGTTGTCGAGGCGGCTGGTATCAGTCGACGGAAGCGCCATAGGGTCGCCATTGTTAACGGTGATGGAAAAGCAGCTATATAGCTATCGCGTAAAAGATATTGCCCGAAATGCGACCTAAGTTGCATATGCAGTTATTTATTTTAGCACCTAAAGTAAATCAAGCATCAGTCTTTATCAATCGATGCTGGTAGCACCAAACAGATAACAACAACATCAATGAATCAGGTGGCTCCATGCTCTTATCGGCGCGCAAGCTCTGCCGCTCGTTTGGCGAAAACCAGGTGTTATTTGACGTTGATCTCGACCTGCAGGCGGGCGAAGTCCACGCCCTGCTGGGCGAGAACGGCGCCGGTAAGTCGACCCTGGTAAAAATCCTGGCCGGTTACCTTCGCCCCACCTCCGGCGAGGTCCTGGTGGACGGTAGCCAACGGCACTACCGCTCAAGCGGTGAGGCCGAGGCCGACGGCGTGGTAATGATCCACCAGGAACTGGCGCTAGCGGAACAGCTCAGCGTGGAGGAGAACATCTTCCTGGGCCGCGAGTTGCGCCGTGGGCTGTTTCTGGATCGGCGAGCCATGCGGCAACATAGCCGGGAGGCGCTGGCGGAGCTTGAAACCGACGTTGACCCACGCGCCCGCGTGAAAGACCTGAGTACCTCCGACCAGCAGATGGTGGAAATCGCCAAGGCGATTACCCGCGACGTGCGCGTGCTGATTATGGACGAACCCACCGCTACCCTGACGGAAAATGAAGTAAAGGTGCTGTTCGCACTCATCGACCGACTGCGCAAGCGTGGCGTGGCGATTCTGTATATCTCCCACAAGCTGCGTGAAATCGAGCAGATTGCCGATCGCGTGACGGTGCTGCGCGACGGCCACTTGGTGGATAGCGGCTCCATGGCCGGGCGCAGCAAAGAGGAACTGGCGAGGCTGATGGTGGGGCGTGAAATCACGGACATGTACCCACCGCGCACGCAGCTTCCTGACGATGCGCCGGTGGTACTGGAAGCGCGGGATATGGTGGTGCCCGGCGCCGTTAAACAGGCCAGCTTTACCCTGCGCAGAGGTGAAGTGCTGGGTTTTGGCGGAGTGGTCGGCGCGGGCCGAACCGCGCTGCTTGAAGCCGTGCTGGGGCTGCGCGGTAAAAGCGCCGGTCAGGTGCTACGCAACGGCCAGCCGGTGGTGCTGCGCCACCTGCGTGATGCTGTGCATCAGCGTATCGCCTATCTCACCGAGGATCGCAAGGGCAAAGGACTGGTGCTCAATATGGATCTGCGCTCCAACGTTACGCTGCTCAATTTACGCGCTCATTGTCACCCGCTTATCGACCGCCGCCGCGAAGAACAGGCCTTTCAGCAGGGTATCGAACGCTTTGATATCCGCCTGCGTACGGCCGCGCGCACCGCGGCCGAGCTCTCCGGTGGTAATCAGCAGAAGCTGCTGCTCGCCAAGGTGATGTCCATTGACCCTGAAGTCGTGATTATCAACGAGCCGACCCGGGGCATCGACGTGGGCACTAAGCATCAGATCTATCACTTTATCCATGAGCTTACCGAGGCGGGCTGCTCGGTGATATTGATCTCCTCAGAGATGGGTGAGCTGATCGGCCTTTCACACCGGGTGGCGGTGATGTGCGCCGGGGTGCTCACCGGTGTGCTTGAGGGCGAGCAAATTAATGAGCATGAAATCATGCAGTACGCATCCGGTATTAAGGGAGTAGGGGTCGATGAGCAGCGTTATGGCTAATAACAAAACGACTGATAATAAGACAATCAGGAAAAAAGGGGTCGCGATTGACCTGAAAACCTGGGGGCCTTTTGTGGCGCTGGTGGCTCTGGCGCTACTGGGTGTGTTGATCAATCCGGCGTTTCTGGGGCTGGATAATCTCTCGAATATGCTCACCCGCAGTGCCTTTATCGGCATTATCGCCATTGGCGCCACCTTCGTGATTACTGCGGGTGGGCTGGATCTTTCGGTAGGGTCGATGGCCGCCTTTATTGCCGGGGTGATGATCATTCTGATGAACAGCCTCGTCGAGCAGTTTGGCGCGGGGCTCACCACCATCCTGTTCGGTGTGGGCGCCTCGCTGCTGCTCGGGCTGTGCGCGGGCTTCATCAACGGCATGGTGACTACCAAAGGCAAGATCGAGGCGTTTATCGTCACCCTCGGCACCATGGGGATTTACCGCTCACTGGTAACGTACCTCGCCGATGGCGGCACCCTCACCCTGGACTGGGCAGTGCGCGATATCTACCGGCCGGTGTATTACGGCAGTTTCCTGGGCATCACCATTCCAGTATGGGTGTTTCTGGCGGTCGCGATTATTGGCTACATCCTGCTCAACTACACCCGCTTCGGGCGCTACTGCTTTGCCATCGGTTCCAACGAAAAAGTCGCCGAATACAGCGCCATCCATGTCGATCGTATTAAAACCATGACCTACATGCTGCAGGGCGTGTGCGTAGCGTTGGCGACGATTATCTATGTGCCCCGGCTGGGCTCGGCATCGGGCGCGACCGGTGTGCTCTGGGAGCTGGAGGCGATAGCCGCGGTGATCATCGGCGGCACTATGCTCAAGGGCGGGCATGGGCGTATCTGGGGCACGGTAGTGGGCGCCATCATGCTTACCATGATCGGCAATATTCTCAATTTGACCGACGCCATTTCCAATTATCTCAACGGTACGGTACAGGGGATCATCATCATTGTGGCGGTTTACCTGCAGCGTGCATCGTGGAGGAAAACAGGACCATAAAAACACTAGCCATCAGTGGCAAATCAACCACAACCAGCTCGCAACACAGCAAGTACAAACAGCAAAACAATGACAAAATGAAAGGAGCATCACTATGCGAACCATCAAAACAGCAGTGGCGACGTTCGTCACTTCGGCAGCAATAGGCCTTTCCGGCGCAGCCGTTGCCCAGGAGTACACTATCGGTGTATCCATTCCCGCCGCCACCCATGGCTGGACGGGGGGCGTCAACTACCACGCCGAAGAGGCCAAGAAGCGCCTTGAAGAGCTCTATCCCGATATCGAGATTACGATCTCGACGGCAGGCACGGCCGGCGAGCAGGCCAATGATCTCGAAGACTTGGTGTCGCTGCGCAACATCGACGCGCTGGTGGTGCTGCCGTTTGAATCCGGCCCGCTGACCGATCCAGTACGGCGCGTCAAGGAATCGGGCGTGTTTGTCACCGTGGTCGACCGCGGGCTCAATCAAGAGGGCATCGAAGACCTTTACGTGGCGGGCAATAATCACGAGTTAGGCCGCGTGTCCGGCGAGTACATTCGCGAGCGCCTTGATGGCGAAGGTGACATTGTCGTGCTGCGCGGTATTCCTACCGTGATCGACGATGAGCGGGTGGAAGGTTTCCAGGAAGCGATCGAAGGTTCCGACGTCAATATTCTCGATATGCAGCACGCCAACTGGAATCGCGATGATGGCTTTGAAGTCATGCAGGACTACCTGTCGCGCTTCGATAACATCGACGCCGTCTGGGCCCAGGATGACGATATCGCCCTCGGCGTCATTGAAGCCGTGCGCCAGGCCGAGCGTGAAGACGAGCTGTTTATCGTCGGTGGCGCGGGCATGAAGGACATCATCAAGCGGGTCATGGAAGGCGACGAGCTGGTGCCGGTGGATGTGCTCTATCCGCCCGCCATGATCGCCACGGCCATGGATCTCACCGTGCAGCATTTCGTCTCCAATGGCCCGGTATTGGGCGAGTACATTCTGGGCTCGCCGCTGATCACCGAGGAGAACGCCGAGCAGTACTACTTCCCCGACTCGCCGTTCTGATCTGACCAAAAGGCGCGGGTGACGTCACCCGCGCTCCTTTACTCACGTCATTTAGATTTCACGGAGAGAGTCCTATGAAAACCATCAAAGGACCGGCGCTCTTTCTCGCCCAGTTCGCCGGTGACGAAGCCCCGTTTAATAGTCTCGACAGCATTGCCGCCTGGGCGGCGGGGCTGGGGTATAAAGGTGTGCAGATCCCCAGTTGGGATGCACGCATGATCGATCTCAAGCGTGCCGCCGAGAGCCGCACCTACTGCGATGAGATCAAAGGCACCCTGGCCGAACACGGCCTGGCGCTCACCGAACTTTCCACCCACCTGCAGGGCCAGTTGGTCGCCGTGCATCCCGTTTATGACGAGATGTTCGATGGTTTTGCGGTACCCGAAGTGCGCGGTAATCCCAAGGCGCGTCAGGCCTGGGCGGTTGACCAGCTCAAACTGGCCGCCAAGGCATCGCAAAACCTCGGCCTCACCGACCACGGCACCTTTTCCGGGTCGCTGGCGTGGCCGTTCATCTACCCTTGGCCCCAGCGCCCGGCGGGGTTGGTCGAGACGGCGTTCGACGAGCTGGCGAATCGCTGGCGGCCGATTCTGGATGCGTTTGATGAAGCGGGCGTGAACCTCTGCTACGAGATTCATCCCGGCGAAGACCTGCACGACGGCATCACCTTTGAGATGTTCCTCGAGCGGGTCGGCA
Source organism: Pseudomonadota bacterium (assembly GCA_051750125.1). Lineage (GTDB taxonomy): Bacteria > Pseudomonadota > Gammaproteobacteria > Pseudomonadales > Halomonadaceae > Vreelandella. The sequence continues at coordinate 627,672 of JBNJJK010000001.1, forward strand.
ATCATCCGCGCTGCCACATCCTTTACGACCCCAGCCACCTGATCCTGCAGCAGCTCGACTACCGCGGTTTTCTGGACGTGTATCGCGAGCATATTCAGATGTTTCACGTTAAGGACGCCGAGTTTAACCCCAGCCCCAAGCAGGGTGTTTATTCCGGCTATCAGTCATGGACGGAGCGCGCGGGACGTTTCCGTTCCCTGGGCGATGGCCAAATCGACTTCAAGTCGATCTTCTCCTGGATGGCGGCCAACGACTACCACGGCTGGGCGGTGTTGGAGTGGGAGTGCTGCTTGAAGCATCCGGAAGTCGGCGCCCGGGAAGGCGCGACCTTTATCCGCGACCACATCATTCAGGTGACCGAGCGGGCGTTTGATGACTTCGCTGACGGCGGCTCCGACCAAGCTGCCAATCGCCGCATCCTCGGTCTTTAATAACGAGCCTCAACGAATTCACCCCCATTAATTCAACAACAGCGGAGTGCAACAGACATGAGCAATCAACACGACACGCCGCGTCGGCTGCGCCTGGGCATGGTCGGAGGCGGCCAGGGCGCGTTTATAGGCGGGGTCCACCGCATCGCCGCACGGCTGGATGACCACTACGAGCTGGTCGCCGGGGCTTTTGCCTCTGACCCCGAGCGCAGTCGTGCCGCTGCCGCCGAGCTCCACGTTGACGCCGAACGCGCCTACCCTGACTACCAAACCATGGCCGAAGCGGAGCGCAACCGCTCGGATGGTATCGACGTGGTCGCCATTGTGACCCCTAACCATGTGCACTTCGACGTGGCGCGGACCTTTCTTGAAGCGGGCTTTCACGTCATCTGCGACAAGCCGATGACGATCACTCTGGAAGAGGCACAAACCCTCGCCGAGCTGGTGGAACGGACGGGATTGTTCTTTGGCTTGACCCACAACTACTCCGGCTACTCGCTGGTTCGCCAGGCGCGAGAGATGGTCGCCAACGGTGAGCTGGGCGAGCTTCGCGTCGTTCAGGTGGAGTACCCGCAAGACTGGCTATCCACCCGCCTGGAAGAGAGCGGCGTCAAGCAGGCTGAGTGGCGCACCGACCCCAAACGCAGCGGCCCTGCGGGCTGTTTGGGCGATATTGGCACTCATGCCTACCACCTGGCGCGCTATGTGACCGGCCTGGAGCTCGATTCCCTCGCCGCTGATATGCACACCTTTGTCGAAGGCCGCGCGCTGGATGACAACGTGCATATGCTGCTGCGCTTCAAGGGCGGCGCGCGGGGCATGCTGTGGTCGAGCCAGGTGGCGCCGGGCAACGAAAACGGCCTGCAGCTACGCGTTTATGGCAGCAAAGGTGGTCTTGAATGGCGCCAGGAGACCCCCAATCAGCTAGTTCACTCACCGCTGGGAGAACCTCCACGGATATTGACCCGCAATGGCCCGGGCTTGGGCGAAGCGGCCATGGCGGCCGTGCGAATCCCGCCCGGGCACCCGGAAGGCTATCTCGAAGCCTTTGCCCAGCTCTATCGCGATTTCGCCGTGCAAATTCACGCCCATCAACGGGGTGAGCGCGCTGAGGCGCTGGCGATGCAGACACCGGGGGTAGCTGACGGTGTCGATGGCCTTACGTTTATTACCCGCGCGCTGGCCTCGTCCGCCGCCGGTGGGCAGTGGGTGGATATGTGAACGGCCGCCTGAGATAACAACAACATCAAGAGAGAGCCGCTATGAACCAGCACTTAGCGCGTTATGGGTGCCTTGAGCAGCGTGTGGTCTTTATTACCGGAGGCGGCAGCGGCATTGGCGCTTCGCTTACACGTGCCTTCCATCATCAGGGCGCGCGAGTGGTGTTTGTCGATATTGACGACGAAGCCAGCGAGGCGTTGGTCGCCGAGCTGAGTGCCGCCGCCGGGGAGCCACCGCTTTACCACCACTGCGATATTCGCGATGTGGAGAGCCTGCAAAAGGTCATCGCCGATACCGGCCAAAACGTCGGATTGATTCATACCCTGGTCAACAATGCCGCCAGTGATGATCGTCACTGCTGGCGGGAGGTCGATGTTGCCTATTGGGATGAGCGTATGTCGCTCAACCTGCGTCCGATGTTCTTTGCCGCCCAGGCGGCGGCAGAACAGATGATTAAAGCGGGCGGGGGATCGATCATTAACTTCGGCTCGGTCAGCGTGCAGATGGCGCTGGGCGGCTTGCCCGCCTACGTCACCGCCAAGGCGGCGGTGCATGGTTTGACCCGCAGCCTGGCCCGGGATATGGGCGAGCACAATATTCGCGTCAACACACTGGTGCCGGGTGCGGTCATGACCCAGCGGCAGCTCGAAAAGTGGATTGGTCCCGACGATGAAGCCGCCATTCAAGCCCGCCAGTGCCTCAAATTTCGGCTTGAACCCGAACATATCGCCCCTGCGGTGCTGTTTCTTTCCAGTGCCGAAAGCCTGGCTATTACCGGCCAGGAGTTAGCGGTTGATGCGGGTTGGGCGTAGGGATAAGTGCCAAATGACGTAGATAGGACGATTGTTACTAATAAATGCTGGCGTATAAGCAGGGTATAAAGATTTTCGAGCATGATGCCGAGAACAATAGGGTGTGTTTCTCGACGAAATATAACTCTAACTATTTGATTTAAAAGTTATATTCGGGCATTTTATGCCTTGGTTTCAGCGAGAGTTACAAATTTCCGAGAGTAGGACTTGACCAATACACTCTGTTTTACTAGTCTAACAATTGTACAGGTAATGCAGCGCAATGCTCTTACCTTGTGTATGAAGCCAACTAGGAGACGGTATGATGATTAAGAAGGATTCTTTGAAAAAATTAGGCATTGTCGGCGTATCTTTTGCTTTGATGTCCAGCCCATTCGCATTCGCTGACATGCACGAAAAAGATCATGATGATGCGATGGTCCAAGAAGAGACCGACGAGAACAACGGCACGCGTCAGCAATCCGATCTGGATGATGATCAAGGCGCTATCAGCGATACTGAAGGTGACGGTTCCAGCAGAGATGCAACTGTTACCCAACAGGAGACCGATGAAAATACCGGAACTCGCCAGCAGTCTGATTTAGATGAAGATCAGGACTCAATGGGCGACGATGGTTCAGCTCCTGATGCCGACGTTGTTCAAGAGGAAGTTGACGAAAACAACGGCACTCGTCAGCAATCTGATCTAGACGAAGATTAATATTGTGAGCTTTTTGAAACAGATATTCAGAAGTACTCGCTGAGCATTTTTTGTTATCTAGATTCATAAGTTAGATGTAGGTTTTGAATGCCCCGCTCATGTGGGGCATTTTTCGTTTTGCGCCCTGAAAATGTCGTCGCCAGCAGCACAGCCACATGGGCTCATGTGCCAACATTAAACAGCTAATATGGTCTCTGGCACGGAGCGGTCACGCCTGATTGGCACGTCGGTTTGTTTTTAAATATTTGATTTTATTTATTTTATTTTTTTATAGAAAATGTTGGCATGTCGACTGCAACCAGTGGGGTAAGAACGGAAAGGTAGGACGACCTAACGTTCTTACCCAGAAAGTGAAGCCAAATAGGAGGCAGTATCATGATGAAGAAGGAATCTCTCAAGAAGCTTGGCATCCTCGGCGTATCTTTCGGTCTGATGGCCAGCCCGTTAGCATTTGCAGACATGCATGAAGAAGACGAGCAAGACACTGCACCGCAAGAAGAGACGATGCAGGATGAAGATCAAGGTTCCATGAACTCATACGACACCGAAGAAGAGCAGGGCGATAGCACTGCTACCGAGTATGAGGAAGAGGAAGAGGAGAAAGAATTCTCTTACGAAGAAGAGGAGGAAGAGCAGGAAGAGTGGGAAACTGAAGAGGACGACTCTGAGGAAGATTCCGACTGGTAATGACTGCTTTGAAGGACGATTAATCCCTCAGACGCACAGATGCGTCTCGAATGCCCCGCCGCTTGCGGGGCATTTTGCGTGGGCGGTCATAAAACGGCTGGGGGTATGTCAGGGTCGGAAGCGTTGAACCCGGATGATCACTACGGGTTCATAATCGACGCCAAATAGGGTAATACCTTAGGACGCGTGCGGGACACCACCGGAAATAAGGATATGCCCATGGTAATTGCCTGGAAGGAAACACCCCAACTCCCCAAAGCGGAAGGCCGCATCGAGGCGATTGATTTAGCCCGAGGTCTCGCCATCGGCTTGATGATTGTCAGCCACTCGGTGAGCGGTTTGGTAGGGATTAGCAACGTGCCGGAGTGGGGCATGGTACCGATTCACCTGCTCACCAAGTTCTCCTCTTCGCTGTTTATTTTGGTGTTCGGCGTCGCCCTGGCGGTGGCGTTTCTTGCCCACGTGGAGCGTGACGACTGGCCGAGGCGCCGTCTGAAGCTCTGGCTGCGCGCCGTGGAAGTCTGGTTTTGGTACAAGGCGCTGTTGATCGTAGAAATGCTGCCCTTTAACACGCCGAGCGAAATCGTCGATGCGCTGCTCTATGGCCGCTTTGGTATCTGGGTGGAAATTCTCGGCTTCTATGCCATCGCCTTGCTTTGGGTACCGTTGATACTGCCGCTTTGGGCGCGCGCTCCGCTGTGGAGTCGGCTGGCCGTCATCGCGCTGCTCACCGTCCTGGCCGCCTGGCTGCAAGGGCTGTCGTTTGGCGGCAATGACATCCTCAAAGCGCTGCTGGTCGACCATCAGGATCACTACGCCTGGGGCCAGCTCAGCCGTGCCCCGCTTATCCTGCTTGGCCTGCTACTGGGCGAGGCGGTGCTGCGCTGTATCGGGGAGCCAGCGCTGAAAAAACGCCTCGCCCTTACGCTGCTGGGCCTTGGCGCGCTGATGATTGGCGGCTTTTATGCGCTGGCGGCTATCGGCGGCGATGTTTACTCCGCCATGCTGGCAGTGGCCAATAACGAGGGTAAACACCCACCTGGGCTTGCCTTTATGCTGTTTAGCCTGGGCGGCGCGCTGGTGTTATTTGCCCTTGCCTTGGCCGGCGGTAGTAAAGCAGCCAAGGCGCTGATGCCGCTCACCCTGGTGGGTTCGGATGCGCTCAAGGCGTTTATCTTCCACATCGTGGTGATTTTTCTGATGCTGCGCTTTCTGTGGCAAGGCGAGGGCGCCTACAGCTACCCTGAGGCCCTGGGCATGGGCGGCTTGTTGATTCTGGGGACCGCTGCGTGGATATGGCTGACCCGCACCATGGCCGCGCATCGTTAATCGCAGCGCCAGGTGGTCGGCGATCATGAAGGAAGGAGACCGATATTTTGCGACATGGTTGGAAGGGGCTGTTAGTGGGCCTGGTGGGGTTAATGGCATTGTCTGCCCAAGGCGCCGCTCACGGCTATGACGCCCATTGGTATAACGAAGTCGATAAGCGCAGCGCCTGGCAGAGTGACCTCGATACGCGCTTCAAGGAGGTGGAGGCGCGCTTTGCGGGCGACATCGGCGTTTACGTGCAAAACCTGACCAGCGGCGAGGCGTATGCCTGGCGGGCCGACCGGCCCTGGTATCTCGCCTCGCTGATCAAGGTGCCGGTGGCGGCGGAGGTGCTGGGTGAAGGTGTGCCGACACGCGAGCGCCTGACGCTTGCGCAAAGCGATTATGTGGATGGTGCAGGACCGACCAACTGGCACGATCCCGGCACGCCAATCTCCGTTGGTTATTTGCTCGAACACATGATCACCGTCAGCGATAACACCGCCACGGATATGCTGATCGATCGCGTCGGGCTGGATAACGTCAACCAGCGCGCCAGGGCTATGGTGGCGGCCAACGGCGGCGACCCCGATGCGCTGGGGCCAATCTCCAAGCTGGTGGGCGTCCGCCAGGGCGTTTATGGCGAATTACATCCCGACGCACACTCGCTTAGCGGCATGGATTTTATCGCCCTGCGCCAGTCCTCGGTAAGCCAGCGTCCCCAAGCGTTGGCAGCCAGGCTGAAGGTATCGCCCCAGGTGCTCAACCAGCCCGATTATCATCATGCTTTCGACGCCTACCACGCGACTGGCGAGAACGTAGGCACCCTGCGGGCGTTTGGCGATGTGCTGGCGACCCTCTATCACGGCGCGATGCCCGACCTTGAAGGCGCCCCCCGTGATGAGGTGCTTGCTCTGATGGCCAACACCACCTCCGGGGATGCGCGCCTCAAAAAGGGGCTGGGCGAGACGATTCGCTTCGCCCACAAGACCGGTACCCAGGACCGGCGTAGCTGCGATGCGGGGCTTGCCGAGCGTGATGCCTTGCCCAATACCGCCTGGGCGGTGGTGGTGTGCACCCAGGGGCCGGATGCTGTCAGCGAACACGAGCGGGCGCTGGCGGATGTGGGTCTGGCCCTGCGACGTAGTGGCGCTCTGGGAACATCCTGGTAACCCGTCGTTTCTTGGCCCCACGTGCTAAACTAGCCGACGCGTAAATCGCCACCAGCGGTCTCCAGCGGCCGCGTTGTCAGGAGCCTACCTTGAACGACCCCATTATCGAAATCCGTGGTTTGAATAAAACCTACCGAGGCGGTTTTCAAGCGCTGAGCCGGGTGGATTTGCAGATTCAGCGCGGCGAGATTTTTGCCTTGCTGGGCCCCAACGGCGCCGGTAAAACCACGCTGATCAGCGTGGTGTGCGGCCTGGTGACGCCCAGTGAAGGCACGGTATTGGTCGATGGCTTCGATAACGTGGCCGACTACCGTCAGGCCCGCGAGCGTATTGGTCTGGTGCCCCAGGAATTGACCAACGAAGCGTTTGAGACGGTGTGGAACACGGTCAGCTTCAGCCGGGGGCTGTTTGGCAAGGCTCCGAACCCGTCTCATATCGAAAGCGTGCTCAAATCCTTGGCCCTGTGGGACAAGCGCAACAACCGCCTGATCACGCTCTCGGGCGGCATGAAGCGCCGCGTGCTGATCGCCAAAGCGCTCTCCCATGAGCCGCGCATCCTGTTTCTGGATGAGCCCACCGCCGGCGTTGACGTCGAACTGCGCCGGGAAATGTGGCAGGTGGTGCGCGAGCTGCGCGATAACGGCGTGACCATCATTCTCACCACGCACTACATCGAAGAAGCCGAGGAAATGGCCGACCGCATCGGGGTAATCAACAACGGCGAAATCGTGCTGGTGGAAGACAAGGACGCGCTGATGAGCAAGCTGGGCAGCAAGCAGTTGACCCTCTATCTCAACGAGCCGCTGGACAGCCTGCCGCCTTCCCTTGACCACCATGCGCTGAGTTTATCCGCTGATGGCGACGAGCTGGTCTACACCTACGACGGCCATCAGGAAGAAGACGGGCACGGTATTCCCGCGCTGCTTACCGCCCTCGAGCGCGAAGGCATTACCTTCAAGGACCTGCACACCCGGCAAAGTTCGCTCGAGGATATTTTTGTCGACCTAGTCAAGGAACGCGCATGAACCTTTATCCTGTTCGCGCCATTTACATGGCCGAAATGGCGCGCACCCGCCGTACGTTGCTGCAAAGCATCGTCTCACCGGTGATTTCCACGTCGTTATATTTTGTCGTGTTCGGCGCGGCGATTGGTTCGCGCATCAGCGAAGTGGACGGTGTCAGCTACGGTGCCTTTATCGTGCCCGGCCTGATCATGCTGATGCTGCTCACCCAGAGCGTGTCGAACGCCTCATTCGGGATCTTCTTCCCCAAGTTTTCCGGCAGCATTTACGAGCTGCTCTCGGCGCCTATCTCGCACCTGGAAATTGTCCTGGGCTACGTGGGGGCGGCGGCGTCCAAGTCGATACTGCTGGGGCTGATCATTCTCGCCACCTCCGGATTTTTTGTGCCCCTGGAAGTCGCGCATCCGTTCTGGATGCTGACCTTTCTGGTGCTGACCGCGATTACCTTCAGCCTGCTGGGCTTTATCATCGGTATCTGGGCGGAAGGCTTTGACCGGCTGCAGCTGGTGCCGCTGCTGGTGATTACCCCGCTGACCTTCCTCGGCGGCAGTTTCTATTCCATCGACATGCTGCCGCCGTTTTGGCAGGGCGTCACGCTGCTCAACCCGGTGGTGTATCTGGTCAGTGGTTTCCGCTGGAGCTTCTACGGCATCAGCGACGTCAGCCTGGGGGCCAGCGTCGCTATGATCTGCCTGTTTCTTGCCGCCTGCCTGGCGACCATCGGCTGGATCTTCCGCACCGGTTACCGCCTTAAACCTTGATTACGGAGCGCCGCACGTTTTATGCCGCTACTGCACAGCATCGTTCACCACTTGGCACCTACCCTCGACGGCGAGCGCCTTACGCTGACCGCCGCCCCGGCCGAGGCCGATAGCGCCGAGCCGGCGATGGAAGAACTCGTCAGCGCCTTAAGCGACACCTACAACACCAAGCCCAAGGGATGGGGCCGGTTTGCCGACGAGGGCGAGCAGGCTGGGCCGCTGTCGGTGTGGCTGCGCGACTATCTAGCCGGTGAGCAGAGCTTTGCCGAGCTGTCCACCGCCCTGGCCGAAAGGCTCGTCAGCCAGCTGCAGGAACAGCTGTCAGTGAGTGGTTACTTAGTAATCAGCCACCAGCGCCAAGGCGATACCGAAACGCTTTTCATGGCGCTGGTTCATCAGCGCGAGGGCATCGGCATCAATGCCGACCATCAGGCCGTGCCTGCCGCTCAACTCAACACTCGACAGTTGACCCTGTCGGCACGCCTGAACCTGACCCAGTGGCAAAGCGACGCGCCAACCGCCCAGTACCTGTCGTTCCTCAAAGACCGCGGCGGCAAGAAGCTCGGCGAAGGCATGGTGCAGCTGCTGGGCATGGAAGAAGGCATCGACGCGCCGACGGAAACCCGCACGCTGCTCAAGGCGTTCAGCGACTACGTCGAAAAAGAAGACTTTGACGACGACGCGAGCCGTGAAAAAACCGACAGCCTGGTGGATTACGCCAACGACCAGCTGCGCCGTGGGGAACCCATGACGCTCGAGGCACTCTCAGAGCTGGTCGACGAGCAGCAGCCCAAGGCGTTTTACGAGCATATTCGCAACGCCGATTATGGTCTGGCACCGGAAATCCCCCCTGACAAGCGCACCCTGAATCAATTTCGACGCTTTACCGGGCGTGCGGGTGGTGTGTCGATCAGCTTCGACTCCCACCTGCTGGGTTCCAGCATCGAGTACGATGCCACCCAGGACCGCCTGATCATCAAGCAGGTGCCCAAGCAGCTCAAAGACCAGTTGACCCGCGATGCGTAAGCAAGGGTTCACATACGACATTTAATATCAGGAGAGCCGCCATGCTGCAGGCGATTAGCCAATTCTTTCAGAGCACGCTTTCGCAACCCGAGCAGCGCGACAACCAGACCCTGACGCTTGAGCTGGCCTCGGCGGCGTTGCTGTTTGAAATCGCCCGTGCCGACCACGATACCAGCGACGCCGAGCTCGAGGCCCTGCGCAGCATGTTGCTTAAGCGCTACCAGCTCAGCGAAAGCGACGTTGACGAGCTGATGACGCTGGCGCGGGACGAAGTGGAAGACGCGGTCGACCACTACCAGTTCGTCAGTCTGATCAAAGAGCACTACGGCTACGACCAGCGCTGCGAACTGGTCGCGCTGATGTGGCAACTGGCCTGGGCGGATGGCAACGTCGATGCGCTCGAAGAGCATCGCATTCGTCGCCTGGCCGACCTGCTACACGTCAGCCACAGTGACTTTATTCGCACCAAACTCATCACCGAGGAGCGCGTTAACCAAGATGGATGACTCCAACGAAGGCTCAACATTAATGGATTTAATTGCGTCAATGGAGCGTATGGAGCAGGAAGCTCATCGAGTCAGCGTTGACGATGTTGTACATGCCGTCGGGCGGCGCTCGTTTGGTCCCCTGCTGCTAGTGGCCGGGCTTATCACCCTGGCGCCGATCATCGGCGATATCCCCGGCATGCCCACGTTGATGGCGGCCCTGGTGCTGCTGGTGTCCGTGCAGCTGCTGGCCGGGCGGGAAACCTTCTGGCTGCCTGGATGGATGCTCAAACGATCCATTTCCCGGGATAAATTTGATAAAGGCATCCGCTTTTTGAAAAAGCCCGCCCGCTGGGTGGATGGGCTGTTGCGGGTACGTTTGCCGTGGCTAACCGGCTATATTGGTATCCGTGTCACGGCGGTGGTGTGCCTGTTGATTGCCCTGGCCATGCCGCCGATGGAGTTTATTCCTTTCTCGGCCAACGGGGCCGGCCTGGCGCTGGCGCTGCTGGGCCTCGGGCTGGTCGCACGGGATGGTCTTGTGCTGCTGCTCGGCTTTGCGCTACTGGCCGCTACATGCGCGCTTATTTTAGTGAACGTGCTTTAACGCCGGCATTGATAAGGAGTCTGACATGACCGACGTACCGCCCAAACCACCCGAAGAACAGGGCCGCTGGGAGCGGCGGGTGGAAACCGCGCTCTGGAACTCGCGGTTTCTGGTCATGCTGGCCGTGGTGCCTAGCCTGATAGGCTCGGTGTTGCTGTTCCTGGTGGGGACGGTGGATATCGCCAAGGTCGTGTTGCGCGCGCTGCACTACTACTTCGTGGATAGCAGCGTCGATATCCACGAAAGCCTGGTGCCCGACATCATCATCGCCGTGGATATCTACCTGATCGCCATTGTGTTGATGATTTTCGGGCTGGGCATCTACCGGCTGTTCGTGTCGCGTATCGACCAGGCCGAAGCGCGTTATCCCCACCATCCGTTCAACGTCGCCTCGCTGGATCAGCTCAAGGATAAAATCGCCCGGGTGGTGATTCTGGCAGTGATTATCGAGTTCTTTCGCGCGGTGGTGGATATCCGCTTTGCCACCCCGCTCGAGGCGATTTACCTGGCGCTGTCGGTGCTCGCGTTGGCCGCAGCACTCTATCTGATGAGCCTCGGCCACAAAAAGGAATAGCGGACTACCCAGCCGTTAACAGGTCCTCGACCAAGGCATTCAAGCGCTCCTGAAACTCCCCGCCGGGCGAGGGCGGGCTAGGGTCCGCGGTGATCACGATGGTCAGCGCTCGCTCGGGAACCACAAACAGCGCCTGGCCGCCGAACCCCCGCCCATAGTAGGCGTCCTCCCCGCCTAGCTTGGTGATGAACCAGCCGTAGCCATAACCGTCGCCCGTCCAGCGCGACGTTCCGCGCGGCGTCCAGGATTGCTCGACCCAGCCCGGCGGCAGCACGCGCTCAGCGTTGCCGTTGTCATCCTTCACGACGCCACCGTTGCGGTATAGCTCGCCGATTTCCACCAGCGCTCGTGGCGACATGTGCATGTCGTTCCCGCCGAAATAGATGCCCTGCGGGTCCTGTACCCAGGGCGGAATCGCAATATCCAGTGGTTCGGCCAGCAGGCGCTGGGCCAGAGCATAGGTGGATTCACCGCTGGTCTCGGTCAGCGCAGCGGAAAGCAGGTGGCTCGAACCGGTGGAGTACAGCATGCGACCGCCTGGCGCGTCGACGAAGGGCCGCGTCAGGGCATACTCGACCCAGTTGGGGCTCGCCACCCAGGCGCCGTAATTCTGCCCGGAGGTGCGCTCGAGCCCCGCCTGCAACGACAACAGATTGCTCACGGTAATCTCGGCCACCTCAGGGTCCGCCGCCTGGGGCACGCGATCCCCCAGCAGGGAGACCAGCGGTTGATCGGTGGACGCGACGATATCCGCCTCAATAGCGGCACCCACCAGTGCTGCCAGCACGGTTTTGGATAGTGACTTGATATTGGCCGGTGCATCAACGCCGGGCCCGCCCTGATGGTGCTCGTGCACTATCTCCCCCTGATGAGCAACCACAATGCTGTGCAGCCGAGAATAGCCCCGCGCATCATCACTCAGGGTTTGCAGCGCGGCGGCGGTGGGGGCGTCGGATATTTCCTGGGCAAAGAGAGAAGAGGAGAACGGCGTGGCGGCGAGAACACTAATGCAGGCGACGGAAAACAGCGAGCGCATGGCAAACCCTCAGCGAATGGGAATCTCTTTGAGCCCATTGGGCGGCTGGGGTTCCTGGCGCGGCGGGTAATCGATAAACGGCGGGTAACATCTTGAATACGCAAAGCATGAGTTACGCAAAGCCCGTAAAGGGCTGCTAGGCTTTAAACGCAAACAGGCAATTGCCTCTCAATCGCACAACACGCAAGGAGTGCTGTCATGAACAATATTATCTACATCGTCGGACTGATCGTAGTAGTTCTATTTATTCTGTCGATTCTCGGCCTGCGTTAATTCTTTTGGGGCTTAGGCTAGGCGCAGTCCGCTGCGCCTTCGCCAAACATATCAAACATCAGCTCGCGGCCCATGGGGGTCAGCACGAAACGCCCTTGTTCATTACAAGTTGCAGCGTTGCTGGTTTCCAACACCTGTTGGCAGGTCGCCCAGGCCGGAGCGTTTTGGCTGAGTAACTGTAATTCCTTGCGGCTCAGGCCGCGCTGAGCCAGCGTAATCGTCTCCAGTACATGGCCGTTTTCGTAAAGCAGTTCGGCCACCACGGCCAAACACTGGCGTAAGCTGCGCTGAACGTGACTGGCAGTGGACATGTCGCTGGGCATTGCCTTCTCCTGATACGTTAGCTCGGCACGCACTGACGGTTGAAACCGTTAATTCAGTGCCTGTATTGCAGTGCATTATAAACGAAAGTCGATATTAGACCAACGTCTAGGCTCTATTTTCCCTTGGCGGCCCGTCATCAAACCCCAAACGACGTGATAAGCTCGCCTTTACTTTCACCACCCAGTCTTGATGAGTGAGTTAACACGGCATGCATATCAGTGTTTTTGGAACCGGTTACGTAGGGTTGGTCGCAGGCGCCTGCCTGGCCGACGTAGGCCATCAAGTCACCTGTATGGACGTTAACGCCGAGCGGATCGTCCGGTTGAACGCCGGTGAAGTGCCCATCTTCGAGCCGGGGCTTAGCACGATCGTCGCCCACAACGTCGACGCCGGGCGGCTTAGCTTTACCACCGACGCCGAGCAAGCCGTCCGCGACGGCGAACTGCTGTTCATTGCCGTGGGTACGCCGCCGGATGAGGATGGCAGCGCCGATTTGCGCTACGTGCTGGATGTCGCCCGCACCATTGCCGAGCACATGAACGATTACAAACTGGTGATCGACAAGTCCACCGTGCCGGTGGGTACCGCCGAGAAAGTCCACGCCGCCATGGCGGAAACGCTTGCTGAGCGCGGCGCTGATATCCCCTTTGATGTGTGCTCCAACCCGGAATTCATGAAGGAAGGCGCGGCAATTGAGGACTTCACCCGTGGCGCGCGGATTGTCGTCGGCACCGACAGCGAGCACGTCAAAGCGCGCATGCACGAATGCTACGCGCCGTATAACCGCAACCACGACAAGCTGATGTTCATGAGTGTACGTGCGGCGGAGCTCACCAAGTACGCCGCCAACGCGATGCTGGCCACCAAGATCAGCTTTATGAACGAAATGGCCAACCTGGCCGAGCGCCTCGATGTGGATATCGAAGACGTGCGCCGCGGTATCGGTAGCGACCCGCGGATTGGCTATCACTTTATTTACCCTGGCTGCGGCTATGGCGGCTCGTGTTTCCCCAAGGATGTGCAGGCGCTCGAACGCACCGCCCGCCAGCTAGGCTATACGCCTGCACTATTGAGCGCGGTGGAAACGGTCAATCAGCAGCAAAAACTGACGCTTTTCACAAAACTGCAAACCGCACTTGGTAGTCTTGAAGGTAAGACCATTGCGGTATGGGGGCTGGCGTTCAAGCCCAACACCGACGACATGCGTGAGGCACCCAGCCGCACGCTGATGGAAGCGCTATGGCAGGCAGGTGCCAAGGTGCAGGCGTTTGACCCCGAAGCCATGGCCGAATGCCGCCGCCTTTACGGCGAGCGCGACGACCTGATGCTCGCCGGTGACCGTATTCAAGCGGTAAAAGGCGCGGATGCCCTGGTGATCTGTACCGAATGGAAGGCGTTTCGCAGCGTCGACCTCGCCTGGCTCGCCAGCCAGCTCAATGACCGCGTGATAGTGGATGGGCGCAATCTGTTTGCTCCCGAGGCTGTGCGAGAAGCGGGGCTGACGTATCTTGGGGTGGGGCGGCGTAGTTAATATCGCTAAATAGCAAACGTACACGGCTGGGAAACACACCGTTACGAGAAAAATGCCTTTATAGTTCAAGTTCGCGCTTAATAAGCCGACGGGGTAAGGTAATACGAGAAGTAAGTGCTGCGCGAAGCTTCGAGGCATAACAGAAGCACTGGGATGGTTAGCGCAGTAAAATGCATCGGATAAGGCGCATGTTGTTATGTCTTCTATCACATCGTTAGGCGTTGGGTCAGGCTTGGACCTCAATGGTTTACTCGGCCAGCTACAAGAATCAGAGCAGGCAAAGCTTGAACCGATACAGGAGCAAGTTGAATCGGAAGAGGCACAAATTTCCGCTTACGGCAAACTGAAAAGTGATCTTGAACAGTTTCAAAGTTCTGCAGAAAAGCTGAACGACCCAGCTACGTTTGAAAGCCTCTCGACGAATGTGGAAGGTAGTGGTGTCAGCGCGGTGAGTAGCGATGATGCCCAGCCAGGCCAATATGACGTTGAGGTTGAGCAACTTGCGTCAGCAGGTAGCCTTGTCACCGAGCGCCTGGAAACCTCAGACGAAGCGGTCGTCGGTGCAGGCGAGACGCTTACATTCAACATGGCCGATGGCAATCCTAGCAATATTGATCTCGCTGATAATAGCTCGCTGGAAGACATGCGCGACGCTGTTAACACCCAAAGCGATGGCCGCTTGAATGCCTCCATCATTAACGATGGGGACGGTTATCGTTTGGCAGTGAACTCGACCGAAACCGGTGCGGATGCCAGCATAGAGAGCACCACTTTTTCCGATATTCTCTCAGCCGAAGCGCAAGCTAGCGGTGAGCAAGTACAGCAGGACGGTCAAAACGCGTCATTTAATGTTAACGGCATCGGTATCACGAGCCCTACTAACGAAGTAGAAGGCGCGATTCAGGGGGTTACCCTCAACCTTACCGAGGCAAGTTCCTCAAGCACTGTCAGTGTTGAACAGGACAGCGATTCGATTCGTGACCAGGTCACTGCTTTTGTTGATGATTACAATACCCTCAAAGGCACTATTGGTGAACTCACTGCGTTTGATGCTGAATCGGGTGAAGCTGCTCAGCTGGGTGGCGACAGCGCTACTCGTGCCGTTGAGTCCTCGCTTCGCACGGCGCTTGGCAGCGTGGTGGAGGGTGATGGTTTCAACGTATTATCCGATGCAGGGATTTCGCTGCAGCTTGATGGCACGCTGGCCATAGATGAAGACGAATTAGACAGTGCCATTGCCAACCAGCCCGATGAGCTTGCCAGCTTTTTTGCTGGCGATGGCGAAAACAGTGGCTTGGCAGGCCAGGTAAGTACCGCGATTGATCAGCAAATTGGTACCAATGGCCGGCTGGACGGCGCTATCACGTCTTCTGAAAACCAGCTAGAGCGGCTGGATGAGCGTTTCTCAACCACCGAGGAGCGTATCAATACAACTGTAGAGCGCTACCGTGAGCAATTTACTGCCATGGACAGCATGGTAGGCGAAATGAACCAGACAAGCGCTTACCTGACTGAACAGCTTGGGTAATAATCGGTACAGCTAACAGGCTGACACATAGTTAAATAGCCACAGTAAAAAGCCCGGCATGCGATGTCGGGCTTTTTTTGTTCGGATGGAAAGTTTTTTCTAAAGTTATTGCGCTTGGTGCCGATTAATTAAGCCATCTACCTCAACATAAATTCACCAGGAGCTGTCCATCATGGCAACTATTACCTCACTTGGCGTTGGATCTGGCCTTGATCTCAACGGCCTGTTGGATCAGCTCCAATCGGCTGAGCGCCAAAAGCTTGTGCCTGTTCTAGAGCAGCAAAGTGCCCAGAAAACCAAAATTTCTGCTTATGGGCGCCTTCAATCAGCAATGGATAGAGTGCAAAGCTCAATCGCCACGCTGAATGATGCCGCTTCGTTTAAGCAGCAAACAAGCACTGTGAATGGCGACGGTGTGATGGCGACCGCAGGCGAAACCGCGAATGCAGGGCGCTACGACATCAGTGTTACACAGCTCGCGCGTTCTGGAAGCGTTGCCTCCACCGGCGTCGCGCTGGATCAAGAATTAACAACGGCAGAAACGGATTTTACCTTAGACTTTGGCGCCACCTATACCAACGGCGAGTTCGATAGCACCGCCACCCCGCTGAATAGCTACACGGTTAAAATTGCAGCAAACAGCACACTGGCTGACGTTCGTGATCAAATTAATGCGGATAAAGAGGCGGGCGTAAACGCGTCTATAGTGAATGATGGCACTGGGTATCGCTTGGCGCTAAGCTCCAAAGAGACAGGGGAAGAGGCGTCAATCGTTGGTTTCTCCGGCCTGGCTTCGCTCACGATGGATGACGACACACTTCGAGCAGGCCAAGATGCTGAGCTGGATGTAAATGGTATTGCGATCACCAGTAAGACCAATCGCGTTGAAGAGGCTATTCAGGGAGTAACGCTTGATTTGACGGCCGCCTCTGAAAACCCTGTTTCGCTGGTAATCGAGCGCGATGAGGTGTCATTACGAGAAGCTATCGATGATTTCGTTAGTAACTACAACGAAATGAAGTCCACCGTTGGCCGAATGACCGCCTACAACGGTGAGGGGGAGACGTCGGGCGAGCTAGTGGGTGACCGCACCGTGCGTACCATTGAAGACCGCCTGCGCCGGGACATAACTGACAACCTCGGAACCGGCGATATTTCAAGGCTTTCTCAGCTAGGTATTGCCATTGACGAGCGGGGGCGGTTAAGCGTTGACGATACCAAGCTGGATGAGGCAGTAGCCAACAACCCCGAGGGGCTATCCGCCTTTTTTGCTGGGGATACGGAAGAAGGCGGCTTTGCAGGGCGACTAAACGCCACGCTTGAAGCAATCACGGCCGATGAAGGCATTATCCAAAACTCAGTCAATAGCGCTGAACTGCGCATAGAAAGCCTGGATGAGCGCAAGCTGCGTATGGAAAACAGCATCGAGCGAAGCGTGGAGCGCTACCGCAAACAGTTTGGGCAGCTAGACGGAATGATCGCCCAGATGAACTCTATGAGTAGCTATCTTTCCCAGCAGTTCAGCATGCTGAGCGCTATGCAGAATAGCAACTAAGCAAGCTACATTTATTTACATAAAAAGATAATTTTTTCTAAAGAAGTTGGTCGGCCTGCCGTTAATTATAATAACGGCGACGCAAGCGCCGCTAAGCAGGCCATAAGGCCAGTTAATTTTTGAGGAGCATTCACATGTCTGTAATCAACACTAACATTACGGCCCTGATCGGCCAGAACAACCTGTCCAACTCTCAGTCCATGTTGGCCAATGCTCAAGAGCGTCTGTCTTCTGGTCTGCGTATCAATAGCGCCTCTGACGACGCCGCTGGTCAAGCCATCGCCAACAAAATGAGCGCCCAGATCAAAGGTATGGACCAAGCTAGCCGTAACGCTAGCGACGGCATCTCTATGGTGCAGACCATGGAAGGCGGTCTTGACCAAATTAACGATAACCTGGGACGTATCCGTGAGTTGGCGGTACAGGGTGCCAACGACACCAACGCATCAGAAGACCGAGATGCCATTGTCACCGAGATCAATGAACGCCTAGAAGAAATTGATCGTGTCGCTGGCAGCAACAACTTTAACGGCACTAACCTACTGAACGTTAGCGGTGGTGGTAGTCTCAGTATTCAGGTTGGTTCCAATACTGAAGACGAAGATGTTATTGACGTGGAAACGCTTAATGCCACCGTTAATGGCCTTGGAATGTCAGGTGGCGCGCTCACAGCGGCAGCTGGCTCTGATCCAGAATTTGCGATTTCTGGTGGTGGTGCAGCAGCAGGTGTGGTTCACGATCAGTTCCAATCACTGGTTGATTCTGTAGATGATGCAACTGAGATGCTAGATACCAACCGCTCAACGCTGGGTGCTACACTGAACCGTTTCGACTCAGTAATTGATAACCTAGCGACTACTTCCACCAACCTTTCTGAAGCCCGTTCGCGTATCGAAGATGCTGATTATGCAGAGGAGGTGTCTAATATGACGCGTTCTAACATTCTCCAGCAGGCCGGTACTTCCATGCTGGCCCAGGCTAACCAGACCCCGCAGTCTGTACTGTCTCTGCTGGGCTAATAGCTTAGCCGCTAACGCTTTACAAGAAAGTAACGACGGGGCCATTTGGCCCCGTTTTTTCGTTAAGTGTGTTTGTGAATAGGGCCTTATATTCGAGCTCTTAAGTATGTCCCGGCCTTTTTGCGAGCCCGATAGTGAGAACACCTGCTCAAATACGGGCGCATTCTCGCCTTTGCTTATCGCACTAGCGCAGTAAGCTAGTTATATTGCCATTTTTTCGTGTGAGCCGCTTCATGGTCAAGAACTCTTCTGCATCTGCTACTCAAAAACGTAAGCCCCGCATCCTCTGGGCCAATCCTTACTGCTTATTGGATACCTCCAGCGGTGCCAGCATGACCGTGCGGCAAATGTTGCTGCAGCTGGTGGCGCGTGGCTATGAGGTTCAGGTGTTGGGGGCAACAGTTTTTGATAACCCCAAGGGAATGGGGCGGCTCAAGGAGCAATTCCCGGATCCGAGTGCTCACCTGCACCAACTGATTGAAGCTGAAGATGGCCCACTGACGCATCAATTGGTGGTTAGTAACAGCCACAACCGTAATCATCTTACGTCGCATGAAGAGGGGCTTTGGCACAGCCAGTACCTCTATATACTGGATTCTTTCAAGCCGGATGTTGTGTGGTTCTACGGCGGCCAAATTCTGGAAATGCTAATTGCCAATGAGGCGCGCGACCGCGGCATCCCTGCCGCGTTCTATCTGGCTAATGGCAACTATAAGGCACCATATTGGTGCCGTGATGTGGATTTGATCCTCACTGACAGCCAAGCTACGGCGGATATGTACCGTAAAACGGTCGGCTTTGCCTCCAAGCCGGTGGGCAAGTTTATAGCCCCCGAAAATTTTATCGCTGAGCAACATGGGCGTAAACGCCTGTTGTTTGTTAACCCTAGTTGGCAAAAAGGCGCCAGTGTGTTTGTTCAACTGGCAGAAAAGCTGGAGCGAGAAAGGCCCGATATTGAGCTTGAAGTGGTGGAAGCTCGGGCTGATTGGTCTGCCGTGCTGCGGGAAACCACCAGACGGATGGGTGAACAACGTAGCTTGTTGAGAAATTTGACCGTCACTGCTAACACTAGCGATATGCAAGGCCCCTACAGCCGTGCGCGCGTGTTAGTTGCTCCCAGCCTATGGTGGGAAAGCTCTGGGCGCGTGCTGGCTGAGGCGATGCTGAATGGCATCCCTGCGCTAATCACCAACCGCGGTGGTATGCCCGAAATGATCGCCGACGCCGGTATCGTCTTTGACTTCCCGGATGCTTGCTATGAAGAGCCCTACCAACACCTGCTTAGCGATGAAGAACTTCAACCGCTTGTGGAGGCTGTCATCGGCTTTTTCGATGATGAAGTGCTTTATCAAGACTATGTCGCTCGCGCTTGGCAGGTAGGCAAAGAGAAGCATCACTTGGATGCTGCCACAGAGCGGCTTGTAACTGCGCTAACTCCTTTAGTACAGCTGCGCGCTGGCAACAAGGACTTCACCGTTAGCCAGAAGAAGCGACACCGCCAGCGTTTAGCCAGCCGCTCAATCAGCAAGCCTGAATTCAAGGTCGATAACTCTCTGCAGCAGTTGGCTAATGCTCAGCCGGAAGCCAAACGGGTAGACGAGTCTCAAGAACCACGCCTGTGCTTGAAGAATGATTTTACTTGGCAATTCAAAGGTAAAATTGTCGTACTCGACAACCGCGCCAGCTTAATTAAGAGTGGCCTGGCCGACCAGATGGCGGCAACGAAAGCCTTTGGTATTGTCGCGTTTGACCCCGCTACCGAAGTGAAAGATGCCAAGCAGTACGAGGGCAGCGACTATATTCAGTTATTCCAGCACGCCCTACTAGGCGATGGGAAAGCGGCCACATTGCACGCCTGTGTCGGCCCGGAAATGACCAGTACGCTGACTCCACTATCGGCTGAAAAACTACCCGAACGCTACCACCTGAGTACGAAGCCTCTAGCTAAGCTACCCATTAATACCGTGGCGCTGGATAGTATCGACGGACTGGGAAGCCTGGACTGGCTGATTCTTGATGAGCTAAGCGATGCCATGGCCGTGCTGGAGCATGGTAAAAAGTCACTTGCCGACACGCTTCTGGTTCAGGCGCGCGTTCCTTTTCAGCTTACCCATGAAAAACAGCCTAGCCTAGCCGAGCTACAACATTGGGCCAGCCGAAATGGCTTTCGCTTTTACCGCTTCGATAATATTTGCCACTATAGCCATTTGCCCGACGAGCTGAATGCCCGCGCTCCTTGCGCTACCGAGCAGGAAAGCGCCGACGTGCTATTCCTTCCCTCTCACGAGCGTATGGCGGCTCTGAGCGATGAAAAAAAGAGAAAACTGGCCTTTATTCTAAGTGCTGTTTTTGCAGCGCATGATATGGCGTTTGAACTGATGGCCGACGTTAGCCAGGAGAAGGCGCTGGAGTTTCTTGAAGCGCAGGAGCTTTTGCCCAAGGCACCAGCACGGAATGATGCCTCCGTATCAACAATTGGGGGTTTAAAAAAGAGATTAGCCAAATCGCAGCTATCTCGGATCAAAGCAAATCACACTCTGCCAGGCCACCTAATCGTATCGTTAACGTCTTATAAAGCACGGTTCGACAATCTTCATCTCACCCTGCGCAGTTTATTATTGCAGGAAATGTGCCCTGATCTTCTGATTCTATGGATTGCTGAGGATGAAAAGGCAGACCTACCTGAAGCTGTATGGCAGTTGGAGCAGTACGGGCTGAATATTCACTTCTGTGAAGATATTCGCTCTTACAAAAAAATTATACCTACACTCCAAAGCTACCCAGATAGCTTTATAGTGACTGCCGATGACGATATTTACTACCAACCAAATTGGCTAAAGGAGTTGGTAAATAGCTGGAGTGGTGACAACAAAACAATTGTTGCACACCGTGCGCATAAAATTGTTCTAGATAAGAAGAGTAAACCGGTAGCATACCGACAATGGAAGTGGGAGGTTGGAGCGGATGAGGCTAGTGATGGTCTCATTGTGCCTACAGGCTGTGCAGGGATTCTTTACCCTCCACATGTATTTCACTCTGATGTTACCAACATCGAC
Source organism: Pseudomonadota bacterium (assembly GCA_051750125.1). Classification (GTDB taxonomy): domain Bacteria; phylum Pseudomonadota; class Gammaproteobacteria; order Pseudomonadales; family Halomonadaceae; genus Vreelandella. The sequence goes on from JBNJJK010000001.1 coordinate 648,800, forward strand.
GGTTTTATGAAGCTTAGTCCCACGACCGATGATATCTGGCTGTACTGGATGGCTTCATTGAATGGTGCTAAAGCTAAATGTTCAAATCACGATTTCAGTATAATTGAGTGGCCCTCGCTGGCTAGTGGTGAAGCTGGCCTTTGGCAGAAAAATATAAATGAGGGTGGCAATGATCTCGCCGTTAGAAAACTGATGGCGAGATACGGTTTTCCTGCAAGCAATGCCTCTAAGCCTGCTATTAGCAGTAAGGCAAGCGACGCCGCTATATTTTATGGTAATAATGATGTTTATTATGAATGCTTAAGACATTCGGTTTCTAAGAAGAAAATAAATCGTGCGAGCTTAAATGAAGCATGCAGAAAAGTTGCAGATCTGAATTTTTCTAATGCGCAAGATTACCCACTGGAGATTGAGGATATTAGCCATGATGCTGACGTTATCTATCTGGATGAGAAATGTGATGTCAGTAAGGTGTTTAGTACATTAGCCGGGAAAGAACAAACGTGTCTCATCATCATAAAGCATTTACTTGATGGAACGGCAAGAAATAGCCTGCGTGATATTATTGCTAAAGCCAGTGAATATGGATTTGGGGAATCACATGTTAGCTACATTAAAAGAAAAGAAAAATTAGATCCGCTAAGGATGAGGTTAAGATTCTCTGAGCAGGCCGATGAAATGTTAATAGCATTTTGCCAATAAAACTATTGAGATGTGTCTATATGATGTCTACTTTGCCTTCACAGGCCACTCTAAAAAACGCTTGGAAAAGTGACGAGGTAAAAGTCACTTGTTTAGTTATATGCTATAACCACCAAGATTATATTTTTGATTGCTTGAAAGGAATTGTTTCTCAAAAAACCGATTTTGCTTTTAAAGTGGTTGTTTATGATGACTTCTCAACAGACGACACAAGGAAAGTTTTAAGGGACTTTGAGAAGCACTATCCAGATATATTTGATATCTACTACGCTAATTTTAATCATTATGGTGTTGCGCAAAAGGAGGAGCATTTAGATAAGCTTGAAGGCGACTATATAGCCATGTGCGAGGGCGATGATTACTGGATTGATAATCTAAAGTTAAAAAAGCAGTATGAGGAAATTAACAAGCGTGGTGCTTTTTTCTGTGTACATCCAGCTGTTATTTTTTTTGAAGAAGCAAGACATGAGGATGTTTTTTGTTATTATGGGAATCGCATTAAAATGCTCCCTCAAAAGCTCATCTTTGGTTTAAAAAACCAGTTTGCACCGACAGCGTCTTATTTCATAAGCCTTGAAAAGTATCGTGAATACACTGAGTTTAGGAAGAAGCTTAAAGGAGGGCCTGGGGATTTTTTCATGGAGGTTTTGGCTTCTGATGAAGGAATAGTCTACCTCCCCGATATTATGTCGTCTTATAGACGAGGAAGTACTGGTTCTCATAGTCAAAGGCAATCGGTCTTGTCGATAGATGATATTTATAGTGACCTTGAAAGATGGTCGATAAATATAGATGCTTTGATAGAATGTCGGCCAAATCTAGAAAAATATATGATTGAAAAAAAGACGCTAGTAGAATTTGACTGCCTTTTGAAAATTTGTCAGTTAGTAAATAATACTAGTGGCAAAGAAAAGAGTCAGGAGTACATGGAAAAGGCAACTCTATTATTGAGAAGCCTCGGGCCTCTTGAGTATTAGTATGTTTTCTAAGTGTTCAGTACATAAAATAAGAGATACTGAAGTTTACTTTTTAAAGCAAGATATTGGGTAAAAATTGGCAGTGTGACAAAAATGGAAAAATTAATGTTTTCAGATAGCTCTATCCTGATAACAGGCGGAACTGGCTCATTTGGCCACACTTTTGTACCTATGCTGCTTTCATGCTTCAATCCTCGACGGGTCATCATTTTCTCCCGTGATGAAATGAAACAGTGGGAAATGGCTAAAAATTTGAAGGTCTTCTAGTGATTGGTACACTCCCGGTGTTGCTCCTTTTATTCCCAATTTTTGTCGATATTTCAGCCTATCTTGAACGGAGCTTAAAGCGCTCGAAGCATATAAATTGGAAATGCGAAATGAGCCCCACGTTTGGTCAATCCTGAATTCCAAAAGACACAGCGAGTGCAGAGGAACTTCGGTATGTGCTGGAGCAGCAGAGGCATTTACATTAATTCGAATTATTAAATAAGACACCATTTTTATTATTTGAAGTGGCTGTCAAGTCAATTAGACAAGACAGCTTCTTGGTGTTTTTATGCCTAACTTAAAAAAAATTGCTGTTAAGAAGGTCCGGATAGTTTTCAAAAGAAGTCAATCCGGTACGAGGAAGAAAATCTAAGCATGGGCCATGTTTTAAATTATAGTATCCATAAGGTGTTGCATTTTCTTTGTCTTTTGCTTCTATTTCATTTTCTAAAAGATATATTAGGTGTTCAATATTTGTTGGCTCGTAAACAGCATCGATTCCTTTATATATAGGGTTTCCTAAAGTTATGCTAGGAATGCTTGAGCGAGTTGCCTCAATTCCTACCGTGGATAAAAAACTAACTACTTTCGATGAACGATTAATTAAATCATATGAGTCTATCTTGGAAGAGCTTGGAATCACCACGAGATTTTCACCAGAAAGATTATGCCAATATTCATAGTCTTTTTTACATATATATTCTTGGTTCGGATGCAGCCTGATAACTAATGTGTATTTTTTTTGCGATGCTGCCCAGGAGATTAACCATTCAATGGCTTTTCGCTGGTTCTCGAAAATATCAGATAAACAGATTCTTGAATCTAGTGAAGCATACTCATCCTCGCTAGATGTAAAAAAAGATATGATATCTTTATCAATGTCTAGTTTTTCTGAGAAATTGTGGGTAAATTTATTGCTTTTGTTTTCGTCAAAGAAAGATTGGCCTTTCTTTTCCTTTCTAGTATCGCTTGTGTCTTCCCATAAACTTTTGACAATATGAGAAGTGGCAAGGAAGTCATGGATTCTTGGTTTTTGTATTTTTAGGTTTTTCCTGCTGTTCATTCGCTCATAATAAAGTATGTTACACCCAATTTGCTCGCAGAGAAGAGACTGCGGGTAAGTGTTATAATGCCTACCATTGTAGATGTATATGGTGTCGCTGACATTAATGTGATCTAAAGCAGTCTTCTGAAAGCTTTCAAGAAAAAGAATGCTTTGTTGGGTGTATGTGTTAAGCTCTTTGTGAATTTCCTTTAAATTAGGCTCTGTGCATCTATGTTTTGATATTAAGCTTGAAGCAATGCCAGTGCCAATGTTAATATCATTATGTTCTACAGATTTAAGTTCCTTTATATTAGTTATTTTGTGAGTAAGTGACTCTGATTTTTCTTCTATTGAGTCATTGATGTTTGCCTCATTATTTACTTTGTAAATGCCGTTTTCAATGCCGAGTTTATTTGATAGGACTCTTTTTAATACTGGTATTTTGTCGACATCTCGCGTTCCGACAATTACCATAGGTATTGGGTCTTCGTTCTTTGTTACTTTTAGATAGTAGAGAAGCTCTAAAAAAGTACCCAGAACCTGATGGTTTTTTAAATCACTGCAGTAGACATAATTCATGTTTTAACTTCCAAAATGTTTTTTGAAATATTTTGCTGTTCTGTTGATGTCTATTTTCGACTCCCAACCATATTCCTGTTTTGCTTTTTCTGCTGAGCTCACTAAATTGTTGATTTTTTTATTTTTTATTGAGTTTATAAAGATCGCTGTTTCCGGCTTCTCTAATTCTTTTGCTACAGTTTTCATTGTTTCTAATAGACTCAAGTTTTTAGCTGATGCTATATTGACTACATCGTACACACTATTTGAAGCGATATTGGTGAAATAGGCTATAGCATCTAGAGCATCATGAAAATCAATTTTACTGATTAAGCGATTGGGCGTGCTGATTGTGATAGACTCATCTTTTAATAACTTTGCTATCATAAATGAGTAAGCTTCATGTGTAAAATTCTCATCGAAAGGCGCAATTACAGAAGCGAGCCTAAGAATAGTGAAATTAGTATCGTTTGATATTTGAGTTATGCTTCTTATATGGTCTTCAACAATAATCTTGGCTCGTGCATAGCTATTTTGAGGATTGGTCTCACTCTCTTCAGTGAATACTTCATCTTCTGAAAACCCATACACGCTCTGGGACGATGCGAAAATAAAATGGTCAACCGAACTTTGAACAGCCTGGGTGACTAACTCAAAGCTATTAGCTATAGAGTCATGTATATCGTTTTCGGTGCTATTTGGTCTGGCAAAGCCTAGATGAATTATGGTGTCAAAGTTTGAAAGGTTTATCTTTCTTAACCTTAAATCTTTTATTGTGTGAGCGTCTTTATCGTCTTTATCGTCTTTAGTGATTTTATCTTGTGTATGAAGCCGAGATATTTTGTGCCCTTGGTTCGATAATTGAGCGAGAAGATGACTTCCAATCATTCCCCTCGAACCAGTCAGCAGAATGTTCTTTTGGTTGAAGTTCTCTTTTTGTATAGGTTTTACTCTAGCTTTTTGTACTTTTTTATTAGCGACTTGCCTGATTCCTACATACTTGTCAGAAAGCACTAATGGTTTAATGCATTCGTCGTATAGTAAGGTAAAAATGCAGAGCTCGACTTCATTAAAGCCTAGCTTTGCCCTTAATCCAGTAATGCCGGTAAATCTAGGGTTTATTTCGAAAGCTTTAAAACCTTGGTTGGTCATTCTTCCTTGGATATTAATAGGGCCAAATGCTTTTAACCTTTTAAGTGACAAAGAGATTTTATCTATAAACTCAGATAGTTCTCGAATCGGGTAGGGCAGTATCTCAATAGGAATCCCGTCTTTAAGTGTGTTGTATGTTGCGCACTGCTCGACAAGGTTAGAGCTTTTGTCAAAAATTAGTTGCAGAGATATTTCAGATGCCTGTAGGTTATTCCCTTTTTTTAGGTGTTCAATAAAAGCATTATAACTTGGATCATGCTTTTGAGGGATTGCAATTTCTTGATAAATATAGCCAGGTCCAAGTGCTGTTTTTTCAAGCTCTTCTTTAGTGGTGATTATTGCAACGCCTTTAGATGCAAATCCTTGCTCAGGTTTTGCTATTAATGGAAAAAGGTCATCTTTTACCTCTTTAGCCTGATATGTTTTAACAAAACAGTTTGCAGCTTCATAAAAGCTTTCGGTGTAAGTCGCTTTATTGCGACACATTAACACTAGCTCGTGAGGAGAGGAAAGTATTTTGACACCTAAATTTGATAGTGCTTCATGATTTTTAGCTAAGAGTAGGGCTTCGTCGTCGTGACCTGGCATAAGGATATTAATGCCAAATTTTTCAACAGCGCTCTTAATATCGGATATGTAATTCCTATCATAGTAACTGGATATTAAAGTGTAATCATCGCATTCAAATGCCCCGTATGCCAGAGGGTTATTACCTAGGCCAATTAAAGTAACCTTGTCCCTAAAGAATTGGCAAGAGTCTACAATAGACTGTCCTACACCACTTCCGATAGAGCAAATTCCTATGATAATTTTCTTCATTTTAGTGTCAATTTGTTAATGGGTTTTGTATGACGGAAACTGTTCTTGATAGAGAGTCACTCTCTATTCCTGGAAAAATAGGCAGGCATATAACTTTGCTAGAAATTAATTTAGCAACTTTTAAGTTGTTCTTTTTAGTTGCGTTATGGTATTGGGTTGTGTTGCTTATGAGAGGATGGAAATACCTTCGCGCATGTATGTTATTTTCTTTTAATAAAGAGTGAAGCTGATCTCTGCTTAGTGGGTAATCCTTTTCAATCAATATTGGGAAGTAAGAAAAGTTATGCTTTTCTAAGCTTAAAGGGTTTAATAAGCTAATGCCTGGTGTTTTTTTTAATGCATCTCTATAATAATTATCTACTGATTTTCTATTTTCGAGTGCTTTGTCAATATGCTGCAGTTGAAGTAGTCCAAACGCTGCATTTACCTCACTCATCTTTCCATTAATCCCAGGCGCTACAATAGTAACTTCATCAACGATTCCGAAGTTTTTTAGGTTGTTGATATGCTGTTTCGTTTTTTTGTCTGGACAAATAATTGCACCACCTTCAAAAGTATTGAAGACTTTAGTGGCATGGAAACTAATTGCACTCAAGTCACCATGCCTAAGAATGCTGCCACCTTCATCTTTCACACCAAAAGCATGTGCGGCATCATAAATGACCTTTAGATTGTATTTGTCTGCAATTTCCTGAATGGCTTTTACATCGCACGGGTTGCCGTAGCAATGAACCGGCATAATGGCTGTGGTTTGCGGTGTAATAGCGGCTTCAATTTTAGTAGGGTCAAGATTGAAAGTATTAGGATCAATGTCTACGAAAACAGGTGTTATGCAGTTCCAGGTTAAGGCATGTGCTGTCGCTACGAATGAGAATGGTGTGGTAATCACTTCGCCAGTAATTCTTAGTGCCTGTAAGGCAGTTAATAGAGCGATAGTGCCATTGTTGAAAAGTGCAATTTCAGGCACGCCTAGGTATTCACAAAGATCATCCTCAAGCTGCTGATGCATTGGTCCATTATTAGTTAGCCGCTTGCTTTCCCATATTTTCTCTAAATAGGGAATGAATTCTTCCAGCGGTGGAAGATATGGCTCTGTCACATAAATGGGCTTATCGATCATGTCTCACTCACTAATTGACTTAAATAAGCTCCGTAACCGCTTTTCTTCAGCGGTTTGCTTAAGCTAACTAAAGCCTCTTTGCTTAACCATCCCTGATTGAAGGCAATTTCTTCCAGACAAGCGATTTTATACCCTTGCCGCTTCTCTATGGTTTCAACGAATTGCGCGGCTTCCAATAAGCTTTCATTGGTCCCTGTATCTAGCCACGCAAAACCTCGCCCTAATAGCTCTACGTGTAGATCACCACGCTCTAGGTACGTTTGATTGATAGAGGTGATTTCAAGCTCACCGCGTGATGAAGGCTGCACTTGTTTGGCAATCTCAATGACATCATTATCGTAAAAATATAGGCCGGTAACGGCGTAATTTGAGAGGGGTTTTGAGGGCTTTTCTTCGATGCTTATAGCACGACGTTCTGAATCAAATGCCACAACGCCGAATCTCTCAGGGTCTTTTACCTGGTAGCCAAATACGGTTGCGCCGCCACTCCGTGCAGTAGCCTGGCGAAGTTTAGGTGTAAAGCCTTGGCCGTAGAAGATGTTGTCGCCGAGAACAAGGCAGACATCGTCACCACCGATAAACGTTTCCCCGATGATAAATGCCTGTGCCAAGCCGTCAGGTTTAGGCTGCACTGCATAACTCAGGTTAATGCCAAAACGACTTCCGTCGCCTAGTAACCGCTGGAAGCTTGATCGGTCATCAGGAGTGGTAATGATCAATACATCACGAATGCCCGCTAGCATAAGCACTGAAAGCGGATAATAGATCATCGGTTTATCGTAGATGGGTAGCAACTGCTTGGATACGCCCATGGTGATGGGGAATAGGCGCGAGCCACTGCCGCCAGCGAGGATGATGCCTTTCATGGCTGACTCATGTAGTGGATTCTTGATGTGGTATCGGCAGGCGTTTGTGCTTCTTGATTTTGGTAGTTTGCTTTATCTTTGATGGCCCATTGTACTGTTTTAAGTAACCCGGTTTCGAAGCTTTCGTTTGGCGCCCAGTCAACCTCTGCCGTGATTTTGCTATTATCGATGGCATAGCGGTAATCATGTCCAGGGCGGTCTTCTACAAAACTAATTTGTTCCGCATAAGAGCCTTGCTTACGTGGTGCGAACTTATCGAGCAAGCTACAAATTTTTCGGACAACAGCGATATTGCTTTGCTCGTTGTTGCCGCCGATGTTGTAGGTCTCCCCAATACGGCCGTGGGTGAGTACCTGATGTAATGCGCGCGCATGGTCTTCCACGTATAACCAGTCACGTATTTGTTCTCCGTTTCCGTACACGGGGAGCGGTTTACCTGCAAGGGCATTGTTAATTGTCAGTGGGATCAGCTTTTCCGGGTGCTGCCAAGGGCCGTAGTTGTTTGAGCAATTTGTGATGACTACTGGCAATCCATAGGTGCGATACCAAGCCCGTACCAAGTGGTCAGAGCTGGCTTTGCTGGCCGAATAAGGCGAGCTGGGTCCGTAAGGTGTGGATTCGCTAAATGCTGGCGCGCTAGTGGTTTCTAAATCGCCATATACTTCGTCGGTTGAAACATGGTGAAAACGAAAGTGTTCACGCTTCGACCCGCTCAACGCCTGCCAGTAGTGGCGGGCCGCCTCTAATAGCGTATAGGTGCCGACAATATTCGTTTCGATAAAGGCTGCGGGGCCGCTAATGGAACGGTCGACATGACTTTCTGCCGCTAGATGCATGATGGCATCAGGCTGATGTTGTTGAAATACCTGATCGATAGCAGGGCGGTCGTTGATGTCGATGGGCACGAGTAGGTAGCGCTCGCTCCGTTCTACTCCCTCTAGCGCGTCGAGGTTCGCTGCATAGGTGAGCTTGTCGACATTGATAATTTGCCAGTCGGTATTGGCTATCAAAAAGCGCACCATGGCACTGCCGATAAAACCTGCGCCCCCAGTAATGAGTAGCTTCATCTTAATGCCTTAGAATCGTATTGTGGCTTAGGAGTACATTGTGCCTGAGTTAATCTTGATGAAAACGCCTGATATGCGCACGTTTTAGGTGCCACAAATGCCGATAGGAAATTTGTGCTCTCGGCCTTTATCTCGCCATTTCGTAGTGAGCGCCAACTCGCCCGTGACCTGCTGGAAGAAGGGGAGTTTCTCGCGGTGTTCGTTGATGCGCCGCTGGAAATCGCTGAGCAGCGCGACCCCAAGGCCCTTTACAAAAAAGCCCGCCGTGGCGACTTGAAAAACTTCACCGGGATTGACTCGGCATACGAAGTCCCTCAAGCCCCTGAGCTTACACTTAGCACGGCGGCTCCCAGTCCAGAGGAAGTGGCCGAGCAAGTAATCCAGCTGCTCATTGAAAGAAACGTGGTGAAGTAAACCATCGCACGACAAGTCTGGCGCTTACAGGGCTTAGCGGCAGCCTACGTTGGCGATATAGTCTTTTCGCCCTCCACCTGGCCTGAACCCCTATAAATTGATTTTCCTGGTTTTTGTTCGATAATAAGAGTCTTCACATGGCGCTCCTCGGCTGTGGGGTGCTCAAGCCTCATATTTATCGACTGGCAGGAGATCAACGCATGGATCCGCATAAACTGGCGCTGACCTTGGCCATCGCGGCAGGTTGGATGAGCTTTAACAGTCTTATCCTCTCTATGTATTTCATATTGATCAAAAGAGGGGCGGTGGAAATCGATGGTTGGCGAATGGGGGAGTGGCTGAAGCTTGGGCGACGACTATCGCCTGTCGTCCAGAGGGACGTATTGCCGTCCGAGCCCATTATAAAGGATATCAAGGTGAACACCTCCTCTACGCTACCAGAGCAAGAAGGTAACGTAGAGGAGGTGGCTCCTAAAAAGGGCAAGGCTGAAGGCGACAGTGCGGTGCATGTCCTGTTTGTCATGTATAGCCAACCCAGTATCGCGATCAATAAAAAGCTCCAGCTTTGTTTGCAGGACTGGCAGGCCCACTACGATGCCAAGCTGCAGGTTTACATCGTACCTGGGGTTACCCCGCAGAATCCGTTGCGCGTTGCGAATGCTTACCCCCCTGGGGTGATGCCATCTGCCGATGCCTTTCAGCAAGACACGACCCCCATCGGCGGCGTGAGTGTGATTCTCGAAAAGCCGAAGCGCCGTCGCGGGTTTGATAAGGTTCAGTTGGAAAAATTAATCACCTTTACGCAAGCATTAGCCGACTTAGGCGGTGAGGTGCTTGATGCACAGCGCCAAGTCGCTTCGCCTGAAACGTTCAACGCTATACGGCACAAATAGCCAGCGAGGCTGGATATATATTCAACAAGAGAATAAAAAGCATTTTTTATATTCTTTTATTCGCTTTTGACGTGAGAGTAAAATAGCAATCATCACGCCACATGACGTTTTATGCGGCTATCCGAATCGTCGGGATATCGACCTAACGAGGTAACAGACTCATGCTACTAACACGCAAGCTGAATATTACCCTTGGCGCGCTTGCCTTAAGCGTGGCCAGCGGGGTGTTTGCCGCCACAGCCCACGCCGAGACGCTCCGCGTGGGCATGTCCGGCGGGTACTTCCCCTTTACCTTTGTAGAGCAGGACGAGCTGAAGGGCTTCGAGGTGGATGTCATGAACGCCGTGGGGGGAGATCACCGGTGATGACATCGAATTCGTCACGGCGAGCTTCTCGGGCCTGGCGGGCATGCTCGAGTCGGAGCGTATCGATACCATCGCCAACCAGATCACCATTACGCCTGAGCGCGAAGCCAAGTATGTGTTCACGGAACCCTATGTGTATGACGGGGCGCAGGTGGTGGTACGCGAGGGTAACGACACGATTGAGGGTGTCGAAGACTTATCCGGCAAAAGCGTCGCGGTGAACCTGGGGTCTAACTACGAGCAGTTGTTGCGTGAACAGCCGAATGCCGATGAAATCGATATCCGCACCTACGAGTCCAACATTGAGCAGGATGTTGCGCTGGGGCGGGTAGAAGCCTTCGTCATGGATCGCGTGAGTGCTACACAGGTCATTAAAGAGAAAGGCCTACCATTGGAACTGGCGGGGCAGCCTTTCTCGACCATTGAGAATGCACTGCCGTTCCGCGATGACGAAGAAGGCCGTGCGCTGCGCGACCGCATCAACGAGGCTCTTGCAGAGCTACGCGAGAGCGGCGAGCTGCGTGAGATATCAGAAAAGTGGTTTGACACTGATATCACCGCTCAGCCGTAACCGTTTGACTCACCCGTTCAACGCGGCCGTGGCATTGCCACGGCCGTTTGCTTATAAGCGATATTGCCATGCTTAACCTTGAGTACATGTGAGGGCTGTTGCCGGTTCTGCTGCGCTACCTGCCGCTCACGCTGCAAATGGCGACCATTGCGATGGCGTTTGCGCTAATTCTGGCGTGCCTGCTGGCGGTGGTTCGTGTCTCGAAGGTACCGTTCTTGAACGGACTTGCGCTGCTGTTTATCTCGTTCTTTCGCGGTACGCCACTACTGGTCCAGCTGTTTCTTTTCTACTATGGCTTGCCGCAGCTGATTGATTCGTTGATCGCAATTACCGGCGTTACCGCTGCCGTACTGGGACTGACGCTGCATTTTTCTGCTTATATGGCGGAGTCGATCAGAGCGGCCATTGTGGGGATCGACCGCAGCCAGACCGAGGCGGCGCTTTCCATCGGCATGACCCAGTCGCAGCTGATGCGCCGGATCATCCTGCCCCAGGCAACCCGTGTGGCAACGCCGACGTTGATGAACTATTTCATCGACATGATCAAGGCGACCTCGCTGGCCTTTACGCTGGGGGTGACCGAATTAATGGGCGCCACGCAAAAAGAAGCCTCAGGCAGCTTTCTCTACTTAGAAGCGTTCTTGCTGGTCGCGTTGATCTATTGGGTTATCGTGGAAGTACTGTCCTGGGGGCAGCGTCGCTTGGAAGTTTATCTGAATAGGGCCTATCAACGATGATTTCGCTGCAGGGCATTACCAAGCGCTTCGGCGCACATACGGTGTTCAATGACATTGATTTGAGCCTCGCCCAGGGCGAGATTATCGTGGTGATTGGGCCTTCCGGCACGGGCAAGTCGACGCTACTGCGCTGTATCAATTTCCTTGAGAAGCCGGACGCCGGGCATTTGCAGGTGGGCGATTTGAAGGTCGATACCCAGCGTGCCAGCCGGGCCGATATCCTGGCGCTGCGTCGGCGCACGGCCTTTGTGTTTCAGAACTATGGCCTGTTCGCCAATAAAACCGCGTTGGACAATATCAGCGAAGGGATGATCGTGGTGGACAAGCTGCCGAAAGCCAAGGCGCATGCGCGGGCCAGAGAGATTCTGGAGCGCATCGGCCTGGCCGATAAAGCGGACGCCTACCCGGCGTCGCTCTCGGGTGGTCAACAGCAGCGCGTGGGCATTGGCCGCGCCATGGCCGCCAACGCTGACGTGATCCTGTTTGATGAACCCACGTCGTCGCTTGACCCTCAGTGGGTCGAGGAAGTACTGAGCCTGATGAAACAGCTGGCGGTTGAGCGCCAGACGATGATCGTGGTCACCCATGAAATGCAGTTCGCCCGAGACGTGGCGGACCGGGTTGTCTTCATGGACGAAGGCGGCATCGTCGAGCAGGCCCCGCCCGAGGAGCTGTTCACGGCACCCAAGGATGAGCGCACGCGCCACTTCCTGCGCAAGATTTTGGCGCCCATGGGGCAGGCGGTGCCGTAAGGTGGCCGACGCCCTTTTGTGTATTGACTACAGCTAGCAAGCCCGCATTCTGCGTGATAGACTATGCCATCCTCTCAGACAAGACCCGTGGACGGGCAGCTGAACTTAACTGCCTGTTGCACACTTTTGGTTGGTTTATTGCGCGAAAATAGCCGCCAAATCAATTGGTTGTTACGGAAGCGTCGCATGGCCCAGGGTGGCTCGCGACGAACACATAGTTAATCCGTTGCCCATTGTGGCAACCTTTATTCTCCAAGGAGATACCAGTGGCGAACAGCAAGCAAGCTCGCAAGCGCGCCCGTCAGGCCGAGAACCGTCGCGTCCTGAAAGCTAGCCAACGCAGCATGGTCCGCACCTATATCAAGCGTGTGATCAAAGCGATCAACACCGGCGACCATGGCCAGGCCATGCAAGAGTTCAAGACAGCGCAGCCGGTCATCGACCGCATCGCTGATAAGGACGTGCTTTCCAAGAAGAAAGCCGCGCGCCTGAAAAGCCGCTTGAACAAGCGCATTAAAGCACTGGCGGCGTAAGCCGGCAGGCGCCTTAAAAAACCGGCTACGGCCGGTTTTTTTGTGCCTGTGGCTCGAGTAGAGAGGGGTGTCGATGGGTTTTGGGCAAGGATGACATAAGGCGATGACCACGAATTCGCAGCCGGAAGACCGTGAGCTGATCCCGCGTAGTGGTTTGATGCGCTCGGGGCTGATCGTCAGCGCCATGACCATGCTCTCGCGGGTGATGGGGCTCGCCCGCGATGTGGTGGTGGCGACGCTATTGGGCGCCGGCGACGGCGCCGATGCGTTTTTTGTGGCATTCAAGATCCCCAACTTTTTGCGTCGGCTATTCGCCGAAGGCGCGTTCAACCAGGCCTTCGTGCCGGTGCTCTCCGAGTACTCGACCCAGCGCAATCGGCAGGAAATTCGCGAGCTGCTCAACGCCGTGGCGGGCAGTTTAACCGCTATTCTGGCGTTGATTACCGCCCTTGCCATGCTCGGTGCGCCCTGGCTGATCTGGCTGTTTGCGCCGGGGTTTGGTCGCGACCCGGAAAAGCTGGCGATGACCGCCGACATGCTGCGGTTGACCTTCCCGTATTTGCTGCTGATTTCGCTTACCGCCTTTGCCGGCAGCGTGCTGAATACCTGGAACCGCTTTGCGGTCCCGGCGTTTACGCCGGTGCTGCTCAACCTGTCGCTGATCGGCGCGGCCTTGTTGCTCACCCCGCTGATGGAAGAGCCCGCCATGGCGCTGGCCTGGGGGGTATTGATTGCCGGCGTGGCGCAGCTGGTGTTCCAGGTGCCGTTCTTAATGCGCCTTGGCTTGATGCCCACGCCGTGGCCGAACCTGGCCCACGAGGGCGTGCGGCGGATTCTCAAGCTGATGGGCCCGGCGCTGTTTGGCGTTTCGGTATCGCAGATCAACCTTTTGCTGGATACCGTGCTGGCCTCGCTGCTGGCGGCGGGTAGCGTGTCGTGGCTGTATTACTCGGACAGGCTGGTCGAGCTGCCGCTGGGCGTGTTCGGCGTGGCGATTGGCACGGTGATCCTGCCGGCGCTTTCCAAGCGTCATGCCGACCAGTCCAGCGTGCACTTTTCGGTCATGCTCGACTGGGCGATTCGCATGGTGCTGCTGCTTGGCTTGCCGGCGGCCCTGGCGCTGGTAGTGCTGGCCGAGCCGCTGTTGATCACGCTGTTCCACTATGGCGCGATGACCGACACCGATATCCAGATGGCGGCGATGAGCCTGCGCGCCTACGCGGTGGGGCTGGTCGCCTTTATGCTGATCAAGGTGCTGGCGCCAGGCTTTTTCGCCCGCCAGAACACCAAGACGCCGGTCAAGGTGGGTATTTTTGCCATGGTCGCCAATATGGTGTTCAACCTGATCCTGATTTGGCCGCTGGCCCACGCCGGGCTAGCGTTGGCCACGGCATTGTCCGCGTTTTTGAACGCTGGCCTGCTGGGTTACTTGCTGCGTAAGGAAGGCGTACTGGTGTTTCAACCTGGCTGGGGGCGCTTTGCGGTGCAGCTGCTGGGCGGCAGCGCGCTGATGTGTGTGGCGCTTTACGTCATCGCGCCCGAATGGACCCAGTGGCTGGCCATGGGCCTGTGGCAGCGGGTCGCGTGGGTGTCGGGGCTGGTGGCGCTGGGCGCCGGGCTGTATTTTGCCTGGCTGGGCGTATTCGGGTTGCGGGTGCGGCATTTGAAAATGCGCGCTTAACGCTGCACTGCGGCGGTCAGGTTCGTTATAATCAAAGGCTTTGCCGACCGCGTGTTGAGCGGCGAGCGGGCTAAACGGCTGAGGTGCCATGCGGGTCATTCGAGGTTTGCACAATTTAACCGCGTCTTCGCGGGGCTGCGTCGCAACCATCGGTAATTTTGATGGCGTGCACCGCGGCCATCAGGCGATTCTGCAGCAGTGCCGCGAGCACGCCGCACGCGTAGGTGGGCCGGTCACCGTAGTGGTGTTTGAACCCCAGCCGCGTGAATTTTTCGCCGGCGACCAGGCGCCGCCAAGGCTCACTCGGCTACGCGAGAAAGTGCGCCTGCTGGGTCAGCACGGCGCCGAGCAGGTGCTGTGCCTGCCGTTTAACGATGCGCTGCGCAGCCTGACCGGCCGCGAGTTTATCGACCAGGTGCTGATCGACGGGCTGGGGGTCAAGCATCTGGTGGTGGGTGACGATTTCCGCTTTGGTTGTGACCGGCGCGGCGATTTTACCCTGCTGGAAGCGGTGGGCCACGAGCAGGGTTTTGGCGTGGAGCACACGCGTACCTTCACCGTGGATGACGAGCGGGTTTCCAGCTCGCGAGTGCGCACCTTGCTGGCCAGCGGCAATTTTTCTGCCGCCGCGCGGTTGCTTGGGCGGCCTTATTCGGTGGATGGCCGGGTGGTACGCGACCAGCAACTGGGCCGCACTATCGGCGTGCCCACCGCCAATCTGCCCATGCTGCCCCAGCCGCTTACGCTGCGCGGGGTCTACGCGGTGGTGGTCGAGCTTGAAGACGGCGAGCGCCATCTGGGTGTGGCCAACGTTGGCTTTCGGCCTACGGTAGGCACCACGCGGCCGACCCTGGAGGTGCACCTGTTCGATTTTTCGGGTGATCTTTACGGCCAGCGTATGACGGTCGCGCCCTGCGCGCGGCTGCGGGGCGAGGTCAAGTTTGACGATATCGAGGTACTGAAAGCGCAGATAGCGCGCGATCAGCGCCAGGCGCGGCGCTATTTTGCGACCGCCGCCGCTGGCAAAAACGCAGCATTTCCGCTGGCCTCGGCCCCGCTCGGGCGAGAGACCGCTTCTTCTGATTCTTCCTTGGCGGGCCATTCCGCCGATGATAACGACGGCTGACCGGACTATGGATTACAAGCACACGCTCAATTTGCCAGAAACCGACTTTCCCATGCGCGGCATGCTGCCCAAGCAGGAGCCGGGGCGGGTGTCGACCTGGCAGGATATGAACCTCTACCAGCGCCTGCGCGACGCACGTGCGGGGGCGCCGCTGTTTGTGTTGCACGATGGCCCTCCCTACGCCAACGGCAGCATTCATATCGGTCACGCCGTCAACAAGATTCTCAAAGACATTATCGTCAAGTCCAAGAACCTGGCGGGCTTTGACGCGCCCTACGTGCCGGGGTGGGACTGCCACGGCCTGCCCATCGAACACAAGGTGGAAACCACCCACGGCAAGCACCTGGCACCGGATACCGCCCGGGAGCTGTGCCGCGAGTACGCCGCCGCGCAGATTGAAACGCAGCTGACCGATTTTGTCCGGCTGGGCGTGGTGGGCGACTGGGATCATCCCTACCGCTCGATGGATTTTGCCAACGAAGCGGGTGAGATTCGCGCGCTGGCCGATATGGTCGATGCGGGCTACGTGTTCAAGGGCCTGAAGCCGGTGAACTGGTGTTTCGACTGCGGCTCGGCGCTGGCCGAAGCCGAAGTCGAGTACGCCGACAAGAAGTCCGACGCCATCGACGTTGCCTTCCCGGTGGAAGACGCAGGCAAGCTCGCCGCCGCCTTTGGGCTGAGCGAACTGCCCAAGCCTGCCGCGGTGGTGATCTGGACCACCACGCCCTGGACCATTCCCGCCAATCAGGCGCTCAACGTCCATCCTGAGTTCACCTACGCGCTGGTGGATGCCGGCGAGCGGCTGTTGCTGGTGGCCGAAGAACTGGTGGAAAGCTGCCTGGAGCGCTACGAGCTAACCGGTGAAGTCATCGCCACCGCGAAGGGGGAGGCGCTGGATCTTATCAACTTCCGTCACCCGTTCTACGATCGCCTGTCGCCGGTGTACCTGGCCGACTACGTCGAGTCCGAGGTGGGCAGTACCGGCATCGTGCACTCGGCGCCGTCCTACGGCATGGATGACTTTATTACCTGCCGCGAGCATGGCATGGAGTTCGACGACATGCTCAACCCGGTGCAGGGCAACGGCGTGTACGCGGATGACCTGCCGTTCTTCGGTGGTCAGATGATCTGGAAGGCCAACCCGAACATTGTTGAGAAGCTGCGCGAGGTGGGCGCGCTGATGGCGCATACTCCAATCAAACACAGCTACATGCACTGCTGGCGGCATAAAACGCCGGTGATCTACCGCGCCACCGCCCAGTGGTTCGTGGGCATGGACGTGCAGGGCAAGGATGGCAAGACCCTGCGCGAGCGGGCGCTCGAAGGCATCGAGGCCACCCAGTTCACCCCCGCCTGGGGGCAGGCACGCCTGCACAGCATGATCGCCAACCGCCCGGACTGGTGCATTTCCCGCCAGCGTAACTGGGGCGTGCCCATCCCGTTCTTCCTGCACAAGCAGACCGGCGAGCTGCACCCGAACACGGTTGAGCTGATGGAAGAGGCCGCCAAGCGCGTCGAGAAGGAAGGCATCGACGCCTGGTTCAAGCTCGATCCGGCGGAACTACTGGGCGTGGAAGCGGCGGATTACGACAAGGTTACCGATACGCTGGACGTGTGGTTCGACTCGGGTACTACCCACCGTCACGTGCTACGCGGCTCGCACCCCCACGGCCATGAAAGCGGCCCGCGGGCGGACCTGTACCTGGAAGGCTCCGACCAGCACCGTGGCTGGTTCCACTCCTCGCTGCTGACCGGCTCGGCCATCGACGGCCACGCGCCATATCGCCAGCTGCTGACCCACGGCTTCACCGTGGATGCCCAGGGCCGCAAGATGTCCAAGTCGATCGGCAACGTGGTCGTGCCGCAAACGGTCATGGACAAGCTGGGCGCCGATATTCTGCGCCTGTGGGTGGCCTCGACCGACTACTCCGGTGAAATGGCGGTGTCGGACGAAATCCTCAAGCGTACCGCGGATGTGTATCGGCGTATCCGCAACACCGCGCGCTTCCTGCTCTCCAACCTCAACGGTTTCGACCCCGAGAAGGACCGGGTAGCATTTGGCGACATGCTGGCGCTGGATCAGTGGGTAGTCGACCGCGCCGCGCAGCTGCAAGGGCGTATCGAAAAAGCCTACGACGAATACCGCTTCCTGGACGTGTACCAGCAGGTGCACGGCTTCTGTGCCCGCGAGCTGGGTGGCTTCTACCTGGATGTGATCAAGGATCGCCAGTACACCACCCAGGCGGATTCGCTGGCCCGGCGCAGCGCGCAAACCGCGCTGTACCACGTGGTTGAAGCGCTCTCCCGCTGGGTCGCGCCGATTCTGTCGTTCACCGCCGAGGAGATCTACGAGCACATCCCCGGTGAGCGCGGCGACAGCATCCTGCTTGAAACCTACTACACCGGGCTCGAGACGCTAGACGACGGGGCCAGCATGGGCCGCGACTTCTGGGAGCAGGTGCTGGAGGTCAAGCACGCGGTCAACAAGTGCCTGGAAGACGTGCGCAACGCCAAGGTGATCAAGGGCAGTCTGGCGGCGGAAGTCACGCTGTACGTCAGCGATGCGCTGCGCACTACGCTCGAAAAGCTCGGCGATGAGCTACGCTTTGTGATGCTGACCAGCGAGGTGCACCTGAAGCCGCTGGCGGACGCCGCCAACGCCGAAAGCACCGAGCTTGATGGCCTGAAAGTAGCGGTATTCGCCAGCGAGTATCAGAAGTGCGAGCGCTGCTGGCATCACCGCCCGGACGTTGGCCAGCACGCCGGCCACGACGATCTGTGTGGTCGCTGCGTGAGCAACCTACCCGACGGCCCCGGTGAGACGCGCCACTATGCCTAACCCTGCCACCGAAAACGATCAACACTCACGGCCGCCGATGCACCGGCCGCTGCGCTGGCTGTGGCTGGCGGCGGCGGTGATCGTGCTGGACCTGGCCACCAAGTATCTGGCCAGCAGCCTGCTGAACTACGCCCAGCCCGTCGAGGTGCTGCCGTTCTTCAACCTGACGCTGCTGCACAATACCGGCGCGGCGTTCAGCTTTCTGGCCGACCATCCCGGCTGGCAGCGCTGGTTCTTTGCGATTGTCGCGATCGGCGCAAGCATTGGTCTGAGCATCTGGCTATCGCGTATCAAGGCCGATGAAAAACTGCTGGCCGTCGCGCTGCCGCTGATCATTGGTGGCGCCCTGGGCAATCTCTACGACCGCCTGGTGCACGGCTATGTGGTCGATTTCCTGTCCTTTCACGCAGCGGGCTGGTACTACCCGGCATTTAACGTGGCGGACATAGGCATTACCCTAGGGGCTGCCGCGCTAATCTGGGAGTCGGTGATGGGCGAGCGGCGACGCAAGAAAGCCCAGCGCTCCTCGTCTCCCTCCAACAGTGAGTAACGCAATGAGCGACTATTTGATCGACGACGGCATGGAAGTGACCCTGCACTTCACGCTCAAGCTGGAAGACGGCACGGTGGTGGACTCCACCAAGGAAAAAACGCCGGCCACTTTCCAATACGGCGACGGCAACCTGCCGCCGGGCTTCGAGCACCCGATCAAGGGGCTGAAAATGGGCCAGCAAGGCAGTTTCGAGATTACCCCGGAACACGCCTTTGGCCAGCATAATCCGCAGAATATCCAGACGCTGAAGCGCGATGACTTCGGTGACGAAACGCCCGAAATTGGTATGGTGATGTCGTTTGCCGATAAAGCGGGAACGGAATTGCCTGGCGTGGTCAAAACCATTGAGGGTGACCGGATCGAGGTCGACTTTAATCATCCGCTGGCGGGGCGTACCCTAACGTTTGAGGTTGAAGTGCTGGACGTCAAACCGGTCACAACGCACTAGGTAACCTCTGCTTAACTATTGCGCTTGCCCATACGGCGTTAAAAATCAGCTCAAAATGCTCATTTACAACTTGTAAACTCCGCTTTTTCGCTGATTTTTGCCTTGTCTGGCCTGCGCTCATTACGTTAATCAGAGGCTCCCTACGTAACGACTTTCGTTGCGGCGGCTGAATTCATCCAACGGTGCTCTGCATCAAGGCGCTACTCATGTTGTCAGAATCGCAATCACAGCAGCAAACACATCCTATCGAGATCAAGCTGGCCAATCCGCGTGGTTTCTGCGCGGGGGTGGATCGCGCGATCGATATCGTCAACCGGGCGCTGGATGTGTTTGGTCCGCCGGTCTATGTTCGGCATGAAGTGGTGCACAACCGCTTTGTGGTGGAGACCCTGCGCGAGCGCGGCGCGGTGTTCGTCGAAGAGCTGCACGAAGTGCCCGACGACGTGATTGTGATTTTCTCGGCTCACGGGGTGTCCCGCGCGGTTCAGCAGGAAGCCGAGCAGCGCGGCCTGAAAGTGTTCGATGCCACCTGCCCGCTGGTGACCAAGGTGCATCTTGAAGTGCTGCGTTACGCCAAGCGCGGCCAGGAATGCATCCTGATCGGCCATCAGGGTCACCCGGAAGTCGAAGGCACAATGGGGCGTTACGACACCTCCCACGGGGGCCGCATCTACTTGGTGGAAGACGAGAACGATGCCGCCAATCTGGATGTGAAAGACCCTTCCCAACTGGCCTTTGTCACCCAGACAACGCTGTCGATGGACGACACCGCCAAGGTGATCGACGCGCTGCGCGATAAATTCCCCGAGATCCAGGGGCCGCGCAAGGATGATATCTGTTACGCCACGCAAAATCGCCAGGATGCGGTGCGCGAACTCGCCGCCGAGAGCGATCTGTTGCTGGTAGTGGGTAGCCCCAACAGCTCCAACTCGAACCGCCTGCGCGAGCTTTCCGAGCGCATGGGGACGCCGGCCTATCTGATTGATAACGCCGACCAGGTAAAACCCGAATGGCTGGACGGCGTCAGCCGCGTGGGCGTCACAGCCGGTGCCAGCGCCCCGGAAGTGCTGGTCAAGGGCGTGATTGAACGCCTGCAAAGCATGGGCGCGACCGCTCCCCAGGAACTGCTTGGCCGCGAGGAGACGATTACGTTCTCCATGCCTCGGGAACTGCGCGAGCAGGTGATTGCCAGCGGCTGATGCAAAGTGTAGGGGTTTGCGACATACTGATTTCGTATGAGCAAACTAATACAGGAGCAAAGCCGCGTGCCCTATGTTTCTCAGTCCTCGTCTGGCCATCCAATCCCAACCGGCCAGCGCGGCTTTACGCTGATTGAGCTGATGATCGTGTTGGTCATTATTGGGATCGTCGCCTCAATTGCCTACCCAAGCTATACCCGATATGCCCAGAAATCGCTGCGCACCGATGCCCACGCCGCGCTGATGCAGGCGGCATCGGTGCTTGAACGCTGCAATACCCAATCCTACACCTACGCCAATTGCGATGACGTGCCGACTACCTCCCCAGAGAGGCACTACACCATTGACGTGTCGACCGGCGATGACAGCGGCGGTTATACGCTGACCGCCGAGACCGACCGGGACGACGGCTGCGACGGTGCGATCACGCTCGATGCCAGGGGGACCCAAGCTCCCGAGGCGTGCTGGTAACCTATGCGTCAGCGCGGTTTTACGCTTATTGAACTCATGTTGGTACTGGTTATCGCGGCGTTGCTGATGCTGGTCGCCGCGCCGGCCTTTTCTACCTTTATGGCTCGCCAACAGCTCGCTGGCGACGTGAATCAGCTGCTTTCGGTGATGACCTTTGCGCGCAGCGAAGCCATCAAGCAGCGTCAGCCGATCACTGTTAATTTCTCGCCGCCTAATACATTAACCTCGACTCGCCGCCCTGATGAGTGCCGCGACGATGAGCAAGTGGACGAAAGCGGCGATGATGGACCCCGCTACGCGTACACGACCTGGTGTTACTGGGCGGAAAGTCCAGTAACCGACGGCGATGCTTCCATCAAGCGCGTGGGGCAAGCGGCCAATATTACCCGGCCCGATGCCGGATTCTCGCTGGTGTTTGAAAGCCTGGGCGATGCCGATGTCAGCGACTGCGGCGATAGCCAGTGCGAGGTGACGCTCGCGCCCGCCGACCCGGAAGATGCTATTGATCCGGTGACGATCCGGGTGCGCGAAACCGGCAGCCTGCGCAAGGTGACCTCATGACGCCACAGCGCGGCTTTAGTCTTGTGGAAGCGCTGATTGCACTATTGGTGCTGTCACTTGGCCTCGTAGGCGTGGCGGCCATGCAGCTCAAGGCGTTGCAAAGCGCCTCGCTGGGCTACCAGCGCTCGGTGGCAAGCGTGGCCGCAGTTGACGCTCAGGAACGCCTCTGGGCAACACTGGAGCCTGAAGAAGGCTGTGATGACATCGACGTTGGGACGGTCCAAACGGCTTGGAAAGACCAGTGGTTTCAGGATGAAGCCCATTCGCCGCTGCGCAACGTCGTTGAGGCGCAAAGCGGTATTGCGCAAGGGAGTGGGGACGATAGCTGCCAGTTCACCGTCACTCTGGCGCTGGATAGTGACGATACTGACTCGCTCGACTACCGCTTTCGCCTACCCAGCCTGGAGGACCTGTAATGAGGCATGCTCAGCGCGGGTTCACCCTGGTAGAGCTGATGGTGGCGATGGCTATTGGCACCATCATCATCCTGGGCGCTGGGCAACTGTTTCTCACTACCTTTCAAACTTTTCAGCAGGTCGATAAGGTCAGCCGCAAGCAGGAAAACCTGGTGTTTATCGCTCAGCGCGTTACTAGCGAGATTCGCCAGAATGGTCCGGGGCGCTTTACGCTTGAATGCGGCCTAGAAGAAGTTCAGGGGACAGATCAGTGCACCTGCACCGTGGCCGATACCGATGAAGGTAATCAGCCGCTGGTCAGTTTTCCAAAGGATGTGCCTGGTGGCGGCAACCAGTGCGCAGAAGAGGAACACGAGTTGGGCAAGCCCGTCTCTGGAAATGACGCCCTTTTTCAAGTCTCACTGCCGATCGAAAATAACGGCGAGCCGATCGTCTTTCATGTCGCCCATCGCAACGCAGTGTTTGGCCAGGATGAATAATAAGGCCGGAGGTGGAAGGTGAAGCAGCAACAAGGTGCGGCGCTAGTGATCGTGATGGCATTGCTTGCTGGCTCCATGACGCTCGGCCTCTCGGGTATGCAAACGGCTCTGGTCGATGAGCGCCTGGCGGGCAACTATCGTGCCTCGACCCAGGCCAGAATGAATGCCGAAATCGCGGCCGCGAATGCTCTGGCAGTCGATGATCTGGATTTTTTTGTCCCTGACATTTCGCTGGGCGATTTGCAGTCAATGCACTGGGCCGAGCTGGCTGAGCAGTTTTCCGGCGAGGAGCAGGCTCTTAATTACGGCTGTGAACGCGATGGCCAGCCTGAATGCGTCTATATCCCGATAACGGTCTCCGAGGGTCGTTATGTAATGGCCAAAGGCGTGACTGGAAAAGGTCAGCAGGGTGGTGCAGAAAGTAACCTTATTTTGTTGCGCTATGTAATGGGGGGAGAGACGCAGCAGCCCTTTGGCGCGGCGCTAACCTCGTGCCAGGATATCACCTTGCGAGGCAGTGCCAGCATTGAGGGTGGAGTGGTTGCTGGCAACAATCTCATGGTTAATGGTGATCCATCTCCGCCAACGACCGCTTATGCAGGCGGCCAGATTGAATACCCGGACTGGTGGCGTGATCAGCATTCGCAAACGGTGGAAAATTACCAAGATGGTGAAGATGGCTATCGTTTTTCAGAAGACTGCGACAGTCTTGGCGTCTTGGCGGAAGACGAAGATGGTCGTTCGTATTTTGAGGCGGTGAAAGCCGGATTGAGCGTGACGGGAGCCGCTGAATGGCTGCAGGCAAGGGGGTTGGATCATTATTATCAAGAAAGTGGGAATGCTCTCACATTGACCGGCGGAAGCGGCAATCGAGATGCGTCGACCTCTTATCTTGGCGAAGCCGGTAGCGAAACGTCGCTAACGATTGATAAAGACCTTAAAACCGGCGGTCGTTTACAGCGTTTGGTGGTAGACGGCACCGTCAATCTTTTTGTTGACGGCGACTTTGATCTGGGCGGAAACACCTCGCTGGAAATATCCAAAGACGCCGTGTTGAACCTATATGTTAGCGGCGAGGTGTTGCTCTCGGCGGGTAGCCAGCTTGCGCTGGGCGCTGAGAATTTTATGCGCCAGGATAACGCTGGGGTCGAGCGGCCTGCAGTGAGTATCTACAGTGACTATCAACAGGTGGGCAAGAAAAGTGGCGTGACAATCGGTGGCAGCAACGACACTTATGCCGCTATTTACGCACCTGGTTCGGATGTCGATATTGGAGGCAGTGGTTCCTTGTATGGTGGTTTACGCGCGCGCAACGTAGTGATGTCGGGTGGCAGCAGCCTAGACTATGTGGACGACCTTGCTGACTATGAAGTGAGTACTGGGGATCAGGGAAGCGACGAACCTAGGTTTAATGAATGGACCGAAGTGCAGTAGTTAACCGCTGCCATTGCGTATAAAATATTGCGAATTTATCCAAAGAGTTATCTTAATGTCGGATTCAGCCAAAACCCGTGTTCTTACCGGTATCACCACGACGGGGACGCCCCATGTGGGCAACTACGTGGGGGCGATCAAACCCGCCATTGAGGCGAGCCAGGACCCCAGCGTTCAGTCGTTCTACTTTTTGGCCGATTACCACGCGTTGATCAAGTGCCAGGACCCCAAGCGCGTCCAGCAGTCGCGTCTGGAAATCGCCGCGACCTGGCTGGCGCTGGGGCTGGACACCGATAACGCTATTTTCTATCGCCAGTCGGATATTCCGGAAATCCCCGAGCTTACCTGGATGCTGTCCTGCGTGTGCGCCAAGGGGCTGATGAACCGGGCCCACGCCTACAAGGCCGCGGTGGCGGAAAACGAGGAAGCGGGCAATCAGGACCCGGATAAAGGCATCACCATGGGGCTGTTTGGCTACCCCGTGCTGATGGCCGCCGATATTCTGATGTTCAACGCCCACAAGGTGCCGGTAGGCCGCGATCAGATTCAGCACATCGAGATGGCGCGGGATATCGCCGGGCGTTTCAACCATCTGTACAAAGGCGAATATTTCACCCTGCCCAACGCGGTGGTGGACGAGAAAAGTCAGGTGCTGGGCGGGTTGGACGGCCGCAAGATGTCCAAGAGCTACAACAACACCATTCCGTTGTTTGTGGGCGAGAAAAAGCTGCAAAAGCTGGTGCGCAAGATCAAGACCAACTCGCTGGAGCCCGGCGAGCCTAAAGATCCGGATACCTGCACGCTGTTCCAGATTTATGCGGCCTTTGCCTCCGGCGAGGAAACCGCCGCCATGCGTCGGCAGTACGCCGAGGGGATCGGCTGGGGCGACGCGAAAAACCAGGTGTTCGATTACCTCAACGCCCACCTGGAACAACCCCGGGAGCGCTACAACGCGCTGATGGAAGACCCGGGCCACATCGAAGCGGTGCTGCAGCGTGGCGCCGAGCGGGCCCGTGAAGAAACCGCCGTGACCATGGACAAGTTGCGCGCCACGGTCGGTCTGGGGCGCTTTAGCTGATTGTCAGTCCCGACACCGTATTTTCGACGCCCTTGAACGCCAACGCCCCGCAATAAGCGGGGCGTTTTTATTCATGCTGTCAGGGATGTTCGGCGTAGCTAAGCACCCGGGTTCTGCTCGATGCCTTGCAGGTACCAGGGGGCGTCCTCGCGCATGGCGCGGGTCAGGTGCCAGGTTTCGTTGAACTCGGTCTGTTCGCCGTTTTCTTCCAGCAGACCATGGAAAATCACTGTCGCCTCGGCATGATCGCCCGCTTCCGTCACGTTGCCCAGTTCGGCAAACAGGCGCACGATCTCGGTTTGGTTATTGGCCGGCTGCTGGGCCCGCTCGGCGCGCAGCACGTTGTAGTACTCGGGCGTGACGTATTCCTGCAGGCGGCTGAAGTCGTTGTTATCCCAGGCGCGCTGCAGGGTCATAAAATGTTCCTTGGCGCCGCTCAGGAATCGCTCCTTATCAAACCATTCCGGCGTTGCTGAACCCGCCAAGCCGCTAGGAGTGCCGCTGCCTTGCCCTTGGAAAGGCGCCGCGGAAGCACTCGTTGAGCGCGCATGCCCCGTGGGCGCGGTAGCGGGCTGGCGCATGGCGCGGAACGCCATGACCGCAAGAAAAGCGACGCCGGCCATGACCAGCAGATCCATCAGGCGAAGTTCGTCAAAGGCGCCGCCAAAGAACAGCGCGGCCAATAGCCCGCCAGCCATTAAGCCGCCGAGCATACCTCCCATGCCACCGCGGCGGGCCGCCGCACCGGCCTGGCCCTGATCGCGATTGGTCTGAGCCTGTTGTTGGGTGGCGGCGGGACGGTCGGCCGAGCGCGAAAAGCTGCCGCTGCTAGCGCCGCCGCCCAGGCGGCGGGCATCGGCGGATTCAACCGCCAGACCAAAGCCCATCACGCTTACCAGTAACATGACAA
This sequence comes from Pseudomonadota bacterium, assembly GCA_051750125.1. Taxonomy (GTDB): domain Bacteria; phylum Pseudomonadota; class Gammaproteobacteria; order Pseudomonadales; family Halomonadaceae; genus Vreelandella. The sequence continues at coordinate 674,833 of JBNJJK010000001.1, forward strand.
AAATCTGTCGCAGCATGGTGTTTCTCCGGGTTATCAAGCGCCTCTGGGCGCAAAGGGGGTACAATGGGGAGTACAAGGTGGTTAAAGACGGTCGCTAGTTTACCGCCTATTGATCGTGGGCGTCGTCTGTTTCTATCGGGGTTACCATAAAGACAATAATGAGGTGATAACGTGCGTTTGGAACGCGATAAAAGTGTGCTGCTGATGGTCGATTTTCAGGCGGGTTTGCTGCCGGTGATCGACGGTGGTGACGAGGCCATTGCCGAGGCCCATTGGCTTTACGGCGTTGCGGATGCGCTGGAGGTGCCCGTGTGGCTAACCGAGCAGATGCCGGAGAAGCTCGGTGGCACCGCCGCAGAATTATTGGCGGATCGAACCGCGCCGACGATATGGCAAAAGCAGCACTTTGCCGTGACCGAAGAAGCAGCGTTTCGGGAGGCGTTGAGCGCCACCGGCCGGCAGCAGATCGTGCTGTGCGGCACCGAGGCGCATATTTGCGTGCTGCAAACAGCGCTCGGGCTGTTAGCCGATGGCTATGCGGTGTATTGGCTGAGCGAGGCCACCGCCAGCCGGCGTGCCCGTGAAGCGGCGCTGGCTCGCGAACGGGCCTGTGCGCTGGGGGCGCAGGCGGTCTCGGCGGATATGGTGGCCTACGAGTGGCTGCATCGCTGCGACACCACATCGTTTGGCGATGTGCACCGCCAGTTCCTGAAGCCTCGCGCGGCAAAGGCGGTGCGGTTTTTTTGACGCCTGGCTGAGCCCTTAGCGGTCAGCCTCGCGCCGGGTAAACACGAAGGTGTCGCCCTGGGAGGCCGCCGGGTTAAGCCGGTAGCCGGCGACATCAAAGGCCTTCAGCGCCTCGGGGTCGTTGGCCTGCTGGCGAATCATCCAGGCGCTCATCAGCCCGCGCGCCTTTTTGGCGTAGAAGCTGATGATCTTGAAGGTACCGTTTTTCTCGTCCTTGAACACCGGCGTGATGATTCGGGCATCGAGTTGCTTGGCGTCGACGGCCTTGAAGTATTCATTGGACGCCAGGTTGACCAGCACCTTTGACCCGCTGGCGGCAATGGCGTCATTGAGCGCCGAGGTCAGCGTGGGCTTCCAGTAGGCATACAGGTCCTTGCCCGCCGGGTTGGGGAGCTTGGTGCCCATCTCAAGCCGATAAGGCTGAATCAGGTCCAGCGGGCGTAGCAGGCCATAAAGCCCGGACAAAATACGCAGGTGCTGCTGGGCATAGCGGTTTTCGTCGTCGCTGAAGGTATCAGCTTCAAGCCCTGTGTAGACATCCCCCTGGAAGGCCTGGGCGGCAGGCTTGGCGTTTTCCAGCGAAAACGGTGGCTGCCATTCGGCGAAGCGCGCTGCGTTCAGGCCCGCGAGCTTGTCGCTGATACCCATCAGATCGCTGATCTGCTGAGGCGAGTAGTCACGCAGGATGTCGATCAGCGCCTGGCTATCGTCCAGAAAGTCCGGCTGGGTGACGTCCTGAGTGGTCGGCGGGGTTTCAAAATCCAGCGTTTTGGCCGGTGAAATGACGCTCAACATGGCAGATTCCTTGGCACGTCCTAGAAGTAATGGGGGCATTATATCAAGCCTCGGCGATGGCCGAGGCTATAGGCCCGATAGCGTCTTCCGCGCGCGAGGCGCGATCAGGGGCAGGGGTTGGGCATGCGGCGATGGATATCGTCGATGGCTTCCAGCAGGTCGTCGTCCAGCTTGAGGCTTTCGCTGGCCAGATTGCTTTCCAACTGCTCCATGGTGGTGGCGCCAATGATGTTGCTGGTCAGGAAGCTGCGCGAATTGACGAACGCCAGGGCCATTTGCGCGGGGTCGAGGCCGTAGTCGCGGGCCAGCGACACATAGGCCTTGGTGGCCGCTTCGGCTTCCGGCGAGGTATAGCGCTTGAAACGCTCGAACAGGGTTAGGCGACCGGTCGGCGGCTGCGCGCCATCCAGGTATTTGCCCGAGAGAACGCCAAAGCCCAGCGGCGAGTAGGCCAGCAGCCCGACGTCTTCGCGGTGGGCGATTTCGGCCAGGCCCACCTCGAAGGAACGATTGAGCAGGTTATAGGGGTTCTGGATCGAGGCCACCCGCGGCACGTTGAGCTGATCGGCGAGCTGCAGGGCGCGCATGGTGCCCCAGGGGGTGTCGTTCGAAAGCCCAATGGCCCGAATTTTACCTGCATCGACCAGCTCCTTGAGCGCGCTCAGGGTCTCGTCCAGTGGCGTGGCGTCTTCTTCCTCGTTATGCACGTAGCCCAGCTTGCCGAAAAAGTTGGTGCTGCGGTCGGGCCAATGTAGCTGATAAAGGTCAATGTATTCGGTTTGCAGGCGCTCGAGGCTGGTATCGACCGCCTTGAAAAGGTGCTCGCGCGTCAGGCGCGGCCCTCCACGAATATGATCAAGCCCGGGGCCAGCGGCCTTGGTGGCGATGATCACGTCGTCGCGTTCGCGGCGCTGCTTGAGCCAGCTGCCTATATAGCGCTCGGTCAGCCCTTGGGTCTCCGCTTTGGGCGGGACGGGGTACATTTCGGCGGTATCGATAAAATTGATGCCAAAGGCCACGGCGCGGTCGAGCTGCTCGTGGGCCTCGGCTTCGCTGTTTTGTTCGCCAAACGTCATGGTGCCCAGGCAAAGTCGGCTGACTTCCAGCCCGGTTCTGCCCAATGGTCGCGTTTGCATGGCTTTCTCCTTGGTTGAGCACGATAACGAGCGGGATGCACGGCTAATATAGCGCATCGCGTCGTGGGGTGTGGGGCATGTTAGCGAGGCCTTCGCCAGGCAGCAAATCAGAGGGGTTGAGTCCCCGCCAAGGCAGGCGTATGCTTGCCAGCCCATTGACCGGCCAAGGGCCGGTTTATCGCGTGGTTGGTTGTCTCATAGGGAGTGACGGCTGGCCCAAGGTTTCAACAGACAGACAGGGTGGTTTGCCATGTCGCAGGCATCATCTTTGTTTACTCGGCTGGAGTTTCGGCTCGCCGAACGACTGTTTCAGAATCGTTGGCTGTTGCCACGCTCGCCGCGTACCCAGCGGCTCACGCTGCGCTTGTTCAAGCGTTGCGCAGAGGCGGGCCATCCCGACGCGCTTTCCGTGTACGGCCATATGCTGCTGAAGCGCAGCCTGTCGCCCCACGATAAAGCACGCGGCGCGCGCTATGTGATGGAAGCGGCCCATGCCGGCGATGTGAAATCGCAGTATCAGGCCGCGACCATCTACGAGAACGGTTGTGCACAGTACCCTCGCCGTGATGACTATGCAGTCACCTGGTATGCGCGCGCGGCGCAATCCGGCCATGTGTTAGCGGCTGAGCGTCTGGCGCTTGCCTATCGGGTGGGCGAGCTGGGTTTAACGGTCGATGCCGATCAAGCCGCCTATTGGCAGGCGTTGGTGGATCAGACCTCTGAACACGTTGCGGCCTGACGGCCGCCCCTATTTGAGTAAGTGAGGCCGTCTGTGTCCGAGACGCTCCCGACTGTGTTGGATATTGAAGCGTCCGGTTTCGGGCGCGGTAGCTACCCGATCGAGGTGGGGATCGCCCGTGCCGACGGCACCAGCTGTGCGTTTCTGATTCAGCCGCTCGACGAGTGGACGCACTGGGACCCCAAGGCCGAGTTGCTCCATGGGATTTCCCGCGAGCGCCTAATCCGCGAAGGCTACCCGGTGCGTCAGGTGGCTCACTGGCTTAACGACGAGCTTGGCGAGATTGGCAAGGCTTACAGCGACAGCTGGGGGTACGACAATACCTGGCTCTCGCTGCTGTTTCACCACGCCGGCATGCTGGCGCGCTTTCGTCTGGAAGCACTGCGCATTCTGCTCAGCGAAGCGCAGCAGGCCGTGTGGAGTGATACCAAGGAGGCAGTCATCGCGGAGCGTGGCATCCACCGCCATCGCGCCGGTGAAGACGCCCTGCTACTGCAGCTGACCTATCAGCGAACTCTCCGGCTCGGCGAGTAGCCGGTCGGTCCTCCTATCCCGATACCCCGATTTCACACCCGTTTGCATGGCCCCTTGCCAGCTAGCGCTTGGCGGTAATCGCATCAAGCAGGGCGGCGGGTGTGTCGGCGTCGAGCAACATGTCCCGGGTGGCCTGCGCCATGAAGCCCTGTTCCACGGTGCTGTTTAAAAATGTCAGCAGGGGCGCGTAAAAACCGTCAACGTTGAGCAGCCCGAGCGATTTGTTGTGTAGTCCCAGATACCCCCAGGTCCAGATTTCAAACAGCTCTTCAAAGGTGCCGATGCCACCCGGCAGGGCGATGAAGGCGTCCGCATTGGCGGCCATGCTGGCTTTACGCTCGTGCATGTTGGGCACGCGGATCAGTTCGGTCAGGCCGAAATGGGCCTGCTCGCGCTCGACCAGATGATCCGGCATCACCCCGATAACCTCACCGCCGGCGTCCAGTGCTGCATTGGCCAGCACGCCCATCAATCCGATCCGAGCGCCGCCGTAGACCAGCGTGTGGCCGCGGGCTGCCAGGGTGTGGCCCAGCTCCTGGGCGGCGTGACGAAAGGCGGGGCGATCGCCTTCCCGGGAGCCAAGATAAACGCAGATTCTGGACATGACGCCGGTTCCTTAAAATTTAAGATAAAGAGAAATACGGTATAGAAAGAAATACAAGATAGAGAAAACTGGGAAGCGCCGTTTACTCGGCAGTGGCGTGCCGATCAGGGCAGGAACGCATCGACCTGATAGTGGGCGTCTAGCCATTGGCCGATGACATTGTTGCCGCACAGGTGGTGAGCGTACTGGGTATGCAGGCAGCGTATCTGCCGCCAATTGCTGATGCCGCCAATGCCGCGCTCGGTGAGCACGTCGCGGTAGCCGAGCTGGTCGACCTCGGCGCGCTGCGCGTCGCTCATCAGCGACCAGCGTGTCTCGACGTAGTCGCGGTGGCTTTGCTGGTAGGCGGCCAGGAAGTCGGGGTCGTCCTGTAGCTGCTGCTCCAGCGACTTGATAACGCCCACGGCTTCAATGCGCGAAATCTCCACCTTGAGCACGTCGGAGCAAAGCCAGTAGAGCGTCGGAAAGGGCTTGCCATCAACAATCGGCGCCATGCGCAGCACCAGCGGGGTACCGTCGCCGTCCACCGCGGCCACGGCTTCGATGCCTTTGGGCGGGCGGCCGAGTTGTTGGGTAATGATCGCCAGTTGGCGTTCGTCGGGGGCTTGATCGGTGCGAATCACCATGGGCGTATCTCTTACGGGCGGTCGTCGTGTGCAGGGTTATTCCTGGACAAACTTGGTGGAGCGGCCGACGGCGCGGAAAAAGCAGCGGTTGAGCTGTTCCGGCGATGCTACGTAATGCCACGTACGCTCACAGTATTCAGCGGCGCGGGCCATCAGCACATCGTAAAGTCGGTTGAACGGCGCATCATAATCGTAGGGGTCGGCGCCGAACAAGCGGATATGCGGATAGTCAGCAAAGCGTTCCATGAAGTAGCGCTCGAGGTCCGCCTCGACGGCGCGGTGCTGGGCGGTGTTGTCCGGGTCTAGCCAAAGATTATAGCGGATCGCCATGGGGCACTCCTGGCCGCCCCGTTGCCGGGGCGCTAGCGGTTCAGGCGGGGGCGGGCGCCTCTTGCAGATGAGCCTCGAGCGCTTCCCGTAAGTCGCCTTCGATGGGCACGGTGCATTTGGACTGGTGATCATACTGCACCAGAACGGTATGCCCGACATTGGTTAACTTACCGTGCTGACGCGCCTCCTGAGTGACGGTAAAGGAGCTTTTGCCCAGACGCGTCAGGTAGGTACGTAATTCGATATCATGACCGTAAAACAGTTCAGCGCGGTAGTCGACCTCCATCCGCGCCATGATCAAGCGCCACGCTTGCGGGTTCAGGTCGGGGGTGAATAATCGGAACAGGTCGTTGCGGGCCAGTTCGAACCAGGCGGGGAGGCGGGTGTTATTGATATGTCCGAGGGCATCGGTGTCGTAAAACGCCGGTTCAATGGTGCGGGTAAACATAACGCCATCCTTATCATCTTTTTCGCAGCGTGGGGATAAGCCCAAAGATTGGTTGAAGCTTCAGGATTACCCCAAGCAAGCGCTTGGTCAAGCCTGGGTATGGCGACGTTACACCAGGCGAAGGCCTTGCTGGTCGCGCCAGGCGGCGGCGAGGGCGCTTTCCAGGGGCGTTTGTAAATGTGCGGGCAGCGCCCGTTGCGCTTCTTCCAGGTGATCGAACGTTCGGTTGCGCAGCCAGCAGTAGGCCCAGGCGCAGGCTTCGGCCTCGCTATCCGGCAGCGGTCGGGCAGGCATCTGGTTGAGCAGGAAAACCGCCGTACGCGGCGCCCATAGCGGGATGTCGCCGTCCTGCGACTGGCTCCAGGCATCCAGCGTGGCGCCATCTGGCGTTTCGCTGGGCTCGCCGAGCTTGGCGACCCGCGCCGTTTCGGCGAGAATCAGCGCCAGCCGGTCGGCATCGGCCTGGCCCAAAGCGCGCCACTGGCGCAACAGCGCGGGCAATCCGGCGCGCACCTTGGTATAAAAGTCATCTTGCGGCATGCTCAGCTGCACCCCCGGTTAACAAAAGTGAGACGAATGATGGCGTTTGATTTTGCCACGCCCGTTGAGCGGCGCCACCCCGCTGAGGGCTGGGCATCGCAGAAATGGCACCGCTACGCTGACGATGTGCTGCCCCTATGGGTGGCGGATATGGACTTTCGCTCGCCGCCTGCGGTGGTCGACGCCTTGCACGCGCGGGTGGCTCACGGCGTTTACGGCTACGGCGAAGTGCCTGCCACGTTAACAGAAACCCTGTGTCAGTGGAGCGCCCACCACTACGACTGGCCCATCAGTGCCGATTGGCAGCAGTGGCTGCCGGGCGTGGTGCCGGCGCTGCATCTGGCCGCCCTGGCGCTGACCGAGCCGGGCGACGGCGTATTGACGGTCACGCCGATTTACCCGCCATTTCTGGCGGTGGCCGAGCGAACCGGCCGGCTGCCCCAGCAGGCGGCGCTGGCGACCCCGGTGAGTCGTGACGATAGCTGGCGGCTGGATATCGGCGCGCTCGAGGCGGCGGTGACGCCCGAGACCCGCCTACTGCTGTGGTGCCATCCGCATAATCCGACCGGCCGGGTGTGGTCGCACGGGGAGCTGGCGGCGCTGGCCGCGTTTGTCGAACGTCATGACCTCTGGGTGGTATCCGACGAACTGCATTGCGATCTGCTGCTTGACGAAGGCGCGCACCATCAACCACTGGTGGCGGCTTTTCCCGCGCTCACCAAGCGCACCATCACGCTGTGGGCGCCGTCGAAGACTTTCAATCTGGCGGGGCTGACCACGGCCTGCGCGGTGATGCCCGATCCTGACCTGCGCAAGCGCTTTGTCCAGGCGACCAAAGGCCTGCTGCCCGATGGCAACGTGCTTGGCCTGGTGGCGGCAGAGGCCGCCTATCGAGATGGCGAACCGTGGCGCCAGGCCCTGCTGCAGGTGCTGCGCGAACATCGCGCCACGCTCAAGGCGCGCGTGGCGAACTGGCCCGGGGTCGCAATGAGTTCGCCCGCCTCGACCTATCTCGCCTGGCTGGACATGCGCAACGCGGACCTTGGCGAATCACCTCAGGCGACGCTACTCGAGCAGGCAGGGGTCGCCTTGTCCGACGGCGCGGCCTTCGGCCATCCGGGCTTTGTGCGGCTTAATTTCGGCACCACCGCCTCACAGCTGGAGGCGGCGCTCACCCGGATGGATGCGTTACTCGCCCGCTGAGCGATCAGTACAGCAGGGCAAAGAGTTTGCGGCGATAGGCGACGGTCAGCGGGTGGTCGGCGCCCAGGGCGTCGAACACCTGCAATAGCGTTTTGCGGGCGGCGTCGTCATTGTAGGCGCGATCCTGCTTCATCAGCGTGAGCAGCGCATCCAGCCCGGCCTCGTATTGACCGTCCGCTACCTGACGCAGCGCACGCTGGTACTGGGCTTCGCTGTCGGTGCGGTCGCCCAGCGCGGCAATTTCCTCGCTGGACAGCGCCTGCTCGCCGAATTCGATGCTGGCCCGAACGCCGCGGGCGGGTGGCGCATCGCGCTCTTCCGGTGGCAGGTTGTCCAGCAGGCTGCGCGCCTCGTCGCGGCGCCCCTCGGCCACCAGCGTCCTGGCGAGGGCAACCTGGTAGGGGTAGTGGTCAGGGTACTGGCTGACCAGGGACTGATAAATATCCCGCGCGCCGGCGATATCGCCGGCTTCGAGCGCCGCTTCGGCCTGTTCTTCGGGGCTGGGGGGCGCATCTTCGGGGGCGGGGAAGTAACGGTTGAGCCACTCGCGGACCTGTTTTTCGGGTAGCCCGCCCTGGAAGCCGTCGACCAGGCCGCCCTGGCTGATCAATTTGACATCGGGGACCGACTGCACCCCGAGCTGACTGGCGATTTGCGGGTTGGCCTGGGTATCCAGTTTGGCCAGCAGAAAGGCGCCGCCGTATTCGAGCGCCAGCTTTTCGAGTATCGGCGTCAGCTGATTGGAGGCCTCAGCGTCCGGTGACCGGCAGTCCATGAGTACTGGAACCTGCGAGGAGGCTTCCAGCACCTGCTGGATATTGCCCGCGTTGAGGTCGATGATAACGTCTTCGGGGCGAACCGGCGGCCGGTCAGCCTGAGTTTGCCCGTCGTTGCCTGCGTCAGGGGCGGTCAGCGCTTCACCGGTTCGAGGATCAATGATGGACGACATAAGCATGCTCGCAAATGAGGAAATTTAGCTACTGATATGCAGCCGAATCCGCATGGATTCAAGGCAAGCCGGCTAAAAAAGCTGCCGGGAAGAGGCAGTTGTTTATATATTCCATAAAGATATAGATGCCGATGAATAAAACATTTCACGCTAACTTTCTCCCCCGGTAGGCTTAGCGCACTATCCATCTCGATCAAAAGCGCCTGTTTTTCAGCAGGCGCTTTTGGCGTTGCTCAAGGTGACCGTATGTCTACAACGACTGAAGCTCCCTCTGCCACGTATCGTGTGCCACTCATCGTGGCGGCGGCGATTGTGCTGGGAGCGCTGATGATCGGCGTGGTGTTTGAAGCCAATACCGGGCTGCTGATGATCGTCGGCGGCCTGTTTGGCGTGGTGCTGTATCACGCGGCCTTTGGCTTCACGTCGGCTTGGCGGGTGTTTATCAAAGAGCGCCGCGGACGCGGCCTGCGCGCGCAGATGGTGATGCTGGCGCTGGCCGTGGTGCTGTTTTTCCCGGCGCTGGGGGCGGGTACGTTATTTGGCCGCGAGGTCTACGGCTTTGTCGCGCCGATTGGCATTTCGGTGCTGGTAGGGGCCTTTCTTTTTGGCCTGGGCATGCAACTGGGGGGCGGCTGTGCATCGGGCACCTTGTTCACCGCCGGGGGTGGCAATGCGCGCATGGTGATCACGCTGATATTTTTCATTGTCGGCTCGGTGATTGGCAGCGCGCATTTTGCCTGGTGGCAAAGCCTGCCCGCGTTTCAGCCGGTGTCGCTGGTCAACGTGGTGGGACCCGGCGGCGGAATTGCCATCAGTCTGGTGATGTTTGCCGCCATTGCTGCGTTTACCGTGGTGATGGAAAAGGGCCGCCATGGTCAGTTGGAAAAAGCCCCGCAGGTAGACAAGCACGGCTACCAGCGCTGGTTGACCGGCCCATGGCCGCTAGTGGCCGGGGCGGTGGCCCTCGCGGTATTGAATTTTGTGACCCTGGCGCTGGCCGGTCGACCGTGGGGGATTACCTCGGCGTTTGCGCTTTGGGGGGCGAAAGGCTTTGAGCTGGTAGGCGGCGATGTGTCCCAGTGGGGCTATTGGCAGTCGCCGGGCAATGCCGCCGCGCTAACGTCCAGCGTCTGGGGCGATGTCACCACGGTGATGAATGTCGGCATCATGCTGGGCGCACTTGCCGCGGCCAGCTTGGCGGGCCGCTTTGCGCCGAATTTCAACATTCCGCTGCGTTCGGTGCTGGCCGCGATCATTGGCGGGTTGTTGCTGGGCTATGGCGCCCGCCTGGCGTTTGGCTGCAATATCGGCGCTTACTTCAGCGGCATTGCGTCCGGCAGCCTTCACGGCTGGGTATGGCTGGTGGCCGCCTTTGCGGGCAACATGCTGGGCGTTAAGCTGCGCCCGTTATTTTTTACCGGCGAAGCCGCCAGGCAGCCGACTGCCAAAACCTGTTAGGACGCGTTTAGTTAGCGCGATTTTCAGGCTTTAGATCTCTTTGCGCCCCAACCTCGGTTGGGGCGTTTTTGTCGCTTTAATGTGCGTGCTTGCTACCTTTGTCGAAAGGGCATGTTACATTACGCTCAAAGACTGCAGACGCGCTATGTTGCTGCATTGCAATAGAAATTTGCTATAAAAAGAGAGTGCTTATGACCACCGCGAGCAAACGCCCCCTATATCTTCCTTACGCCGGTCCTTCCCTACTTGAAATGCCGCTATTGAACAAAGGCAGTGCGTTTACTCAGCAGGAGCGGCTGGCATTCAATTTGATCGGTCTGTTGCCCCAGAAGGTCGAGACCATCGAAGACCAGCTCGAGCGCGTCTATCGTCAGTACCAGCAGTGCCACAGTGACCTGGAGCGGCATATTCATTTGCGCGCCATCCAGGACGACAACGAAACGCTGTATTTCCGTCTGGTCTCCGAACACCTCGAGGAAATGCTGCCGATCATCTACACGCCGACGGTCGGCAAGGCATGCCAGGAATTTTCCAATATCTATCGTAACCACCGGGGGCTGTTTATCAGCTACCCCGACCGCGAACACATGGACGACATCCTGCGCAGTGCCACCAAGGATAACGTCAAGGTGATCGTGGTGACCGACGGCGAGCGGATTTTAGGCCTCGGTGATCAGGGCATCGGCGGGATGGGTATCCCGATTGGCAAGCTGGCGCTGTATACGGCCTGTGGTGGCATCAGCCCGGCGTATACCCTGCCGATCATGCTCGATGTGGGGACGAACAATAAAGCGTTGCTGGATGACCCGATGTACATGGGGTGGCGGCACGAGCGGGTCAGCCAGGAAGAGTACGATGAGTTCATGGCGACGTTCATTGCCGCCGTCAAACGTCGCTGGCCCAATGTACTGCTGCAGTTCGAGGACTTCGCCCAGGCCAATGCGATGCCGCTGCTCGATAAGTACCGTGACGAGCTGTGCTGCTTCAACGACGACGTGCAGGGCACCGCCTCGGTGGTCGTGGGTACGCTCATGGCGGGCTGTCAGGCCCGCGAGCAGACCATCGCCGACCAGCGTGTGGTGTTCGTGGGCGGTGGCTCTGCAGGCTGCGGCATTGCTGAGCAGGTTGTGGTGGCCATGCAGACTGAGGGGTTGAGCGAGAGTGAGGCTCGCGGGCGCATTTACATGGTGGACCGCGACGGCCTGATGACCAACGACCAGCCGTGGCAGCGCGATTTTCAGCGGCGCCTGGCCCACGATGCCAGTCTGGTTGCCGGATGGAACGGGCAGGGGCTCGAGGAAACCATTGCGCAGATCAAGCCAACGGTGCTGATTGGCGTATGCGGCCAGCGGGGCATTTTTACCGAGCAGGTGGTGCGCACAATGCACGCAGGGTGCGAGCATCCGGTGATCATGCCGCTCTCCAACCCGACCTCCCAGGCGGAAGCGGTGCCGGAAGACATTATTCGCTGGACGGAAGGGCAGGCGCTTGTGGCCACCGGCAGTCCGTTTGCACCGGTGGTTTTCAACGGCCGCACCTATCCCATTGCCCAGTGCAACAATGCCTATATCTTCCCCGGTATCGGGTTGGGTGTCGTGGCGGCCAAGGCAACCCGGGTGACCGATGAAATGTTGATGAGCGCCTCGCGGGCGCTGGCGCGGGAGGCGCCGCTGGTCAAGAACGGCAAGGGCGCCTTGCTGCCGCCGCTGTCGCGTATTCGCGATATCAGCCAGTCGATTGCCTTTGAGGTGGCCGCCCAGGCGCAGCAGAACGGCGTCGCGCTCAAGACCGGCGGCACCGAGCTGCGCGCAGCCATCGATCGCGCCAGCTGGTCCCCCGAGTATCGTGTCTATCGGCGTCGCGCCTTTTAAGAATAGGTGGCCTAGGTTCCGCGCAAAAAAAAGCCCCCACAAAGTGGGGGCCAGCAAGCATTGGTCGGTTTCCCGATTAGGCTGCGCCAATCATATTGCGCAGCACGTAATGAAGGATACCACCATGACGGAAGTACGCCAGCTCATTCTCGGTATCGATGCGGCACTTGGCATCAACGGTTCTTTCGCCCTCGGCATTTTTGATGGTCACCTTGACGTTGCCGCCCGGCGTCAAATCGCTGAGCCCGGCAATCGAGACTTCTTCATCGCCGGTGAGTCCCAGGCTGATCCGGCTTTCGCCTTCGGGGAACTGTAGCGGTACCACGCCCATACCGATCAGGTTGGAACGGTGGATACGCTCGAAGGACTCGGCGAGCACCGCACGCACGCCCAGCAGGCGCGTGCCTTTGGCGGCCCAGTCCCGCGAGGAGCCGGTGCCGTACTCTTTACCGGCGATCACGACGAGCGGCTTGTCTTCCTCCTTGTACTTCATCGCCGCGTCGTAGATGGCCATCTGCTCGCCGCTGGGCACGTGACGGGTTTCGCCACCGACCACGTCGTCGAGCATTTCGTTCTTGATCCGCACGTTGGCAAAGGTGCCGCGCATCATCACTTCGTGGTTACCGCGGCGCGAGCCGTAGGAGTTGAAGTCCACCGGCTGGACGCCTTTCTCCTGAAGGTAGCGCCCGGCGGGGCTATCGGGCTTGATGGCGCCGGCCGGCGAAATATGGTCGGTGGTCACCGAGTCGCCCAGCATGGCCAGCACGCGGGCGTTGTGCACGTCCTCGATGGCGTCGGGCTCGCGTTGCATACCCTCGAAAAACGGCGGGTGCTGGATGTAGGTCGACTCGGGCCATTGGTAGACCTTGCTTTCCGGCACCTTGATGGCTTTCCAGACGTCGTCGCCTTCGAAGACGGCGCCGTATTCCTTGTGGAACATCGCCGTGTTGACCCGCTCGACGGCAGTGGCAATTTCCGCCTGGCTGGGCCAGATATCCTTGAGGTAGACCGGGTTGCCGTTGCCGTCCTCACCGAGCGGGTCGTTGTTCAGGTCGCACTGCACGTTGCCGGCCAGGGCGTACGCCACGACCAAGGGGGGCGAGGCCAGCCAGTTGGTCTTCACCAGCGGATGCACGCGCCCTTCAAAGTTACGGTTGCCCGACAGCACCGAGGCGACGGCCATATCGCCGTCGGTGATGGCTTTTTCAATCGCGTCGGGCAGCGGACCGGAGTTACCGATACAGGTGGTGCAGCCGTAGCCGACGAGATTGAAGCCCAGCGCGTCCAGATCGTCGTTTAACTCGGCGGCCTCCAGGTAGTCGGTGACGACCTTGGAGCCCGGGGCGAGGGATGTCTTGACCCAGGGTTTGGTGGTGAGGCCTTTTTCCCGCGCGTTGCGGGCGAGCAGGCCGGCCGCCATCATCACGCTGGGGTTGGACGTGTTGGTACACGAGGTGATCGCGGCAATCACCACCGCGCCAGGGTTGAGGTTGAAGTCCTGATCATCGAGCTTCACGGCCTGACTGGTGTCGTGTTCAAAGCTACGCTCGACCCCCACGGCGGTCTGGCCACCCTCGGACGACAGTTTTCCATTGGCGGTCGGTTCCGCGTTGGTGTCCTCCTGCATGAATTTATCAAAGGCGGCGGCCATATCCTTGAGGGCGACACGGTCCTGGGGACGCTTGGGCCCTGCGAGGCTGGCTTCCACCTCGGTCATGTCCAGGTGCAGCGAGTCGGTGAAGATCGGCTCGTCGCCCGGCTCGCGCCACAGGCCCTGGGTTTTCGAATACGCCTCGACGAGGTCGATTTGTTCGTCTTCCCGGCCGGTTAGGCGCATGTAGGTCAGTGTTTCGTCATCCACCGGGAAGAAGCCGCAGGTGGCGCCGTATTCGGGGGCCATGTTGGCAATGGTCGCGCGGTCCGCCAGCGGCAGGTCTTTCAGGCCGTCGCCGTAGAACTCGACAAACTTGCCGACCACGCCTTTCTTGCGCAGCATTTCGGTAACGGTCAGTACCAGGTCGGTCGCCGTAATGCCTTCGCGCAGCTTGCCGGTCAGCTTGAAGCCGATGACCTCGGGAATCAGCATGGAGACCGGCTGACCCAGCATGGCCGCTTCCGCCTCGATGCCGCCGACGCCCCAGCCGAGGACGCCCAGGCCGTTGATCATGGTGGTATGAGAGTCGGTGCCGACCAGGGTGTCCGGATACGCCAGGGTGCGGCCGTCTTCTTCCTTGGTCCACACGGCCTTGCCCAGGTATTCCAGGTTGACCTGGTGGCAAATGCCGGTGCCCGGCGGTACCACGCGGAAATTGTCGAACGCCTGCTGGCCCCAGCGCAGGAACTCGTAGCGCTCACGGTTGCGCTGCATTTCAATGTCGACGTTTTCCTGGAACGCAGCGGCGTTACCGAACTTGTCGACCATGACCGAGTGATCGATCACCAGGTCGACGGGGGACAGCGGGTTGATCTTGGCGGGGTCTTCGCCGAGGGTCTCAACGGCGGCGCGCATGGAGGCGAGATCGACCACCCCGGGCACGCCGGTAAAATCCTGCATCAGTACGCGGGCAGGGCGATAGCCGATCTCGCGGCTGGACTTGCCTTCCTTTTGCCAGTCGACCAGGGCTTGCATATCGTCCTGGGAAACGCTCTCGTCGCTGGCAAAACGCAGCTGGTTTTCGAGCAGAATTTTGAGCGTCTTGGGCAGTCGGTCAATGGAACCGAGCGTCTCTGCAGCGTCTGGCAGGCTGAAGTAGTGATACTGCGAATTGCCAACCGTTAATGTCCTTTCCGTGTCGGGAAGCTTGCTCATGCGATTCTCCTCTATTGCTTGGCATTGCGCGGTGCGCGCCGGTCACTGTCTTCCTCTAGTATGGCTCATCCTGGTCGTTACACCTGTCGCTCATCACCACGCCTACTGATAGAGGTGGGTGTGCGAGCGCCTTGTTTCAAGCTGGGTGGGCGTTTTTGAGCCATGTCGGCCTTGCAATCACTTGTACTTGACGCCATTTCAGGCAGACTCTGTGCAAAATTATCAGCCGACTCTTTACAAGGTGGTGTCATGCAAACACGTCACGAGCGCTTAATCATCCTGGGATCAGGTCCTGCGGGCTACACGGCGGCCGTTTATGCGGCGCGCGCCAATTTGAAGCCGCTGCTGATTACCGGGATGCAAGCGGGAGGACAATTAACCACTACGACCGATGTGGATAACTGGCCCGGTGATGCGCAAGGCGTGCAGGGTCCCGAATTGATGGAACGCATGAAGCAGCACGCCGAGCGTTTCAATACCGAAGTGCTTTTCGACCATATTCACGAGGTCAGCGTAGGCGATAAGCCCTTCACCTTGAAAGGCGACAATGGTGTATATACCTGTGACGCCCTGATTGTCGCCACCGGTGCCAGCGCGCGTTACCTGGGGCTGCCCAGCGAGCAGCAGTTCATGGGTCAGGGGGTCTCCGCCTGCGCTACCTGCGACGGGTTTTTCTACCGCAATCAGGACGTCGTCGTAGTGGGCGGTGGTAACACGGCGGTCGAAGAAGCCCTGTATCTTTCGAACATCGCCTCCAAGGTGACCCTGGTGCACCGCCGCGATACCCTGCGCGCCGAGAAGATCCTCCAGGACAAGCTGTTCGAAAAAGTCGAGGCAGGCAAGATCGAACTCGAATGGTTCCAGCAGGTGGAAGAAGTGTTGGGGGACAACACCGGCGTGACCGGCGTGCGCCTCAAATCGACCAAGGACGGCTCCCACAAGGATATCCAGGCGCCGGGGCTGTTTGTGGCCATCGGGCATAGCCCGAATACAGGCATCTTTGACGGCCAGTTGGATATGAACGGCGGCTACATCAAGGTGACCTCCGGCCTGCAGGGCAATGCCACGGCCACCAGCGTGCCCGGCGTCTTTGCCTGCGGCGATGTGATGGATCATGTCTATCGTCAGGCCATTACCTCGGCGGGCAGCGGCTGCATGGCGGCCTTGGACGCCGAGCGTTATCTGGACGGCATTGCCGGCTAATATCGCCTTGTTCAGGGCTGCTGGCAGTTGGTGGGTTCCTGCGCCATTCGCCAGCGGCCGAGCTGGCTGAGCACCAGCGTGCTGCCCTCAACGCGTCGCGACTCGCGCTGGGGGCAGAGGGTGAAGCGCCCGTTATACCCGCTGCTATGGCCTAGCGCATCGTAACGGATGCGCCGCCAGCCGCGGCTGTATCGTACATCGATTCGCTGCGTGGCCGGAAAGGTGCGCAGTACATCAGCGGCGGGGATGCCCTCCGTTTGATCACCGCGAATCACCGCCAGCGCCTGGCTCCAGTTGTCGTCACAGCGCCGCTTGTTGTGCCGCTCGACGGTGGGGCACAGCGTGATCGGCTGGTGCTGGCTAATCGCCGCCTGGCGCGCAAACCCCAGGGCCGTCTGCAGCCGGTTGGCCTCCCCGGTGCGCGCGTGGCGTTCACCCAACGCCTGAAAGCTGGGGATACCCCAGGCGGCGACCACGCCCATGATCAGCAGCGTTATCAATAGCTCCAAAAGGGTAAAACCCTGTGCGTAGTTGCCGCCCACCCGGCGTCCCGACGTTGACATCGTGCCTCCTTGCGCTTGACCCCTTCATTCCCATCGTTATGCTCATGGCGTGCTTGGCTGTCGTTAACGTCTTTACCCTAGGCGCTGATGATGTTTTTGGATGTAAGCCATAATGGACAAAACGTGTGAGCGATTTCTTAATTGTGGGCGGCGGCGTCATCGGCATGATGACAGCGCTACAGCTAGCCGACGCGGGTCAGCAGGTCAGCCTGGTGGAGCGCGGCATATGCGGTCAGGAAGCCTCCTGGGCGGGGGGCGGTATTGTGTCCCCGCTGTATCCATGGCGCTATGCGCCAGCGATTTCCCAGCTGTCGCGGTGGTCGGAGGGCGCCTACCCCAGCCTGGCGCTGCGCCTGTTCGAAGAGACCGGCATTGACCCGGAATATCGCCAAAAGGGACTTCTGTACCTAAGCGTTGATGACCCCGAGGCCGCGCTGGCCTGGGCGCGTGAGATGGGCAAGCCGCTGGAGCGCGTGAGCGCCGATATGGTGCGTGCCAAGGAGCATTGCCTGCCCCCCACCGAGGGCGCGCTGTGGATGCCGACGTTGGGTAGCGTGCGTAACCCCCGCCTAGGCAAGTCGCTGCGCGCCCGACTGTCGGCAATGCCCAATGTGACGCTGTACGAGCAGTGTGAGGTGACCGGTTTTGACTGCCACGGGGAGCGCGTTGAGGGCGTACGCACCGCTCAGCGTGTCATCACCGCCGGACATACGATCGTGTGTGGTGGCGCATGGGCAGGGGAGCTGCTGGCAACGCTTGGCGTCTCGCTGCCGGTGCGGCCGGTGAAAGGCCAGATGATTGCCTATCAAACCCCGCCGGGGCTTGTGCGCCGCGTGGTGCTCAAGGATGGCCGCTACGTGATTCCGCGCGCCGATGGGCTGTTGCTGGTGGGCTCGACGCTTGAGGAGAGCGGGTTCGACAAAACCACCGACCAGGAAGCGCTGGCCTCGCTGCGCCAGAGTGCCGAGAACATCGTGCCTGCGCTTGCTGATTATCCAGTGGCGTACCATTGGGCGGGGTTGAGGCCAGGCTCGCCGGATGGCGTGCCGTTTATCGGTGAGCTGCCGGGCTGGCAGCAGATATCGGTCAACGCGGGGCATTACCGTAACGGGCTGGTGCTGGCCCCGGCGTCGACGCATCTGCTGGCGGACCTGATGCTGGGGCGTCAGCCGTTGATCGATCCGACGCCCTATCAGCTGACACCGGAGCGGCTAGGCTAGGTGTCGGTATCGCTGTCGCGCGGGTCTTGTTTCTGCTCCTGAAGGAAACGGTCGCGGTGGGCGCTGGAGCAAAACCATTGCCCCTCGTCGCGCAGCGCTTCGTTTTCCGGCAGATGCACTTCGCACCAACGGCAGCGCACCATGTGGCCGCCGTCCTGCTGCTGGTCCTGGCGTTCCTGCGTAAGCCGGTCGCGTTGCCACTGCCGGTACATGCCAAACAGTTTTAAACCGGCGTAGAACAGCACTGCGAAAATGAGTAGCCGAATAATCAAAAGATTCATCCTGTCGTCGCCCTCATGCAATTTGCAAGCGCGGCCTTTGCCTGCGAGCGGCCCTTGCGGGACAATACGTGTTGATGGTGAGTACCTATTCTAAAAGATTCTCAAGAGATTTGATCGCCCATGCAAGACTTAACGCTGGTCATGGCCCAACTCGACCCCTTGGTGGGGGATATTCCCGGCAATGCCGCACGCGCCATTGAGGCCGTACGTGAAGCGCGCATCGAGCATGGCGCCGATATCGTGGTATTTCCCGAGTTGTTTCTGTCGGGGTACCCACCGGAAGATCTTTTGCTGCGCCCGTCGATGGAAACCCGGCTGCGCGAGGCGCGCGCCAGGATGGCCGAGAAAATGGCGCGGGATGTGCTGGTGATTATTGGCTACCCCGGCATGCGCGAAGGCCGCTGTTATAACCTGGCCGGCGTGCTGTACAACGGCCAGTGGGAAGCCGAGTATGCCAAGCAGGCGCTGCCCAATTACCAAGTGTTCGACGAGCAGCGTTATTTTACGCCGGGCAGCGAGCCGCTGGTCTATGAACACAAGGGCGCCAAGCTTGGCCTGTTGATCTGCGAGGATCTATGGGAAGGTGCGCCGGTGAAGGCGGCGACCGCGGCGGGGGCCGAGGTGCTGATTAGCCTGAATGCCTCGCCCTATCATCAGGACAAGCCCAGCGAGCGTCTGCGCCTGCTGGAACAGCGCGCGCAAGACGTCCAACGGCCTATCTTCTATGTCAACACCATCGGCGGCCAAGATGAACTGGTGTTCGACGGTGGCTCCTGCTGCGTCAATGCACAGGGGCAGATCCAGGTGCTGGCGCCTTACTGGCAGGTCGGCCTGATGCCGGTTCAGCTACTGCAGACCGACGCCGCTTCCTGGGTGCCCCAGGCCGGGGAGATCGAGCCCGAGGTCGAGCCGGAAGAGAGTCTTTACTGCGCGCTGGTGACCGGTGTACGCGATTACGTCAACAAAAGCGGCTTTGACGGGGTGGTGCTGGGGCTTTCCGGCGGCATTGATTCGGCCCTCTCATTGGCCATTGCCGTTGATGCGCTGGGGCCGCAGCGTGTGCAGGCGGTGATGATGCCCTATCACTACACCGCCGATATCTCCAAGCAAGACGCCGCCGAGCAGGCCGAGCTGCTGGGCGTGCACTACGATATCATGCCCATTGAGCCGATGGTCGAGGCGTTCATGGCCACGCTTGCGGAAAGCTTCGCCGGCACCGAGCGCGACACCACCGAAGAAAACCTCCAGTCCCGCTGCCGCGGCGTGCTGCTGATGGCCATCTCCAACAAGAAAGGCCTGATGGTACTGACTACCGGCAACAAGAGTGAAATGGCGGTGGGTTACGCGACGCTGTACGGCGACATGGTGGGGGGCTACAACGCCATCAAGGACGTGTATAAAACCTGGGTTTACCGGCTGGCCCGCTGGCGAAACACCCAGTCACCGGCCATCCCTGAGCGTGTCATCGAGCGCCCGCCCAGCGCCGAGCTGGCGCCCGACCAGCAGGACAGCGACTCCTTGCCCGACTATGACGTACTGGACGCCATCCTGGCACGCTACATCGAAGGCGATATGAGTGCCGAGGCGATCATTGACGCGGGCTTTGCCCGCGAAGATGTCTATCAGGTCGTCAAGCTGGTCGATCGTTGCGAATACAAGCGCCGTCAGGCGCCAGTGGGCGTGCGGGTAACGCCGCGCGGCTTCGGGCGCGATCGGCGCTACCCGATTGTCAACGGCTGGCAGCCCGGCGAATAGCCGGGTGCTGCCCCGGATCAGGCGAGCAGGGGTGGCGGGTCCAGACTGCGTTTGACCATTTCGATGGCAGAGACCGGCTTGCAGAAGTAATACCCCTGGTAGGCATGGCACTGGTGATCATTGAGATAGCGCCAGTGCTCCAGGGTTTCCACGCCCTCGGCGATCACGTTCAACCCCAGCGAGTGCCCCATGGCGATAATGGTCTGCACGATGGCCATATCGTCCGAGTCCTGATGCAGGTCGCGGACGAATGACTGATCGATCTTGATCTGATCAAGTGGCAGCCGCTTGAGGTACTGCAGCGATGAATACCCCGTGCCGAAATCATCCATGGCAAAAGTAATCCCAAGCGTTTTAAGCTGATGCATGCGGGCAATGGTGTCGTCCACATTGCCGATGACCGTACTCTCGGTCAGTTCCAGCTTTAACAGGTGTGGCCGGGCGCCACTCTTGGCGAGTGCGCAGCTGACGCTATCGACAAAATCCGGCTGTTGAAATTGTTTGGCGCTGACGTTGACCGCGAGTGTAAGTTGAGCAGTGGTCTCATCGTCGGCCCAGGCGTCCAGCTGGTTGCAAGCGGCTTCAAGTACCCACTGGCCAATTGGCACGATCAGGCCGGTTTCCTCGGCGAGAGGGATAAAAGTGCCCGGCGAGACAAAACCACGTTGTGGATGCTGCCAACGGATCAATGCCTCCGCGCCAATCGCTTTCCCCGTGCTATTTACCTGTGTTTGATATACCAGTACAAATTCCTGTTGCTCAATGGCTAGTCGCAGGTCGCGCTCCAGCTCTGTCTTGGCTTCAAGTTCGGCCTGCACCGCTGGGTCGTAAAAGCGAAGTCCGTTGGGAGATGACTGCTTGGCAAGATGGGCGGCGGCATTGGAATATTGAAAGAGGCTGTCGACGTTTTCGCCTTTGCCGTTAAAGAGGGTCACACCGATGCTGACGCTGAGGCAGTGCGCCTTGTCGCTGAAAAGGTATGGTTCGTCGAAGGACTGTTGTAACCGCTCCGCAATCACTTCGGCCTTGTCGGCGGCTTTCAGTTGATCTGAGGATAAGCCATCGGCAATCAAGACAAACTCATCACCGCCGACACGGCCAAGCGTTGTGCCATCCATATCAAGGGCAGAGAGGCGACGGGAGATATCTTGTAGCAGACTGTCGCCAGCGGGATGACCGCAGCTGTCGTTAATGCGTTTGAAATCATCTACGTCCAGATAGATCACCGCGCCAAAGGTTTGGGTTTGTTGGTTGGTGTCGATTGAATGCTGCAGATGTTCCTTCATCAGGCGCCAGTTGGGCAGTTGCGTCAGGGTGTCATAGTAGGCCAGCCGGTGAACCTTGAATTCCGCCTCACGACGCTGCTGCTCGGTTTTACGAAACGATAGCAATGCGGATGCAATGCGCTTCAGTGGGCCGCTGTGACGTTGGCTGAGACGTTGCATATCGGCAAAATCAGGCAATGCTTGGCGGGTGTTGGATAGCGCCAGAATGGCATCCCCCACGGTCACCAGCCGTCGATTGATACGCCATGCGGCGAAGACTGCGGTGATGGCCAGAGCGCTTAACAACCCTACTCCTAAAAGCACCAACGTAGCGATGGACTTGCTTAATGATTGAAAGGATTGTTGATGGCGCTCATTGGCGCGTTCGGTGAGCGCTTCAAAGGTGCGCTGGATAAATATGATGAAACGGTTGAAGTTGGCCTCCGCTTCTTGCAGGAAGTCACCGACGTTGTTCTGGTTCAGCGTTGCCGCCTCGTTTGCCATATCAATAAAGCGGCGGTATTCCTGAAAGGATAATAGCAGCGTTTCAGCGTTGTCGGCATGCAGATCATCAATCAGACCAGAGGTGGCCAGGTGTTCGATACGTTCGCCTATTTCGTCGAGCTGCAGATTGATATAGCTGTAATCGCTGTAGCGATCCAGCTTGCTCAGCTGGTTGTCCATTGACTCGTCAAGCGCCTGGACCAGGCTTTCGTGCAGGCCGCCGAGACGACGTTCAAAATTGGCCATTTCCACCAGCGTTGCAAGGTCAGCCGACTGTATGCGATGGCTTTCAAGTGCCTTTTCCCTGGCAAGGGTCAGCGCTAAACTGCCGAGTATCAGCGCTGGGACAATGATCATGAGAACCGGCAGCAAAAAAAACATGATAAGACTTTGAGTGGGCTTCATAGTCGCCTCAGCCTAGAGGGTCTAAAACAGTGGCTCCCTTCCACTCGGGAGCCTTCCTTCTGGGTAAGTGCCGGTCCATGGCGATAAGCAACACGATGTTCGCGCTTAGAAGCTTTCCCATTCGGGCTGAGGCTTTTGCTGACGCAAGGTGGGGCGGGGGGTGGTGAGCGATGCGGTGGCACTATGGGTAGCGTTGGCGAGCGCTCTTGTGTGATCTTCACCACTGCTGGGCAGTTTGAAGGCTGACATCGAATTGATCAGCTTGTGAGCATTCTCGCGCAAGTTATTGGCCGAGCGTGCGCTCTCCTGCACCAGACCGGCGTTCTGTTGGGTGACCTGGTCCATTTCGGTTACTGCTTTACCGACTTCCTGCACACCTTTGCTTTGTTCGGCACTGGCGTAGCTGATTTCTTTCATGATGTCGGTGACCCGACCAATGGCGGCGACGATTTCCTCGGTTGACTTGCTAGCCTCTGCAGCGCGCTCGTTGCCATGATTCACGCGTTCCAGATTGCTGGAAATCAGATTATTGATCTCGCGTGCGGCATCAGCGCTGCGTTGAGCAAGCTTGCGTACCTCTTCTGCCACTACGGCAAAGCCGCGACCATGTTCTCCCGCCCGAGCGGCCTCTACGGAAGCATTGAGAGCCAGTATGTTGGTCTGGAAGGCAATGGAATCGATCGTTGAGATGATGCCCGCGATTTCCTGGGAGCTTTTGTTGAGGTCATTCATGGTGGCGACCACCTGATGGACGGCTTCGCCTCCTTGTACCGCGGTACCGGAAGCGCTGGATGCCTCCTGGCTCGCCTGCTCAGAATTGTCGGCGTTGAGTTTTACCGTGCTATTGAGCTGCTCCATGGCCGAGGCAGTTTCTGCCAGGGCGCTGGCCTGCTGTTCGGTGCGCGACGAAAGGTCGTTATTGCCTTCGGCAATTTGCTCGCTGTTGCTGGCAACCGCTTCCGCCGATGCGCGGACTTCGGCGACGATGCCCTGTAGCTGGCGCGCCATATCAACCTGCGAGGCCATGATGCTGCGAGTGTCACCTTTCTTCAGGCGTCCCTGGCTGTCCAGTTCGCCGCGACCGATTGCTTCGGCAAAGGCTTTTACCTCATAAGGTTCTGCGCCGAGTTCGCGTAGCAGCTGGCGAGTCAGGAACACGGCAATCAAACCGCCTATCACCAGGGCAAACAGCGTTAAACCAAGCATCTGCATCTGAAAGCCGGACGCCGTATCGCGTGCAGATGCGGTGGTTGCGTTGTTCAGCTGTTCCTGAAGATCGATGAACTGGTTGATGCGGTTAAGCCATTCGGCGTAGGCAGGCCCGGCCTCTTCTAGCAGTATCTGCTCAGCCGTCTCGAAATCTCCCTCGCCGTGGGCATCCAATACTTGCTCGGTCATCGTGCGAGTGGTCTGCGCCTGCTCCTCGATGTTTGCCAGAAGGCGTTGTTCTTCGCCGTTGTCGGCGTTTTCAGTGATGACGTCTTCCATGCCCTGTGAGGCGCTGGTGTAGTTGGCCTGCAAGCGTTGCATGGTGTTCTCGAGCGCGCTGATATCCCCCGAGCCGGTGAGCACGATATCACGCAGGGCGATGGCGCGGTCATGGACGCTGCCGCGCCAGTCGATGGCGTGGCGCTGTTTTTCACCATTGACGTCGTTGATGGTGGTCAGGCCGCGATCGATCTGGTTGACCTGATAGATGCCTACGCCTGTCAGTAGCACGAGAAGGGCCAAAAGGGCCGAGAAGCCAAGCGTCAGGCGGGTGCTTATTTTGGTCCCGTTGAATCGTGTGTTGGACAAGCGCATTACATTTCTCCTTAGGCACCGTGAAGGTGCTTGATTATGTTGGTATTAGAATTCTAATCATAAGTACAGTTTTTGTACAATTTTAATTTAAAGCGCTTGTCAGAGAATTGCTATAAATAGCTGAATTTTAAATGCTTGTCGTTGGGAAATAAAAAAGCCGCGCAAATGCGCGGCTTAAGAAAGCTGTTTTTCGGGAAAAACTTGTACAGCGTGAGCGCCGTTCGTCGAACGAGCGCTCACGCAATCAGGGGGCAAGACTAATCGAGGTGTTTAGGATTAAAGCGGTTGCCGTCCAACTGGTCATGGTCAGGGTCGTTTTCACGCAGTACGGCGAGCACTTCGTTGGCTCGGTCGTCCATTTCCAGACCCTGGTAGCCCTCTACCATGGTGGCCAGGGCGTCGCGGGTAGCATTGGATTCCGGAAAGTTTTCCACTACCCAGCGACCCCGCTCGACGGCAGCCAGGTAGGCACCGCGGCGCAGATAGTAATCGGCAACGTGTAGCTCATGACGAGCGAGCAATTCGCGCAGATAGACGATACGCTGCTGCGCATCCGGAGCGTACTCGCTTTGTGGGTAGCGCTGAATGAGCTCGCGGAAGTCGCCGTATGCATCGCGGGTGGCACCAAGGTCACGCTTTGATATGTCGATCAGGCGCAGGCGCTCCAGGCTGAAACGACCGGCCTGCCAGGCGGCCAAGCCGCGCAGGTAATAGGCGTAATCAATCTGAGGGTGGTCAGGGTGGAGCCGAATAAAGCGGCTGGCGGCCGCGCGGGCCTCTTCCCAGTCGCCATTTTCGTAGTAGGCGTAGACCAGCTCCAGTTGAGCCTGCTCAGCGTGTTCGCCGAACGGGTAACGGGTGTCCAGTGTCTCCAGACGCTCGACCGCGATGTTGAAACGATTGTCATCCAGGGCATCGCGAGCTCGATCATATAGCTCGCGTTCGGACACGCCGGCGTATTCGTCCTCTTCGGAGGTCGTATCATTGCTGGCGCAGCCAGCCAGTATGGCAAAGCTCAGGGCGAGTACGCCAAAGCGATTGGCAGCGGAAAAAACGCGCATCATCATCCTCGTTGCTAACAAGCCTCAATCACCGAAAAGCGACGATGGCCATAAGTAGAAATGGTAGAATAGGTCGCAGTCCGCCCACTATAAATCACCTCGGCGCAAAACGCAGGTTTCGGATTACGTTGTCGGGGTGTCGTCAAAGGAAATTATCCCATGCCTCGCAGTGTTGAAGCGACGCAACGCGTGCCCACGTCATTGGCAGGTGCCCGATTGGACAAGGCGGCTGCCGAGTTGTTCAGCGATTACTCCCGTGAACGCTTGAAAGCCTGGATTCATTCTGGCGAGTTGACGGTGGACGGCGCGCAGGCTAAGCCGAAAGCCAAGCTCCACGGTCACGAGACGCTGGCATTACGGGCAACGCTCGAGGAAGACACCCGCTTTGAGCCACAGGAAATCCCGCTGGATATCGTCTTCGAGGACGATGCGGTAATGGTGGTCAACAAGCCCGCCGGCATGGTGGTTCACCCGGCGGCGGGGAACCCGGATGGAACGCTGCTGAATGCCTTGCTGCATCATCATCCGGCATTGGCTGAAATACCTCGCGCGGGCATTGTGCACCGGCTGGATAAAGACACGACCGGCCTGATGATGGTCGCCAAGACGTTGCCCGCGCAAACCACCCTGGTTGAGCAGCTGCAGGCGCGCAGTGTTTCTCGCCAGTACGATGCGGTGGTGATTGGCAAGCCGATTGCCGGTAGCACTATCGATGCACCGATTGGTCGTCACCCTAAAGACCGCAAGCGGCAAGCCGTCAATGCCTCGGGCAAGCCGGCCGTGACGCATTTCCGGGTGGTCGAGCGTTTCCGGGCCCATACCCACGTTCGCTGCAAGCTCGAGACCGGCCGTACCCACCAGATTCGTGTGCACATGGCGCATGCCCGCTATCCGCTGATCGGCGACCCGCTCTACGGTGGCCGCGCCAAGCTGCCGCCCGGTGCGGCGGGGCCGCTGAAAGAAATCCTGCGGGAGTTTCCTCGCCAGGCACTGCATGCCCGCAAGCTGAGTTTCGTCCACCCCGTTAGCGGTGAAACGCTGACTTTCCACGCCAGCCTGCCCGATGATTTACTATTGTTGTTGGATTACCTGCGCGACGATAGCGAGACCATGCAATGAGCGATGCCATTGATCTAAAGCCAACGCTGTTGATACCCGACTGGCCGGCGCCTGCCAATGTGGGGGCGTTTGTGACCACCCGGGAGACGGGGCCCAGCCAGGATGAGTTCGCGGCCTTTAACCCGGCATCGCACGTGGGCGACAACCCCGATCATGTGGCGCTGTGCCGACGGCTACTGCAAAAAGAGATCGGTGACGAGCGCTCGTTGCTGTGGCTCAATCAGGTCCATGGGGCGCGCGTTCAGCAGGCCTATCAGGCCGAGGCGCCCGACGCCGACGCCGCGATTGCCAACGACAATGACTATGCCTGCGTAGTGCTGTCCGCCGACTGCCTGCCGGTGCTGTTTTGTAACCGTGACGGCACTAAGGTGGCCGTTGCCCACGCGGGCTGGCGGGGGCTGGCGACTGGCGTACTGGAAGCCACCGTGGCGGCCATGAACAGCGAGCCGGATGACATCATGGTGTGGCTGGGTCCGGCGATCTCCAACGCCCAGTTTGAGGTCGGCCCAGAGGTATACGGTGCCTTTGTGGCCGTTCAGCCGGAAACCGCCGATGCTTTTGATCACAGCCCTTACCGCTTGGGTCACCACATGGCCGACCTTTACCGTTTGGCGCGCTTTCGCCTCGAGGCGCTGGGGATTCACCAGATCAGCGGCGGCCACTTCTGTACCGCCTGCGAGTCTCGCTTTTATTCTTACCGGCGCGACGGCGGGCAAACGGGAAGAATGGCGACCGTGATCTGGATCAAGTAAATCCGCAGACAGCCGCGCCTCCCCTTGAAACCTCATGGAACCGACGCCATTTAACTTGTCAAGCTAACCGTGATTAGCACGTCTAACGACAGGTTATCGGGATACGCCGTGCGTCCAAACGCGCGGCCACCCCAGGAGGAACTGCATGAGATTCGATAAATTTACTGCCAAGCTCCAGGCTGCCGTTGCCGAAGCGCAGTCGCTTGCGGTAGGCCGTGGGCATAACCAGCTTGAGCCTGCTCACCTGATGCTTGCGCTGCTGGATACCCGGGATACCGGTATCAAGGCGCTCATCGAGAAAGCTGAGGGGAGTAGCTCACGGCTGCGCGATGGGCTGGCACAGCAACTGGATGATTTGCCTAAGGTGGGCCAGTTCGACGGCGAAGTGCAGCCGTCGCGGGAGCTTATCAAGCTATTCAACCTGACCGACCGTGAAGCCCAACAACGCGGCGATCAGTTCATTGCCAGCGAGCTGGTGATATTGGCAGCGCTGGAAATGAATAGCGCCATCACCAAGCTGATGAAACAGGCCGGGCTGACCCGCAAAGCGCTGGAGTCGGCGATTGATAGCCTGCGCGGCGGGGCCAAGGTGGACGATCCCAACGCGGAAGATCAGCGTGAGGCGCTGAACAAGTACACGCTGGACCTTACCCAGCGCGCTCTGGACGGTAAGCTGGACCCTGTGATCGGACGTGACGACGAAATACGTCGCACTGTTCAGGTGCTGCAGCGGCGTACCAAAAACAACCCGGTATTGATCGGTGAGCCTGGTGTGGGTAAAACCGCGATCGTCGAAGGCCTGGCGCAGCGCATCGTCGACGGCGAAGTGCCGGAGGGCCTCAAGGACAAGCGCGTGCTCTCGCTGGATATGGGCTCGCTGCTGGCGGGTGCCAAGTTCCGCGGCGAGTTTGAGGAGCGCCTCAAGGCGGTGCTCAAGGAGCTTTCCCAGGAAGAAGGCCGAGTGATCCTCTTCATCGATGAGCTGCACACCATGGTCGGTGCCGGCAAGGCAGACGGCGCCATGGACGCGGGCAACATGCTCAAGCCAGCACTGGCGCGGGGCGAGCTGCACTGTGTCGGGGCGACTACGCTGGATGAGTATCGCAAATACATCGAGAAAGACGCGGCACTCGAGCGCCGCTTCCAGAAGGTGCTGGTCGACGAGCCTACCGAAGAAGATACCGTGGCCATTCTGCGCGGTTTGAAAGAGCGTTACGAAGTCCACCACGGCGTGGATATCACCGACTCGGCGATTATCGCTGCGGCGAAACTCTCCACGCGCTATATCACTGACCGTCAACTGCCCGACAAGGCCATTGACCTGATCGACGAGGCCGCCTCGCGTATCCGCATGGAGCTTGACTCCAAGCCCGAGGAGATGGACAAGCTCGACCGCCGTCTGATTCAGCTCAAGATGGAGCGCGAGGCGCTCAAGAAAGAGACGGATGAGGCAACCAAGAAGCGACTGGAAGCGCTCAATACCCAGATCCATGAGCTGGAGCGCGAATACGCCGATCTCGATGAAATCTGGAAAGCCGAAAAGGCCAGTATTCAGGGCGCGGCTCAGTTCAAGGCCGAGCTGGAGCAGGCACGCATCGATCTTGAGCAGGCGCGTCGCCAGGGCGACCTGGGCCGCATGTCGGAAATCCAGTACGGCAAAATTCCCGAGCTCGAGAAGAAAATTGCTGAAAGTGGCGAAGGCGAGGCGGATACCGCAAGCCATCAGCTGCTGCGCTCCAACGTAACGGAAGAAGAAATTGCCGAGGTGGTGTCCCGCTGGACGGGCATTCCGGTGGCCAAGATGCTGGAAGGTGAGCGCGACAAGTTGCTGCGCATGGAAGAGGCGCTGCACGAGCGCGTGATCGGTCAGAACGAAGCAGTGGAAGCGGTGGCCAACGCCGTCCGCCGGTCGCGGGCTGGCCTGGCCGACCCTAACCGGCCCAATGGTTCCTTCCTGTTCCTCGGCCCGACCGGGGTGGGCAAGACCGAGCTGTGCAAGTCGCTGGCCAACTTCCTGTTCGACACCGAGGAAGCCATGGTGCGTATCGATATGTCCGAGTTTATGGAGAAGCACTCCGTGGCTCGTTTGATCGGTGCGCCCCCCGGCTACGTAGGCTATGAAGAAGGCGGTTATTTGACCGAGGCCGTGCGCCGCAAGCCCTACTCGGTGATGCTGCTCGACGAGGTGGAAAAAGCCCATCCGGACGTCTTCAATATCCTGTTGCAGGTGCTGGAGGATGGCCGCTTGACCGATGGTCAGGGCCGCACGGTGGATTTTCGCAATACCGTGATCGTGATGACCTCCAACCTGGGGTCGGACATCATTCAGCGTATGGGCGGCGACGCCGGTATCGATAAAGACGGCGATTATGAGCTGATGAAAAACGCGGTGATGGACGTGGTCGGCAACCACTTCCGCCCCGAGTTGATCAACCGTATCGATGAAGTGGTGGTCTTCCACGCGCTGGGCCAAGAGCAGATTCAGGCGATTGCCGGCATCCAGCTCGAGCGTCTCAAGGTGCGCCTGGCCGAGCACGAGCTAAGCCTCGAGATCAGCGACGACGCCCTGGCGCAGTTGGCGGTAGTGGGCTTTGATCCGGTGTATGGCGCAAGGCCGCTGAAACGGGCCATTCAAAGCCGCATTGAAAACCCCTTGTCGCAGGATCTGCTGGCCGGCAAGTTCTCGCCGGGGGATACCATCCATATCAGCGCGCAGGACGGCAAGCTGGTATTTGGCTAATCGCCGCTGCGCTACCCGAAAGCCCTGCCTGGTGTTTCCGGCGGGGCCTTTTTTTGCCTAGAACCGGGCAATTGTCGGCTTTCGCGGGATCGAAGGTTGACAGGCTGAGGATGCTAATGGAATCTTGTGGGTTCCTGATTTGCGGGCGCGGAACCAACGGGCAACCCCCTATCCCCGCGTGAAGGGTAGGCGAAGGCCTTTACCCGCCGAAGGACTTCCGGGCTTGGGCTAACCGCCTGACCTGGCCAACG
The DNA here is from genome assembly GCA_051750125.1 of Pseudomonadota bacterium. Taxonomy (GTDB): domain Bacteria; phylum Pseudomonadota; class Gammaproteobacteria; order Pseudomonadales; family Halomonadaceae; genus Vreelandella. Next base: position 704,544 of record JBNJJK010000001.1, read on the forward strand.
CCCCGACACGGCAAACCGCCGTGAGAGGGAATGGCTGATCTGGTTCGCCATGAATCGCTGTTCCCGACGAGAGTGCAGGCCCTAACCGGGCCGTATGCCAGGGTTTGGCATCAGGTGCCGGCATGGGCCGGCAGCGGCATACCGCCGCACTCGACACCGTAGAATCGTCTGCGGATCGCACTCGAGACCTCCAGGGGAGAAACACTGTGGAACTGCTTTCCGGCGCAGATATGATCGCCCGCTTCTTGCAAGATGAGGGCGTAGAGTACATTTATGGTTATCCAGGCGGTGCGGCGCTGCACATCTATGACGCGCTCTTCCGCCAGGACAAGGTGAAGCACATACTGGTGCGTCACGAACAAGCGGCCACCCATGCTGCCGATGGTTATGCCCGCGCCTCGGGCAAGCCCGGCTGCGTGCTGGTCACCTCAGGCCCCGGGGCTACCAATGCCGTGACCGGCATTGCCACCGCCTACATGGACTCGATTCCCATGGTGGTGTTGTGTGGTCAGGTAATGAGCCATCTGATCGGCGATGATGCCTTCCAGGAAACCGATATCATCGGCGTGACCCGCCCGATCGTGAAGCACAGCTTCTCGATTCGTCACCCGTCGGAAATCCCGGAAGTGCTCAAGAAAGCCTTCTATCTGGCGGCGACCGGCCGGCCTGGCCCGGTGGTGGTCGATATCCCGAAGGACATGACCGCGCCCACCGAACGCTACGAGTACGTCTACCCGAAAAAGGTCAAGATGCGCTCGTACAACCCGGTTACCCGGGGGCATACCGGCCAGATCAAGAAAGCCGTCGAGATGATGCTCAAGGCCAAGCGGCCGGTGTTTTATACCGGTGGTGGCGTGGTGACGGGCAAGGCAAGCGAAGGCCTGACCGATCTGGTCAAGCAGCTGGGCTTCCCGATTACCACCACGCTGATGGGCATTGGCGCCTATCCCCAGAGCGACCGGCAATGCCTGGGCTGGCTGGGGATGCACGGCTCGTACGAGTCCAATATGGCCATGCACCACGCGGACTTGATCATTGCCGTTGGCGCGCGGTTCGATGACCGCGTCACCAACAACACCTCCAAGTTCTGCCCCACGGCGAAAATTATCCACGTCGACGTTGATCCAAGCTCGGTGTCCAAGACCGTGCGCGCCGACGTGCCGATTGTCGGGCCGGCCGCAAGCGTGATCAACGAAATGATCAGCCTGGTGCAAGGGCAGAGCATTGCGAACCCTGAAGCGCTGACCGATTGGTGGCAGAAGATTGACGGCTGGCGCGCCGACCGGGAAGGCAAGCTGTATGAGCCCTCCAAGCCCGGCGAGGCGCTCAAGCCCCAGGAAGTGATCGAGGCGCTGTGCCGTGTGACCCGCGGCGAGGCCTACGTGACCACCGACGTCGGCCAGCACCAGATGTTCGCGGCGCAGTACTACAAGTTCGATAAGCCCAACCGGCTGATCACCTCTGGCGGACTTGGGACGATGGGTTTTGGCTTCCCAGCGGCCATGGGGATCAAGCAGAATTTCCCCGACGATGACGTGGTGTGCGTGACCGGTGAAGGCAGCTTTCAGATGATGATGCAGGAGCTGTCGACATGTAAGCAGTACGGGGTGGGCGTCAAGATCGTCAATCTCAACAATGCCTCGCTGGGCATGGTGCGCCAGTGGCAGGATTTGAACTACAAGTCACGCCATGCGCATTCCTATATGGAATCGCTGCCTGACTTTCACATGCTGATTGAGGCGTACGGATTTACCGCGATCACCGTGACCACGCTTGATGAGCTGGAGCCGGCGCTGGAGCGGGCGTTTGCCGACAAGCATGAGCTGGTGTTTCTTGACGTGAAGGTCGACCCCTTTGAGCACGTCTATCCGATGCAGGTGCCCTTGGGTGCCATGCGTGACATGCTGCTGTCCAAAACGGAGCGTACCTGATGCGTCATATCATCTCGATTCTGATGGAAAACGAACCGGGTGCGCTGTCACGTGTGGTCGGGCTGTTTTCCCAGCGGAACTTCAACATTGAAACGCTTAACGTGGCTCCCACGGAAGACCCGTCGCTCTCGCGTCTGACGGTGACCACGGTGGGCGATGACCGGGTGATCGAGCAAATCACCAAGCATCTCAACAAGTTGATCGACGTGGTGAAGCTGGTCGACCTGACCGAAGGCAACCATATCGAACGCGAGCTGATGCTGGTGAAGGTCAAGGCGCTAGGCGCGGCCCGCGACGAGGTGAAGCGCACGGTGGATATTTTCCGCGCGCAGATCGTCGACGTGACGCCGAGCCTCTACACGGTGCAGATCACCGGCGACGCCTCCAAGCTGGATGCCTTCCTTCAGGCCATGGCGCCGGTGGGTATTCTGGAAGTGGCGCGTACCGGGGTATCGGGCATTGCCCGTGGTGACAAGGTCCTGTCGCTGTAAGGGTTTGTTTATATGCAATTAGGCCGCCCCGTATTGGGGCGGCTTTTTTATGGGTGGCGCTGGGCTAGCGGACGCTGACGGTGGCCCAAAAAGCGTCAATCATGGGGTTCTTCAGCCGTCGGTTAAGCACGCACAGCCCGACATCGTAGTGGGGCAGTTCAGGCTTGACGTTGAGGACCTGCACTCGCTCAGCCAGCGGGCTGTTATCCAGCACAATCTTGGGAACCACGCCCACGCCAAATCCTAGCCCCACCATGCTGACGATTGCTTCGTGCCCGGCCACCTGGGCATAGATGCGCGGCGCGATTCCCATAGCCTTGAACCAGGTGTTGGCGTACTCCCTGGAAAGTCCGGCCTCCGAGAGAATCATCGGGACTTGCTGCCATTGCGCTGCGGTCGAGCTTTCCGGCCGTTGCGGCAGCCAAGGGTGTGCTGCGGTAGGGGCGATGAAGACCAGCGGCGAGCGGGTAAGCGATTTGAATGCCAGGGCGCGCGGTGGGATACGCGGGCGCGGCGTGATCGCCATGTCGTCAGCGCCGTCCAGCACGCGGGTCATGGCGTCGGCGGGGTCGCCGGTATGCAGCTTGAGCTCGATACCGGGGTGGCGGATGCGCACGTCGCTCAACAGCTCGTAAAGGAAGCTGTAGCTGGCGGTCACCGAGCAATAGATGCTGATTTCGCCGCGCAGCTGCGCCGTGGTGGCGGCCAGCGTGCGCTTCTGGGTTTCCCACTGTTCCAGCGTGTCTTTCGCATAGTGCTGAAACGCAGCGCCTTGGGGTGTGAGCGTGACGTGGCGATTATCACGTTCAAACAGCGGTGTGCCCAGTTCGCTTTCAACCTGCTGAATCGAGCGGCTCAAGGTCGAAGGGCTGATATGGCAAAGCTCGCTGGCGCGCCCGAAGTGCAGCGTTTCAGCCAGCGTGACGACATGCTTGAGTAGGCGAAAATCCATAGCGACCTGGCAATGACGGTGAGCGTTTCATTAAAAGAAATAGTATGTTGCAAATATAGCGTTTTACGCAATAGTGGTGGTGCCGTAGAGTTGTTGCATTGCCAAGCCCAGCGCCGCAAGAGACGGCGCGGGTGGCCATCAACGCTGATCAACTAACCTAACGCTTTGGAGTTTCGCCATGCACGTTTATTACGATAAAGACTGCGACCTTTCCCTCATTCAAGCCAAAAAAGTCACTATCGTGGGTTACGGTTCGCAAGGCCATGCCCACGCCAACAACCTGAAAGAATCGGGTGTTGACGTGACGGTAGCGTTGCGCAAAGGCTCTTCATCCGCGGCAAAAGCCGAGAGCGCCGGCCTGAAAGTGGCAAGCGTTCCTGAGGCGTGCCAAACCGCTGATGTGGTAATGATTCTGGCGCCGGATGAAAATCAAAAGGCCATCTACGAGCAGGAAGTTGAGCCAAACCTTAAGGAAGGCGCGACGCTGGCGTTCGCTCACGGTTTCAATATCCACTATAACCAGATCGAGCCGCGTAAAGATCTCGACGTCATCATGATCGCCCCCAAGGCGCCGGGCCACACGGTCCGTTCCGAGTTCGTCAAGGGCGGTGGCATTCCCGATCTTATTGCCATTCATCAGGATGCGTCGGGCAACGCCAAAGAACTGGCGCTTTCCTATGCTGCCGGCGTTGGCGGTGGCCGCAGCGGGATCATCGAGACGACCTTCCAGGATGAGACGGAAACCGATTTGTTTGGCGAGCAAGCCGTTCTGTGTGGCGGCGCGGTAGAGCTGGTGAAAGCCGGTTTCGAAACGCTGACAGAAGCAGGTTACGCGCCGGAAATGGCCTACTTCGAGTGTCTGCACGAACTCAAGCTGATCGTCGACCTGATGTATGAAGGCGGCATCGCCAACATGAACTATTCCATTTCCAACAATGCGGAGTATGGCGAGTACGTGACAGGCACCGAGGTTATCAACGAGCAGTCGCGTGCCGCCATGCGTAATGCCTTGAAGCGCATTCAAAACGGTGAGTACGCCAAGATGTTCATCAACGAGGGTAACAGCAACTACCCGTCGATGACCGCGCGTCGCCGCCTCAACGCTGAGCACGAAATTGAGCAGGTCGGTGCCAAGTTGCGTGGCATGATGCCGTGGATCGCGGCCAACCAGCTGGTCGACAAGTCCAAAAACTAAGCGGTATCGCAAGAAAGTCAGCAGGGCGCGCATTGTCGCGCCCTGCTGCGTTTGGCAGGCAGTCAATGCATTGGGCTGGCTGAGAGGGCCTCACCGTGTAGAATGAAGAGAGATCACTGATCATGTGACTTCACTTCAACCGGATGACACCTATGACCCAGGATGCTCGCGATCAAGAGCACGAAAAAAAACCGCATTCAGCGGCTCATGAGGACACAAAAGCGCAAGGCAGTGATGCGGAAAATGGTGGCAACGCTAACGAAGATAGGGGCAGTAACGAAGACCTTGCCGCTGCCTTTCTGCGTGAAACCGAAGTGGTAGAGGAGGCGGTCGAGGACGGCAAGAAGATTCGCCGCAAAGGTATTTATCTGCTGCCGAACCTGTTCACGACCTCGGCACTTTTCTCGGGCTTTTTCGCCGTAGTGGCCGGTATTAACGGCGAATTTACCTCGGCGGCGGTGGCGATTTTTATTGCCATGGTGCTCGATGGGCTGGATGGCCGTGTAGCACGTATGACCAATACGCAAAGTGCTTTTGGTGCCGAATACGACAGCCTGGCCGATATGATTTCGTTTGGCATGGCGCCGGCGCTAGTCGCCTTCACCTGGATCTTGCAGGATATCGGCAAGACGGGGTGGGTGGTGGCGTTTCTCTATGTTGCCTGTGCGGCGCTACGCCTGGCCCGTTTCAACGTGCAGATCGGCAGCGTGGACAAGAAATGGTTCATCGGCTTGCCAAGCCCCTCGGCGGCGGCTCTTGTGGCTGCCAGCGTGTGGACATTTCACAGCTTCGACGCCGATGCATTCGGCTTCAAGCTGTTGATGCTGGTCGTTGTGGCAGCGGCAGGTATCCTGATGGTCAGCAATATTCGCTATTACAGCTTCAAGGACCTGGACTTTAAAAAGCCGGTGCCTTTCGTTGTATTGTTGGCGGTGGTTCTGGGTTTCGTGATGATCTCCGTGGAGCCGTCGGTCATGCTGCTTCTGCTGTTTGGTGCCTATGTGCTTTCGGGGCCTGTGCTGGCCGTCATGCGCAAGGCCAAACCCAAAAGTTAACTTTTTGTCGCCGCGCCTCTTGCCAACCCGGAAGCAACACCGTAAAGTACGCATCCGCTGCCGGGGACGCAGGGCGTTGCCAGCGGTGGTTG
>JBNJJK010000002.1:0-370782 GCA_051750125.1 Pseudomonadota bacterium
TACTGTGTGCAATTGGCCCTGCCTGCCTGTCGGGGAGCTATCACTATCTAAGAGCGCTTGGCGGCAGCTACCTGTGCCCGCAGGCGGCTTTGAGCAAACCCTTATGAACAAGGAGAGGGTGTGGCAGACTTACCCGCCGACGCTGACTACGACAAGACGATGTGCATGTCTGGCAGTCCTGGATTCCGGCAAACGAGCAAGCAGAAATCGATCCTTTCATCTTTACGGTGGATTACTCTGGAACGTTGCTATCGTCAAACGAAGGCAAGTCAAATTATACTTTTTATAAAACCGATGCTGCCTCTGGCAAGAAAGAAATCGAACCCAATAGTGAAGAGAGTCGAGGGATTAGCGTGCCTACCCGTTTTGAACTCACGGTTCCCATGACCCCAGAAGAGTAAGGATACGTTTATGTGGTTTATTCAGCCCAAGCAGGACTATATCGCTCAAATGCCCTGGAAACATGCGGATGAACCTGCGGCAGTGAGCTGGCAAATTAGGGCGCGTAATTATGATACGCCCGCGGCGAATGCTTTGTTTGTCGTATTTGCGCTTATTAGTTTGGGGGGGGGTATTTTATGGCCCTTGTTGATGAGTCATTGTTAGTTTCCGTTTTGATCGGGGTGGGGATGTTCATACTTTTCATATTGATTGCTATGAGTATGACCCATCAGACCGCTATCCTTGTCTATCGCTTTACGGAGACACACGGCGAAGAATTTTCATGGAAGCCGCAGATGGATGCTGTGAAGCCATTTCTAAAGTGGTCGGCCATTCTCTTAATGCCAATTGTGGTAGTGCTTGTTCTCATGGACCCTTCTTTGATCATTACTAGCCTTGGCCCACTGGCAATGGGCTTCGCGGCCTGGATGATGGGTTCATCAAAAGGTTATCAAGAAATGGCACGAGGAAGCCGTCATGAGGAAATTGATTGGAAAAAAACGGAACAGATAAAGGTATGGCGGAAAAGAAGCATTATTGCCCTGACCTACCAATGGAAACCTTTTAGTAAGAACTCAAGCTATAGACCGCGTACGCACTTGATTTATTGCCTTCCAGACGAATTGGATGAGCGCATTCAGTTCTTAAGGAAGCATCTGCCTGATGCGGAGTATGAAGAAGGGAAAGTTGATGTGCTATGAAAGGCTATATTTCATGAGTGTTTTTAGCATGTCTGTTTTGCTAAGAGGTGTGATTGCGCTTGGAGATTAAAGCCGCTCTCCTGGCATCAGGCTTATAAAGCATTTTTTAGTAAGTCGTCATAATAGAAACGACTAATCAGAATGTAGCAATTGCCTCAGAAACCAAGCCAACAACCAGGTTAGTCAAGAAGAAAGTATTAAGAAATGAAGGTGAGGATGCGTCTTTTTCTTGATTTTTAATTAAATTAAACCCTCATGTTAAGGAGAGCGTGCGTGCTTCCACTAAGTTTTAAAACATCTTTTGATATTGAGTTTATTCAATCGCTGTATGACCGGCTTGCGTGCCATGATGACTCTCTAAAGCTAATACTCAGGACAAAGAATGGGCGTAAGACCGATGACCCCGAGAAGGCCGGTATTGGAGAAATTCGCAATGCCAGCAACAAGCAGCTGTTCGGGATGAGCCCGAAGGAAGGAATCGTCCACACGGAGCATGCGGGGCCGCTTCAAGAGCCCTTGTTTGCCTTTCTGAAGGAGCGGGATATTCACCAGCAGGAGGTTTCGCCTGATATCGGCGTCGCTTGTCTTGTTCTTTATGTCGTTCTGGTGGCCGGCGGTGGGTTGCTGTACACCACGCACAACAATATCGCGTTTCTCTACCCCTATGCCTTGGCAAGTGTCATCTTTGTCCTCTCTGGACTGGCATTGAGGGCTTATGCTTATAAGCTAGGCCAAGAGAACTGGTCCATCCCCTCTATGGTACTCCTCGCTATCGGCGCTTTACCCACTGCCCCGTCGAGCCTGCTGGCATTACCGATGATTAATTACCTAGGTCGAGCCAAGTTACATAGGGTACTTAACCAAGGCGGGGAAGACGCCGAGACAATCCATACCTAGCCACATACATGCAGCACCTGTTTATCCCAGCCTCAGTAATAGTCTGGGTTAGAGTTAGAAGTGACTTTATCTTAGTTAACAGTGAATTGCGCGGCTGGCTGTATACTTGGCCCAATCAATCTCAGCCAATTTGAGCCAGCCGTTGCACACAAGTTGACATCCCTGCCAATAAAAAACCAGCGACGTACTAAGGCACTTCCCTGCCGCCTAGGCAGGCAATCGAATCGTGCTCCGTGACTACACTTTCGAGGGATTTGCATAACGCCTGAAATGCCTCGCTGGAGTGACCGGGGCGTTGGTGCAGCTCAATTTCGACATGACCCAAGTGAGGCAGTCCTTCTTCTTCCGTGACGATGCGGCAGCCAGGTGGCAAGCTACGTGGGGTTTTGACGGTTAACGCCAAGCCGTTTTGTACCGGGACGTTAATGCCCGTTGGCGATTGGCTGACGTAACGCAGTTCCCAGCGAGCTTCCTCGCGGCCCAGTGCAGAGAGCGCGTGGGCTCGAAAAATGCAGCCTTCTGGGTTCAGCGCCAGTGGCAGCGTTGGCCACTGCTCGAGCGATGCGTGATCCGCCATAACCCAGACCATGGGCTCCCAGCCGAGTAACTGACCGGATTGGGTAGGCTTGTGGCGCACCGACAGCACGACGTCCAATAACCCCTCCTGGAACCGTTTGACCAAGACGTCACTGATATCACATTGCACTTCCAGTTGAATATGCGGGAACTGCGCTGAGAAACGCGGTAGCAAGTCGGGCAGGTAGGTAGCGGCCTGTTCTTCCGATGTGCCCAGGCGAATGATTTCGCTGTGGGCTCCACCTTTCAGCAGGTCTTTGGCTTCATCTTCCAACTTGAGCATGTGTCTCGCGTAAGGCAGCAGTCGCTCGCCTGCTGCCGTTAGCAATACGCTTCGGCTGGTACGCTCAAAAAGCGTCTGGTGCATCTGATCTTCAAGCCGCTTGATTTGCAGGCTCATCGCCGACTGGGTGCGATGCAGCACTTTACCGGCCGCGCTAAATCCTTGGCATTCGGCGACGGTGACAAACGCACGGAGCAAATCCGTATCCATAATGAATGATTCTTTGAAATGAGTGTTATCGCAACTATTCATTTCTATTATGGGAGGGCCTTCACTAGCCTGTCCAGATAACTTTCAACGCGACAGGAGCATGATCCCATGCCAATGACAGCCACGAGCCCGTCGATTAACGCCCTTGAGGGCTTGATTGATCTTGAGCGTTATCCGCTTAACGAACTGGGAACGCCTGCGGGGGAAACCTTTATCGCTTCGTGCCGACGTCAGCTTGAAGCAGATGGTTGCGTGGTGCTGAAAAACTTTGTTCCTGAAGCAGCATTAGCCCGGCTTGAGCGTGAAACAGAGCGGCTATCGCCGGACGCGCATTACAACCAAACCGAGACTAACCCGTACAACAGCGAGGGGGACTCCGCGTTACCGGCCTCTCACCCGAAAAACCGCTTTGATGATCGTACCAACGGCTTTGTCGCCGGTGACCGTATCGGCCATGACACGATTATTCGTCAGGTTTATGAAAATCCCGAATTCCAGCGTTTTATCGGGGCGGTGGTAGGCCTTGAAGAAATCCACCAGTACGCCGACCCGTTAGCCGATCTTGTCGTAAACGTGTTGCGCGAAGGCTGCCAGCATCCCTGGCACTACGACACCAATGAGTTCATCGTCACCATGATGACCCGGCAATCCCACGGCGGCGGGCGATTTGAGTATGCTCCGGGGATCCGCAGCCCTGAGGGTGAGAACTTTGCTGAGGTGGAAAACGTCATCGACGGAGACCGTTCTCGCTTGAAAGCGCTCGATCTTCAGCCGGGGGACCTGCAGATTTTCTTTGGCCGCTATTCGCTCCACCGGGTAACGCCGGTCGAAGGCGATAAAGAGCGCCATACCGTCATCTTCGCCTACGCCAAGGAACCTGGGTTTGTGGGGCGTCCGGAGCGGGCGCAGCGTATTTTCGGTCGCATGGCGCCCATGCACGAGCAACTTCTAAAAGACGGCATGCAGCGAAACGACAGCCTGGCGGATTAAACCCGCAAGTCCCTCGCTACCATTCTGATCCCACTCCTGATGTGAGCCCCTATGAGCATTGTCGAAAGCGAAAGCCTCACCGATAACGAGCCGGATAATATTCCGGTCGTACCTTCAGCGCCGATGGCTAACGGCGACAGCATCCCCACGGCGTTTGACCCCAAGCAATTGCGCGCCGGGCGCCTCGAGCGGTTGCGCGCCATGATGGCGGAAGAAGGTTACGCGGCGCTGGTCTTGTTTGACCCCAATAATCAGCGTTATGCGACCGGCTCGCGCAACATGTTTGGCTACTTTTTGCGCAACTCAACCCGCTATGTTTATGTGCCGCTGGAAGGGCCGATTATTCTGTTCGAATACCCTGGCAGCGCGCATGTTTCCACCTGGCTTGAGACCATCGATGAAGCGCGCACCTCCAAGGTGGTGTGGTCGGCAGTTAACCAGCGCGATGGTATGTCATCAGACCCCTTTGGCGTGGAAATCGCTGAGCTGGTCAAAGAGCACGGTAAGGGCAACAAAAAGGTCGGGCTGGATCGCTGTGCACTCAACCTGGCGCGAGCGTTAGAAGCGCAGGGGCTTGATGTCTATGACTGCATGCAGGACACGCTGCATTGCCGCCGCATCAAAACGCCCGAGGAGATCGCCTGCCTGGCGCAGTCAATGGCCGCCAGCGAGGCCGCCGTGGCAGAAGTCGAGGCGGCGATTAAACCGGGCATCACTGAAAACGAGCTCTTCGCGATCATGTACGGCGAGGTAATCAGAGGCGGCGGTGAGTTTATCGAAACCCGCTTGCTGTCCTCGGGGCCGCGCACCAACCCCTGGTTCAACGAGGCCAGCGACCGTAAAATCCGCCCAGGTGAACTGGTGGCGCTGGATACCGATACCATCGGCTGCCATGGTTACTACTCGGATTTTTCGCGCACTTTCCATGTCGGGCCCGGTAAGCCGACGGCCTATCAGCGAGAAATATACCGTATGGCGTACGACCAGGTTCACCACAACATGGGCTTGCTCAAGCCGGGCATCAGCTACCGTGAAATAGCCGAACAGGCCTGGAAAATTCCCGAGCGCTTTATCGACCGCCGCTATCCCTCGATCATTCACGGGGTGGGGATGCATGGAGAAACCCCGCTGGTCGCTCACCATATGGATTTCGATCGCTTCTCCAAAGATGGCGAGCTGGAGCCGGGCATGGTGGTTTCCGTGGAGAGCTACATTGGCGAGGTAGGCGCTGCCGATGGCGTCAAGCTGGAAGAGGAAGTGCTGATTACCGAGACTGGTATCGAACGCCTCTCGCGCTACCCGTTCAATGACGAGCTGCTCGGTAGATAAGTGATAACCCAAGGACTTGGCGTTAGCGGTATCCGGCCATCAGCTCTCTTACCAGCGGTGTATCGGCATCGCGATGGGTGGGTAGCTCAAAGCGCGCCTTGGCAATCGCGGTGCGCGAAAGGTCGGCAACGATCAGCGCTTCCTCCTCGTCGGCTTCGGCCAACGTCTCGCCGCTTGGCCCGAGAATCCGCGAGCCGCCCCAGAAGTGGCTCTCGCCCTCCGGCCCAAAGCGGTTGGCCATAATGACCGGCGTGCCGTAGGTCATGGCATAAAAGCGCGTATTCAACGCCCAGTTCTCTTCATTGGAAAAGTCGTCGCTGACGATGCCGCTGGCTGAGTTGATCGGCGCGCAAAGCACCGTGGGGCGCGCGAGCAGGGCGGCGTGCACGAGTGCCGGATTCCATAAGTCGGCACAGATCAGTTGCGTGGCGGACCAGCCTGGGCAAATATCTGTGTGGGTAAGCTCGCTGCCATGGGTAAACCATTTGCCTTCTTCCAGTCCGCCATAGGTGGGCAGATTAAGCTTGCGATGCACCGCTATTCGCTGACCGTGCTGAAAAATGGCCAGTGCATTGTAATATTCACCGGGACTCGCCTCTTCGACGAAACCCACCACCACCTGCATGGAGCCGCTTGCGTCGGCCAACGCTTTGAGGCGTGGGTCTTCCAGCGGCATCGCCACCTGCATGACTCGACTTGCCAGCCGATAGCCGGTCAGCGACAGTTCGGGGAATACCAGCAGTTCCACTCCACCCCGCTGGGCTTCGTCTATCAGCGCCAAATGACGCTCGAGATTATGATCCACATCGCCAAGCGTGGTGTTGATCTGTGCCGCGCCTACCCGAAGCTTGTTTTGATAATGCATTGGCTCCCCCATTGAAAAAGCCGCTCCATTGGAGCGGCTTTTTGGCGATGTTGTGGCAGGCATTATGCCAGTGCCATGCACGAGCGCCTAGCGGTGTTAGAGCAGATCGTTCTCGTCGAGGAAGCTTTTTGATACGTCTTCGATTGACTCGCGCTCGACATCCACGCTGGCATTGAGTTCGGCCATGGTCTCATCATCGAGCAGCGCCGAGAGTTTGTTCATCTGGTCGGCAAGCTCAGGGTTGGCTTCGAGGGTTTCCGTGCGTACCACCGGGGCGAGGGCATAAGCAGGGAAAAAGCCCTGGTCGTCTTCGAGTACGTAAAAATCAAACGCAGGAATGCGACCGTCGGTGGCAAACACGAGGCCAACGTCGACTTCCTCATCGCGCAGCGCCTGGTACACCAAGCCAGTATCCATGCGGCTGACATCACCACGACCGACGCGGAACTCGTAGGCTTCCATCAGCGGCCGCCAGCCATCTTCACGGGCATAGAACTCGGCGTTAAGCGCAAAGGTCAGGCCTTCATCGTTATTGACCGCTTCGGCCAGGTCGGAGAGCGTTTCGATACCGCGTTCTTCGGCGGCCGCTTCGCGCATGGCAAGCGCGTAGGTGTTGTTGGCATCTGAAGGCTCAAGCCAGGTCAGGCCTTTGTCGGCGTCGAGCTCTTTGACCCGCTGATAGGTTTCTTCAGGGCTCAGGCTTTCGCTGATCTCGTTGTAGTTGATAAGGGAGGTGCCGGTGTACTCCCAGTACAGGTCGATCTGGCCGTTTTCCTGGGCCTGGCGTAATACGGCGGAACCCATGCCCGAGCGGTTATCGACGTCATAACCCAGGCCGTCCAGGTACTGGGTGGTCATGGTCGAGAGGATCTGTTGTTCGGTAAAGTTCTTGCCGCCAACGCTGATTTCATTGGCGTGGGCGAGGGAGACGCTGCTTGCCAGGGCAATGCTTGTCAGGGCGGTAGTCAGTGTTTTCATTATCAATGCCTTCTTTTGTTAGTGAAAGGTAGTAAGTGAAGCCTCGGTGGTGGCGCTTAAGCGCGGCCCGGGTTGACCCCGCGGGGCACAACGAGAAACGCGATCAGCGCGATCAGTGCATCGACGATGATCGCCAACAGCGCGGTGGGAATGGCACCGGACAGCATCATGACCGGATCATAGAGATCGATGCCGGTGAAGATCAGCTCGCCAAGGCCCCCCGCGCCGATCAAAAACGCTAGCGGAACGGTGCCCACATTGATCGTCAGGGCCGTGCGAATACCGGCAAAGATGACGTAAAGCGCATTGGGCAACTCAACTTTGAAAAGCCGCTGCATGGGTGACATGCCGATGCCGGCCGCGGCCTCCATCAGCGCCGGGTTCACGCCCTTCAAGCCAGCGTAGGTGTTTCGGGTGATCGGTAGCAGTGTCGCCACGAATAGGCCAAACACCGCCGGCACCGTACCAATGCCCAAAAAACTCATGGACAGAGCGAGCACGGCGAGGGTGGGAATGGTAGTGCCGACGTTGAGCACCTGCATCAGCGACTCGGCTATCCGTGCCATGCTCGGCCGGGAAAGCGCAATGCCCAATGGAATGGCAACGAGTATCGCCAGGCTGCCCGACATGACCGTCAGCCAGATGTGCTGAATCACCAGATAGTGAACATCTGGCAAGTACCAGACAAACTCATCGATGATGCCGCTAGATTGGCTCCATACGCCGGCGAAGAAAATGGCCACCAGCACCAGTGCCTTAAGCGCCCCTTTTATGGATCGAATAGGCATGGTTACTCCTTGATGGCCGCCGATGGCTTGCGATCATCTCCTTGGCGGGCGCGATAGCGTGCGCCCAAGTGACTGGTCATGGCCCGCTGGGTGATTTGACCGCACACCGTGCCTTCTTCATTGACGCAGGGCAGCCAGGTCTGGTCGTGGGCAAACATCAACGAGGCGGCTTTGCGAAGGTCATCGTCGAGATCGACAACCGCCGGCACGGCCTGGAAGTGATCGCGGCAGTAGCCCTTGGTGGTGCGGGCGATGGATCGGCTGATAATGCCGGCGGGCTGCTTGCGATCGTTGACCATCAAAATGGCATTTTGATAGCCGTAGTTGTCGATCTTGGCGAGCGCGGCTTCCAGCGTATCGCTGGGGGTAACCGTGCCGATCTCATCGGTGACGATCTCGCGCACTTTCACCAGGTTCAGGCGCTTGAGTGCGCGGTCTTCGCCTAGGAACGATTCCACAAAGGCGTTTTTGGGCGCCGCCAGCAAGTCATCGGGGGTAGCGTACTGGACCAGTTGGCCCTCGCGGAAAACCGCCACGCGATCGCCCATCTTGATCGCTTCATCGATGTCGTGGCTGACGAACATGATGGTCTTGTTGAGAGCCTGCTGCATCTTCAGGAACTCGTCTTGGATGACAGCCCGGTTGATCGGGTCGATGGCGCCAAAGGGCTCATCCATCAGCATCACCGGCGGGTCGGCAGCAAGCGCACGGGCGACGCCTATGCGTTGCTGCTGGCCGCCGGACAGTTCGCTGGGGAAGCGCTTCAGAAATGCATCCGGCTCAAGCGCGATCATCGCCATCATCTCACGCGCACGCGCTTTGTACTTGGCCTTATCCCAGCCCAACAGCTTGGGTACAACGGTTATGTTTTCTTCGATGGTCATGTTGGGAAACAGGCCAATCTGCTGAATAACGTAGCCGATATTGCGTCGCAGGGTCTGGGTGTCGAGCCCGGTGGTATCTTCACCGTTGATAAACACTTTGCCGGAAGTGGGCTTTACGATTCGGTTGATCATCTTAAGCGTGGTGGTCTTACCGCAGCCCGATGGCCCCAAAAGCACGCAGATTTCGCCCTCGGGAACGTCCATATCGATATGGTCAGCGGCAACCACCGCACCTTTCGGCGTATCGAACACCTTGGTCAGGCTTTCAAGTCGAATCATGTCGGTGTCCCTTGTAGTAGAGATGACGTCGTGAAATAGGCCTCAGGTCGCCGTGGCCTGGCGACTCATTCCTCTGGGGGTTAGGCGCTTTTGGACATACAGCAGGGAATAGTCAACGATAATGGCGAGCAGACTCACGGCGATGGCACCGACAATCAGCTGGCGAGGGTCCGACTGGGAAATCCCACGGCTGATGAAGGTGCCTAAGCCGCCGGCGCCGATGTAGGCAGCAATCGCCATAACGCCGATATTGAGCACCACAGCCGTGCGAACTCCCGCCATGATGACCGGTATCGCGAGCGGAATTTCAACCAGCCGCAGGCGCTGGTTAGGGCTCATGCCAATGCCTCTGGCAGCCTCGCGTAGCGCTGGATTGACATTGTTTATGGCGGTGTATGTGTTGCGGATGATGGGCAACTGGGAGTAAAGCAAGACGGCAATTACCGCCGGGACATACCCAATCCCGTGGCCTATCAGCGAAAGCACGGGAATCATGATCCCAAAAAGCGCGATGGAGGGGATGGTGACGATAATCGAGGCGAGATACAGCACCCCTTGGGCGACACGCTCGTTTTTAGTGATGGCAATGCCAATCGGCACGCCGGTCAGCGTTGCAATGCCGACGGCAACTGCAACAAGCGCAATATGCTCAACCGTGCGTGACAGCAGCAGGCTCGCATTGTCTAAGGCGTACTGAAGTAATTCCAAGCGCAGCCCCTTATTATAAATAATGGAAAATGACCGGCACGCCGACCGTCAGGTGGCATGGCTCCTATTATGTTTTTATAGAGGGAATAAGCTTACCAAAAGGGCCGCGTGATTATCGGGAATTGGTATGACGATGCGAAATAGGCTGAATTAGCTGTCTTAATATGGGCGCTTTTAATTAGCTCCACGCGATGGCTTGCTTAAGAGCCCGGACAGGGCAGGGCAAGATAAACACAAAAAAGCCGATACTCGTAAAAGTATCGGCTTTTTCTATGTTTGGTAGCGGGGACCGGATTTGAACCGATGACCTTCGGGTTATGAGCCCGACGAGCTACCAGACTGCTCCACCCCGCATCAACGTGTGGCGTATTCTACGCTTTTTTGACGATTCGTCAATAGGCGTTTTAAAACGTTTGCCCTATAGCCGATAACGGACTGGGTACTGCAACATGGGGCGACTAGCGCTATGCTGAGTAGAGCAACAAGAACAACGCAGACTCTCGGTTAGTCGCGCATCAATGTTGCGATTTGCCGTTGGTACTCAAGCGCCAAGGCGCTTTTCATAATGGCTTGTGGTTTTAATCATGCAACACCCAAGCCATTCGTCATATCAGGGAGGTAGTCAATGGCCAATCAAGCCCCCGTCGCCTGGGTAACTGGTGGAACTGGTGGTATCGGTACGGCGATTTGTCGTTCGCTGGCGGATGCGGGTTATCTGGTCGTAGCGGGTTATCACAACCCCGAGAAGGCCAAGACCTGGCTGGCATCGCAGCAGGACGACGGCTATAACAACATCGCGCTGTCCGGTGTCGATCTCGCCGACCATCAAGCCTGTCTTCAAGGTGCCCAGCAAATCCAGGAGCAGCATGGACCCATCAGTGTGTTGGTCAACTGCGCGGGGATCACCCGCGACGGCACCATGAAGAAAATGTCCTACGAGCAGTGGTATGAGGTGATCGATACCAACCTGAACAGTGTCTTCAACACCTGCCGCAGCGTGATTGAGATGATGCTCGAGCATGGATACGGCCGGATTATCAATATTTCGTCGATCAATGGCCGTAAAGGACAATTTGGCCAGGTGAATTACGCGGCGGCTAAAGCGGGTATGCACGGCTTGACCATGTCGCTCGCTCAGGAGACGGCGACCAAGGGCATTACCGTGAACACCGTGTCGCCGGGCTATATCGCCACCGATATGATCATGAACATTCCCGAAAAAGTGCGCGAGGCGATCCGTGAGACGATCCCCGTCAAGCGCTACGGCACGCCAGAGGAAATTGGTCGGCTAGTGACGTTCTTGGCCGATCAGGAGTCCGGGTTTATCACCGGGGCCAATATCGATATCAACGGCGGCCAATTCATGGGCTAAATGCCCTCGACGACATGTCCCGTGACGATGAAGCCAGCGAGGGTGCCTCGCTGGCTTTTGTCGTTTATCAGGGCGGCGGTGTTCGGGCGAGGCGCGTTAGCAACTCATCGAGTTCGTTGATTTCTTGCGCCCATAGCGTTCTCGGCATGGGGCCAAGGGCGATCAGTCCGGCCAGCACGTCGGTGACTTCCTGGGCGCGGCTGCGTTCCTGTTGAAGTCCATCGTTAAGACGCTCTACCTGAATGGCCAGCCGCAGGGGTTCGTCTTGCTGGCGAACGCGTCCCATGGCCAACAGGGAAAGATGCACGCGCAGCCGGGCCAACTGGTCCTGCAAGGTGGCCTCGAGTGCCTCGGGCAGGGCTTCCCGACGCCGCTGGTTGCGTTGATGATGGGCGTCGGCAAACGCTGCCGGCAACGGCTGCTCGCCCAACACTGCGACGGCGTCCACATCGTCGGTCGCGTCGCCGGCCAGGCGACGCTCATCGGCGGCCATGTGAGCTTCCATCAGGGGCATGAGCTGCTGCCAGGTGGTGACGGCACTGGCCACTTCAAGGCGGTTCAGGCGTTCACGCCGGGCGCGAATGATACCGCTCAGGCGTCGCTGCATGCCTTCGCTGCGGCGGCTGCGCGGCAGCGGCTCCAAACGTGTTGCTTGGTCGACAAAGGCATCCAGCGTGGCGTGCTCGCTGGCGTCCTGAGGCTGCCAGCTGTCCATCTCGTCAATCAGGGTTTGCAAAGTGTCGAGCTGCTGCTGTTTCTGGGCGCGCTGCTCGTCCTTGTGCGCATCGCGCAGCGCAAACAGCTGGTCGCACTCTTTTCGGAAGGCTTTCCAGAGCGCCTGTTCCTCGCCTTTGGGCGCCCGCCCCAACTGCCGCCATTGTTGCTGGAGCTGCTTGGCGTGCTCGATGCGCTGCGCGAGGGGACGCTCGTCCTGATGTAGCGCCTGAACGTTGGCAATCAGGGTTTTTTTCTGGTCGGCAATATGCTCGGCACGCGCGTCGATCAGGGTCTGTAGCTGATGACGAATGCGGCCAAACCGCCTGCCAATCGCTTCTGCCTGATCACGCGGCACCGGGGAATGATGCCGCCACTGCTGGCGTGCTTTATCGCGTATCTCTCGCAGCATGTCGGGGTCGGCGTCTGCCGCCGGCTGGGACAGTAAGGTTTCAAGCTGTTCACACAAGGCTTCCCGGGCATGCAGGTTGGCCGTGCGTTCCTTAGTCAGCCGCTCGCGCCACGGGGCGAGCCGTTCGTGAATCCGGTCAGACGCTGCGCGAAAGCGAGCGGACAGGTCTCGGTTAGCCGCCGCATCGCCAAGCGATTTCCACTCTTTTACCAATTGGCGGTGGTGGCGATCCAGCGCGGCATCTTCCATGTAGGGGTCGTTGGCCAGTGCCTCGATGGCGTCGCACAGCTGTTCTCGCTTAGGACCTGCAACAAAGCCACGCCAGTCGCGTAGTTCGGCGAGCTGCGCGCCGAGGTGCTTCAAGCGTGCTTTGAGTGACCTGGCGTTGGGGTCCTGGAGGGCGTCGATACGTGGCTTGAGCCTCTGATGAAGGCGGCTGGCACTTTTGAAGGCGCCGCGCTCGAGTAATTGCTCGAAGCTGTCCAGCTCGGCCTGGTAGGCGCTGAGTGACGGAGCATCATGTTGGGCGGGCGCCGTTTTGGGGGCCGTCGCGAGGGCTTCCTGCGCCTGGCGAGCAAGCGTCGGCATTGTCAAGTTGTCGGGCCAGCGGCACGCATCAAGCAGCGTCGCCAACCTGGCGTGGTCACCGTTGGCGAGCGCTTGCTCAACGTCGGCGCTAACGCCTTGCCAGCGTTGCCAGGCTTCAATACAGGCTTCGTAATCCTTGAGTGCGCGGGTGTAGCGTTGACGGATGGCATCGCTGGGTGGGTGTACATCCGAAAGATGCTGCCAGCGCTGGCCGAGTAGCTGGCGCTGGGCGCGGAGGCTGTCGACATCCTGTGCCGTCAAGGCATCGCCCAGGCGTAGGCCTTCAAGGGTTTCTTCAAGCCCTTCCAGGAGCTGGTCGCGCGTCAGGTCGGTGGCTTCGCGCTGCTGATCGTGCTGCTGGCGCGCCTGTTCCTGGGTTTCGTGATCGTGCAGGGTCTTGCGGCAGGCGAGCACGGCTTGGTGGTAGCGTGCTTCCTGTTCCTGGCTGGGGGACTGGCCGAGCTGTTCCCATTCACGCTGCAAGTGGCGCAACCGGCCGCCGTAGAGAGGCTCCCAGGCGGATTGGGCGTGGTGCTCGAGCTGCTGTAGAAGCGTTTCGCGCTGCTGCTGCTGGTCTTCTTCCCATTGAGCGTCAGCCCGCAGGGCTTGCAGGCGGTTGCGGGCCATGCGAGTCACCTGGCGGTCACGGCGTGCCTGCTTTAACAGCTGCTTTAGCCCGGCTTCGCTGACCACACGGTCCGCCGCCTGGTGACGAACCGCTGCCACCCCGTTGTGGCAGGCCTGCTCGATCAGGTCCTGCTCATCGGTTAACCTTTCGAGCGCGGCCAGGCGCAGGTTGAGGTTGTCGCCGTGCAGCGCCACCGCATTGAGTAGCGAGGTGTCATCGATACGCGCAACCAGTGCCTCACGTTGGCCGAGTCCTGTTTGCCCTTGCTGGCCGCTCAGCCGTTGGCGCAACGCTTCTTGCCAGTCGGGAGCGTCTTGAAACGCAGGATAAGCCGCCACCAGGCCTTCGAGGTCATCCAGCGCGAGCAGCGCGGCAAGTTGAATGGCACTATCCCGGTCCTTGGCCAGCGCGGCGAGCGCTTTGCGCTGCTCCGCATGGTCGGGGTCTAGGCGATCGAGGGCCTGGCGACGTACCTCGGGGTTGGGGTGTTGCCAGCGAGGTGCGAACAGGCGTCTTAACAGTCCGTGCATGGATCATCCTGCTGTGAGGCGCTTTGCGTGAAAAAATTCAGACGTCGACCGTTAGAAGGTTGCAGTTGTCGGCGCTGTCGCTTAGCGTTGACTTATGACGTGGGTATGGCGAGGGTCAATTCTCACCGCCCAAAAGTGCGCGAATGCGCTACCTTATATCTTACCTGATCATGACATGGAGTTCGGCCATGAGCCTCAATGTGGATAGTGCCGACGTGGCCTTTACCTTTAAAGGCGGCATGCTGCCGATGACCGTCATGGAGCTAAGCAGCGCTGACCCAGAGCATATCCGACGTCAACTGGCAGGCAAACTGTCTCAATCGCCTGCTTTCTTTCAGCATACACCGGTTGTGCTCAGCGTGGAAAAACTCGATGAGCCCCACCTATCGCTGGAGAGAATATGCGCCGTTTGCCGGGATCATAAGTTGCTCCCCGTG
This sequence comes from Pseudomonadota bacterium, assembly GCA_051750125.1. Lineage (GTDB taxonomy): Bacteria > Pseudomonadota > Gammaproteobacteria > Pseudomonadales > Halomonadaceae > Vreelandella. The sequence continues at coordinate 14,611 of JBNJJK010000002.1, forward strand.
GCGGTGAGAGGTGGCACCGAGCCTGTTCGCCAGTCGGCGTGGGCACTGGGGCTTGGCTGGTTTGCGCCGGTCGATGAAAGTCGCGCGCAGATGCTCAAGAGCGTCAACAGTGAATCCACTGCCAGCGATAAAGCCGCCCCAGTAGCGGTCATCAACGACAGCGCCGATGGCGAGTCCGCAGAGGCCGTGGAAAGCGCTGGCGCCGAAACCACGCGGCTTTACCGCGGCACGGTCCGCTCAGGACAGCAGGTCAGCGCTTCCGGCGGTGACCTGGTCGTGATTGGCGCCGTCAATGCGGGCGCCGAAGTATTAGCCGCGGGCAGCATTCATGTTTATGGCGCATTGCGTGGTCGCGCGTTAGCGGGTATTCATGGCAATACCCAAGCGGGTATTTATTGCCGTGAACTCACCGCTGAACTACTGTCGGTGGCGGGTAATTATAAGCGTCTCGAAGATATCGATTCTCAACTGCTGGGTGCACCTGCCGAAGTGCACTTTACCCAAGATCAGTTGGAAATTAAGCCGCTGAACTAGATAAAGCGGCGCAAACCGTTGAGAATGCCAGCCACACGGCGCCGCCGTGTGGCTTATTGATGACATAGACGTTCCCGTTGTACGTAGTACGCCAACGGCGTGCTTGCGAAGAACGACTTCAAGAAGGAAGTGACTCTTGGCCAAAATCATTGTAGTGACCTCGGGTAAAGGGGGGGTCGGTAAAACCACGAGTGCCGCCGCTATTTCGACAGGCTTAGCGCTGCGCGGCAAGAAGACGGTGGTGATCGATTTCGACGTCGGCTTGCGTAACCTCGATCTGATCATGGGTTGCGAGCGGCGGGTAGTATATGACCTGGTAAACGTGATTCAGGGCGAAGCGGGGCTCAATCAAGCGCTGATTCGCGACAAGCGCGTTGAGAACCTGTTTATCCTGCCGGCTTCGCAAACCCGCGATAAGGATGCCTTGACTCAGGAAGGCGTTGCCGAGGTGCTCGATAAACTGAAAGAAGACTTTGACTTTGTCATCTGCGATTCGCCTGCAGGCATCGAGCGTGGCGCCCAGCTCGCCATGTACTTTGCCGATGAAGCCATCGTGGTGACCAACCCGGAAGTATCCTCGGTTCGCGATTCCGACCGTATTCTGGGCTTGCTGGCGTCCAAAACACGCCGCGCCGAGGACAGCAGCGATCCCATCAAGGAGCACCTGCTGGTCACGCGCTATAACCCCGAGCGTGTCACCTCGGGCGATATGCTGACGCTGGACGATATCCGTGAAATATTGGCGATCAACCTGCTCGGTTTGATCCCCGAGTCGGAAGCCGTGCTGCGGGCGTCTAACCAGGGCGTGCCGGTGACCCACGATATTTCAAGCGATGCAGGCCAGGCCTACAGCGACACCGTTTCGCGGTTGCTCGGTGAAGACATGCCGCTACGCTTTCACGAAATGCAGCGCAAAGGCTTGTTAAGCCGGATGTTTGGGGGAGGTCGTCGATGAAACTGCTGGAGTTCTTGAAGCGTGAGCGCAAGAAGTCTGCTTCGGTGGCCAAAGAACGCCTGCAAATTATCGTGGCGCATCAGCGTAGCCAGCGGGGGCAGCCTGATTACATGCCCATGCTGGAGCGTGAGCTGCTCGAGGTCATCCGCCGCTATGTGCACGTGGATGACGACGCTATTCAGATTTCACTGGATAGCGAAGATAACTGCTCGGTTCTGGAGCTGAACGTGACGCTGCCCAAAAGCTGATTGGCGGTTTTCGGGATACGCGGTGAAACCCGCCGTGGATATGCTAGGCTTGGGCTTTTCATTGCCCAGCGGAGTGCTTGTCCATGGCGTCACCCAATGCTGCCCCCGCCAGCTTTTTATGGCATGACTACGAAACCTTTGGGGCCGATCCGCGTCGCGATCGGCCCGCTCAGTTCGCTGCCTTGCGTACCGATGCGGACCTGAATGAGATCGGTGAGCCCATCGAGCTGTTCTGTCGCCCCGCTGACGATTACCTTCCCCATCCTGCCGCCTGTCTGATTACCGGTATCACGCCACAAAAAGCCCAGCGCCACGGCCTGCCCGAAGCGCAGTTTGCGGGTGAAGTGCAGCGTCATATGAGCGAGCCGGGCACCTGCGTGGTGGGCTACAACAGCCTGCGCTTCGACGACGAAGTATCGCGCCACCTGTTCTACCGCAATTTACTCGATCCCTACGCGCGGGAATGGCAAAACGGCAACTCGCGCTGGGATCTGATCGACGTGGTCAGGGCGTTTTACGCGTTGCGGCCAGAAGGCATCGAATGGCCGCTGCGCGACGATGGGGCGCCGAGCTTTAAGCTTGAACACCTCACTGCCGCCAATGGTATCGCCCACGAAGGCGCCCACGATGCGGTCGCCGACGTGCGCGCCACAATTGCGCTGGCGCGGCTGCTCAAGTCGCGCAATGGCAAGCTGTTTGACTATCTGCTGGGGCTGCGCGGCAAGCGGGCGGTTGCCCAGCAGCTGGATTTGCCCAGCGCCAAGCCGGTGCTGCATATTTCGCGTCGATATCCGGCAAGCCGCGGGTGCAGTGCCTTGGTGGTGCCGCTGGCGGAACACCCCAGCAACCCCAATGGGGTGATCGTCTACGACCTCAGCGTCGACCCCAGCGAGCTATTGTCGATGTCGGCCGAGCAGATTCGCGAGCGGGTCTTTGTCAGCCAGCAAGACCTGGCGGAAGGTGAGACCCGCATTCCCCTCAAGGTGATCCATATCAACCGCTGCCCGGTGGTCTTTCCGGCGACTGCGCTAAAAGACGTCGACGGTCCTCATAAGGGTGAATACGGCGACATTGTGGCGCGTTTAGGGCTCGATGTGGACGCCTGCCGTACGCATTGGAAAATGCTTCGTGAGGCGTCGGGGGTGACCCAGAAAGTGGCCGACGTATTCAGTGCGGGCTATGACGATGCGCCCCAGGATCCCGACCTGATGCTCTACGCCGGGGCGTTTTTCTCGGCGGCTGATCGCAAGCAGATGGAGCGCGTTCGCGCCATGGATCCCTGGGATCTGGTGGGTGAGCGGTTTGCTTTTCAGGACCCTCGCCTTGAAGAGATGCTGTTTCGGTTTCGTGCCCGCAGCTACCCGGAAACGCTGGAAGGGGACGAGCTGGAGCAGTGGGAGGCGTTTCGCTGGATGCGCATCAACGATGCGACCCTGTCAGGTTTTACCCTCAAGGCGTTCGCCCGGGAAATCGAGCACTACAACCAGCAGACTCTGACCGATCACCAGCGCCAGGTGCTGGAAGAATTGGTGCTTTACGTGGAGGCGATGCTGCCTGCCCAGGCATTTGACGCCTGAGCAGGCTGGGCATGCGCTTACTCGCTCGCCTTCTTGGGTAGGGGAGCAAGCTGCTCGCGGATTTCCGCCACATCGCTGGGCGTGTCGCCTGGGTTGAAGCGCACGTCCAACTGGCGCTCGCGCAGTGCAGGCCACAGGGCCTGAAGCTCGTCCGTGGTGACCTCAAGGGCCAATTCGGCGAGCCGTTCGCGGCGGTCAAAGCGCACTTCCTCCCGGGCGGTGGCCTGCCAGTAGCGGTTGGCCATTTGGCCAAGCTGGGTATCGCGCTGGCGCAATCGACTGTTCACGGCCTGGCGATAGGCATCCAGCTCATCGTCGTCCAACTGCGCGAGCCGTTCGTCGGCTTCCTCCAGAAACGCGTCCATGTGCTCGGCAATCGTCTCACTGTCCGCGTCGGGTGACTGCACCACCATGGCGATACCCGGTGCGTCGAGTAGCGGAGAATAACCGGCATTCACCACGTAGCCGAGTTGCTCTTCGGTTCTCAAGCGCTGATAGAACGGCGTCTCCAGCCACTGTGCCAGTACCTGGGTGGCCGCCTGCTCGCGAAGGGTTTGATCGCGGCCTTGCAGATAGCGCAACACGATGGACTCCTCGCGCTCGCTGTGGGGGTGCAATACCCCGTCGTCGTTATCCACCGCCAGCGGCGTGAGCGTGGGAATGTCGTCGCGCGTCAGTCGTGGGGTGAGCTTGCCGCGCATCAGGTTTGCCTGCTCGCGGGCCAGCTCGGGGCCTAGGTTGCCCACGGCCATGGCGTCGACGTAAAGGTCTTCCAGAAAGCGCCGCCGAAAGTCGATCAAGTGGCCGCGTTCCAGGCGCTGGCTGGCGTCGAGCAACGCTTCGGTAGACCACTGGGGCGTTAGTAGCGTCTCGCCCAGCGTGCCGCTCGCCTGGCCATATAAGGACTCTTGTGGCGCGTTGCGCCATTCACGCTGAAGCCGGTTGCGTACACGCTCGAAATCGCCTTGACGAATGTCGGCCCCGCTGAGCTGTTCCAACGCCTGCTCGATCAGTGGTGTCTGGCCGTCGCGCCAGCCGGAGAACGACAGCGTCATGCCCCGAGAGTGGGCGTAGGCGCTAAACGACTGGCCCGCCAGCCAAGCCGGGTACAGTGACTCATTGAGGCTGTCGTTCAGCCAGTTGGCGAGCAGCCGGGTAAGCACGGCTTCCTCGGCGGAATAGCTGGCGCTGGGGTGCTGCAGGCTCAGGCGCCACTCGACCTTGGGGGTGTTGAATTGCGCATCCTGCATATGCCAGGCGGTAAACGATGGCGTATCGATCAGCGTGCTGGGACGTTCGTCCTGGCCGTCCAGCAGGGTCAGGTCGCTGGCGATAAACGGGTTGGGCGCAGGCAGCGCCAGCCCGCTTAATGGCTGTCCTTCCTGGCGGGGTGATTGTTCTCGCCAGGCCGTGTCGAACCAGGGCGTGACCTGGTCGCTTTCAACCTCCGGCCCTGAATAGAGGCGCAGCATGTTGTCCTCAGTGAGTGCCTCCAGGTAGCGCTGGTGCTGCTCGGGGTCGAATTCGTCCATGCGGTAGGCGGCGTACTGGACATCCTCCACCGGGTAACGCGACAGGCTCATCGACAGCCGAGTGGCCTCCTGCTGGGGCTCGCCGGGCTGCTGAAAGCGGAAGGCTTGCTCGTTCAGGTCGGCTTGCTCGGCGTAGCGCCAGTCTTCCAGCCCGCCCTGGCGGATGCGCGCAATCGCCGCGAACAGCGTGGCCTGGATATCGTCCAGGCGCTCGGCGCCGTCGTCGGTAAGGCTGACCGATACCGTCAATAGGGCGTTCTGGCCGTCGGCACGGCTGACCCCGGTCGATAGCCCGTCGGCGAGCCCGGCGTCTCTGAGCACCGCGAGCAGACTGCCGTCGCCTTCATCGCCGAGCAAGTGGGCAATCAACTGGGTTGGCTTTTGCTGATAGGCGTCCGACGGGTCGGGAATCGGAAAGTAGAAGCGAACCTGGCGACGGTCTTCAAGCGAATGTCGCTCGACATAGCGGGGGAGGGTGTCGCTTTCCACCAGCGGTGTATCGATGCTGGGGGGCTCCCGGTCATTATCGGGGATCTCGGCGAAACGCTCGACGACCCAGTCCTCCAGTGTGTCCAGTGACTGCGGGGCCACGACGGCCAGATGCATGACGTTGGCGTCGTAATGGTGCTGGTAAAACGCCATCACCCGTTCGCGCAGTGTGGCTTCGCCTTCCGGCGGGTTCGCCAGGGTCTCACGGTTGCCCACGGCAAACTGGGTGGTGGGGTTATCGGAATTGAGGAACTGGTTCAGCACCTCGTTTTCGCGCCGTCCTTCGTCCCGCCGACGCGCTATATATTCGGAGTGGACGACGTTGCGTTCGCTTTCAAGCCGGTCGGCGTTGAAGAGCGGGGAGATGAAAAAGGCACTGAAGCGATCGAGTGCGCCCTCCAGCGCCGAGGGGTCGATGTTGAAGAAGTAGTTGGTGTCTTGAGGAGCGGTAAAGGCGTTGTGCGAGCCCGCGTTTCGCGAAAGATACTGCTGGTAGGCGTCAGCTTCAGGGTAGGCGTCGGTGCCCAGAAACAGCATGTGCTCCAAAAAGTGCGCCAGGCCCTGTATGTCCTCGGGGTCCTGGGCGCTGCCCACGCGAACGTTCATGGACGCAGCCGCCTTGTCGGCCTCGGGGTCGCTGACCAGCAGTGCCGTCAAGCCGTTTTCCAGCTCGAGGATGCGATAGTCGCGCTCGTCGTAAGGGCTGACGTGGGGCGTGATGACCTCGTCGACCACGTCGTCATTGTCGGCGAGTGTCGCGGGTGCGATCAGCAGGCTGCTCACGGTAATGCCCAAGAGCGCCAGTCCGGGCAAGGCGTTCTTGCCCGGTAAACAGCGATGTAACCCGATAAGTTGCCGCATGTAAGCTCCTATGGCGTGGTCCAGCGTACCATCGGCCCGGTGGGATGCGCGCAGGCCGGTGACTGGTAGGTGGGGAAATTGATCTGCTTTGATACCGGAAAAGCGCCCAACAGTTCCAGCGGCGCGGGGGTTAATAACCGGTCAAGGGTGGTGTGGTCGGTGTCCGGGTTCAGCCAGGCGTCGGCATGGCGCGGGTCGATCACGGCCGGCAGGCGGTCCGTCAGCGGCGACAGGCAGGCGTTGGCCGGGACGGTAATCAACGCGGTGGAGTCGGTATAGGCGGTCAAAGTGGTGTGGTAGCGACACCATAAGCCCGCCAACAGCAGCGGTCCGCGTTCTACCTGGGTGACCAGATAGGGCTGCTTGGCGCGGGGTAGCCGCTTCCAGATATAAAAACCGCTCACCGGCACCAGGCAGCGACGCGAGCGGTAAGCCTCCTGAAACATGCCGCGCTGCGTCAGGGTTTCCGCCCGGGCGCAGTGGGGGGCATTGTCGAGCACGGTCAGCCAGGGCGGGGTCAACCCCCAGAACAACGACTGTAAACAGGGGGTGCCCTCGACCGCGCGGATCGCCGATACCGGCTGTCGCGGTGCCACGTTGGGAGACTCAAGCAAAGGTTCAGTCATCTTCAGGCGTGGGAGTAGGCGGGCAAGCGGCAGTTGCTGCACGTGTAGACGCCCGGCCATGCAGTTCTCCTTTTACGCTAACGCGTTGTCTTTACCCGTTAAGGGGCCTTTACGCATGAAATGTCGCGGTTTAGAGTCGAAAACAGTGTTCGATGTGGGGTATCCTATAGTATCCCTTGTTCACGCTAAAGCGCGATGAGGCAATCTTCCTGTTTGCCGTTTACCTTAAGAGATCGCCATGGCCCGCCCCAGACAGCACGCGCCCGATGCCCTACACGCGCAGGTTATGCAAGCTTGCGCTGAATGGCTGGCTCAGCAGCCCATTCATGGCCTATCGCTGCGTGCCCTGGCCCGAGAGGTCGGCTGCGCGCCCAGCACGCTGCTGAAACTCTATGGCAGCTTCAACATTCTGCTGCAACACGTCAACGTCGAGACGCTGGCGCGTCTGCAGCTGACCATTTCCAGCCTGGCGTCCGACGAACCCGAGCCGTGGCTGCGGGCGCTCGCCAACGCCTATTGGCGATTCGCCGAGCAGGACTGTTATCGCTGGCAGCTGCTGTTTGACCATCCGCTGGCCCAGGAAGGCGAGCTGGATCAGCGCCAGAGCCATTTGATCGAAGCCTTGTTTACCCAGGTGGAAACATCGCTCAAGCATTATCAGCCGGCGCTGGATGATGCCGAGGCGCGGCGCCTGGGGCGCACCCTTTGGGGGAGTGTACACGGCTTGGTCCAGTTGGGCCTGAATGAACGCCTTGGTTACTGGCAGGGGCATCAGCTCAAGGTGGACGAGCTGCTTGACCAGCTGTTGAGCACTATCCTTGCCGGGCTGCGCAATCGAGGGCAAGACGCGGAATGAGCTTGGTGAAGCCAGTGCGCCATCTGTTGCGCGGCGGTATTTTCCTGGCCATGCGGCTTTGCTATCGCCTGAGCATTCGGGGGCGCTGCCATATCCCCAGGCAAGGCCCGGCGCTGGTGGTATGCAACCATGTCAGCTTCATGGATGCGCTGGTGCTGGGCGGCGGCAGTCCGCGCCCATTGCGCTTTGTCATGGATCAGCCAATCTTCGACTCGCCCTGGCTTAAATGGTGGTTTCAGCTGGTTGGCGCGATTCCCATTGAGTCAGAACGACGTCGCCCAGGCGGGCTTCGCCGCTCGCTGGATGATGTCAGCCAAGCACTGCGGCATGGTGAGGTGGTCATGGTGTTTCCTGAAGGTCGGCTGACGCCCGACGGCGAGATTCATGCCTTTCGGCGCGGGCTCGAGGCGATTCTCATGCGGGATAGCGTCCCCGTGGTGCCTGCTGCGCTTGCAGGGCTGTGGGGGTCCTGGACGTCACACTACGACGGCAAGGCGCTGAAGAAATGGCCAAGGCGCTTCCGCGCGCCGGTGAGCCTTCACTTTGGCGACCCTATCGACCCGCGTGAAACCGGCGGCCTGGCACTGCGTCGCTACCTTGAGCAGCAGGTGCGCGACCTGAAGGCGGAAGCCGATCAGGATATCGCGCCGCGTTAGTGATTGAGCCCGGCGCGGGCGGCCTTCCAGCAGCGTGCTGAGGTGATCAGGTTTTCCCGGATATCCAGAATTTCCATCCGCGTGTTGCCAATCTGCAAGCAGGCGGGGCCCTCTGGAAACCCTTCCAGATGCTCGAGGATTAACCCGTTCAGGGTTTTAGGGCCATCGGTGGGCAGCTGCCAGCCAAGCATCTTGTTGATGTCGCGAATGGTCGCCGTGCCTTCGATGACATGGCTACCGTCGGCCTGCTGGTGTATCTCGTCGTCTTCCGACACGTCGGTGGTAAATTCCCCGACAATCTCCTCGAGAATATCCTCCAGCGTCACCAGTCCTTCAACGTCGCCGTATTCGTCGACCACAATGCCAATGCGACGCTTCTGTTTCTGGAAGTTGAGCAGTTGGGTATGTAGCGGCGTGGACTCGGGAATAAAGTAGGGTTCCCGTGCTTCCTGGACGATTGACGCCTTGGTCACTTCGCTGCGGGACAGAAAGCGGGCCGCGTTGCGCAGGTGAAGCATGCCGATGATGTTATTGATGTCGCCTTTGTAGACCGGCAGCCGCGTGTGCTGGCTGGTGCGGATCTGCGCCAGGATATCTTCGAGCGAGTCGTCCAGGTCGATACCCAGCACTTCGTGGCGGGGCACCATGATGTCGTTGACGGTGACGTTTTCGAGATCGAGGATCGACAGCAGCATGGCCCGGTGGCGGTAGGGGATCAGCGTGCCGGCTTCGTGCACCACGGTGCGTAGCTCGTCCCGGGTCAGGCTGTCGCCGCCGTTTTCGACGCTCTTGACGCCGATCAGGCGCAGCAGGGTGTTGGATACCGCATTGACCAGCCACACCAGCGGATAAAGCAGCTTGAGCAGCGGTTCCAATGCGTAGGAGCTGGGGTAGGCGATACGCTCGGGTTTGATCGCCGCGTAGGTCTTGGGCGTCACCTCGGAAAGGATCAGGATCGTGATCGTCAGCAGCGCAGTGGAGATAGCCGGCCCCGAGACATCACCAAAAAAATGGATGGCGATAATGGTGGCGATGGACGCGGCGAGGTTGTTGACGAAATTGTTGCCAATCAGGATGACGCCGATCAACCGGTCAGGGCGCGCCAGCAGGCGCATGACGCGCTTGGCGCGGCGGTCGCCGCTGCTGGCACTGTGGCTGAGCCGATAGCGGTTGATCGACATCATGCCGGTTTCAGAGCTAGAGAAAAAAGCGGAGAGGGCAATTAGAAGGGCCAGCAGGCCAAAGAGTAATCCCAGAGGGAAGTCATCGCTCAAGTCGGAAATTCCTTTACGCCGTGTTCAGCTCGATTTGTAAGAGGTTGTCACAGGGGTGTCAACACACCGCCGTGTCTGCAAGCTTAGCGGTTAAGTACCACTTCAAGCACGAACTTGCTGCCAAAATAGGCCAGAATCAGGAGCGCGCAGCCGCCGAGGGTCCAGCGTACCGCGCGCATGCCGCGCCAGCCAAAGCGATAGCGGCCAATAAGAAGCGTGGTGAAAATCACCCAGGCGAGAAGCGACAGCACGGTTTTGTGCGCCAGATGCTGGGCAAAGAAGTTATCCAGAAACAACAAACCGCTGATGATCGATAGCGTCAGCAGCACGATGCCAGCCCAGACGAGCTCAAAAAGCACCCGCTCCATGGTGGTAAGCGGGGGAAGCGACTGAACGATGCCGCGAATATGGTGGTGGCGTAGCGCTTGATTCTGCAGACCCACCAGCACCGCCTGAACGGCGGCGATGGCGAGTACCGCAAAGGCCAGCGCCGAGCTGATCGCGTGCATCAGAATACCCGGCGTCAGCCCGCTGTGGCCGCCTTGGCTGGGCAGCCAGGTAGCCGCTATCAGGGCAATCCCGGCAAGCGGGAAGAGCGCGATGCCCGCGTTCAACACCGGCTTAAACAGGCTGGCGATCAATACCACATTGACGGCGACGGCCATGAGCAGCGTGGCGCTAGTGGCAAAGCCGGGCAGCAAGCCGGGCGTTTGGCCGACCAGTTGCACAACCACCGGGATATGCAATAGCAGACCCAGGGCGGCGACAATGCGTACCATGCCCTGGCGGGGCGGGACGCGCCGGAACAGCGTCATTCCCTGCCAGATGGCAGCGGCGACGTACAGAACAAAGGCGATAGTGGCGAAAGGGAGCGCCTGCATGATGCTATCCGTGCGCCTTGCAGCGCGTCATGATGAAAGTGGTGGTGAACGTGATCATTGAATACGGCGAACCGATACCCATCTACTATAACGAATCCTTACAGTGACGCACAGCCATCTACACCTCGAGCCCCATGGAGACTCACGCGGCGAGCGCGTATAATCTTTTCCACATCAGTCCAGCGGCGGTCACGCCCGGCGACAGCGACGGAGGCAGAGAGGCCCCATGTTTTCGAATCTCAGTGAGCGTCTTTCCCAGACGTTAAAATCGATCAAAGGTCAGGCGCGCCTGACCGAAGACAACGTTAAAGATACCCTGCGCGAAGTCCGCCGTGCGCTGCTCGAGGCTGACGTAGCGCTGCCGGTGGTCAAGGACTTTGTCGAACGGGTACGCGAGCGTGCCGTGGGTCAGGAGGTGTCGAAAAGCCTCTCGCCCGGGCAGCAGTTCATCAAGATCGTCCAGCAAGAGCTGGAAGCCACCATGGGCGAGGCCAACGAAGGCCTGACGCTCAAGAGCTCGCCGGCCGTGGTGTTGATGGCGGGTTTGCAGGGGGCGGGTAAAACCACCTCGGTGGCCAAGCTGGCCCGCTACCTGCGCGAACGCGAAAAGAAAAAGGTACTCGTCGTCTCGGCAGACGTTTACCGCCCTGCGGCGATCGACCAGTTGGAAACCCTGGCCAAAGAAGTCGAGGTGGATTTCTTCCCCTCGCGCTCCGACCAGGCCCCGGTGGCGATTGCCGAAGCGGCGATCAAGCACGCCAAGATTCAGTTCCACGACGTCGTATTGATCGATACCGCCGGCCGTCTGGCGATCGACGAGGCCATGATGGCGGAAATCCAGGCGCTGCATAAAGCCGTTACGCCTGATGAGACCCTGTTCGTCGTCGACGCCATGACCGGCCAGGATGCCGTCAATACGGCCAAGGCCTTCCACGATGCGCTACCGCTGACCGGGGTTATCCTGACCAAGGCCGACGGTGATGCCCGTGGTGGTGCCGCGCTTTCCGTGCGCCACATTACCGGCAAGCCGATCAAGTTCATGGGCGTGGGTGAGAAGGTGGATGCCCTGGAGCCCTTCCACCCTGACCGGGTTGCCTCGCGGATTCTTGGCATGGGCGACATGCTCTCGCTGATCGAGGAAGCCGAGCGCACGGTGGACAAGTCCAAAGCCGAGCAGTTGGCCAAGAAGGTCAAGAAAGGCGATGGCTTTGATCTGGAAGACTTCCGCGAGCAGCTCCAGCAGCTCAAGAAAATGGGTGGTATGGGCGGTTTGCTCGGCAAGCTGCCGGGAATGGGGCAGATGGCGGACATGGCCCAGGGACCGGGTCCCGAGAAAGAACTCGGCAAGCTCGAGGCGCTGATCAATTCCATGACGCCCAAGGAGCGCCACAAGCCTGAAATCATCAACGGCTCACGCAAGCGCCGTATTGCCGCGGGCGCGGGGCTTCAGGTGCCGGATTTGAATCGTCTGCTCAAGCAGCACAAGCAGATGCAGAAAATGATGAAGAAAGCCGGCAAAAAAGGTGGCATGGATAAAATGATGCGCGGCATGTCCGGCATGATGGGCGGCGGCGGTGGTCCCGGCGGCCCGGGTGGCCCTGGCGGTATGGGTGGCATGGGCGGTCCCGGTGGTATGCCCAGGCGCTGAACGCCGCCGCTTTAGATTGGCGAGCTTGACGGCCTGACAGTTTTCTGGCGGCCAGGCTTTCCAAGCCGCGCGCATTTGCGTAGAATGCGGCCTCTTCGTGCGTGGGTGTTGGCTCTAAAGCGTCAAATGCCTGCCATGGAGGCCTTTATATAGTATGAAGAGTGTCTCCGGTAGCGAAACCGCTAACCCCACTCTCGTAACCTCAACCGAAGGATAGTTATCGTATGGTTACCATTCGTTTGGCACGTGGTGGCGCCAAGAAGCGTCCCTTTTACCACCTGACCGTGACCGACTCACGCAACGCCCGCGATGGTCGTTTCATTGAGCGTATCGGTTTCTTCAACCCGGTTGCCCGTGGTCAGGAAGAGCGTCTGCGCGTTGATCTGGACCGCGTCGTACACTGGCAGAGCCAGGGTGCCCAGCTGTCGGGTCGCGTTGCTGAGCTGGTAAAAGAAGCGCGTAAACAGGCCTGAGCCCGTTCGCGATGAAGCAAGTGCTGTTGTATGTCGGGGTCGTCGATGACGCGTTTTGAAACAAGCCAAACTGACGACACACACGTGGTGCTAGGCAAGCTTACAAGCCCTCACGGGGTGAAAGGCTGGCTGAAGGTATATTCCTATACCAGCCCCATGGACAGCATTCTGGAATACCCCGAATGGTGGGTGCGCCAAGGTGAAAACCTGACGCTAATGGCCATTGTTCAGGGCCGTCGGCAAGGTAAAGGCCTTGTGGTGCAGCTGAAAGGTGTTGATGACCGTGACGCGGCCGAAGCGTTGGCCCAGGCGGATATCCTGATGCCCAAAGCCGCCCTGCCAGAGCTTTCCGACGACGAGTATTATTGGCATGAGCTTGAAGGCCTGGCGGTTTTCACTCAGACCGGCGAACGGTTGGGACGGGTCAGCTACCTGTTCGAAACCGGCGCTAACGATGTCATGGTGGTGCGCGGCGATGTCGAGTCGATCGACAAGCGCGAGCGACTGCTGCCGTTTCTGCCGGACGACGTCATTGTCGAAGTCAGCCTTGAAGATGGCCGCATGGTCGTTGACTGGGATCCTGAATTTTGAACGGTGAAGACGTGCCGGAGAGCGGAAGCGAAGGCGCCCACCCCGCGATGTGGATTGGCGTGGTATCGCTGTTTCCCGAGATGTTCGATGCCCTTACCCAGCAAGGGGTTGTGGGTCGAGCCATCGAAAAGCAGCGCATTGCACTGGCGTTCTGGAATCCGCGGGATTACGCCACCGACCGCCATCGCAGCGTTGATGACCGCCCTTATGGCGGAGGCCCCGGCATGTTGATGAAAGTCGACACGTTACGCGCCGCGATTCATGATGCCCGCCGCGAGGCGCATCACGCGACCGGCCAGGTGCCTACCGTGATCTATCTGTCGCCCCAGGGGCGCAAGCTGGATCAGCAGGGCGTCAAGACGCTGGCCTCCAAAGGCCCTCTGGTCGTTGTGGCAGGGCGCTATGAAGGCATTGATGAGCGGGTAGTGGAAAGTGACATCGATGAAGAATGGTCGATTGGTGACTATGTGCTAAGCGGCGGTGAGCTGCCGGCCATGGTGCTGATCGATGCGGCGGCAAGGCTGGTTCCCGGCGTATTAGGGCATCAGGACTCCGCCATCGAAGACTCGTTTAACGATGGGTTGCTGGACTGCCCGCACTACACCCGTCCAGAAGTGATCGACGGGCGTCAGGTGCCGGAGGTGCTGCTGAGTGGCAACCATGCCGCGATTGAGCGCTGGCGGTTGAAGCAGTCATTGGGCCGAACGTGGCAACGGCGTCCCGACTTATTGGAAGGACGCACGCTAGAAGCCGAGCAGCAACGGCTGCTGAACGAGTTTATCGAGGAATACGCCCTGACCACTCGACAGGCCGGGGCGGCGGTGCAGGGCGACAAAGGCGACTAGCCTGCGCACCTGTGTCACCCATGACGACTCCCGCGCCGCTCGTGTTGAGCGCCGGGATCACGGCGACCGCCTTCCATGACTGAGCGGTTTAGCCACCACGTTATTTAGGAGCAAGACGATGAGCAGTAAAAACAAAGTGATCCAGGCGCTCGAGACCGAGCAAATGTCCAAAGAGGTGCCGAACTTTGCACCGGGCGACACCATCGTCGTTCAGGTGAAAGTGAAAGAAGGCAGCCGTGAGCGTCTGCAGGCATTTGAAGGCGTGGTGATCGGCAAGCGTAACCGCGGTCTGAACTCCGCTTTCACCGTGCGTAAAATTTCCCACGGTGTCGGCGTCGAGCGTACTTTCCAGACCTACAGCCCGCTGGTTGACTCGATCGAAGTCAAGCGTCGCGGTGACGTGCGCCAGGCCAAGCTGTACTACCTGCGCGAGCGCAGCGGCAAGTCTGCACGCATCAAGGAAAAGCTGGCCTAAGGCGAGCCTTTTCCACAGGCGCTTGCGCCTGGGTAGCAAAACCCCGTCACCGCTCAGCGGGGCGGGGTTTTGTTTATCTACGAGATGAATAATCCTAACGGGCGGCTTGCGTATGCGTGTCATTGATGCTTTTTTGGATGCCCTGTGGCTAGAACGCGGGGCCAGTGAGCATACGCTTGCGGCTTACCGGCGCGATCTGAACGCCTGGCAGCAACACCTGGATGCGCACGACGAGTCATTGCTGTCGCCTTCATCAGGGAGACTGGATGCCTGGTTTACCAGCCGCCGTGAAGCGGGCTATCAGGTGCGCACCAATGCTCGGGTGTTGTCGAGCCTGCGCAGTTTTTACCGCTGGGCAAGAACGCAGGGGCATGTCGCCAGTGATCCGCTCGCCGATGTGCGCCTGCCGCGCGTGCAGCCCGGCTTGCCCAATACCCTCGAGGAAGACGAGGTGGAGCGATTGCTGCAGGCCCCGGCGCTGGATACCCCGCTCGGGGTGCGCGATCGCACCATGCTGGAACTGCTCTACGCCTGCGGGTTGCGGGTGTCGGAGCTCGTGGGGCTCACCGGTGATGCGGTAAACCTGCGCCAGGGTGTGGTCCGGGTGCGCGGGAAAGGCGACAAGGATCGTCTGGTGCCCATGGGCGAGGAGGCAGCCGATTGGATGGCCCACTACATGAAAACGGCGCGGCCCCAGCTGATGCAGGACCCCACGCGCCCGGCCCTGTTTCCAGGGCGGGGCGATAAAGCAATGACGCGGCAGACCTTCTGGCACCGCATCAAGGCGCATGCCATCAAGGCAGGGATCTCGCGACCGCTGTCGCCGCACACGTTGCGCCATGCATTTGCCACGCATTTATTGAATCATGGGGCGAATTTACGGGTCGTACAGCTGCTGCTAGGTCATAGCGACCTATCCACCACGCAAATTTACACGCATGTGGCCCAGGCCCGCCTGGAGAGCCTGCATGCCGAACATCACCCAAGAGGTTGAATGCATGATGCGCCGAGGTTTAGAACACACGACGTTACCGGGCAAGCCGCGTAGACTGATGGGCTGGCTGCTGGCCAGTGCGTTGATACCCATGGTGGCGCAGGCGAATAGCGTGCCCGATGAGCTTCGTGACTCGCTAAGCGTCAATGGCCAGGCAATGCCGGTTGACGACGTGCGTGAAACGCCGATGGAAGGCATTTATCATGTTCGTCTGGAAAACGGCGAAACGTTTTACTCAAATGCCGACGGCAGTCATTTTCTGGTTGGCGACCTGTACGAAAACGCCGATAGTGGGCTGGTCAACCTGACCGAGCAGTCCCGGAACCAGGAGCGCGCAGAGGCGATTGCCGCCGTCCCGGAAAGCGAGCGGGTGGTATTTCGTGGGGAGGAAACGCCCAAAGCGACGATCGTGGTGTTCACCGACCCGAGCTGTCCTTACTGCGTGCGGCTGCATGACTCCGTGCCCGAGCTCAACGAGCGGGGCATCGCGGTGCACTATCTGGCGTTCCCGCGCAGCGGCATGAACGCCAAAGCCGGCAAGACAATGGAGCGGATCTGGTGTGCGGATAACCCCAGCGAGGCCATGTCACGGGCCAAGCAGGGCGAAACGCTGTCCAATACCGCCAGCTGCGACAACCCGGTCGCCGAGCAGTATGAACTGGGCCGCCAGCTCGGCGTCCAGGGCACCCCGGCGATTATCCTGCCCGATGGGCAGATGGTGCCGGGGTTTGTACCGCCGGACCGTATGATGGAAATGCTGGAACTGGATGACGCCTAGAATCATCAGCCACGGGCCGATTGATCAACCATTATCACGCTGAGACACTGCACCGACGGGTGCACAACATGAAAGGGGAAGTATTTTGAAACCGGTAAGAGTAGGCATTTGTGGGCTGGGTACCGTCGGTGGCGGTACGTTTAACGTGCTGACGCGCAACGCTGACGATATTGCACGTCGTGCAGGCCGTCCGATTGTGATTGAGCAGGTGGCTCACCGCAGTATTCACCCCGATTGCGACATTACCGGTATCAGTGCCACCTCAGATGTATTCGAGGTGGCCACTAACCCCAACGTCGACGTACTGGTCGAGCTGATCGGCGGTTACGATACGGCCCGCGAGCTGGTGCTCACGGCGATTGCCAACGGCAAGCACGTGGTCACCGCCAACAAGGCGCTGATTGCGGTGCACGGCAACGAAATCTTCAAGGCCGCTCACGAGAAAGGCGTGATCGTCGCGTTCGAAGCCGCCGTGGCCGGGGGAATTCCGGTGATCAAGTCGCTGCGCGAGGGCCTCGGGGCCAACCGTATTGAATGGGTCGCGGGCATCATCAACGGCACTGGCAACTACATCCTGACCCACATGCGCGACGAAGGCCGGGCCTTCGAAGACGTGCTCGCTGAAGCCCAGGCGCTGGGCTACGCCGAATCCGATCCGACCTTTGACGTGGAAGGCATCGACGCCGCGCACAAGCTGACGATTCTTGCCTCGATCGCCTATGGCGTACCGCTGCAGTTCGAGAAGGCCTTCACCGAAGGTATCTCGCGGATTACCGCCGAAGACGTCGAACAGGCGGATAACCTGGGCTACGTCATCAAGCACCTGGGTATTTCCAAGCGCACCGAAAATGGTCTGGAGCTGCGGGTTCACCCGACGCTGATTCCCAAAGAGCGTCTGCTGGCCAACGTGCACGGCGTCAAGAATGCCATCGCCGTGATGGGCGATGCCGTCGGCCCGACACTTTATTACGGCGCCGGCGCCGGGGCTGAGCCGACAGCCTCTGCGGTGGTGGCGGATATACTCGATGTGGCGCGGGATATCGCTACCGACCATCACTACCGGGTGCCTTACCTGGCCTTCAGCGGCATTGACGAAGACGTCAGCCAGCTGCCGATCATGCCCATGGAAGATATTACCACGGCCTATTACCTGCGCCTGCTAGCCGTCGACCGCCCCGGCGTATTGGCACGCGTGGCGACGATTCTTGCCGAACAGGGCATGTCCATCGAGGCGCTGATACAGAAAGAAGCCACCGAAGGCGAACTGGTGCCGATCATTCTGCTGACCCACCGCACCAAGGAGAAGCAGATGAACGAAGCGATCCGCGAAATCGAAGCCATGGCGGATATCGCCGGCCCGGTGACCCGCATTCGTGTGGAAAGCCTGGACGAAGGGGAGTAATCAACCGCATGCGCTATATCAGCACGCGTGGGCAAGCGCCCGCGCTCTCCTTTGAAGAGGTGGTGTTGACCGGCATGGCCAGCGACGGCGGGCTTTACGTGCCGGGAACGCTGCCGTCATTCTCGAAAGATGACCTGGCCGACATGGCTGGGCTTTCCTACGCGGAGATCGCCTTTCGGGTGATGAAGCCGTTCGTCAACGGTGAGATCGACGATGACACCTTCCGCCAGATCGTGACCGACGCCTACGCGACGTTCAATCATGATGCGGTGCTGCCGCTGAAGCAGTTGGACAGTAATCACTTCCTGCTCGAGCAGTTCCACGGCCCGACCCTGGCGTTCAAGGACGTTGCCCTGCAGCTGCTGGGCCGCGTGCTCGACCACTTCCTGCAGAAGCGCGGTGAACGTGCCGTGATCATGGGCGCGACGTCGGGCGATACCGGTTCGGCGGCGATCGAGGGCTGCCGCCACTGCGACAACCTGGATATCTTTATCCTGCACCCACACAACCGCGTCTCGGAAGTTCAGCGCCGTCAGATGACCTCGGTGCTCGCCAACAACGTCTTCAATATCGCCATCGAAGGCAACTTCGACGACGCCCAGGCGATGGTCAAGGCCAGCTTTG
Organism: Pseudomonadota bacterium; assembly: GCA_051750125.1. Classification (GTDB taxonomy): domain Bacteria; phylum Pseudomonadota; class Gammaproteobacteria; order Pseudomonadales; family Halomonadaceae; genus Vreelandella. Next base: position 32,930 of record JBNJJK010000002.1, read on the forward strand.
CCAATCAGGACTTCTTGAAGGGCACACGGCTGGTGGCGGTCAACTCGATCAACTGGGCGCGCATCATGGCCCAGATCGTTTACTACGTGGCCGCGGGCGTGGCGCTGGGCGCGCCGCAGCGCGAAGTCAGCTTCTGCGTGCCGTCGGCCAACTTCGGCAACGTGTTCGCTGGCTACATGGCCTACAAGATGGGCTTGCCGGTGAAGCAGTTCATCATTGCCACCAACGCCAACGATATTCTGCACCGGACCCTGGCCGCCAATGACTTCTCCAAGAAGGAACTGGCCGCCACGCTGGCGCCATCCATGGATATCGTGGTGTCGTCGAACTTCGAGCGCCTGCTGTTTGATGCCTACGACCAGGATGGCGCCGCCGTCGCTGCGTTGCTCGAGCGTTTTCAACAGGAGCCGACGGCGCTGGCCGATGCGCCGCTTGCCAAGCTGCGTGAAAAGTTCGCAAGCCACAGCGTCGACGACGCGACGATCCTGGAAGTGATTCGCGAAGCCCATCACCGTACCGGCGAAATTCTCGACCCTCACACGGCCACCGGTTACCGGGCCGCCGAGCGTGCCCGGGCCGATCAATCTACCCCGGTGATTACCCTGGCGACGGCTCACCCGGCCAAGTTTGCCGAAGCGGTGGTGAAAGCGGGCTTCCAGGGAGTGCCGCTGCCGACCCATATGGATGACCTGCTGGAGCGCGAAGAGCGCTATACGGTGTTGCCCGCCGAGCTCACCGCGGTTCAGCAGTTCGTCGCTGACAACCGGCGCTAGGGCGTATGGCCGATGTGACCGAGGCGTCGCCTCACGCCCAGCGCGGTGAGCGGCGCCAGCTCGCCAGCCGTCCCCGGCTTGAGCCTCGTCCGCTGGACGAGGCCGTCTATGCGCGCGCCCAGGCGGAAGGCCTGAATGAGCTGCAGGCGCGCCTGCTGGCGTCACGGCTGCCGGGCTATCAGGGCGAACTGGCCCCGCTGGTGTCGCCCAGCCTGCGCTATCTGGCGCATCCGCAAAAGCTGGCCGACGGCCGGCGCGCCGCCGAGCGGATTGCTCAGGCGGTTGCCGAAGGCGAATCGATCGGCATCCTGACCGATTACGACGTGGACGGTATTACCTCCCACGTGGTGATCCGGCGCACCCTGGTGGAGCTTTTTGGCGTACCTGAACACAAACTGCACAGCCTGATCGGCCACCGTATTCACGACGGCTACGGGATCAGTCTGCCGCTGGTCGAGCGCACGCTGAATCTAAAGCCGCTGCCGTCGTTGGTGATCACCGCCGACTGCGGCAGCTCAGACGAGCCGCGTATAGCGCGCCTGAAAGCTGCCGGCATCGACGTGGTGGTTAGCGATCACCATGCGTTGCCGCAGGAAGGCCCGCCGCCTTCGGCCTATGCCTGCGTTAATCCTACACGTGATGACTGCGACTACCCGGATAAAACCATCGCTGGGTGCATGGTGGCGTGGCTTACGATGTCGCTTGCGCGCGGCGTGCTGATCGAGTGGGGCGCGCTGTCGGAGACCTCGCCCAAGCTGTCGCCGTGGCTTTCCTACGTGGCGCTGGGTACGGTGGCCGACTGTGTGTCGCTGGGCGGAAGCCCTGCCAACCGCGCCGTCGTCAATCACGGCCTTACGTTGATTAACCGCATGGACGCCGCCTGCTGGCGGGCCATGGCCACGCGCTTAGGGGCAGATAGCGTACCGTTTAACGCTGAAACCCTGGCCTTTCAGATGGGCCCGCGCATCAATGCCCGCTCGCGGCTGGACGACCCCTACGCGGCGCTGCACTACATGCTCGCCGAAAACGACGGCGTGGCTAATCGCCAATTAGAGGTGCTGGACCAAGACAACCAGTCCCGCAAAGCCATTGAGGCGGACATGGCCGAAGAGGCGCGGCGCCTCGCCGTCAGCGCGCTGGATGCCGATGAGCCGGCGGTGGTGGTGCTGCTGGAAGATGGCCATCCTGGCGTGCAGGGCATCGTCGCCTCACGTCTGGTGCAGGCCTACGGCCGCCCGGCGCTGGTGCTCACCCAAGCGGCTGCCCCCAATATGCTGACGGGCTCCGGACGCTCGGTGGACGGCCTGCATCTGCGCGACGCCCTGCAGCGTACCTATGAGCTTGCGCCTGAAGCGCTGCCCCGCTTTGGCGGCCACAGTGGCGCCGCGGGCGTAGGCGTGCCACGCGAGCAGCTTGACGCCTTCAAGGCGGCCTTTCTGCAGGCGGTGAGTGAACAGTTGGCAGGGCGTGTCCTTTATCCGCGTCTTTGGACCGACGGTGAGCTATCCACGGCACAGCTGTCGCTTTCAACGCTTGTCGATATCGAGGCGCTGGGCCCCTATGGTCGCGAATTCGATCCGCCGCTGTTTGAAGGACGTTTTATCGTCGAGGCGTTGCGCCCGGTGGGCGCCGAAGGGGCGCATTTGATGATGGAGCTTTCCATGGGCGCGGTGACCTGCAAGGCCATCTGGTTTCGCGCGCTGACGCCCGGCGAGCTGCCCGCGTTTGGTGTCGGCGATACGCTGCACTGTGCCTACAAGCTCAATCGCAACCGCTGGCGCGGGCGCGAAACGCTGCAGCTGATGGTGGAGCACGCTAGCCCCGTTTGACCCGCTCGGCTATCCTCGCGTCCTTGGCTGCGTTGACAGCCGCTTGGATCATTCTAAAAAAGGGACGCCGCTATGCGCATGGAAGACCTGCCTACCGACCCTCATAAACCCTATGAGGATGTCATGGCGATGCTGTTGGGCACGCTGTTTGTCGCGCTCGGAGTGACCTTTTACACCCACGCCGTGCTGCTAACCGGCAGTACCGCAGGTCTGGCGCTACTCCTCAACTATGTTACCGGGTGGGGCTTCGGGGTGTGGTTTTTCGCGATTAACCTGCCGTTTTATTACCTGGCGATAAAACGCATGGGCTGGAGCTTTACGCTACGAACCTTCTTAGCCATCGGCCTGGTATCGCTGTTTTCAGAACTGACCCAGGGCTGGGTCGAGTTTGCTGCCGTGCCGTCGCTTTATGCCGCCTTGATGGGCGGCGCCTTGATGGGCATCGGCATGCTGATGCTGTTTCGCCACCGCACCAGCCTCGGCGGCATCAATATCCTGGCGCTTTACCTGCAGGAAAAACACGGCCTGCGGGCAGGCTACGTGCAGCTGGGTATCGACGGGCTGATTCTGCTGGTGGCCCTCACCCAGCTACCGCTCGACCGTGTGGGGTTCTCGGTGCTGGGCGCTCTGACCTTGAATTTAATCATCGCCCTGAACCATAAGCCAGGGCGCTATATCGGCGTCAGCTAGCCAGCCAGAACCACCACACGATGGCGGCGATCAGGCCGAGGCCGGCGAGATTGACCACTAGGCTCATGAGGTTCCTCCTTTGGCTGGGGCGGCGCTGGTTTTCCACAGGCGCAGGCGATTGGCGTTGCTGACCACGGTGATCGAGGAAAGCGACATCGCCGCCCCTGCAATCATCGGCGAGAGCAACGTGCCGGTGAGGGGGTAGAGCACCCCGGCGGCGATGGGAATGCACAGCACGTTGTAGCCAAAGGCGCCGACCAGGTTCTGCTTGATGTTGCGCAGCGTGGCGCGGCTGATCTCGATGGCGTCGGCGACGCCGTGCAACGACCCGCGCATCAGCGTCATGCCTGCGCTCTCGATGGCGACATCGGTGCCCTGACCAATCGCGAAGCCGACATGGGCGCGGGCCAGCGCCGGGGCGTCGTTAATCCCGTCGCCGACCATGCCGACCACTTCACCTGCCTTTTGGCGCCGCTCGATGTCGGCGTGCTTGTCTTCGGGCAGCAACCCGGCGCGATAATCGTCAATGCCGACCTGGCGGGCAATGGCGGCGGCCGTGTGGGGGTTGTCGCCGGTTAGCATGACCACGGTCAAGCCGTCATCCTGCAGCCGCTTGACGGCTGCCACGGCATCGCCACGCAGCGGGTCGCTGATGCCAAAGAGCGCCGTTAATTGCCCGTCCAGAGCAAAATAAACCAGCGTGCGGGCTTTCTCTTCCAGTTCGCGGGCCTTTTCCTGACGCGCGGTAAGATCGACCCCGGCGTCTTCCATCAGGCGCGCGTTGCCCAGCAGCAGCGACTGGCCGTCGCGGGTTTGCGCTTTTACCCCGCCGCCGGTGACGCTATCGAAGTCACGGATCTCGCCAGGCGCTGCGTCATGCTCGTCGGCATAGGCCATCAGCGCCGCGGCAAGCGGGTGCTCCGAGCCGCGCTCCAGCGCCGCGATATAACCCAGTGCCGTGGACGTATCGTCGCTCAGCACCTCGGCCTCGGTCACTCGGGGCTTGCCTTCGGTAAGCGTGCCGGTCTTGTCCACTACCAGCGTGGTCAACTTGCTGGCGGTCTGCAGCGCCTCGCCGTTTCTCACCAGCACGCCGTGCTCGGCGGCCTTGCCCACGCCGATCATGGTGGAAATCGGCGTCGCCAGGCCAAGCGCGCAGGGGCAGGCGATAATCAGTACGGTGGTGGCGGTCACCAGCATGTGAATGACCCGCGGCTCGGCACCGACATTGAACCAAACCAGAGCCGTGAGCACGGCGATGATCATCACCGAGGGGACAAAAATGCTCGACACCTTGTCGGCCAGTTCGCCGATCGGCGGGCGCGAGTTTTGCGCGCTGGCCACCTGTTCGGTGATCTGCCCCAGGCGGGTGTCAGTCCCCACACGGGTCGCGCGGTAGACCAGCCCGCCTTTGCCGTTGACCGTGCCCGCACTGACGTCATCGCCCTGGCCCTTCTTGATGGGGTCGGGTTCGCCGGTCAGCATGGACTCGTCGATGTAGCTGGCGCCTTCTATGGCTTCACCGTCCACCGGAAGCCGCTCGCCAGGGCGTACGCGGATATGATCACCCTCACGCACGGCGTCGATCTCGACTTCACGCTCCTCGCCATCGCGGATCACCCGGGCGGTGCGGCTTTGCAGGTCCAGCAGGCGTTTCAGCGCATCGCTGGTTCTTCCACGTGCGCGCAGCTCCATGGCGTTACCCAGCAGGATCAAGCCGATCACCATGGCCGAGGCTTCAAAATAAAGTCCCTGTGCCACCTCGGGTAACCAGGGAGCAAAGACCACCACCATCATCGAGTAAAGCCAGGCGGTGCCGGTGCCCATGGCCACCAGCGTGTCCATGTTGGCTTGGTGGTGCTTGAGGTTTTTCCACGCGTTGACAAAAAAGTGGCGGCCGGGAAATGCCAGGATGGCCAGGGTCAAAAGGCCGATGGCCAGCCAGAAAACACGACCGGTGCCCTCCGGGTGGGGGTGATAGACGAACATGCTGAGCATCAGCGGAACGGCAAGGGCCAGCGACCAGGCGCTGCCTTTCAGGCGCCGCTTGTAGTCGCGGGCTTCCTGTTCGGCGCGGGTTGCCTCCGCCTCGCGCATATCGACGATCGGCTCGGCTCCGTAGCCAACTGATTCAACGGCGTCGATCAGGGCTTGTTCGTTAGCATCCCCCACCACTTGGGCGGTATGCGTACCAAAATTGACGCTGGCGGTCTCGACGCCCGCCGTGCGCTCCAGCGCCTTTTGAACGCTCTTCACACAGCTCGCGCAGGTCATGCCGCTGATCGCCAGACGATATTGCTGGCGATGCCCCGAGCCTTGAGAACGGTCACTTTGCGCGGGCTTATCGCCGGCGTCGTCGGACGGCTCGGCGCTCGGCTGGGCGCCGCTGGACTGCTCACCGGGCGGGTAGCCTGCCCGCTCAAGGGTCTGGTCGAGCGTGGCGTCGTCGAGCGTCGTGGTGACATCCAGGCGCTTTTCCCCCGGAGACCCGACGACGTTGGCGTCGTGATCCTGCTGTTGAATGGCCTCGCGCATGCGCTTTACACAGCCCTGGCAGTTCATGCCGGGAACCGTGCGCGTCAGGGTGTGTTGGCTCATGGGGTCTCCTGTTTCTCGGGGAAGCTCTCGATCAGGCGGCAAAGGCTATGCCCGTCCGGGGTGCCATCGGGCATGTGCTGCCAGCTCTCAAGCGCTTGCTCCATCCGTTGGGCGAGCGCCTCGAGCTCCTGGATCTGGGCGCGGATTTGCGGCAGTCGGTTGGCCAACAGATCACGGACCATTGGACAAGGTGAATCGCCATGGTCGGCATGAGCGAGAATGTCGCGAATCTCGGCGACGCTGAAGCCGAGCTTGCGCGCCCGTTGAATGAAGTGCAGCCGTTCAAGATCGGTGGCAGAGAACAACTGATAGCCGTTTTCAGGTTGGCGTGTGGGAGCTAGCAGTTGCTCCCGGGTGTAATGGCGCACCGTTTCAGGGGTCACGCCGCCTCGTTTTGCCAGTTCGCTGACTTTCATTGGGGCTCCCAAGGCATGTCTAGTGATAAACAGAGTCTAAAACCTATGGGTAACACAAAGGTCAAGCGTGGGTGTAAAAACTCCTCAAGAAACCTAAAACAATGATTTAAAACGATCGTGCGACTAATGTATAAGGCAAAAATAAAATAAAACGCTCGTTTGCCCTTGAACGAACCGGTGTTTTGGGCCAAAACTGACGTGTACAAAAAAAGCATGACGGATGGACAACATTCCGTCGGATCATTGGGAAGAGAGGCCCACTATGCACAATAAATTTAACAAGCTCGCCCTGGCAGCCGCCGTTGCCACCGCCGCTTTCGCCAGCCAGGCCCAAGCAGGTGGGTATCAAATCAACGAGCAGAGCGTCAGCGGCCAAGGCTACGGCCACGCGGGGCGTAGCTCGAATGTGGAAGACGCGACCATCGTGTACGGCAACCCCGCCGGCATGTCGTTCTTGGATCGCGCGCAAATCTCTGCAGGTGGGACGTATCTAAACGTTAATAGTGAACTTTCTAATGTGGAAGCCACTCGCACACTTGGCGCACCGGGCGGCCCACAAGGGCCTGCAGGTGAAATCCCAGGGGGCAATGAGGGCGATATGGTGCCTGGCACCCTTATTCCCTATGCGTTTTATGCTCACCCAGTCAACGACAAGCTGGCATTCGGGTTTGGGGTGTACGCGCCCTTCGGCTCCAAGACCGATTACGAAGACGATTTCCAGGGCCGCTACTTTGGCAACTATACTGAAGTCACGGTGGCGAGTGCACAGCCGACCGTCTCTTACCGATTTAACGACCAGTGGTCTGTCGGGGCGGGCATTACCTACAACCAGGTTGAGGGTGAGCTACGCCGCCAGTTGCCCAGTGAACAGACATTCAATCCTGATGCCGATATCGACTCGCGCGTTGACGGTGAAGATGAAGCCTGGGGTTATAACCTCGGGGTGATCTATCAGCCGGTGCCCGAAACTACCTTGGGTCTGACCTATCGTTCGAAAGTCGACTATGAACTGGAAGGCGATTTCAGCGCTACCGATCCGATGGGCAACGTGTTGCAGGCCGATTCAGCTAACCTGGATTTAACCACTCCAGAAACGGTTAACTTCTCGCTGACCCAGCAGATGAGCGATCGCCTGAAGTTGATGTTCGGCGCCTCCTGGGTGCGCTGGAGTCAGTTTGAAGAGATTTCCGTTACCGGTAGTCAAGGTAATGAGATTACTAACGAGCAGCAAAACTATTCTAATGCCTGGGCCTTCGCTACGGGGGGTGAGTACCAGCTTACGCCGACGCTGGCATTGCGTGCCGGTGTAACCCTCGACTTCACGCCGACCAACGACGACGATCGCAGCGTACGCATTCCGTCCGATGAACGGCGTATTTTCTCGCTGGGCGCGGGTTGGACACCAACCGATGACCTGACCATCGATGTGGCCTACTCGTACCTGACAGAGCGCGGTACATATGTAAACCAGGAACGTCGTGATCTCCTGGCAAGCCCGGCAACAGGAGGCCAGCCAGTCGGTGGAGCTAATTACTCAGCCGACTACAAAAACGAAGCCCACGGCTTCGGTGCTCAGCTGACATACCGCTTCTAAGACGTCAGCGTTTGTCAGCACGACCCAAACCCGGCTTCGGCCGGGTTTTTTATTTGCAGGCAGAGGCGGCTTCGAGTGATGGGGTTATAAGCGTGCTGATATTCAGGATTAGCGCCTATGCTGCTGGGCTGTCCAGAAAAGCGGCGCGCATCAGTTCCTGGGTGTAGGTATGCCTTGGGGCGTTGAAAAGCGATTGGGTGTCGTTTTGCTCGATGATTTCGCCCTGACGCATCACGATGACCTCATCGGCTAGCGCTCGAACAACGGCAAGGTCATGGCTAATGAATAAATAGGTCAGTCCGTGGCGTTGCTGCAAATCGCGTAACAGTTCAATGACGGTCATCTGCACTGAACGGTCAAGGGCCGAGGTCGGTTCGTCAAGCAGCAGGAACTCAGGTCTGACGACCAGTGCCCGCGCGATGGCAATCCGTTGCCGCTGTCCCCCGGAAAACTCATGGGGGTATCGATGACGGTGAGCGGGGTCCAGGGCGACTTCTTCAAGCGCCTGGATAACCTCGGCGTCGCGTTCGGCACGCCCCAGTAGCGGCTGGTGAACGCGGAGCCCCTCGCCAATAATGTCACCCACGGTCATGCGCGGAGAAAGCGAGCCAAAGGGGTCTTGAAAGACAACCTGCATACGCGCTCGCAGCGGACGCATTCCCGCACGGTCAAGTTGGGCAACGTCGATGTCATCGAAACGTACCTTGCCGTGGCTTTTTACCAGTCGAAGCAGTGCGCGGCCCAGGGTGGTTTTGCCTGACCCCGATTCGCCAACGATGCCCAGGGTTTGGCCCTTGCGCAGCGTGAGGTCGATGTTTTTCACCGCTTCAAAATAGCGGTTAGGGCCAAACAGGCGCTTCTTGAGTGGGAAACGAACGCCAATGTTTTGTGCGGTGAGCAGAGTGGGCGCTGAGTTGGAAACGGGTGCCTTCTGGCCACTTGGGTTGGCGTCAATCAGCATCCGGGTATAAGGGTGCTGGGGCGATTGAAACAGCGCCTTGGTGGCCCCCGCTTCGACGATTTCTCCGTGCTGCATGACGCACACGCTATCGGCCAAGTGGCGGACCACGCCCAGGTCGTGGGTGATAAACAGGATCGCCATGCCATAACGCGCCTGAAGGTCTTTAAGCAGCGCGAGAATCTGCGCCTGGACGGTGACGTCAAGGGCGGTGGTCGGTTCATCGGCGATCAGCAGCTTCGGCTCACAAGCCAGCGCCATGGCAATCATGACCCGTTGACGCTGCCCCCCGGATAGCTCGTGGGGGTAGCTGTCGATGCGGCGCTTGGGCTCGGGGATGCCCACCTGTTCGAGTAGCGCCAGTACCCGCTGGTAAGCCTCTTGACCCCGCAAGGGCGTGTGCTTGTTCAGCACTTCACGAATCTGCTGACCAACGCGATGCATTGGGTTGAGCGACGTCATTGGCTCCTGAAAGATCATTGAGATCTCATTGCCACGAATGGCCCGCAGGCGCTTACGGTTGACGGTAATCAAGTTTTCATTGCCCGGCCCGCCATGCCAGCGAATGCGGCCGCTGGCGCGAGCCAGCTCAGGAAGTAAGCCCATTGCGGCAGTCGATGTGATCGACTTGCCTGAACCTGATTCCCCAACGAGTGCCAGTGTCTCGCCTTGATGCAGGGTAAAGCTAACGTCCTTGACCGCGGTAACGGTTCCATTGGGAAGGTCGAAGTCGACCCGCAGACGGTCAAATTCCAATAATGGTTGTGGCATGCAGCCTCCTTGCGTTTGCTGACAGGGCCTGTCTTAGCGCGTCTTGGGGTCCAGGGCGTCTCGCAGACCGTCACCCAAAAAGTTAAGGCATAGCAGCGTGATCGCTAGAAAGGCGGAAGGGATAATCAGCATCCAGGGCGCTGTTTCCATCATGTCCTTCCCCTCGCTGATCAGCACTCCCCAACTGGTCAAGGGTTCTTGAACGCCGAGACCCAGAAAGGAAAGAAAGCTTTCCAGCAAAATGACTTTAGGAACGGTGAGGGTGACATAGATGATCACCGGACCGATGGCATTGGGGATCAGATGGCGCGTCACGATCTTAAAGCTGCTGACGCCTAAGGCATGAGCAGCCTCAACGAACTCACGGCGCTTTAGAGCGAGCACCTGTCCGCGCACAATGCGCGACATGTCTAACCATTCAACGGCGCCAATGGCGGCGTAGATCAGCAGGATGTTACGCCCAAATACCACCATCAGCAGGATGACCATGAACATGAAGGGCAGCGAGTACATGATGTCGACAAAGCGCATCATCAGATTGTCGATTCGGCCACCCACGTAGCCGGCAATCGCACCGTAAAGGACCCCGATAACCAGCGATACAAGGGTGGCTACCAAGGCGACGGAGAGTGAAATCTGTCCACCATGCAATACCCGGGTGAGTAAGTCCCGGCCATTGGCGTCAGTGCCCGCATAGTGGCCACTTTCGACGTTTGGCGGGGCCAGGAAGGCGTTCCAGTCCACTTCATCAAGCGCCCAGGGAGTTAGCCAGGGGCCGAACAAACAGGCCAGGGCAATGACGATGAGGAGCACCAGGCTGGTGGTTGCAGCACTGTTCTGGCGGAGCCGACGCCACGCTTCACGCCCCAGGCTGTTGCTGGCGACCGGCGGGGCCGACGTTGCATTATTCATTATCATAGCGAATTTGCGGATCCAGAGCCGAGTAGAGTAAATCGACGATCAGGTTGAGAAGTACAATCAGGCCGCCGTAAAAGACGACGGTGCCCATCACCAGGGTGTAATCGCGATTGAGCGCCGCCTGGACGAAATAGCGGCCAATACCAGGTATCCCGAAAATCTGCTCAATGACCACCGAGCCGGTAATAATCCCGGCAATGGCGGGCCCCAGGTAGGAGACAACTGGGAGCATGGCCGGACGCAGGGCGTGACGGCAGATGACTTCGCTCTCGCTCAGGCCTTTCGCTCTGGCCGTGCGGACAAAGTGACTGCTCAGCACCTCGATCATGCTGGCGCGCATCATCCGGGCGATATACGCAATCTGCTGAATAGAAAGGGCCACGACGGGCAGGATCATGTTTTTCCAATGGCCATCGTTCCAACCCCCGACGGGTAACCAGGCCAGAAAAACACCGAATACCAGCGCCAACAGAGGGGCAATCACGAAGTTGGGGATAGCCACCCCGGCCAGGGCTGTACCCATCACCATATAATCAACGGTGGAGTTGCGTTTTAGTGCGGCAATCACCCCCATGGGAATCCCCGCCAGAAGCGCAAGGCCGATTGCCCATAAACCAAGCTCTAGACTGACCGGGAAGCCTTGAGCGACGAGTTCGGTGACCGAAAAGTCCTTGTATTTGAACGAGGGACCCAGGTCACCTTGAAGAAGGTTACCCATGTAGGTGAAATATTGCTCCCAGACGGGTTTGTCCAGGCCGTAAGAAGCCATTAAATTGGCCTCGATTTCAGGCGGGAGTTGTCGCTCGCCGTCGAAGGGCCCACCTGGGGCTAGGTGCATTAAAAAGAACGACAGGGTAATCACAATCCATAGCGTCGGGATCGCCTGAAGTAAGCGTTTAAAGGTGTAGCTAAGCATTATCGGGCCTCGCTCCTCAGGCCGAAGCCTGAGGATGTAGCGGCAGTCAGTCGTGGTACGGAACGACGGATTGAAGGGAATTACTCGTCGAAGTGAATCCAGCGTGAGCGGTGGATATCTTCAATGTTCGTTTCCCAGCCGACCAGGTCGGGGCTGACGAGGTTGCGCGAGACATAGTAGTAAATGGGTAGCGTGGCGCTGTCTTCCAGGGCGATGGTCTCCGCTTCGGCCATGATGTCGGCGCGCTCATCCAGGTCCTGGGTATTGGCAGCTTCGCTCATCAAAGCGTCAAATTCAGCCGAGCTGTAGGCGCCGTAGTTATTGGACACGCCGCTTTCCAGCAGGCTTAAAAAGTTTTGGGCGTCATTGTAGTCACCGATCCAGCCTGCGCGGGCAACGTCGAAGTCGCCTTGGCGAATATCCGAGTAGTGAACGGCAACCTCTGAATTATAAAGTTCTACTTCAACGCCCAGGGGCTTCCACATGGCGGCAATGGCGATGGCGACCTTACGGTGGTCCTCGCTGGTGTTATAACGCAGCATCAGCTCAAGCGGATTATCCGGGCCATAGCCCGCTTCCTGGAGCAATGCCTGGGCGCGCTCCAGTCGCTCATCCTGGGACAGGTCGGCGAAACTAGCGGTAGGCGCTTCATAGTGGCTAACGTTGGGTGGAACGAAACTGTAAGCAGGTACTTCACCCGTACCGAGAATTTGATCGGTAATGACTTCGCGGCGAACGGCTAGACTAAGCGCTTCGCGTACACGCGGGTCAGAGGTTGCATGGCCGTCCCGGGCATTGAAAGCGTAGTAGTAAATGCCAAGGTAGGGCGCTACCTGAACGGCTTCGGGTAGGTTGTCCATCAGCCAGTCGTACTGCTGGGTGGGGAACTCACGAGCGATATCGATCTCGCCTGCCCGGAAACGGTTAAGTGCCGTATTGCGCTCTTCGATAGGAAAATAGACGACTTCCTCGAGCGCGACGTTGTCAACATCATGAAAATGGGGGTTGCGCGATGCTGATATACGCGTTTGCGACTGCCACTCCTCTAGCTGGAACGCGCCGTTGGAGACCATATTGCCTGGACGTGACCAGTCGTCGCCATGCGTTTCTACCGTATGGCTGGGTAACGGGTAGGCGGTATAGTGGGAAAGCTGGTCCAAGAAATAAGGCGTTGAACGTTCAAGGGTTATTTCTAGGGTGGTCGCGTCTAGGGCGTCGACACCCAGGGCATTTGACTCGGCTTCGCCTGCATAGACGGCTTCAGCATTTTTAATCGGGTACAGCAGGTAGGCATAATCAGCGGCGGTGGACGGCGCTAAAATGCGCTTAAAGGCGAATACAAAATCCTCGGCGGTCACCGGCTCACCGTCCGACCACTTGGCGTCGTCTCTCAATTTGAAGGTGTATACCGTGCCGTCATCGGATATTTCCCACGATTCGGCCACGCCGGGAATGCGCGTGCCATCGGCAGCTTCAGTGACCAGTCCTTCAAAAAGATCACCCACCACATCGTTTTCCCAGGTACCGCTAATTTTATGCGGATCAAGCGACGCTGGCTCGCCCATGATGGCTAAGCGAAGTGTGTCTGCCTGAAGAGGTGCGGCAAAGCCAAGCGTCATGACGGCAGCGCCCATCAGAGTACGAGTTTTTATCATGTTGTTCCCTCAAAAATTGTCCTAATACGATTGTTTGACATTTCAAGTACTAGCACCGCCGAAAAGTGGGTGTCTATCAGAAATTACACATGCAGCTATACAGAATTTCGATAGTGCCGGTGCCAATGGTTGTTGGAGGCCAATTTCGTTACAATGCTTCCCTTTCTTTTTCACCTAGTTTTTTTACTGACGAAGGCCAGGGCACTCCATGTTGGAAACCAATCCGATTCATCTCCAGATCAAGGACCTGTCTGAACGGACAGAGGTTCTTAGGGGGTATCTTTGACTATGCCGAGAAGAAAGATCGGCTAGAAGAAGTTACCCGGGAGCTTGAGGACCCCAATGTCTGGAACGATCCAGACTACGCACAGAAGCTCGGCCGCGAGCGTGCGTCTCTTGAAGCGATCGTGGCGACCATTGACGACCTCGAGCAGGGTGTGGGCGACAGCCGGGATCTGCTCGAGCTTGCGGAAATGGAAGACGATGAAGGTACCGTCGACGAGGTGCGCAAAGAGCTCGATAGCCTGCAAGGGTCGTTGGAAAAGCTCGAGTTTCGGCGCATGTTCTCCGGCGAGATGGACCAGAACAACGCCTATCTGGACATCCAGTCGGGCTCCGGCGGTACCGAAGCGCAGGACTGGGCCAATATCCTGCTGCGCATGTACCTGCGCTGGGCCGAAAGCCACGGTTTCAAAACGGATATCATCGAAATTTCCGCAGGCGACGTGGCGGGGATCAAATCGGCTTCGCTGCATATCCAGGGCGATTACGCCTTTGGCTGGCTGCGTACCGAAACCGGCGTTCACCGTCTGGTGCGCAAGAGCCCGTTTGACTCCGGCGGTCGCCGGCATACGTCGTTTGCCTCGGTCTTTCTGTCGCCGGAAATCGACGATAGCTTTGAAGTGGACATCAACCCTTCCGACCTGCGCGTGGATACCTATCGTTCCAGCGGCGCGGGCGGCCAGCACGTCAACACCACCGATTCGGCGGTGCGGATTACCCACGAGCCGAGCGGCATTGTCGTGGCTTGCCAGAGCCAGCGTAGCCAGCACGCCAACCGCGACTTCGCCATGAAACAGTTGAAGGCGAAGCTGTGGGAACACGAGATGCAAAGGCGCAACGAGGCCAAGCAGCAGGCAGAAGACTCCAAGGCCGATATCGGCTGGGGCAGCCAGATCCGTTCGTACGTGCTCGACGACCAGCGCATCAAGGACCTACGTACCAACGTCCAGTCGAGTAACTGCGAAAAAGTGCTCGATGGCGATCTGGACCAGTTTATCGTCGCCAGTCTCAAGCAAGGTTTGTAATCTTTTCAGGGTTTGAACATTTACAGGGTGCCCGATGGCTAATCAAGACGCGTCTTCCGCAGACAACGAAAACCACCTGATCGCCGAACGGCGTGCCAAGCTTGCCGCGCGTCGCGACAGCGCTGCCGCGCAGGGCAAGAGTGCGTTTCCCAACGACTTTCGCCGCGATAGCCTAACCGTCGAGTTGCAAACCGCGCTGGGCGAAAAGGATAAAGCCGAGCTCGAGGCGCTTGATCATCACGCCTCGGTGGCGGGGCGTGTCATGCGACAGCGGGGCCCCTTTATCGTGATTCAGGATGTGGCGGGCCAGATCCAGCTGTATGTCGACAAGAAGGGCCTGCCCGCCGACGTGCTCGACGACATCAAGAGCTGGGACATCGGCGATATCGTCGCCGCCCACGGCCCGGTGCACAAGTCCGGCAAGGGCGACCTGTACGTGATGATGAAAGAGGCTCAGCTGCTGACCAAGAGCCTGCGTCCGCTGCCCGACAAGTTTCACGGCCTGACCGACCAGGAAGCCCGTTACCGACAGCGCTACGTCGATCTGATCATGAACCCGCAGTCGCGCAAGGTGTTCGAGACCCGCGCGGCGGTGATCAGCTCCATGCGCCGTTTCTTCGAAGCGCGCGGTTTCATGGAGGTCGAAACGCCGATGCTCCAGCCGATCCCCGGTGGGGCGGCCGCTCGGCCGTTCGTCACTCACCATAATGCACTGGATATCGACATGTATCTGCGCATTGCGCCGGAGCTCTATCTCAAGCGTCTGGTGGTCGGTGGTTTCGAAAAAGTCTTTGAAATCAATCGAAATTTTCGCAACGAAGGGCTGTCCACCCGGCACAACCCCGAGTTCACCATGGTTGAGTTCTACTGGGCCTACGCGGATTACAACGACCTTTTGGACATGACCGAAGCGATGCTGCGCACGGCCGCCCAGGAAGTGTTGGGGACCACCACGATCGAGTACCAGGGGGCCAGCTACGACTTCGGCAAGCCGTTCGATCGCCTGACCCTGCGCCAGGCGATACTCGACCAAGGCGACGGCATCACCGACAGCGATCTGGACTCCCTCGACGCTGCGCGGGCGCTGGCGGAAAAATGCGGTATCAAGGTCAAGGACAGCTGGGGGCTTGGGAAGCTCCAGACCGAAATCTTTGAAGAAGTGGCCGAGCATAAGCTCGATCAGCCCACCTTCATCACCGAGTACCCGGCCGAGGTCAGCCCGTTGGCGCGGCGCAACGACGCCAACCCCTTCGTCACCGACCGCTTTGAGTTCTTTGTCGGCGGGCGTGAAATCGCCAATGGCTTCTCGGAGCTTAACGACGCCGAAGACCAGGCCGAGCGTTTCCGCGAACAGGCCGCCGAGAAAGACGCGGGCGATCTGGAAGCCATGTATTACGATGCGGACTACGTCCGCGCATTGGAGTACGGTTTGCCGCCCACGGCGGGTGAAGGGATCGGTATCGACCGCCTGGTGATGCTGTTCACCGACAGCCCCTCGATTCGCGACGTGCTGTTATTTCCCGCGATGCGCCCCGAGGTAGACTAAACTCATCCAGCCGTACGTTTTGCGGATGAAAAGTTGGTAAGGGCGCGATTTAGCGCCCATAATGACCACGTTTCGACGGCGAGGAGAATCCCATGAAACTGCTTAATCGCTCTGCCCTGAGCGTCAGGCCGACCCAGCCCTTTGTGGACTGGATCAATGCGCTCGAACCCACCATGGGAGACGACGACCTGACCCTGGACGACGTCGAACGTGAAAGCACGGTATATCTCATCCCGGAGATGGATACGCCCGAAGCGCTGGAGACGTTTGTTCGCGAACGTTATGTGGAAATCCTGGAGACCGAGCTGCGCGCCTGGGAAGAGGATGAACGTCAGTGGCCCGAGAAGCTCGACTGGTCGCTGTTTCAAACGTTTCTGCGCATCGAACATAGCTACCTCGCTATCGACCTTGATGATGATACGGCCCTTGAAATATCCGACGTCGACGATGCCCTGCTGCTCGATAACGAACAGGACTAGCAGTCGTCGTCTTGGCATCAGCGTATCGTGAAACCGGCT
The DNA here is from genome assembly GCA_051750125.1 of Pseudomonadota bacterium. GTDB lineage: Bacteria > Pseudomonadota > Gammaproteobacteria > Pseudomonadales > Halomonadaceae > Vreelandella. Next base: position 49,419 of record JBNJJK010000002.1, read on the forward strand.
TTGGCCGGTTTCGCTGTTTCAATGGGGGCCGTTTAGGAACTCACCCGCATGCGATTGTTTGAAACCCGACCCGGCGATGACGGCCTGCCTGGGCCCGAGCGCGCCCTGGCCGTGCTGGCGCTGGTGACCGGTACGCTGATGGCGGTGGTCGACACCACAATGATCAATCTGGCCCTGCCCACCATTGCCGCTGACCTTGACGTGTCGGCCTCCCGGGCGGTGTGGATCACCAACGTATTTCAGGTGGTGTGCGCCGCGTTTTTGCTGGTGTTTGCCGGCATCAGCGAGCTGGTGACCCGGCGGCGGCTGTACCTGGTCGGATTGGCCACCTTTGTCATGGCCGCGTTTGGGGCGGCGCTGTCGCGCAACCTGGAAACGCTGCTGGTATTCCGCGCGCTGCAGGGCCTGGGCGCGGCAGCGACGCTATCCATCGGGCCGTCGCTATATCGGGCGATTTTTCCCTCGCGCTTGCTGGGCAGTGCCCTGGGGCTCAGTGCCTTGGTGGTGGCCGGTGGCTACGCGGCCGGCCCCACGCTTAGCGGCGTAATTCTCTCGTTCGCCGATTGGCCCTGGCTGTTTGCGCTGAATGTGCCGCTGGGCGTGTGTTCGCTGTGGCTTGCCCGGCGTGCGCTCCCCCGGGAAACGCCGCGCCAGGGCGGGTTCGATGTGCTGGGTGCGTTGTTTTCGATGCTGATGCTGGCGAGCTTCTTTTTGGCCATGGATGCTGTGGGCCATGCGGCGCCGCTGTGGCAGAGCGGCGGCTGGGGCGTGCTGGCGGTGCTGGCTTGCATGCTATTTATCAAGCGCCAGCGCCGGGCGCCTTATCCCTTGCTGCCGCTCAGCGTATTCAATGAGAAGCGCTTTACCCTGGCCGTCTCGGCCTCGGGGCTTGCCTTTATCGGCCAGGGGCTGACGTTTGTCGCCCTGTCGTTCTTCTATCAGGAGCAAATGGGGTTTTCACCCCTGGAAACCGCCTGGCTGTTCACGCCCTGGCCGCTGGCCATCATGCTGGTGGGGCCGCTGGCCGGGCGATTGGCCGACCGCATCAATCCCAGCGTGCTGTCCAGCACGGGCCTGGTGCTGCTGATCATCGGCCTGATTGCGCTGGCGCTTGTCGATGAGTCCACGGGCGTTGCCGGTAGTCTTTGGCGCACCGCGCTGTGCGGCATTGGTTTCGGCCTCTTTCAGCCGCCCAACAACCGCGAAATGATGGGCAGCCTGCCGCCCGAGCGCAGCGCCAACGTGTCCGGGGTGATGAGTACCACGCGCACGGTGGGCCAATCGGTGGGGGTGGCGCTGGTCGGGGCCTCGCTGGCCCTGGGTCTTCCCGTGCAGGTAACGCTGTGGCTGGGCGCTGCGACCACACTGCTGGCGCTGCTGGCGAGCCTTTCCCGGGTATCGCTTGCACAGCGCGCGCTGGTTGCGCGTCGGGCATCGTCTGGCGGCCAGTAAGCGCGTACAATGGAAGGGTTTCCGACCTAAGGAGAGCTTCCATGACGCTGCAGACACAGATAGAGCAGAAGTTATCGGCGCTCGCGCCCGACGTGCTGCAGGTAGAGAATGAAAGCCACATGCACAACGTGCCCGCGAACGCCGAAACGCATTTCAAGGTAACCATGGTGAGCGATAGCTTTGACGGCCTGATGCCGGTCAAACGCCACCAGAAAATCTATGCGCTGCTGGCCGACGAACTGTCGGGGCCGGTACACGCGCTCGCCCTTCACCTGTATACCCCCCACGAGTGGGAAGTGCGCGGTGGCCAGCGCCCTGACTCGCCGAACTGTCGAGGGGGCGGGCAGTGACACCAGAGGTTGCTCGTCGGCATTACCTGGAGGCCATGGGCATTACCGCCTGGGCGTGCCGCTATCAACTGCCCAACGCGCGGCCGACCGAAACCTGCGAGTGGGATGATACGCCGGCGGCGACAACGCCGCCGCGCGAACGCTTGCATGCGCTTTTGGATGATGCACCATCGCCGCCGCCCAAGCCCGCCGAAGCGCCGCCTGTCGCCGATGACGTGCCCGCATCACCCTCGGCGGTGCGCGCCCTGCTTGACGATCGTCAGAAGGCTCCGGCCAAACCCGCGGAAGCTCCTGCGACGTCACCGTCTGACGAGTCACCTGCTACGTCGACTCACGCAGCGCCCGCCAAGCCCCTGACGTTTCATGTGTCGTGCGTGTGTATCGGTGGTCGCTGGCTAAGTCTGCACGCCGGGGACCTCAGCGCAGACGCCCAGCGGTTACTCGCCAATATATGCCAGGCGGCTGGTCTTGCAGACGGCGAATTGCCGGAGGTCACGCGGTTCAAATGGCCGCCCATGGCCAACGCCTTTGCGTCGGACGACCCGCTGGAAGAAGCCCGCGAAGGCGTCACCGCCTTTATCAACGGCGCGGCCAGTCGCCGTCACTGGCAATTGGAAAAGATATTGTGGTGGGGTGCCGACGCCGCTGACCCAGATAGCGAGTCGCTGTCGACGGTGCTGGATGTGGAGGCCGATCACAGCCGCACGCTGGGCCTGCCGGTCTGGCAGGCGCCGGCATTGGCCACCTTGCTGGAAAGCCCCACGGCCAAGCGCGCTTTATGGCCTGAGTTGTGCGCCTTGGCGAAAGGCTGGCAGGCAGCGTCGTTGGCGCATGATGATCGCTGAGCTTTACCGCACTGACGTGCAGGCACTTCTGGCGCTTGAAGCGCGTGCCCAGAGCGGCGTCAGCGAAGCGCTGCTGACGGAAGCACTGACCGACGATGCGGCCTGCGTGATGGGGTGCTGGCAGGCCAGCGAGCTGATCGGTTATGCGTTGCTGGCAAGATTGCCTTTCGATGCAGAATTGCAGGCCATTGGCGTGCTGCCCGAGCGGCGTGGCGAAGGGATTGGCGGTGAATTGCTCGGCGCTGTGCTAGCGGTGGCAGCCGATTGGCAAAGCGAGCGGGTGCTGCTGGAGGTTCGTGAAAGCAATGCGTCAGCGCGAAAGCTTTATGCAGGCGCAGGCTTTCAACAGGACGGTATGCGGCGGGATTACTACCCGGCGGCTGATGGCGCCGCCGGACGCGAGAGTGCGCTGTTGATGTCGCGGTCTATTTAAGACGGGTCATCATCGAATTTTGTCAGCAGCGCGCTCAGGCGGCGCTCCCACTCTTCGTGCTCCTGCTTGAGCTGGGTGTTTTCATTGCGCAGGGTCTCGTTTTCCAGCTTCATCATTTCCAGCGCCTCGACGGTATCGGTAACGCGCTGTTCAAGCTGATTGAATAACTCTAGGCTCATGCCCACCTCCAGATAAAAACAAGCGACATGCTTGCCTGAAAAACCAATAGGTAAAAATCGTTGGAGCGAGCGTAACGCCCGTAATGCGATGCCGCAAGCGCTGATTACCGGGCTTGGCGTTGATAGAGACGGGCCGTGCTTTCACCTGCGTGGGTCTCGCGATGCAGCGCCCATTGCGCGGGCACTTCTGGGGGCAGGTCGCGTTCGGTTTCCAGGTAGATCATTGCGTCCGCCGCCAGCCAGCCGCCCGTTTCCAGCGCGCGGCAGCACTCGGCTGCCAGGCCCTGGTGAAACGGCGGGTCGAGGAAAACAACGTCGTAGTGGGCGGCGCGTTGTGCCAGAAAGCTTTGGGCATCGGCAGCGGTCACCTGGCCCTTGTCCGCGTTGAGGGTCTCGAGGTTACGGGAAATGTGCTCTGCCACCTGGCGGTCACGCTCGACAAAGGTGACTTGCGCGGCGCCGCGGGACAGTGCCTCGATCCCCAGCGCGCCGGTGCCGGCAAACAGGTCGAGCACCGCTTTGCCGTACAGGGCCTGGCCAAGCCAGTTGAACAGGGTTTCACGGACCCGGTCGGGCGTGGGGCGTAAGCCGGGACGGTCGAGAACCGGCAGCTGGCGGCGGCGATAATCACCGCCGATAATGCGCAGCTTACCAGGCGGTTTAGTGCCCGGGCGGCGCGATGTCGATGAGCGAGATGAGCGTTGTCGTGTCATAACGCGGATTGTAGCGGGCTACTTATCCAAAGTCTTGGTTGGCGGTGGTAGGATAATCCCATTCTTCACCTTTATCAGTCGGATGACCTCAATGTTTGGTTTTTTTAAGCGTAAACAAAAGCAGGATCCCCAGCGGGAAACGCAGCAGGACGACGAGTCCCAGGACGGCGCGTCTCAGGAGCAGGCGGCCGATGAAGCGCCTTTGCAAGAGTCTGATCCGCAAAGCGCCGAGCGTGAGGAAGCCGACGTTGACGAGCGCCCGACGGCGCCTGACCCTGTGCCAGAGCCAGAGCCAGAGCCAGAGCCAGAGCCAGAGCCAGAGCCAGAGCCAGAGCCAGAGCCAGAGCCAGAGCCAGAGCCAGAGCCCGTCCAAAAGCCGGCGCTGCAGGACAAGCCGGTGGCCGACAAGGGTGACAAGAAAGGCTGGCTTGCGCGTATCAAGTCAGGCCTGGGTAAAACCCGCGCCAATCTGACCGACGGCATCGCCGACCTGTTTCTGGGCAAAAAGCAGATCGATGACGAGCTGCTTGAAGATCTCGAGACGCAACTACTGATGGCCGACGTGGGTATCGAGGCGACCAGCGAGATTATCGAGCGGCTGGAGGCCCGGGTGTCGCGTAAAGAGCTGAATGATCCCGAGGCGCTGTATCGCGGTCTCCAGGAAGAGCTGGCGGCCATGCTCGAGCCCGTCACCCAGCCGCTCAGCTTTGATAAAGACAGCGACGGTCCCTTCGTGATCCTGGTGGTGGGCGTCAACGGCGTGGGCAAGACCACCACGATCGGCAAGCTCACTCAGCGGTTTCAGCGTGAGGGCAAAAGCGTCATGCTGGCCGCCGGTGACACCTTCCGCGCCGCCGCGGTGGAACAGCTCAAGGTGTGGGGGGAGCGCAACAGCGTGCCGGTCATCGCCCAGCATACCGGGGCCGATAGTGCCTCGGTGATTTATGACGCGGTGGCCGCCGCCAAGTCGCGCGGTGTGGATGTATTGATTGCCGATACCGCCGGGCGGCTGCATAACAAGAGCCACCTGATGGAAGAACTGAAAAAAGTCCACCGGGTGATGAAGAAGATCGACGACACCGCGCCCCACGAAGTCATGCTGGTGCTGGATGCCGGGACCGGGCAAAACGCCATCTCCCAGGCCAGCACCTTCAACGAGGCCGTGCCGGTCAGCGGGATCACCCTCACCAAGCTGGACGGCACCGCCAAGGGGGGGATTATTTTTGCCCTGGCGAAGCAGCTTAACACCCCGATCCGCTATATCGGCGTGGGTGAGGGGCTGGATGACCTGCGGCCCTTCGAGTCGAAGGACTTCGTCAACGCGCTGTTCGACCGTCAGGGAGACGATGCCAACCCATGATCGCCTTTGAGCATGTGGGGAAGCGCTACGGAGGGCGCTTCGAAGCGCTATCGCACCTCAACTTTCGCGTGGCGAGAGGCGAGATGGTATTTCTCACCGGCCACTCCGGCGCGGGGAAAAGTTCGCTGCTGCGTCTGATCATGCGCCTGGAAAAACCCAGTCGCGGGCGCGTGGTGGTGGCGGGGCATGATATTGCCCAGCTGCACGCCAGCCAGGTGCCGTTTTACCGCCGACAGATTGGCGTGGTGTTTCAGGATCACCAACTGCTGTTTGATCGCAGCGTCTATCACAATGTCTCGTTGCCGCTGGATATTCAGGGCATCGAGCCACGCGAGTCCGCGCGTCGCGTTCGCGCGGCCCTTGATAAAGTCGGGCTGTTGCACCGCGAGAAAGCGCTGCCTATCGAGCTGTCCGGCGGTGAGCAGCAGCGCGTGGGCATCGCCCGGGCGGTGGTCAACAAACCCGCCCTGCTGCTTGCCGATGAGCCGACGGGTAACCTTGATCCACAGCTGTCGGCCGACATCATGGCGCTGTTCGAAGATTTTAACCGTATCGGCACTACGGTGATGATCGCCAGTCACGACCTGGCGCTGATCGCGCGGCTCCAGCATCGGATGATCCGCCTGCGCGATGGCCGCCTGGTGGCGGACGAGGGGGCCGTATGAAACGACCCACCGGTATCAAACCCAAAGGCGCAGCTCCTCGCTCAGGGCGTCCCCGCGCGGTGCCCAAGGAAGCCCAGCGCCCCCAAAAGCAGGGCGCGCGATCTCAGCAGCCGCGCCGGTCCAGCCGCCTGCGCGCCTGGGGTAGGCACCACCGGGCGATGGCGATCGACAGTCTGCATCGCCTGATCCGCTACCCGCTCGGCAATTTGCTCACTATGCTTGCCATCGCCATTGCCCTGGTGCTGCCGGCGGCACTGTGGCTGACGCTGGACAGCGCCCGGCTGCTGGATGCGGAACTGGACGAAAGCGCGACGCTCACTGTTTATCTCGACACCGGGGTCGCGTCGGGGGAGGCCGAGCGCATTGAGCAGGCCGTCAGTGCGGATAACGACGTGCAAAGCACCCGCTTTGTCAGCGCCGAACAGGGCATGGCCGACTTTCAGCAGTCGCTGGGCGTAGAGGATGCGCTCTCAGGGCTTGAGGATAATCCCCTGCCGAGCAGTATTGTGGTGCGTCCGGGTAGCGTTGACCCTGACCTCATGCAGACCCTTGCCGAGCGCTTGGAGGTCATGGCCGGTGTCGACGAAGTGCGCGTCGATCTGGCCTGGGTCGAGCGCCTGCGCCACTTGGCGGCGCTGGGCACGCGGGTGGCATTGGCGCTGGGCGTACTGTTTGGCCTGGGCGTGCTGCTGGTGGTGGGCAATACCATCCGCCTGTCGGTGGAGAGCCGGCGACGTGAAATCGAAGTGGTGATGTTGATCGGCGCGACGCATGCGTTTGTGAGGCGCCCCTTCCTGTACAGCGGGGCCTGGTACGGCTTTGGCGGCGGCGTGCTGGCGCTCGCGCTGCTGACGCTGGGCAACCACTGGCTGTCGATGCCGGTGGCCGCGTTGGCGGCGAGCTACGGTGCGAGCTTTTCATTGCCTCAACTGGACGTGACAGGCTCCACAATTTTGCTATCTTGCAGTACACTACTTGGCTGGCTAGGGGCATGGCTAGCCGTATCGCGGCACCTTGCCAGTATCCGCCCGCGCTGAAAGGCCCGCGTTGCTCATCAGGCGACGGCGAGGGAACCTTGTCCATACGGCAAGGTCACAGTGACACACTAACCACGTAAGGGTTACAGGGAGACCACCTGCACATGAGCACTAGTCTTCTACCGGTGGGACAGCTTTCCCCAGGCCACGACCTGGGTGGCTATATCAAAGCGGTCAACGGCATTGCAGTTCTCAGTGCCGATGAAGAGCGCGAGCTTGCGTTCCGCCTGCACGATGAAGGCGATCTGGAAGCAGCGCGACGTTTGGTACTATCGCATTTGCGCTTCGTGGTACACATCGCCCGTAGTTATTCGGGTTATGGTCTGCCGCAAGCCGATTTAATTCAGGAAGGTAACGTTGGCTTGATGAAAGCCGTCAAGCGCTTCGACCCCAATCAAGGCGTTCGTCTGGTGTCGTTTGCCGTGCACTGGATCAAGGCCGAGATTCACGAGTTCGTGCTACGTAACTGGCGTATCGTCAAAATTGCCACGACCAAGGCCCAGCGTAAGCTGTTCTTCAACTTGCGCAGCGCCAAGAAGCGCCTTGCTTGGCTCAATAACGACGAGGTCGAGGCGATTGCCAAGGATCTCGACGTAAAGCCGGGCGTTGTGCGCGATATGGAAGGGCGTCTGTCCTCCTACGATGCAGGGTTTGATGCCTCGCCCAGCGAGGACGAAGACAGTGCGTATCAGGCGCCGGTGCATTTTCTTGATGATGCGGCGTCTGACCCGGCAACGCAGCTGGAAGACAGCGATTTCGAGGAGGATTCCACGCGCCGCTTGCAGTTGGCGCTCGAAGGCCTCGACGAGCGCTCGCGGGATATCCTGCAGCGTCGCTGGCTGGCAGACAGCAAGGCGACCTTGCATGATTTGGCCGATGTCTACGGCGTCAGCGCCGAGCGCATTCGTCAGCTCGAGAAAAATGCAATGAAAAAGTTGCGTCAGAAAATGGGCGACGCCATCGCGGCATAAGCGAGCAGGTTCAGCCCAATAAAAACGGCGCTCCCACCAGGGAGCGCCGTTTTTTATGTGCCAAGCGTTATGCCGGGCGACGCAGGATCATGCCGGCTGCACCGTCTGTCGCAGCAGCTGGGCGGATAGCAGCGTCCACTGGTCGTCCCAGTAGTCGGTGGGCAGGCGTTTGAAATCGCTGCGCACATACTGAGAAATACGCCCCTCTGCCTGGGCCGCCAGTAAATTGGCAGCGGCGGAGGCGGGGATGGTGGGGCGCAGGCCCTCGCGCAGTTCGGCTTCGCGGAGAATCTGCTTGAATTGGGTTTCCAGGCGCTCAAACAGCTGGTGAATCCGCTGACGCAGTCGGGCGGTCTCGCCGGTCAGCACATCGCCGCCCATCACACGGGCAAGCCCCGGGTTCTTTTCGGCAAAGCCGAGTACCAGCGACAGGATCGTGCGGCAGCGGTTGTTGGCGTCGGGCACCTCTTCCATGATGCGGTTAATGCGCGCAAAGATGCTTTCTTCGATAAAGTCGATCAGCCCTTCGAACATTCGCGCCTTGCTGGGGAAGTGGCGGTAGAGGGCGGCTTCGGACACCCCGACCTGGCGGGCCAGGGCGGCGGTGGTGATGCGTTTCCCGCTGTCTTCCTCCAGCATCAGGGCCAGGGCCTGGAGTATCTGCTCGCGGCGGCGAGGCTTGCGATCATCGCTCATGACGTTGCTCCCGTCGCGGTTAGTGGGTATCGGTGATCAGCGTGCCCACACCGGCGTTGGTGAAGATCTCCAACAGCACGGCATGCGGCACACGACCGTCGATGATATGGGCGCTGTTGACGCCGCCTTTCACGGCATCCAGCGCGCAGCGGATCTTGGGCAACATGCCGCCATGAATAGTGCCATCGGCAATCAGGGCGTCGACTTGAGCCGTGGTCAACCCGGTGAGCACCTCGCTCTCGGCATTCATCAGGCCGGCCACATTGGTCAGCAGCATGAGCTTTTCGGCGTTGAGGGCTTCGGCAATCTTGCCGGCGACAAGGTCGGCGTTGATGTTATAGCTGTGTCCTTCGCCATCCACGCCGATCGGGGCGATCACGGGGATGAAATCGCGCGCCGCGAGCATTTCAATCAGGTCGGTGGAGATCGACTCGACCTCGCCGACATGGCCGATGTCGATGATTTCCGGGGCTTTCATTTCGGGGCTTTGATGCTCGACCTTCAACTGTCGAGCGCGGATTTGCGCGCCGTCCTTGCCGGTCAGGCCAATTGCCTTACCGCCGCTTTGGTTGATCAGATTGACGATGCTCTTGTTGACCAGCCCGCCGAGCACCATCTCGACCACATCCATGGTTTGCGAGTCGGTGACGCGCATGCCGTTGACAAAGCGCGATTCGATATTGAGCTTGGCCAGCAGGTCGCCAATCTGGGGGCCGCCCCCATGCACGACCACCGGGTTAATGCCCACTTCCTTCATTAATACAATGTTGCGGGCAAAGGAGTCGATCAGGGTGCTTTCCGTCATCGCGTTGCCGCCGTATTTGACCACAACGGTTTTGCCGGAAAATTGCTGAATATAGGGGAGGGCTTCGGAAAGCACCTCCACAACGACCTGGGGGTCGCGACTGGCTGAACTCATGACGTTGTCCCTTGATAATGATGTGGCTAACTTATTGGCATTAAGCGCACTGTGACGCCCATGGCGAGCCGTGCCTTCTGTTGGGCATGGTCTCGCCACGCAATGACGTTGCTAAGCCTAGGGTAGCGTCAAAGCGGGGTCGACGTTTTTCAGTGCATTGGCAAACTGCGCTTTAATGCGCGTTAAGGCCGCTTCATTTTTTCCTTCAAAACGCAGTACTAACACGGGGGTGGTGTTGGAGGCCCGGCAAAGGCCCCATCCGTCCGGGTAGTCGACCCGAATACCATCCAGCGTGGTCTTGATACCATCGCCGAAGTCGCCTTCCCGAGCAAGTTTATCGACCAGGTTGAATTTATTGCTGTCGGTGACGGTGATATTGATTTCCGGTGTGCCGAGGTCCTGGGGGAAGCTGTCAAAGTAGGTGTCGGCGTCGCCCTCGAAATTGGCCAGAATTTCCAGCAGCCTAGCGGCGGCGTAAATGCCGTCGTCGAAGCCGTACCAGCGCTCCTTGAAGAAGATATGCCCGCTCATTTCGCCGGCCAGCAGGGCGCCGGTTTCCTTCATGCGTGCCTTGATGAGCGAGTGGCCGGTGCGCCACATTTCCGGCTCACCCCCGGCGTCGCTGATCACCTTGATCAGGTTGCCGGTGCACTTGACGTCAAAGATGACCTTGGCGCCTTGATTGCGGCCCAGCATATCGGTGGCAAACGCCATCAACAGATGATCCGGGTAGATCAGCCGGCCGCGAGGGGTAATGACGCCGAGGCGGTCGCCGTCGCCGTCGAAGGCCAGGCCGATATCGGCGTTCGTTTCCTGCACCGTACGAATCAGGTCCTGCAGGTTCTCGGGCTTGCCGGGGTCGGGATGATGGTTGGGGAAGGTGCCGTCAATATCGTCAAACAGCGGGTGCGTGTCGACGCCCAGCTTGGCGATCAGCTGGGGCCCCAGTTCCCCCGCGACGCCGTTTCCGCAGTCGACCACCGCCTTCAGCGGGCGGCTGACGTTGACATCGCCAAGAATGCGCTGCAGGTATGCATCGCGCACGTCTTCCTGACGAATGCTGCCGCTGCCGCTTGTCAGTCGGTCGGACGTCAGCCGCTCATAGAGGGCGGTGATGGCATCGCCCGAGAGGGTGTCGCCATCAAGCACAATCTTGAAGCCGTTGTAGTCGGGCGGGTTGTGGCTGCCGGTGACCATGACCCCGGAGCGCGTACCGTCAAGAATATGGGTGGCGAAATACAGCACTGGGGTGGGCACCATGCCGATATCGATCACGTCGCACCCCGCCGCGTTCAGGCCGCGCATCAGGGCCGCCTGAAGCCGTGGGCCCGACAGGCGTCCGTCGCGGGCGACCACCACGGTGGACTCGCCCCGGTCAGTGGCTTCAGCGCCGATCGCACGGCCGATCCATTCCACCGTGTCTTCGGTGAGGGTGTCATCGACGATGCCGCGGATGTCGTAGGCGCGAAAGATCGAAGCGGGAATTGTAGCTGTCGTCATGGAAGTATCCTTACCAAAGTAGCCAGTACCGATTAATGACGGCCGGTGCTGCCGAAGCCGCCGCTGCCGCGGGTGGAATCGCTGAACTGATCGACCAGCTCAAGCTCCGCCTGCACCACAGGTACAAGCACGTACTGTGCCAATCGTTCGAACGGCGCGAGCGTAAAGGCGCTTTGGCCGCGGTTCCATACGGAAATCATTAATTCTCCCTGGTAGTCGGCATCGATCAAACCCACCAGATTGCCCAGCACGATGCCGTGCTTATGCCCCAGGCCTGAGCGAGGCAGGATCATGCCGGCAAGGCCTGGGTCTTCAATATAGATCGCCAGGCCCGTGCGTACGAGGTGTGTATCACCGGGGTTTAACGTGAGCGGCTCGTCGAGCAGCGCGCGAAGGTCCATGCCCGCCGACCCGTCGGTCGCGTAATGAGGCAAATAGTCACGCAGTCGTTCATCGAGGACTTTGCACTGCAGGCGAGGGCGGGCGGTCATGAGGGCTCTCCGGTGGTAGACGAGGGTAGTAGCATAAGGGCTTGTTGGATCACGCGAGCCGCCAGCTGTGTCTTGCGTTGCGGGGCTTCTTCCCGGCGCTCAAGCCCCTGGGGCGTGCGCCATAGCAGTAATGCCGCGTTATCGTCGCTGCCGAAGCCGAGACCCTGATGGCTGACGTCGTTGGCCACGATCATGTCGAGTCCCTTGCGCGTCAGCTTGTCGGCGGCATAGTGCTCGACGTCCTGGGTTTCAGCGGCAAATCCGACCACGAAGGGTCGGGTGTCGGTGGGCAGCGCTGCTACATCGGCAATAATGTCGGGGTTTTTGACCAGGGTAAGCGTCAGGGTGTCGTTGTCGTCGGTCTTTTTCATCTTGTGCTCGGCGGCACTGGCGGCTCGGTAGTCGGCCACGGCCGCGCAGCCAATGAACAGCGCCGCCTGCGAGGCAAGGGCCAGCGCCTCACGGTGCATCTCCGCGGCGGATTCCACGTCAATGCGGGTAACGCCCGGCGGCGTGGCGAGGCTGACCGGCCCGCTGATCAGCGTGACACGCGCCCCTTGGGCGGCCGCAGCGGCGGCGAGGGCGTAGCCCATCTTGCCGGAGCTGTGATTCGAGAGGTAGCGAACCGGATCGAGTGCTTCGCGGGTCGGGCCGGCGGTGATCACCACGTGCGGCGCCTCGCTGTCGGCGGGTGCGGCGGTGGCGTTCGCCAGATGCTGAAGCAGCGCGTCCGCGATGGTTTCCGGCTCGCTCATTCTGCCCGGGCCGACGTCGCCGCAGGCCTGGTCGCCCGCGGCGGGCCCAATCAGCTGCCAGCCGTCGTCCGCCAGCTGCTGGGCATTGCGCAGGGTGGCGGGATGGCGCCACATGGCCTGGTTCATGGCGGGGGCCATCAGCTTGGGGGCAGTGCTGGCCAGACACAGCGTGGTGAGCAGGTCATCGGCCATGCCCTGGGCCAGGCGGGCCATGAGGTCAGCGGTGGCGGGCGCGACCAGGACGACGTCGGCCCAGCGGGCGAGTTCAATATGCCCCATGCCCGCCTCGGCCTCGGGATCGAGCAGCGAGGTACGCACCGGCTCACCGGACAGCGCCTGGAGCGTCAACGGCGTAATGAACGCCTGGGCGCCGCTGGTCATCACCACGCGGACCTCGCAGCCTGCCTGTTTGAGCAGGCGCACGATCAGCGCACTTTTATACGCGGCGATGCCGGCACTGATGCCCAGCAGCACACGTTTACCGTTAGCGATTGGCGGCGTTGGCGAAATCACGGACGACATGGCAGTAGACCCACGTTGAGCATTCTTTAGGTCGCTTACCATACCATTCGTCTGCACAATTTGGCATGCTGCATCCACGCACAGGGAAAGGTGAAACACCGCTCAGGGAGGCAGCGATGGGTATCAACCACTGGCCAGAAGGCGAGCGGCCGCGTGAAAAATTATTAAACCTGGGCGCTCAGGCGCTCTCGGATGCCGAACTGCTGGCGATCTTTCTGCGCGTCGGGGTGCAGGGGCGCTCGGCGGTAGACCTGGCGCGGGATCTGCTGGCAAGCTTTGGTGGCCTTCGCCAGTTGCTGGAAGCCGACCAGGCACGCTTTTGTGATGCGCGCGGGCTGGGCAGTGCCAAGTTCGCCCAGCTGCAGGCCACGCTCGAGCTTTCCAGGCGCCATCTGGCCACGCAGCTGGCGCGCGGCGAGGCGCTGACGTCACCCACGCTGGTGCGCCACTACTTGAGTTCTCAGCTTCGCCATCTGGGCCATGAGGAGTTCGCGGTACTTTTTTTGGATACGCAGCACCGAATTATTCGCTATGAATCCCTGTTTCGCGGTACCCTAGACAGCGCATCCGTTTATCCCCGCGAAGTTGCCAAGCGTGCCCTGGCGCACAATGCTGGCGCTGTTATCCTGGCGCATAATCACCCTTCGGGCGTGGCCGAGCCCAGCGATGCTGATCGACGAATCACAGAACGTTTGAAAGAAGCGCTCGCCCTCTTTGATGTGCGGGTGCTGGATCATTTCGTGGTGGGGGACGGAGACGTGGTGTCATTTGCCGAGCGGGGCTGGCTGTAAGCACGCTACCCGGCCAATCAGCGACGATGTTAAGTAACATGAATCAAAAGGCGGTTTTTCGGCCTTTTGTCACGGTTTTTCTTGCTGAATGGCTAGTGCTCTGGTATAAAGTGCCACCTTTGAACTTGGGTTGAATAACGGATTTGGGTATAGCTAGGCGGTTAACCGCGTCGACGCCCTCCCTGCTCCGGTTTGCCCGACAGTTTTGAACAACTCGCCAAGCGGTTGGAGGCTCTCATGTCCAAAGTATGTCAGGTTACCGGCAAGCGTCCGGTAACTGGTAATAACGTTTCTCACTCCCAGCGTAAGACACGTCGTCGTTTCTTGCCGAACCTGCACACCCATCGTTTTTGGGTTGAGTCTGAAAGCCGCTTCGTCAAGCTGCGCGTTTCCTCCAAGGGTATGCGTATCATTGACAAGAAAGGCATTGAGACGGTTCTGGCCGATATCCGTAAGCGCGGCGACGCCATCTAAGACTGCATTTTGGGAGAGTTAAACCATGCGCGATAAGATCAAGCTGGTGTCCAGTGCCGGTACCGGCCACTTCTACACCACTGATAAAAACAAGCGGAACACCCCGGATAAGTTCGAATTCAAGAAATACGACCCGGTGGTCCGTAAGCACGTTATGTACAAGGAAGCCAAAATCAAGTAATCGCGGTTGCGATGACTGGCTTTCACCGCAGGCGAGCGCCTGTTGAAAACCCGGCCTACACAGCCGGGTTTTTGCATGCATGGGTGTTATGCCCCGGCAAGGCCTCGATATGGCGGGCTTGAACGACCGTCACCACGCTGTCATCAAAGGCTCTCATCATGCCCGAGCTGCCCGAAGTTGAAACCACCCGGCGCGGTATTGCGCCGTATCTGCAAGGCCAGGAAATCACCGAAGTGCGGGTGCGTCAGCCGCGGCTGCGCGTGCCGGTGCCCGAGGATCTCGCCGAGCGGCTGGTGGGCGCGCGGGTCGGTGAATTGCAGCGGCGTGCCAAATACCTGCAGATGCCGCTCGAGGCACCGGCCGGGGGTGCCACGCTGTTATGGCACCTGGGCATGTCGGGCAGCTTGCGCATTGCCCGGGTGGGCGACTTGCCCAAGAAGCATGACCACGTGGATGTGGTGACCGAAAGTGGCCATGTGCTGCGCTATCACGACCCCCGCCGCTTTGGGTTCGTCGACTGGCAGTTGGGTGATGGCAGCGCCGACAAGCGCCTGACGCACCTGGGCCCGGAGCCGCTTGATGACGCCTTCAACGGCCGCTGGCTGTATCGCCTGTCACGCAACAAGCGCGTCGCGGTGAAGCCGTTTCTGATGGATAACCGCGTGGTGGTCGGGGCGGGCAATATCTACGCCGCCGAAGCCTTGTTCATGGCGGGTATTGACCCGCGCCGGGCGGCGGGGCGTGTGTCACTGGCCCGCTACGAGACGCTGGCCGCCGCCGTGAAGGAGGTGCTGGCCGCTGCTATCATTCAGGGCGGCACGACACTGCGCGATTTTGTCAGCGGCCAGGGTGAGCCCGGTTATTTTGCCCAGCGTCTCAATGTGTATGGCCGTCACGGCCAACCCTGCATGCGCTGCGGGGCGGAGCTGCGCCGTATCACCCTTGGCCAGCGGGCAAGCGTTTTTTGTCCCGGCTGCCAGCGCTAATGATTTGCTACTGATTTGCCTGTGCCTCGGAAGCCAACGCTCTTGAGGCGCTCTTTTGGAGATTGCTGTGACCCAACGCCTGCGCCTGAATAAAAACGCTGACCGCCGCCTCAAGGCGGGCCACCTGTGGATTTATTCCAACGAAGTCGATATCAAGGAAACGCCACTGAAGGATTTTGCGCCGGGTGAAGCCGCCCTGGTCGAAGCCTCCAATGGCAAGACCCTCGGCGTGGCCTACGTGAACCCGCATTCGCTGATTTGCGCCCGGGTGATGTCCCGTGACCCCGAGATGCGCCTGGACCGATCGCTGTTTGTGCACCGCTTCAACCAGGCGCTGGCCCTGCGTCAGCAGCTGTTTGATCAACCCTTCTACCGCCTGATCCATGGTGAAGGTGACCTGCTGCCGGGCCTGGTGGTCGACCGCTTTGGCGACGTGGTCGTAGTGCAGTTGAACACTGCGGGTATGCAGGCGCTGGCCGAGGACATCGTCGATGCGCTGGAAAAGGTCATCAAGCCCAACGCGATTGTGTTCCGCAACGACACCGGTGGCCGTCGCCAGGAAGGCCTGGAAGCCCACGTGGAAGTGGTCAAGGGCACCTTGCCTGACGAAGTGCTGCTGGAAGAGAACGGCGTGCGCTTTGCCGTGCCGGTGCTCGACGGCCAGAAAACCGGTTGGTTCTTCGACCACCGCGTCAACCGTGCGTGGCTCAATCGCCAGGTCGCCGGCAAGCGCGTGCTGGACGTCTTCAGTTACGTCGGGGGCTGGGGCGTTCAGGCCGCTGCAAGCGGCGCCTCTGAGGTGTTGTGCGTGGATGGCTCCGGCCCGGCGCTTGAGCAGGTGGCCCGCAACGCCGAACTGAACGGCGTTCAGGAGCAGGTGGCGGTTGGCGAGGGCGATGCGTTCGAGGCAATGGCGGCGCTCAAGGCCGACGGCGAGCAGTTCGATGTGGTGATTCTCGACCCGCCGGCGTTCATCAAGAAGCGCAAGGATATACCCAACGGCGAACGCGCCTACGCGCGACTGAACCGTGAGGCGATGCGCCTGCTCGGCCGCGACGGCTTGCTGCTGTCGGCGTCCTGTTCGATGCACCTGGCGCCTGAGCGCCTGGTCGACGTGGTGCGCGGCGCGGTTCGCCACCAGGACCGTCACGGCCAGGTGATCTACCAGGGGCATCAGGGGCCGGACCATCCGGTTCATCCGGCCATTCCTGAAACGTCGTACCTTAAAGCGCTGGGCGTGCGCGTTTTCCGCGACTAGTTTGTAATGACTGGTGAAGGAGCCTGAACAATGGAATGGGCGCTACCCGAGCCTTTTGTGATCGAGATTGACGTGACCGATGAGGCGATCGACGCCTATCGGCACGTCAATAACAGCGAATACCTGCGCTGGGTGGAACAGATTAGCTGGGCCCACTCGGAGGCGCTGGGGCTGTCGCTTGCGCGCTACCGGGAGTTGGACCGCGCCATGGTCGTTCATCGCCACGAGCTGGATTACCTGGCCCCGGCCTACGCCGGTGATGCGCTCAAGCTGGCGACCTGGATCGTCGCCTGCGACGGCCGCTTTAGCCTCACCCGCCGCTTTCAGCTAAAGCGCATGAGTGACGGCAAAACGCTGTTGAATGCCCGAACCCGCTTTGCCTGCGTGGCGCTTTCCAGCGGGCGGCCCATGCGTCTGCCCGACGAGTATCGCCGACTTTACGGTGATGCCGTCGTCGAGGAATAGCGATGATTTTTTTGCCTTAAGCCGGTAATCGCTAGATTTTTCTCCTGAGAAACGCCTTAACCGGCGTTTTTTTTGTTTTTAATTCCGGGGTAGGGAGAGGCATAAAAGCTGTGCTGTAATGGACGAAAGGTAACAAATTGCTACCGAAGCCATCAGGAGTAACAGACATGCGCATTGCCGTTCCCAAAGAGATAAAAAATCATGAATACCGGGTCGCCTTGACCCCGACCGGGGCGCGGGAGTTAACCGGCCGTGGTCATCAGGTGAATGTTCAGACGGGCGCCGGCGAGGGCGCCGGGTTTGCCGACCGCGACTACGAAGCCGCCGGTGCGCGCATCGAGGCCGATGTGGCGACGCTATGGAAAAACGCCGAGCTGGTTCTCAAGGTGAAGGAGCCCCAGGCGGAGGAAGTTGCCCGCCTGACACCCCAGCACACGTTGTTCACCTATTTACATCTGGCCGCCGAGGAATCGCTGACCCAGGGGCTGATAAAAAGCGGCGCCACCTGCATTGCCTATGAAACGATCACCGATGCGAAAGGTGGCCTGCCGTTGCTGGCGCCCATGAGCACCGTGGCCGGCCGTATGGCCGTTCAGGCCGGCGCTCACAGCCTGGAAAAGGCCCAGGGCGGCGCCGGTGTGCTATTGCCGGGCGTCCCCGGCGTGGCGCCGGGCAAGGTGACCGTGATCGGCGGCGGCGTGGTGGGTGAAAACGCCGCGCGGATGGCCTTGGGGCTGGGTGCCGAGGTGACCATTCTCGACAAGTCAATTGCCCGGCTGGAAGTCCTGGACGACCGCTATCAGGGCCGTATCAAGACCGTTTACTCAACGGCGGACGCGCTGGATGAAGCGGCGAAGACGGCGGATATGATCATTGGTGCGGTGCTGATCCCCGGCGCCGCCGCGCCGAAGCTGATCACCCGCGCGATGCTTTCGGATATGCAGCCGGGTAGCGTACTGGTGGACGTAGCGATTGATCAGGGCGGTTGTTTTGAAACCAGCAGGCCCACCACCCATGCCGAGCCGACCTACATCGTCGACGGCATCGTGCATTATTGTGTGGCGAATATGCCCGGCGCGGTCGCGCGCACCTCGACGCTGGGGCTGACCAACGCCACGCTACCTTTCGTGCTGGACCTGGCCGACAAGGGCTGGCAGCAGGCCTTGCGCGACAACCCGCATTTCTTGCCGGGTCTCAACGTGCATGACGGTCAGGTGACCTACGCGGCGGTGGCGGACGCCTTTGGTCTGGCGAGTGTCGATCCCGCCGAGGCCGTGAACCGGTAAGTTTTGAGGGTTGTGGATCAGTAGTGGGGCGGTATGTCGTCTTCGGGACGGCTGCCGCCGGGGTCGTCACCGGCCTGAAGCGCCTGGTGCTGTTCGCGCAGGCGTTCGCGCATCAGCGCGCTGAGCCGCTCGAGCGTCGCCAGCCGACGCTCCTGCTGGGCGACCGCTTGATCCAGGGTGTCGAGCCAGTGTTCTTGATAAGCCAGGCGGCTCTCTAAAGATTCAAGCTGTTGAATCAGGTCGGCAGGCGATAAAGAAGATGTCATGGTAACATTGCAACCTTGTGTAGTAGCTCAGTGCATCGGGTCGTCAAGACCGGCTGAACTGGGTATTGTCCTTCTTCTGTTACCCATACAACAAGAGAGCTTTTTTTATCCATGAACCCAAAAGTTGTGTTTCGCTGTATCTTGATCAGTGTCTTACTTGCCGCCCCCACGCCATTGTTACTGGCGGGGATTGTTCATTTAACCGACGCACCGCTGGCTGAGCAGTGGCTTGCCGAGCTTGCCGTGACCGGGGCTGGCGGCATCTACATCGCTGTGGCCATCGGTAGTTTCGTTGTGCTGTGTATCGGTACATTAGCCACTGCCGCGCTGGCGCCTCCCGTGGTGGTGTCGCCCGATGTGGCGGTTCGCGCCAAGCCGGCACCGCGTCAGTCTCAAGCCCCCAACGCGCCGGACGATGAAGATATCATTGACCCTAATGACGGCCGCGAAGAGGGCGAAGTGAAGTGGTTTAATACCAACAAAGGCTACGGCTTTATTACTCGCGATAACGGCGACGATGTATTTGTCCATTTTCGGGCGATTCGTGGTCGCGGCCCGCGTATGCTGGCTGAAGGCCAGATCGTGCGTTATCACGTGATTAAAAACGAGCGTGGTCTGCAGGCCGACGACGTGAGCATTATCGAGTAACGATCAGTCCCGCTTTTGACTGGTTTGCACGACATTTGACCCCGCTTCGGCGGGGTCAAATGCGTTCAAGGGCAAGCCTAGCGACCCGAGTCGGGCCACTCGATGGGGCCTTCGCGCCCGTCGGGCAGTACCTGCCAGAAACGGTCGGGATCGTCGCCTGGATGCCAGCCGCCGAGTGAGCAGCGAATTTCGGTCTGCAGGGCTTCCGCCGCGTACTGGGCGGCTTCCTGGTCGGTATGCCAGGGGCTGTGGCCGCTATCGAGCCATAGGCTGGCAAACCCATCAGCGGCGTTTTCGACCAGCAACACCGGCACCCTGTGCCCCTGGTGGCTGCCTTGGGTACGCCATTTGCCTTTGCCCGCCGATGTCAGCGGCGGGGCGTCCAGCGCCTTCGCCAGCCAGTCGTTGAGGGCGGGGTGGGCAACGCTTGCCAGGTAGATCTCGATATCCGGATAGCGCTCCATCATACGTTGACCTCGCCGGAGGTGAGCAACGCCTGCAGCGTGGCTTCGTAGATCCGGCTCAATGCATCCAGGTCGCTGGCGCTGACGCGCTCATCCACCTTGTGGATGGTGTCGTTGAGAGGCCCCAGTTCGACCACCTGGGCGCCCAGGGTGGCAATGAAGCGGCCATCCGAGGTGCCGCCGCTCGTGGAGAGCGCTGGCCGCTCGCCGGTGACCGCTTCGACGCCGCGAATGGCGGCGTCGACCAGCTCGCCCTCGGCGGTCAGAAACGGCTCGCCGTTGAGCGTCCAGTCGATGTGATACTCGAGGTCGTGGTGATCCAGCAGCGCTTCGGTACGCCGCCGCAGGGTTTCGTGGGTGACTTCCGTGGAGTAACGGAAATTGAACACCACTTCCACCTCGCCGGGGATGACGTTGGTCGCCCCGGTGCCCGCCCGCACGTTGGATACCTGAAAGCTGGTCGCCGGGAAGAAATCGTTGCCGGCATCCCAATGTTCATTGACCAGGGCGTCGAGCGCAGGCATCACCTGATGGATAGGATTGCGCGCCAGGTGAGGGTACGCCACGTGGCCCTGCACGCCTTTCACATGCAGGATGCCGCCCAGCGAGCCGCGCCGACCGTTCTTGATGGCATCGCCAAGCCGCGCCGTAGAGGACGGCTCGCCGACGATGCAGTAGTCGAGGCGTTCGTTGCGCTCGCGTAGATGCTCGACCACCGCGCGGGTACCGTCGACGGCGGGGCCCTCTTCGTCGGACGTGATCAAAAACGCGATGCGTCCGTCGTGGTCGGGGTGGGCGGCGACGAAGCGCTCTACGGCGGTAAGCATGGCGGCCAGGCTGCCTTTCATATCCGAAGCGCCGCGACCGCACAGCATGCCGTCGTCGTTGATGCAGGGCGTAAAGGGCGGAAACTCCCAGTTGGTGTGAGGCCCACTGGGGACCACATCGGTATGCCCGGCAAAGGCCAGCACAGGGCCGTGATGGCCGCGCACCGCCCAGAAGTTTTTCACATCGCCAAACGGCAGTGACTCGATGTGGAAATCGAGCGCCCTCAAGCGCTCGATCATCAGGTCCTGGCAGCCTTCGTCGTCGGGCGTGACTGACGCGCGGCGCAGCAGGTCAAAGGCCAGCTGCAGCGTCGGCGACAGGCCCTCCGGCTCAGTTATGGGCATGCAGCGCCTCGTTGAGCGCGATGGCGCTTTTATTGGTCAGGCATTCGATGCGACCGTTCTGCGAGTTGCGGCGCAGCAGCAGGTCGTCCTGACCGGCCAGCTCGCGCGCGGCAACGGTATTGACCTCCTGGCCCTGGTCGTCCAGCAGCGTGACTTTCGAGCCCGCCGTGATATACAGCCCGGCTTCCACCGTGCAGCGGTCGCCAAGCGGGATGCCGATCCCCGCGTTGGCGCCGATCAGGCAGCCTTCGCCGACCTTGATCACCATGTTGCCGCCGCCGGACAGCGTCCCCATGGTCGAGCAGCCGCCACCCAGGTCTGAACCTTTACCCACCATGACACCGGCGGAAATGCGGCCTTCGATCATGCCGGGGCCTTCGGTGCCGGCGTTGAAGTTGACGAACCCTTCGTGCATCACCGTGGTGCCTTCGCCCAGATAGGCACCCAAGCGCACCCGGGCGGTGTCGCCGATGCGGATGCCGTGAGGCACCACGTAGTCGGTCATCTTGGGGAATTTATCCACACAGTCCACCGACAGGGCGCGGCCCTCCAGGCGGGCTTTGAGGCGGCGTGAGGGCAGCTCTTCGATGTCGATCGCGCCTTCGTTGGTCCAGGCGATGTTGCGCAGCAGACCGAACATGCCGGTCAGGTCCAGCCCGTGGGGTTTCACCAGCCGGTGGGATAGCAGGTGAAGCTTGAGATAGACCTCGGGAGCGGTTTGCGGTGGCTGGTTGGTGTCCAGAAACATGGCAACCAGCGGGCGCTGGCTGGCGGCGAAGGATGCCGCCAGTTCCGCCTGTTCGGCATGGCCGGCCGTTTCAAGGGCTTTGGCCAGGCGCGCGCAGTCCTCCGGCAGGAAGCTGATGGTCGCGTTACCGCTGGGCGCGTCAAGGGCTTCCTTGGCGGCACTGACCAGGCTTTCGGGCGGGTTGATCAGCGGCGCCGGGTAATAGATTTCCAGCCAGTCGCCCTGGGTGTTTTGAGTGCCGATTCCAAGCGCAAAGCTCAGCATAACTGCGTTCCTTTGTGTCAGTGTTTGATCAGGATGTCATAGATTGTCGTAGTCGCCGTCCTGGTAGCCGACCAGCATCGTTTCATCGTCGACTTCCAGCAAAGGGCGTTTTAACAGGGTGGGGTGCTTCAGGAGCAATTCGCGCCCCGAATTGGCGTCAAAGTCCTTCTCTTCATCGGATAGCTCCCGCCAGGTTTTGCTGCGCTTGTTGATCGCTTCGACCAGCGGTACGCGATGCAGAATGTGCTCCAGAAGCGCCGCCGACAGGCCGTCCTTGCGCAGGTCGTAGGTCTTGAAGGGAATGCCTTTTTCGTCAAGCGCCTTACGCGCTTTGCGGCAGGTATCGCAGTTGCTGATGATATAAAGCGTGAGCATAAATGACCTCCTGGCAATGGCGTCGTGCCGTCATTAACGTGCGTTAGCCGCGCTCAACGAGTTGGCGCAGGCGCTCTGCGGCTTCGAGCGTCGGGGCAAGTTCCGCCACCAGCGCTAAGCGTAGCCGACCGCTACCGGGATTGTGCCCGTCGCACCCGGGGCGGCCCATCAGGCTTCCGGGTAGCACGCTGACATGCTGTTCAACGAACAGCCGTTGGGTGAAGGTGATGTCGTCGCCACCCGGCACGGCGGGCCACAGGTAAAAGCTGGCTTCCGGCGTGGGGAAGTCCATTACCGGGGCGAGCACCTCGGTAACCGCGCTGAACTTTTCGCGGTACGCCTCGCGGTTGGCGCGTACGTGGCTTTCATCCTGCCAGGCCGCTATGGAGGCATGCTGCAGCGGCAATGACATCGCGCAGCCGTGGTAGGTGCGGTAGCGTTTGAACGGCGCGAGCAGATCCGCATCGCCGGCGATGAACCCTGAGCGTAGCCCCGGCAGGTTGGAGCGTTTGGACAGCGAGTGGAACACCACGCAGCGGCGATAGTCGTGGCGGCCAAGCTCGGCGCAGGCCTGCAGGAGCCCCGGGGGTGGCGCCGCTTCATCCAGATAGAGCTCCGAGTAACACTCATCGGATGCGATGATGAAGTCGTGCTCGTCGGCCAGCGCGATCAACTGCTTGAATTCGGCAAGCGGCGTGACCGCGCCGGTGGGGTTGCCGGGTGAGCAGATGAACACGATCTGCACGTTGCGCCAGGTGTCAGCGCTGACGGACGAAACGTCCGGGCGAAAGCCGTTTTCAGCGGTGCAGTCCAGGTAGAGCGGCTCGCCTCCCGCCAGCAGCGTGGCGCCTTCGTAAATCTGGTAGAAGGGGTTGGGAACCGCTACTTGTGCCGGGCGTGTGCGATCGAGAGCCGCCTGAACGAAGGCGAAAATGGCTTCCCGTGTGCCGTTGACCGGCAGTACCTGGCGCTCGGCGTCGAGCCCTGACAGCGCGAAGCGCTGGGTGGCCCAGGTGGCGATCGTATCGCGCAGCGCGGGCAGGCCGTTGGATGCCGGGTAGCGCGCCATCTCGGCCTGATGGGCGACCAGCGCGGCGAGGGCCCCAGGATAGGGGGCGTGCTGCGGCTCGCCAATGGTCAGCGGGATGTGCGTCAGCGCCGAAGGCGGCGTCAGATCCGCCTTGAGGGCCGCCAGCTTTTCGAACGGGTACGGATGCAGGGCGTCGAGATCAGGGTTCATGGGTGTCCAGAACGCCGTGCCGGCGTCGTTGTAGGCGTCGTGTCGCGAAAGTAGCCGACGATTATAGGCAAGCCCGGGGGTTGGCTCAAACCCCCAGCACCTCAATCAAGCGTTCGCGCAGCTGTTGCTGGCGGTCGGGGTCGGTCAGGGGCTCGCCGGCTTTGGTGGTAATGAAGAACACGTCTTCCACGCGTTCGCCCAGGGTGGCGATTTTCGCCGCCGAGAGCGCAATATCCTGCTCCATGAAGATGCGGCCCACGCGGGCCAGAAGCCCGGGCCGGTCCGGTGCGCTGAGCTCCAGCAGCGTGCGGTCGTTGGCGGGGTCCTGTTCGATCAGGACCTCAGTGGCGACCCGGAAATGCTTGAGCTGGCGCGGCGTATGACGGGTGACGATCTCGGGGTAGTCGTCGGGGTCGTCCAGCTCTTCCACCAGGTGCTGACGCATTTCTTCTATGCGCGCCGGGTCGCGAATGGGCTGGCCCAGGTTGTCGAGCACGATGAAGGTGTTCAGCGTCCAGTCGTTGCGCGAGGTGGCGATGCGCGCGTCGTGGATCGACAGTCCCAGCTGCTCCATGGCGGCGGCGGTGGCGGCGAACAGGTCGTCGACCGAGCGGGTGTGGATAAACACCTTGGTACCGCCTTCGGTCATGTCGGCCGTGGGCGCGCTGATCAGGACCAGCGGCAGCTGGGAGGGCTGGTGAGCAAGAATTCCCTGGGTCTGCCAGACGATTTCGCTGGGCGCGTACTGCAGGAAGTAGTCTTCGCCGAGGGAGTCCCACAGCTGGTCTATTTCGGCTTCATCGACGCCGATCGACTGCAGCAGCGAACGGGCTTCCGAGCGCGTCTCGCGAACCCAGTCGTCGCGGTCGGGCGGGTTTTTCAGGCCGCGGCGCAGGGCGCGCTTGGTTTCGGCGTGCAGTTGGCGCATCAGCGATGCCCGCCAGCCGTTCCACAGGGTGGGGTTGGTGGCGTTGATGTCGGCCACCGTGAGCACGTAGAGATAATCCAGCCGTGTCTCGGTGCGCACCTCGGTGGCGAATTCGCGGATGACGTCCGGGTCGCTGATGTCGCGCTTCTGGGCGGTCATGGACATCAGCAGGTGGTGCTCGACGAGCCAGCTGACCAGCTTGGTGTCGTGCTGGGGAACGTGGTGGCGCTGACAGAAATGTTCGACGTCGCGGGCGCCAATTTCCGAATGGTCGCCGCCGCGGCCCTTGCCGATATCGTGAAACAGCCCCGCTATCCACAGCAGGTCCAGTTTGGGTAGCTGTTGCATCAGCGTGGCGGCCACCGGGAAATCGTCCTTTGCCTCCGGCTTGCGGAAGCCGTGCAGGAACTTGAGTAGCCGCAGGGTGTGGGCATCCACGGTGTAGATATGAAACAGATCATGCTGCATCAGCCCGACCGCGCGGCCAAACTCGGGCAGGTATTTGCCCAGGATGCCGTAGCGGTTCATGCGTCTCAGTTGGCGGGGCACGTTGCCCGGCGCGCGCATGATAGCCATAAAGAGCCGCTGATGGCGGGGGTCTTCCCGGTAGTGATCGTCGATCTGGTGGCGATGGTCGCGGATCAGGCGGATGGTGTCGGCCCGCACACCTTCTATTTCCGGGTGCTTGGCCATCAACAGGAATAGTTCCAGCATGGCCGCGGGCTGTTCGCGGAACAGGTTGCGTGAGCGCACCTGAATATAGCCGCCCTTGGTTTCAAAGCGTTCGTTGAGCTTGACCGTTTCCAGCGATTCCTTGCCGCGCAGGATGACCTCGTCGAAGTGCTGGAGCAGCATGTCGTTGAGGCCGGCAAGCGCCGTCACGTGCCGGTAGTAGCGCTTCATGAACTGTTCGACGGCCAGGCCTTCGGGGGTGTCGCGAAAACCGAACATCTCGGCAATGGTGCGCTGGTGATCAAACAGTAGCCGATCCTCGGCGCGATCGGTGAGCATGTGCAAGGCGTAGCGGACCTGCCACAAGAAAGCTTGCCCCTGGCTGAGAATGCGTAGCTCAGCATCGTTCATGAAGCCGTTGGCGACGATGTCGGCGTAGTGTTCGGTGCCGAAGTGGCGCTTGGCGACCCAGCCAATCATCTGGATGTCGCGCAGCCCGCCGGGGGAGCTCTTGAGGTTCGGTTCGAGATGGTATTCGGAGTTGTTGTAACGATAGTGACGGGCGATCTGCTCCTGCCACTTGGCCTCGAAGAAGCGGTCCGCCGGCCATACGTGGTGGGCGCTGAGCCGTTCGCGCATGCGCTCACGTAGCGCTTCCGGGCCGGCGATCAGGCGTGACTCGAGCAGGTTGGTGATCACCGTGACATCGGCCACCGCTTCCCGCTCGCAGTCGTTGAGGGAGCGCACGCTGTGGCCGATTTCCAGGCCGATATCCCACAGGAAAGTGATAAAGGCGGTCAACGGCTCGCGATAGGGCGTGTCGTCATCGTGCTCGAGCAACAGCAGCAGGTCGATGTCCGAGTGCGGGTGCAGTTCGCCGCGCCCATAGCCGCCAACCGCGACCAGGGCGACGCCCTCGTCGGGCCAGTCGTGCTGCTGCCAGGCGATGGCCAGCAGTTGATCCAGGTACCACGCCCGACCGCGTACCAGATCGCGAATATCGGCGCCGGCGCGAAAGCGTTCGTCCAGACGGGTCTGGATGTCGCCAAGCGCCGCCTTGAACGGGGCGATGGGCGAGCGGGAGCCGGCAAGCTCGGTGCGGAACAGTTCGAGGTCGAACAGCGTGGTGTCCGGTTCAAACCGGTAATGGTGAAGTAGCATCAGTGCGTCAAAAAGCTGAAGTCTTCGTCGCCGCGTGCGGTCAGCACGTCAACGCCGGTGTCGGTGACCAGCAGCGTGTGCTCCCACTGGGCTGACAGGCTGCGGTCTTTGGTAATGGCCGTCCAGCCATCGCGCAGCACCTTGGTCTTGTAGCCGCCAACGTTGATCATGGGCTCGATAGTGAAGCACATGCCGGCTTCGAGGCTGATATCCGCCCCCGGGGCGTAGCCGTCGTAGTGCAGGAACTGGGGGTCTTCGTGGAATTCGGCACCGATGCCATGACCGCAGAAGTCGCGAACCACAGAGTAGCCATTGCTTTCGGCGTGCTTTTGGATCGCGCGGGCAAGCTCCGAGAGACGCACGCCGGGCTTCACCAGCTCGATGCTTTTATACAGGCATTCCTGGGTAATGCGGCACAGGCGTTCGCCCTGGATGGTCTCGCCGACCACGAACATCACGCTGGAGTCGCCGTGGTAGCCCTCGGCCGTGCGCACGGTGATGTCCAGGTTCATGATGTCGCCGTTCTTGAGCTTCTTGGCGTCGTCGGGAATCCCGTGGCATACCACGTGGTTGATCGACGTGCAGGTCGCCTTGGGGAAGCCGTGGTAGTTGAGCGGGGCCGGCGTGGAGCCCAGCTCGTTGACGATATACTCATGGCACAGGCGATCGATTTCGCCGGTGCTGATGCCCGCCTTGACGTGGGGCGTGATCATCTCGATGACGCTGGCGGCCTGGCGGCCCGCGTCGCGCATTTTGTCGATTTCAGAAGGCGTTTTAATAGGAACGTTCATGAATTCTCGATATTGACTCAGAATGGCAAGTTGAGCGGCAATAAAAGGCCCGCTGAACGGATGACGGCTTCATCTTGGCGATGATCTATGGTATAAAGCCGCGCGCTTTCCTGCAATCGTCATCCGAGGCAATCGCGAGGTTGATGCAGCATTAAAGCGTTATCACGGCATCGCCGGTATCCGTCAGTGTGGCGGCTAATCGTTGCGATATTGAACAGCAAGCCTTGAAAACACACATGCACCGGCACATGGTCCCGGGTGCCGCTGGCAGCGTCTGACGATGCCAATGGTCGGATCCATGGGGTGCGTGGAGGCCTAACCCGAGTTTCAGGAGTTTTACCATGTCTCACGTCAATATGCGTGACCTGCTCAAAGCAGGCGCTCACTTCGGTCACCAGACCAAGTACTGGAATCCGAAGATGGGCAAGTTCATCTTCGGCGCGCGCAACAAGATTCACATCATCAACCTCGAGCACACCCTGCCGGCGCTTAACGAAGCGATCGACGTGGTCGAGAAGATGGCGGCATCCAACAACAAGATTTTGTTTGTTGGCACCAAGCGCAGCGCTAGCAAGATCATCAAAGAAGAAGCCAACCGCGTAAGCCAGCCGTTCGTCAACCATCGCTGGTTGGGCGGCATGCTGACCAACTTCAAGACTATCCGCGTGTCCATTAAGCGTCTGCGCGAACTTGAAGCGATGCACGAAGACGGCACCTTCGAGAAGTTGACCAAGAAAGAAGTCTTGATGGCAACGCGCGAGCAGGACAAGCTCGAGCGCTCCGTGGGTGGTATCAAGAACATGGGCGGCCTGCCGGACGCCCTGTTCGTGATCGACGTTGACCACGAGCGCATCGCGATCAACGAAGCCAACAAGCTTGGCATTCCTGTTATCGGCGTGGTGGACACCAACTCCAACCCCGATGGCGTGGACTACGTGATTCCGGGTAACGATGACTCCATCCGCGCTATCCAGATTTACGTAAAAGCGATTGCCGATGCCTGTGCGCGCTCCAAGGAAGGTCGCCCCGACGAGTTCGTCGAAGTGACTGACACCGAAGAAGCCGCTGACGCCGACAGCAGCGCTGCCGCCGAGTAAACCGGTGGTCGATGCGGTGTCGTCACTGGTGCCGCATCATTTAAGAGGGGGCCTGGGCCCCCTTTTTCCCGCTTTGGGTTAATGCTTGGAGTGGGCAGTCTTGGGCCGACATCAATGTTGGCAGCGCCGTGCAGAGTGAGATCATTCGGTCATGAACCGTTGCGACACTCGGCGAGGCGTTTAACTCTCAGCTAGAACCATTTCAGAGGTGAAATCTCATGGCCGCTATCAGCGCCTCTCAGGTTAAAGATCTTCGCGAACGCACCGGCTTGGGTATGATGGAGTGTAAAAAAGCACTCACCGAAGCGGGTGGCGACATCGAGGTTGCAATCGAGAACCTGCGTAAAAGCTCCGGCTTGAAAGCCGCGAAAAAAGCCGGCCGCACCGCTGCGGAAGGCGCCGTTGTGACACGTGTTGCCGATAACGGCAGCTACGGTGTCATGGTGGAAATCAACTCCGAGACCGACTTCGTTGCCCGCGACGACAACTTCATCGCGTTTGCCGACAAGATTGCCGATGCGTTCTTTGCTGCCAAAAGCGAAGACGTGGCTGCAGTAATGGACGGCGAGCTGGAAACCGCTCGCGAGCAGCTGGTTCAGAAGATCGGCGAAAACATCGGCGTACGCCGTGCCGTGGTCGTTGAAGCGGCCGACGGTGGTGTGGTCGGTGAGTACGTCCACGGCGGTCGTATCGGCGTGCTGACCGTGCTGACCGGTGGCGATGCCCAAGTGGCGAAAGACGTTGCCATGCACGTGGCGGCGATCAACCCGTCCGTTGCCCATCCGGAAAACATGCCTCAGGAAGAGCTGGACGCCGAAAAGGCGATTATCCTGGCGCAACCTGACATGGCCGGTAAGCCGGAACAGATTGCTGAGAAAATGGTGCAGGGCCGTCTCAAGAAGTACCTGGCCGAAAACAGCCTGACCGAGCAGCCGTTCGTCAAGGATCCCAACCAGACCGTTGCCGAGTTTGTCAAAGCAGCCGGCGGCGAAGTGGTTGGCTTTACCCGCTTTGAAGTGGGCGAAGGCATCGAGAAAGAAGAAGTCGACTTCGCTAAGGAAGTTATGGAACAGGCTGGCCGTCGCTAAGGTCAGACATTCCAGTTGTAGGTTGGCGTGCGCGCGAGCGCACGCCTTCGCGTATCCAGCCCCTGCATAATGAAGGGGTGATGCCGCTTGTCGGCGCTCAGGTCTGCCTCAGGAGAATTGCCATGTCGCGCGATGTTCAAGAACCGCTTACCTCCCTGTCCAGCAAGTCAAAAACCGACGGTTCGAAGTCAAAGTACAAACGTATTTTGCTCAAGCTGTCCGGCGAAGCGCTCATGGGAGATCATGATTTTGGCATTGACCCAAAGGTGCTGGACCGGATGGCGCTGGAAATTGGCCAGCTAGTGGGTATTGGCGTTCAAGTGGGTATCGTCATCGGTGGCGGCAACCTGTTCCGTGGGGCGGCGCTGAACGAAGCCGGCATGGATCGCGTTACCGGTGATCACATGGGTATGCTGGCAACTGTCATGAATGCCCTGGCGATGCGTGACGCGCTGGAACGTTCCAATATTCGCTCGCGGGTGATGTCGGCAATTCCCATGAGCGGGGTTGTCGAGCACTATGATCGTCGCACGGCCATCCGCTATTTGACGTCCGGCGACGTGGTGCTGTTTTCCGCCGGGACCGGCAACCCGTTCTTCACCACCGACTCTGCCGCCTGCCTGCGGGGTATCGAAGTCGATGTCGACGTGGTGATCAAGGCAACCAAGGTTGACGGAGTTTACAATAAAGACCCGGTGAAACATCCCGACGCCATCAAGTATGAACAGCTCAGCTATGATGATGCGCTTGATCAAAAGCTTGGCGTCATGGATTTGACCGCTATCTGCCTGGTACGTGACCATGACATGCCGGTGCGGGTGTTTGACATGAACAAGCCTGGTGCCCTGCTGAATTTAGTAGTCGGGGGCAAGGAAGGCACGCTGATAGACAGAGGGTAACGACGTGATTAATGACATTAAGAAAGATGCTGAGTCTCGCATGAAGAAAAGCGTCGAGGCGCTGCATAGCAACTTCAACAAGATCCGTACCGGGCGTGCCCATCCAAGCATTCTAGATGCGGTTACCGTGGAGTATTACGGCGGACAGGTGCCCCTCAATCAGGTAGCGTCGGTGAACGTTGAAGACGCGCGCACGCTGTCGATCTCCCCCTGGGAGCAGAGCATGGTGCAGAAGATCGAAAAGGCCATCATGACTGCTGACCTGGGTCTTAATCCGGCCAGTGCCGGCAACGTGATTCGCGTGCCGATGCCGATGCTGACCGAAGAGACGCGCAAGGGCTATATCAAGCAGGCGCGCAGCGAAGCCGAACATGCTCGAGTGGCGGTGCGTAACGTCCGCCGCGACGCCAACGGTGACTTCAAGTCGTTGTTGAAAGACAAAGAGATTACCGAAGACGATCAGCGCGAAGGCGAAGACGCCATTCAGAAGCTGACCGATAAATACATTGCCGAGATCGACAAGGCCCTGGCTGCGAAAGAGCAGGACTTGATGCAGGTGTAATACCCGGATGTTCACGCCGCGGGCAGCAGCGCTGCCCGCTCAGCCATCCATGATTGGCTTTTCTATGATTGATCTTTGGTGCAAGCATCCATGACGTCACCGCAGCTCCCCGGACAACGACCGGACGATGCCAAGGCGCGCGAGCTCGCGCAGGAATCGGTGCCGTCCCACGTGGCGATTATTATGGACGGTAACAATCGCTGGGCGCGTGCCCGTGGCCTGTCAGGCGCGCGCGGGCACCGTGCTGGCGTGGAAGCCGTCAGAGCCGTTATTCAGCGCGCCGCCGAGCGCGGGGTCGAAACGCTCAGCCTCTTCGCGTTCTCGAGCGAGAACTGGAAGCGTCCAGCAGCAGAAGTGAACGCGTTGATGGAGCTATTCTTGATGGCCCTCAAACGCGAGGTGAAAAAACTGCATGAGCGCAATATTCGGCTGTCGATTATCGGCGAGCAGCGTGGCTTTTCCCATGCGATCCAAAAGCATATTCAGCGCGCTGAGTCGCTAACCGCCAACAACACCGGCATGCACCTGGTGATTGCGGCGAACTACGGCGGCCAGTGGGACATCGCTCAGGCCGCCCGTAAGCTGGCTGAGCAGGCGGTTGCCGGCGAGATTTCTCCGTCCGCGATCGATGAGCAGCAAATGGACCAGGCCATGGGCAGTAGCGCTTACGTTCCACCCATCGACCTGTGTATTCGCACCAGCGGTGAACAGCGGCTTTCGAATTTTATGCTCTGGCAACTGGCCTACGCTGAACTGCACTTCTCACCGTTACTCTGGCCCGATTTTCAGGCGGACGCATTCGACGAGGCGTTGGCGGATTTCTGCCAGCGTCAGCGGCGATTCGGCATGACCGACGAACAATTAGAGGCCCAAGGTGCTTAAACAGCGAGTGATGACGGCCGCTTGGTTAGCGCCTCTGGTGCTGGCCGGCTTGTTTGGTTTGCAAGGCGGCGGCTATGCGCTATTCACGGCCTTCGTCATGCTGCTGGGCGCATGGGAGTGGACCAATCTGGCGGGGGTGGAGCAGCCGCTCAAGCGAGCAACGCTGGTCGCGGGCTGTGCCGTTCTGATGCTGTTCATGTGGCTGGCCGGCGCGACGTATGCCGAATGGCCGCTGTGGCTGGCCGCTGTCGGCTGGCTTGCCAACCTTGTGTGGGTTACGCGCTATCCCAACCTTTCTGCACAGTGGCATTCAACGCCGGGGCGGTTGTTGATGGGGCTTTGGGTGCTGATACCCTGCTGGGTGGGCTTTAACATCCTGCGCGAAAGCGGCGCGGTCTGGTTGCTGTTTGTGCTGTTGCTCGTCTGGTCAGCGGATATCGGCGCATACTTTGCCGGTCGTCGTTGGGGACGGCGTAAGCTGGCGCCCCGCGTCAGCCCAGGCAAGTCGTGGGAAGGCGTGTTTGGCGGCATGGCGGCGACCGCACTGTTAGCGATTGGCTTTGCCATAGGCTTGTCGCTTGGGCTTGGTGAAAGTATCGCGCTGGTCGTGATTACCCTGCTGGTAACGTTGATCTCGGTGCTGGGTGATTTATTAGAGAGCATGCTCAAGCGCTACCGGGACGTTAAAGACTCGAGCCAGCTACTGCCTGGCCACGGCGGCGTGCTGGACCGTATCGACAGCTTGACCGCGGCGATTCCCCTGTTCGCACTGCTCTTCCTACAGGTGCTGAGTCTATGACCTCGACTGCCAGGCAACGCGTCACGGTGTTGGGTTCTACCGGCTCCATCGGCACTAGTACGCTTGACGTCATCGCCCGCCATCCCGAGCGCTATCAAGTGCATGCGCTGACCGCCCATACGTCCAAAGAAACACTGCTTACCCAATGTCTGGACTTTCGTCCGGCCGTCGCGGTGCTCGCCAAGGAGGAAGACGCCCGCTGGCTGCGCGCCGAACTCGGTCGATTGAAGCAGACAACCGAGGTCATGGTGGGTCCAGATGCACTCTGCGATGTGGCCCGCGATGCTTGCGTCGATGTGGTGATGGCGGCCATCGTAGGAGCGGCTGGGCTATTGCCCTCGTTAGCCGCCGCGGAGGCAGGTAAGCGTGTACTGCTGGCGAACAAGGAAGCCCTGGTGATGAGCGGGGCGCTGTTCATGCAGGCCGTGGCGCGCTCCGGGGCGACGCTATTGCCGATCGATTCCGAACATAACGCCATCTATCAGTGTCTACCCCCTGAACATCGTGGCGGGCTTGCGCGCCATGGTGTCTCGCAGCTACTGCTGACGGCCTCCGGCGGGCCCTTTCGCACCTGGAGTGACGCGGCGATTGCACAGGTCACGCCCGAACAGGCGTGCGCTCACCCCAACTGGTCGATGGGCCGAAAGATATCCGTGGATAGCGCCACGTTAATGAATAAAGGGCTTGAACTGATTGAGGCATGCTGGCTGTTTGACGCCACGCCCGACCAGATCCAGGTCGTGGTCCACCCCCAGAGTGTCATTCACTCGATGGCGGCCTATCACGACGGTTCGGTGCTTGCGCAGCTAGGCAACCCCGATATGCGCACGCCCATTGCGTACGGGCTGGCATGGCCAGAGCGCATTGATGCAGGCGTCGAGGCGCTGGATCTGTTTCAGGTGGCGCGTCTCGATTTCGAAACGGCCGACGAAGCACGTTTTCCCTGCCTGCCTCTTGCCCGCGAGGCCATGCGTCGTGGCGGTGTGGCGCCGGTGGTGCTTAACGCTGCCAATGAGGTGGCGGTCGAGGCATTTCTCGACCATCGGCTGGGCTTTCTCGAGATCGGTCGCCTTGTCGAAGAGGCCCTGTCGGCACCCATCGACGGCCGTGCCGATTGTCTGGAAAGTGTCTTGTCGGCCGATCAGCGCGCGCGCGAACATGCCGCTGGCTGGCTGAAACGTTGGTCCGCTTAATCATCTCAGCGCGGCTGAGTCGCACACCGAGGAGTACCTTGTGGGCCTGATACAAAACATTTTGGCGGTGATCGTGGTGTTGGGCCTGTTGGTCACCTTCCATGAGTTTGGTCACTTTTGGGTGGCACGCCGCTGTGGGGTCAAGGTACTGCGCTTTTCGGTGGGCTTTGGCAAACCGCTTTGGTCGCGGGTGGATCGTCATGGCACCGAGTTTGCCATTGCCGCCATTCCCCTTGGTGGCTATGTCAAAATGCTCGACGAACGCGAAGCGCCCGTGCCCGACGAGCAGCTCGATCAGGCCTTCAACCGCAAAACGGTATGGCAACGGATTGCGGTCGTGGCCGCCGGTCCCATCGCCAATTTCCTGCTGGCCATTGTGGCGTATTGGGCGCTGTTTGTGGTTGGCACCACGGCGGTGGCGCCGATGGTCGGCGAGACAGCGCCGAACTCGCCGGCAGCGGAAGCCGGTCTTGCCCAGGGTGATGAAATTACTGCGATTCAGGGTGAGGCGGTCAGCAACTGGGAAGCGATCAATCTGAAGCTTGTCTCGATGATCGGCTTCAGTGGTGACCTGACTATCGAGGCGCGCCCTGAGGGTGAGAACGACGTGGTGGTTTACCAGCTACCGCTGCGCGATTACCTGACGCGCCAGGACACGCCCCAGCCGTTGGAAACGCTTGGCCTCACCCCTTGGCAACCTGAGGTTCCGGCAACGCTTGGCCAGGTGATTGACGGAGAAGCGGCCGCTGAAGCTGGTCTGCAGGTTGGTGACCGCATCGTCGCAGTGGATGAAACGCCTATCGCGGACTGGATGGCGTTCGTCAACGTGATTCGCGGCAGTCCCGGTGAGTCACTGGAAATCGAATTCGAGCGTGAGGGCGAGCGGCAGACCACGACCTTGACGCCTGGCCGTAACAGCCTGGAGACAGGCGTCGAAATTGGCTACATTGGCGCCGGCGCCGAGCCGGTGACCTGGCCTGAAGAGTTTCAACGCGAGATTCGCTACGGCCCCATTGAGGCCGTCGGCCAATCTCTTGAGCGCACGGCGGACATGACCCTGTTGACCGTGGACGCTATTCGCAAGATGCTGGTAGGGCTGATATCACCGTCCAATCTGTCAGGACCGATTACCATTGCACAGATTTCAGGTGATTCAGCCCGGGCGGGTATGGAAGCATTTGTAAGCTTTCTAGCGTATCTTTCTATTAGCCTCGGGGTGTTGAATTTATTGCCCATCCCCGTGCTGGATGGTGGCCATCTGCTTTATTATTTCTTGGAGGTCGTGCGCGGGCGGCCGGTCTCCGAGCAAACCCAAGCCATCGGTTTACGTATCGGGCTTGCCATGGTCGGCACCCTGATGCTGATGGCCCTGTATTTTGATCTGATGCGCCTCTGGTAACGACGCGTGTAGTGCCTAGGATGCCTTGTCATCTGCCTGCACAAATGTATATGGTGCCTGTTTGAATCCATAGGCAGACCAACGCGAGCGAAATGACTGCATGAAAATCAAGACCTTTGGAATGGCGGTACTCTTGCTGGCGGGCGCCAGCGGTGCCCAAGCACAATCCTTTGATGTTTCGGACATTCGTGTGGAAGGACTGCAGCGGGTATCCGCCGCCTCGGTCTTTAATGCGTTTCCTGTCAGTGCCGATGACCGGGTTAGCGAAAGCGAGCTGGCAGCGGCGGCACGGGAACTCTTCGAAACCGGATTGTTTGAAGATGTATCGCTGGCCCGGGAAGGCGACGTGTTAGTGATTCAGGTCGTCGAACGTCCGACCATCGCCCAGTTGAATATCAGCGGCAACGATCAAATTTCGGAAGATGACCTGCGCCAGGGGCTGTCCGAGGCGGGCATTTCCGAAGGCGAGGTGCTTCAGCTTTCCACGCTCGAAGAAATGGAGCGTGAGCTGGAAGGGGTGTATCAAGCCCAGGGCCGCTACAGCGCGGGCATCGAGACCAGTGTCGAGGAAGTCGACGAAGGTCGAGTCAGCGTTGATATCGATATCAACGAAGGCGAAGTGGCCAAAATCCGCCAGATCAATATTGTTGGCAATGAAGCCTTTGACGATGAAACGCTGCTCGATATCTTCGAGCTGGAAGACCGTCCGGGGTTCTTGTTTGGCTGGTTCTCCAGTGACGAATATTCCCGCGAAGCGTTGGCCGGTGACATCGAACGTTTGCGTTCGTACTACCTGGACCGCGGCTATGTCAATTTTGACGTGACCTCGACCCAGGTATCGATTGGCGCCGACAAGTCGGAAATCTTCATTACCCTCAACGTCGATGAAGGCAGTCAATACCGCGTTGGCGATGTGCGTTTCACCGGCGACCTGGAAATCGGTGAGCAAGAAGCCCGGGATCTGTTGACCGTCGAACGCGGTGAGATTTTCTCGCGTCAGGAGTTCAACGCCTCAACGGAGGCGGTGCGTAAGCGCCTGGGTGCCGAAGGCTTTGCCTTCGCCGATGTTGAAGGCGTTCCAGAAGTTGCGGATGACGGCGAAACCGTGGATCTGGTGATTGCCGTTGATCCGGGCCAGCGTGCCTATGTGCGGCGCATCGAGTTCGTCGGCAACACGACGACCGACGATGAAGTCCTGCGCCGGGAAATGATCCAGATGGAAGGTGCTCCTGCCTCGACGGATTCGATTACCCAGTCGCGTCAACGTCTTGAGCGGCTGGGCTTTTTCAGCCAGGTGGAAGTCGATACCGAGCAGGTGCCTGGTGAGCCCGACAAGCTGGACGTCACCTATAACGTCGAAGAACAGCCCTCAGGCTCCGTGTCGGCAAGCGTTGGTTTCTCGCAAAGTGCCGGCGTCATTTACGGCGTAGGACTATCGCAGAACAACTTCCTGGGCACGGGTAACCGTGTCAATGTAGGGGCTCAGCGAAGCGATACCTTCACCAGCGTCAACTTCGGGTTCACGGATCCCTACTGGACGCTTGACGGGATTTCGCGAGGCTACAATGTCTTCTACCGCGAAACGGATTACGAAGATTCCGATATCTCCAGCTACTCCACGGACGCCTTTGGTGCCGGGATTAACTTCGGCTACCCCATCAGCGAACTATCGCGGCTGAACTTTGGCGCCAGCGCCGAAGATCTTACCGTCAAGACCTACCGCGATACCGCTTCTGAAATTCAGCGTTATGTTCAGGATGAAGGCGAAAGCGCGCAAACCCTGAAGCTCAACGCCAACTGGACGCGCAATAATCTCAACCGCGGCATCATGCCCACGGCGGGTAACTATCAGCGCCTCTCGTTGGAAACCGGCGCGCCGGGTAGCGATACGGAATACTACAAGGTCAGCGCCCGCGCGCAGCAGCTGTTTGCGCTCAACGACGCGTGGTCACTGAAATTCAGCGGCGACCTCGGCTATGCGGATACCCTGGGTAACGATGATCCCTACCCCTTCTATGAAAACTTCTACGCCGGCGGTTTAGGGTCGGTGCGCGGGTTTACCTCCAACACTCTCGGTCAGCGGACAACGCCTGGCAGGGAAGGCGGTCGCGATCGCACCCTGGGCGGTAACGTGCTGGTTGAGGGCAGCGCCGAAGTGATTTTCCCAGTGCCTTTTGTCGAAGATCAGAACTCTTTTCAAGCTTCGCTGTTCTTAGATGCGGGTAATACGTTCTTGTCGTCCTGTTACGACGTGCTCGACGAAGACGCCGGCCGCCAGCAGTGCAATTCCGGCGTTGACCTTGGCGATCTCCGCTACAGCGCCGGTGTGGGGCTATCCTGGCTGACGCCGGTAGGGCCGCTGACCTTTGCGGTGGCCGAGCCACTGAATGATGAGAGTGAAGATGATACCCAGTTCTTCCAGTTCTCGTTAGGCCAGTCATTCTAACGTGTTGACGCGCGCCGCAAGGCGCGCCCGCTTTACAAGAAAAGGAGTTGCAACCATGCGTAAGCTCACTGGGGTCGTGTGTCTACTGGGTGCCATGGTGTTATCGGTACAGGCGCAAGCGGAAGAAGTGGCAGTGCTTGACTGGCGCGCGGCGTTGATGAACAGCGAGTCCGCCCAATCCTCCATCAGCCGCCTGGAAAGCGAGGTGGGTGATCAGCAACGCGAGGCAGAAAGCCTGGGTAATGAGCTGCAGGGGCTTCAGGAGCGCTTGCAGAACGAAGGCGAGATGATGCCTGAAGCAGAGCGCGAGTCCTTGATTGCCGAGCTGCAGGAAAAGGGGCAGCGTTTTGAAGAGTTGCGCCAGCAAATTGGTCAGGCACAGCAGCGCTCCGAGCAGCAGTTTCTGGAAGGCGCCGAGCCCAAGCTGGAGCAAGCCGTCGAACAGGTCATCGATCGCCATGGCATAGAAGTGCTGGTTGAGCCACAGGGTGTGCTGCATTCATCCAGGGATCTGCCCAACGTGACGGATGAAGTGACGCAAATTTTTAATTCGCTCAACTAAATACCCATAACGATCGGTGCGGCCACGCCGCACCAAAGGTTCTTTGGCCGCCCATGACCCACACTTCTCACGACCTAACGCTTGCGGATATTGCCCGCCATCTGAACGTCGCCTTCGAGGGTGACGGCTCCCAGCCCATCAGAGGGCTGGCGACACTCAAGGAAGCCCAGAACGACCAGGTGGCGTTTTTGGCCAATCGTGCCTATCTGAAGGACTTGGCCGTGACCCAGGCGGCCGCCGTTTTGCTCCATCCCCAGCATGCTCAAAACTGTCCAGTCCCTTGCTTGGAGATCGACAATCCCTATTTGGGTTACGCCCAGCTTTCCCAGCTTTTCGATCCGCTACCCGCTCGTGATGTGCCAGGCATCCATCCTACCGCCGTGGTAGCCGAGAGCGCCACGCTGGGGGTTGGCGTCAGCGTTCAGGCCAACGCGGTGATTGAAGATGGCGTGGTATTGGGTGAGGGCGTGGTCATCGGTGCCGGGAGCGTGGTGGGTGCCGATAGCGTGCTGGGTGATCATACCCGCTTGCACGCCAACGTGACCGTTTGCCATGGCGTGGTGATTGGCCAGCGCGTGATTCTGCAAAGCGGCTGTGTGATCGGGGGTGACGGGTTCGGCTTTGCCCATGACGGTGGCCAGTGGCACAAGATTGCTCAGTTGGGAGGCGTCGTGTTGGGTGATGACGTGGAAGTCGGCAGCTGCTCTAACATTGACCGGGGGGCGCTGGGCAACACCGTGATCGGCAACGACGTGAAGATCGACAGTCAGGTGCAAATTGCCCACAACGTCACGGTCGGCGATCATAGCGCGCTGGCCGGCTGCTCAGGCATTGCGGGTTCTACCCATGTTGGGCAGCACTGCATGCTCGGCGGCGGTGCAGGGTTGGCAGGCCATCTGACGATCTGCGACGGCGTTCAAATCACGGGTATGAGCCTGGTAACCAACTCGATTCATAAACCCGGCGTGTATTCCTCCGGCACCGGTGCCATGAGTAATGCGCAATGGCGAAAAAATGCCGTTCGTTTTAAACAGCTCGATGACATCGCTAATCGCTTGTCTCGCTTGGAAAAACATCATCGCGGCCAGTCGTGACTGTGTGAATATGGCAGTGGGTCGGTTGAGGCTCACCAGCAGCGCGTTATAATCCACTGCCTTTTGATCGGCTAGAGTGCCGATATTTGCCTGCTATGACAGGTGTTTTGTCTTTTTAGAGGTCGCTACGATGGTTATGGATATTAACGAAATTCGCGAGTACTTGCCGCATCGCTACCCGTTTTTGCTGATCGACCGGGTAACGCAGCTCACCAAGGGCGAATCCATCGTTGCGTATAAAAACGTAAGCATTAACGAGCCGTTTTTCAACGGTCATTTTCCTCATCATCCGATCATGCCGGGCGTACTGGTGATCGAAGCGCTGGCTCAGGCCTGCGGTATCCTGGGGTTTAAAACGGTCAATAAGCTTCCCGCCGACGGCTATGTGTATTATCTGGTGGGGAGTGATAACGTGCGCTTCAAGCGCCCGGTCATGCCCGGTGACCAATTGATACTTGAAGCCAATGTCATTCGCGGCAAGCGCGGCATTTGGAAATTTGCCTGCCGGGCAACGGTAGATGGCGAACTCGCCTGCGAAGCAGAGATTATTTGTGCTGAGAGGAAAGTAGCTTGATACATCCTACTGCCCTTGTTGACCCCGCCGCGCGGCTTGCCGACGACGTCGAGGTCGGCCCGTTTAGTGTGATCGGCCCGAATGTCACCATCGGGACCGGCTCGGTCATTGGCCCGCACGTGGTGGTCAAGGGCCCGACCACCCTGGGAGAGCGTACACGTATTTTTCAGTTTGCCTCCGTGGGCGAGGATTGCCAGGACAAGAAGTACGCTGGTGAGCCGACGCGCCTGGTCATGGGGGATGACAACGTGATTCGCGAAGGTGCCACCATACATCGCGGCACCGCGCAGGACCGTGGTGAAACCACTATCGGCTCACGTAACCTGTTGATGGCGTATGTGCACGTCGGTCACGACTGTGTGATTGGCGATGACTGCATCCTGGCCAATCAGGTAACCCTGGCTGGCCACGTGACGGTGGGCAATTTCGCGATTCTCGGCGGTTTGGCGGCGGTGCATCAGTTCTGCCATTTTGGCGATCATGCCATGGCGGGCGGTGGCTCGATCATTACCAAAGACACCCCTGCCTACGTCATGATCAACGGCAACCCCGCCGAAGCCCGCGGGCTCAATCTAGTGGGCCTGAAACGCCGCGGTTTCAGCCGTGAAGCGGTCAATGCGCTGAGTGCTTCCTACAAGCTGGTTTACCGTCAGGGCTTGACCGTCGAGCAGGCGCTCAGCGAAATGCGTCGTCAGTATCCGCTACCGGAAGTTTCTCACTTCGCTGATTCCATCGAGCGTTCAACCCGCGGCATTATCCGCTAGCCGGCGGTGTTTCCATGGGACTGCAGCGTATCTACCTAGTGGCAGGCGAGCTCTCCGGGGATATTTTGGGGGCGGGCTTGATGCGCGAGCTGAACGCGCGCCACCCTGGAGTTGAGTTTCGCGGCATCGGCGGCCCGCGGATGGAAGCTCAGGGGCTCAGCAGTCGCTTTCCCCTCGAAACCCTCTCGGTGATGGGTCTTGTTGAAGTCATCAAGCATCTGCCGGAACTGATTCGCGTGCGCCGCACGCTCCGTCAGGAAGCCGAAGCCTGGCAGCCTGATATCATGATCGGCATCGACGCCCCCGACTTCAATATCGGCCTGGAGCAACAGCTGCGCGAGGCGGGCATCAAGACCGCGCACTACGTCAGCCCGTCGGTTTGGGCATGGCGGCAGGGGCGGGTTAAAAAAATCGCCAGGGCCGTCGATGGCATGCTGACGCTGCTGCCTTTTGAGGCGGCCTTTTATCGTCGTCACCAGGTGCCGGTGGCCTTTGTCGGTCATCCGCTAGCCGATGAGCTGCCGCTTGAAAATGACCGTCAGAGCACACGCCAAGCGCTTGGACTGGATGAGCAGGCTTCGGTGCTGGCGCTTTTGCCCGGTTCAAGGGGCAACGAAATTCGTTTTCTAGGCACGACGTTTTTACAGGCGGCGGAACAGCTGTGCCAGCGACATCCGTCACTTCAGGTGGTTATTCCGGCTGCCAGCGCGCAGCGCCACGGTGAAATCGATCAGCTACTGAAGGCGTATCCGGCGCTGGAAGCGCGCGTTAAGCTGCTTGATGGTCAGGCCCGTGAGGCGATGGTGGCAAGCGATGCCGTCCTGCTGGCCTCGGGTACGGCCGCATTGGAGGCCATGCTTTGCCACCGTGCCATGGTGGTCGCCTATAAAATGGCGCCGTTGACGCACTGGCTGGCCAAACGGCTGGTCAAGACCTCATGGGTGTCATTGCCCAACCTGATCGCACAGCAGACGATGGTTCCCGAACTTATTCAGGATGCCGCGACTGCCGAGGCGATTGCCGACCAGCTGAGCACGCTGTTGACCGACAAGGCCGGTCGGGAGACTTTGGAAACGCGCTTTGCCACGCTGCATGCCACGCTCCAGCGCAACGCCAGCCGTCGTGCGGCGGATGCCATCGATGCCCTAGTCGCCGGGCAGCCGCTGGACGTACAGGATGACGCTATCGATGGGTATTAACGCCACTGACTATCCACCGCTGGTCATTGATTACGCCGGGGCACGCCTGGCGGGGGTGGATGAAGTCGGCCGTGGGCCGCTTGTCGGCAGCGTGGTGGCGGC
Organism: Pseudomonadota bacterium; assembly: GCA_051750125.1. Lineage (GTDB taxonomy): Bacteria > Pseudomonadota > Gammaproteobacteria > Pseudomonadales > Halomonadaceae > Vreelandella. The sequence goes on from JBNJJK010000002.1 coordinate 91,137, forward strand.
CGCGGTCATGCTTGATCCGGCCAAGCCCATTGACGGGCTGACCGATTCCAAAAAGCTGACCGCCCGCAAGCGCGAGATGCTGGATGCGCTGATCCGCGAGCGGGCGCTGGCGTTCAGCGTGGCCGAGGCGGGTGCCGCCGAAGTCGACCAACTCAATATCTACCATGCCACGCATCTGGCCATGCGCCGCGCCATCGATGGCCTGGCCCCGGTAGCGGAATACCTGCTGGTGGATGGCAACCGGCTACCGGGGCATTCGTTGCCCGGTCAGGCGGTGGTCAAGGGCGACGCGCGCCATGGGGCGATTGCCGCTGCCTCGATTCTGGCCAAGGTCGCCCGCGATGCGCAGATGGTCAGCCTGGATATGCGCTATCCTGAGTATGGTTTTGCGCGCCATAAGGGCTACCCGACCAAAGAGCACCTGGCAGCCCTTGCGGTTCATGGACCATTAGCCGAACATCGCCGAAGCTTTGCGCCGGTGCAGCGTCAGTTGGCGTTGCAATAACGTATCCTCTTCTTTATTTACCTAGCGTTTTGCTGAGAGTCTCATGACGGTTCCGTTCGTTCATCTACGTTTGCACAGTGAATACTCCCTGGTTGATGGCCTGGTGAAGCTCAAGTCCCTGGTCAGTACTACCGCTGAGCGCGGGATGCCGGCGCTGGCCCTGACCGATGAAGCTAACCTATTTGGGCTGGTGAAGTTCTACAAGGCTGCTCAGGGCGCGGGGCTGAAGCCGATTATCGGCAGCGATTTATGGTTGCATAACCCCCACGACGACGCGCACCCCTATCGCATCACGCTGTTGGCGATGAACGAGGAGGGTTACCGCAACCTCACCGAGCTGATTTCCAGAGGCTGGACCGACGGCCAGCGCCAGGGCCGAGCGATCCTCGACAAACAGTGGGTCATGGAGCAAAGCGCCGGCCTGATCGCACTGTCGGGTGGGCGCGAGGGCGAGATAGGCCGCCACTTGCTCTCTGAGCACGAGCGCGAAGCGACAGTGCTGCTTGAGGAATGGCAGCGAGCCTTCCCGGATCGTTTCTATCTTGAGCTGATCCGTACCGGCCGCCCCCTAGAGGAAAGCTGCGTGCACCAAAGCGTCAAGCTGGCCATCGAAACAGGCACCCCAGTGGTGGCGACCAACGACGTGCGCTTTCTGGAACGCGACGATTTCTGGGCGCACGAGACCCGGGTGGCGATCGGCGAAGGCAAGGCCCTCGACGATCCCCGCCGCGAGCGGCGCTACACCGAAGAGCAATACCTGAAAAGCCCCGAGGAGATGGCCGAGCTGTTCGCGGATATCCCCGAGGCCCTTGAAAACAGCGTGATGATCGCCGAGCGCTGCAGCGTCGACGTGCGTCTGGGCGAGATATTCCTGCCCGAGTTCGGCATTCCCGAGGGCATGACCCAGGACGAATTTTTCCGCAAGGTGTCCCACGACGGCCTGACGGATCGCCTGGATTTTCTCTTCCCCGCGGAGCGTTATCCCCGCGATGGGGAGGAGTATCAGGCGATCGATCAGCGCTACCGGGAGCGGCTCGATTTCGAGCTGAACATCATTATCCAGATGGGCTTTCCCGGCTACTTCCTGATCGTCATGGACTTTATCCAGTGGGCCAAGGACAACAACGTGCCGGTGGGCCCCGGACGCGGCTCCGGTGCGGGGTCGCTGGTTGCCTACGCGCAGAAGATCACCGATCTGGACCCCATTGGCTACGACCTGCTTTTTGAGCGCTTCCTCAACCCCGAGCGTGTGTCCATGCCCGACTTTGACGTCGACTTCTGCATGGAAAAGCGCGACAAGGTCATCGACTACGTCGCCGATCGCTACGGCCGCAACGCGGTATCGCAGATCGTCACTTTCGGCACCATGGCCGCCAAGGCCGTGGTGCGTGACGTCGCCCGCGCCCAGGGCAAGCCCTATTCGCTGGGCGACAAGCTCTCCAAGCTGATTCCCTTTGAAGTGGGGATGACGCTGGACAAGGCGATCGAGCAGGAAGCGGCGCTGAAGGAGTTTATCGACAGCGACGAAGAGGCCGAAGAAATCTGGGAAATGGCCCTCAAGCTGGAGGGCACCACCCGGGGCACCGGCAAGCACGCCGGGGGCGTGGTGATCGCGCCCACCAAGCTCACCGATTTCTCGCCGCTGCTCTGCGACGAAGACGGTTCCGGCCTGATGGTGCAGTTCGATAAAAACGATATCGAAGACGCCGGTCTGGTGAAGTTCGACTTTCTGGGGCTGCGCACGCTGACGATTATCGACTGGGCGCTGGAAATGGTCGATAAGGTCCGCGAGGCCAATGATCAGGGCCCGCTCAATATCGACGCCATTCCGCTCGACGATGGCAAAACCTTCGAGATGCTCAAGCGTGCCGAGACCACCGCGGTCTTCCAGCTCGAATCCCGCGGCATGAAGGAGCTGATCAAGCGCCTGCTGCCCGACTCCCTCGACGACATGATCGCCCTGGTGGCGCTGTTCCGCCCCGGCCCGCTGCAGTCGGGCATGGTCGATGACTTCATCAACCGTAAGCACGGCCGCGCCGAAGTATCTTATCCACACCCGGATTACCAGCACGAGCTGTTGAAACCTGTGCTGGCGCCCACCTACGGCATCATCCTGTACCAGGAACAGGTCATGCAGATCGCCCAGGTGATGGCCGGCTACACGCTCGGCCAGGCCGACATGCTGCGCCGCGCGATGGGTAAGAAGAAGCCCGAGGAAATGGCCAAGCAGCGCGCCGGCTTCATGGAAGGCTGCGCGGCCAACGGCATCGACAAGGACTTGGCTGGCAATATTTTTGACCTGGTGGAAAAATTCGCCGGCTACGGCTTCAACAAGTCGCACTCGGCCGCCTACGCGCTGGTCTCGTACCAGACCGCCTGGCTCAAGGCGCACTATCCAGGGCCGTTTATGGCCGCCGTCATGTCCACCGAAATGGATAACCTGGATAAAGTCGTTCCGCTGATTGAGGAGTGTCGCCATCTCAAACTGACGGTGACACCGCCGGACGTCAACGTGGGCGGCTACAAGTTCACCGTGGATAGCGAGGGGCGGGTAGTGTACGGGCTCGGCGCGATTCGCGGCGTCGGTGAAGGCCCGATTGGCGCCATCGTCGAGGCCCGTCAAGAGGGCGGCGCCTTTACCGACCTTTTCGACTTCTGCAAGCGCATCGATCCCAAGCGCATGAACAAGCGAACCCTGGAAGCGCTGATTCGTTCCGGGGCGTTGGACAACCTGGGGCCGAATCGTGCCGTGCTCGCCGCGGCCATGGAAGACGCGCTCAAGGCCGCGGCACAAAACTACGCCAACCAGAACCTGGGGATGCTGGACATGTTCGGCGAGGCGTTCACCGCCGACGAGGAGGCGGTCGACGTCTATGCCGAATACCGTCATGCGCGTGAGTGGACCGACCGTGAACGATTATCCGGCGAAAAGGATACCCTGGGGCTTTATCTGACCGGTCATCCGATTGATGAGTACGAGCGCGAATTGAAACGTTTTGTCTCCACCCGCATCAGCGATTTGAAGCCTTCGCGTGATCCGCAGCGGGTGGCCGGGTTGGTGGTCGCCATGCGCACCATGAAGTCCAAACGCGGCGATACCATGGCGTTCATCACCCTGGATGATCGTACCGGGCGTATCGAGGCGTCGCTATTTGGCGAGCTCTACGAGCAGCTGCGCGGTCAGATCGCCGCCGACGAAGTGGTGATTGTCGAAGGCGAGGTCTCCAACGATGACTTTTCCGGCGGGCTCAAGCTGCGCGGCAAGGACGTCACCCCTATGGTCGCGGCGCGCATGCGCTTTGGTCAGGCGGTGGAGCTGGCGCTGGATGCCAAGCAGCTCAACGGCCGCCTGGTGGAGAGTTTGCGCGCCAGTCTTTCGCCCTTCCGCGACGAGGCCGGGCTGCCGGTGCGCCTGCAGTATCGCCACCCCGATGCGGTAGGCTGGCTGGAGCTTGCCGATGAGTGGAAGGTGGCGCCCAGCGACGATTTGCTGCTCACCCTGCGCGATGTCCAGGGGCAGGTGGGCGTCCAGCTACGTTACAAGTAGCGCGCGTTCTTCGCGGTGCCTTGCGTGATAGGGTCAGGGTGCGATAATGGCGTCATACATGCGCGTTTCGACAAGGCTTATTTTTAACAGGCAGAGCCGATGAATCCTAATTATCTCGATTTTGAACAGCCGATTGCCGAGCTTCAGGCAAAAATTGAAGAACTGCGTCTGGTCAGTTCCGATAGCCAAGTCAATCTTTCCGACGAAATCGCCCGGCTGGAGGAAAAAAGCCGCAAGCTGACGGAATCGATCTTCAAGGATCTGACGCCTTGGCAGGTGTCCCAGCTGTCGCGACACCCGCAGCGTCCCTACACGCTGGACTATCTTGAGCACATGTTCAGCGATTTTGACGAGCTGCACGGCGATCGCAATTTTGGTGACGATGCCGCTCTGGTAGGCGGCGTTGCGCGCCTGGATGACAAGCCGGTCATGGTAATCGGCCACCAGAAGGGCCGCGACGTGAAGGAAAAGGTGCGGCGCAATTTTGGCATGCCGCGTCCCGAAGGCTACCGCAAGGCCTGCCGGCTGATGGAAATGGCCGAGCGTTTCAAGATGCCGGTGCTCACCTTCATCGACACGCCGGGCGCCTACCCGGGGATCGACGCAGAAGAGCGCGGTCAGTCCGAGGCGATTGCCTATAACCTGGCGGTCATGTCGCGGCTCAAGACCCCGATCATCTCCACGGTGGTGGGCGAGGGCGGCTCCGGCGGCGCGCTGGCCATCGGCGTCTGCGATGAGCTGCAGATGCTGCAGTATTCGACCTATTCGGTGATCTCGCCGGAAGGCTGCGCGTCGATTCTGTGGAAGAGCGCCGACAAGGCCTCCGACGCCGCTCAGGCAATGGGCATTACCGCCGAGCGCTTGAAAGAGCTGGGCTTTGTCGACTCGCTGATCAAGGAGCCATTGGGCGGCGCGCACCGCCATCCGGTGACCACCTCCGAGCGCATCAAGGAAGCGCTGGTGGCCAGCATTGACCGCCTGCAGGGCATGGACACCGACGCGCTCCTGGCGCGCCGCTACGACCGACTGATGAGCTATGGCGCCCCGGCCGCCTGAGCCGCTGATTGCCCTGCTTGACGACGCCCTGGTGGAAACCCCACCGGGGCGCTCTATTTGGGTGGCCCTATCCGGCGGCCTCGACTCGTCGCTGTTGGTGACCCTGGCCGCGGAGGTCTGCCAGCGACACCAGCGACCACTCAAGGCGCTCCACGTCAACCATGCCCTGCAGCCGGCCGCCGAGGCGTTCGAGGCCCATTGCGAGACCCTGTGTGCGGCGCTGGATGTGCCGCTTACATTGACCACGGTGACGGTCGAACGTCACGGGGAAGGGCTCGAAGGCGCCGCCCGCCGGGCCCGCCTTGATGCCTTTCAGCACCATGTGCCGCCCGGCGATACGTTGTGGCTGGCGCAGCATCAGAATGATCAGGCCGAAACGCTGCTGCTGGCGGCGCTGCGGGGCAGCGGTATTCGCGGGCTTGCGGCGATGCCCTATCGGCGCGATTGGCAGGGCATTACCCTGCTGCGCCCCTGGCTCGACGTCAGTCGCCAGCAACTGGCCGACGCCGCAGAAGCCTTGGGCCTCGACTGGTGCGACGACCCGACCAACCGGGACGTTGGCCTGGACCGCAACCGCCTGCGCCACCTTGTACTCCCCGCGCTTGAGGCTCGCTGGCCCGAGGCACAGCGTGGGCTTGCGCAAAGCGCGCGACACGCCGGCGAGGCCGACCGACTGCTGGCCGCCTATGCCGGGGAGGAGCTGCAACCACTGACGCATGCCGATGGCAGTCTCGAGGTGGCCGCGCTTGGTCTGCGCGACCGCCCGCGTCAGCGGTTGCTGGTACGCACCGCGTGCCAGCAGGCGGGTCTGCCCACGCCGCCGCGTCAGCGGCTGGAAACACTGCTTGACCAGCTAAGCGCCGGACGGGATGCCCAGGTGCGCGTCATCTGGCCCGGGGCCGAAGCGCGCATCTGGCGGCGCTGCCTGTACCTGCTGCCACCCTTGGTCGATCTTCCCCCCTGGCAAGCTGACTGGGACGGCCAGCCGGGGGTTCTAACGCCGCTTGGTCCGCTGACGCTGGCGCTGGACGCCCAGCGGCCGGTCACGCTTCGCTGGCGACAGGGAGGCGAGGTGATCCGTCTGCCCGAACGCGGGCGGCGCGATGTGAAGCGGCTGCTGCAAGCGACACAGCTGCCGCCCTGGCAGCGTGAACGGCTCATTATGGTGATGCAGGGGGACGAGTGCCTGGGCGTGATACAGCCCCCCGACACGCTGTTGTGGCGGGCGGAAGGGACTAGGTTTGACGGGCAGGGGACTCAACGAGGTTCAGCCTGAAGCCTGCCGAGTCCATGTAGCTTTGCTCTTGCTCGAGATCGGTACTCAGCAGCGTCGGTTCGTCGCTTTCGGGCAGCGTGATGGTCATATCATCGCCGCTCGCGACGATAGTGGGAAGCGGCGGGGCGCTCTCCGGACGCGAATGGTTCAGCAGCACTGCCAGGCGCAGCAGGCGCGCCAGCTTGGCACTTTGCGCCTGCTGATTCTTGGGCAGTGCCTGCCACTCCTTGAGCGGGAATTTGCGGCGATGGGCGCGCACCAGAAACGCCAGCAATTGCTGTTCCGGGCGCGAAAATCCGGCTAGGTCCGAATGCTCGAGCAGGTAAGCACCGTGGCGATGGAACTGGCTGTGTGAAATCGCCAGGCCGATCTCGTGTACATGACTGGCCCACTGCAGGTAGCGCCCCAGGCCCGGGCTTAACGACCACTCGCGGCTCACCGCGTCAAACAGCCGGTTGGCGGTATCCGCCACGTTGTCGGCCTGGCGGCTATCCACCTCGTAGGTGCGCTTGAGTACGTCGAGGCTCTTCGAGCGCGAATCCTCGGCGCTGTTGCGCCCGGCCATGTCATACAGCACCCCTTCGCGCAGGGCGCCGTCGGCAAAGCGCATCTGGCTGAGATCAAAGGCTTCGAAAATCGCACTCAATATGGCCACGCCGGCGGGAAATACCTTGGCGCGGTCGGGCTTCAAGCCTTCGAGGGCGACGTTGTCCAGTTGCTTGCACTTGATCAGCCGCTCGCGCAGTTTTTTGAGTCCGTTGCGGGTAATCAAGCCTTCCTGCGACGTATCGCCGTAGGCGTAAAGTACGCTGGCCACCGCCTTGATAGTGCCGCTCGAGCCAACCGGGTCGTCCCAGCCCAGGCGCTGGTAGGGACGCTGAATATTGGCGAGCTCCGAAAGCGCGGCAAGCTCGGCCCGGCGCATGCGCTTTTCGCTCAGCTCGCCCTCGGGAAAAAACCGCCGTGAAAACGTCACGCAGCCCATGCGCAGGCTTTCCAGCGCCTTGGGTTCGAAGGCCTCGCCGATGATGAACTCGGTGGAGCCGCCGCCGATATCGACAATCAAGCGGCGGCCGCTTTCGGCCAGGGCGTGGGCCGCCCCCAGGTAGATCAGCCGGGCCTCTTCGCGTCCGGCGATGATCTCGATGGCGTGGCCCAACTGGGCTTCGGCGCGTTCGATAAAGGCCTGGCTGTTGTGCGCATCGCGCAGTGCGTTGGTCCCTACGATACGTAGATTCTGCTGGGTGATATCGGTCAGGAAGGGCGCAAACCGGCCCAGGCAGTCCAGGGCGCGCTGTATCGCCGCCTCGCTGAGCTGGCCGTGTTCATCCAGGCCCGCCGCAAGCTGGACCTTTTCGCCCATGCGCGCCACGACTTGAAGGCGCTCATTCTGATAGTTGGCCACCAATAGGTGGAAGCTGTTCGACCCCAGGTCGATGGCAGCTAGGCGTTGCGGTGCTTCCCTGTCGGCCGCTGTGGCGGGGGCGTCGAGGGGGAGCGAAATGTCCTTGGGCATGAGCTATCCTTCGTGTTGGCTATCCCAAGGTTGCGGGGGGCTTTATTTATTGTCAATTGCCAAAAGCTTGCGTTTGACGCAGGGGTTGACTAACATCGAGCTACTGGCTTGATCCGACCGGATTTACCCATATATAACCCAGGTCGCCCCAGGCATTATTTAGCGCTGACGTTGGCGCCATTGCGCGGTGAATGTTTTGACTATCGCGCCAGATGATGTCGGCCAGATGTCCAAGTCGTCAGATAGCCCGCTGGTTCAGCCGTTCCTGTGCTGACCAGAGTTACCAGCACTAGCACCCTCGAACTGAGTCACTGTTAATCCTGTGGTTAATACGATTCAGTCTAGCCCCTTTATTCGAGCGCGTGCCTTCTCGGGGTCTGAACGCATCACACGGCGGAATGAACGCCTCCTGTCTTATCCCGGCGCCTGGCGCCCAGCTTTCATGAGCAACTTTCTAACACACCGATGAATCTCACTGAACTCAAGCAAAAAACCGTTCCCGAGCTGCTCGATATCGCCCGTGAAATGGGTATCGATAACTTGGCCCGTTCGCGCAAGCAGGACATCATCTTTGCCATCCTCAAAAAGCACGCTAAAAGCGGTGAGGATATCTATGGCGACGGTGTGCTGGAAATTCTTCAGGATGGCTTTGGCTTCTTGCGCAGCGCCGACAGCTCTTATCTCGCCGGGCCGGACGATATTTATGTCTCGCCTTCGCAAATCCGTCGTTTCAACCTGCGCAAGGGCGACTCCATCTCGGGCAAGATACGTCCGCCGAAAGAAGGCGAACGTTACTTTGCCCTGCTCAAGGTCAGCCAGATCAACTTTGATCGCCCGGAGAACGCCAAGCACAAGATTCTCTTCGAGAACCTGACGCCGCTTTTCCCGGACGATCGTCTGCGCATGGAGATCGGTAACGGCTCCACCGAGGATCTGACCTCGCGGATTATCGATCTGACTGCGCCCATCGGCAAAGGCCAGCGTGGCTTGCTGGTGTCCCCGCCAAAAGCGGGCAAGACGCTGATGCTGCAGAACATTGCCACCTCGATTACGCGCAACAACCCCGAGTGTCATCTGATCGTATTACTGATCGATGAGCGGCCCGAGGAAGTGACCGAGATGTCGCGCACCGTGCGCGGCGAAGTGGTGGCGTCGACCTTTGATGAACCGCCCGCCCGTCACGTTCAGGTGGCCGAAATGGTCATCGAAAAAGCCAAACGACTGGTTGAGCACAAGAAAGACGTGGTCATCCTGCTTGACTCGATTACCCGCCTGGCGCGTGCCTACAACACCGTGGTACCCAGCTCCGGCAAAGTACTGACCGGTGGTGTCGATGCCCACGCCCTCGAAAAGCCCAAGCGTTTCTTTGGTGCGGCGCGTAACATCGAAGAGGGTGGCAGCCTGACGATTATCGCCACCGCCCTGGTGGATACCGGCTCGAAAATGGACGAAGTCATTTTCGAAGAGTTCAAGGGCACCGGTAACATGGAAGCGCACCTTGATCGCAAACTAGCCGAAAAACGCGTCTTCCCGGCGATCAATATTCGCCGCAGCGGCACACGTCGCGAAGACCTGCTGGCCTCCGAAGACGAGATGCAACGCATGTGGATCCTGCGCAAGCTGTTGAATCCCATGGAGGATACCGCCGCCACTGAATTCCTGATTGACCGCTTGAAAGATACCAAGACCAATCTGGAGTTTTTTGACGCGATGAAGCGTCGCTAGCGTCCAGCCACACAGACGTAGCGGCACGACAGCCAGCCAGGGAGTGTGCATTGAAGTACCATGATCTGCGCGAGTTCATCACGGCCCTCGAAGCCCAGGGCGAGCTGAAGCGAATTACTGCTGAAGTCGATCCTTACCTGGAAATTACCGAAATCTGCGACCGCACCCTGCGTGCCGGTGGCCCGGCGTTACTGTTTGAAAACGTCAAGGGCCACGACATGCCGCTGCTGGGCAATCTGTTTGGTACTCCCAAACGGGTGGCGCTGGGCATGGGGCAGGATTCGGTCGAAGCCCTGCGCGAAGTCGGCAAGCTGCTGGCCTTTCTGAAAGAGCCTGATCCGCCCAAGGGCCTCAAAGATGCCTGGAGCAAGCTGCCGATCTTCAAGCAAGTGCTCAGCATGGGCCCCAAGCACGTCAAACGTGCACCGGTTCAGGAAGTGGTCTTCGAAGGCGACGAGGTCGACCTCGGGCGACTGCCGATTCAGCACTGCTGGCCGGGCGATGCCGCCCCGCTGGTGACGTGGCCGCTGGTGATCACGCAGGGGCCGCATAAAAAGCGCCAGAACCTGGGTATCTACCGTCAGCAGAAAATCGCCAGGAACCGCTTGATCATGCGCTGGCTGTCGCATCGTGGCGGTGCGCTGGATTTCCTCGAGTTTCAAAAGGCCCACCCTGGCGAGCCGTTCCCCGTGGCGGTCGCGCTGGGCGCTGATCCGGCAACGATTCTGGGCGCGGTCACGCCGGTGCCGGACACGCTGTCCGAGTACGCCTTCGCCGGGCTGCTGCGCGGTTCGCGCACCGAGCTGGTCAAGTGCGCGCATGCCGAACTCGACGTTCCCGCCTCGAGCGAAATTATCCTCGAAGGGTTCATCTACCCCGACGACATGGCTCCTGAAGGCCCCTATGGGGACCACACCGGGTACTACAACGAGGTCGACCATTTCCCGGTGTTCACTGTCACGCGCATGACCATGCGTCGCGATGCGATTTATCATTCGACCTACACTGGTCGGCCGCCGGACGAGCCCGCCATTCTCGGCGTGGCGCTGAACGAAGTGTTCGTGCCCATTCTGCACAAGCAGTTCCCTGAAATCATCGACTTCTACCTGCCGCCGGAAGGCTGTTCCTATCGCATGGCAGTGGTCACCATGAAGAAGCAGTACCCCGGCCACGCCAAGCGCGTGATGATGGGGGTATGGAGCTTTCTGCGTCAGTTCATGTACACCAAGTTCGTCATCGTCCTGGATGACGACGTCGACGCGCGCAACTGGGAAGATGTGATGTGGGCGATTACCACGCGCATGGACCCGGCACGGGACACCGTCATGGTCGAAAACACGCCGATTGACTACCTCGATTTCGCGTCGCCGGTGTCCGGTTTGGGGTCGAAAATGGGCCTCGACGCCACCAACAAGTGGCCAGGCGAAACCGATCGCGAATGGGGCACGCCCATCGTCATGGACGAGGACGTCAAAGCCCGCGTCGACGAGCGCTGGGACAGCCTGGGCATCGATATTCCCTTGCCGCCCGCGCGCAAAGGTAGCAACACCTAGTATTCCAGACCGTTTTTTTAACCACAGAGGCTTTCATGAGCGCAAGGATGTTGACTTGCCACGTTACGGCCGTTGAGGATCTCAATCCCGACGTATTCGGTGTCACCCTCGAAGGGCGTGCCGAAGCCATGCAGCACGCCCCAGGGCAGTATCTAGAGCTCAAGCTCGATGATGCGACATGGGTGCCTTTCTCGATCGCCAGTGCCGAACGGGGTGACGGCATTATCGAGCTGCACATTCAGCACTGGCCCGAGCGCGAAAATTCGGCGCGGTTGCGCGAGCTGCTCCAGGTCGCCAATCAGCTCACCGTGCGGTTGCCCGGCGGCGATTGCGTGCTGGACACCCAAAGCGAGCGTCCACTGTGGTTGATTGCGGCGGGTACCGGCTTTGCCCAGATGAAAGCGATCATTGAAGCCTCGCTGAAACATCAGCCCGAGCGGCGGATCTCGCTGTGGTGGGCAGTACGCGAGCACCGTGACCTGTATGCGGAAAGCCTGGCCTGCGACTGGGCGCAGCGTTACCCCAACATTGATTTCCAGGCCGTGACCGAACTTCCATTGACCGAGCCGATGGCCCCTGGCGAGCGTATCCATCACCATCAGGGGCGTGTCGACCTGGCGCTCGAGCAGGCGTCGATGAACCCCAGCGAGTGGGACGTGTTCATTTCCGGCTCTCCCGGTATGGTATACGCCTGCATGGATGTGCTGGAGCGCAAGGGCCTCGCCGAAGACCGGGTTTTCTCCGATGTGTTCTCGTACGCGCCGCGTCGCTGAAGGCGCCGAGGCGCATAAATCGCGCCGGGTGTTGCTATTGGCGGCGCATACAGGCAGGATAAAAAGCGTGTTCCAGACCGTTCGCTGCCGCCGTGTTGCAGCCACACCATAACAGGACGTTTTATGTCATCACCATGTGCCCAGTTCTCTGCTTTCTGCCTGCCAATGATGGCGGATAGCGGCTGTGCGCCTGGCGTCTTTGGTTATGGCTATTGGTTTAGCAACGGTGTGCCGATGGCCGACGCCTAACGTCGCGCTTTCAGGCACACCCCACGGGTTGCCTGCCGAACGAAGAAGCCCCGGTTGGTAACCCCACCGGGGCTTCTTGCATATTGGGCGAACCATTATTGAGCAAAACGCCATTGACGAGCGCTTTATCCATTTACAGGTATTTCATTGAGGAGCTGACCATGACCTATCGCGCCTATCTATTCGCTGGTGAGAATCGCTATCTGAACGACGGCTGGCGATTTAGCGACGCGCGGTCGGTGTCAGCTGCCACCTCCGACCGTGCCCGTACCGGTGGCCTGTTGGTCAAACGATGTCCCACGATTACGGAGAGTTAACCCCATGAATGCCACCGTCAGCGCCATGCGCAATACGCCGTCCACCTCGCACGATTCGACGACGATGCGGCTACCCACGCCGTCTGAATTACACGCCCAACTGCCCATGGATGCTGCTCTCGCGGCGCAGATTGCCGATCAGCGCCGCGCGGTGCAGCACATCCTTACCGGACAGGACGATCGTCTTCTGGTAGTGGTCGGCCCCTGCTCGGTGCACGACCCCGAGGCCGCGCTCGACTACGCCGACCGTCTGGCCGCCTTGAGCGACGAGGTCAGCGAGCGGCTTCTGCCGGTCATGCGGGTGTACGTCGAAAAACCCCGCACCACGGTCGGCTGGAAAGGGCTGGCTTATGACCCTCAGTTGAACGGTCACGGTGACATGCCCAGGGGCTTGGCGCTATCCCGCGAGGTGATGCAGGGCGTGGCGCGTCGCGGCTTGCCGGTGGCCACCGAACTGCTCCAGCCGATGCTGGCGCCTTATCTGGAAGATGTCCTGAGTTGGGTGGCGATCGGTGCGCGCACCACCGAGTCGCAGCTGCACCGTGAGCTTGCCAGCGACCTCGCCGCGGCGGTCGGCTTCAAGAACGCCACCAGCGGCGATATCCAGGTGGCCGTCGACGCCATGCAGGCAGCGGCGCATTCGCACCAGCGGTTTGCGCTCGACGACCAGGGCCGTCCGGTCATGCAGCAGACGGCCGGCAACCCGCATACCCATGTGGTACTGCGCGGCGGCCACGGCGAGCCCAATTACCAGGCCCACCACGTACGCGCCGCCGTCAATACGCTGCGCGAAGCGGGGCAAAATCCCCGTCTGATGGTCGACTGCAGCCACGCCAACGCGCGCAAGGACCATCGCCGTCAAAGCGAGGTGATGCTCGACGTACTGGCCCAGCGTCAGGCAGGCGATGCCAATCTGGTGGCGCTGATGCTAGAAAGTCACCTGTTCGAAGGCAAGCAGCCGCTCAAGCCCGGCGCCCTGCGTTACGGCGTCTCGGTCACCGACGCCTGCGTCGGCTGGGAAACCACCGAACATCTGTTAAAGACCGCCGCGGAGCGCTTGTCGTAAATATTGCGCCAGGTGACATTCAGGGGCGCGAAAACGCTATGACTTGTTTGCCCTGGCCAGCCCCGTATCATAACGTCCTACACTTTTTATGCCTGCGAGGTTGGCCATGGTCTTCACCCTGGAGCCGCACGACCCCACGAGCTACCGCCGCAAGGCGCGTATGATCACCTTTATCATGGCTGGGCAACTGCTGATTTTCGGGCTGTTGTTTGCCATGCTGCTAACCACCGTCTTTGGCCAGAGCCTATGGCTCAACCTCCTAGGCGGTGTGCTTGGGTTGCTCGCCACCAGCGCGATGTTTGCGGCGTTACGCGACCGTCCCTGGATGCAGGAAGTCGGCTATGTCTGGCAGCTCAAGCAGCACCTGTCGCGGATCAACGGCCATCTGCCGGCGCTTCGCCAGGCGACGGGCGAGGATAACCGCGCGGCGCTGGATATTCTCGCCTTTTATCACCAGGGCCTGGCGCAGCTTGCCGAGTTCAATGGTCGTACGCCAGGCGATGATAGCGAACGCCAGCGCATCCGCGAGCACCGGGCTGCCCTCGGCTTGCCCGCCGAGGTCGACCGCTTCGACCCCCAAGATTTACATGCCTTCAAACGTCACTAAGTTGCCCACCCGTTACCTCAGGAGCCTGTTGCCATGACTATCCCTGCCGTAAGGCTTTTTGTATTAGGCGCTGCTATTGTAGCGATCGGCGGCTGCGCTGCACTGGAGCCGACTTCGAGCGCTGCCCCTTCAGACGATCAGACCGCGCTGGATACCAAAGCGCCGTTACTGCCTTCGGCGCTGTTTTCCGGCCAGGCGGATGTCTTTGAGGCCTGGCACTGCAGCCCGGCGCGCCAGCACCTGGTGACCGCCGTCGACGGCGAAATACTGCGACTATGGTCGCTGCACGGCGCCTGGCGCCTGCCCCAGGCCGTCGTGGCCAGCGGCGCGCGTTACCAGGACGGCGAAATCAGCTTCTGGAATCGCGGCGAGCAGGCCATGGTCGAAACGCCCCGCGGCCAGCTCAAGTGCGAGCTCGCCGCCAGCCGTGATGCCCTGACCCGCGAGGACCATCCGGGCGTGATGTTCCGGGGGCAGGGCAACGAACCTGGTTGGACGGTCGCCCTGGCCCATGATTCGCCCCAGCTCACCCTGTCGACCCAGTATGGGGAAAACGAGGAGACGCTGCCTTACATGGTCAGCGTCATGGATAACGACGCCGGGCGCGTGGTGCTGGAAAATGCCGAAGCCGACGACTTTTTCCGGGTACGCATCGAAGCCGGTGCCTGCTTCGACGGCATGAGTGGCCATCCCTTCCCGGCGCGGGTCACCCTGACCGTAGACGGTGAGCAGTACAGCGGCTGCGGTCAGGGGATCGCGCCCTCGGCCTAGGCGTCAGGCGAACAGGGCAGGGCGAGTGGCTGAAGTTGCCACTCAGCCGTCACGTAGGCGGTGGCGCAAAGCGCGTCACGCTCGCCCAAAGCACGTGCCGCCAGGCGCGACAGCGTGGTGAGTTGAACGCCCCGCTCGCTGCCAATTTCGACGGTAGGCTCGACTGGCTGCCATCTGGCGTTCTCACGGGTGGCCAGCGTGAAGCCGAACGGATGAAACCCTGGGAACCCCAGGCGTAGATCGGTCGCTATCAGGGTGAGTTCGCCCTCGACCGGGCGCATCTCGTAGCGTAGAAACGGCCCGGCAAACCACGCAAGCCGCTGCCCGGCGTGACTGTCGAGGGCTGCACTTTCCAGCGCCGCCCCGCGGCGTAGCGGCTCCAGGGTTGGCGGAGCATCGCTATCGAACAGGCTCACCAGGCTTTCATAGTAGCGGTCACCGTCGACCACGGTGGCCCGCCAGAGCAGGATGTTGAACGGCGTCGGCTGTACCAGACGCGGTGCCGTGTCGAGCCCCTGCCCGGCGAGCGCCGGCGCAAGTCTGTGTTCAACGCTGAGTTTGGCGCCAAAGGCCAGCACCAGGTACAGGCTGGATATCGCCAGTCCCCAGCCGCACCAGCGCCTGACCCGGCGGGTCAGTAAAGCTGTGATCAGGCAGGCCAGCAGCGGCAGTGAGTAAAACGGGTCGATGATGAAGACCAGCGGCCAGGCGACCGGCGGGGTCGCAAGCGGCCACAGTAGCTGTGTGCCGTAGGCGGTCAAGGCATCCAGCAGTGGGTGGCTGATTAGAATCAGTCCAAAGAAGGCACTCCAACGGGCGATCGAAATATCCCGGGCGCGGGCCAGCCGCGCGCTCACCACGCTTAGCAACGCGGCCAGGCCGGTGAGCACGAACAACGAATGGCTAAAGCCGCGGTGTTCGGTGACGTTGGCCACCGCATCGCCATAGTCGAGCACCACGTCAAGGTCCGGCAGGGTGCCCAGCAGCGCCCCCATCAGTACGGCCTTGCGCCCCAGTCGTCGCCCCAATACGGCGCCGCCCACTGCCGCGCCCAGTGCCGCCTGCGTGACTGAATCCACATTGTCTCCCTGGGGCGAGCCCCGTTAAGGTGAAAGTGAAATAATTGCACATGATTGTGAATAAAATATTCTCATGTAAGACTGTTGTCTAATTAATGTGCACAATCGGCGCGTGAAGTGATCCACTGTCCTGTCCGCAAAGCGGCCACGGGAATGCTAAGCTTGGCGCATGATGACCGCGCGTCGTGCGTTTTATGTCACCATCATCACATGACCCAATCAGGAGAGACGGCATGCAATACCTACACACCATGGTTCGCGTCAGCGATCTAGACGCCTCGCTGCACTTTTACTGCGAACTGTTGGGCCTTAAGGAAGTGCGTCGCAAGGAAAACGAGAAAGGCCGCTTTACGCTTGTGTTCCTTGCCGCCCCGTTTGATGAAGCGCGCTCGGCGCGGCTGACGGCCCCAGAGCTTGAGTTGACCTATAACTGGGACCCGGAAGAATATACCGGCGGGCGCAATTTCGGTCACCTGGCCTACCGTGTCGATGACATCTACGCGCTGTGCCAGAAGCTTGCGGACAATGGCGTCATCATCAACCGCCCGCCGCGGGACGGCCATATGGCCTTCGTCAAGTCGCCGGATGGTATCTCCGTCGAGCTGCTGCAAAAAGGCGACGCGCTGGCGCCCCAGGAGCCCTGGGCGTCGATGGAAAATACCGGTAGCTGGTAATTATCACACAAGGAAGGTTCACCATGACCATGAAAGGCGGGCGTTTACTCCTCTGGCTGGCCCCGGCCGCACTGCTGCTCAGCGCCTGCAGCAGCGCGCCAGGCCCAAGCTCGTCACCCCAGGAAGAACCAAGCGGTGGCGAGCTTTCCGGACCGGTTGTCGAGCAGCGCTGGAACCTGTTGCTGGTCGGCACCAACGAGCGGCTTTCGATGCCGGAAACCCCCTTTTTTGAAATCGACCGGGACGGCCGCGTTACCGGCCACGACGGCTGTAATCGGTTTACCGGCGAGGCTCGGCTAGGCGATAGTCAGCGTATCGAGATAAGCGAGCTGTCCACCACGCGTAAAGCGTGCCCTAACATGGATGACGCCAAGCGGGTGACAAATATGCTCGAAAACGCATATCGTTATTTGATCGACCATGACCGGCTGGTGTTTTTCGGCCCGGATAGTCGGGTTTTAGGCGGCTGGAGAGAAAGCAACTAACTCAGTCAATTAATCCTCAAAAGGCGGATTGAAGCGGGCAATAAAGCGCGCATCGATCCGCTTTTTCCATTCCCACACCCACTTGCCCGAAACGCCCAGAGCGCCTCGACTGGCGATGGCGCGGCCGTCGCCGGTGCCGATCAGCGCGAGGACGCGTTTAGGCGGCTGCCAGTCGGTGAGTGACTCGCCGTGGCAGGCCCGGCGCAGGTTGTCCGCCAGGCAGGGCCCCATGCGCACCGCATACACGCCGGCATTGGGCAGGGGTGGGTCAAACGCTGCACAGTCGCCGGCCGCGAAGATGCCCGGCTGGCCCACGACTTCCAGCGTCTTTTCTATCCGGATAAATCGCTGAGCGTCCAACGGCAGGTGGGTGTTGGAAAGCCAGTCGTGGCCGACCGCCCCGGTTGCCCACAGCACCATGTCGGCGGCGATGAAGCCGCCCTGGGTGGTGGCTACGCCGCCCTCGACCAGCGAGGCCCCGCGCTGCCGGAGATGCAGCTGAACGCCTGCCCTGGTTAACGCGCGCCGGGTCAGCCAGCGGGGCAGACGACCCGCGTCGGGCAGCAGCGTTTGCGACGCGCTGAGCACATGCCCCGTCCAGTGAATATCCGGGCGTTGATGGCGTACCTGGGCCAGTACGCTCAGCAGGGTTTCGCAGCCCGCTGCACCGCCACCGACGCTCACCACGCGCTGGTGCTCTCCATGTGGGAGCCGTTCGATATCATCGCGCAGCGCCTGCCAGCGATGATGCAGCGAGCTGAGCGGGCGCATGGCCAGCAGATGCGGAAGGTGGTTGCCAAGCTGGGCCGGCAATTCTAGGGTCGAGCCGACATTGAGCGAGGCCACGTCGAAGTGCAGCGTCTCGCCGTTGGCCAGGGTGACGTGGCGCGCTGCGCTGTCCATGGCCACCATCGGTGAAGACACAAACCTCGCCCCTGCCCGCTGGCAGAGTGCCGCAACGTCGATCTGGGTGTCACGCAGCGAACATTCACCCGCCAACCAGGCCGGGACGCTGCCTGAATACGCGGCCAGGTGACTGTCGCTGACCACGGTGATGGCCACCTTGGCGTCGGGGCGCCGAGCAAAGGCTTCCAGCACGAAGGCGTGAGCATGGCCCGCGCCGACGAGTAACAGCTGGATCATTTAGCGACACCGCGCCGCCAGGCGAAGTAGCGTTTTAACAGTTTCAGCACCCGCTCGGGTTTGTGGGCATTTTTCCATACGCCCGCTGTCGCCTTGGCGGCCTCGCCAAGGGTCGGGTAAGGGTGAATGGTGCCCAGCAGCTTGTTCAGGCCCAGGCCGTGTTTCATGGCCAGGGTAAATTCGCCCAGCCATTCGCCGGCGTTCTCCGCGACGATGGTCGCGCCGAGAATCTTGTCTCTGCCCGGCACGGTCAGCACCTTGATAAAGCCCTCGGTGGCGCCCTCGGCAATCGCGCGGTCGCTTTCGCTCATGGCGTAGCGGGTCACTTCATAGTCAATGCCTTTGTCGATTGCCTCTTTCTCGTTCAGGCCGACCCGGGCGACCTCTGGCTGGACGTAGGTGACCGCGGGCATGAAGCGGTAGTCCACGGCAAAGCTCTTCAGCTCGCCAAACAGGGCGTTGACCGCCGCATGCCAGGCCTGGTGGGCCGCTGCGTGGGTCAGCTGATAGGGCCCGGCGAGATCCCCGCAGGCCCAGAGGTTGGGCAGGCGGGTTTGCAGTCGCTCGTTGAGTTCAAGCGTGCCGGCGGCGCTGGTGGTAACGCCCAGGGCCTCGAGCCCCAGCCCTTCGATGTTGGCCTGGCGACCGATGCTGACCAGCAGGTAATCAAAGGTCAGCGTCGTGCGCTCGCCGTGTTGCTCGACGACCAGCTGATGCCCTGCGTCATCGCTGACCACTTCAAACGCCTTGGCCTCGGTCATCACCGTCACGCCTTCACGGGCCAGGGTGGCTTCGACGGCCTCGCCGACCTCCTGATCCTCGCGACCCAGCAACTGGGGCATGCCTTCCACCAGGGTGACCTGGCTGCCCAGACGGGCAAAACTCTGACTTAGTTCGCAGCCAATGGCACCCCCGCCCAGTACCACCAGACGTTTGGGCAGCTCGGTCAGCGACCACAGGTTTTCAGAGGTCAGCACGGGGGCGCTTTCGATACCGGGAATCCCGGGCACCTTGGGGCGCGCCCCGGTGGCCAGTACGATATGTCGGGCGCTCAGGGTCCGGTCGCCGACCTGGACGTGCCACGGCGAGGTCAGCGTGGCGTGGTCCTGATAGACCTCGACGCCCAGCCCGCGGTAGCGCTCCACGCTGTCGTGGGGTTCGATATCGCGGATGGCCTGATGGACGTGGCCCATGACGTGCTGAAAATCGATCTGCGGTTCGCTGGCGGTGACCCCGAAGCGAGTGGCAGTGCGAATCTCGTGGGCCGCACGGGCGGCGCGGATCAGCGCCTTGGAGGGCACACAGCCGGTATTCAGGCAGTCGCCGCCCATTTTGTGCTTTTCGACCAGCGCCACCCTGGCGTTGACGGCGCTGGCGATATAGCTGGTGACCAGCCCGGCCGAGCCACCGCCGATGACCAGAATGTCGTAGTCAAAGCGCTCGGGCCGGGTAAAGCCCTGATAGGCCTTGCGCGTCTGGACCAGCCGCACGAGGCGGCGGGCGATCCAGGGGAAAATGGCCAGCAGCAGAAAGGAGCCGATCAGCGTCGGCGACAGGATACCGCCGAGCGTTTCCAGTTCGCCCAGCTGCCCCCCGGCATTGACGTAGATGGCGGTGCCGGGGAGCATGGCGACCTGACTTACCCAGTAAAACGTCACGGTCTTGATGCGCGTCAGGCCCATGACCAGGTTGATCATGAAAAACGGGAACACCGGCACCAGCCGCATGGTGAACAGATACAGCGCGCCGTCGCGCTCGACGCCACGGTTGACCGATGCAAACTGGCGCGGAAAGCGTTTTTCGATGGGGCGGCGGAACAGGAAGCGCGATAGCAAAAATGCCAGCGTCGCGCCCATTGTGCTGGCAAAGGAGATGATCAGCAGCCCCCAGCCCAGCCCGAACAGGGTGCCGCCGAGCAGGGTGAGCAGGGTGGCCCCAGGCAGCGACAGCGCGGTCATCACCACATAGACAGCAAAGAAGATACCCGCGACCTGCCAGGGCGATTGGCTGAACGCCGCCTGGAAATCATTCTGATAGGCTTTCAGGGTGTCGAGCGTGAACCATTGGTGGGCGCCACTCAGGAAAAAAGCACCGATAGCAACGATGAGTAGCGCGGCAATCAGTAAGCGTTGTCGGTTCAAGGTCATCTCCAGCGAAAGCCATTTAAAGGGTACGGTTCAGTGGGCGGGCGGCGTGTTTCCTTACACCGGCGCCTGAATGCTTTTCCAGCGCTGCCAGTCAGCGGGGCGGTCGACGTCCCACACCGTGGCGGGATAGGTGGCGCGCAGGCCGAGCGCCTCGATGCGCTGACGAGTTGCGGCCATGACCTGGTCGCTACCCCAGGGAATCAGCTCAAACAGCCCGGGGTAGTCTTGCCGGGTGCCGATCAATCCGTAGCCGCCGTCTTCGGCGGGCAACAGGACGACCTCGTGGCTGGCGAGGCGTTGCGCGCAGGTCGTGATCAAGTCGCGGGTGACGCTTGGGCAGTCGCTGCCCATGACCATGCCAGGGCCCGGCGTGCTCGTCAGGGCGTGGCGGATACGCGCGCCCAGATCGCCCTCGGGCTGGGCACGCATGGCGATGCCGAAATGGGCACCCAGCTCGCCAAACAGCGGGTGGGCATGGTCGAGGGCAGTCCAAAGCGTAATGCGTTCGGCGGGCAGCGCCCGGCAGGCGTTGGCCACACAGTGGCGTACCAGCTCAGCGTGAGCCTCGGCGGCCCCCTCGGCGCCGAGCAGCGGCATCAGTCGTGTTTTCGCCTGCCCGGGCAGCGGGGCCTTGGCTAACAGATGTAAATGGGGCCGCTCAGCGGGCATCGCGGTACTCCTTGGCGAGTTGAGTCGGGCTAACGCCGCGCCAGTAGCGATAGCGCAGCCGCCACATCAGGTGGATGGTGGCCCAGGTGCCGTGTTGATCCCAACGCCTTCCCGAGCTTACCACTTTCGTCGCCAGGCAGGCGGGGCGCGACACCCGTTTGAGGCGTTTCGTCAGTTCAACGTCTTCCATAAGAGGCTGGTCGGCAAACCCGCCGAGGTGACGAAACGTGGTGGTACGCACGAAGATCGCCTGGTCGCCGGTGGCGATGCCGGAGAGCCTTGAGCGCTGGTTCATCATCCAGCCGATTATCGGCAGCCAGCGACTGCGGCCTGTCAGCACGATCGAGAATCGCCCCCAGGCGTGGCGGGCCAGCGCCGTGGTGATCTGGCTTACGGCATTGTCGGGTAATCGGGTGTCGGCATGCAGGAACACCAGCGCCTGGGCACTTGCCTGCTGTGCGCCCAGGTTCATTTGCCGCGCCCGGCCCGGCGCACCGCTGATCACCCTATCCGCCAGCGGGGTCGCCAGCGCCACGCTCTGGTCGACGCTGCCGCCATCCACCACGATGACTTCAGCGCCCTGGGCACGCAGTGGCTGAAGCGCCTCAAGGGTCGCTTCAAGGCCTGCGGCTTCGTTGAGCACCGGTATGACAATGCTCAGTGCCGCCGGGGGCCGTGGACTAGCCAAGCTCAATGATCGGCCCTCCCGCCGCCTCGGCATCCGCGTGGTCGTGGGTGACCAGCAGCGCCGGCAGGCCGGCGTCGCGCAGCTGGCTGAAGACCAGCGCGCGCATGTCCTGGCGGAGTGCGGTGTCCAGCTTGGAAAACGGCTCGTCCAGCAGCACCGCTCTGGGCGTCGACAGTAGCAGACGCATCAAGGCGACGCGGGCCTGCTGGCCACCGGAGAGCGTGGCCGGGTCCCGCGCTTCAAAGCCCGCCATGCCGACTTGTTCAAGGGCCTCGCGAATCTGCGATTGTTTATGCCGCGCATCGCGGGGGAGCGCAAAACGCAGGTTGCCCGCCACGCTTAAATGGGGAAATAGCAGCGGGTCCTGGAACAAAAGTCCCAGCCCGCGTTGCTCAGCAGGCAGCGCGTCCAGGCGTATCTTCCCCAGAAAGACCTGCCCCTGGGCCTTGAAGGTAGGCGACAGAAACCCGGCGAGATAGGCCAGCAGCGTGGACTTGCCTGCCCCAGAAGGCCCCATGACGGTCAATACCTCGCCGGGGGCGATGGATCGGTCGATCGCAAGCAGTGGGTCGCCATCTAGCGAGATCTGGACTTGCTTGAGGTGCAGCGTTGGATTAGCGGTCATGCAACTCCTCGCATATTGCGCCGTCTGGCCCACATAAGGCGGGGTATTAACAGTGCCAAGCTAAAACCGATGAACGGCAGTAGCGCCTGGAGGAGCGCCAGCACCGCAATCAGGCGCCGACTGCCGCCCGAGGCCATGGCCACCGCTTCGGTGGTAATGGTGGGCACGCGGCCGCCGCCGAGCAACAGTGTGGGGAGATACTGGCCGATACTCACGGCAAGGCTGACCGCGCAGGCGGTCAGCAGTGGCGCCAGCAGCAGCGGCAGCCGTATCTGCCAGAAGGCTCGCCAGGGCGAGGCGCCCAACGAATGCGCGACCTGCAGCCAGCGCGGGTCCAGCCGCCGATACGCTTCGGCAAGCGACAGGTACAGATAGGGCACCACAAACAGCAAGTGCGCCACCATCACCAGCGACCACTGCGGGCGGAGGTTGAGGCTTTCCGCCGCGACCACCAGGCCAAACAGGAACGCCACCTGAGGGATAATCAGCGGCAGATACAGTAGCCACTGGCCCGCCCGCGGTGGGAACTGGCGCCGCGCTGCGTTTTCAAGTGTGGCCACGACCAGCAGCGCGGCTATCAGCGTCGCGGCGAGCCCGACGCTGAGCGTATTGATGAGCGGTGTGGTGACGCTGGGTAAAACGCGTAGCCAATGGTCCAGGGTGAACGACCCGGGCAAGGCGTCAGGGAAGCGCCAGAAGCCGGCCACCGAAAATACCGCCAGCCCGGCAATCGCGCTCAGTGCCAGCAGGGTGGTCATGCCCAGCAGTCCGCGTCCGCCCAGCGCGATGGCGAACGAGCCCTGCCGTCGCGCACCGTTGACCAGCCATCGATAGCCGAGCCGTTTGAAACACTGCTCGCCCAGCCACCAGGTCAACAGCGCCGCCAGCGTCACGCCAAGCTGCAGCACGGCCCCGGCGGAGGCCATGAAACGCTGTTCCAGGTCGGGGTCGTTGAACCAGGTCAGAATCGACACGCTCAGCGTGGGCGGCAACGTCGGGCCCAGAATCATGGCCATGTCGACCACCGAGGTGGCGTAGGCAATCACCGCGTAAACCGGTAGGCGAATCAGCGGGTATAGCGCCGGCAGCACGGCCTTCAACCAGGCGATACTCGGCGAATAACCCAGCGAGCGCGCCAGGGTCACGCGTTGCTCAGGGCGCAGCTGAGGCAGCGCGGCCAGGCACATTAGTAGCAGAAATGGCACCTCCTTGAGCACCAGCCCGGCCATCAGTGTAAGCCCCAGTGGGTCGTTGACAATGAGCCAGTCGGGCGGGCGCTCCCAGCCGGTCAGGCCGGGCGATATCCAGCGTGCCAGGAGCCCGGAGGGCGCCATCAAGAACGCCAGGCCAAAGGCTACGGCCGCGTGGGGGATTGCCAGCAGCGGTGATACCAGGCGACGGATGCCTCGGTCCAGCCAGGTGCCGCGGTTGGCGGCCAGAAACAGCACGACGATGGCGAGCGCCAGCAAGGTGCTCACCAAGCCGCTGGCATAGCTCACCGCCACCGAGCGACCAAGCCCGGGGTGGCCGAACAGCATTCGCCAGGGCGTCAGGCTGAACGCGTCGCTGCCCAGCGCAGGCAGGTAGCCGAACGCCGGCAGCAGCACCATCAGCAGGCCGGCCCCCACCGGGAGGACCAGCAGGGTAACAAGTAGCGCCGGCGCGAGCCCTAGCATGCTCAGTTAACGCCGTAACGCTCAAGCCACGCGTCTTGAAGGGCGGTCATCCAACTCGGGTGTGGTTCAGGGAGCGTGTTGGACAGGGCGTCCGCCGGTAGTTCGGAAGGATGGCGGTCACCCTGTTCGAACAGCGCCTGATCCTCGGCGTCGAGCTGCTCGATATCCAGCACGCTGCGGTCGCCCCACATCTCGAGCGACTGCTTTTGGGCCTGGGCTTCTGGCGACATCAGAAAGTCGGCCAGTACCATGGCGCCGGCCTTGTGGGGCGAGTTGTAGGGAATCGCCACGAAGTGAACGTTACCCAGCGTGCCGCCATCCAGGACATAGCTGCGAACGCTTTCGGGCAGTTCGTACTCCCTTACCGCCACGGCGGCATCGGTGGGGTAGAACGAAAACGCCAGGCTCAGCTCGCCATCGCTCATCAGCGTGCGCAGGTTGGGGCCTGAGTCGGGGAAGGTGCGCCCGCTGCGCCACAGGTGCGGATGGAGCGCATCCAGATAGGCCCATAGCGGCTCTGTTACCGCTTCGAAATCGCTTTCCTCAACGGGCTGATAAAGCGCCTCATCCTGATCGGTCAGTTCGATCAACGCCTGCTTTAAAAAGGTGCTGCCGGTGAAATCGGGGATTTTCGGGTAGCTGAATTGCCCCGGGTTGGCGCGCGCCCAGTCAAGCAGTGCCTGCATGTCCTGAGGTGGCGTTTCGACCTGATCAGCGTCGTAATAGAAGGTGATCTGCGCCTTACCCCAGGGCGACTCAAAGCCCTCGGTAGGCAGGGTGAAGTCGGTAACCACTTCGGGGTTCTCGGCGGCGTTGGTCAGCGCAAAATTGGGCAGCGATTCGGCGAAGGGGCCAAACAGCAGGTCGCGGTCACGCATCGCGGCAAAGTTTTCGCCGTTGATCCAGATCAGATCGACGCTGCCTTCGTCGTCGTTGCCCGCCTGCTTTTCGGCCAGCACCCGGGACACCGCACTGCTGGTGTTGTCCAGCTTGACGTGCTCGACCGTCACGTTGTGCTGCGCCTGCATTTGCTCGGCCACCCAGTCGATATAGCGATTGGTACGCGAATCCCCGCCCCAGGCGTTCCAGTAAACGGTTTGACCCTCGGCCTCGGCTAACACATCTTGCCAGTTGCCGGGGTCGGGGGCTGCCACGGCTGGCAGCGCCAGTGCCAGCAGAGGGGCCATCAGGGTAAAACGGCGGGGATTCAACATCGCATACCTCTCAATAGAACAATAGGGGGCTGGCCGGCGTCTATCCAACGTCCGACATTAAATTAAAGTGTGGCGCACAGACGCTGCAGTTCTTCCTGAACACGGTCGATGATCGACGGTGACAGGTAATGGTCCACCCGGTCGCGCACGTGGGCAATCACGGCGGGATTGGTAAGCTCTGCCGACCAGTCTTCACCGCGCTGACCGGCATCCTTGGCGCGCAGATGCTGGGCGCGCCACTTGGCGCACCAGGTCAGCGACCACAGCCAGGTGGCGCGGCGGCAGGCGACCAGCGTCTCGGCGCTGGGAGAGTCGCCCATGGCGGCCTGCCAGCCGCGGTAAAAATCGACCACCTCGCCCAGCGTGAGGTCCGCCTGGCTGTTGAGATCCCAGGTCGTGGAGGTATAGAGGCTGGTATGGGCCAGGTCAATGCCCGGCAGGCCGTAGCGGCCCTTTTCCAGGTCGACCAGCACTGCGCGGCCCTTGGCGTCGATCAGGAAGTTGCCGGGGTGGGTGTCAAAGCTGATCAGGCAGCGTGCGGCATCGGCAAGCACCACCGGCAGGGCGTCCAGCTCGGCGCGGATGAGGTCGATGACGTCGGTGCTCAAGTCCGCCTGTTCGAGCCACTCAGACTGACGAGCGACTTCCTTACGCATGGCCCGCCACGGGTCCGCCGGCGACAGCAACGGGGCGGGCTCATCCGGCAGTGGCAAGCGATGCAGGCTGGCAAGCGTCTCGGCAATGCGTGGCAGATCTTCCGGCAGTCGCGCCAACCGTCCGTCGATAGCCTCCACCAGCAGCCCACCTCGGGGCAGGGCGTCACTGACCTCCAGCAGGCCGTGCAGGCGCGGTACATGTCCGCCCTGGCTGGCGCGCGCGTAGCACGCCGCCTCGTAGGCCAGGTTATCTTGCGGCCCCAGGTTCATCTGGCTCTGCTTGGGCAGCCGCGCCACCCAGTCTTCGCCGTCACGGTGGAGCCACACATGGTCGTGGGCAAGTCCTGTATCCGCCATGGGCGAAAGCGTGCGGTAGGCAATCCCCGCCCGCTTTAATTCGCCCGCCAGCGCCTGAATTCGCATCTCTGAGGGTGTCGGCATAACACACTCCGTGTAAAGGCAATATTCGATGCCATTCAGTGGCCGTTGTTGTACCAACCTTACACGGTTCAGAAGAAAAAGTGGCTAGGACGCGACGGGGGTGGTCAACGCATCAGGCGCACCGCCTAGTTTTGCATTGGGATGTCATCTTTCCAGCGAAAGCCCACGCCCCCGGCTTTCCAGACGCCATCGCGATTAAAGGGGTGCGGGCCGGCAAGGTTGATGTACTGCGGCAAGCCAAAGTGGGGCGCCAAGTTCTGCCTGGATTTGACCGTCACGCGGTCCATGATCCGCAGGCCCTGCTCCTCGGCGGACATGTGCGCCTCAGGCGCTGCCCGGTGCGCCAGCGCCCAGTTATCGATGTACAGCAGGTCGCCGGTGTCGTAGTGGTAGCGTATTCCGTAGCCTTTCTCGAACGACGCATTCAGCAGGTCGTTATAGTCGTTGAACAGCTGCTTCATCTCGTCTTCGTTGAGCAGGCGAAGCTGATCGGTAGAGGCGGGATCCTGCTGCAGTTCGTCAATGGGGCGTCCGTCCTCCGGCAGCCGTTCGATGACCGCACCGGTCATGCCCAGGTGCAGCCACACGCTCTTGCGTCCCGAGATCGGGTGGGTGTGGACGACGGGATGGCTCACCCCTGAGGCGGAATTGACCGAGACAAGGCGCTCCCAGAAGGCCTGCTTTTCCTCGGGGAGCACGTCGAAGGCGGCGCCCTGGTGGGCGAAGTGCGTGCCGCCGCCCTGTTCAGGCGCCCGCGCCATATAGTAGGCAGAGTGGGAAAACGTCGCGGCTTCGAAGCTGCCGTCGTTGTGCCACTGCGGGCCCACGCCCAGGATGCCGTAGCGGTTGTCGTTGGAGCAGCGGAAGACGTCCCGGTTCATGCCCGGCGTTGCCGGGTGGACGCCGTGGGTCGAATGGATTTCGCCGGCGCCCCACCACGTGCTGGCCTCGACCAGTTCATCCGCCGACAGATCCGTCTGGTGCTTGAAGACGATGAACCCGCGGTGGGCCATTTCCACTTCCAGGGCGTCGATGACGGGCTGGGGGAGCCGGGTGCGAACATCGGCGCCATATATTTCAATGCCCAGTGGTTCCAGGGGCTTGACCGTCAACCCCGCTTGCTCGAATAGCGATACGCGGTCAGGATCCAGCGGCGGTATTGTGGGTGGTGTATTGCTGAATTTTTCAGATGTTGTCCGCATGGTTGAAGTGACCTCAATGGGTGAGTTTAGGAAAGCGGTGCCCAGAGAATGCCGGTGACAGGTGGGCTAGGCGGCACAAAAAGTCCATGTATCTCTGTCAGGTTGAGGGGTGTTTTGTTCCTGTTGCGACGCTACCTTTGCCCATTGCGTTGCGGCATGACTGCATCAACCAGTGTGCCTAAGCATTTCGCTTCGGGGCGATCGTGTCGTCAACCTTATACGATGTGTCGTAAAGAAGATCCACGATGCAATGCAAAGACCTTAAGCTATAGTGTGGGCACCAGTAGTTATCAACATAAGTACGCCATGGAGACGATTTCCTGCTGATATCGATTGGCACTATCTGTACTCAGCCAGGTCAATGAAGGCCGATAGGTTTTTCTTTAACACGACGCGATGAAAGCTGTTTGATTCCGGGCAGTCATATCGGCTTACGATAGGCACGACGAGCAAGTCGGCTCGGGGCAGGAAAAGGGCTGGAAGCACATGAAAAAAACCGCGATTGATGCCACTGATATCCGCATTCTTTGTGCGTTGCAAGCGCATGGGCCGCTCAGCAAAATCCAGCTTTCAGCGCTGGTCAATCTGTCACCGACGCCCTGTTGGGTGCGATTTAACCGGTTGAAGAACGCGGGACTGATACGTGGATATCATGCGGATATCGCGTTTGATCAAATCGCAAATGCCTCAAAAGTGGTCGTGACCGTGTCTCTCAAGGAACACCACCGGGCAGCATTTGACCGCTTCGAGCGTTATATAAATCAAGTTGAGGAAGTCATCGAATGCATTGCGACAGGGGGCGGGATGGATTATGTGCTGAAAGTCGTTGCCCCCAGTCTGTCCGCGTTTCAACAGTTAATGGATAACCTGCTTGCTGCAGAGCTTGGGGTTGAACGCTACATGACCTATATCGCTACTCGAGAAGTCAAGTCGACCCAGTTGAACCTCGCGTGCCTGATGACGGACAAGGCCCGTTAAACGGGACGCAACCGACATCTCCTCGATAGTTGGCCAAGCCGCTGCCCACCTTGGCGATCTGACCTGGCACCCTCGCCACTCCCCCCCTTTTTTCACGTATCAGACGCGCGGTGAATGCCTTCGCCGATATCCGCTGGAAAATTGGTCTATTCAGACTTTTCTAAGCGTGTTTTTAGGCTGCGTTATCTCCTTGTGTGCTCCTATAGTGAATATACCGAACCCTCAAGTTCGAAAGCATATAAAACCTTATAAAAACAAGGTGGTTAGCATGCCAAATGTCAAAATGAATAATGTCGTCAGCATCAATAAGGAAGACGATTTCGGATTCGGTACGCAGATCCGGAAATCACCTTATTTTGATGCAACCGTTCGCTGGGGAGCCACGGCGTTTTCGGTCTACAACCATATGTACATTCCGCGCGCTTTTGGTGACCCCGAGAACAATTTCTGGAATCTGGTCAATAAGGCCATTCTTTGCGACGTCGCCGCCGAGCGTCAGGTCGAAATTACCGGACCGGATGCTGCTGAATTCGTACAGCGCCTTACGCCGCGCGACTTGTCAGCAATGGCAGTGGGTCAGTGCAAATATATTCTAATGACCAATGCAGAAGGCGGCATTCTGAATGACCCGATTCTGCTGCGGTTGGCAGAAAATCACTTCTGGATTTCGTTGGCTGACAGCGACATTCTGCTGTGGGCGCAGGGCCTGGCTGTTTACGCCGATCTTGATGTGACAATTAGCGAACCTGATGTTTCGCCTTTGCAGTTACAGGGACCGCGCTCAGGGGAAGTGATGAAGGCACTATTTGGTGAGAGCATCATGGAGCTTCGTTACTTCTGGCTGTA
Organism: Pseudomonadota bacterium; assembly: GCA_051750125.1. GTDB lineage: Bacteria > Pseudomonadota > Gammaproteobacteria > Pseudomonadales > Halomonadaceae > Vreelandella. Next base: position 120,621 of record JBNJJK010000002.1, read on the forward strand.
TGAACTTGAGCTGAATGGTATTCCGCTGATCGTCTCGCGTACGGGCTGGTCGAGTGAGCTGGGCTATGAACTTTATCTGCGCGACGGCTCCAGAGGAGATGAACTCTGGGAAACGATTATGGCCGCAGGGGCGCCTTTCGGATTGAAGCCTGGACACACTTCGTCGATCCGTCGTATCGAAGGGGGCATGCTCTCCTATCATGCGGATGCGGACATGCGCACCAACCCTTTTGAGCTTGGCATGGATCGTCTCGTGAACCTGGACATACCCACCGATTTCATTGGCAAAGCCGCTTTGAAACGGATTCAGGCTCAGGGTGTGACCCGCAAACAGGTCGGGCTGTGGATCGATGTCGCCCCTCTGCAAGGGCCTAACACGACGTTCTGGCCGCTCAAGCATGATGGCAAAACAGTTGGCACGGTAACCTCTGCGGTCTATTCACCGCGCCTTGAGCAGAACATTGCGCTGGCGATGGTGGCGATTGACTATGCCGACCTCGAGACAGAGCTGGAAATTCACACCGCGACGGGAGCCGCTCGGGCAGTGGTGGTCGAGAAGCCATTCTTCGACCCTAAAAAGAAGCTGGCGGTATCGGCATAAGCGCGCCACCAGAGGTCAGGGGCAACGGTCTTGACGTGTGTTCCCCCTTTTTTGCCTAGCAGCCACAGGAGCGCTTTATGTATTCCATTCGTCGTTGGGTCGTGCGCCATGCGAAGGCTTTCGAGACCGTCTACCGGGTGTTCGAGCCGGCCGTCATCGGGTTGGCCCCGTTATGGAATTGGGTGGGCTATCAGCGGGCAGAAAAGCCCGTCGAGCAGGTCGAAAAGCTCTCTAAGGAATTATTATTCGACTGCAAGATGTGTGGCCAATGTGTCCTCAGCGCTACAGGCATGTCATGCCCCATGAACTGCCCCAAAAGCATGCGTAACGGCCCCTGTGGCGGTGTCCTGCAAAACGGCCATTGTGAAGTGCTTCCGGACAAGCGTTGCGTCTGGGTGGACGCCTGGGAGGGAAGCCAGAAGATGCAGGGCGGCGATCGGATACATGCCGTGCAGTTACCCATTGATCACCGCCTGCAGGGGAGCTCGTCCTGGCTGCGTGTAGCGCGCCAAGCCACGGATGATGCATCGCCCAGCAAGCAGGAGGAGGCGTGATGATTAAACATGAGACAGGTGATGGTCATCGTGTCACGGAGACTCCGGCGTTCAGCTCTGCCAGCCGATTGGAGCGAACATTAAAAGCGGGTTATTTCGCGGTTACCAGTGAGTTGGCGCCCCCTGACTCGGCGAACCCCGAGGATGTCTATGCACGGGCGCGCGTCTTTGACGGTTACGTAGACAGCATGAACGCGACGGATGGTTCCGGCGCCAACTGCCATATGTCCAGTGTCGCCATGTGTGCGCTGCTGTCACGCATCGGTTACGACACGGTGATGCAGGTTTCCTGCCGGGATCGGAACCGAATTGCCATTCAGGGTGATGTGCTGGGCGCCGCTGCGCTTGGGGTCAATAATATCCTGTGCCTGACGGGGGATGGCGTGCAGGTAGGCGATCATCCAGAAGCCAAACCCGTGTTTGACCTGGACTCCATGTCGCTGCTGGAGGTCATCGCCGGGTTGCGCGACAAGCAGACCTTCGTCAGCGGCCGAACAATCACTAGCCCACCACACGTATTTCTGGGTGCAGCTGAAAACCCGTTCGTACCGCCACATGATTTCCGGCCTTATCGGCTGGCGAAAAAGGTTGCCGCGGGGGCGCAGTTTTTTCAGATGCAGTACTGCTTCGACATACCGCGCCTAGCGACTTTCATGGCCCGCTCACGAGATCTGGGGCTCCTCGAGAAATGCTTTATCCTGCCTGGCGTTGGGCCATTGGCATCGGCACGCGCAGCCAACTGGATGCGCGATCATGTGCCGGGCGTACATATTCCAGACGCCGTCATCAAACGTCTGGAAGGTGCTAGGGACCAGAAGCAGGAGGGGCGGCAGATATGCATCGAGCTGATTCAACAGTTGCGCGAGATAGAGGGTGTGAGTGGCGTCCACATCATGGCGCATCGTCAGGAGTCGGCGGTTGCCGACATTATCGAGCAATCCGCAGTGTTGCGTGAAAGACGACCTTGGTTTCCGGGAGGAGACCCGGTGTCTAGGGAGTGCCACGACGTGCCGGTGGGTCTCCAACCCGGTTGAAGTGATGCACGCGGATGCTGGTTGCTTGATTTCCGCTGCGCAGACGCTGCTCTGGCGGAAAACCAGGCAACGCGACAACTTGTTATCAATAGGTACAGGCTGACTATCGTGACAAAAAATCCGGATAACTTGAGACACTTCGTACTGACCGTCAGGTGCGCAACGGGGCCAGGCATCGTCTCGGGGACTACCTCTTTCCTGGCAGAGCATGGCGGCAATATCGTCGAATTGGCCCAGTTCGACGATAAAATCACCGGGCAGTTTTTCATGCGTAGCGTGTTCAATATTCTGCCGGACTCCAACTGCACATTTAACCAGATACGCACAGGGTTTATTGAGCTGGCCGACCGACTTGGCCTTCAGTGGGAGATGAAAGCAGCCGACCGCCCAACGCGAGTTCTGATCATGGTATCCCGCTTTGATCACTGTTTGCTTGATCTGCTTTACCGTCACCGCAAAGGCGAATTGAATATCGAGATTGCCGCTGTGGTATCTAACCACCTGGACCTTCGACCCATCGTCGAGCGTGAGGGCATTCGGTTTGTCTATTTGCCGGTCACCAAGGAAAACAAGCCGGCGCAGGAGACTGAGCTGATAAAGCTGGTCAATGACACAGAAACGGAACTTGTGATCCTCGCGCGGTATATGCAGATCCTGTCAGACCCGCTATGCCGACAATTGCATGCGCGTGCCATCAATATTCATCACTCTTTTCTACCCGGCTTCAAAGGCGCCAAGCCTTATCACCAGGCCTTTGACCGGGGTGTCAAGCTGATCGGCGCGACGGCGCACTACGTGACCGCCGACCTGGATGAAGGCCCGATCATTGAACAATCGGTACAACCCGTCGATCACGCCTACTATCCGGAGGAGCTGGTGGCGTTAGGCCGGGATACCGAGACAACGGTTCTGACCCGTGCCGTCAAGCTGCACGCCGAACAGCGTATTTTTCTTTCGGGCGACAAAACCGTGATTTTCAAATAACCGTAGTGAGACTTCCATGGCCCAGTTAATTGATGGCAAGGCGCTTTCGGCTCAGTTGTTGCAGCAGGTTGCCTCAGACGTTGCGTTAATCAAGTCGGAGCATGGCATCGTGCCAACGCTCGCCGTGGTGCTGGTCGGGGAAGACCCTGCCAGCCAGGTATACGTAAGAAACAAGGTGAAGCGCTCGGCTGAAGCCGGTATCGGTTCCATAGAACACTGGTTGAGTGGCGATACGACCCAGCAGGCGTTGCGACAGCTGATCGAGGCGTTGAATCATGACCCCGGAGTACACGGCATTTTGGTTCAGCTACCGTTGCCTGCCCAGTTGGATGAGGAGGAGGTAATTGCCATGATTCATCCGAATAAGGATGTTGATGGCTTTCACCCCCTGAACGCTGGGGCGCTCGCTGCCGGTCGTGACACGCTGGTGCCGTGTACTCCTCAAGGCTGCATGTTCATGCTTGCCCAGGTTCATTCGGACCTGAGTGGCAAACACGCGGTGGTTGTCGGGCGCTCCAACATTGTGGGCAAGCCGATGGCCATGCTGCTTTTGCAGGCCAACTGCACCGTAACGATTGTCCATTCCCGTACCCGGAATATCGCGGCATTGTGCCGTAATGCTGATATCGTGATCGCTGCGGCAGGGCGCATGGCGCTGATTGACGCTGACTGGATCAAGCCGGGGGCAACGGTGATCGATGTCGGCATCAATGCCATCGAGGTAGAGGGCAAGCGCAAGCTCGTGGGCGACGTCGACTTTGATTCGGTTTTCAAGATTGCCGGTGCCTTGACGCCTGTGCCCGGTGGCGTAGGGCCCATGACCATCGCCTGCCTGCTTTCAAACACACTCCGTGCCTTGAAACGCCAGCTGCTCATATCAACCGAGAAAGCGTCGGTGGCGGCGGCTGCAAATGGCTAGCCAGGGCAGGGAAGTAGCCTGCTTCGGGTCGAGCACGTGTCGTTTTATACTGATTTGAAAAGGAGTTGCCGCTATGTCCGTTCACGAAGCCGCTATTCGTTGGCAGTATGCCCCTCATGCCTCGGAGGCTGATACATACTCGCGCAACCACATTGTGACCTTGAATGGCCCTCAGGCATTGGATGTTTCCGCATCTGTTGACTTCAAGGGGGATGCCAACCTGGCCGACCCGGAACAGATGCTGATTAGTGCTGTATCCAGCTGCCACATGTTGTTCTTCCTGGCCATTGCCGAAATGCAGGGCTATCAGGTGGAAGCCTATCAGGATGACCCGAAAGGCTATCTGGAGCGTAACGACAAAAAGGGCATGGAGATCACGCGTATCGAGTTGTCTCCTCGGATCACGTTTGGTGGCGAGAAGGTGCCTGACCAGAAGGTAATCGAGAAAATCCACCACAAGGCCCATAGCAGCTGCTTTATTCGCAACTCGGTCACTGCCGAAGTGACGGTTAATTCTCTATGATCAGCCATTTCTGGGGACGACGATGAGTAACACGAACGCTGTGCAAGACATTCTGTCCAGAGAAGACGAGCGGGGTGCTGTCTATCTCACCCTGAACCGGCCGGATAAATTCAACACCCTCTCCCAGGCGATGCTGTCTGCCTTGCAACACGAGCTGGACGATATTGCCGCCGACCCCACCGCGCGCTGCGTGGTGATCGGCGCCACCGGGCGTGGGTTTTGTGCGGGTCATGACTTGAAGGAAATGCGGGAAAATCCCGACCAGGCCTATTACCAGGCGTTATTTCGCGATTGCAGTCGGTTGATGCTGAGCATTGTCACGCTACCGGTGCCAGTCATTGCCAAAGTGCAAGGCATGGCCACGGCTGCAGGCTGTCAGCTGGTTGCCAGCTGTGACTTGGCGATTGCCGCCAAGTCCGCCAGTTTTGCCGTATCAGGTATTAACGCGGGACTTTTCTGCTCGACCCCGGCGGTTGCGTTATCGCGCTGTGTGTCCGCCAAGCGGGCATTCAATATGCTGATAACAGGCGAGTTCATTGACGCGGAGACGGCCCTGGATTGGGGGCTGGTGAGCGATGTCTGTGACGATGCCGGTCTGGATGCGGCCGTGGCTGACAAGGTGAATCAGATTCTGAACAAAAGCTCCGCAGCGGTTCGTTATGGCAAGTCCATGTTCCATGCCCAGCGGCAGATGAACCTGGCAGATGCCTACGATTTTGCCGGTAATGTCATGGCCGAAAACATGCTCGACCCGGACGCAGGCGAGGGGATTGATGCCTTTTTGAACAAGCGTCAACCCGTCTGGCAACAGCCGAGCCGCTGAGCGCAACGCCGAGGCAGCGTGCCGTTGAATGACTGCCGGAACGTGCGCCGAGAAATAAAAAGGATAAGGCCATGAACGATATTTGCCATTTCAACGAGGCGCTTGAGAAAACAACGGCCAATTATGTGCCGCTGTCACCATTGAGTTTCATGCGACGAACGGCAACTGTCTACCCTGATCGCACAGCGGTAATCTATAACGAGGCACGCTATAGCTGGCGCCAGACCTATGACCGCTGTTGCCAGTTGGCATCACTGTTGACCAATCTGGGTATCCGCAAGGCGGATACGGTGGCGGTCATGCTGCCCAACGTGCCGGCCTTGTACGAAGCGCATTTCGGTATTCCCATGGTGGGAGCGGTACTGAATGCGATCAATGTGCGCCTTGATCCGGAGGCCGTGGCTTTTATTCTCGCACACAGCCATTCGCGGCTATTGCTGGTCGACCCCGAGTATGTAGAGGTGGTCGAAAAGGCGCTGGCACGCCTGGAAGGGCCCGTGCCGATCGTGATCAACGTATCCGATCCTGATCAGGGGCCGGAGCGCTGGATAGGTGATCTCGAGTATGAGGCGCTGCTGGCCAGCCAGCCCGTGTTTTACGATTGGCAGTTGCCGGATGATGAGTGGGATGCCATCGCCCTCGGGTATACCTCGGGCACGACCGGTAACCCTAAGGGGGTTGTCAGCCACCATCGCGGGGCTTATCTGAACGCGGTCAGCAATGTGCTCTCATGGACACTTCCTGCTGATGTGGTCTATCTGTGGACACTGCCAATGTTTCATTGCAATGGGTGGTGCTTTCCTTGGACCATCGCCGCCATCGGCGGCACCAGCGTGTGTCTGCGCCGCGTTGATCCCGAGCATATTCTCGCGCTTGTAAAAGAGCACCATGTCACCCACTACTGCGGAGCGCCGATTGTTCACACCATGATTGCGGATGCTGCCATGGCAGCCCGTGAGCCGATCGAGCACAAGGTCCAAGGGTTGATTGCGGGGGCTGCGCCGCCTGCCTCGGTGTTGGAACGAATGGAGACAGTGGGTATCGAGCTGACCCATGTCTATGGTCTGACTGAAACCTACGGCCCCGCCTCGGTCTGCGCCAAGCAGGATGGCTGGGATCAATGCGCTCTTGCCGAACGGGTAAGGCTCAATGGCCGTCAGGGGGTCGCCTATCCGCTCCAGGAAAGCATGGCGGTGCTTGACTCGGACACATTGGCTCCTGTGCCTGCCGACGGTGAAACGGTGGGTGAAATCATGTTCCGGGGCAATATTGTCATGAAGGGCTATCTACGTAACGAGCTGGCCACCCGTGAAGCCTTTTCCGGCGGCTGGTTCCATTCCGGTGACCTCGCCGTGGTCGATCCGGACGGTTACATCAAGATTCGGGATCGGTTGAAGGATGTCATTATCTCAGGGGGAGAAAATATCTCCTCACTGGAGGTGGAAGATATTGTCCAACGGCATCAGGATGTTGAGCTTGCTGCCGTAGTGGCAATGGACGATGACAAATGGGGAGAAGTGCCTGTTGCCTTCGTCCAACTGCGACCTGGAAGCGAGCTAAGCGAAGACGCCTTGATGCGTTTCTGTCGCGGGCAGATCAGCCACTACAAGGCGCCCAAGAAGATCATCTTTGGCATGCTACCCACCACTGCAACCGGAAAGATCCAGAAATTCCCGTTACGCCAGCGGCTTCAGGAAGGTCTGGATCGATAGCAGTTCGGTCAGGATGCCTGTAAAGCGCATCCGTAGCTGCCATGACCAGAAACGACGCCGTTTGATGCCGTTTCTGGTGTATCAAGTTGCGGGTATCACAACGCCTCTATTTTCTCCCGCTGCTCTTCCAGCAGCTTTTTGGCGGCCTGGAACTCGGCCAGCTTGCCGCGCTCTTTTTCCACCACGGCTTCCGGCGCTTTGGCGATAAAGCCTTCGTTGCCGAGCTTTTTCTCGATGCCGCCGATCAGCTTGTCCTGCTTGTCGATTTCTTTGGCCAGGCGCTTGAGCTCGGCGTCTTTGTCGATCAGGTCGGCCATGGGTACCAGCACTTCCATGTCGCCCACTAATTGCGTTGCCGAAAGCGGGGCGTCGTCGGGGTTGGCAAGCCATTGGGCGCTTTCCAGCTTGGCGAGCTTGGCGAGGAAGTGGCGGTAGCTTTCAAGCCGCTCGGCGTCCTCGTCCTTGCCTTTGGTCAGCAGCACGTCCAGCGGCTTTCCGGGGGCGATGTTCATCTCGGCGCGGATGTTGCGCACGGCGATAATCACGCCCTTCAGCCATTCGATATCCCGGGTCGCCTGCTCGTCGATCTTGCTATTGTCGGCTTCCGGCCATGCCTGCAGCATAATGGATGCGTCGTCGCCCATGTACATGCCCGCCAGGGGCGACACCCGCTGCCAGATCTCTTCGGTGATGTAGGGCATCATCGGGTGGGCCAGGCGCAGAATGGCTTCGAGCACGCGCACCAGCGTACGGCGCGTGCCGCGCTTGGCTTCCGCCGTGGCATTTTCGTCCCATAAAACAGGCTTTGAAAGCTCCAGGTACCAGTCGCAGTACTCGTTCCAGATGAACTCGTAGAGCGCCTGTGAGGCGTGGTCGAAGCGGTACTCGTCCATTGCCTTGGTCACTTGCGCTTCGGTTTTCTGCAGCTGGGAGATAATCCAGCGGTCGGCCAGGGAGAGCTCAACCTCGTCGCCGTTGGTGCCGCAATCTTCGCCTTCGGCGTTCATCAGCACGTAGCGCGAGGCGTTCCAAAGCTTGTTGCAGAAGTTGCGGTAGCCGTCCAGACGGTTCATGTCGAACTTGATGTCGCGCCCGGTGGTGGCCTGGGAGAGGAACGTAAAGCGCAGCGCATCGGTGCCGTGGGCTTCGATACCGTCCTTGAATTCGTCGCGGGTGGCCTTGGCAATCGCCTTGGCCTTTTGCGGCTGCATCATGTTGCCGGTGCGTTTTTCGAGCAGCGCGTCCAGGCTGATGCCGTCGATCAGGTCGATGGGGTCGAGCACGTTGCCCTTGGACTTGGACATCTTCTGGCCCTGGCCGTCGCGTACCAGACCGTGTACATAGACCGTCTTGAACGGCACTTCGTCGGTGAACTTGAGCGTCATCATGATCATCCGGGCCACCCAGAAGAAGATGATGTCAAAGCCGGTGACCAGCACGCTGGTGGGGTGGAAGGTCTCAAGCTCCGGCGTTTTTTCCGGCCAGCCCAGGGTGCCGAAGGTCCACAGGCCCGAGCTGAACCAGGTATCCAGAACGTCTTCGTCCTGCGTCAATGTTACATCAGGGCCGAGTTCGTGCTTCTCGCGAGCTTCGACTTCCGTGCGCGCAACATAGACATTGCCCTCCTCGTCGTACCAGGCGGGAATGCGGTGGCCCCACCACAGCTGGCGGGAAATGCACCAGTCCTGGAGGTCGCGCATCCAGGCGAAGTACATGTTTTCGTAGTTCTTGGGCACGAACTGGATGTCGCCATTCTCCACCGCTTTGATAGCGGGCTTGGCAAGCGATTCCACGGCGACAAACCACTGGTCGGTCAACAGCGGTTCGATGATATCGCCGGACCGGTCGCCATACGGCAGGGTGTTGTTGACGGCCTCTACCTGCACAAGCAGGCCCAGTGCGTCCATGTCGGCAACGATCAGCTTGCGTGCTTCAAAGCGGTCGAGACCGGCGTACTTGGCGGGCAGGCTGGCGTCCTCAAAGGGCTGGGGAGTGCCTTTCAGGTCGAAGATCTCGGCCTGCTCAAGAATTGCCGCGTCCTTGGAGAAGACGTTGATCAGCAGATGGTTCTGGCGCTTGCCGACCTCGTAGTCGTTGAAGTCGTGGGCCGGGGTGATTTTCACACAGCCCGAACCTTTGTCCATGTCGGCGTGTTCATCGGCAACGACCGGAATACGACGGCCGACCAACGGCAGCTCGATAAACTTGCCGACCAGGGAGGCGTAACGTTCGTCTTCCGGATTGACCGCCACGCCGGTATCGCCCAGCAGGGTTTCCGGGCGTGTCGTGGCGACCACCAGGTAATCCTTGCCGTCGGCGGTCTTGACGCCGTCGGCCAGCGGGTAGCGGAAGTGCCAGAAGCTGCCCTGCTGCTCCTTGTTCTCGACTTCCAGGTCGGAAATTGCGGTGTGCAGCGTCGGGTCCCAGTTAACCAGCCGCTTGCCGCGATAAATCAGGTTGTCCTCGTGCAGGCGCACGAACACTTCCTGGACGGCCTTGTAGAAGCCGTCGTCCATGGTGAAACGCTCGCGGGACCAATCGACGCTGGCGCCCATGCGGCGCAGCTGGCGGGTAATGTGGTCGCCGGACTCTTCTTTCCACTCCCACACCTTGTCGATGAACGCGTCGCGGCCCAGATCGTGGCGGGTCTTGCCCTCTTCGGCAGCAACCTTGCGCTCGACCAGCATCTGCGTGGCGATACCGGCGTGGTCGGTGCCTACCTGCCACAGGGTGTTGTTGCCCTGCATCCGCTTCCAGCGCGTCAGGGTATCCATGATGGTGTCCTGGAACGCGTGGCCCATGTGCAGACTGCCGGTCACGTTGGGCGGCGGGATCATGATCGAAAACGGCTCGCCGCGGCCTGACGGGGCGAAACGGTTGTCGGCTTCCCAGCGCTCGTACCAGCGGGTTTCGATCTGCTCGGGTTGGTAGGTCTTTTCCATGGATTGGCTCACCGCAACGATGCTCCCCGCAGGGAAGCATGGAATTCATAAAGGGGTCGAAAAAATGGCGACAAGTATAGCGCGATAAGGGGGGAAGCGTCAGGCCCCTACGGGGCGACGGTTCAGCCCACGCATGGCGATGAGCCCGAGCACCGGTCCGGGTAGCAGCCACCAGATAACCCCGAGGTCCTGGCTATCCCAGAGTGACGTGACCAGGGCGATCGACGGGATGGTCAGGCCAAAGCCGATGGCATTCATCATGGCGAGTGCCGCCCCCAGCCGCTCGGCGGGGGCAGTGGCCGAAGCCAGCGCTGAGAACTGCGCCGAATCGGCGATCACGCTCAGCCCCCAGACCAGCAACAGCGCGATCAGCAGCAGCGGTGGAGCGGCGCCGATCAGCGGGTAGAGCAGACATAGAGCGCCTGAGGTGGCCAGGGCGACAAACGCCACGCGGGCGCTGCCCACCCGTCGGCTCCAGCGCCCGGCGAGTACGCAGCCGGGCAGGCCAACGGCGATGATCGCAAAGCTCAGCCACGGCTGGACGCTGCTGCTGGCGCCGAGACGCGTAAGCTCCCGGGTTACCAGGAACGGTACCAGTGCCCAAAGGGCATAAAGTTCCCAGCAATGGCCGAAGTAGCCAAGCGCCGCCGCACGAAAATCTTTATGTTTAAACGCAGCCAACCCCGCCCAGGGACGACCGCCGCTGGCCTTGGCGGGCAGGTGCGGGCCAACGCCCAGCCTGTAAATCATCAGTGCGGCGACCAGCGCGAGCAGAGAGGCAAGCAGTAGTGGCCATTGCCAGGGCAAACTCAGGGTGAGCCCGCGCAGCAGGTGCGGCGAGGCGATGCCCAGGGTCAGCATGCCGACAAGCCAGCCCAGCGCCGCCCCGGCGTGGCTGGGCGTCCAACTGACCACCAGTTTCATGCCCAGCGGATAGATCCCCGCCAGGCAAAGCCCCGTGGCAAAGCGCGCCACCGCGGCCAACGTGACGTTATCCGCCACTCCGATGAACGCCGCATTGATCAGTGCGCCGAGCACGGCAGACAGCGCAAACAGATGGCTGGCGCGGACACGGTCGGCAAGACCCGTGGTGGCAATGAACAACGTACCGCTGATAAATCCCGCCTGAACGGCAATCGTCAACAGGCCAAGGTCTTGCCCGCTAAGTCCGACAGCCTCCTGCAGCGCCAGACCCACGCCGTTGACGCTGAACCACAGCGAGGTGCCGAACAGCTGGGCGATGACGATCGTTACAAGCGGGAAGCGCGTTAACACGTAGACGTCTCCATGGGTGGCAATGGCGCGGCAAGGGATCGCTTAGAGGTAAAAGGGTGATCAACAATTTACCGTTACGACGAATTTTTTGAAAACAGCGCTGTCGGACTACAGGACCCGCAAAGATTTCGTCGGGCAGGAAATACAAATTTGTACGTAATTGGAGTCTTTATGCAAGTAGCCAAGCTTTTCGTTCCGGCAACCGTCGCACTGGCGTTCAGTGTTCCCGCCATGGCCCAGCAAATGGGTGGAGGCGGCATGGGCGGTGGTACTCCCAGCGTCGATGATCAAGTGAGCCAACTCGACGAAATGTTGGATCTGGATGATGGGCAGAAAGAAGAGCTCAGCAGCCTTATGACCCAGATGCAAGATGAAAACAGTGCCAAGGAAGAGGAAGCCCGAGAGCTGCAACAGCAACTCGGCGAGCAGGTTCAGCCCGATTACGATGAAGCGGCGATTCGCGAAAACGCGGAGCGTCTTGGTGACCTGACGGCCGAGATGACCGCTGATAGCGTTATCATGCAGTCCCAGATCGAAGATGTGTTCACTCAGGAGCAGCGAGATCAGCTGGATGAAGCCATGGCTCAGCAACAGGAGCAAATGCAGCAGATGCAGGAGCAGATGCAGCAACAGCAACAAGGCGGCTAAAGCGAAGACGCCTTTTAGTGATAGAGAATCGGTCAGGCAGCCTGCCTGGCCGCACGCGATTGTCTATCTGTTGATGACCCCGCCACGTGCGGGGTCACGCGTTTATAACGGGTAGTGTCCTTGGTCATTTACCCCAACTTATGCGGCACGACCTCGTGGCCCATTTCTTTATAGCGCTGCCAGCAGGCGCGTTTGGCGACCAGTACCTGCTGGTGCTGATTGATGATCTCGGCAATCCGCACGTAGTGCTCAACGCCCTCGGGGATATCCGGGTGCAGATTGAGCAGGGCGGTCTCTTCGTGGGGCGTCGGCAGCGTTTGCCAGCCCAGGGTGATCGGCACGCTGGCGGCCATGTCGCTGTCCTCCAGCGCGTGGGGCAGGTAGGCGTCGTCCCGGAAGCGCCACAGCGCCTCGTCGGCCTGCTCGGCCAGGGCTTTATCCTCGCAGTGAAGATGCAGCCGGTAGCCCTTGCGGTAGATGGTCTCGGCCAGCTTGCAGGCAAACTGGAGGCGTGCCTCCAGCGTGGTGTCCGGCAGGATATAAAAGTCGATGCGCGCCATGGCGAGGTCCTGGCTGGGCGTCCTGAGGCGCGTCGCCGCTGAGGGCAGCGGCGACGCAAACGATGACGGATGACTAGGCCAGCTGGGTCAGCCAGCCGTATTTATCGTCGCTGCGACCGTATTGCAGGTCGAGCAGCTTGGTACGAAGGCGTTTGGCCACTTCGTTATTGCCACCCGCCGTGAGACGAATACGCTCGTCCTCGCTGACCAGCTCGCCGACTGGGGTGATCACCGCCGCGGTGCCGCAGGCGAACACTTCGGTAATTTCACCGGAAGCTGCTCCTTCACGCCACTCGTCGATGCTGATGGGACGCTCTTCCGGGGTTAAGCCCTCGTCTTCTGCCAACGTCAGCACGGAGTTGCGTGTGACGCCTTCCAGAATGGTGTCGGTCAGGCGCGGCGTGACGAGGCGACCATCCTTGAAGACGAAGAAAAGATTCATGCCGCCCAGCTCTTCGATCCACTTGCTTTCCGCGGCATCCAGGAACGCCACCTGGCCGCAGCCGTTGGCAGCGGCTTCCTTTTGCGCGGCAAGCGATGCCGCGTAGTTGCCGCCGCATTTGGCGAAGCCGGTACCGCCAGGGGCGGCACGCTTGTAATGCGACGACAGCCAGATCGATACCGGCTCGATGCCCCCCTTGAAATACGCCGCTGCCGGCGAGGCAATCACGTAGTAATCCACCTCGTGGGCCGGGCGTACGCCGAGAAAGGCTTCCGAGGCGATCATGAACGGACGCAGGTACAGGCTGCACTCGTCGGCGTCGTTTGACGGCGTGGGCACCCAGGCGTGGTCCTGGGCGAGCAGGGCTTTCAGCGAGCCGATAAAGTCCTCGTCGGAAAGCTCGGGCAGCGCCAGGCGGCGGGCGCTGCGCCGAAAGCGCTCGGCGTTTTTCTCCGGGCGGAAGGTCCAGACCGAGCCGTCGGCATGACGATAAGCCTTGATACCTTCAAAAATCTCCTGGCCGTAGTGCAGCACCGAGGCGGCAGGATCGAGGGTCAAGGGGCCGTAAGGACGGACTTGGTGACCATGCCACTCGGCGTCGACCGTCCAGCGGACGTGCGCCATGTGATCGGTGAAATACTGCCCGAAGCCGGGGTTTTTTAGAATGTTGTCGCGAATCTCGTCGGCCGTCGGCTGGTTGGACGGCAGGGCTTCAAATTGCGTATCAGAACTTGCAGTGGGCACGGCTGTTTGTCTCCGCTAGCAACACGCCTCTCGGGGCGAATACTTGGAATAAGATGAAAACAGGCGCACCGAGTCGTCCTCCGTACGCCTTGATAGGTTCAGGTTTAACGGTTGTGGCGCCTAAAGGCAACCGCTGGTTGTTCAGTCGTCGCCATTTTCAACCTGGGCGTCGTTTTCGCGGTCCAACAGATATTGGGTGAGCAGGCCGACGGGGCGGCCGGTGGCGCCTTTCTGCTTGCCGGAATGCCAGGCGGTGCCGGCAATGTCCAGGTGTGCCCAGGGGAAACGGTCGGCAAAGCGCGACAGGAAACACGCCGCGGTAATCGTGCCCGCCGGGCGGCCGCCGATATTGGCCAGGTCGGCGAAGTTGGAGTCCAACTGTTCCTGGTACTCGTCCCATAGCGGTAGATGCCAGGCGCGGTCCCAGGCGGCATCGCCGGCGTCGAGCAGGTCCAGCGCCAGGTCGTCGTCGTTGGACAGCAGACCAGTGGCGTGGTGGCCAAGCGCAATGATGGCCGCCCCGGTGAGCGTGGCAATATCGACCACGCTTGCCGGCTCGAAGCGTTCGGCGTAGGTCAGCGCATCGCACAGCACCAGACGGCCTTCGGCGTCGGTATTGAGTACCTCGACGGTCAGCCCCTTGAGCGTGGTAATGATATCGCCGGGCTTGGTGGCGGCGCCGTCCGGCATGTTTTCCGCCGCGGCGACGATAAACACCAGATTGAGCTTGGGCTTGATCGTGAGGAGCGCTTTCACCGTGCCGAATACGCTGGCCGCCCCGCCCATATCAAACTTCATCTCGTCCATGCCTTCGCCGGGTTTGAGCGAGATGCCGCCGGTATCGAAGGTGATGCCCTTGCCGATCAGGACGTGGGGGGCTTCGTCGGCGTTTTCAGCGCCCTGGTAGCGCATGACGATCAGACGGGAAGGCTCCCGGCTGCCGCGGCCTACCGACAGCAGGGCGCCTGCGCCCAGCTCGGCCAGTGCCTCTTCGTCCAGAATATCGACCTCAAGCGCGCCTCTCGACTCGCGGCCCAGATGCTCGGCCTGCTCGGCTAAATAGCGCGGTGTGCAGATATTGCCCGGCAGGTTGCCCAGGGTGCGCGTATAGTTGATGCCCTGACCGATGGCGCTGCCCTGATGGGCGCCCTGTTGAGCGGTGTCCGCTTCGCCAGCGTTACTGATCATCAGATGCAGGTGCGTAAGGCTTTGTGCGGGCGCGGGGGTGCGCTTGAATTGATCGAAGCGGTAGCTTGCGCGTTCAATGCTCTCGAGCACCTTGCGCGCTTTCCAGCCGGTATCGCGATCGGCCAGCGGAACCTCGGTGAGCATCACGCTGGCGTCATCAATGGGGAGTTTTACCAGCGCGGTCATGGCAGCATCCAGCGCCTTCATATACGCTGCTTCCTGGCATTTTTCGCGCTCGCCGAGGCCGACGAGCAGCAAACGCTCGGCACCCAGCCCGGGGGCATAGGGCAGCAGTTGAACGTTGCCCAGGCTGGCGTCAACGTCGCCTCGGTTGACGAGTTGACCAATCAACTGCTCGCTGGCGTCGTCGAGTTTCGCCACGGCAGGCAGTAAATCGCTATCTTTATAGACGGGTACTACAAGGCAGGCCGTTTCTTTTTTGGCCGGATTGGCCGTTTGAACGGAAAATTCCATGACGTCTCCAACAAGACAAGCATCGAGGTATTCAGGATAATGGCATCAGTGTAACCAAGCACTGCCGTCATTGCATGACATCCTGCACGACCAGCCGGAGAGCGCGTTGATCTTATTTCGCTATTTAACCCGAGAAGTATTGCTCACCATGTCCGCCGTGGCGGGCATTTTGCTGTTGGTGATCATGGGCAGCCGCTTCATCCGCTATTTTTCGGACGCCGCAGAGGGCGACTTTCCGGTCAACATACTGGGCAGTCTGATGATGTATCACCTGCCCGGCTTCATGGAGTTGATCCTGCCGCTGGCATTTTTCCTGGGCATCCTGCTGGCATACGGGCAGCTTTACATGAACAGCGAAATCACCGTCATGGTGGCCTGCGGCATGAGCCCCAGGCGGCTGTTGAAGGTCACCCTGCTGCCCGCCTCGGCAGTGGCCGTGGTGGTCGGCGTCTGCAGCCTGTGGCTGACGCCGGCGGGGGCGTTGCAGACCGCTGCGATTATCGAAGAGCAGGAAAGCCGCCTGGATGTCTCGGTGTTGGCGCCCGGGCGCTTCCAGGAATTTGGCGGCGGACGTACCGCTTACATCAGCGGGTTCAATGACGATGGCAGCGAAATGCGGGATGTGCTGATCCATGAGCATCGCCAGCCGGGCGACGACGGCACCCACGACTACGTGACGCGGGCGGTATCGGGCTATCAGGAGACACGAATGGAAACCGGCAGCCGCTTTCTGGTGCTCAATGACGGTGAGCGTTACGGCGTGACGCCCGGCCAGCGAAACGCCGAACGCTTGACCTTCGAAAGCTATACGCTGCGCCTGGGGTTGAGTGGCGACCGCCAGGAACTGGATTCGATGGAATATGCCACCACGGCAGCCTTGTGGCGCGACGACAACGATCGCGCTCAGGCCCAGTGGCAGTGGCGGGCGGGGTTGCCGCTGATGGTCTTTGTGCTGGCGATCATGGCGCAGCCGCTGTCGCGGGTGAATCCCCGGCAGGGGCGTTTTGCCAAGCTGCTTCCCGCTGTCTTCCTGTATGTCGCCTACCTGAGCCTGTTGCTGGCCGCTGTCGATGCGGTGGGTAGCGGGGCGTGGTCCACTACGCTGGGTATCTGGCCCGTCCATGGTTTCTTTCTGGTGCTGGGTCTTTTGATGATCTGGCACTCTCAACGTAAGGGGATGCGCTGATGCTGAATGCGCTCACCGTCACGGATCGTCTCGACCGCTACATCGCGCGCAATGTGCTGGCGGCGATTGTCGTGGTGCAGTTCGTCCTCTTGGGGCTGGATATCACCATTGCCTATATCGATGACCTGGGCGATGTGCAAGAGGGCTATACCGCACTCGATGCCTTTTTTTATCTACTTATGCGCACGCCCTGGCGGTTTTATCAATACGCCCCGGTCGCGGTGCTGATCGGTGCGCTGATTGGTCTGGGCAGCATGGCGTCCAGCAATGAGTTGACCGTGATGCGCGCCGCGGGCCGCTCGCTGGCGAGGATCGTCTGGAGCGTGATGAAGCCCGTACTGCTGGTGGTCGTCGTGGTGCTGATGGTGGCGGAGTACGTCAGCCCGCGTACAGAGCAATACGCCGAAGCCTGGCAGCTCGAAAAAATGCAGGGTGAGGGTGCCATGCTGACCAGCCGCAGTGGCTGGCAGGTGGAGGGCGACAGCGTGTACCGCTTTGGGGCCATTCGCGCTGATAACGTGGTTCTCGACCTGACCCGCTATCGCTTTGACGAGGAGCGATTGGTCGAGGCGACTTACGCGCGCCGCGCCAACTGGAACGATGGCGCCTGGCAGCTTGAGGATGTGGCCACGACGCGGATATTTGATGATCACACTGAGTCCGAGCAAGCCGACACCCAGCGCTGGGAAACCGACTTTACCCCCCTGCAGCTGGAGCGCCTGCTGCGTTCGGTGGAAAGCCAGGCACCCAGTGAACTATGGTCTTACGCCCGCTTCCTGGAAGGTCAGGGCCTGCAGGCGGACCAACCGCTGTTGTATTTCTGGCAAAAAATGCTCATGCCGCTGACCATGGGGTCGCTGGTGTTGATCGCCGCGTCGTTCGTTTTCGGCCCGCTGCGTACCGTGGCGGCAGGCACTCGGGTGTTTTACGGCGTAGTGACCGGGCTGGTGTTCAAGTACGTTCAGGACCTGCTGGCCCCGGCTTCGACGCTGTTTGGCTTTTCTCCCGTGTGGGCCGTTCTGGTGCCGACGCTTGCTTGCGCGGTGGTGGGCGTCTATTTCCTGCGCCGTAACGGTTAGGGGGAAGGAGTTCCATGGCCAAGCGACACTTTGCCCAGCCGACGAACACACGTCCTGCCGGATTAGCCCCGCGCCTGGGCGCCATGCTTTACGACGGCTTGTTGCTGGCGGCGATCTGGATCGCCGTGACCGTCGCCCATCTGGCTTTTTACAGGTTCGTACTGGGCCAACCAGCCGAGGATATCGGCACCTCAGGCGTTGATATCTGGAGCCTGCGGCTATTGCTGGTGCTGTTTACCACGCTGTTCTTTGTCTTTTTCTGGCGACGCGGCGGTATGACGCTGGGCATGCAGGCGTGGCGGTTGCGGGTGCAGACCCGGGAGGGCGACGCCATCTCGTTCAAACAAGGCCTGCTGCGTTGTCTGACAGCCTGGCTTTCGCTGGCGGCGCTGGGCATCGGCTATTGGTGGGTATTGGTGGATGGACAACGCCGTAGCTGGCCGGATATAGCGTCCAAAACGCAGACGGTTCGCCTCCCCAAGGGTTAATTTTTTGTCGCGGCACCAACCTGAAAATCATGCTCATACCAACGACTTACTGAGCGCTGCAAGAGGCTCGAGGTAAATCGCTACTAAAGGCTATACATTTCTACTTGCAAAGATGTATGCGAATCATTTACATTCATCTCATGAACTTTATGAGGTGCAGCCATGTACGTATGTGTGTGCAAGGGAGTAACCGACCATCAGATTCGCCAGCAGGTGAGCGACGGAGCGCGCAGCTGGCGAGAAGTGCGTGAAGCAACTGGCTGTGCGACTCAATGCGGCAAGTGTGCCTGCTTTGCAAAATCGCTCACCCGCGAAGCGGTTCACGAAGCGCGCCTGGAAGCTAATATGGACCTTGCCTACGCCGTGTGACGCGAATCTTTCTTGTTAGAATTATCGTTAGCAAATATATGATTTACTTGAATTTTTAATACCTCTCTCTATACTCCCATTATCAATGGGAGTATGCCTTTTGTGGTCCATGCTCCTACATTAACGTAACTGCTTGATCGGCTTGTTAAACCATCAGCATTACAGGGAAAAGGTGACGTCATGAAAGGTGATCCGAAAGTAATCGAGCATCTCAACATTGCCCTCGGCAACGAACTGGTCGCGATCAACCAGTACTTTTTGCATGCCAAAATGTACAAGGACTGGGGCCTGCAGGCGTTGGCTAAGTGGGAATACGACGAGTCCATCGAAGAGATGCAGCACGCCGACAAGATTATCGAGCGCATCCTGTTCCTCGAAGGCATTCCCAACCTGCAGGACCTTGGCAAGCTGCACATCGGTGAAAACGTCAAGGAAATGCTCGAGTGTGACCTGAAGATCGAGCACGACGGCCGTAATGACTACATCGAAGCCATTACCTATTGTGAAAGCGTCAAAGACTACGTAACTCGCGATATGCTGCGTGACTTGCTCGCCGACGAGGAAGGCCACATCGACCACATCGAAACCGAACTGCACTTGATCGATCAGGTAGGTATCCAGAACTACCTGCAGCGTCAGATGCAAATGGCAGGCGACGAAGCCTAACGCTTCTTTTCGCGCTTACATCACAAAACGGGCAGCCCTTTGGCTGCCCGTTTTGTTTTACGTCTTACTCATTGCCTGAGGTTTTACTCCTCGTCTTCCGATTCCTCAGAAGATTTTACGATACCGCAGGCAACGCGGCTGCCGCCACCGCCCAGCGCTTCGGGGTCATCCGAGTAGTTGTCACCGCCCTCATGAATCATGATGCTGCGTCCCTGCATTTCCTTCACGCTCAAGCGCGGCGCGAGGACGGGAAGGGTGGCGTTACCGTCTTCATCCACGTTGAGTACGGGTAAATCCCCCAGGTGACCGTCGCCGTATGGCCCTTCATGGCTTTCCGTTTCCTCGGGGTCATAGTGCCCGCCGGCGTAAAGGGCGGCGGTCATGTGGCCACTGTCGTTTTCCTGCGCTTCGCAGCTTGGGTTTTTATGCACATGGAAACCATGGGCACCGGTTTCCAGGCCGCTTATGTCCGGCGTTAACAGCAAGCCGTGGTCAGTGTCTTCTAGCGTGATGCTGCCAATCGTTTCCCCAACGCCTTCGGCGCTGACCGTGTGTATGTCTACCTCCATGCTGTCACTGGCCTGAGCCGCAGAGGCAAGCAGCAGTGAAGCGGTAATGCCACTCAATAATGAAACATAGCGCATGGTAGTGACTCCTTTTTCCCGATCCGTGGAAATTATTTGATAACGTACCCCCCTTCAAAGTAGTTGGCGAGCGACTAACCCGCCAATCTGACACGCAAGCGCCTTGCCCACTGTCTGGATGACAACGGCCTGTTAAGCCGCGACAATGGCGCCCTGTTTTTGTAGATGGTTTTTCAGATAGTGTTGGTGCCAGCTTTTAACCGGGAGCCTTATGACGCCACTCAACGTCCTTTATCAGGATGAGCATCTCGTCGCGGTGCATAAGCCGTCGGGGCTTTTAGTGCACCGTTCGGCGCTGGCGCGTGGCGAAACCGAGTTCCTCCTCCAGCGGCTGCGCAACCAGCTCGGTAGGCGGGTCTATCCGGTTCACCGGCTGGATCGGCCAACCTCTGGGGTCATGGTGTTGGCGCTGTCGTCAGCGGTGGCGGGTATGCTCAGCGAGGCCTTCAGCGAGCGTCAGGTGGAGAAGCGCTACCTCGCCGTGGTGCGCGGAAAAGCCCCGGAAAGCGAGCGCTTGGACTACCCGCTGCGCGAAGAGGACGGTACGCGGCCCAAGGCGGAAATGCCCGCCATGCCGGCGATGACCGATATCCGCCGCCTGGATAGCGTTGAGCTACCCGTTCAGGTCGATCGCTACCCGGTGGCCCGCTACTCGCTGGTAGAGGCGCGCCCCTTGACCGGGAGAAGACATCAGATTCGCCGCCACCTGTCGCGGCGCGGCTATCCGATTATTGGCGATGCCAAGCACGGCAAGAGCGTGCATAACCGTTTCTTTGCCGAGCAACTGAGAGCACCGCGCTTGTTGCTGGCCGCCACCCATCTCGCCTTTGACCACCCGCTGTTCGACAAGCGTGTACAATTGAGCTGCGCCCTGGACGACACCATGGTGGCGCTGTTCGATCACTTCGGCTGGGCCGGTCATTTGCCGCTGGATAGCGTGCGTACGCCGCCCCCCAGCACGCCTTCGGCCCTGGAAACGCTATGAATGACTCTGTGATGCCGTCAAGCACTCTATTAACGGCGCCTGCGCCCACCGCTGATATGGCGCCGGCCGCGTCAGATTACGATTTTCGCTTTGGCGGGATTCGCCGCCTCTACGGGCAGCGGGCTTTTGATACCTTTCGTCATGCCCATGTGGTGGTGGTCGGCGTCGGGGGGGTAGGGAGCTGGACGGTCGAGGCGTTGGCGCGCTCGGGCATCGGCAAATTGACGCTGATCGACCTGGATGATGTCTGCGTATCCAACGTTAACCGCCAGCTCCACGCGCTGGACGGTACCATCGGCAAGCCAAAAGTTAACGTGCTGGCCGAGCGTTGCCGCCTGATTGCCCCAGAGATCGACGTCGTCGCCGATACCGCCTTTGTGACACCCACCAACCTTACTGAGCGGATCCCCGCTGATGCCGATCACGTGGTGGATGCCATCGATAGCGTGATCGCCAAGGTCGCGCTGATCGCCTGGTGCAAGCGGCGCAAGCTGCCCATTACCGTGACCGGTGCGGCGGGTGGGCAAACCGACCCCACGCGCATTCAGGTAGCGGATTTGACCCGCACCGAGCACGACCCGCTCCTGGCCAAGGTGCGCTCGCGGCTGCGCCGGGACTACGGTTTTTCGCGCAACCCCAAGCGGCGCTTCTCGGTGGAGTGCGTCTACTCCGACGAGCAGCTGATGTACCCGAGTAGCGACGGCGAAGTTTGCCTGCAAAAGCCCGGTAGCAACGACGCCATGCGGCTTGACTGCGCGTCGGGTTTCGGGGCGGCGACCTTTCTGACCGGCACCTTTGGCTTTGTCGCCGCGTCCAAAGTGCTTGAACGACTCGCCAAGAAAGCCAACCTGCCAGCCGCCCAAAAAGCCGCTCAAGAGGAAAGCCAATGAACACCCCCGTTCCCGGTATTTATCGCCACTACAAAGGCAGCCTTTACGAAGTGCTCGGTACCGCCCAGCACAGCGAAAGCGAGGAACCCCTGGTGGTCTACCGCGCCCTCTACGGCGACTACGGTCTCTGGGTGCGCCCGCTTGAGATGTTCATTGAAAAGGTGACTAAAGAAGGCCATACCCAGCCGCGCTTTGCGCTGGAGAAGGCGTTTTAAGGCATATTCTACTCAGCGCTACACTCGTCGCACTCATTGGTTGTTAAAGGCGAGAATCAGTGTCGATGTTTCGTGCTTCTCCTGGTGGGATCCCAAAGCGGCTTTTAAAAGCGCGATAAAACCAGGAGAGGTGGTTGAAGCCGCTATTAAATGCGATATCACTCACCGAGCGTTGCGGTGTTTGGTGGTTGGTTAGTGCACTTAGCGCGAGCTGAAGTCGCTGCTCAAGCAAGTAGTCGGTAAACGACGTGTCTTCGCTATTAAACAGCGCGCGAATATAGCTGGGTGATACCGTATGGCGTACCGCGAGATCCTCCAAGCATAGAAAGGTGCGCGCGTTATATTTGATATCGGCTTTAATCGCTCTTAATCGAGCCTGACGCAGGCCGCCTCGCCTGGAATGAAATCCCGCCTCGGGAGTAGCGCCCAGCGAGAGGCAAGCAAGGTCAAATAGTTGGTCCCTTAGCTCTGTCGTAGAAGCTCCCTCAATGCTATCAGGCTGGTAAGTCAGAGCCAGCGCGATGCGGGTTAGATGTTGCAGCGGCTCACCAGGTGGCAGCAAGGCTTTGGGCAAGCGGTCCAGGTCTCGAATATGTGGCGCTAACTGTGCACGCGAGAACGCGACGCTTAAGAAGTTAACTCGCTCGCCATGAAAATCAACGCTGCCCGATTGATGGTTGATCACGATGCGAGCACGGCCTGGTGTGCAGGCTAAAGAATCGTGGGCTTGCAGGTGAGAAAGCCAGCCCCCTTGGCCGCCGGGGTGAATCAAGAAAGTAATGTCGTCGTTGCCATCAACAACTTGGGGTGATTTGCGTGATGCATGTAAGGAAGATGCCGTCACATTGGCAATCGAGACCCCAGGCAGTAGCCTGATGCGTGTTTGCACATGAGGTGTCTGTTTTTTGGGCGCGTCGAGCTGCACCTCCGCTATCGCGCTGTAGATATCTTGCGCCGCTTCAAGTCGTTCGCCAGGGGCGAAGTCATCAGTCGAAAATGAAAAAAAAGCCATAACGAGCCACTGCGTTCGAAAATGGTGGTTGTCAATTGAGTCATCAATAAACACTAGAAGCGTTGAAAACAACAAGAGACACCCGGTGGTAGTGTTTGTAAACGGTATTGCCTAGGTTGAACGTATGCGCATGGGTAACAACACAAAACGTTGGCGATGGCTGCAATTCGGCGGGGGCGTTGCCATCGTGGTGGCGCTGTTGCTTGATCTTGTGGGGTGGCTGCCGCTGCCGTTTTTAGAGCGGTTGGAGTGGCAGGCCTACGATACTCGCGTGCGTGCCACTTTGAGCGAGGAAGCCGATCCATCACTTGCGATTATCGATATTGATGAGCGCAGTTTGTATGAGGTTGGCCAGTGGCCCTGGCCGCGCACGGTGATCGCCGAACTGGTGGAAACCCTGTTTGACACCTATGACGCGGGGCTGCTGGGGGTGGATATTGTGTTCGCCGAGCCGGAAGGGCAGGCGCTTGAGCAGTTCTGGAAAGAATTGGTAAGCACTTACCCTGAACTTGAGGAGCGTTCGCCGCCAGAAAACGGTGATGAAGTACTGGCTGAAACGCTGTCTGAGTACCCTGTAGTGTTGGGCCACTACTTTCAGGCCAGCGCCGCGGAGGGCGACCCGCCGCCGGTTGGCAAGTTGCCTACCCCGGTGGAGGTGGCCGATGGCGAGTTACTTGCGGTACCCGAACCCGAGCGCTTTACCGGCAACCTGCCCGAGTTACAACAAAGCGCCATGGGCGGCGGGTTTTTTGATAACCCTCGGGTGGATGATGACGGCGTATTTCGTCGAGTGCCGCTGTTGCAGCGCTGGGAAGGCGAACTTTATCCGAGTCTGCCGCTTGCCATGTTAATGGTCATGATTGGCGGGCCGACCATTGAGCCACGAGTGGCAGAAGGCGCGGGTGTGGCTCAGTTGGAGGCGCTGGACGTGGGCGGCTTTGAGATACCGGTGGATAACCAGGCGGCGGCGCTGGTGCCGTGGTACGGCGAGCGAGGGCACTTTACTTATATTTCAGCGGCGGATGTCTTGAGCGAGCGGCTAGAGCCCGAAGAATTGGCCGGTAAGACG
Source organism: Pseudomonadota bacterium (assembly GCA_051750125.1). Classification (GTDB taxonomy): domain Bacteria; phylum Pseudomonadota; class Gammaproteobacteria; order Pseudomonadales; family Halomonadaceae; genus Vreelandella. Next base: position 144,647 of record JBNJJK010000002.1, read on the forward strand.
CTGATTCTGGGTGCATCCGCCCCTGGGTTGATGGATTTGCGCTCCACCCCGGTAGGCGGCGTATTCCCAGGTCCTGAGGTCAATATGTCGCTGCTGGCGGGCATGTTGCACCAGAGTTTTAAGGCCCAGCCGCCGTGGGTGGCGGGGTTTGAGCTGTTGAGCCTGGTGGTGCTGGGGGCGGTGATGGTGCTGGTCTACCCGCGCTTGAGCGCGCCGGTGCTGCTGGGGGTAAGTATAGGGCTACTGGGCATCATGCTGGGGGGGAACCTCTGGGCTTGGCATCAAGGGCTGGTGTTGCCGGTGGCGGCGTTGCTGGTGCTGTTTGTGATGCAAATGCTGTGGCATCTGGCGTTGAATTTCCTGCGCGAATCCCAGCACAAGCGTTGGGTCGCCGAGCGCTTTGGGCAGTATGTGCCGCCCAAACTGGTAGACGATATGGTAGCAAGCGGCGAAAGCGCTGGCTTGCAGGGCGAGGAGCGCGAGCTAACCGTGCTGTTTTCGGATGTGCGCGGGTTTACCGAGTTTTCTGAGTCAATCCCACCCGAGGAATTGACCCAGGTGATGAACCGTTTGTTGACCCCGCTGACTGGGGCGATTCACGCGCATAACGGGACCATTGACAAATACATGGGCGATGCGGTCATGGCTTTTTGGGGGGCGCCACTTCACGATAGCGCCCACGCCGAGCACGCGCTTGAGGGGGCGTTTGCCATGCTGGCGGCGTTAAACGAGATTAACCAGACGTTTACCCAGGAGGGTAAACCGGCGCTGGCCATGGGCGTGGGGCTGAATACCGGCATGATGAGCGTGGGCAATATGGGTTCCAGCTTCCGCATGGCGTATACCGTCATGGGTGATAATGTGAACCTGGGCTCGCGTTTGGAGGGGTTGACCAGAGCATATGGGGTGAGCGTGCTGGTAAGCGAGACAACGGCCCAGCAGGTGCCCCAATGGTGCTGTCGCCGGTTGGATAAAGTGCGCGTAAAAGGCCGTGCCGCGCCGCTTTGGGTGCTGGAGCCACTAGGGAAATGGGCTGAGCTGAGCGATGCCCAGCGGGCGTGGCAAGCCGCGTTCGAGCAGGCGGTGGAGCTGTATCAGGCGCGCGCTTTTGCGGATGCGGAGGCGGCGTTCAATGCCCTGGATAATCCTGAGGAGCCGTCTACGCAGCTGTACCTGCAGCGCACTAGCTACTTTAAGGAGAACCCACCCCCGCCCGACTGGGACGGGGTATGGACGCATACCGATAAGTAGCTACCGGTACGGGTTGTTGGCTTAACGCTCCAGCAGCCCGGTGCCGCTGTAGTTGCCAAGATCGCCTGAGGCTTCGATCAGGCTCATGATTGCCTCGGCGTTGTCGCCAATGTATCGGCCGTCCAAGCTGCTGAAATCAAAGCAGTCGGGTTCGCAGTTTTCGTGGGTGAGGTCTAGGGTGTCGATCGGGAAGGTTTCAAAAGTCGCACTACCTTCTTCTGAGACCTGACTGCCGACCAGCGCGCCAAACTCTTCCAGCAGGAGGTTGACGGCTATGCTGCTTTCCCCACCCACGCTGGCGAGGGTGATGCTGCTTTCGTCCAGAACTGGGATGACGTCGCCGCCTGATGCTGGCACCAGGCCGGTGCCACCTGCCCAGTTAAAGGCCACGCCGTCAGCAAGCTGCCCGCTAATCGCCCCTAGCGCCTGCTCACTTAGCGTTGTGCTCATGGTATCGGCGAGTTCATCGGACACGCTGATAAACGGAATGCTCTCTCCTAAGGGCTGTTGCTCTTCGGGAAAAAATGGATCGGGGGTCTCTTCGTCCCAGTAGCCCCAGACGACGTTGCCCTGGGCCACGCCTTGGCTGCCTTGCTCGGTGGGCGCGATGTTTTGCTCGTAAAAACCGTTCAAATAGTCGCTGCCGATGAGTGTCGTTAAGCTATTTCCGGTGGTAGGAGGAAAGTCGATCCATACTTCTGGCGCGGGTTCAGGCTCCGGTTCGGGGTCGGGTTCGGGTTCGGGCTCCGGTTCGGGTTCTGGCTCTTGTGCCTGCTCTATTTCGTCTTCAATGTCGTCGCTCAGTGCATTGGCATTGGTAGATTGTTGGTTGGCCAGGTTGTTGGTCTGGTCTCGCTGGAGCTGCTCGTTGGAGACTGGAGTGAGAACGGCGTTATCGAAGAAAGTACCGGTGGTGGCGTCGTTGTCGTCGTCATCGGTATCGGCGTCTAGCGTGGCGCTGGCGATGCTTGGCTCGGCGCCGTTTTGCTGGGCGTCGTCGCTTTCGTCTTCGTCGTCACCCATGTCGCTGCGCTGTTCTTCCAGCTGCTCAAAGATGTTGATGCCATCGGCCAGCAATTCGGGCGTGGCGTCAGCAGTGGAGGAAAAGACGACGTCGCCCGGGCGTACCAGACGCTCGCCTGCGTCGGTGTTCATGGTGAGCATGCCGCTTTCCACATATAAATAACTGCCGGTGCCCATGCCGGGTAGCGGGGGCGTGCTGCCTTCGGGTACGTGGAGGATCTGGAAGCTGGTGCCGCGAATCCCCATGGTGGCGACCGGTGTTTTGTGGCTGACATTTTCCGGGGCGTTGCGGCCGATCGCGCCGGTCACGGCGCGTAACCCGCCTTTGAGCAGCTCGCCGCTTTGCTCGGATTTTTCTGGGTTTTCTTCGTTGTTGGCGTAGCTTTCCAGGGTGTAGGTGCTTTCCGGCTGGATCGCTTTGGTGCCGCCGTCGCTATAGCGGATCTGTAGCGTGCTGGCGCTTTGAGTACGGAAGGTGTCGCCAGCAAAGATGTCGTCGCCGCGTTCGGCGTCGGTGCGCTCGCCATCGCGCTCAATCGTGGCATTGCCGTGGATGAACATGACGCGCCCGGCAGGATCGTCGGCGAGTACGGCCATGGGCAGAATGAGGCTACCGACACTGGCATGCAGCGATACCCAGCGGGCAATGGGGTGTTGTGTAAAACGAGCCATAAGCCCTCCCTAGAAGAGATAACGCACGCCGATCTGCGTTTGCAGGCGTGTTGAGTCGTAAAAGTCGATAGTGGCGTTGCGCTTTTCATAGTCGGCGGAGGTTTCCACCAGCCAGTGTTGATTGAACTGGTAGAGCCAACTCAGGCGCGCTTCCCATATCTGCTCTTCACGCGCTTTGGGTTTATAGCGGGTGGTGATGTTATTGACGTCATCCTGGTAGTCACGCTGGCGATACCCGACACCACCCCGTATAAGCTGGCGCTTGCCGATGGGGACATCAACGCCCATGCCGAGCTGCCAGTGGGTAAGGTCGCCACCATCACGCTGTTGGTTGTTGCGACTTCCGCGGGCCCATTCATGGCCGAGCTGGGCCTGCCAATGCAGGCTGATGTCGTTGAGCGGTGTGGTGAGGGTGACTCCCAACCGACCGGCGTCATAATCGCTCTGGGCGTTATCGAAGTCGTTGTGCTGGGCGCTCGCCTGCCAGGTGAGTTCGCTCTCGGTGCCGACAGTGTAGGTATAGCGCCCGGTGAGGCCCCAGCGGGTCAACAGTGGGTCCTGGTCGGCGCCGCCCCAGCCTTGTAATAGGCTGGGCTGCAGGGTCATGGTGTGGCCGTTGTCTAGCTCGCGCTGGTAACCGGGTGAGAGCTGCACGAGGGTAAGGTCGATCTCATCCGCCGAATCGCGCAGGTAGCGCTGGGTTTGTGCGGTGGCGCTCATCAGCCAGCGCGAGCGCTCGTCAATCGGGTAACGCCCTTGGTAATTGGCCTGCCAACGATGGTAGACGCTGGAGCGACTGGCAAAGGTAGTCTCGTCAAGCTGGTCGGGATCGTCGGGCTCCAACACACCGCTATCTATCAGTTCATCCACCACGCTGCGTAACGTTGGGGGCAATGGGTCCAGGGTGATATCGCTTTGATAACGCTGGGGGTTGCTATCATAGCCCAACGTGACGCCAACGCTGACGTTGTGCAGAGGGTCGTTTTCCTCTTGCCGACGTTGATTGATTTCGGCTTTGAAGCGGCCAATGGCTGCCTGCGCCTCGGGCGGCGGAGACAGGGCTTCCAGGCGCTCGATTTCCTTCTCGGCGGCGCTGCGCTGGTCCAACTGCAGCAGGGCGGCCACCCGTTCCATGCGTGCGCTCGCATGTTTGGGATGGTTAATCAGCACTCGGTCCAGAGCCATTAGCGCGTGGCTAACCTCTCCGGCGCGCAGGGCCATGACGCCTAACCAGTAGTCAAATTTAGGCTCACCGCTATGTTGTGGTTCGGCAGTTTTAATCTGCTCGTAGGCCGCTTGTGCATCATCCTGTTCGAGCATTTGACGCGCGTTCTGAAGCGTTTCTTCATACGCAAAGACGCGCGAGATACCTAGCAGCCAGAGTGAAACGCTGTATAAGCCGTAGAGACGGAGAGGTCGCCCTTTTATGAATAACATTAGGTAACCTGTCATGTTGGTGAGGATATGCCTGAGGGCACTATCGATAATATGGCCAGTTGTTGACGTTAAGCCTACAAGCTAACAAAAGGTTGGGCTTCCACTCAGCGTTACACTTGAGCGGATAGTGGTATTCTGGGGCGGGATAACGCTACAGGTGAGCGGCTGCCTATGAATACTGTCTACGGGATGGTTTGCCAGGTCTGCGCCGCGGGTAGGATGTCGTGAAGCTGTTGAATAATGGTGTCGCGATGTGCAGGCTTCAGATGTGTAATGTGTATGGACTTAGGCTGTATTGCCAATTGGGAAAGTAAACGTGCGAGCCGTTGCGGTGTCAGGTGATGCGATGATTCGGCAAGGTGGTCGAGTTGATTGGGGAAAGCGCACTCCATTACCAGCGTGTCTATTGCGCCTAGGCGATTGAGCGACTGAATCGTGATATCGGAAAGCCCGGTATCGCCGCTAAAGGCCAGTATGTTGGAGGGCGTTTTCACGCAATAGCCGCAAGCAGGAACACCATGAGTAACCGGGAAAGGCGTCACTGTGAATTTGTCATCGAAGGTATAAACCTGCCAGTAGGATAGCGGTTCATAGCGTAATACCGGCTGTTCAGCACTGGGTAACTGGGTAAAGTCAGGCCAGATAACATCATTGAAAATATGTGCTTGAAGGGCTTCAATTACGTCAGGCAGTGCGAAAACGGTGAGGGCTTGGCGGTTTGAAACCATGGTTTCGAAGAGGCTATCGATAAGAAGCGGTAGGCTAGCAATATGGTCGATATGGGCATGGGTCAATAGAACTTTTTCCACGCCGTTGATCTGTTTGTCGCTTAGACGATTCACACCGGTGCCTGCATCGAGCAGTGTGGAGGGGGCAAGTAGAAAGGCGCTTGTCCCCTGTGAGTGTTCCAGCCCCCCACTGGCGCCAAGAGGATTTATCTTCATGGTGCTACTACTCCTCATTGGCTCAGGGGCGTATCAATTGAAAAAGACGATGATATTGACATGTTACCCCACCACGTCTCTGTATTTTATTGCTTTTAGCGGACTTTATCGTGCCAGCTTGGAAGCCATATCAAACCCGATAATACTATGTACGGTGTTTTTCATATCGGCATCCCGTTGATAAAGGCGCTCAAGGGCCTTCGCTGACCAAATCATGTAGCGTACCGGTTCATCTGCGATCACATCCGCGCTGGTTAACCGACCGGTGATAAAACTCATCTCACCTGCAAAATCACCGGGATAGAGAGTCGCACGCTTAACCCCGTCAACTATTACGCTAGCACTCCCCGACAGCACAAGAATAAGCGCACGCAGCTCTTGACCCTGCTCAATGAGCACACCCCCTGGGGGAAGTTCGCGCGTTTCGGCGCGCCCTAACAGGCGTCGCATTCGTCGTGGGTTGAGCAAGGAAAAGGTTGTTTTGTGCAGCCACTTTTCTTCTTCATTAAGTTTAATGGGCCGACGCTGGAGCAGTAATACGATTAAGTTAAACGAGTTGATGACAATAAAGGCAATTTGCCATGTCATTGCTTCGTAGAGGGGAGTGGATTGGAAATAAAAGTAGGGCAAAGTGGATAGAGCGGCCAATATAGTAATCGCGCGTAGCCACGCCATATCGCGGACAATATAAGCCAAACAGAAAAGCGTATTGGCAATAAAAAAAAGTGCAATCGTAAACATCGTATCTCCGAAGCAACATACTTCACCTCGTCAGAGGAGCGGGTCCATGCTACACAAAAATAGAGTTTGTAGCGCAGCGAAACAGGCCAATCCGACCTAGAAAGTGTCTTCAACCTTGCTCTAACGGTGGCTTGCTGCCTTCCTGCTGCACGCTCGCTTACCTGTAGGTTGGCAAACCCCTTCTTGCTTATATTCATTTAACAGCTATGGTTATAACATTTTTAGCGTTACGCTTGGCGACATTCCGAACCAGGCTCATGGCATGAGCCATCGACGAGATAAGCAAGCCTTCAAGAGACACCTATGAAAACCTTTGCACTTTCCAAGCGCACAGGGGCAGGCACGCCCGATGTGGCGGGTTTTTTCGATCCGCGCACCTTTAGCGTTCAGTACATCGTGAGCGACCCGGCCACCCGGCGCTGCGCCATCATCGACCCGGTACTGGATTTTGACGAGAAGGCCGGCGCGACCGCGACCCACCATGCCGACGAGCTGCTGGCCTACATAGACAAAGAAGGCTTGACCGTTGAATGGATTCTCGACACCCACCCTCACGCTGACCATTTCTCGGCGGCCTACTACCTGAAAGAGAAAACCGGCGCGCCAACGGCGATTGGCCAGCAGGTCACCCAGGTGCAGGCGCTGTGGAAAGAGATCTATCACTGGCCGGAGATGCCCGCCGATGGTCGCCAGTGGGACACCCTTTTTGCCGAGGGCGATACCTTCCAGATCGGTGAACTGAGTGGGCGGGTAATGTTCTCGCCGGGCCACACGCTGGCCTCGATTACCTATGTAATCGGCGATGCCGCTTTCGTGCACGATACCCTGTTCCAGCCGGATTTCGGCACGGCGCGGGCGGACTTTCCCGGCGGCGATGCCAGTGCGCTGTGGCGCTCGATCCAACAGATCCTCACGCTGCCCGACGACACGCGGCTATTCACCGGTCACGACTATATGCCCGATGGCCGCGAGCCCCAATGGCAAAGCAGCGTGGCCGAGCAGCGTACGCATAACCCGCACTTAGTGGGTAACAGTGAAGATGACTACGTGGCGCTGCGCCACAAGCGCGATAGCGAGTTGCCCATGCCCAAGCTGATTCTTCACGCCCTGCAGGTGAATACCCGCGGCGGGCGCCTGCCCGAGCCAGAAGACAACGGCAAGCGCTATCTCAAGATTCCGCTGGATGCCCTGGCGGGTGCCGCCTGGGACTAGGTGAGATGTCGCATTGAGCTTGGGTAGAACTGCGCGTTGGAGAAAACGGCCTGAACGCGGTAGCGTGTAGCGGACTATCTGCTCATCCAAGGAACGGTTATGCCTCCCACGTCGCCGCAGCAAACGCTGAAATCCGTCTTCGGCTTTGATGATTTTCGCGGCGGCCAGCAGGCCGTGGTGTCGCGGGTGCTTGACGGCCACTCCACGGCGGCGATTTTTGCCACCGGCGCGGGCAAATCGCTCTGCTATCAGCTACCGGCGCTGCACCTGCCGCATCTGACGCTGGTGGTGTCGCCGCTGCTGGCGCTGATGCAGGATCAACTGGCGTTTCTGACCCGCCACGGCGTGGCTGCGGCGAGTATCGACTCCACCCAGGACCGCGAGACAACCCGGGCGGTCATGGAGCGCGCCAAAAGCGGCGAGCTGAAAATCCTTATGGTCTCGGTGGAGCGACTCAAGAACGAGCGCTTCCGGAATTTTCTCCGTCAGGTTGCCATCTCGTTGCTGGTTGTCGACGAAGCCCACTGCCTGTCCGAGTGGGGGCATAACTTCCGCCCCGATTACCTCAAGCTGCCGGACTACCAGCGCGACTTTAATATCCCCCAGGTGCTGCTGCTCACCGCGACGGCGACGCCCGCGGTGATTGACGATATGGGCGAGAAGTTTGCCATCGCGCCGGAGAACGTCATTACCACCGGCTTTTACCGTGCCAATCTTGAGCTGCTGGTGTCGCCCGCCATGGAAGATCGCCAGCAGCAGCTGATCAACTGGCTGACACCGCAGATGCAGCCGGGCTTTGAGGCGCCGACGATTATCTACGTGACCCTGCAACAAACCGCCGAACGGGTGGCGAAAGCCCTGGCAGCCCAGGGGATTGCCGCCCAGGCCTACCACGCGGGACTGGATTCAAGCCGTCGGGATGAGATCCAGCGCCAGTTCATGAGTGGCGAGTCGCCCTGTATCGTAGCCACCATCGCCTTTGGCATGGGCATCGATAAAGGCGATATCCGCAACGTGGTGCACTTTGATTTGCCCAAATCCATCGAGAACTACAGCCAGGAAATCGGCCGGGCGGGGCGCGACGGCCAGCCCTCCACCTGCCTGACCATGGCCGGGCGGGATGGTCTGCGGGTGCTGGAAAACTTCGTTTATGGCGATACCCCCGAGTACGCGGGCATCTATCGTTTGCTGGAAGAGATCGCGGCGGCAGGCCAAGCACCGGATCGCCAGTGGGAGGTGCTGCTCAACACGCTTTCCCGGGACACCAATATACGCCTGTTGCCACTGAAAACGCTGCTGGTTCGACTGGAAATGCACGGCGTGATTGCGCCGCGCTTTGCGTTTCTGGCCGAGTATCGGTTGCGTTATCACATCGAACCGGATGCCCTGGTGAGTCGCTTCGAGGGCGAACGGGCTGCCTTTGTGCGACTGATCGTCGATAACATACCCATCGCCCGCACCTGGGGCACGGTGGATTTTGACCGCCTGCACCAGGCGGGCCAGACGCAACAGATCGATGCTTCCCGTGCTCGCGTCATTACCGCCCTTGAGTACTTTCAGGATAAAGGCTGGCTGACCCTGGAAGGCAAGCGCATGACCGACGTGTACGAGGTATGCCAGCCTAATTTTTCCCTCGATACGTTGGCCAGCCAGCTGTACAACGACTGTCTCACCCGGGAGCGCGCCGAGATCGAGCGGCTGAACGCCATGCTGGCGCTGTTTGAATCAGAAAGCTGCCTCACGCGTCGGCTGGCCGAATATTTTGGTGACAACACCTTTGATACACCCGCCAATGCCGAGCAGGGCCGCTGCGGTCACTGCTCGGTATGTCACGGTCACCCCGTGCGATTACCGGAAGCGCCCCCTGAGCCTCCGCTCACGTCAGCTGATTTTCAGCGCTACGCCACGCCGCTGATCGAGCGCCACACCGAGCAGTTCGGTGAGCCGCCCAGTGCCCAGCGGCTGGCGCATTTTCTGTGCGGCCTGACCATGCCGGTGTTTACCCCGCTCAAGGCACGAAGTCTGAATGGCTTCGCGGTCTTTGAACAGCGTGCCTATCCACAAGTGCGCGAGTGGGTGGCGACGTATCTGGAGCGCTGAAAAAACAGCGCAACGCTGCAAGATCCATTATCGGCTACGCTTAATATCCTTTGATATTGCTCAGTCAAGGAGGCGCGATGTTAAGCGGTATTGTAGCGGCGTTAGCGATCACGGCTATTGCCGTCATTGCCAGTGTAGTGGTGCATTTTGAGGTGGCGATTCGTATCAGCCGACATCTGGAATACCGCCAGCTTGCGCTTCGCGGGCGTTTTTTGGTGCTGTTTATGACCTTGTTTGGGGCTCACCTGGCCGAAATCGGCATTTTTGCTTTGGCACTCGTGGGCCTGCAGGCTGTCCCTGACAGCGGGCAGCTGTCAGGCAGTGAAGCCGTCGCGCTGTGGGATTATGCGTATGTGTCGGCAATCAGCTATACCACCCTCGGGTTTGGTGATCTGACGCCCGAGGGTGGCGTAAGGCTGCTGCTAAGCGCCGAAGGGCTTATCGGCTTTATGCTGATTACCTGGTCGGCATCGCTCACCTTCCTGCAAATGCAGCAGCACTGGGCGGTGGGGGCTGAATAGGCGTTGGCTACTCCCATGCAGGGAAGGGGTCAGGTAGCTGCTGCCACGCCTCCATGCCTTCCAGCAGCTCAGCTTCGCTCAGCAGGCAGGCATCCAGCGCTTCGCGCATTCGGGCTTGATCCAGGTGTTGGCCGATGAACACCAACTCCTGGCGCATATCGCCAAACGGCGCCTGCCACTTTTCCATAATAAACTGGCGGGTCTCGGGATCTTCCGGCCACTGTTGTTCAGGAAGGGCTTTCCAGAAGACCCCGGCCATGCCGTGATGGGCGATGCCGCCCGCCTGGCTCCACTGGCCTGCATAGCGCGGGCGAGTGGCGAGCCAGAAGAAACCTTTCGAGCGCAGCAGGCCTTCCCCAAACCATTCGGCGTTGAGCAGGTCGTGGAACTTCTGCGGATGAAAAGGCCGGCGGGCGTGGTAGGCGAAGCTGCCGATGCCGTACTCTTCGGTTTCCGGTACGTGTTCGCCGCGCATTTCTTTCAGCCAGCCCGGTGCCAGTTGGGCGCGTTCAAAGCTGAACTTACCGGTATCCAGTACCTTGTTCAGCGGCACACCGCCCTGGGTGATCGGTACCAGCTCAGCGTCGGGGTTCAGCGAGTGCAGAATCGCCTTCAGTGTCTCCAGCTCTTTTTCGTCGATCAGGTCGGTCTTGCTGATCAGCAACACATCACAAAACTCGATTTGGTCGACCAGCAGATCGGCGACGTTGCGCTCGTCGTCGTCACCCAGGCTCTCGCCCGCGTCGGCGAGGCTTAGCGCTTCGCGGTACTGGTCAAGAAAGTTGGCGCCATCCACCACGGTGACCAGCGTATCCAGTCGCGCAACTTGGGACAGGCTCTGGCCGCTGTCACCCTCGAAGGTGAAGGTTTCCGCCACGGGCAGCGGCTCGGAAATCCCGGTGGACTCGATCACCAGATAATCGAACCTGCCCTCACGGGCCAACTGGCTGACCTCTTCCAGCAGGTCTTCGCGCAGGGTGCAGCAGATGCAGCCGTTGCTCATCTCCACCAAACGTTCCTCGGAGCGGTTCAGCGCTATCTCGCCATCCGCCGTTTCGCCAGGAACGCCGCGAACCAGCACGCCGTCGATATTCACTTCGCTCATGTCGTTGACGATCACCGCGACGCGGCGGCCTTCGCGGTTGGCAAGGATATGATTGAGAACGGTGGTTTTACCGGCCCCTAGAAACCCCGATAGGACGGTGACGGGCAGGGGAGAAAACGCAGTCATTGCGAGCACCTCTAAGCGGTCGTTTAATGTTATGTAATAATATAACATTTTATGGCCGTTTAGAAAGTACCCTGTCATTAGCCTGACGATCGGTGAGCGTCTAGCGCTTATATTGCGTGGGGCAGTAGCCGCGCTGCACGTCCGGTGAGCGCAAGGCGCGATGCTTGGTGGCGCGACCGGTGACGCGCCTGCGCCAGAGCCGAAACGAGGCGGGTTTGAGCTGATGACGCATGATCTCGATCACATCCGGTTCGGCCAGCCCGAACAGGGTTTCAATGGCCTCGAAGGGGGTGCGGTCTTCCCAGGCCATTTCAATAACGCGCGACTGTTCATCGTCGGGTAAACGGCGAAAGCGTTTCACGGGCGCTTTGGGCATCAGTGACCTCAATGTATCGGCGGATGGGTATCCTGGTGGCGGGCCGAACGGTGCTGCTTAATATACCAGCGCAGGGCGTCGACCACGACCAGCGCCGCAAGGCTCACTCCCAGCACGGGCAGGGCAACGCCTAAGGCGACCGCGATGACCGCCAGTCCACACTTGGCCTGAAGCGGTAACAAGCGCCAGGGCTCGGCGAGCAGCGGAAAGCGTTGCGCGGTAGTCAATCGTATACGTCGCCACCACAGTGTATACCCCCAGACGATCAGGACGATAATGCCCAAGGCGATCAAGCCGAGAACGAGCTGGTTGACCACGCCAAACAGCACGCCCATGTGCAGGTCGATGCCCCAGCGGGTCAGTTTGGCGGCGAGGGGGAAGGTGGCGAAATCGGTTTGGTCGACGACCGCCATGCTGTGTGGATGTAGTGCCACCTGGTCTACCTGGGTAGGCCAGTGGCGGTCTATTTCCGCAACCCGCCAGGCCTGTTGCGGTGCATTGGGCGGGGTAAGCTGTAGGCGTCCAGCCTTCAGTCCTGCATGGCGAGCGCTTTGCAGGGCCCGGTCATAGTCGGCAAGCGGCAACGTCGGCATGTTTGATGGTGTGCTTGCTGCCTGGTGGTCGGCGTGCTCGCCGTGATGCGTGTCATTGGAGGCATTCAAGTCCGTCGTCACGCCGGGCGTGCCCCAGCCCCAGGCATGGCGCAGTTCGGCGATATTGCTGCCCGCCCACTGCGACCAGGTCAGCCCCGTCGCGGAAAACAACAAGAGCCCTATCGCCAGTACGCTGCCCAGCACCGCGTGATGGTGGGCGAGCCGTCTGGGTCCGCGCGTCTGTCGTAATGCCCTGCGCCGGGTCAGCCACAGGGCCATGCCGCCCAGCGCCATCACCCAAAGCCACGAAGCGGCCAGCTCGCTATATAGCCGACCGACGTTGCCGAGTAGTAGCTGGCGATGCAGCAGGTCGATCTGGGTTCGCAGCGGCAGCACGCCGCTGGTGCCATAAACGGTTGTCTGGCCGGTCACGTCGAGCGTGGCAGGGTCGACAAACACGGCGTTATGCTGCGAAGGGCCGAGCCACGGCGCGCTGAACATGACCCGGGTGGTGTCGCCGGAGGCGGGTGCCGGGCGCACTGCATCGGGTGTCGCGGTGGTCTCCAGATGCTGTTGGGCCGCGGCGATTTGCGCGCTGAGTCGCTGCGCGTCGCCGTGTTCGGTGCCGTGCAGCATGTCCTTATAGACCCAGGCTTCAAGCGCAGGGCTTGCGACGTAGGCGAGGCCCGACAGCGCCGCGATCAGAATGAACGGGCCGACTAATAAGCCGATATAGAAGTGCAGGCGGCTGACCAGCTGTATCAGCGGGGAAGTGAGCGACAGGGAGCGAGGCATGGCAGACCTGATCGATAAAAGGCGCCCAGTTTAAGCGAGCGGGGCGGCCTTCGCCAGGCTAGGGCGGTTTGGCGGCCAGCAAGGCACGAAACAAACCGTTCATCATGACGGGTTCGTCGTGACGGATGATAAAGCCGGCCTGATCCAGCAGTGGCTGGGCCTGACGTGTGATATCGGTCGCCACCAATGAGGTGATGCTGTTTAGCATTCGTCGGGCCACGCCGGCGGGCTGCGCATCGGGCTGAAATTTATCTAGCACACACAGCTGACCCCCGGGCTTGAGTACCCGATAGGCCTCGGCCAGTCCTTTTTGAGGGTCGGGCATAACGGCGAGTATCAGGTGCATGACCACGACATCAAAGTGAGCTTCGGGGTAGGCCAGCGCCTCGGCATCCATCGTCTGGCAGGTAACATCGCGCTGATGGCGTTGGGCACGCTCAGCGGCGCGTTTGACCATGGCAGGGGTCAGGTCGGTTAAGTGAATTTCCAGCTCATGAGGAATAAACGGAAGGTCAAGCCCAGTGCCGGCGCCCACCAGCAATACCCGCATGCCAGGCTCCCAGTCCACCTGGCCCAGCGCCACCCGCCGAGGCCTGCGAAAAGCACGGTTCGCAATGGCATCATAGATGGGCGCATAAGCGGTGTAGCGTAGGCGGTTCCATGCGGTCGTGTTGAGCATACCCAAAAGCCCCGGTAGCGCGCGGCGTCGATCAGTAACCTATAGCATGAATGCGCAAATGCCACCATAGACGCGGCCATTGGCGAGGCATCGCCCGTTTTGGTAGGGAGGTTAAACAGGGCAGTAACGTAAGACGTTACTGGTAGCGCTGTTAGAATGAATATTTAACGTTAAGCGTTCTTAACTTGCGTTATTTAATTAAGGTGTCATCCGTTTTATTTTTATTTAGTCGCCCGCTAAGGCGCTCAATGATCTCAAGTAATAATTGACGATCACTGGTGTCCAGAGGTGCTAGTAGGTGTTTGACTCGACTCGTCTGATCGTCCAGATGAACGCTGGCTTCCCCTAATAGTACGGCAGCTTCACAGTTAAATATATCGGCCAGTTGTAAAAGTCTCACGATATTGGGGATCACTCTCCCGCGCTCAATCCGCGAGACAGCTTCATTGCCAATGCCAAGGCGTTCGGCCACTTCTTCCTGCGTCAGGTGACTGCGAATTCGCTGTTTGGCAATCGCTCTCCCGATGTTGCTAGCTAGCCGTTTCTGTTCAGTTTTATTCACAGTGTCCTCCATATAGACCTGAATGGTTGAGGATCGACCTATTGACATGAAGGACTGTTTAGGTTGAATATCAACTTTATAGGTTGATATTCAGTACGATAGATGGTTTTTTTGCCGAGCTGTGACGAGCAAAATGAAAAAGCAGTTAATTTAATTTTTTTGATCATTTAAACAACAATAATATGGGTTATTTAGGAGCGGTTAATATTAAAAAGTAAAGCTAGCTTCTGACTTTTAGATAAGCGGCGTTAATAATAAAAATCATTTGATGATGGCAGCTTTAAGAAAGATGCAGGCAAACGACGAGTGCAGGCCATGCGATAGGGAATGGCTGGCCGGGTTACTAAAACGTAAAACATGCAGTTATTCACTCTATTACGAGCGTAGGGTTCAGGGATGACACTCAGCGGCTTTATACGGCTTCGGCCGGGATCTGTGGCTAGCGGACGTGGCGTACCTGACGACATCCAGGGGCGTTGATATCATGTCTTCTACTAGGGCACCAGTGGTTTTTAGACAATTGGCGGATAGCTTGACCACTGTCAGTGAAAACGGTTTTTTTTGTCACCTTGTCAAAACGTTAGCGGACATCCTTCGCGTTGATCACGTGCTACTGTCGGGTTTCGATCCCGCCTCGGGTGTCGCCACGCCTGTGGCCTTCTGGCGTCATGGAGCGCCAGGCGAGATGGCCCCTTACCCGGTGAGAGACACTCCTTGCGAGCGGGTCATCGCACGGTCCAGCTGGCACACCTTGTCCGGTGCGGTAGATCGCTTCCCAGGCGACGCCCGCCTTGACGCACTATCGGTCGAAGGTTACCGGGGCGTGGCCATGAAAGCCCCCGATGGCACTTGCGTGGGCGTGCTGGCGATCATGCATTGCTCACCGCTGGAACTGCCCTGCTTCACCGACGACGTTCTGCGCATCACGGCGGCCTTGAGCGGCGTGGAGCTTGCCCGCCAGACCTCCCAGTCAAATGTCCATTCGCGGCTGCGCGGCAAGAATCGCGCGCTTAGGCTGATGAGTCGCAGCCAGAATTTGCTGATGCAAACCGGCAGTGAGCAGCAACTGCTGCAGGCAGCGTGCTGCCTGGCGGTCGGCGTAGGCTGCTATACAGCCGCCTGGATCAGCCAGCCGGCGCCTGGTGCCGGGCCTCATGATGCCTTAAAGGTGATGGCCATGGCGGATGCCGATGGCGAGGTGGCTATCTGGCTGAGTCCCATGCAGCTGTTTATTACCCGCTACAGCGCTGAGATCACCGAACGTGCGTTACGCCGGCAACAGCCCGTCGTCATCGAGCACCTGATGGATGAGAACATGCCCCCAGGGGTCTGCCAAGCGCTGGTGGCATTGGGCGTGGAACAGGTCGTTGCGCTGCCCTTGCAGTGCGCGGACAAGCACTACGGGGTCTTAACGCTTTACCAGCGACAGGGTGGGGCGCTTGGCGATGATGAGTTGCCGCTTTTGCAGGACTTGGCAGATGAAGTGTCGCTGGGTATCGAAAGCCGCCGGCGAGCACAAACCGAACAGCGCATTCAGCAGGCGGTCGCGCGCGTGGCCAAGGCCGTGTCCGCCGAACACGGTGATGCCTTTCTGCATCAGTTGACCGCCCACATGGCCGAGGCGCTATCCGCCGAGGTAGGATTTATCTCGCTGATGGATAAGCACGATGTGGATTTCGCCAATACGCTGACGCTCTACATCAATGGGCAGCGGGAAGATAATTTCGCTTACTATCTCCCCGGTGTGCCGTGCAAGACGGTGCTGCTGGAAGAGGAATGCATCGTGGCCGAAGGGGCCGCCATCATGTTGCCGGGCGAAAGCAATGGCGCGCTGGACTGGGTGAGCGCCTATGTCGGCCGACGACTTAACGACAGCCGTGGTAAGCCCATGGGGATTATCGGGGTGATGTTTAAAGCACCGCTGACCGAGGTGGAACTGGTGCGCAGTGTGCTGCAGATATTTGCAGCGCGGGCCGCCTCGGAAATCGAGCGCCAACGGGATGAAGCGAGGATACGCCAGCTAGCCTACCGCGATATCGGTACTCAACTGCCCAACCGCATGGATTTCATGCGCCACCTCGCAACCCAGCTATCGCCATCCCTGGCGTCCCCTTTGGCCCTGCTGCTGCTAGACCTCAATCACTTCAAAGAGATTAACGACACCGCCGGGCACGACACCGGTGACGTGGTGCTGAAAGTGGTGGCCGAGCGGTTCGCCGCCTGCCTGGCGCCCGGTGACTATCTGGCGCGACTGGGAGGCGATGAGTTCGTGGTGGTCTGTCATGACGCCGACGCCGATATAGCCCTGGAGATGGCGCAACGGCTGTGCGAAAGCATTGACCAGCCGGTCGACATTGGCCAGCAGTCGTTTGAGCTTTCTGTCAGTATCGGCGTCACGCTCTATCCGCACCATGCAACGTCGCCCCTGGAGCTGCTCAAATTTGCCGATATCGCCATGTATCAGGCCAAACGTCAGAAACTGGCGGTGCTCAACTTTGAGTCCTGGATGGGCGAGCTGGTCTCCGAAAAGCTGCATATTGCCAAGCGGCTGGCGGTGGCCATCACCGAGCATCAGCTGCAACTGCATTTTCAGCCCCAGGTAGACTTGCGTACCGGGCAGTTAATTGGCGCCGAGGCGCTGTGCCGCTGGCATGATGAAGAGCTGGGCCGTGTTTCCCCGGGCAAGTTTATCCCCATCGCCGAAGAGCGCGGCATGATGGTGGCGCTGGGTAACTGGGTGATCGAGGAAGCTTGTCGACAGCTGGCTCAGTGGCATCAGCAGGGCTTGCAGTTGCCGGGTCAGCTAGCGATCAATATTGCGGCGGATCAGTTCGAAGACGACGACCTGGAAAGCTCGCTGCTGGCCCACTGCCAGCGGTATCAGGTGGCGGCATCCAAGCTCAGCCTGGAAATTACCGAAAGCGGCATCATGGTGAATCCTGAAAAAGCCATTGCCATGACCGAAACGCTTAAAGGGCATGGGCTGGGCCTTGCTATCGATGATTTCGGCACCGGCTATTCGTCACTGGCGTATTTGAAGCGCTTCGCCGCCGACAAGATCAAGATCGATATCTCGTTCGTCCGCGACATGCTCACCAGCGATCATGATCGCGTGATTGTGGCGACCATCATTGCCATGGCCAACACCCTGGAGCTCGAGACGATTGCCGAAGGCATCGAGCATGCCGCCCAGGCAGAGGCGCTGCTGGCAATGGGCTGTCGCCAGGCGCAGGGCTACTACTTTGATCGGCCGTTAGCTGCCGCCGACTTTGCCGAGCGCTGGCTTGGCTAGTGCGTGGGGGTGCCCAGCGTGTGCGACGGGCATTCACCAAACTGCTGCTTGTAGTCGTGGGCGAACTGGCCGAGATGCCAAAACCCCCAGTAGGTGGCAATCTCGGTAACCGACTGGCTGGGCGACGCGGCGCGCAGTGCACGACGCACGCGGTTAAGCCGCGTCAGGCGCAGGAACTGCAGCGGGCTGATGCCGAGAATGCTGGTAAAGCTGTACTGCAGCGTGCGCCGACTCACATGGGTGAGCTGGCAAAGCGCTTCCATGGTCACCGGCCCCTCCAGGTGCTCATCCACATAGCGTTTGACCCTGTCGACCACCTCCTTGCGGTGCGCGTAGCTTGGCGGTGGTTCACGGCTGGGCTGCTCAGCCTGCAGCAGTTCCAGCAGGGCCATCAGTAAAATATCCTGATGGAGCTGCTCGGCAATCGCCCCCGGCTGGCTCATCAGGAGCCTTTCAAGCAGAAACGTCACCGCGCCCAGCGTGCCACGGGCGACGTGGCGGCGCGGGGCCAGCTGCCAGCGCTCATCCAGCAAAATGCCCTGTTGGGCCGCCGCAGCGTTCAAGGTGGGCAGGTGGACCACCAAGCCGTAGATATCAAACGCCTCCGGGGTAATCAGCTCAAAGTCGCGGCCCCCCGGCCGACACATCACCTCATCGTCATCCAGTGACTGGCCGTTGATGCGTGACCCCGCGGGCACCGGCGGTATACCAAGCCAGAGAGCATTGGGCCATACCCGGCAATCCTGGCGCAGCGCCTGGCCGGTGTGCTCCTTGAATACCTGCATTGTCGCCAGTTCGATCTCATCCAGTCGGCCGTAAAAGCGTCCGGCGCTGAGCTGGTCGTACTCCTGCTGCCAGCGCGTCAGATTATTGGCATGCTCATCGGCGTCATACGCCTCCTGAATGCATCTTTTTGGTGCATGTGCGCTGTCCGGCACGGTCATGACCCACCCCCCAAAGAGCCCTTGGCAGACCCTTTTCGTCCTTTTTCGTGTTCAACGTATTGTTTCTGATGAGGTTTTTAGAGAGTTAAGCGGTTTGCCGAAACTCGATACTTCCTCTCTAGTGATAGCGCTATCGTTAAAACAAGCAAGTTTTATACCTCAGCGCGTCGCCGGCGCGTTGACAAGCAGAAGCAATCTCAAAGGAATGCGCTATGGCGAAAACCTATCACACCACGGTGGGGAGCCGACGCTACCGCTTCGCGAGTCTGGCCGAGCTGATGGCCAAAGCCACCCCGGCGCGTGCCGGTGACCGCCTGGCGGGGGTGATGGCAGACAGCGCCGAAGAGCGGGTGGTCGCCCAGATGGTACTGGCGGAACTCCCGCTGACCACCTTTTTAAACGAGGCGTTGATTCCCTACGAAGCGGACGAAATTACCCGGCTGATCATCGACGACCATGATGCCGAGGCCTTTGAGCCCATCCGCCACCTCACCGTCGGCGACTTTCGTAACTGGTTGCTGTCTGATCACGCCACCAGCGACGTGCTGACCCAGGTGCGGCCGGGCATGACCCCCGAAATGGCCGCGGCGGTCAGCAAGCTGATGCGCAACCAGGATCTGATTCTGGTGGCCAAGAAGTGCCGGGTGACCACGGCGTTTCGTAATACCATCGGTCTGCCGGATCGTCTTTCTACACGGTTACAACCTAACCACCCCACTGACGATGTCACCGGCATTGCCGCCAGTATTCTCGATGGGCTGTTGTACGGCAGCGGCGACGCGGTGATCGGCATCAATCCTGCCACCGATAATGTCACCCAGAGCGTCAAGCTGATGCGCCTGATGGACGAGGTGATCCAGAAGTATCAGATCCCCACCCAGTCCTGCGTGCTCACCCATGTCACCAATACGCTGGAGGCGATCGAGCAGGGCGCCCCCGTGGACCTGGTCTTCCAGTCGATCGGCGGCACCGAGGCGACCAACCGCAGCTTCGGTTTCGACTTGAGCATTCTCGCCGAAGCCGAAGCGGCGGCGCAGTCGCTGAATCGCGGCACGGTGGGGCGTAACGTGATGTATTTCGAAACCGGCCAGGGCAGCTCGCTGTCCGCCGATGCCCACCACGGGCTCGACCAGCAAACCTGCGAGGCACGCGCCTACGCGGTGGCGCGTAAGTTCAATCCGCTGCTGGTCAATACCGTGGTGGGGTTTATCGGCCCCGAGTACCTGTTCGATGGCAAGGAGATCACCCGCGCCGGGCTCGAAGACCACTTCTGCGGCAAGCTGCTGGGTGTGCCCATGGGCTGCGACGTCTGCTACACCAACCATGCCGAAGCCGATCAGAACGATATGGATAACCTGCTGACGCTGCTCGGCGTGGCGGGCTGCAACTTCATCATGGGCATCCCCGGCTCCGACGACATCATGCTCAATTACCAGACCACTTCCTTTCATGACGCGCTCTATGCGCGGCGGGTGCTAGGGCTTAAGGCGGCGCCGGAGTTCGAGCGCTGGCTGGAAGAGATGCAGATTTTCCAGGACGTCAGTACCCACCGGTTAAACGACCAACTGCCCGCCGCCTTTGCCAATAGCCTGCGTCACCTGCCAGAGGAGCCGCGGCATGACCGATAAACCCTCGTCGCCCATCGTCGTCGACAACCCTTGGGAGCGGCTTAATGCCTTCACCGACGCGCGGATTGGCCTGGGGCGTGCGGGCATCAGCCTGCCGACCAGCAAACTGCTGGCCTTTCAACTGGCCCACGCCCAGGCCCAGGACGCCGTTCACTGTCCGCTGAATGTCGAAGCGCTTACCGCCGAGTTGAGCGACAAGCTGGGGTTGGCCACCGCACCGATTTGCCTGCACAGCCAGGCTCAGGACCGCGCCACCTATCTTCAGCGGCCCGACTACGGCCGGCGTCTCAACGATGAAAGTCGCGAGCATCTCCAGCAGGCCGCCGTATCCCAGCAGCGCCATGACCTGGCCGTGGTGATTGTCGACGGGCTGTCCGCTCTGGCGGTGCAGCAGAACAGCGCGCCGTTTCTCGACGCGCTCCATCAGGCGCTGAACCACGACAGAAGCGACTGGCGGCTAGCCCCGCTGAGCATCGTCGAACAGGGGCGGGTCGCGATCGGCGATGAGATTGGCGCACTGCTCAACGCCGACGCCGTGCTGGTGATGATCGGCGAGCGGCCGGGGCTCAGCTCGCCGGATAGCCTCGGGCTGTATATGACCTGGGCGCCGGAACCAGGCCTCAGGGATGACCGGCGCAACTGTATTTCCAACGTGCGCTCGGCGGGGCTGGCGGTCGAGGAGGCTGCCAGGCGCTTCTGCCTGCTGCTGAAAGACGCTCGCCAGCGAAAGCTGTCGGGCGTGCAGCTCAAAGACCGCAGCGAAGACGACGTGCTTGAAGGCGATGCGGCATCAGGCTCAACGCGTAACTTCCTGGTGGCGGATTGACGGTCTCTGAAACCGAGACGGCAAAAAACAATGATCACACAACAAGATGGAACAACGTTGTAACCACCAGCACGCCGCTGACAACTATTGCGTTCCACACTGAAAAGGGTAAAACGATGACACAACCATCTGTCGATCAGGCGTATCTGGCCAAGCGCCAACTGCGCAAAGGCACCGCCGGCTGGATGCTGCTGGCGGGGCTTGGGGTTTCCTACGTAATTTCCGGCGACTTTGCCGGCTGGAACTTTGGTATTGCCGAAGCGGGCTGGGGCGGTTTTGCGATCGCTGCCTGCCTGATGGCGCTGATGTATCTGGCGCTGGTACTGTCGCTTGCTGAAATGTCCGCGGCGATTCCTGCGGCAGGGGGCGGCTACAGCTTTGCCCGCCAGGCCATGGGGCCGGCCGGCGGCTATCTGACCGGTCTTGCGGTATTGATCGAATACGCCCTGGCACCGGCGGCGATCGTGATTTTCATCGGCGCTGCGGTGGAATCGCTGCTGGGGATCAACGGGCCGCTCGTCTATCTGCTGTTTTATGCCATCTTCATCGGCATCCACCTGGCCGGGGTGGGCGAAGCGCTCAAGGTCATGATGGTGATCAGCGGGCTGGCGGTGTTTGCCATTCTCGCCACCGCGGTGGCGCTGATCGGTGATTTTGACGCTGCCAATCTGTTTGATATTGCGCCCACCGAGGCGGCCGGCGCGAGCACCTTTATGCCGTTTGGCTGGTACGGCATCTGGGCGGCGCTGCCGTTTGGCATGTGGCTGTTCCTGGCGGTGGAAGGCGTGCCGCTGGCGGCGGAAGAAGCCAAGGAGCCCGCCCGCGACATGCCCAAGGGCATTATCGGCGCGATGCTGTTTCTGCTGTTCACCGCACTGCTGGTCGTGGTACTGCTGGCCGGCGCGGCGGGTGCCGAAATGATCGGCCAGAGTGGCGTGCCACTGGTCGATGCGCTGAACACCGCGGGCAACCCGATGCTGGCGACCCTGGTCAATGTGCTGGGGCTGGCCGGTCTGATCGCGTCGTTTTTCTCGATCATCTACGGCTATAGCCGCCTGGTGTTTGCGCTTTCCCGGGCGGGGTATATACCCAAACCGCTGTCGCTCACCAGCGAGCGCAAGGTGCCTTATCTGGCGCTGATCATCCCCGGCGTTTTCGGTTTTTTAGTGTCGCTCAGTGGTGAGGGCGACTTGATCCTGGGCATGGCCGTGGTCGGCGCCACGATCTCTTACGCGCTGATGGCGCTGAGCCATATCATGCTGCGCGTCCAGCAGCCCGACCTGCCGCGTCCGTATAAAACCCCCGGCGGTGTGGTGACCTCAGGTATCGCGCTGGTGCTGTCACTGGTCGCGCTAACGGGCGTGTACGCCTTTGACCCTCGCGCCTTCAATTACACCATCGTGCTGTTTATTGCCGGGGCGGCTTACTTTTTCCTGTATAGCAAACACAAGCTGGTGGCGAAAACCGCCGAGGAAGAGTTCGCCCTGGTGGTGGCATCGCCTGAAGACCTGGAGCACAGTCAAGCCGAATCACCGGCCGCCGCTAAGCTGTAAGCGGGCCGCAGATTGGTCTACCGTGATAACCCTCGGCTAAAGCGCCGGGGGTTTCTTGTTTATACACAGTCGCGAGGTGGTCGAATGACGTTGACCTTCGAGGAAGCAGGCGAAGCGCAGCGCTGGTACGCCGTGGATGACGGCGTAATGGGCGGCGAGTCGCACAGTACATTCAGCGTGTCGGACGGCGCGGGGCGGTTTCACGGCGACGTGTCGCTGGATAACGGCGGCGGCTTTGCCTCGGTGCGCCGCGAGCCCAACGGGTTTGAACCCACGCTCACGGATGCTCAGGGCATCGCCTTGACCGTGCAGGGGGATGGGCGTACCTATCAGCTGCGCTTGAAAAGCACGTCGCTGGGCGACGCCTCCGCCTACCGTGTGAAGTTTACGCCGGCTCAGGATCGCTTCGAGACGCTTCACTTTCCATGGCACGCCTTCGAAGCCGTGAGGCGCGGCACGGTGTTAAACAATGCGCCACCCCTCAAGCCTTTGGACCTCACCCAGGTGGGGTTTTTGATCGCCGACCGAACCGAGGGGCCTTTCTGCTTGAAGGTAACCCATATGGAGGCATTACACGATTCGCCATAAAAGACGATCCCGGCTTCATTCAATAGTATTAGGCGATTGCCTTAGATTAACGATGCTGATAGATTGAAATTGGCTTTACAATTTTTGTACATGATTTGTATAGTATGTGGTGAGTTCAAACACCCTTAAAGCGTTCAATCTGGAGGTGCGGTAATGGCGATGGAAACGGTTCGGTTTGGCGGCGATGATATTGAAAACTCGCTGGCAAAAATGGATGACAAGAAACTGGACGAATTAGCCTTCGGGGCGATCCAGTTGGATGCCAACGGTAAGATTATCCAATACAACGCAGCGGAAGGCGGTATTACCGGCCGTGATCCCAAAAGCGTTATCGGCAAGAACTTCTTTACCGATGTAGCGCCCTGTACGCAAAGCAAAGAGTTCCAGGGGCGCTTCAAGGAAGGGGTCAAAAACGGCGATCTGAACACCATGTTTGAGTACGTGTTCGATTATCAGATGACCCCCACCAAAGTAAAAGTGCATATGAAGAAAGCCATTTCAGGTGACACCTACTGGATCTTCGTCAAACGCCTGTAACCCTTCTGAAAGCCGCCTTTACGTCGTTAAGCGTTCAGGCGGCTTTATAACAAGCAAACCTTACGCTATTGGCGTTGTTAAGGATTTTTAAGATGCCTCAGTGGCTGAGCGAAGCCGATTGCAAAGCCGTCCTGCAGTCATTGCTGAGCGCGGAGCTGGCCGCCTATCGAGGCACCCCTGCACCGAACTGGCAAGCACCTCCCTCGATTGATTCTCTCGAACGACTGCATCTGGCTGCCTGCGTCAACGAATTCTTCTGTTTGCACGAAACGGGCGTTGAAGATCGCCTGTTGATGACCCAGCACGTCGATGACTGGGCCTCCCTAGTAGCTCATGCCGTTTCCGATACTTCGGGGCTGACGTTCAGAACCTCGGGCAGCACTGGGGCGCCTACCGCCCACCTGCATCGCTGGGACGCCATCGAAGCGGAGGCGCATGCCCTGGCAAATCGTCTTGCCTCGCGGGTGTCGGTCAACCGCGTGGTTCGCTGGTTGCCCTTGCATCACCTCTACGGTTTCATGTTCGGCGTGGCGCTGCCGGGCGTGGCAGGTATGCCGCGGATCAGCGTTGACGGCGCGGCGTTGCCGTCGCTATCGCCTGGCGACCTGGTGGTCACCGTTCCACCTCGTTGGGACTACCTGGCCGTCTCGCGCCGCGCCTGGCCGGACGAGGTGGTCGGTGTCTCGTCCACCGCGCCGCTCGCTGCCGAGACGTCGCAAGCGTTACGCGAAAGCGGGCTAAGCGAGCTGCTGGATATCTACGGCAGTACCGAAACTGGCGGAGTGGCGACGCGCTGGCACCCGGACGCTGCCTACCAGCTGCTCGCCAATTGGCAGCGCCTTGATGCGAACCACATTCAGCGCGCGGGTGACCGCACCGCCACGCCGTTGCTGGATCACACTCACTGGCTTGATGACGACACCTTCACGCTCCAGGGGCGCCATGACGATGTCGTGACGATTGGCGGCGTCAATGTCAGCCCCGGCCACGTGGCCGAGCGCCTGCGCGGACTGGAGAGCGTGGCTGACTGTGCCGTACGCACAATGGGCACAGCGGCAAAGCGGCGCTTGAAAGCCTTCGTGGTGCCGGTGGGAAGCGAGCAATGCACCGCGTCCGAGATCGCCCAGGTCATCAGTCAGTGGCCCGCCGCCGAGCGCCCCGTGGCCGTTACCTATGGCGATGCCTTGCCTACCAACACGATGGGCAAGCCAGCCGATTGGTGAGCGGCACCACCAAGGTCGCCTCGCATGTAGTATCCGGTTACGCCAAGCTGGTCAAAACGATCAGGAGCCTAGCCCGTGAAACTTTCTCCCGCGTATCGCTTGGCGGCCACCGTGCTACACGGTTTTGATGAGTACCGCGCACGCTTCAAACAGATTACCTATGATGCCAGCCGTCGCTTTCGCGAGGCGGCCTGGCGCGATGCCCAGCAGGCCTCGGCGGCGCGCATCAATCTTTACGGGGAGAAAGTCGACGATACCCTGGGCCGGCTGCAGCGTACCTTTGCCCACGAGGTGCTGGCCCACTGCGAGACCTGGCGCGAAGCGCGCACCCACTACGCGGACATGATCAGCCAGCGGCTCGACTACGAGCTGGCCGAGACGTTTTTCAATTCGCTGTTCTGCTCGATTTTCCAGCACCGTCACATCCGCAACGACTGGATGTTTGTCTACAGCTCCCGGGAAGATGCCGCCCATCACTCGGGGATTGACCTCTGCCGTCGTCATCCGGTGAACGGTGATTGGCCCGGTGCCCTGGCCTGGGCCCTTACCGATGCCCCGTTCGACAACCGGTTTGCCGACCTCGAGCGCGATACCCGGCTGGGCAGCGAGCTACTGGACGCCCAGTTACCCGCGGCGATACTGCAGGCCGACGACGCCCAGATCGAGCTTTTGAAAAGCGTGTTCTATCGCAACAAAGGGGCTTATCTGGTTGGTCGCATCCTGGGCGGCGGCGAGCAGGTACCGCTGGTGTTGCCGATTCTCCACGGCGAGGGCTTTGGCGAGCAGCAGGGCGGCGATCCTTGTCTTCATCTGGATACGGTGCTGACCGAAACCGATGAAGTCTCGATCATCTTCTCGTTTACCCGGGCCTATTTTCAGGTGGATGTGCCGGTGCCGGGGGAATTCGTCCAGTACCTGAAACAGCTGATGCCCCACAAGCCGGCGGGAGAACTCTACGCCGCCATCGGTTTCTTCAAGCACGGCAAGACCGAGTTTTTCCGGGCGCTCAATCAACAGGTGGCCAAGCGCGAGGATCAGTTCATTATCGCCCCCGGGGTACGCGGCATGGTGATGGCGGTGTTCGTGCTACCCACCTTCCGTACGGTATTCAAGATCATCAAGGACAAGTTTGATCCGGCCAAAGACGTGACCCACGCCGTGGTGCGCGAGAAGTACCGGCTGGTCAAGCGTCACGACCGGGTCGGCCGCATGGCGGATACCCAGGAGTTCTCCAACTTTATCGTGCGCAAGGACCACTTCGATCCGGCGTGCCTGGAGCATCTGCTGGAGGTGGCGCCCTCGACGGTCTCGCTCAAGGACGACAAGGTGATCATCAAGCACTGCTATACCGAGCGCATGATGACTCCACTGAACATCTACCTGGAGCAGTGTAGCGAGGCAGAACAGGTGACGGTGCTCAAGGATTACGGCAACGCCATCAAGCAGATGGCGGCAGCGAATATCTTCCCCGGCGATATGCTGCTGAAAAATTTCGGCGTGACGCGGCACGGGCGGGTGATTTTTTATGACTACGACGAAGTCTGCTATCTCACCGAATGTCGCTTCCGGCACATGCCGAAAAACCAGGGGATGGATGCCTCCAGTTTGTCGATCGGCCCCAACGATATCTTCCCCGAGGAGTTTGGCCCCTTCATGTTCGCCAATGCGGCGCTACGCCGCGTGTTCATGGAGCAGCATCCGGAGCTCTTCGACCCTGACTACTGGAAGGAACTGCAGCGGGCGATTGTCGATGGCCGGGTGATCGACGTTTACCCTTACCGCAACAAACAGCGTTTCGCGGGAACCGTCGGCCAACTGGTATATTAGGCGTCACATTAGTCGATAACGCCGAGGATACAATGACGGCAGCTCCACACCTGGTGGTATTTACCGGTTCCGGTATCAGCGTCGAGAGTGGTATCAAGACGTTTCGCGCCAGCGACGGTCTTTGGGAAGAGCACCCGGTGGAAGAGGTGGCCACACCGGAAGGCTGGCGACACGATCCGGAACGGGTGCTGGCCTTTTACAATCAGCGCCGCGATCAGATCCGTAAGGCCAAACCCAACGCTGCCCACAAGGCGCTCGCCGCCCTGGAGCAGGATGGCTTCAAGGTCAGCGTTATTACCCAAAATATCGATGACCTGCACGAACGGGCCGGTTCCCGTCACGTGCTGCATCTACACGGCGAGATTCTCAAGGCCCGCTCCTCGGTGGATGGACGGCTGCGCTACCCGCTGCCCAAGGGCGGCATTGCCCTTGGCGACGTGTGCGATAAGGGCAGCCAGCTGCGCCCCGACGTGGTGTGGTTCGGCGAATCAGTGCCGCTGTTCGAGGATGCCTGCGAGATCGCAAGCCAGGCAGACTTTTTCCTGGTGGTGGGCACGTCGCTGGCGGTAATGCCCGCCGCCTCGCTGCTTTCGTACATCGAGCTGGATACCCCCTGCGCACTGGTCGACCCCGAGGCGGATACGTTAACGCCACCTGGGGTGCTGGCGATCAACACCACCGCCGGTGAGGGCGTCCCTGCGCTGGTCAATCAGTGGCGTAAACAAGGTAATTTAGTTCTGCCCTGAACCGGCTATCTTTCCAGAAACCATGCCTTCATCACGTCGGTAATCCGGGTCATCTCGGTCTCTGAGGTGATGTAGGCGGGCATGGTGTAAAGCCAGCGGCCGATCGGGCGCAGCCAGACGCCGCGCTTTCGGGCGAAGTCGCCCACGCCTTTCAGCGTCTCGGGGGTGTGGGCCTCGATGACCGCCGTGGCGCCCAGTACGCGCACGTCGGCCACTGCCGGATGGTGGTTGAGCGCGTTATCGTCGAGCAGCTCGCGGCTAAGCACGCGGCTGAGCACGGCGATCTTGCCCCGATAATTGTCTTCCTCAAACACCCGCAAACTTTCCAGCGCCACGCGGCAGGCCAGCGGGTTGCCCATGAAGGTGGGCCCGTGCATGAAGGCGTGGTGGTCGCTGTCGCCGATAAAGGCATCGTGAACGCGGTCCGTGGCCAGCGTCGCCGCGTGCCCCAGATACCCCCCGGTGAGCCCCTTGGAAAGCACCATCATATCCGGCGTGACGCCCGCATGGTCGGCGGCAAACAGCTCGCCGGTGCGGCCAAAGCCGGTGGCGACCTCGTCGAAAATCAGCAGCACACCAAACTCATCGCACAAAGCCCGTGCCCCGCGCAGATAGTCTGGCGAGGTCATGTTAAGCCCGCCCGCGGCTTGCAGCAGCGGCTCCATCAACAGCGCGGCGATCTCGTGGTGATGGCGCTCAAGCACCTCGCGCAGGGCGCCAAGATCGTGCTTAACCTGTGCGGGGGTGGCCTCGAAGGGCGCCGTGGGTGCCGGGGCGAAATGGTGCTGGGGCAGCAGCCCGGCAAACAGGCTGTGCATGCCTTCTTCTGGGTCGCACACCGCCATGCAGCCGGCGGTGTCGCCGTGGTAGGCCTTCATCAGCGAGAGCATCTTGCGCTTGCCGGGGTGGCCGGTGAGTACCTGGTACTGCAGGGCCATCTTCATCGCCACTTCCATGCCCACCGAGCCGCTGTCCGAGTAGAACACGTGGTTCAGCCCTACGGGGGTGATGCGCACCAGCTCACGGGCTAACTCGTTGGCGGGTTCGTGGGTCAGGCCACCGAGCATCACATGGCACAGCTCGCCGGCCTGCTCGCGAATCGCCGCCACCAAACGCGGGTGCCCGTAGCCGTGGATCATGCACCACCAGGAGCAGGTGGCGTCCAGCAGTCGCTCGCCGCTCTCCAGGGTGAAGTGAGCGCCGCTGCCGCCCACGACCTTGGGGGCGGGCGCTTGGGTTTTAAGATGCGCGTAAGGGTGCCAAACGGGCGAGTTCATTGCGGCTCCAGGGTGAGTAGCGTTGCCAGGGAAAGGTAGCGGTGAGCGGTAACTGCTGACGGCGTATCGAGAAACGGTATGGTGCCCAGGCAGGGGGCCGGCAAGCGGTGCTCGAGGACGGCCAGGTTGGCGGCATAGCGTGTTGGGTCAGCGGCAAACGCCGGGTCCACGACGCTGCCGATCCAGCCAGCGAGGGGCAGGCCGTCGGCCACTATCGCCTCGGCGGTAAGCCGGGCGTGATTCAGGCAGCCAAGCTTTAAGCCGACCACCAGGATCACCGGCAGGTTCATGGCCTTTGGAATGTCGCAAAAATCCTCATGCGCGTTGAGCGGTACCCGCCAGCCCCCTGCGCCTTCGATCAGCGTCAGTGCGCGTGAGTGTTGCCCAAGTGTGGCTGCCAGCGTGTTGACGATAGCGTCGAGGCTCAGCGGATCACCGGCTTCGCTTGCCGCCAGGTGCGGCGCGATGGCCGGCGCAAAGGCCCAGGGATTGACCGTTTCGTAGCTGACCGACGGGGCGCTTTGCGCCTGAAGGGCCAGGGCGTCGCGGTTGCGCAGCCCGTCAGGGGTGGCGTCACTGCCCGAGGCAATCGGCTTTAATCCCAGCGTGCTGAGGCCTTGCGCGCGGGCGGCATATAGCAAGGCGCTGGTGGCCAAGGTCTTGCCCGCGTCGGTATCGGTGCCGGTGACGAAGTAGGTGCTCATGGTGTCTTTTCCAGGTGCAGGGTCAAACAGTGATAGCTCACCGGCAGGCCCTGGGGTTCGCGGAGTGCTTCATAGCGCATGCGGGCGTCGGCAACTTCGCCCCTCGTCAGCCGGGCGTTGGCCCGCGCCACCTGGGCGCCTACGCCCTTGATGGAGGCCATCACGGCGTTAAGGTCTTGGTAGTGAAACGTCCGCCATGTCGCCGTCTGCTCCGCCAGCGTAAGCCCGCTATCGACCACGGCGCGCTCGAGCTCGGCGGCGCTGGGCGTGGTAAGCAGCGCCTCCGGGCGCTGCCAGGCGTCGGCGACTTCGCCAAGCGTGCCCGGCAATAGCGTGGTGATATACGCCTGGCCGCCGGGGGCAAGCACCCGATGAAGCGCCTGCATGACCGCGTTGCTGTCGCGGCACCATTGAATCGCCAGGTTGGAAAACACCAGGTCAAACGCGCCGTCGGCAAACGGCAGCGCGGCGGCATCGCCCTGGTGCCAGGCAATGTGCTGGCCGTAACGCGCCTCGGCGTGGGCCAGCATGCCGGGGGCAATATCCAGCCCCGCCACCTGGGCATCGGGATAGCGCAGCGCCAGTCGCTGGGTCCAGTAGCCGGTGCCGCAGCCCAAATCCAGCACGCGTGATCCGGCGCTTGCCGGCAGGCGCGCCCACAGCGACTCACCGATATGCCGCTGGGCGCTGGCCAGGGCGTCGTAGCGCGGGGCAGCCCGGGAAAAGGCGCGGGCGACTTTCGCCTGCCAGTCAGGCGTTCTGGAAGCGGCGTGCGTCGGGGCTGCAATGCTCATACGGTGTCCTTGACGGTCAGCGCTGATGCCTGCTCGGCTAGCACGGCGGCAAGCGTCGCCGGCTGCGAGAGCATGGGACAGTGACCGGCATGGGCGAGACGCCGAGCGCGGTCACGAGCGCGCTGGCCGACCAACGGGTCATGCTCGCCGACCAGGCGCGTGACCGGGCAGGCAGGCGTGTTTAAACGCTGGGTATTGTCGAGGGTGGCCAGCCATTCAAGGCCGGCGGCCAGGGTGGCATGATCGGCGCTTGGCTGGTCGCCGAGTAGCGCGCGCAGCTGGCGATGGGCGTGACGGGGACTCGGCTCGCCCTGGGCCTGCCAGCGCAGAAAGTGCTGCCAGGTCGCCCCGGGATCGCGGGCGAACGCGCGCCGAAAGCTGGCAAGTTCGTCGTCGCTGACGCCGTCGTCACTGCAAAAACGCTCGCCTGCGCCAATCAGGATGAGGCCGTGCGGCGCGGGCAGTTTGTCCAGCAGGGCAGTGGCCAGCAGTCCACCCAGCGACCAGCCGACCCAGACGGCATCCTCGGGAAGGCGGTCGGCCATGGCGTCGGCCAGTTTCTCCAGCGAGGCGTCTTCTGGCAGTGCGGGCTGGAGGCCGTAGCCCGGCCAGTCGACGCTAATCGCTTCGATTGCGGTAGGCCAATGGGCCTCAAGCGGCGCCCAGATACGCCGGTCCACCCCCCAGCCAGACAGCAGCACTAGGCGTGGCATGCGGCCTCCTCGCGTTGGCAGGCGTGAAGCCCTTCCAGCAAGCGGCGGAGGTCAGCCTGGGTGTGCCGCGCGCTGAGCGTGATACGCAGGCGGGCCTCGCCCTCGGGCACGGTGGGCGGGCGGATGGCGCCGACGCTGATACCGCGCTGTTCGAGCGTGGCGGCCCACGTCATCACGCGCGACTCGCTACCCAGCATCAGCGGTTGGATGGGGGTTGCCGAGTGGGCCAGAGGCAGGCCAAGCAACTGCGCTTCACGGCGGAAGGTATCGATATGCTCGAAAAGCTGCCGGCGCCGCTCGGGTTCCTGGCGAACGATGGTCAGCGCTTCCAGCGTGGCGGCGGCAATGCCGGGTGGCTGGGCGGTGGTGTACACATAGCTGCGGGCAAACTGGGTGATATGCTCGATCAGCGCGGAATCGCCGGCGACAAAGGCCCCCGCGGTGCCCAGCGCCTTGCCCAGGGTGCCCACCAGAATCGGCACGTCCTCGCTCGTGACACCCTCCACGCAGCCGCGGCCGTTCTCGCCCAGCACACCTAGCCCGTGGGCGTCGTCGATCATCAGCCAGGCGCTATGCTGGCGGCTGACCCGGGCAAGCGTGGCGATATCGGCCACGTCGCCATCCATGCTGAAGACCCCGTCGCTGACTACCAGCTTATGAGTGGCTTTGCTGCGGGCCAGCAGGCGCTGCAGGTCGTCGCCATCGCGGTGGTGATAGCGCCGGGAGCGGGCACCGCTGAGCGTCGCGCCGTCGAGTAACGACGCGTGGTTGAGACGGTCCTGAAAGATCGCTGTGTAGGCGTCCGCAAGAGACTGCAGCACGCCGAGGTTGGCCATATAGCCGGTCGAGAAAAGCAGGGCGCGTTCGCGTCCGGTCCACTCGGCTATCGCTACTTCCAGCGCCTCGTGGATGCCCAGGTGCCCGCTGACCAGATGCGAGGCGCCAGCGCCGGCGCCAAAGCGCCGCGCGCCCTCGGCCTGGGCATCCTGAACACGAGGTTCCTGAGCCAAACCGAGATAGTCGTTGCCAGCGAAGTCCAGCGTCGCTGAAGGCTTGACGCGGCGATTTCGCCATCGTCGTTGACGCAGGCGATCATCCCGGGCGCTGGCCAGTCGTTCACGCCAGGCGTTAGACACTGGCATCCACCGCCAGGTCAGCCACGCGCTCGGCGCGGGCATGCTGCTCGGCCTGTTGGGCCAGACGCTGGGCCTGGGTGGCCTCGTCTTCGCAGGTCTCGCGGCGCTCGGGATGCAGCCCCAGCTTGGTGAACAACGCACGGTCGCGATCGGCCTGGGGGTTGCCGGTGGTCAGCAGCTTGTCGCCGTAGAAGATCGAGTTGGCCCCGGCCAGAAACGCCAGTGCCTGGGTCGAGTCGCTCATCTGCTCACGCCCGGCGGAAAGCCTTACGTGGCTTTGCGGCATCATGATGCGGGCCACGGCGATGGCGCGAATAAATTCGATGGGGTCCAGGTCCTCGACATTTTCCAGCGGCGTACCGGGCACTTTCACCAGCATGTTGATCGGCACGGATTCCGGTTGCGGCGACAGCTTGGCCAGCTGCTGCAAAAGCGCGCTACGATCCTTGGCGTCCTCGCCCATGCCCAGGATCCCGCCGGTGCAGACCTTCATTCCCGCCTCGCGCACCGTTGCCAGCGTATCCAGGCGGTCGCTGAAGGTGCGGGTGGTGATGATCTCGCCATAGAAATCCGGCGAGGTATCCAGGTTATGGTTGTAGTAATCGAGCCCGGCCGACGCCAGGCGGCTGGCCTGGTCGCCGTCGACCATGCCCAGCGTCATGCAGGTTTCAAGCCCCAGGGCTTTGACCTGGCGCACCATCTCTTCCACCAACACCAGGTCTTTATCCCGCGGGCTGCGCCACGCCGCCCCCATGCAGAAACGGCTGGCGCCGGCCTCCTTGGCGGCCTTGGCCTGCTCGACGACTTTCTCGATTTCCAGCAGCTTCTCTTTTTCCAGTTGGGTGTTGTAGTGGCCCGACTGGGGGCAGTACTTGCAGTCTTCGGGGCAGGCGCCGGTCTTGATGGAAAGCAGCGTGGAGACCTGTACCGCGTTGGCATCGAAATGTGCCCGGTGGACCTGCTGGGCCTGAAACAGCAGGTCGTTGAACGGCAGCGCGAAAAGCGCGTTGATCTCGTCGAGCGTCCAGTCGTGGCGTGGGGCAGCAGTGGCGGCGTTAGCGAAAGTGGCGGTCACAGGTAAACCTATATGCTTTTGAAAGTTGACAAGACTTTATCGGCGACCCGGTTTGGGTGTCAACTGAGAAAGTATTTTAGGTTTACAGGGGGCAGCGGATGGGCGTGAGTGTCGTGTTGGGGAAGGACCTGCTTTATACTCGGCGCCCCCTGCCAATCTTGGAGCGCAGATGTCTGCTTCGGAGTCCAGTCAGCACACGACCAACGCCGACCCCGAAGGCGTTGCCCGCGACCCGGCCACCGGTCACCCGCGACCGCCCCGGCGCGAGTTCAAGGCGAGGGGCAGCTTTGTCACGCGCTGTGAGGGCTGCAACCTGCCTGAGTTGAACTGTCTGTGCCCGTACCGGGTGACCGCCCAGAGCCACGCCCAGGTATGGCTGTTGACGCACCCGCTTGAGCACTTCAAGCCGACCAACACCGGGCGCTTGATTGGCGACGTGCTGGCGCAGACCCAGGTGTTTACCTGGTACCGCACCGCGCCGGATGCGCAGCTGATGGCGCTGCTTGAAGACCCGCGCTACGCGCCCTTTGTGATCTTTCCCGATGACCAGCCGGATTACGCCGACCGCGTGGTTTCGATGGAGGCGGTCAGCGAGGCCAAGCGCAGCGGTAAAATTCCGGTGTATATTCTGCTCGACGGCACCTGGCGTCAGGCACGACGCATCTTCCGCAAAAGCCCTTACCTGGACGCGCTGCCCGTCTTGCCGCTGCGTACCGAGCGGGAAACCCGCTATCGGCTACGCAAGCCTGCCTCAAGTTCGCATTTATGCACCGTAGAGGTGGCCGCTGAACTGCTGCGCCAGGGGGGCGACGCGATGGCCGCCGATGTGTTGGATGACTATTTTGATGTGTTCAACGACAGCTACGCCGCCAGCCGTTTTTATCATCGGATCGACGAGCCAACCTCCGCCATGCAACGGCTGCTGGACCGACAGGTAACCGGCCATCGTTAACGTTTTCACTGGCAGATAACAGCACAACGCCCGCCAGGGCGGGCGTTGTGCTTTGATTATGCGCTGCTGCCAAACAGGGCGCCGGCGATCCTGAAGCCGGCGACCCAGGTGCCCACCGCCGAGCCCAGCGTGGCGAGAATGAAGACCAGCAGCGTGCGCGACACGCGATTTCGCCACCAGCCTTTGAGCTGTACGACATCGTGGCGCAGGGTGGCGAAGTCGCGCACCTTGGGCTTGCGCATGTATAGCTCGACGCCGGCGGCCACAAAGCCCGCGCCAATGGTGGGGTTGAGCGAGGTAAGCGGGGCGGCAAAGAAGGTGGCCACCACCGTGACCGGATGCGCAAGCGCAGCGATGGTGGCACCCGCGGACAGGATGCCGTTGATCAGGAACCACTCGGTGACCAGCTGCCAGCCCAGGTCAGTGTTGCGCGAGAAGCCAATGGCGAATCCCACCAGCACCAGGGCGGTGATCAGCCAGGGCACCAGCTTCCAGAGCTTGGAAGGGGGTGGCGTGGCTTCCAGCGAGGCAATTTCTTCGCGGGGGTTGTCGGGCAGCGGGGCATCCAGGTGCTCGCCGGTGCCTTTCAGGTGCCCGGCGCCCAGCACCACCAGCACGTTGCGGTAGCGCCCCGGGGGCGCGTCTTCGGCAAGGCGCAGCGCCATGTAGCGGTCGCGCTCGCGGATCAGCGGGCTGTACAGCGCTTCCGACTGGGCGGCAAATTCGCTGAAGGTGGCCTCCAGCATGTCGCCTTCCTTGAGCTTCTCGATGTCTTCTTTCGAGACGCTGTCTCTTGAGAGCACGCTGCCCAGCAGTCCGGTGAACAGTGAAAAGCGCTGCCACCAGGGCACATTGCGGTAGATGCGCCGCAGGGTGATGCCCACGTCGCGGTCGACCAGCAGCAGCGGCAGCCGGTGTGTCTGGCAGCTTTCCACCGCCGCGCGCATTTCGGCCCCCGGCTGAATGCCCGACTGCTCGGCGATGCGCTGTTGAAACGCCCCCATCGCCAGGCTGGCGGCGACCATGCCGGCCTTGCCCTGCTTGAAGACCTGGAAGAGGTCTTGCTCGCCCATGGCGTCGGGGTTGGCCATGCTGTGATGCCGCGCATCGCAAAGCTCGATGGCGACGGCATCGAAGCCGCCGCTGTCGATCAGTTGGCGCACATCATCGGCGCTCTCCACCGATACGTGCGCAGTACCGAGCAGCGTATAGCGGGTATCACCCACCGTGATAACCTTGAGCGGGCCGCTTGTGGCGGGCAGTGCGTCGCTATCGGGCACTGTCGGTGTCACATCTTCCTGGGTCATGAAAACGTCTCAACTCAACAAATAAATAGGCCGCGCCGGTCGGATCAACGCCGCCAGAAAGCAGGCGTGAACAGCACCAGCACGGTAAAAATCTCCAGACGACCGAGCAGCATGGCCACTACCAGAATCCATTTGGCCACTTCCGGCACATCGCCGTAGTGGCTGCTGGCTTCGCCGAGCGCCGGGCCCAGGTTGTTCAAAGCCGAACCGACCGTCGACCAGGCGGTGACCTGGTCGACGCCCGTGGCCATCACCCCGACCAGCATCAGAAAGAACAGCAGCACATACACCGAAAAGAAGCCCCAAACCGCCTGGGCGATGCCGTCAGGAACGCTGACCTTACCCACCTTTACTGCGATGACCGCGTTGGGGTGAATCAGGCGCATGATCTCGCGCATGCCCTGTTTCATGATCAGGATGATGCGAATGACCTTCATCCCGCCCGCCGTGGAACCCGAACACCCGCCGACAAAGGCAGCCATGAACAGCAGAAAGGGCAGCGCGCCAGGCCACATGGAGAAGTCAGCGACCCCGAACCCGGCGGTGGTCGCCACCGAGACCACCTGGAAAACGCCGTGGCGCAGCCCGCGCAGGGTGTCGTAGGTATCGGTGACCCACAGCGACAGCACCGTAACAACGGACAGCCCGAGCAGGAACAGCATCAGAAAGCGCGCTTCGGGATCCTGGAAGTAGTGCGTCAAGCGCTTTTCGCGCCAGGCAATGAAGTGCAGGCTGAAACTGAACGCCGAAATCAGCATGAAGCCCACGCAGATCATTTCGATGGTGGCGCTATCGAAATAGCCGATGCTGGCGTCGTAGGTGGAAAAACCCCCAATCGCCACGGTGGAAAAGCTATGCCCGAGCGCATCGAACCAGTCCATACCGGCGGCCATGTAGGCCAGCATGCAGGCCACCGTCAGCGTGGCGTAGATGTACCACAGCGCCTTGGCGGTTTCGGTGATACGCGGCGTCAGCTTGGAATCTTTCAGCGGTCCGGGAATTTCGGTGCGGTACAGCGCCATGCCGCCCACGCCCAGGGTGGGCAGGATGGCGACCGCCAGTACCACGATCCCCATGCCGCCCAGCCACTGCAGCTGCTGGCGGTAGTAGAGGATGGATTCGGGCAGAAAGTCGATGCCGGTAATCACGGTGGCGCCGGTGGTAGTCAGCCCCGAGAATGACTCGAATACCGCATCGGTGATGCTCAGCGAGTCTTCGCCAAACAGCATCAGCGGCAGTGAGCCGAACAGCGCCAGCACCGTCCAGAACATCGCGGCGATGATGAACCCGTCGCGCACGCGCAGCTCTTTCTGGGCGCGGCGGTTGGGCAGGAAAAGCACCAGCCCGGTCGCCACGGAAATCGCCATGGCGATCAGGAACGCTTCCCACACGCCGTCGCGAAACCACGCGGATATCAACATGGGGGGGAGCATGGTAAGGCTGAACAGCATCAGCAGCAGCCCCAAAATGCGCAAAATGACCCGCAGGCTCATGGCTGTCGTTTGCTCCCCTGGTCGGTAAGTCGTTCGCGGTGCAAGAACATCAGAAGAACGTCAGCCCCACCTGGAAGAGGCGCTCCACGTCGCGGATGCGCCGCTTGTCGATGACGAACAGAATCACGTGGTCGCCGCTTTCGATGACGATGTGATCGTGGGCGATCATGACCTCCTTGCCGCGCACGATCGCCCCGATGGTGGTGCCGTCGGGCAGGTCGATCTCGCGAATGGTGCGGCCGACTACCTTGGATGACTGCTTGTCGCCGTGGGCGATGGCCTCGATGGCCTCCGCCGCGCCCCGGCGCAGCGAGTGGACGTTGACGATATCGCCGCGCCGCACGTGGGTCAGCAGGCTGCCGATGGTCGCCTGCTGGGGCGAAATGGCGATGTCGATCTCGCCGCCCTGGACCAGATCCACGTAGGCCGCGTTGTTGATCAGCGTCAGCACCTTCTTGGCGCCCAGGCGTTTGGCCAGCAGCGACGACATAATGTTGACTTCGTCGTCGTTGGTCAGCGCGCAGAAGATATCGCAGTCCTCGATGTTCTCTTCTTCCAGCAGCCGCTTGCTGGTGGCGCTGCCGTGGAGCACCACGGTGCGGTCGAGCCGCTCGGAAAGCGTCGTGCAGCGCTCCAGGCTGTGTTCGATGATCTTGACCTGGTGGCTGTGTTCCAAATGCTCCGCCAGCCGCTCGCCGATGTTGCCGCCCCCGGCAATCACCACCCGGCGAAAATCCCGTTCGACCCGGCGCAGCTCGCTCATCACCGCGCGGATATCGCGCCGGGCGGCGAGGAAGAAGACCTCGTCGTCGGCTTCGATGACGGTATCGCCGCGGGGGATGATCGGCCGGTTGCGGCGGTAGATCGCCGCCACCCGGGTGTCCACGTTGGGCATATGGCGGCGCAGGAAGGCCAGGTCCTGGCCGACCAGCGGGCCGCCGTAGAATGCTTTCACCGCCACCAGCTGGACGAGCCCGCCGGCAAACTCCAGCACCTGCAGCGCGCCGGGGTGCTCGATCAGACGGCGGACGTGGTCGGTGACCACCTGCTCGGGGCTGATTAGCACGTCGATGGGAATCGCCTCGTGGGCGAACAGCCCCTTGCGTGTCAGGTACGCCGAGGAGCGCACCCGGGCGATCTTGGTCGGGGTACGAAACAGGGTGTGGGCGACCTGGCAGGCGATCATGTTGATTTCGTCGCTGCTGGTCACGGCAATCAGCATGTCGGCGTCTTCACCGCCCGCCTGGCGCAGCACGATGGGGTAAGAGCCCGCGCCGGTGACCGTGCGGATATCGAGCTTGGTGTGCAGCTCGCGCAGCTTTTTGGCATCGGTATCGACGACGGTGATGTCGTTTTCCTCACGGGCGAGGTATTCCGCAAGGGTGCCGCCGACCTGGCCGGCGCCGAGAATGATAATTTTCATTGCTGAGCATCGGTTCCATTAAAAGCGCCAGGGATTCCTCGTCAACAGCACGAGGCGGCCTATCGTGCGCTGCAATAAAGACGGCGGCCAGTGTAAACCAGCCGCCGCCGAAAAGCAGGTGGGGATTATTCCAGGGTGAAGCCGACCTTGATCGTAACCTGCCAATGCGCCACGCGGCCGTCTTCGATATGGCCCCGGGTGTCGATCACCTGCATCCAGCGCATATGCTTGACGGTTTCAGACGCTTTGGCCAGCGCGCTCTGCACGGCGTCTTCAATTCCTTTTTCAGAAGAACCGGTTAGCTCGATGTGCTTGTAGGTATGGTGACTCATGGTACCTCCATCCGTGTCATGAATTCACTGCCGGCCTCAAGGCGAGGACCTCAGGCAGCCTGCTTCTCTAGTCTGGCATAAAAAAAGCCATCGTGACTGCTCGCTTCGGGGAACAATTGGCGCCCCTGGCCGCTGGGCATGCCCCAGGCGACGTCGTTCGGCGTGGTGACGACGGCATCGGGCGTACGGGCAAGAAACGCCTCGATTTGATCGGCATTTTCTTCCGGCAGTACCGAGCAGGTCGCGTATAGCAGCGTGCCGCCGGGGCGCAGCATCGCCCACAGATTATCCAGCAGCTGGCGCTGCAGAGTGGCGAGCTTGCCAATGTCGTCGGGGCGTCGCAGCTTCTTGATATCCGGATGGCGGCGAATGACACCGGTGCCGGAGCAGGGCGCGTCCAGCAGGATGGCGTCATACGGCGTGCCGTTCCACCAGTCGCGCTGGGTGGCGTCGGCGTGCTGCAGGTCAGCGGTCAGGCCCAGCCGGTTCAGGCTGTCGTCGACCCGCCCCAGGCGCTGGTTGTCGCTATCGATAGCGGTGAGCGCAATATCGAACTGCTCCAGCAGATGGGCGGTCTTGCCGCCGGGCGCGCAGCAGGCGTCCAGCACCTGTGCGCCCGGGCGGGGCGCAAGCGCCGGGCCGAGCAGCGCCGCGCTTAGCTGGGCGGCCTCATCCTGCACGCTGACCAGGCCGCGCTCAAAACCGGGTAGCGTGGTGACGTCGCAGGGCTGCTCCAGGGTAATGCCATCCGGCGCGTGGACACAGAGCTGGGCGCTCAGGCCGGTTTCAGTGAGCAGCGACAGGTAGGTCTCGCGATCCTGATGGCGCTGGTTCACGCGCAGCGTCATGGGGCCGGGCTGGTTATTGGCCTCGGCGATGGCCTGCCACTGTTCCGGCCATGCCTGACGCAGCGCTTTCAACAGCCAGGCGGGATGCTCGAGCGCGACGTGGGCATCGCGGTCGACCGTTGCTTCTAGATCGGCGGCTTCACGCTGCAAGCGACGCAGGCAGCCGTTGAGTACCCGGGTCGCCCAGTCCTTGCCGAGTAACCGCGCGGCGCCGGCAGTTTCGCCGACGGCGGCATGGGCCGGAATACGCATATAAAGCAGCTGGTAAATGCCGATCAGTAGCAAGGCCTGAACATCGCTGTCGCGCTTTTTGAACGGCTGCTTGAGCAGTTGGCCGGCCAGCGCTTCCAGGCGCGGCAAGCGCCGGCAGGTGCCGTAGCAGAGCTCTTTGAGCAGGCTACGATCTCGGGCAATCACGCTATGCTCGTCCAGCCCGGCGAGGGAACCCTTGTCGGTGAGCACCGGTACGAGCGCCCTGGCGGCGGCGGCGCGAACTTCCAGGCCGCTGCCTTCTTTGGGTGCGCGAGGCTGATTCATGACGGTGCTCCTTCTTGCGGGCTAGGCCCCAGGCGGGTGCCCGGAGTGAGGCGTGTCTGGCGGGCGTTGAGCAGTTCGCGAACCGGCAGGGCCTTGCCCCCCGGCAACTGGGCGCGGCTGACGCAGAGGACTTCACGACCGTCCTGGCCGCAGGCGATACGCAGGTGGTCCTCGCCGTGAGCCAACAGCGTCCCGGGGGGCGAGGGAGGCTGTTCGCCGGGCTCGACGCTGGCCGTCAGCAGGCGCAGCCGGTCATCGCCCAGGGCGCACCAGGCCACCGGCCAGGGATTGAAGGCGTGAATGGTGCGCACCAGCTGATCGGCGGGCTGATGAAAATCCACCTCGGCCTCGGACTTGCTGAGCTTGGCGGCGTAGGTCACGCCTTCGTCGGGTTGCGGCGTCGCGCTGACGCCACCCGTGGCGAGTTCATCGAGGGTGTTGATCAGGGCATTGGCCCCTTGAATCGCGAGACGGTCGTGCAAGTCGCCACCGGTGGTCTGGGCGGTGATCGGGGTGCGGACCTCATGGAGCATGTCGCCGGTATCCAGTCCTGCATCCATCTGCATGATGGTCACGCCCGACACGCGGTCGCCCGCCTCGATGGCGCGCTGAATCGGCGCGGCGCCCCGCCAACGGGGCAGCAGCGAGGCGTGCACGTTGAGGCAGCCCAGGCGCGGGATATCCAGCACGGCCTGAGGCAACAGTAGCCCGTAGGCCACCACCACCATGACGTCGGCATCGAGCGCGGCAAGCGTTGCCTGGGCATCGGCCGTTTTCAGGCTTGCGGGCTGATGAACCGACAGCGAATGGTCGAGCGCCAACTGCTTGACCGGGCTCGGGGTGAGCTTGCGACCACGCCCGGCGGGACGGTCGGGCTGGGTATACACGGCGACCACCTGATGCTGGCTTTCCAGCAGGGCGGCAAGGCTTGAGGCGGCAAATTCAGGCGTACCCGCGAAAACAACGCGCAATGATGACATGGAGACAGCGACCTAGCGGCAAAAGTAAATGTTGCAGTAATCTCGGGCAATGAATGCAGTCGCGGTCAGGCGTCCTGCATCAGCTTGTGGCGCTTTTCCATTTTCTTGCGAATCCGGTCACGCTTGAGCGGCGATAGGTAGTCGACAAACAGCACCCCTTCCAGGTGGTCGTATTCGTGCTGAATGCAGTGCGCCAACAAACCGTCGGCTTCAAGCGTAAACGGCTCGCCGTTGCGGTCCAGCGCTTTCAGCTCCACGCTCAGGTAACGGGGCACCTCGGCGTAATGTTCCGGGATCGACAGAC
This sequence comes from Pseudomonadota bacterium, assembly GCA_051750125.1. Taxonomy (GTDB): domain Bacteria; phylum Pseudomonadota; class Gammaproteobacteria; order Pseudomonadales; family Halomonadaceae; genus Vreelandella. The sequence goes on from JBNJJK010000002.1 coordinate 185,823, forward strand.
AGCCTTCGGAAAGCGGTTCCTTAGTGTCGCCCAGCGGTGTGTACTGGGGGTTGATCATGACAAGCGGCTGCGACTGATCGTCGCTGACATCCATCACCACCACGCGACGATGAACGTCCACCTGGGTGGCGGCAAGACCAATCCCCTTGGCGTCGTACATGGTGTCGAGCATGTCGTCGACGAGTTGACGCACTTCATCGTCGACGGTCTGAACTGCTTGGGCCTTGGTGCGCAGGCGCTCGTCAGGAAATTCGAGAATGGCGAGTTTGGCCATGGCGTTACTACCACCGTTATGCTGAGCTGAGTAATCGCTTGGGCCGCGCCGGTAGGGACGCCTGCCCAAGTGCTTTATGATCGCCGTACGTGGCTGGCGCCGTACGTTGTGATCAATGTAGTTTATGATCGACCACTATATCATGCTGTCAATGCTCCTGGGCATGCCTGCCCGGCGGCGCAGCGCGGATCGCCACGCTGGCAAGCGCGATAAAAAAACAGGGAGGCAGGATGGCAGCGAGACAATACAGCTGGCGAGCCAGAGTAGGGGGCTGGCTGATCGGCGCGTTGACGCTCTTGGTTGCGCTGGATGCGGCGGCCTGGGAGCGCGTCCGTGAGTCGGCACCCGAGCGCTATACTGTGGTCGCGGGAGATACTCTCTGGGATATTGCCGCCCGGTTCCTGCACGCCCCCTGGCAGTGGCCTGAACTGTGGCAGGCCAACCCAGCGATCGATAACCCCCACCTGATCTATCCCGGCGATGTGCTCACGCTCAGCGATTGCCAGGGCGCGCCGTGCCTGTCGCTTGAGCGGGAGCAGCGGGTAGTCAAGCTGTCCCCCGAGATGCGCACAGTGCCGCGTCGTGAAGCGATTTCGCCGATCGACCCAAGCGTTATCGGGCCGTTCCTGCGTGGCCACCGGATCGTCGACGGTGACCCGACGGATGACGCCCTGGCGTACGTGGTGGCGGGCCACCAGGGCCGTCTGATCAGCGGCGCGGGGGATTCGCTGTATGTCAGGGGGCAGGTGCCACGGGACACACGCGTCGGCATTTATCGTCCCGCTGAGCGCTATGTCGTGGGCGATGGCACGCCGCTGGGCACCGAGCTGATCAAGATCGGTGAGGCCCGCGCCCTGCGCACCGAGGACGACATCGTGCAGATGCAGGTGCTCAGCGCCGAACAGGAAATACGCAATAACGACCTGGTGTTGCCGCTGGAAACGTCGCGACCGCTCGATAATATGGTGCCGCGCGCGCCCCGTAATGAGCTTTCCGGGGCGATGATTGGCGTGCCGGGCGGCGTGCGGTTTGTCGGCCGCCTGCAGGTAGTGACGATCGATCTGGGTACGCTGGATGGCGTTCAGCCCGGGCATGTTTTCCAGATTGCCCAGCAGGGCGAGGTGGTCAGCGATCCGCGCAGCCAGGCGGCGCTCACGCTACCCAGCGAGGCCGCCGGCACCTTGATGGTTTTCAGGCCTTATGATCGCGTCAGCTATGCGTTGGTGATGGAAGCGTCAACGGTGCTGGAAGTGGGCGACCTCGTGCGCTCACCGCCGCGCTGAAACAGACGTGCAGGCATTGAGATAGGGAACAAGGAGGTCGAATGGATACCAGGGAGTGGTTGGCGGTCAATGCATTACCCGGCGTGGGACCGCAGCGCATCGCCCAGTTGGTGGCGCAGCAACCCGCATGGCCGCAAGGCTGGCTGGCAGGGCTACCCGGCAAGGCGGCCAGTGCGCTGCGACTGTGGTGCGACCACCCCTCCAAAAGTCCCTTGCAGCTGGCAGTGCAGGCCAGTCTTGACTGGCAGTCGGGCGCTCCGGGACGGACTATCCTGCACCGCGACCATCCGGCCTGGCCGGCGCTGCTGAACCAGCTGCCCGATCCCCCGCCGGTGCTGTGGGCGCAGGGCGATCTCGGCGCGCTCGAGCGGCCCACGCTTGCCATGGTGGGCACGCGCCGCCCCACCGGCGAAGGCGCGCATAACGCCCAAACCTTCGCCCGTGAGCTGGCCCGCCGCGGCTGGTGTATCGTCAGCGGTATGGCGCTGGGCATCGACGGGGTGGCCCAGCAGGCTGCCCTGGATGCCGGAGGCAGCAGCGTGGCGGTACTCGGCTGCGGGATCGATGTGATTTACCCCGCCCGTCATCGCGCGCTTTACCAGCAGCTCAGCGACGCGCCGGGCGGCCTGGTGCTGGCCGAGCATCCGCCGGGCACGGTGGCCCATCCGGCGTTTTTTCCACGCCGCAACCGCATCGTGACCGGTTTGTCGCTGGGCACGCTGGTGGTGGAGGCCGCCGAGAAAAGCGGCTCCCTGGTAAGCGCGCGCCTGGCCATGGAGCAGGGCCGCGACGTCTTTGCGTTGCCCAGCTCGTTGCACAACCAACAGGCCCGCGGCTGCCTGCAGCTGTTGCGCGAGGGCGCGGCGATGGCCTGCGACCCCGAAGACATCGTCAATGAGCTACATCACTGGGCTAGCGAGTTTCTGCCGCCTGCCTTGAATGAATCTACGGTCTTGCCGCCTGCGCCTGAAAGGCCGGCAGACGAACCTTTACCGGATACGCTGCTTGGCTTTTTAAGCGCCTCGCCGACGCCGATTGACGCCTTGGTGCAACAAAGCGGTAGTACGGTCAGCGAGTGCCAGCAGCGCCTGCTGATGCTGGAGATCGACGGCTGGGTGGCGTCGCGGGCAGGAGGCTGGGTGCGTTTACCACGCCCATGATAGGATAAGCTTTCCTTTGTCATCACCGGTGGAGAATTCATGACAACGGCTGCTGAAGTGGACACCGCGGTTCGCGCGCTGCGCGAGGGCGGCGTAATTGCCTGCCCGACGGAAGCCGTGTGGGGGCTGAGCTGCGACCCCGATAATGACGAAGCGCTGGCGCATCTCATGCGCATTAAAGACCGCGACCCCGCCAAAGGGGTGATTCTCGTGGCGGCCTCGATCAGCCAGTTTCAGCCCTGGCTGACACAGCTGCCGCTGGCCCTGCATGCGCCGCTGGTCGCCAGCTGGCCGGGCCCCAACACCTGGCTGGTGCCGGATAACGGCCGTAGCCACGGCATGGTGCGTGGCGCTCATGCAAAAGTGGCCCTGCGGGTGACCGATCACCCGCTGATGCAGGCCCTCTGCGAGGCGTTCGGCGGCCCGCTGGTGTCGACCTCGGCCAACGTCGCCGGCGATCCGCCGGCGACCAGTGAGGACGAGGTCAGGACGGTCTTCGGTGACCAGCTGGCCGCGATCGTTTCCGGCGAACTGGGCGGCAACCCCCGCCCGAGCACGATCCGTGATCTCGCCAGCGGTCACGTGATACGCAGTTAACCGACCTTCAGGAGACGATGTGGCGCACGAACATCTGGATACCGTCAAAACCTATCTGCTTGATCTACAGGAGCGCCTATGCGACGGCTTGGCACGCGCTGACAGCCAAGCAAGCTTCAGGCAGGACGAGTGGGACCGCGAAGAGGGCGGCGGGGGCCGCTCCCGGGTTATCGAACAGGGCGGCGTGTTTGAAAAGGGCGGCGTGAACTTCTCGCACGTCTTCGGTACCACGCTGCCGCCCTCGGCCACCGCCGCCCGGCCGGAGCTGGCCGGGCGCAGCTTTCATGCGGTCGGCGTCTCCTGGGTCTTGCACCCTGAAAACCCGCATATTCCCACCAGCCACGGCAACGTGCGTTTCTTCATCGCCGAGAAGACCGGTGAGCCGCCGGTCTGGTGGTTTGGCGGCGGATATGACCTGACCCCTTACTACCCGGTTTTTGACGACGTCGTCCATTGGCACAAGGTGGCAAAGGCGGCCTGCGCGCCGTTTGGCGACGACGTTTATTCACGCTACAAAGCCTGGTGCGACGAATATTTCTATCTCAAGCACCGTGAAGAAACCCGCGGTGTCGGCGGGCTGTTTTTCGATGATCTAAACGCAGGCAGCTTCGAAGAGTGCTTTGCGTTTCAGCGCGCCGTTGGCGATAGCTTTCTCGACGCCTATGTGCCGATTGTCGAGCGCCGCCGGCACGATGCCTGGGGCGAGCGCGAGCGCGACTTTCAGCTTTACCGGCGTGGCCGTTACGTGGAGTTCAACCTAGTGTGGGACCGAGGCACGCTGTTCGGCTTGCAAAGCGGCGGGCGTACCGAGTCCATTTTGATGTCGATGCCACCGCTGGCCCGCTGGGAGTATGCTTTTATCCCCGAGGCAGGCACTCCCGAAGCGCGGCTGAACGATTATCTGGTGCCGCGTGACTGGCTCAACGAAGCCGCCCGTAAGCAAGCCGAGGTGACCCATGACTGATCGCTACTGCGTCTTTGGCCATCCCGTCGGCCACTCCAAGTCGCCCATGATCCATGCCGATTTTGCCCGGCAGACTGGGCAGGATATCGATTACACCGCCATTGAGCCGCCGATCGATGCGCTGGCCGACGCATGGCGGCAATTCTGCGCAGACGGCGGGCGGGGCGCCAACGTGACCGTGCCGTTCAAGGCGGATGCGTTTGCGCTGTGCGACACGCTCAGCCAACGTGCCCGCCGGGCGGGTGCCGTGAACACCCTGATGCTGGGCGGCAACGGTTTGACCTATGGTGACACCACCGATGGTATCGGCCTGGTGCGCGACCTGGCTTACCATCGCGTGTCGCTCCGCCACAAGCGCGTACTGGTGGTGGGCGCCGGTGGCGCGGTGCGCGGCATCATCGAGCCGCTGTTGACCGAGCAGCCTGCCGCGCTGGTGGTGGTCAACCGTACGGCCGCCAAAGCCGAGCAGCTGGCGCACGACTTTGCTGATCTGGGCGATATACAAGGTGGTGGTTTTGATACTCTGGAAGGCACGTTCGACCTGGTGATCAACGGTACCAGCGCAAGCCTTGAAGGCGAGCTGCCGCCGCTTCCCGATGCGCTGTTTTCCCCTGGTGCCTGGGCCTACGACATGATGTACGGCGTCGAACCCACGGTGTTTCTGCAATGGGCCGGGCCGCGCGGGGCGAAACTTCTGGATGGATTGGGCATGCTGGTCGAGCAGGCGGCCGAGTCGTTTTTCATGTGGCGCAATGTGCGCCCCGACACCGCGCCGGTGCGTTCGCGGCTTCGCCAGTCGTTGAACTACCGCTAGTTACTCGCGCCATTAACGTTCTGCGCGGCTATCAAAGGGCGCGCTATACAACCGCCGTTGCCGGGAGGCAACGGCGGTTTTGCGTCAGGGGCGCGGGCAGTTGGGCGTACGCCCGTTGTTGCGTGCCTGCTCGTAGGCGTCCATGGCGTCACTCATGCCGGCTTCCAGCCCTTCGATCCGCTGGCCCTGGCTCGGGTGCGTCGACATCCAGGCCGGCGGCTGGCCGCCGCTGGAGGCTTGCTGCATATTCTGCCAAAGGGTCACGCTTTCGCGCGGGTCGAAGCCGGCGCGGGCCATCAGGTCGAGGCCAATGGTATCCGCTTCGCTTTCGTGGCGACGCGAGAAGGGCAGCATGATGCCGTACTGCGCGCCCATCCCCAGGACGCCCATGAGCTGGTCGTTCTGGATGCCTGCGGTGCTGGAGATGACCGACAGGCCAAGCTGCGTCGCGCTTTCGGTAGACGCCCGCTCGTTGGAATGCTTGGCCAGCACGTGGCCAATTTCATGGGCGACGACAGAGGCGAGCTGATCCTGGGAGGTGGCGATATCCAGCATGCCGGTATGCACGCCCATGTAGCCCCCGGGCAGGGCAAAGGCATTGGGGGAGTCTTCTTCAAATACGCGGACCTGCCAGTCAAGCTGTTGCTGCTCCTGGGGGAGTTCCGCGACGATGGCATCCGCGATACATTGCACGTAACGCTGGCTGGCCTGCCCGGCGGCGGGCAGATCCTGCTGATACTTGTTAAAGGCTTGGCTGCCCATTTTGTTGAGTTCGTCATCGGATAACAACAGCAGCTGCGAACGGCCGGTCGGCGATGTGGAACAGGCAGCGACGGTGGCACATAGGGCGGTAATGGCGAGAGGGCGAAGCCAACGCATGAGCGTATTTCCTTTTCAGCAAGTGAATTCCTAGCCACAAGATAACCACTGTACAGGGTAAATCAATCCTTACCCGCATAATTCACCAAGAGAGTCTTTATGGATGCCGATTTAAGCCAACGCTTGACCCGTTTACTCGACCAGCTTGATCACTGGTTGCCGCCCGCCCCCGAGCCGGTTGATTGGCACACCGAGGTCGCCGCGCTATGGCAGCGGCATCCATTGGGCGGCCGGCTGGTGGCGGTGCCGCCCAGGGATGCGCTAACGCTGGACGACCTGATGGGCATCGAGCGCCAAAAGGCCGCCCTTGTGGATAATACCCGGGCGTTTTTGCGCGGGCTGCCCGCCAATCACGCCCTGCTGTGGGGCGCGCGGGGCAGCGGTAAATCCTCGGTCGTGCGCGCGCTGCTCAATGCGCTGGCGGACGAGGGGCTGCGTCTAGTGCAGATCGACCGTCACGAGCTGGCCAGCCTGCCGATACTGGTGGAGCAGCTGCGTCATCAGCCCCAGCGCTTTGTCGTGTATTGCGATGACCTGTCGTTTGAAGGCAACGACGACGCCTACAAGGGGCTGAAAAGCGTCCTGGATGGCGCGCTCACCGGGCCGCCCGACAACGTGTTGCTTTACGCGACCTCGAACCGGCGCCACCTTCTGCCGGAGTCGATGGACGACAACAGCGGGACGCGTCTGGTGGGCGAAGAGCTTCACCACGGTGACGCCGTGGAAGAGAAAATTTCCCTGTCGGATCGGTTCGGGCTCTGGCTGGGCTTTCATCCGTTCAACCAGGCGACCTATCTGGAGGTCTGCGCCCATTGGGTCGCGCGGGTGAGCGACGAAGAGGTGAGCTTTGATGATGCGGCGCGTGCCGAGGCGGTACGCTTTGCAACCCTGCGCGGCGGGCGCAGCGGACGCACCGCCTGGCAGTTTGCGGCCCACTGGGTGGGCCGTAAGGGGTTGCATGGCAGCAACGCCTAGCGACGGCTCTTGCGCGCCTCCTTGGTGCGGTTGAGCTCGCGCTTCTTGGCTTTCTCCTTGTCGCTGGCGCCGGCCATCTGATCATAGGGATTGTCGCCGGAGCGAAACTCGAAGCGCATTGGCGTGCCGCGGACTTTCAACACCTTGCGGAAGGTGTTGGTCAGGTAGCGACGGTAGGCCTCGGGCAGGGAGGCCGTCTGGTTGCCATGCACGACGATGATTGGCGGGTTGCTGCCGCCCTGGTGGGCCATGCGCAGCTTGATGCGTCGCCCATGGATCATCGGCGGCGGATGCTGGCTGACGGCATCCTGCAGCAGCGTGGTCAGGCGGTTGGTCGACCAGTGAGCGTTGGCGGCATCGAAGGCGCGCTGGATGGACGGATACAGGTCGCCCACGGCAGTGCCGTGTAGCGCCGAGATAAAGTGCATTTCGGCGTAGTCGGCAAACCCCAGGCGGCGCTTGATTTCGTTGCGCATCTTGTCCTTGGCGTCGTTTTCCAGGCCGTCCCACTTGTTTACCGCCAGCACCAGTGCGCGACCGGTGGTGAGCACGTAATCGAGCAGGTGGAGGTCCTGCTCGACCAGTCCGCTGCGCGCATCCAGCACCATGATCGCGACGTGGCATTCCTTGATCGCGTCGAGGGTCTTGATGATCGAGAACTTCTCGGCGATTTCGCTGACGTTTTTGCGCCGCCTGACGCCTGCGGTATCGATCAGCACATAAGGCTTGCCACGCCGCTCGAAGGGAATCTCGATGGCATCCCGCGTGGTGCCGGCTTCGTCGAAGACCACCACGCGTTCTTCGCCCAACAGGCGGTTGACCAGCGTCGACTTGCCCACGTTGGGGCGCCCGATGACGCCGATGCGAATCCCCTTGGTGCCGGTGTCGGCGGGGATGTCGGCGTCGCGCTCGGGAAACGGTTCGAGGACAGTATCCATCAGGGTGGAAACGTTGCGCCCATGCGCCGCGGCAATCGCCCACGGATCGCCCAGTCCCAGCGACCAGAAGTCGCCCATCGCCGAGTGTTCCTCCAGACCGTCGGTCTTGTTGACCACCAGCCAGGTCTTTTTCTGGTTAACCCGCAGGTGGTTGGCAATGGCCTCGTCGGCCACGTTCAACCCGGCCCGGGCGTCGACCATGAACAGCACGATATCCGCTTCGTCGATGGCGGCCAGCGACTGTTCCGCCATGACCGCATCGATGCCTTCTTCGTCGCCACTGATACCGCCCGTATCGATCACCGTATAGGCTTTATTGCCCAGCATGCCGTTACCGTATTTGCGGTCGCGGGTCAGGCCGGGGAAGTCGGCCACCAGCGCGTCCCGCGAGCGGGTAAGGCGGTTAAACAGCGTCGACTTGCCCACATTGGGGCGGCCAACTAGCGCAATGACGGGGTTCATGGAGAGATTTCCAGCGTTTCCAGGTGTCCATCATTGGCCAGCACGTGAATCACGTCGCCTTCGGTGACGGCCGGGACGCTAATACCCGAGCCATCGACCTCGGTGCGTCCCACCAGCTCGCCTTCGCGGGCATCGATCAGGTGCACATAGCCTTCAAAGTCGCCAACCACCAGGCGGCCGTCGGCAAACGCCGGGGCGGTGAGCCGGCGGTCTTCCAGCGCTTCGTTACGCCATACTTCCTGGCCGCTGTTGGTGTCGACCGCCACTATGTTGCTGTCATCGGTGACCACGAACAGGAAATCGCCGACCAATACGGGGGCGTGACGGCTGGACAGCTCGCGTTCCCAGATGACGTTGCCGCGCGTTGCCTCAAGGGCAACCAGTTGACCGTTATAGCTGGTCACGAACAGGCGTCCGTCTTGGCTAAGCACGGGCTGACCGGTGAGGTCGACCAGACGCTCGACTTCGCTGCGGCCCTGGGGCGTTGCAATCTGCATGTCCCACAGCGGCTGACCGTTGCGGTTGTCGATCGTGGCTAAGCGACCGTTGGCGAGGCCGACAAAGCTGACTGGCTCGATCACCAGCGGCGTGCCGGTGCCACGCAGGGTCAAAGAGGGCTGCGAGCTGGTATACACCCAGCGCTCGTCACCGCTTTGGCGGTCCAGAGCGGTCACCTGACCGTCGATGCTTTGCACGACCAGCAATTCAGGGTTGGCCTGAGGAGCCGCCAGCACTTCGCTGGAGACCCGCGAACGCCAGTTGACGCTGCCGTCGCGCTGGTCCAGAGCAATGACCTCGCCGTCACGGGTGCCCAGGTAGACCTGCCCAGCGATGGCGCTCAAGGCGCTGGAGATCGGTGTGTCGAGGTCGACTTCCCAGCGTTCCTCGCCGTCGTCGGCGGCAAAGGACATCACCACCCCGTTGGCGTCGGCGGCAAAGAGGTTATCGCCTTCACGCGCCGGGGCGATAGGGTAGCGCGCACGGCCCAGGCCGTCGCCCACGTCTTGCTGCCAGAGGCTTTCAAGGGTCGAGCTTTCCTCGATGCTGGTGAGTTCCTTGGGCGTGTTGGCAGAGTCGCTCTTGTTCGCGCAGCCGGCCAGCAGGGCAAGGGCGGCAGCCCCCAGGGCGGCGCGCATCATCGGGGTGGATAGCATCGGTTTCATTGCGCTGTCTCCTTGGCGCCGAGATCGTCTAGCTTGAACTGCACGCCGTAGAGCGGCTGGTCTTGCTGTTGAGCCAGTTCAAGGGCGTTTTGCCAGGCGTCGCGAGCGGCATCGTTGTCGCCCAGCGCCAGGTGTGCATCGCCCCGGACGTTAGCCTGTTGAGCGGCCAGGGCCTCGGTAATCGGTTCGTCGAGTAATTCGAGCGCGCGCTCGGGGTCGTCGTTGGCAATGGCGATACGTGCCAGACGCAGCCATGCCAGGCTTTGCACGTAGCGTCGCGATGACGATTCCGCCACCTGGGTCAACGATTCGGCGGCGCTTTCCAGGTCGTCCTGCTGGACGGCAAGGCGTGCATCAAGCAGCAGGGCAAGCTCGGCATACAGGCTGTCGTCGTGCTCGCTGACTATCTCGTCGACCATCTCGCGGGCTTCGCTGAGCTGGTCGCCTTCGAGCTCGTTACCGGCTGCCAGGCTGACCAGCTGCTGATAACGGACCGATGCGGCCTCGGATTTGCCGGCCTGGTAGTCTTGCCAGGCGTTCCAACCAAACACGCCGGCAGCGGCAAGGGCAGCGCCGGCTATCAGTGACGTACCGTTTTCCTTCCACCAGCGCTTAATCGCGTCTAGCTGTTCGTCTTCGCTTCTATCCGCCACGGGCGGCCTCCTATTCAACAATAACCGCCGCTAGTGGCCACGGTCATAATGGGGTGAGTGGCAGGAAATTCCCGCCGCCCGTTCAAGGTGTGTGCGTTAGCTGTTCGCTTAGCGTATTGGCCAATGCCGTCTGCGGGAGGCGCTGCTGCGCCTGGTCGTCGCGCAGTGCCTTGAGTGTGACGGCCTGCTCGGCGACTTCTTCCTCACCCAGCAGTAGGGCGAACGCGGCACCGCTCTTGTCGGCTTTTTTCATGCGACTTTTAAAACTGCCGCCGCCGCAATGTAGCTGCAGGCGCAGCCAGGGAAGCTCGCTGCGTAGCTGCTCGGCCAGGGTCATGGCCGCAGCGGTCGCGCTATCATCCATGGCGAGCAGGTAGACGTCGCTGCCGCCGAGGGCCTCGTCCGGGACGAGATCGAGGGTCTCGAGCAACAGGATCAGCCGCTCGATGCCCATGGCAAAGCCTACCGCCGGGGTAGGCTTGCCGCCCAACTGCTCGACCAGGCCGTCGTAACGGCCGCCAGCGCATACCGTGCCCTGGCTGCCAAGTGCGGTGGTCGTCCACTCGAAGACGGTACGCGAATAGTAATCCAGCCCGCGCACCAGACGCGGATTGACCACGAAGGGAATACCCGCCGCGTCGAGCAGCGCTTTGAGCTGCTCGAAATGGACGCGCGAGGCGTCGTCCAGGTTATCCATCAGGCGTGGCGCGGCGTCCAGCATCTCGGCCATGGCCGGATTCTTGGAGTCGAGAATGCGCAGCGGATTGCTGGTCAGTCGCCGTAGGGAGTCTTCGTCGAGCACGTCGCGGTGCTGTTCGAAGTAGGCGACCAGCTTGTCGCGGTAGGCGGCGCGAGCCTCGCTGGAACCCAGCGAGTTGATTTCGAGCGTGACATGCTCCATCAAGCCCAGTTCCCGCCATAGCCGGGCGGAAAGCAGAATTACTTCAGCGTCGATGTCGGGGCCATCGAAGCCATACGCCTCGACGCCTACCTGATGAAACTGGCGATAGCGGCCTTTTTGCGGCCGCTCATGGCGAAACATCGGCCCCTGATACCACAACCGCTGGGTCTGGTTATACAGCAGGCCGTGCTCCATGGCAGCGCGCACGCAGCCGGCGGTGCCTTCCGGCCGCAGGGTCAGGCTGTCGCCGTTGCGGTCCTCGAAGGTGTACATCTCTTTTTCGACGATGTCGGTCACTTCGCCAATGGAACGCGCAAACAGCGCGGTCTGTTCCACGATCGGCATGCGGATTTCCGCAAAGCCGTAGCGCTGCATCAGCTGGCGTACCTTGCCTTCAAAAAATTGCCAGCGCGGGCTGTCGCTGGGCAATAGATCGTTCATGCCTCGAATGGCTTGAATTTTTTTAACGTCAGACTTGCTCAAGGCAAACTCCCTGGGTCGGCGGTCCCGCGATGCGATTAGACGCTGCGGGCGATCGTGTTATCTTCCTGCTGCTGCTTTTCGCGTACTTTGTCGCGGATCAGCCGCTCCAAGTCATCGACGAGGTGGTCGTTACGCAGTTTGCTGGCCGGCTTGCCATCGATATACACCAGGTTCGCCGGGCTGCCGCCGGTCAGGCCGATATCGGTTTCCTTGGCTTCACCAGGGCCGTTCACCACGCAACCGATCACCGAGACGTTGAGCGGGGTCATGACGTCTTCCAGCCGCTCTTCGAGCTGGTTCATGGTATCGATGACATCGAAATTCTGCCGAGAGCAGCTCGGGCAGGCAATGAAGTTGATGCCCTTGGCACGCAGCTTGAGGCTCTTGAGCATGTCATAGCCGACCTTGATTTCTTCCACCGGGTCGGCGGCCAGCGAAACACGGATGGTGTCGCCGATACCGTCCATCAGCAGCATGCCAAGGCCGATGGAAGATTTGACCGTGCCCGAACGCAGGCCACCGGCTTCGGTGATCCCCAGGTGAAGCGGCTGTTCGATGCGCGTGGCCAGGTCGCGGTAGGCGGCGACCGCCATGAACACATCCGAGGCTTTTACGCTGACCTTGAAGTCCTGGAAGTCCAGCCGGTCGAGGTAGTCGATATGGCGCATGGCCGACTCGACCAGCGCTGCCGGTGTGGGCTCGCCGTACTTCTTCTGCAGGTCTTTCTCGAGCGAACCGGCGTTAACGCCGATACGGATGGGAATCCCGTGCTCGCGGGCGGCGTTGACCACGGCCTTGACGCGATCTTCACGGCCGATATTGCCGGGATTGATGCGCAGGCAGTCGACGCCCAGCTCGGCGACACGCAGGGCGATCTTGTAGTCGAAGTGGATGTCGGCGACCAGCGGTACGTTCGACAGACGCTTGATCTTGCCAAACGCTTCTGCGGCGTCCATATCGGGGACCGATACGCGCACGATGTCAGCACCCGCTTTCTCCAACTGCTGAATCTGCGCCACGGTGGCGGCCACGTCCAGCGTATCGGTGTTGGTCATGCTCTGAACGGCAATGGGAGCATCGCCCCCGACCGGGACGTTACCCACATGGATCTGGCGCGAAGCTCGGCGCTTGATGGGCGATTGAGCGTGCATAAGTCGGTTACTCTCCCAGAGTGAATCGAGCCACGTTGTTGGCGCCCGCGCGCGACGTCAGGTCGACCTCTTCGCCCTGATAGCGAAGTTCGACGCCGGTGACATTGCCCACGGTGAGCCGAAACGGTGGCTGACCTTCGACATTGGCGGACGTGCCGGGTTCTTGAAGCCCTACCAGCACACGCTGATTGTCAGCGTCGACAATTTCCGTCCACGACTGCTCGTTAAAAGTGAGTGCCAGCTGGTTGGGGGTGCTGTCGTTGCTGCCCGACGCTTCCTCGGCAGCGTCGTCGGTTGCGTCGCTGCTGTCTGCATCATCGTCTTCGTCGCTGGCCGCCAGATTGGCCGACTGGGCGGCGCTGTCTTCGTCGATCAGCGGGGCCGACTCCGCTGTGGCGGAAGGTGCTGCATCGGCGTTGGTGTCATCGTCGGACGCGTTTTCGCCGGCGGTATCCGTGTCCGCTGCGCCAACGTCGTCGGCGCTATCCATATCGTCCAGCGCTGGATCGCTGTCGTCAGCGCTACCACTACCGGATAAGGCAGTCGACTCGTCCTGGGCGGCCTCGTTGGACAGCTCACCGGCGGCATCCTGCTCGGCAGGTGCATCCATCGACGAGGACGAATCCAGGCGAGGCGGCTCGCTGCCGCCGCGGCTTTGCCACCACATTACCGTGACGGCAATCAGCGCTACGATGATCAGAAGCGTGACCAGCTTGAACAACCAGGCCCCCAGTCGAGAAGGCGGCTTGGTGACCGCGACGGGGGTCACCTTGCGCTCCACATCGGCTTCGCCAAAGCGCTCCCGGTAGGCATCCAGGACAAGCCGTTCGTCAATGGCCAAATACTTGGCATAGGCGCGCAGGTAACCACGACGATAGGTGACTACAGGAATTTCGCTGTAGTCATCCCGCTCCAGGCCTTCCACTACCGCAGGACGCAGGTTGAGCGCGCGGGCGGCGTCGTTCAGTGCAATGCCAAGTTGTTCACGGCGGCGCGCCAACAGCGCGCCTGGAGAGTCATTGACGTTTGGGGTGTCGCTAGCTTGTGACGGTGTCTCGCTCATGGCTGAGCATCCTTCATTAAATAATCGGTGATCAGGGCGTCCATCGCTCAGTTGGTACCTAGTTGACGTTGGTAGTCGGCCGCAGCGGCGTGGTCACCGCGGGCCTCGGCAATGTCAACGGCCAGTGAAAGCGCATCTTGGCTTGGCCCGGCAAGCTGCAGATACGTTTGCAGCGGTGACCATGCCTCGGCGTAATTGCCCTGTGAATATTCGAGTTCAGCTAACATAAAATATCCGCGGGGATTGCGCGGATCGATTCGTTGCGCACGCTTGAAGCGCTCGCGTGCCAGTTCGGTCTCGCCCAGGGCCATGTAGCACTGCCCCAGGTTGGCAAATAGTTGGGTGCGGTTATCGTACTGGGCGTCTTCGGAAGCGCTTTCGAGCTGGTTACAGGCTGCTTCCACGCGGCCTTCCTGGAAAAGAAATGCGGCGTAGTTGTTACGCGCGCGGGTAAAGTCAGGCGCCGTGTCAATGGCACGCTGGAAGTGCTGGTCGGCCAGATCGCTTTCGCCCTGGCGCTGGTAGACCAGGGCAATGGCCTGAAGGGCTTCGGCGTTGTCAGGGGCGATCTCGAGGGCGCGATCCAGTGCGTTGAGCGCCCGGGGCAGGTTGTCGCGCTCCAGATAGGCAACGCCGAGCTGTGTATAAGCGGAGGCGGCCTCGGGCGTTGACGACGAGGGAGAAACATTGGACGTGGAGGCACAGCCGGCTAGCCACATGCTGCCGACAAGCGCGGCGAGCAAAGGCACCCGAGATGGGTGATAAAGCCTGCGGTGACACATCATGTAAATCCTCGCAAGGTAACGTAAAAGATGGATCGCTAAATTAAACCGTGTCCATCAAAGCGCCGTGTTCGCCGGAAGTCAAGGTGACGACCCATTAGTCGGCATCTAACTGAATCGACTGAATATAACGCGCGCTTCGTTTGGTGCGATCCTTCACCCGGCCGACAAGCTGCCCGCAGGCGGCATCGATGTCATCGCCACGGGTAGAACGAATGGGTGCAGTGTAGCCTAAGTCGTGCAACCACTGTTGAAAACGCATGGTCTGGTTGCGCGACGGTGTCTCATACCCTGAATTGGGAAACGGGTTGAACGGAATCAGATTGATTTTACAGGGCAGTTCGTCAAGCAGCGCCGCAAGCTGTTCGGCGTGCTCCTGCTGATCATTGACGTCTTTGATCAGGGTATATTCGATGGTCACCAGACGGTTTTCCGGGCACTTGGCCAGGTACCGGTGGCAGGCGTCCATCAGCGCACGAATATTGTATTTGCGGTTGAGCGGTACGAGTTCGTTGCGCAGTTCGTCGTTGGCGGCGTGCAGCGACACTGCCAGGCTCACGTCGAGCTCGTCGCCGAGCTTATCCAGCATGGGCACGACGCCGGAGGTGGACAGCGTCACCCGGCGCTTGGACAGGCCGTAGCCGTCGTCGTCGAGCATCAGCTTCATGGCGGGAACGACGTTGTCATAGTTGAGCAACGGCTCGCCCATGCCCATCATCACCACGTTGGTCACCGGCCGGTTGGCGGTGTCACGACGCGGCCCCACGCTACGCTGGGCGACCCACACCTGGCCGATGATTTCAGCCGCGGTCAGGTTGCGCTGGAAACCCTGTTTGCCGGTGGAGCAGAAGCTGCAATCCAGCGAGCAGCCCACCTGGGAAGAAACGCACAGGGTGCGCCGCTTGCCGTTTTCTGCGGGAATCAGCACGGTTTCAACGTAGCTGCCGTCTTCGACTTCCAGCACCCACTTGCGGGTACCATCGCTGGACGTGCCTTCGTAGACCACCCCGGGACCACGAATCTCCGCCACCTGGGCGAGCTTTTCCCGCAGCGGCTTTGACAGGTTCGTCATCGCCGAGAAGTCATCGCACCCTTCGATGTGAATCCACTTCATCACCTGGGCGGCACGAAATTTCTTTTCGCCAATGGAGACGAAAAAGGCCGCCATTTGCTCCCGCGACATGCCCAGCAGGTTTTGACGCTCGGGTGTCGGCTGGGCAGTGGTTGCGTGTTGAGGGGCAGAGCTAGGCGTATGTTGGGCTACGGTGGTGGTCATGGCGGTCAGCGTTTAAGGAAGTGGCGGGGGCGGTTGCCCCCGCGTAAATGGCCGGCAACAGACGTTGAAACGGCGGCGCTACCTGGATAGGCGATCTTAGCGCGGGCAGATTTCGTCATTACCGAAGAAGTAGCTAATTTCACGCTCGGCGCTTTCCGCAGAGTCAGAGCCATGGACAGCGTTGGCGTCGATTGTTTCCGCAAAGTCGGCGCGGATGGTGCCCGCAGCGGCTTCTTTCGGATTGGTCGCACCCATCAGGTCGCGATTTTTGGCGATGGCGTTTTCACCTTCAAGAACCTGCACGACAACCGGGCCTGAGGTCATGAAACCGACCAGATCGTTAAAGAACGGACGCTCTTTGTGTTCTGCGTAGAAGCCACCGGCCTTGTCTTCGGACAGGTGTAGCATCTTGGCGGCGACAACGCGCAGCCCGGCGTGCTCAAAACGGGCAATGATGTCACCAATGGCGTTTTTGGCGACGGCATCGGGCTTGATAATAGACAGCGTGCGTTCAGTTGCCATGTCACAGTCTCCTTGAAGGATAAACAAATATTGCCGCCCCGGTGGGCCGGGGCGGCACAAATAAGGGTGTCGGCAGCCGACTCGGCTGTCGAGAGGCGCGATTATAGCGCTTAAGCCGGGGGATGAATACCGTCACGCCATGTGAGGCCGGTGTGCTAGACGGTAAAGCTTTCACCGCAGCCGCATTCATCTTTTACGTTCGGGTTGTTGAAACGGAAAAAGCGGTTCAGCCCTTCGTTAACGTAATCGACTTCGCTGCCGTCGAGCATCTCGAGCGCGTCCGGCGCAACATAAACGCTCGCACCGTTGGCTTCAAAATGGACATCGCCATCCGTCACCTGGTCGGCGAAATCCAGTACATAGCTATAGCCGGAGCAGCCGCTGGGCTTGACGGAAACGCGCAGGCCCAGGCCTTGTCCGCGTTCGTCCAGCACTTGCTGGATCTGCTGGGCGGCAGCTGGCGTAATGTTGAGTGTGGCCATTGAGGCGTCCTCCTGTTGAGTAGTCAGCCGCTTAGCGCCGCTAAGCGCGCAGCCCGCTCACCGCGTGGCGGATGAGCGTAATCGCATGGTCGATTTCGGCCTCGGTGGTAAAGCGCCCGAAGCTAAACCGAATCGACGAGAGGGCAAGGCGTCGCGGGACGCCGATGCCCAGTAATACATAGGACGGGTCAACGCTTGCCGAGTTGCAGGCGGACCCCGTGGAGACCGCGACATCGCGCAGCCCCATCAGTAATGATTCACCGTCCACGCCTTCGAAGGCGAGGTTCAATATGTTGGGTACCGACTGCCCGAGCGGCGTGTTGGCGTAGACGCCTTCGAGCCCCTTGAGCCCGGCGAGAAACCGCTGCTGTAGCTGGGCAATGCGTGCCTGGTCCCCAGCGTGCTGCTGCTGAATAAGGTTAAAAGCCTCGCCCATGCCGGCGATCTGGTGCGTGGGCAGCGTGCCCGAGCGCATGCCGCGTTCGTGGCCGCCACCGTGAATCAGCGGCTCGATGCGCATGTCCGGGTGGCGCTTCACGTAAAGCGCACCCACGCCTTTCGGGCCGTAGGCCTTGTGGCCCGACAGCGACATCAGATCCACCTGCTGGGCGACCACCGACAGCTCGATGCGGCCCACTGCCTGGGCGGCGTCGCAATGGAAGACCGCACCAAATTCATGGGCCACGGCGGCCAGGGCAGCGATGTCGTTGATGCTGCCCAGCTCGTTGTTGACCGCCATCAGCGAGACCAGCGCGGTGTCATCGCGCATGGCGTCGCGTAGCTGTTCGGGCTGAATACAGCCGTCCGCGCCAGGGGGCAGCCAGCTGACCTCGAACCCTTCTTGCTCCAGCGCCCGGGCGGTATCGACGATCGCCTTGTGCTCGATGGTCGAGGTGACCAGGTGCATGCCGCGCTCGCGGTTGGCGCGCATGTAGCCGATCAATGCCAGATTGTCGGCCTCGGTGGCGCCGCTGGTCCAGACGATTTCGCGCGGGTCGGCGCCGATGGTGTCGGCCACCTGGCGGCGCGCCTGCTCCACGGCCTGCTCCGCCTGCCAGCCGAGCATATGGCTGCGCGAGGCGGGGTTGGCAAACAGCTGATCGACGGTCAGGTAGCGCTGCATTACCTCGGCCACGCGTTGATCCACCGGCGTGGTGGCAGCGTAATCGAGATAAATGGGAAGCGAAGTAGCCGTCATCGTGGTCATGTTACCTGTGTTGAAAAACGAAGCGCGCGGCCCAGGTTATGGGGATGACGCCAGAATGCCCGCCGCGGCGCGCTGTTGCTGACGCTCCGCCACCCGCATGACATCCGGCCGCTGCATCAGTTGGGCGAGGGTGACGTCATCCAGAAAATGTCGAATTTGCGCCGATAGATCGCACCATAAATGATGCGTCAGACAGGTGTCGCCCTGCTGGCAATCGGAAAGCCCCTGACAGCGCGTAGCGTCGACGGTTTCGTTGACGGCATCGATCACCTGGGAAACGCTGATCGTATCCGGCGCATGGGCAAGCAGATAGCCGCCCCCTGGGCCGCGTACGCTATTGACCAACCCATAGCGGCGCAGCCGAGCAAACAGCTGCTCGAGATACGACAGCGAGATTTCCTGGCGCTGGGATATCTCGCTGAGGCTGGTAGGCCCCTGCTGGGCATTGAGAGCCAGGTCCAGCATGGCGGTAACGGCGTAACGCCCTTTGGTAGTCAAACGCATGACAGGTACCTCGACGCCGATGGCTCAGCGCTAACGGCAAATGTGTTGCCATTATGGGAAAACCCGAGTGCTTTGGTCAACCATTACCCGATGGCGTGTCCTGGTCGGAGGAGGCAGTGGACGTTGAACGCTTGCCCAGCCCTGAGCAGGCGCCGTCCGCTTCTTCCAGAATATCGGCGAAATCCTCATCGCGCAGCGCCGGTAGCTGACCGTCGCGATAGCTGGCATCCAGCTTGCGCAGGGTCGAGCACATGTGTTCGATACGCTCGTCCACGGCGTGCATGTGATCCAGCATGGCCTGCATGGAGCGTGCCACCGGGTCGGGCATGTCTTCGCTGACGCCGTAGGCATCAAAGCCGAATTTCTGGCAGATGGCTTCGCGGCGCGCGGGATCCACATCCAGCGCCTCTTCAACGTCCGGATCGGCGCGTTTGACGATCTTGCCGGGAATCCCGACCACCGTTGCCCCGGCGGGCACCTCTTTAGTCACCACGGCATTGGAGCCGATCTTGGCGCCGGCACCCACGGTAAACGGGCCGAGGATCTTGGCGCCGGCACCGACAATCACCCCATCACCCAGGGTCGGGTGGCGTTTGCCCTTGTGCCAGCTGGTGCCGCCCAGCGTGACGCCCTGGTAGAGCGTGACGTTGTCGCCCACCCGGGCGGTTTCGCCAATCACCACGCCCATGCCATGATCGATGAAAAAGCGCCGACCGATGGTGGCCCCCGGGTGAATTTCAATGCCGGTCAGCCAGCGTCCAAACGTCGACAGCGAACGCGACAGCCACTTGAGGTTCTTTTGCCATAGCCAGTGGCTGCAGCGATGCAAGAGCAGCGCGTGCAGGCCAGGGTAGTTGGTCAGCACCTCAAGAAAGTTGCGGGCGGCCGGGTCGCGGTCAAAGACGCTGTTTATATCTTCACGCAGGCGTTGAAACATGGGGATCCCTTGGGCGGTAGCAGTGCGGTTCATCACCGGGCGGCGCTGACCATCATCGCCGAATTATTGTGCGCGGTGGACAGATAATGGTGGGGGCGCGCGCCGGTGTCTTCAAGTCTAGCGGGTCACTCCCGACGATGCCTGGGCCGCGCCGCCTTTTCGGTGGCGGATAGAATGCCGCGCAGAATATTCATTTCCATCTGCTCGGGACGGGCGCGCAAGTAGAGACGCCGCAGGCGCGCCATCAGTTGGCGGGGCTTGTCGGGGTCGTGGAACTCGATGGCCACCAGCGTGCGTTCCAGGTGCTCGAAGTAACGCTCGAGGTCGGCGTGGGAGGCAAGTTCATCGTCCGCATCCGCCACCGAGACAGGCTGCGCAGTGTCGGCAGGTTTCTTGGCAGGCGGTTGATCGTCGGCTTGATTCAGCCACGCCATGCGGCATTCGTAAGCGAGTACCTGAACCGCGGCCGCCAGGTTGAGCGAGCTGAAGTCGGCATTGGTGGGAATGTGCACGTGAGCATGACAGCGCTGCAGCTCGGCGTTGGTCAGGCCACTATCCTCACGGCCAAAGACCAGCGCGACGCGGGCAGTGGCCGCCTGGCATTCACCGGGTAAGCGGTCGGCAAGCTCGCGCGGCGAGAGCATCGGCCACGGCAGGGTTCGCGAACGAGCGCTGGCACCCACCGCCAGTGTGCAGTCCGCCACGGCGTCCTCGATGGTCGCAAATACCTGAGCGCTGTGAAGCAGATGGTCGGCGCCCGAGGCGCGGGAGATGCTCTCCTGGGTAATGACCTCGCAGCGCGGCGCCACTAGCGCCAGGTCGGCAAGCCCCATGTTATGCATGGCACGGGCAACGCCGCCGATATTGCCAGGGTGGCTGGTGCCGATAAGTACGATGCGAATGCGCTCAAGCATGATAAGACCCGGTCACAGGAAGCGGAAAAGCGGCAGTCTACCATGAGTCGATAGCATGCCCGATAGCGGTCTGCTAGAATTGCGCGCCAAAGGCGAAGCGTCCGCCTACCGTTCTTTAACATCACTGTGACAAGGCCCAACCATGAATCCGATGGTCCAATTTACGCTGCGCGCGGCGCGCGGCGCTGTTGAACACTTCCTGAAGGTGCGCGAGCGTATTGAAAACGCGCACGATGAGTTCAACCTCGACAAACTGCTTGAAGACACGGCGCGTAAAGCCGAGGCAACCATTGTTCAGCAGCTGGAGCGTGGCTATCCCCAGCACGGGGTTATGGGGCGCTACACGCCCTTCAGGCCCGGCCAGGATGAAAACGACGATATCGTCTGGAAGATCGAGCCCATGCACGGCTATTCCAACCTGGCCGTCGCGGGCAAGGGCTTTGCACTCTCAGTGGTGTGTCTCGTCAAAGGTCGCCCCGAGCATGCCGTAGTGATCTCGCCTTTCGGTGACGACGAGTACATTGCCAGCCGCGGCCGTGGCGCCCAGCATAACGACAAACGCATGCGGGTCAGCCAGGCCAAGGCCATCAGCGCCACGCGGCTGGCGATGAGTCTCCCCGAATCGTGGCTGCGTCCCCGTCATCTGCCGGCTTACCTGACGATTACCCAGCAGCTTGCCCCTCAGGTCGATACCCTGATTGCCACGGGCAGCGGTCTACTGGATATCCTCGAACTGGCCACCGGACGCGTCGATAGCGCCTTCGTACTGGGTCTTGAAGAGCAGGATATGCAGGTCGGCAGCCTGATGTTGAAAGAAGCCGGCGCGCTGATGGGCAGCCCCGACGGTCAGCCCAACGTGAAAGCCGAAGGCCAGCTGCTGGCGGCAGGGCCGCGCCTGTATAAAGCGATCATCAAACAGCTGGCACCGCATATCTAGTAACCGTCCAGCCAAACAAAACGCCCCTGTCGGGAATACCGGCAGGGGCGTTTTTGTGCGCGGTCGAGCGTGCCGGTTTAGGGCAGCTCTTCCTCTTCTTCTTCCGGATCTTTCTTGGTGGGGATCAGGTCTTCGCGCGACAGCTTGAGCGGAAGCAGCAGGGCCCCGGAAACGTAGATGGATGAGAAAGTACCCACCACGATACCGACCAGCAGGGCGATGGCGAAGTTCTGGATCATGTCGCCACCCAGCAGTAGCAGGGCAATCAGCACCAGCAGGGTGGTACCCGAGGTGGCCAATGTCCGCGACAGCGTGGCGTTGATCGCATCGTTGAAGATCTGCGGCATGTCATCGATACGTGACATGCGGATTTCTTCGCGCATGCGGTCGTAGACCACGATGGTATCGTTCAGCGAGTAGCCGATGACGGCCAGAATCGCGGCCAGCACGGTCAGGTCGAAGTCGAGCTGGAACACCGCGAAAAAGCCCACCACGATGATCACATCGTGCATCAGCGCCAGGAGCGCGCCGATGGCGAACTTGTACTGAAAGCGAAAGGCCACATACAGCATGACCACGCCCAGGGCGACCAGCAGCCCCATGCCGCTTTGGTCGCGCAGCTGGTCGCCCACCTGGGCGCCGACGAACTCGGCGCGTACCAGGTCGACGCTGGCGCCGTCGTCTTCCAGCAAATTGACTACCTGGTTGCCGATATCAGGATCAAAGGCCTGACGCAGGCGAATCAGTACTTCACTGGAGGCCCCGAAGGTCTGCACGGCAACGTCTTCAAAGTCGTTGTCCTGAAGCAGCTGGCGCACCGAGTCGAGGGACGGCGCCTCGGCGTAGCGCACCTCGATGAGCGTGCCGCCGGTGAAGTCCAGGCCTAGAT
The DNA here is from genome assembly GCA_051750125.1 of Pseudomonadota bacterium. Lineage (GTDB taxonomy): Bacteria > Pseudomonadota > Gammaproteobacteria > Pseudomonadales > Halomonadaceae > Vreelandella. The sequence continues at coordinate 208,033 of JBNJJK010000002.1, forward strand.
TAAGCTGCTGGAAAAAAATCGCGCCAATCGACACGATCAGCAGGACGGCAGCGACGATGAACGCCAGCTTGCGGCGCCCCATAAAGTCGATTTGCCGTTGTGTTAAAGGTTTCATTACCACCTCGTAAAATCTGGGCTGAGCGTTGGCGTTAGATCCACAGCTTTTTGACGGGCTTGCTGCCATACGCCAGGTTGACCATGGCGCGGGTCACCAATAGCGCGGTAAACAGCGAGGTCAAAATACCGATAGACAGGGTGACGGCGAAGCCTTTGACCGGCCCGGTACCAATCGAGAATAGGATGATCGCTACCAGCAGTGTCGTGATGTTGGCGTCGACGATCGAGGTGAAGGCGCGTTCGTAGCCGGAGTAGATCGCCTGCTGGATCGACATGCCGTTGCGCAACTCCTCGCGTATTCGCTCGAATATCAGCACGTTGGCGTCAACGGCCATACCCAGCGTCAGCACGATACCGGCAATGCCCGGAAGCGTCAGCGTGGCGCCCAGCATCGACATGGCGGCCACCAGCAGCGTGAGGTTCAGCGCCAGGGCGATGTTGGCGAAGATGCCGAACACCTTGTAACGGATCAACATGAACAGCGCGACCAGCAGCAGCCCGATCTGTACGGAAAGCAGGCCACGTTCGATGTTGTCCGCGCCCAGGCTTGGCCCAATGGTGCGCTCCTGAACGAAGTAGATCGGTGCGGCCAGCGAACCCGAGCGTAGCAGCAGGGCAAGCTCTGCGGCTTCGGTGGGCGACTCAAGGCCGGTGATCCGGAAGCTGTTGCCCAGAGCGCTCTGGATGGTCGCCAGACTGATCAGGCCGCGCTCCACATAGGGCTCGCGCTCGGTGACTTCCTCGCCGTCTTCCATGACCGTGCGCTCTTCGGTCTTGTGCTCGATGAACAGCACCGCCATGTTGCGCCCGATGTTACTGCGAGTGGCGCGGTTCATCAGCGTACCGCCGGTGCCGTCCAGGTCGATGTTGACCTGGGGGCGACCGTTTTCGTCAAAGCTGCGGCTGGCGCTGGACACGCTATCGCCGGTGACGATGACGTCGCGCATCAGCTGGGCCGAGCGTGATTCGTCGTTACGGAAGCTGAACTCTTCGGTTTCGCTATCCGGCGTATCGGAGCGGGCTTCGAGGCGGAATTCCAGGTTGGCGGTCGCGCCGACAACCCGCTTGGCGGCCACGGTATCCTGCACGCCGGGCAGCTCGACCACGATCCGGTCGGGCCCTTGGCGCTGGACCATGGGCTCGGCAACCCCCAGCTCATTGACCCGGTTACGCAGGGTGGTCAGGTTCTGATTGATCGCGTAATCCTGAATTTCATTCACCGACTCGTCGGTCAGCGACATGACCAGGCGTGCGGCACGGCCGTCTTCTTCGCTGGTGTATTCAAACTCAGGGAATTCGCGGCTGATCAGGCTGCGCGCTTCATCGCGGTCATCTTCGCTGGCGAAATCGATCGACAGGCTGCGCTCTTCCACCTCGGTATTGCGGTAGCGGAGGCGCTCATCGCGCAGCAGCTCGCGCATGGCGCTGGCGTTGACCTCGAGTCGCTGGGTCAAGGCGGCTTCCATGTCCACTTCCAGCAGGAAGTGAACGCCGCCCCGCAGGTCGAGGCCCAGCGTCATGGGCGAGGCGGAAAACGCCTGCAGCCAGCCGGGTGTGGCCTCGGCAAGGTTAAGGGCAACCGTGGCATCGTCATCCAGCAGGTCGCTGGCGATTTCCTTGGTGCGTAGCTGATCGTCGGAATTGGTCAGGCGAATCAGCCACTGCTGATTGATTTGTTCGATAGCTTTGATGCCGATATCGGCGTCGTTGAGGGCGTCTTCAACACGCTCAATTTCGCTTTCATCCAGCGTTTCGCCGGTTTGGGCGCTGCTGATTTGGACGGCGGGATCTTCAGGGAATAAGTTGGGAAGCGCGTAGATAAGGCCGGCCACTAAAACGACCAGTATCAACAGATACTTCCACAGGGGGTAACGGTTGAGCATGCAAGCCCTGCCTTCAATTACAAACGGAATGCCATGCACGGACCAGCCATGCACGGCAAGGTTCACCATCGTTGATACCATGTCACCCCTGCCGGGATGGCTGGCATTCAGGCAGGGGTATTACATTACATTAGATGGACTTGATGGTGCCCTTGGGCAGTACGGTGGCAACGGCGTTTTTCTGCACGTTGACTTCGGTACCTTCGGCGATCTCCATGGTAAGGAATTCGTCGCTTACCTTGGTGATACGGCCGACCATGCCGCCGCCAATGACGATTTCATCGCCCTTGTCCAGATTGCTGATCAGCTGCTTGTGCTGCTTCGCGCGCTTGGCCTGGGGACGCCAGAGCAGGAAGTAGAAAATCAGCACAAAACCGACCAGCATCACGATTTGTGCAATACCACCGCCAGCGGCCGCTTCTTGGGCATGGGCTGGTGAGATGAAGAAATCCAGCATTGCAGAGAACTCCTGGTTAAAAACTCAATGGTTGAGCAAGTTAAAGCACCCGCCGAGACGGGCGCTGATTAATTCGCGAGGGGAGGCACCGGCAGACCGCGTCGAGCGTAAAAGCCTTCCACAAAGGTCGTCAATGTACCCGCTTCGATTGCCGCGCGCAAATCAGCCATCACACGCTGATAGTAGCGCAGGTTATGGATGGTATTGAGCATGGAACCCAGCATCTCGTTACAGCGGTCGAGGTGGTGTAGATAGCCACGCGAGAAATGCTGGCAGGTATGACAATCGCAGGCTTCTTCGAGGGGGCGGGTGTCGTAGCGATGCACCGCGTTGCGGATCTTGACGGTGCCGTCGGCGGTGAACAGATGACCGTTGCGGGCGTTGCGGGTAGGCATCACGCAGTCGAACATGTCTACGCCGCGGCGCACCCCTTCGACCAGGTCTTCGGGCTTGCCGACGCCCATCAGATAGCGGGGCGTATCGTCGGGCATCCAGGTGGGCAGATAGTCGAGCACCTTGATCATCTCGTCCTTGGGCTCGCCCACCGACAGCCCGCCGATCGCCAGGCCGTCGAAACCGATGTCCAGCAGCCCCTTCAGCGAGCGCTCGCGCAGCGCGGGGTGCATGCCGCCCTGGATGATGCCGAACAGCGCCGAGGGGGAATCGCCGTGAGCGTCCCTCGAGCGCTTGGCCCAGCGCAGCGATAGCTCCATGGATTTTTCGGCTTCGTCAAAGGTGGCCGGGTAGGGCGTGCACTCGTCGAAGATCATGACCACGTCAGAGCCCAGCGAGCGCTGCACCGCCATCGATTCTTCCGGCCCCATGAACACCTTGCTGCCGTCCACCGGCGAGCGGAAATGCACGCCCTGCTCGGTGATCTTGCGCATCTCGCCCAGCGAAAATACCTGGAAACCGCCGGAGTCGGTGAGGATCGGCTTGTCCCACTGGGCGAAGTCGTGCAGGTCGCCGTGGGCTTCGATGACGTCGGTGCCGGGGCGCAGCCAGAGATGAAAGGTGTTGCCGAGGATGATCTCGGCACCGATGTCTTTGACCGACTGGGGCGTCATGCCTTTGACCGTGCCGTACGTGCCCACCGGCATGAACGCCGGCGTTTCCACCGTGCCACGGGGGAAGTGGAGGCGGCCCCGGCGCGCGCGACCATCGTCGGCGAGGCGCTCAAAGCGCATAAAGCATTCGTTTCGCATGGTGGTTACTCGTTCTGGAAGCGGTTGAAACGCAAAAAAGGGTTAGCGGGTCAGCAGCATGGCATCGCCATAGCTGAAAAACGCATAGCGCTCGTCAACCGCCGTTTGATAGGCGTGCATAATGGTGTCGTAGCCGGCAAAGGCGGAGACCAGCATCAAGAGCGTCGATTCCGGCAGATGGAAGTTGGTAATCAGCGCGTCCACACAGCGCCACTCGTAGCCTGGGTAGATGAAGATATCGGTGTCGCCGCTAAAGGATGCAATCTGCCCGTCCGGGCTTTTCATGCAGGCGCTTTCCAGGCAGCGCACGCTGGTGGTGCCCACGGCAATCACGCGTTTACCTGCCGCCTGTGTCTCGCGAACCTGCCGGCAGGTCGACTCGCTCACCTCGATCCACTCGCTATGCATGTGGTGCTCGAGGATATTGTCGACGCGCACCGGCTGGAAGGTGCCGGCGCCTACGTGCAGCGTGACGAAGGCGCTATTGATGCCTTTCTCCGCCAGCGCATCGAGCAACGGCTGGTCGAAGTGTAGGCCTGCGGTGGGCGCGGCCACTGCGCCGTCGCGCCTGGCATACACGGTCTGGTAGCGCTCGCGGTCGCTGAGTTCGTCTTCGCGGGTAATGTAGGGCGGCAGCGGCATATGGCCGTGGGCTTCGAGCAGCGCAATCATCGGCGTCTCGCCCAGAAAGCGCAGTTCGAACAGGGCATCGCGGCGGCCTTCCACCACGGCGTGAATATCGCCTTCGAATATCAGCTCAGTGCCGGGCTTGGGCGACTTGCTCGAACGGATGTGGGCCAGACCACGGTGGGCATCCAGCGGGCGTTCCAGCAGCATTTCCACCTTGCCGCCGCTGGCCTTCTGGCCGTGCAGGCGCGCCGGAATCACCCGGGTGTCGTTGAACACCAGCAGGTCGCCGGGCTCGAGTAGCTCGAGCAAATCCGTAAACCGGCGGTGTTCAAGCGCGCCGCTCCGGCCATCCGCGCACAGCAGACGGCAGTCGCTTCGCTGTTCGGACGGGTAACGGGCGATAAGCTCGTCGGGTAGCTCAAAGTGAAAATCCGCGCGCTGCATGTGAAAGCTCTATTCCGGTAGTCAAACGGGCGGCATAGGATAGCGCTTTGTGTGGATAAAGTCAGTCAATGTGATTGACCTAGAAGGCGATCTACGTATAATGCGCAGCCATTGCCGGTGTGGCGGAATTGGTAGACGCAGCGGATTCAAAATCCGCCGCTGTAACAGGCGTGCCAGTTCGAGTCTGGCCACCGGCACCAAGTTTATTAAGGGCCTAGCGTTAATCGCTGGGCCCTTTTTTTATTGTCTTTATTCGATCTTGTTGTCTTTGGCTACAGCCACGTGCTTGCGCGTGCTTGTCTGCGTTTGATGATGGCTTGAAAGCTGGCGATAAAGCGTGGCAAGTTCGGCGCTTTTGACGTCTTCGTGCCAGCTGGCGGCATAGGCCTGGGCGCGCTTGGCGAGCTGCTGGCGCTGGGTTTCATCGCTTAACAGCCGGTTGACCTGGGCCGCGAAGCCATCAAGTGTTTCCTCTGAGATCAGGCAGCCCTCCCCCTCTTTCAGCACATCAAGGGTGCCCATCATCGCCGTGGAAACCACCGGGGTGCCCAGCGCCATGGCCTCCAGCAGTACCAGCCCTTGGGTTTCCGTGCGAGATGCGAACACAAAGACATCGGCGGCGCGGTAGGCTGCCTGCAGCGGGCCGCTGCGATCAAGGTAGCCCAGAAATAGCACGGCGCCTGCCACGCCAACGTCCTGGGCGCGTTGCACGAGTGCGTCGCGAGCAGGGCCTTCGCCGGTGATGATCAGCCGGGTCGCTGGGTGTTCGGCCAGCACGCCGGGCAGCATATCGATCAAAAAATCGACGTTCTTCTCAAAGGCCGCGCGCCCGACATAGAGCAGCAGCCGTGCATCCTCCGGCAGGTTGTAATAGGCGCGGAAGTTGCTGCTTTCCTGGGGATGACAGAATGACTCCAGTGCCAAGCCGGTGGGAATGACCTGCGTGGGAGTGGTTACACCGTAGCGCGCCAGCGTTTGTTGCATGGCCTGGGAGGGCGCGACCAAAGCGTCGACCTGTTGGCACTGGTGCACGGAAAGGCGGCGTGCGGCAAAACGCAGCCAGCCTCGCGGTAGCCAGTGAATATATTGATGCAAGTACTCTTCGAAAAGGGTGTGGTAGGTCGCCACGACCGGAAGGCCGAGGCGCCGCCCGAGTGCAATACCGGCGTAGTGGGCGGTAAAGGGCGTGTGGATATGAATGAGATCGAAGGCCGCGTCGGCTAACTTGGGTGTCAGGGCTAGCAGGTCCCGGTAGCTCACCATACGATCTTCGGGATCGCCGGGCACCTGGCGCGATCGAATGCGTATCACCCGCGGATCGTCCACTTGGCCCACGGGGTAGGTAGGGCAAATCAGAATCACCGTGTGGCCCATTCGTTCAAGGGCGCCGCGAAAGCTGGCGATGGAGGTGGACACGCCGTTGATGCGCGGAAAGTAGACATCCGATACCATCAAAATCTTCATGCTTCCCGGCTGTGACATAGTATTGAGAGCCTTATGCCAGTTTTCAAACACCCTAACGCGAGTCGATGACGGGGGGGTGACAGCCAGCCTTTGATTGCGACCACCCAGCAAAGGTTAGCGCATTCAGCCGGCTCCTCGCTTTTTGCTGCCCGGCCGTTTTATAGTGAAACGAGTATTCGACGCAAGACGGTATCGCCATGGCACTGTTTGAGCTGCATAGCCGTAATCTCGCCAAAGAGCCGGTGGCCCATACCCACGATTTCCATCAGCTTATCCTGGCCACCTGTGGCGTGACGGAGCTTTCGATGGAAGGTCAGGGGGAAAGGGTGACCGCCCGTCGCGGGTGCCTGATTCCCTCGTCGCGTCATCATGAATTCCAGGGCGACGGCAGCAATCGCACCCTGGTGCTGGATATCCCCGTTGCCCAGCTGGCGTCGCTCGATAAAGGTGACGAGATCGAGCGGCTTTTCGACAGGCCGCGCTTTTTCAGCGTACCCCCGGCGTTGAATCAGCTGACCCACGCCCTGGCCAACCAGCTCGAGCAGTGCCCCGCGCTGCAGAATGAAATTGCCATTCTGCTGCTGCGCGCGCTGACCATGTACCTGCATGACACTACCCCGGCCACGGCCGCCCAACTGGGCCAGCATTGCATCAGCGAGCGCCTCGACCTTGCCTGCCTGGACGCCTGGCTGGACCAGCACCTGGCCGACGAGATCCGCGTGGACCAGATGGCATCGCTATGCGCCTTGAGCCCGGGGCATTTTCACAGCTGCTTTCGCGAGCTGACCGGCGTGACGCCGCTGGCCTATGTCCAGCGCAGGCGTCTTGAACACGCCCGCACGCTGGTGCGCCATAGCACGCTGAGCCTGGGGCATATCGCCATGCTGGTGGGCTTTCGTGATCAGGGCAGTTTTTCCCGCGCCTATCGCCGCTATTTTGAGCTTTCTCCGTCGTCAGACCGCTAGTCTTTCCCATAAAGACCCTTCCAAAACCGAATGTTGACGACAGGCATAGCTGGCGGCATTTGTTGCTGTTGGCTCGCCTGCATGACTCACGGGCAAAACTACCGCAGTGTCGGGCAAGTAATTTTTGCTGAGCGCTCTACTCTTTGAAGAGACCCTTTCAAGGAGAGACCCGATGAGCGTTACCTACCAAGACAGCAATGCGCGTATGAGCCAGGTGGCGGTTCACAACGCCACCGTTTATCTCGCCGGCCAGGTGCCGACGGACGCCTCTGCGGATATGCGGGGCCAAACCGAGCAGGTTTTGGCGCGCATCGATCAGCTGCTGGCCCAGGTGGGCACCAGCAAAGAACATCTGATTTCAGCGCAAATCTGGGTCACCAGCATGGGCGAGTTCGACCAGATGAACGCCGCCTGGGACGCCTGGGTCGTGCCGGGACGTCCGCCGGTGCGCGCCGCGGTCGAGGCCAAGCTTGCCAAGCCCGAGTGGAAGGTGGAAATCATGGTCATTGCCGCGTTGCCGGAGGCCTGATATGCGGGTCGTTTCTGCTGAAGACGTCGCCGGCACGCTCGGCTGGGACGGCCTGATCAAGCGGCTGGAGACCACCTTTGTGAAGGGGGTCGAGTCGCCGCCGCGCCACCACCACGCCATGCACCGGCCGGATGGTGAAGCTACCATGCTGCTGATGCCCGCCTGGGAAGCGGCGGGTTACATCGGTGTCAAGATGGTCAACGTGTTTCCGCAAAACGCCGACCACGGTATCCCGGCCATCTCCGGGCTTTACCTGCTCAGCGAGGGCCAGCATGGCCGGCCGCTGGCGTGTATCGACGGCAGCGAGCTCACCCGGCGCCGCACAGCGGCCGCCTCCGCGCTGGCCGCACAGGCGCTTGCCAACGACGACGCCGAGACCCTGCTGGTCGTCGGCACCGGCAAGCTCGCGCCCATGGTGATCGAAGCCCACGCCAGCGTGAGGCCGATCAAGCGGGTGCTGATCTGGGGGCGCAACCCCAGCAAGGCAGAAGCCATTGCCGACGAGTACGCCGACCGCTTCGAGACCCAGGTGGTGGAAAGCCTGGCGGATGCTGTGGCCGAGGCGGATATCATCAGCTGCGTGACGCTCTCCACCGAACCGCTGATCAAGGGCGAGTGGCTGACCCCCGGCACACATCTGGATCTGATCGGCGCGTTTCGCCCGCAAATGCGTGAAACCGACGCCCAGTGCCTGCGTCGCGCCGAGGTGTTTGTGGATACCTACGCCGGCGCCAAAGGAGAGGCGGGCGATATTCTGCAAGCCATCGAAGAAGGCGAGTTCGCGCTCGACCAGATCCAGGCCGAGCTTGCCGAGGTGCTGACGGCAGCCAAGCCGGGCCGCTCGTCGCCCGAGGCGATCACCCTGTTCAAATCCGTCGGCGCTTCGCTCGAGGATCTCGCCGCCGCCATCGAAGTATGGGAATCACTTCCCGAACAGCCAACACAATAACGAGATTGCTACTGGATACTAAAAGGTGGCAACGCCACTCATAACGAAGACCGACCAATAACCAAAACGAGGTGTGTTATGAACGCTAACAAAACCGTACTGATCGCTGCCCTGGCGGCCCTGCCGCTGGCCATTGCCAGCGCCAATGCCCAGGCGCAATCCAATGAGATGGTGATTGCCACCCAGTTGCCCGAAGACATGAGCAATAATGAAATCTATCCGGCGCTGGTGCACTTCAAGAACCTGGTGGAAGCGCGCACCGACGGGGAGCTGGAAGTCTCCATCTTCGGCGGCGGCCAGTTAGGTTCCGAGGTGGAAAACGGCTCGGAAGTGCAGGGCGGTCGGACGCTGCAGTCGACGATCATGTCCGCCGGGGCGATGTCGTCGTTCTATGAAGACTACCAGGTGGTCACGGCACCGTTCCTGTTTACCAACTGGCGCCAGGCGTGGACATTCTTCGACAGCGAGTGGTTCGCTGACTTCATGTCCGGCACCATCGAAGACGCCGATATGCGCTATCTGGGCACCTTCGACGATGGCGGCGGCTTCGTGGCGTTTACCAATAACGTGCGCCTGATCGAGACCGTCGAGGACCTGGAAGGGCTCAATATTCGCACCGAAGAGAACCCCGCTCACGTGGCGATCATGCAATCGCTGGGCGCGTCCGCCACGCCGCTGCCCTGGGGCGAGCTGATCACCGCGCTGGAAACCGGCCTGGCCGATGGCCAGTTCAATGCGCCGGTGCTCAACACCACCTTCAATTTCGATGCAGTGACCGACTACACCACGCTCACCGGCCACGTATACAACAGCGCCCCCTGGATGGTCAGCGAATCCTGGTATCAATCGCTACCCGAAGAGCACCAGCAGGTGCTGATCCAGTCGGCGCGGGAAGCGATCCAGCTGAGTCATGGCATGTCCGGCGCCCTGGCCACCGCCAGCTGGGTAGAATCCTGCGAGCGCTTTGAAGAATGCTACCTGATGCCCGATGCCGAGCGTGAACGCATGGCGGAGATTGCCCGCCCCGCCTGGCAGGAGTGGATCGTCGATGACTTCGGCATGGACGAAGACCGTGTTCAAGGGCTGCTGGATGAAGTCGAGCGCGTGGGCCAAGAGGTCGCCGACGAAGACTACCGGGTTTATGGCCAATAAACGCATGTCCAGAGCAACGCGCTGCTGATCGACGCCGGGGCGGCACTTTCCGCCCCGGCGTAAACCGTGGTTAGCGCGCGTTGCCATGAGGGGGCTTTATGGGCGTATTACAACCGTTGCGCCGCCTGAGCGATAGCGTCAACCAGGTGGCCATCGTGGTGTGTGTGGGCTGTATTCTGGCGATGCTGGGCATCTCCTTCACCGCGTTTATCTACAAGCTGGTGACCGGCAGCACGCTGAGCTGGACTTACTCGCTGGCGCGACTGTTTTTGCCATGGATCGGCTTTTTATCCATGACCATCTCGCTGCGCTACGGCGAACACGTGGCGATGACGCTGCTGGTGCGCAGTTTGCCCCGCGTCATGGTGCAAGTGGCGGCTGGGCTATGCCTGGCGGTGATTGCGCTGTTTGCGGTGATGCTCACCTGGTACGGCTGGGGCTACTTTACCAGCGCCACCCAGGTCTACATGGTCTCCGCCCAGATCCATATCCCCAGCAAGTTCACTGCCATCGTGGTGCCCATAAGCGGCGTGATGATGCTGCTGCATCTGGTGCATGGCTTTTCACTGCTGGAGCATTTTATCGATGATGACGACGTGATCGCCGAGCTCATCGACTCAGCCGACGGGGAGCATCGCTCATGACACCTGCGATTGTGGTATTCGTGCTGCTGCTGTTTATCGGCGCACCGGTGGCGGTGGTCATGGCCATGTCGGGGCTGGCGGGCGGTTTTGCCATCGGCGGCGAGCGCATGCTGGGGATCATCGCCGACCGCATGTTCTCCGGCGTGTCGGGCTTTCTGCTGATCGCCGTGCCCTACTTTATCTTCACCGCCGAGCTGATGAACCAGGGCGGGCTGACCCACAAGCTGATCGCGTTCAACAATGCGCTGTTCGGCCGGGTGCGCGGCTCGCTTTCCCACGTGAATATTTCGGTTTCGGTGTTCTTTGCCGGCCTCACCGGCGCGGCGGTCACCGATACCGTGGCGATCGGCAAGATCATGATCCCCGAGATGAAAAAGCAGGGCTACGATGCCGAGTACGCCGCCGCGGTGACCGCCTGCTCATCGATCATCGGGCCGATTATTCCGCCCAGCGTGGTGATGGTGGTCTACGCTACGCTGCTGCGCGATATTTCGGTGATCGACCTGTTCGCGGGGGGCATTATTCCCGGGTTGATAATGGCGCTGGCGCTGCTGGGCGTCAGCTTCTTTCTGGCCTGGAAGCGCAACTACCCGAAGCAGGCGCCGACGCCGTTCAAGATGGCGGTCATGTCGTTTTTTCTGGCGCTCCCCGCCATGGTGGTGCCACTGATTATCCTGGGCGGTATTCTCTCGGGGCTCACCACGATTACCGAGGCGTCGGGCTTTGCTGCGGTCTACGCCATCGTGATCGGCGTGGTGTTCTACCGTAACCTCACCTGGCGCAAGATCTGGGATTCCCTGGTCACCACGGTACGCTTCTCCGGGGTGGTGTTCTTCCTGCTGGCGACTTCCGCCGTGCTGGGCTGGTTCGTCACCCGTTCGGGCGTCGCCCGGGATGCGGCGAGCATCATCACGACCTTCAGCGATGCGGCCTTCGTGCAGCTGATGCTGGTCTGCCTGCTGCTCCTGGTGATCGGCACGGTGATGGATGTGCTGCCCGCGCTGGTGGTGATTGCCCCGGTGCTGGTGCCGGCGATGATTCAGTTGGGCTTTGACCCGCTGCACTTCGCCATCCTGATGATCGTGGTGCTCAATATCTCCAACGTGACGCCGCCGGTGGGCATGACGCTGATGACCGCCGCACGAATCGCCGAGGTGCCTTACGAGCGGGCAATTGTGGCCTCGCTGCCGTTTTACATCTCGTTCCTGGTGGTGATCGTGCTGCTGGCGGCATTCCCGTCGCTCTCCACCTGGATTCCGTCGTTATTGTAAGAGGCTGCCAAGGATTGCGAATGTGACCATGAAATGCTTTTACCACCCCGACCAAGCCTACCACGCGCCGCCGACCTTCCTGCTGCGCGGCCAGCCCGCGCCATCGCCGGAAGGCCCGGTGCGCGCCGAGCTGCTTACCCAAGGCTTGAAAGAAGTAGGCCTTGCTCTCACCGCTCCCAAAGGGGCGGACTCCCCTACGCTGCGCAAGCGCCTGGAGCAGATTCATACGCCGCGTTACCTGACCTTTCTGGATACTATTTATGCCCGCTGGCAGGAACTGCCCAATGCGGCGGAGGTTGTCGCGCCCAACGTTCACCCCTGCGGCGGCGGTCACCACTACCCGCGCCACCCGATTGGGCAAGCGGGCTGGCACCTGCACGATATGGCCTGCCCGCTAGGTGCCACCAGCTTTCAAGGGGCGCTGGCCTCGGCGGCTAGCGCTGAAGCAGCGGCTGAAGAGGTGCTTGAAGGGGCGCCCACAGCCTATGCGTTGTGCCGCCCACCGGGCCACCACGCCGGGCCTGAGCGCGCCGGCGGCTTTTGCCTGCTGAACAATTCCGCGCTGGCCGCCACGGTGCTGCGCGAACGCTTTTCTAAAGTGGCGATCATCGACGTGGACCTGCACCACGGCAACGGCACTCAGGATATTTTCTATGATCGCGGTGATGTCTGGACGGGCTCGCTACACGTCGACCCCAGCGACTTCTACCCCTTCTTCTGGGGCGGCGCCGACGAGACCGGCAGCGGCGAGGGAGAGGGCGCCAACGTCAACCTACCGTTGCCGCTGGGTGGAGACAGCGACGTCTATCTCGACTCCCTGGCGATATTGATCGACCGCCTGCAGCGCTATGCGCCGGAAGCCGTCGTGGTGGCGCTGGGGCTCGACGCCCACAAGGATGACCCGCTCGCGGGCCTGACGGTGGAAACCGACGCCTTTATCGAGGTAGGCAAACGCCTGGCAGCACTTTCGCTACCCATGGTGATTATTCAGGAAGGCGGCTACCCCACCGAGCATCTAAGCGCCAACCTGGCCGCCTTTATGCAGGGCTTTACCTCATGAGCGATACCGGCTTTTACTGGCACGAACGCTGCTTCTGGCACGATCAGGGCGCCATTGGGGTGTTTTCCGCGCCCGGCGAGTTCCTGCAGCCCCAGCCCGCCTCGGAAAGCCCGGAAAGCAAGCGACGGCTGAAGAATATTCTCGAAGTCAGCGGGCTGATCGATGCGCTTCGCGTGGTGAAACCACCGGCCGCGTCGCTGGAGGATCTGCTGCGTTTTCACACCCCGCGCTATCTGGATGAGTTACAAACGGGGGATAAAGCCCGCGGCGGCAACGGCGGCGACTGCGCCCCCTACATGCCGGGCAGCTGGGCGGCGGCCACGCAGTCCGCCGGTTTGGCCATTGCCGCTGTGGAAGCCGTGGCGCTTGGCGAGGTGAACAACGCCTACGCCCTGTGCCGCCCGCCCGGCCACCATGCAGAAGCCGACCAGGGCCGCGGATTCTGCCTGCTGGGCAATATCCCCGTGGCGGTGATGCGCGCCCGCGCCCTGGGGCAGGTCAACCGCGTGGCGATACTCGACTGGGACGTGCATCACGGCAACGGTCAGCAGGCGGCGTTTTACGCCGAGCCCGGTGTGCTGACTGTTTCAATCCATCAGGCGGGCAACTACCCGCTGGATACCGGCGGCTTTGACGAGCAGGGCGAAGGCGCAGGCCTGGGTGCCGACCTCAACCTGCCGCTACCGCCGGGCTGTGGATTGGGCGCCTATCACTATGCGATGGAAAAGCTGGTACTGCCCGCGCTGGAAGCTTTCAAGCCGGACATGATTGTCGTGGCCTGCGGCTATGACGCCTGCGCCAAGGACCCCTTGGGCAAAATGCTGCTCAACAGCCAAGCCTTCGCCACCATGACCGCCCAGCTTAAAGCCCTGGCCGAGCGCTGCTGCGAGGGCCGGCTGGTGGTGGTCCACGAAGGCGGCTACTCCGAAGGCTACGCGCCGCTATGCGGCCACGCGGTGGTCCAGACCCTGGCCGGCAGCGATATTGCCGTGCCCGATCCGCAAAACGATGAAATTGCCGCATGGGGCTATCAGGCCCTGCAACCTCACCAGCAGACGTTGATCGATGACTGGTGCCAACAGTGGGAGCAAACCACCCGATGACACCGCTTTACGACCGCGACGGCTGGATCTGGCAGGACGGCGAATGGCGTGAGTGGCGCGACGCCAAGGTGCATGTTTTCACCCACACGCTGCACTATGGCATGGGCTGCTTTGAAGGCGTGCGCGCCTACGCAGGCCCCAGCGGCACGCACCTTTTTCGCGCCGCCGAGCACACCCGTCGCCTGGTGGAAAGCGCCCATTCGCTGGATATGCCGTTGCCGTTCAGCGAAGCCGCGCTGATCGACGCCCAGCGCGATTGCCTGGCCAAAAACGGCCTGAGCAATGCCTACCTCAAGCCCACGGTGTTTTTTGGGGCGGAAGGGCTTGGGCTACGCGCCCAGGGCTTGACCACTCACGTGATGATCGCCGCCTGGGATCTGGGGCCTTATATTTCCCCTCAGGCCGCGACCCATGGCCTGCGCGCGCTGACGTCATCCTGGGCGCGTCACCACGTCAATATCAGCCTCTGTCGGGCCAAAACCAACGGCCACTACGTCAACTCCATGCTGGCGCTGAATACGGCGCTCAAGGCAGGATTTGATGAAACCATCATGCTCGACCCGGAGGGCTACGTGGCCGAGGCCTCGGCGGCGAATATCTTCCTGATGCGCGACGGCGTACTGCACACCCCGGAAGTGACCTCGTGCCTGCAAGGCATCACCCGGGATAGCGTGATTCAGTTGGCGCAACGGGAACTGGGCATCGAGGTGCGCGAGCGGCGAATGACCCGCGACGAGCTGTACACCGCCGACGAAGCCTTTCTGACCGGCACCGCCGCCGAAATACTCCCGCTGCGCGAACTGGATGGGCGGCGCATCGGCGGTCGAGCGGGCGCTCCGCCTGTCAACGAGCCGATCAGCCCCGACAGCGTGACCGCTCAACTACAGCGCTTATATCGCCAGGCGGTGCGCGGCGAGCTGGCTGACTTTCGGCTCTGGCTAACGCCGTCTTAATTTTTAATCGCATTCTCTAACGCAGCAAGCTTGCCCGGTTCCAAAGCGACCTGCACGGCGGTAATGCGTATCACGTTGGCAAGCTCAGGATGCGCCAGGCGAGCGACCAACACGCCTTCGGCGAGCAGCTGCTGGTGAACCTCGGCGGCGAGCTCGGCGCTGGGTAGGCGAATGCCGATAAAATTGGTGGCGCTGGGCAGCACATCGGCCCCCAGCGCGCGGAAGTGCTCCGCCAGCTGCTCACGGCGGGCTTTCACGTCGGCGACGTGCTGGTTCACCTCGTCAGGGTGGTCGAGCACCACTTCGGCGGCGGCCTGGGTGAAGGTGGAGACCGCATAGTGAATACGTACCTTCATCATCATCGCCAGCACGTCGGGGTCCGCGATGGCGTAGCCAATGCGCAGCCCCGCCAGCCCGTGGGCCTTGGAAAGCGTGCGCAGGCGGATCACCCCCGGAATCGCCTGGGTGGTGAACTCGCTCCCCGCGTCATCGCGGAAGTCCCCGTAAGCCTCGTCCAACAATAGCCAGCAGGTATCGGGCAGCGCGTCGCGCAGCTTGAGAATCGCGTTGTCGCTATGCAAATGGCCGCTGGGGTTGTCCGGGTTGGCCAGGTACACCAGCCGCGCATCGGCGTCCTGCGCCGCCTTCGCCAGGGCGTCGAGGTCCGGAGCCAGCACGCCCGGGGCCTCAAAATAGCTGGGCTCTATCAACTGGCAGCCCTGGCCCTTGGCGAAATAGCCAAAGGTGGGGTAGGTGCCGGCGGTGCTCACTACCGTATCGCCGGGTTCGCAGGTGGTGCGCAGGGCCAGCGCCATCAGGCTGTCGGCGCCGGCATCCACCAGCAGCGTCTCAAGGGGCATGCCCTGCTGGGCGCTCAAACGCTTGCGAATTCCCAACGCCTCGGCATCGCCGTAACTGTAAACGTGTGCAGCCAGGGCATCGCCAAAGTGCTCGCGCAGGGCGCGGTGGGGCATGTCCAGGCCCTCGTTGGAGCCCATCTGGTAGGGAATCGCATGGCCAAGCTTGCGCTCCAGCACCTTGATGCCGGGGAAGGGATTATGCGGGCCTTCGCCGGTTAAGTGTTCGGGGTAGCGGGGCATAACGTCTCCAAATGAGATAGCGTAGAATGTAGCCTAACATTGCAACGAAAAAACCTGTCCAAGGATACGGCATGGCTCACCTGCTACGCATCGTGATGATTCACGGCCACCTGGAAGGGGTGGTCGAACTGAGTGTGGACGGCCACACCAATATTTGCGGCACCAACGCCTCGGGTAAAACCACGCTCCAGCGGCTGGTCCCGGTGTTTTACGGCGAGCTACCTAACAAGGTAGTCCCTAAAACCCGCATGAAGTTTGACGCCTTCTACCTGCCTTCCAGCAATAGTTATCTGGTGTATGAATACCGCCGCGAAGCGGGGGATGTCTGCCAGGCGGTGCTCACCCGCAGCGCCAGCGGCGGGGTGGAATACCGCTTTGTCAGCGCGCCTTATCGGCCCGAAGACTATCTGGTGGAAACCGACAAAGGCCCGCTGGCGCTACCCTACAGCCAGTGGGCAAGCGGCCTGCGCCGCGAATCGATCGAGGTGTCATCGAAGCTCTCCGCGACCTCCGAATACCGCGCGGTGATCCAGAACGACTTCACGCCCACGCCGGGCCTTGCCATGCACGGCAACCGCAAGGACGCCCTCAAGCTGCGCCAGATGGCGGCCAAGTTCAGCCTGGTCAAGTCCGAGCACCGCATTCGCCACATCGAAAAGCTGGTCTCGGCGGTGCACGCCAAAGAGGGCAAGATGGACACCCTCAAGACCATGCTGGCGGCGATTTTCGAAGAGGACGGCGTCGAGCTGCCGGTGACGCGTATTCGCAGCGCCAAAGCGCGGGAGTGGATCGCACAGATGCGCCAGTCCATGCGCCTCGAACCGCTGCAGCGTTCGCTCACCAAGCTGCATGAAGTAGACCGCGAGCTCGAGCACCTGGAAACCTCGCTGTGGCAACTCAAACCGCAGCTGGAGGCCGACCAGAACAGCACCGAGCGCAGCCTGGCCGACGCCGAAGCCACCATGGCCGAGCAGCAGCGCGTTTTTGAGGCCGAGCAAAGTGCCTACGAGGCGGCCCGTGACCAGCTCAACGACCAACTGAGCGAGCGCGAGAGCGAGCTGAAGCAGACCCAGCGCGAGCTGAGCGATCTCCAGCAGCGCTTTGAGGCCTTCGAAGCCGCCGACATGCCGGCGCTTCAGCGCGACCTCAACGCGCTGCCGCAAAAGCGCGAGCAGTTCGACCAGCTCACCAGCCACCTGCGCACGCTGCAGGACGCAGTGCAGGCCAGCCAGGCCCGCAAGGAAGAGCGCCTGCGCGAACTCGGCGAAGCGCTGGCCCGCCAACGCGACGAAATCCAGGCCCTGGTTGACGCCCTGCACGATGAAAAAACCGAACGCCAGGAAGCCCAGTGGGAGGCCCAGCGCCAGCTGGAAGCCCGCTACCACGAGCAGCGCCAGACGCTGGAGGCCGATTACCAGGCACGCCTGGCCCAGGGCGTCGAGCAACTGGCCTCGCTGAAAGCGGCGCTCGAGCACAATGGCGCCACGCCCGAAGAAAGCGAAGAAGCCGCGCTTGCCCAGGCACGGCTGGACCAGGCCCAGAGCGAACGCAGTGCCGCCAACAGCCAGCGGGAGAGCCAACGACGCGAAGTCGAAAGCCTCAAGCGCGAGCGGGACGAGGCCGAGCAGACCCACGCCGAGGCGCGCCGGGTGCTTTCTCGCCGCCAGCAGGACAACCAGGCCCTGCACCAGCAGCGTGACCCAAGCCAAGGCACGCTGCGCCACTTCCTGCGCTACCACCTGCCCGGTTGGGAGCAGCGCCTGGGCAAGGTGATCGCCCCCGAGCTTCTTGAACGCCGCGACTTGGCGCCGGCATTAGCCGAGCCCGCCGGGGATGACCTGTTTGGTCTGGTGGTGGATACCCACGCCATCGAGCCGCCCGACTACGCCCAGGACGAAGCCAGCCTGCTGGCCGCCATCGACGCCGCCGAAGCCGAGGTGCTGCGCGCCGAGGCCGAGGTAGAGCGCGCCGAAAAAGCCCTCAAGCGGGCGAACGAGCGGGTGGGCGAGGCCGACGATGCGCTCAGCCAGGCCCAACTGGCGGTCAAGCGCGCCGATGAAGAAGTAGATTACGCCCAGGAAGCGCGCCGCCAGATTCAGGCGCGCCACGCCGAGGCTCAGCAACAGCGGCGCAGCGAACAGCAATCACTGCTCGCCGAGCAGGAAGCCCAGCAGCAGGCCCTGCGCGATGAACGTGAGGACGCGCTGGACAAGCGACAGGCGGCCCACCAGGCCGAACTCCTCGAGCTCAAGGCCGATGCGCAAAGCCAACTGGATAGCCTCGACGGCCAGATTCAGCAGCACAAGACGCAACTCACCGAGCTGAAGGCCGAGCACAAACGCCAGTGCGACGAGCTGGAGCAGGCCTTCGACGAAGAGCTTAAAGAACAGGGCGTTGACCCGGAGACGCTGCGCGACACCCGCGCCAAGCTGAAAACCCTGGAAGCGCACATTCGCGAGACCGCCGCCCGCCAGGAAGAGCTCGAAGCCTACTCGCGCTTCATGCGCGTGGACTGGGAACAGCGTAAGCCCGAGCTGGTCGAGCAGGAAAGCCGCCTGAGCCGCGAGGTCGACGACGCCAAACGTCAGCGCGAGCAGCACCAGCAGGCGTTCACCACCACCAAGGCCGCCCACCAGCGCCACGTCAGCGCGTTCGAGGCTACTCGCCGAGAATCTCAGGACATCCTCAACGAGCTCAAGCCGCTGCTCAAACAGCTCGACGAACTGCCGCTGGCAGCCAATGCCACGCCCCAGCAGGACGCCCCCGGCGATGTCACCGAGCGGCTGGCGCGCAGCCGCGAAGCCCTCAAACGCCGTGCCCAGGAGCGTGACGCGCTGCGCAAGGGCTGCCAGGAAGTCGAAAGCCAACTGATCAAGGGCGCGAGCACCAGTTTCGTCGACGCCCTGGAGAGCGAGCGCGCCAAACTCAACGACCCCGACGACCCGCGCGCACTGCTGCCGCTGCTGGGCGGCATGCTCAAGCTCCTCGAGGACCAGCAGCAACAGCTGATTCAGCAGGGGCGCAACCTGAGCGACGACCTGGACAAGTTCTTCACCGTATTCCGCGACTTGAACCGGCGCATCAGCGCCCAGAGCAAGCGGCTGTCGGACGAGGTAGCCGACGACCTTCGCCTGGAGGGCATCAGCAAGGCCGAAGTGCGCATCCAATCGACCATCGACGAACTGGGCTTCTGGGAGCCGCTGAAGCTGTTCTCCCAGCGCTATAAGACCTGGCGCGAATCGGGGCAGATGCTGCCCAGCGACGACTACCTCAACGCCCTGGCCGATGTGGTCGACCTGCTGCGCAGCGACCAGCAGTACAGCTTTGAAAGCCTGCTGCGCCTGGAGCTGCACCTCAACGAAGGCGGCACCGATCTGGTCATCAAGAACGACCGCCAGCTGCTCGAGTCCTCGAGCCACGGCATGGCGTACCTGATTCTGTGCAAGTTCCTGCTGGCGTTTACCCGCCTGCTGCGCGGCCGGGCCGAGATCGCCATTCACTGGCCGATCGATGAAATCGGCACGCTGGCCTATCACAACGTCGAAAAGCTGTTCGACGCCTGCGACAGCAACCGCATCCATATCGTGGGCGCGTTCCCCAACCCGGAGTCCGACGTGCTGCTGCTGTTCCACAACCGCTACCTGATTGACCGTGACGCCGACCAGCCCGACGTCCGGCGGCTCAAACGCATCGAGCCGTATCGCAGCCGGCTGTCGGAACGACTCAAGGCCCGCAGTGAGGAGGTGATGGCATGAGCGACATGAATGCATTTTCCAATGGGTTGCTACCCCAGGGCCCGCTACTGGAGCGCCTGCTGGCCGGCGATTTCATCTGCGCGGTGAGCGACGAAAGCGCCTTTCAGCGCCTTGAGGATGAAGACACCCGCGAGGCCATCGACGCCTATTTGCGCCCGCTCAATCGCCGCCTGGCGAGCAACCCGGATGCCAGTGTCTACTTTCTCGCCTGGCGCCAGCTCGACGACAGCGCCCGCGACCAGCTTTCCCGTCAGCTCAGCGACACGCTGCATAGCCTGCTGCCGGTGCTCGAGTGGTTGCAGCTGGTCCAGGAAGCGCTCGGCCGCGACAGCGTGCTTTCCCCTGGCGATGTGCTCAAACCCGGCGAACTGCAGGCCAAGAGCGAAGACAACCCCAGCCTGCGCGAACGCATCGAGCGGCTGGCCACCGACAGCTTTTTCGGCTCCCAGAGCGACCAACTGGACGCCCAGGTCAAGCAGGTGTTCAAGCGCCTGAAGGAACATGGCTATCTGCTCCAGCCCCACGGCGAGCGGCAGGTCTTTCTGGTCACCGGCAAGATCGACTACCTGCTGGACCTGGTGCGCTTTATTCGCGATGAGGAACACCTGCCGGTTGACGAGCAGGGCGAGGCCACCCAGGAGGCGCTGCTGTGAGCGAAGCCGACACACCGGGGCTGGAAAGCCGCCTGATCACCACCGGCGTCGAGCGCCTGTCGCTGCTGGGGCGCCACGCCGAGTCCCTGATGCAGGGCTACGCCCACGATGAAGTGCCGCTGGAAGGACTGAGCAATACCGCGCTGCGCAGGCTGCTGGCGGCGCGGATTGTGTGGCGGCCCGACGAGCAAAGCGGCGTCAAGCTCACCCCCAAAGTGCGCGAACTGATCGCCGAAATGGTCGCCGACGAGGCGCGCCGCCACGTCAACGCCGATGTGGCCGAAACGCTGGAGCTGATTCGCAGCCTGGTCGAGAGCTACCGCGAATCCAGCCACCGGGGCGACTACTGGCAGCAGGAGCAGCAGCTTCTGCGCCTGCGCCAGGCGGTGGACGACATGAGCGGCCGCTTTGCTGACGCCATCGACAGCCTCTGGCAGCGGCTCAACAGCGACTTTGGCTTCGTCAGCCGCCTGAACGACAAGGTGCGCGAGAACGACCGGGCGCAAAAGCAGGTGGTGCGCCTGCTCGACGGCCTGGCGCTGATCGACTTCAACGAGCTGATTGCCCTGGTCGGCAGCGACGGCACCCTGCGCAAGCTGCTGATCAGCCAGCTACAGCAGCAGCTCAGCGAGCACTACACCAGCCTGCGCGAAGTGCAGCACCGCCTGATCGAGCTGATGGCGCGCTTCCGCCATATGCAGTCGCGAAGCCGCCTGGTGGCGGGCATGGCCGCGTTCCTGCGCGAACACCCCGGCTTTGTGCCCGGCAACTACGCCCGGCGCAGCGAGGTGCCCGCGCTGTTCAATCGCGCCGCACCGCTCACCGCCGCCGGCTCCGCAGCGCTGGACCGCGCCCAGGACACCGCCACGCTAAGCGCGCTGCTTAACGACATCCCCGCGCCCGCCCACTCGGTGCAGTCGGTCAGCGCCGCGCGCCCCTCGCAAAGCAGCGAAGGCGATCACGTCGCCGCCCGCCAGCAAGCGCTCAAGCAGGACGTCGAAACCTTCTACCTCCACGTGGTCGACAAGACCGAACCCGACCAACCGATCAGCGCGCTGGAATACCTACGCACCAGCGAACTGACCTGGAACGCCGAGATATGGCTGTTTCAGGTCATCGCCGAATTCCAGGGCCTGCCGCACAGCGAACAGCGCGCCTTCCATATTCAACAGGAAGAAGGCCAGGCCAGCCCGTTTAATGAGGTGCGGTTGATTCACGACGTTGCGCTTAGCCTGGCGGTGTGAGTATGGGCGATGAAAACCTAACGCCTCAGGTTCGTAAAAAGTTAAGCGAAGTGGAAGGTTTGCTGCGCAGGCAATCACGAGTGGAAAAAACGCGTAACCAATGGGTGGAACAGTTTCGCAGCTGGTGTGACGCACACAATATTGAGCTTGGCCTAAGGTTGAGCGGTAAAACGCTTCGTTTTGATCGCGCGCTTATCAAGCAGGTTGATGAGGTGCTCGATAGCCAACGGCTGGCACCTATTGGTCGACTGTTAAGCGGTAAGAGTAGTGCCGAGCAGGCGAAGGAAGGGCTCGACGAAGACAAGGGGAATCGCGAACGCCCACGCGCTCAGCGGGTGCTGGTTAATGTTCCCGCGTGCTCGCCCGCATGGTTGTCTGCTAAGCCACGCTCAATACACGACGTTGACTGGCGCGACATAGACCTCAAAGAGTGCGATGCACTGGTGCAGGTTGAGAACCTGGACTGCTTCTATGAATTCTTGCCGGAACTACCAGCGTTAAGCGGCTACGCTAATCCGCTGATCGTCTACCGTGGCGATAGCCACTACGGCGGCGGCTTTGCATTGCTGGCTGATGCTTGGCGTAAAACTTATCAGCCACATATTTACGCAGGTGACTTCGATGTAAAAGGTGTAAGCATCGCGCTTTCCAGCGGCGCCTCACACTTATTACTCCCGCCGCTAACATGGCTCACCGAGCAAGCCACCACCTTCCACGACCCCGCCAAGCAACTCGAACACCGCCCACGCCTGCTACGCCACCTCGATCAATTACCTGCCGCACATCCGCTGCAGCCGTATCTAACGTTGCTACTCGATCAGCAGCTCGGGCTAAGGCAGCAGTGGTTGGGTGAGGAGATGGTGTGTGTGGCGCTGGTGTGATGATTGAAATCGGCAAAACGCGCAGGCACGCGAATTCTGGCTATGCTGCCAAAATTGGCTTTGCTCTAAGAAGAATCAATGGGGTAGAGTCAAAAGGGTTGGCTGCAAAATCCGAATGAATGTGCCGTCGCGTTCATTGAGGTTTTGCAGCAGGGTGTAGTTTCACTGTTAGGCAAGAAGGAAAATTCCGTGAAACAAGACTTGGAATATTATTATCAGTCAATATTTGATGAGGCTGAACGTTACTCTAAATTAAGGGTTTGCTTTTTATTCGGAATTCTATTCCTTATTTCTCTGTCAGTCTACGCAGGCGAAAAGTATCTTTACTTTCTTGCTCTTGGGATATTCGTAGTTCAGTTTTCTTTGTGGGGTCTAGCGCAAAAAATCACGTCTCTATACAATTTAGGTCATAGCTTTCAAAAACAACTTATGCTGTCGGACCTTTCTATCAAAACTATGGATGTTACGATGATAGATAACCAAAAGCAAAAAACTAGTGATTACGTTAGGAGAAAGGTCGAAGAAAAAAAGAAAAAGCATTCAAGAAACACTGAAATCCCAAAAAATAAGACAATTTTGCATGCTGCAAAATTGCGCAGGTTGATACATGAAAATGCTTACTTCAATTATCATCTATTTGATAAGTCCTATCGACGAAACCTTGCCATTTTAGGCGCCTTTTCTGCATTTATTTTGATCTCCCTACTTCTATTTATTCCATATGTTGAGGTCAACTCAGATTTATTGCCAATTCGGTTAGTCTACAGTCTTCTTTCATTTGGGTTGCTTTATGAGTTCTTAACCTCAACACTGCGATACCGAGCCACTACAGAAGACATGAAAAATATTGACAGCTATCTTTCTCAAGCGCCAGCAGCAAAAGAAAGTGTTTTGTTAGAAGCTTTCACTAGATATAGTGAAGCAAAAGTACTTACTCCAAACATCCCAAATGGGGTTTGGGAGAAGAATAAAGGCTATCTAAAAGAAGGGTGGAAATATAAGCAAATAAAAGTTATTTCTGAGCTTTGCGATAAGTTATATGATGTTGATGAGCCGTGGGCTATTACGGGGGGCGCAAACCATTACATCCGAGGAGTCGTTCCCGAATTGAATGATGTTGACATAATTACAACAGAAAGAGGTGGTGAGCTAATTTCAGAATTTCTCAAAGAATATACAGCGAGAAAATATCGTTTTAGCGAATGTGGTACGATTAAGTCCTATTTTTGCGTACTTGATTATCGATCAATTCAAATTGAAATAATGGCTGATCCTATCAATTTAATAGAAGGTTCTTGGGAAGATAATGACGAGTGGAAATGTGAGATTGAAGATTTTTTTGTTAATGGACATACGCTTCCTTTGACTACGCTTGAATATGAAATATTCATCTATAAAAAGTTAGGAAATTCAGAGAGACTAAAAAAACTAATCGCATTTAAAGAGACTAAGGCCTAACAATTCGCGTAAGGCGGACGTCCCTGGCGGGCCGCCGCTTCGCTTCGCGTTAGCAATTATAGGATTTCCCAATCACTTGAGAGTTTGAGGATGGATATCACCGCAATAAAAGGCGCATACGACGGCTTCAAGCACACCAAAGAAATTTTCCAGACGTTGCTAGATGCCAAAATAGATGCAGAGGCTAAGGAAAAGGTCAGTGCTGCCATGAAAACGCTCATGGAAGCCCAAGACAGTTTGTTCAATGCACAATCATTGATGTTTTCTCTTCAAGAGGAGAATCAGGCGCTAAAACAGAAAGTTGCAGAGCTTGAAGAGTGGCGTATACAAATGGACTCGTATGAACTTGTAGAGGCCCCCGGGAAGGCGGTCGTATACAAGTTCAAGGGAAGTCCTGAACACTACACCTGTCCGTCATGCATGGTAGAGAAACGTGTATCGATACTTCAAAATCGGGGTGTTGTGTCTGGCGTATTCGATTGTCCACATCCCGACTGCAAAGCAGAATACAGGGTAAATCCCTACAACAATGCCTGGATGAGCTAGCTGGTAGTGACTCTTTGGTTCGCCGAGCATGTTGCTAACAATGTAGTCAACGGGGCGCCAACTATGCTGCGCTTCGTTGCCGCCCATTACCACCGGAGTTAGGCACAAGGAATAATCATGAGCTCTGGATACGTATATGTTCTTTCAAATGAATCAATGCCTGGATTGGTGAAAATTGGAATGACTAAGCGAGATAGGAAGATTAGAACCAAGGAGCTATATACAACAGGTGTTCCGACAAGGTTTAAAATTGAATTCGAAGTCTTCTGTGAAGACCGTTTGGCTTTCGAAACTGCTGTACATGACGAACTCATAGAATGCAGGGTTAACGAAAAAAGGGAATTTTTTAAAACTACTGTGACTAATGCAATTACTGTAATAAAGCGTCTCTACAAACCTTCACCTGAGGATGAATACCTTGCTCTGGATTTTACTTTAGAACTTACAGAGAAATACCCGGGCTGGCTTCGTGAAGACATTGACTCAATCAGGCTGGTTCAATCTGAAGATCGGGTATGGTTGGAAATAAAGAAAGAAAAGGAAATTGCAGGTTATCTTGTTGACCAAATCATTCATCGAACAGATTTAGGTTTCATAACAGACGGATCAGAAAGCGATAATTTTTCATCAAAGGATGATATATCTATAAATGTTAGAAAGTTTATTGATGAATATGATGCTTATTCAATAGTCATGACAACAGACTTATTTAGTGACGATGCATGTAACAAAATTGTTGAAATTTATAAAACAGAGAATGCCTAACAATCGACTGCAATCTGTCCTCCGGCCACCATCACCTTTTGTGCAAAAAAAGCGCACAAAAGCCGCCATTTGCCTACGGCAGTTGAGGCGGGCGTTAGGAAAGAGAATCGATCTATGAGTAGGTATTCACGGCGGGAAGAAAAAGAGCGAAAATGGATAAGCAAAAAAATCGCCAACGTACAAAATAGGAAAAGGCATAAACAAAGGGTCGTAATGGCAAAGAAACCAGAAATACAGAAGTTAATGGCAGATAATCTCTATGATATTGAGCACTCGTTGGGGATGTATGCATTCAGTTATTGCACGATCCCTGCGGAGGGAATATATGACAAGGATGCACTCGAACCACTTATGGAGGTTGTCGAGACGTGTCATATCTATCTTATCGGCCTTACACCTATCATTGACTTTGTTGACGCTCTTCAAAAAAACGATTTAATGATCCTCAAGTACAAGATCTCTGGGCAAGATTATTCTTTAAAGTTTGAGCTTCCTGAGGGGTTTAACTTGAAATTCGAAGGTGATCTTATTTACGTGGAAGGCCCTGATGGTCAGCGCTCATGGCCAAACGAAAACTATATTCAATCAAAGCTATCGGATGAAACTAATGCCGTGGATTTTGAAGTTAAATACATTGGCCAAGCATATGGTAAAGATGGATCAAGAAACGCAGTTGATCGCCTTATTAAACATGAAACCTTGCAGAAAATAGCTTTAAAAGGGGTTCCAAAAGGCTATCGATTATCATTGCTGCTATTGGCGATACAACCAAATAACCAGTTGCTCACAATGATGAATCCTTTTGCTAAAAACACAGATGAAGGCCCTGCAAGAATTAAGGCCGGCCTTGATAAATTATTTAATACAACGGAGCAAGAACGAATAACATTGTATGAAGCATCGCTAATACGATACTTCTATCCTGAGTTTAATAAGGAGTTCAGAGATAGCTTCCCATCTACAAATTTAAAAGTTCTCCAAGATTGCTATGAAAAGGACTTTAGTGGAGTTGTAGCTGAGATCTGCATTGATGAGCTTCCTTTTAAGTTATTCTCTGGCAGCGTCGAATCTAAGCACTACCACATAGCAAAACATGACCTTCATAAAGATGATGCGCGACGAATGTTCTTCGGGTTGTAATGTGATATCGGTTCATGCAGTTGCGGCTAATTGTTTGCCTAACAAAGCGCTGCTGTCGGACAAATTTTCCGCTACGCTCAAAATTTGCCGCAGAGTTCAGCGGTTAGCTTCTCTTGAGGAAGGCCCATGATTCTATACAAGTACATGTCCTTCGGTGTCGCTCGAAAGGTGATCGATACCTTGTCACTAGGATTTTCATGTCTTGAAGATTTGAACGACCCTTTTGAATGCACAGCTTTTGGTTTTAGAGATAGCGACGAGTCTATAAGCGCGAAAACCGCCACGGATGCTTGTAGAAACCGTTTCTCGAGAAAATACGGTGTTTTATCGTTGACTCGTCAACCGTTAAATGCGCTTATGTGGTCGCATTATGGAGACTCTCATCAAGGGGTAGTCCTTGGGTTCGATTGTGATTCGGCTGGCTTTTCAGACCCGCAAAGCAATGTGATTCCGAGCCAGTACGGAGAGATGATCTACTCAGCTACGAAGCCACACAACGATCTACCCGTGATTGGCGAGCATGAGCTGCTGAATATTGGTGGTGGTCTTCGTTTTGACTCGAATGCCTTTAATCTAATGAAGAGAGCTTTTCTGTATAAGTCTCTCGAGTGGGCATACGAAGAAGAGGTCCGTGTTGTAAAGAATATAGAAGATATCCCCTTCGGTTATCACACAGGTGGTGGTCGCTTTCGTGAATGGAATAAGGTGACTGTCTCTGGTCGACCTCTATACTGCTTTGATGTGCCAGAGAACTCGCTTAAAGAAATTTACTTGGGGCGACATTTATATAGAAATGTTACCAAAGGCGGCTCTGTTACTGATGAAGAGTTGAAAGGTGTGCTTCAGTCTTGGGGGAGAAAAGATATCAAGATGATGCAGTGTGAACCCGATGTTCACTCGTGGAGCCTCGTTGCAAAACCATCTATCAACAAAAGCTAACCAGTGGCTGTTGGCGGACGCACCTAAGCTGGCGCTCCGGCTCGCCGCAAAGCCAGGCGTTAGAGCATGAGACATATGGAAATATTTCTGTTGAGACATGCTGAAACAGAATCAAACCGGGCTGGTTCACTTAGCTCGGGTTGTGAGGATGCTTTGACAGAGTTCGGGCACTGGCAGGCCCAAGAGATCATTGATGGTCTGATGGGATTGGGAATAAAAGCTATTCTTTGCTCTCCTTACTCTAGGGTTCGGAATACGATTGAGCCGTTCGCGCAAGCCGCTTCGCTACCTGTCGTGGTCCATCCCTGTTTAGCTGAAGGCCAGTTGATACTTGATAACTCAGCCTTTCAAGAAGAGCCCGTTTACACGCCTCACGCGTCCGGTTATCTTCACCCAGTAAAAAACGAACAAGCCGGTGCGTTTCTCAGGCGGGTCATGCAGGCACAAGAGGTAATTTTCTCTCAATCTGCATCTAAAATCCTGGTCGTGACTCACGGGCACATGATTCGTGAACTATTAAACGGTTTTTTGGCTTTGCCATCAAAAACACGATTCCCCAACGACAACTGCGGGCTAAGCCATGTTTCTGTGGGGGAGGTAAACACAGTAGGCTTCATTAATCGTGCCATGTGCTCTAACAAAGCCGTGCACCGGAGGCCATAGGCGTCGCTGGCGCGCCACTTCTGGCCCCGGTGACGGAAACGTTAGGTCTAACAATGCATGTTTTGATTACCGGCGCGGCTGGCTCGGGAAGCAGCACGCTTGGCAGAGCTCTAGCCACAGAGTTGAATGCTGCTTTCATTGAGGCAGACGATATCTATTGGCTGCAAACCAGCCCGCCGTTTAAGGAGAAAAGAACAGTTGAGGAAAGGCGGGGGCTAATGCTGTCGAGCCTGCATAGCCATTCGAGCGCGGTTGTCGCTGGATCTGTAATGGAATGGGGTTCCCAAATTGAAGACGCGTTCGACTTGGTGGTTTTTCTTTATGTCGAAGCAGATACTCGTATAAAAAGGCTTCGGGAACGATAGATTCATCGTTACGGCGCTGCAGATCCTGATT
Organism: Pseudomonadota bacterium; assembly: GCA_051750125.1. Classification (GTDB taxonomy): domain Bacteria; phylum Pseudomonadota; class Gammaproteobacteria; order Pseudomonadales; family Halomonadaceae; genus Vreelandella. The sequence continues at coordinate 236,399 of JBNJJK010000002.1, forward strand.
TCCTGGAATGGGCGGCACAGTATGATCAGGGTACCGCGCCGGGACGAAGTCTAGCCAGACACCAAGCATGGCTAGAAAAGCGCTCATGTCGCGTTATAAATCTAGAAGGAGCTATGTCAGTGTCTGAGCAAATAGAAGTTTTGAGGAAAAAAGGCCTAGCTAGAAGCTTCAGTTAACTGCCCAAAGCGCTGCCGCGATTCAGGCAGCAACCGAGCTTTGGCGTTAGCGAGACAACAGGGGGCATACCAATGCAGTCAGACGTGGTTAATTTAGCCGAAAAGTTCAGAAAGTTTTCTGAGTACTGGTCGCCACGTGTAGTCGCTGAAATGAACGACTATCAGCTCAAGCTGGCAAAGTTTCACGGCGATTTTGTGTGGCATGACCATAAAGATACGGACGAGGTTTTTCTGGTCGTCAAAGGTGCAATGGGCATCGAACTTCGAGGAGGTACTGTTCATCTATCCGAGGGCGAAATGTATGTAGTGCCCAAGGGGTGGAACATAGACCCTTCGCTGAAAGTGAGTGTCATGTTCTCCTAATTGAGCCCCGAGGAGTGGTGAATACCGGAGACTCTGGCGGAGAGCTCCAGGCGGAAAATGATGTCTGGGTATAGTGGCGGGCATGCCGTCTTTCGTTAACAAGGCCAAGCACGGCGATGGCGTTTACGTTGCGGCTTCGCCTTAACTATAACGCCACGCGTGCTGAGCAGCGTTAGACGTATGCAAACAACTCTACGAACCCCAAAGCAAACCGATTACGCGGCTATCGCGGCTTGGATCAGTTATAAGAAAGCCTGTTCCCGCTGGGCGGGGCCATCCGTGCCGTTTCCCTTTGCAGCAGCCAATTTTGCCTGAGCTACTCGCCGTTGAAGGTTGCTCAAGCCATTGTTTAGCCGATATCGATAACCGCTGCGTTGGTTTTGGCCAGTTCTGGCCAGGAAAGCAGGGCGCTGTGCATATCGGCAGGATTATTATTTCGCCAGAGGCTAGAGGGAGTGGCGCAGGCCGTTTGCTTTGCGAAAAGCTGGTAGCAAAGGCCAGAGAGTCAACCGGCGCGTCGACGGTGACGCTGCGCGTCTATCGAGATAACCATGCCGCTCGTTCTCTATATTCGAGCCTTGGCTTCGTTGTGATCGAGTCAGAATCTATAGATGACTTGTTGTTCATGAGTACAACGGCTAATCGTTCACGTAAGGCTGGCGCATAAGAAACAGCCTAGGCGTAGGATGAACGGTAGCAATTGGTCAGGAGTCCTTTCATGAAGGTGTGTGCCGCTCAGTTGCGACCAGTGGCCGGTGATCTGGCAACCAACGTTGCTAAGCATCTTGAGCTCATTGAGCTTGCCGTTTCGCAGCAGGCCGATGTGGTATTTTTTCCCGAGCTGTCGCTCACTGGGTTCGAGCCCCGACTCGCGGATTCGCTTGCCATCGATATAGCGGACCAGCGGCTTGATGTGTTCCAGGAACACAGCGACAAAACTAACATGCTGATCGGCGTTGGCATGCCAATCTCCATTGGCTCTGGTGTGAGTATCGGCATGGTGTGGTTCTCGCCTGGGGATGCTCGCCGTTTATACGCGAAACAACAGCTGCACGCCGATGAACTTCCTTACTTTGTAGCGGGCGGCAAACAGCTTGTATTGGAGAGAAGCGGCTCCAGCCTTGTGCCTGCTATCTGCTACGAGTCGCTTCAAATGAATCATGCTGATCGTGCAGCCACCTTGTCTGCCGATATGTATCTAGCCAGTGTTGCCAAACCGGTTGGCGGTATCGCCAAGGCAATGACGCATTACCCTGCGGTCGCAAGCAAACATAATATGCTTGTGATCATGGCTAACTGTGTCGGGCCTAGCGATGACTTTATCAGCGTCGGGCAGTCGGCCGCCTGGAATGGCCGCGGGGAACTGCTTGCACAGATGGATGCTGAATCAGAGGGCGTGGTGGTGCTGGACACCAAAAATGGAAGTGCTAGCGTAAAGACGCTTGATCATTAAGCGACCCAGTCGATGTCATCAGTAGCACTGATAGAGCTGGCCTTAGTTAAGGACATAGGAGTGTCAAAATGTTTGATTACACAATAATTCACTGGGTGACATTTCTTGGTGCGGCGGCCCTGCTAAACCTTTCCCCAGGCCCAGATATCGCTTTCATTTTGGGGCAAACGTTGCGTAACGGACGTCAGCATGGATTCGCTGCGATGTTTGGCATTTGGACAGGGGCAGCGTTGCATGTCGTGATGGCGGCGGTGGGGCTTTCCGCAATCCTTGCCACGTCTGCCCTGGCGTTTTCTATCGTTAAGTGGGTCGGCGCCGCATATTTGATATGGCTGGGTATCAAAATGCTCCTATCGCGTGGTGACTCTTTCGAGCCCAGCGGGAGCGTCAGCCAGCAACGAATGCATTCAATCTATTGGCAAGGAGCGCTGGTTTCTGCCCTTAACCCGAAAGTGGCCGTATTTTTCCTGGCTTTCTTGCCTCAGTTCGTCGTGGAAGGTGCTGGCCCTCCCAGCGCTCAGTTGCTGTTGCACGGAAGCCTGATCATTGTTGTTGCGGCTTGCATAGAGCCACCTTTAGTTATGCTGGGGTCAAAGTTAGGCGTTTTCTTGAGACAAAATCGGCGAGTTGGCATATGGATGGACCGTGGCCTTGGAGCACTGTTCGTTGCCTTGGGCGCGCGTCTGGCTGCTAGTACGAGATAATATCGGTGAGCGCTGGTGCCGTTTTTGCCTTTAACCAAGGTTCTCGGGCGTACGCCGGAGAGCTGATTGGCGATGCAAGATATGTATGACCCTTGGGTGGCTCGGAATACGGTCAATCTGGATGGAATCCATCCCCTGGACTTCGAAGCAGCTTAACCAGGTCGTTAAATGCCCGTGATGGCCATGTCCAGAGCGCCAACAATCTGGTCTCTGAAATTCGATAAAGAACCCACCGGGTTTTTGAGATGCTTTTCAGAAACGGAGGAAATTTGTGGGGTCAACAGTAGAAGTTCCTGGTATGCAAAGCTGATTTCTGGCGTGAGCCCTTGCATGGCATTGCCACCAAATGCGGAGCGTTTCCCCAAAGGGATGACGATTCGAGTTGTCAGTTCGCTCAGCAGGCTGCTCTGAATATCGACAAGGTATGGGTAGTGCGCTTGGCTGGTTTTGCTTGGGTTGGGGTATACATCGAACTGTGCCATCAAAATTCCTTGAATTCGTCGCCGAAGCATCCATGCTGTTCAACAAAATCGTTGTAACTATTTATCGCAGCGCGATTTTCTTCGACCCATTGTGCTGCTTCGCGTTTGGAGAGCTCTTCTTTCAGGGCTCGCTCCAGGGTAGCAGACAGGTTAATGTTCAGTTCACGGGTCTTACGCAGCAGGTCGCTATTGACTGAGAGATTCGCCGCTTTTTTCGGTGCGGCTGCGTTGTAGAGTTCGGCCATTGGAGCCTCCAAGTGGCTATTTAATGTATGGTCTAATCTTATGCGCATGGAAGTGCGCATTCAAGCATGCGCTTGCTGCTTCGGACGTAATCCGTTAAAGCCCATTGTGAGCCCGCCAAAACGAAATTATTTGGATAGGCAGTGTGACCATGGTGGTTGCTAGAGTGCCAACATAGCGACCAGGCTGGGCTTCATCTTGTCCCCAAAGCGTGTACTTAAGAGATCACGAACAAACGATGAACTTACTATTCCTCGGCACCTCCGCCGGTGTACCCACCAAGCAAAGAAACGTCGCCGGGGTCGCGTTGCGCGAGAGCAAGGGGAAGGGCTGGTACCTGATCGATTGTGGTGAGGGCACCCAGCATCAGGTCTTGCACACCAAACTGTCGCTTAATTCATTGAAAGCCATCCTGATTACCCACGTGCACGGTGACCACTGCTATGGCCTGCCGGGCCTACTGGCGAGTGCGGCGATGAACGGCCGGGAAGCGCCGCTGACCATTGTGGCGCCCGCTGGCATCAAGGCATGGTTGGATGCCACCTGTGAGGCTACCCAGCTATCGTTACCCTTCGATGTGGAGTTTGTCTGTTCCGATGACCTGCCAAGCGTCGAGTTTGAGCGCATTGCGGTTGCCACCTACAGGCTTTCACACCGGGCGCTTTCCTATGCTTATGGGTTTACGGAGCGAAAGGTCGAGTCTGCTCTGGATGTGGATAAGTTGGAGCAAAAGGGGATTCCCAGAGGGCCGTTGTGGGGGCAGTTGAAGCAGGGCGTTGATATTGAGTTCGCGGGCGAGCGGTTACAAAGCCGTGACTTCCTGATCTCCAAACACAAGCCCAGAAAAGTGGTGATCGCCGGGGACAATGACCATCCTGACTTATTGTCTGAGGCGTGCGCGGGAGCGCAGGTACTGGTGCATGAAGCCACCTACACCGAAGCAATGGCTGAGAAGGCCGGTGACGTGGGGCATAGCTACGCCAAGCAGGTCGCTGCGTTTGCCGAATCGGTGCAGCTCCCCAACCTTGTACTGACGCACTTTAGCCCTCGTTACCAGATCAACCCCAATGCGTCGCCGTCCATCGAAGATATCCGTAAAGAGGCTCAGAGCGTCTATTCGGGCTCACTTTACCTGGCGCGGGATTTTGGCGAATACACCCTGGATAAAGCGGGCCACTTTTCTGAGATAGAGGGCGAGTAGCGTTCTGCGCTGGTTGCGTTTATGCGTTTCGTGGTACAAGCCAGGGCTTGGCGTTGTTTGCGCCCTGATGACCGAACCCAGCAAGGAGAGCCTTTATGCAAAAGGTGAGAATCGACCTGGTCTCTGATGTCGCATGCCCGTGGTGCGCGATCGGCTATCGGCGCTTGGAACAAGCGCTGGAAACCCTTGATGGCGAGATCGACGTTGAGCTCTTCTGGCAGCCCTTCGAGCTCAACCGGGATATGCCACCCGAGGGTGAGCCGATCCTGGAGCACTTATGCCGCAAGTACGGCAAGGATGCTGCCAGCATGGAGCAATCCCAGCGCGAGATTATGGCGGTGGCCGAAGAGCTTGGGCTGAATTTTCGTGGCGCCCAGGAGCGTCGGGCGAACAATACGTTCGATGCCCACCGCGTGCTTGCGTGGGCGGCAACTCACAACCTAGAGACACCCCTGCAATTGGCATTATTTGATGCTTACTTCGGTGAGGCAAAGAACCCTTCAGACCCAGAGGTTCTACGAGAGAAGGCCATTGAGGTCGGGCTTGACGGTGACGCTGCTAAGGCCATCGCTCGGTCTGATCAGTACGCGGACGAAGTTCGCGCGGCAGAACAGCATTTCATGGAGGCAGGGGTTAGCGCCGTGCCGGGCTTTATACTCGATGGACGTTACCTGATTTCTGGCGCCCAGCCTGCTGACGTGCTTGTCGATGCGCTCCGTCAGGTGGCTGAAGAAAACGCTAGCCGCTAATGGCCTAGAGGCTCTGACCTGAATTGAGGCTTGTGCGATCCCACAGAGGTCCATGCGGAGCAGGCGGTACAGCGGGCGTTGGGTCGTGGTTAGCCAGACTGGTTCAGGGCGCGATTTCCTAAGCGCTGGCTCCCAAAGAGCCAGCGCTCACTCCCTTACTGTAAAAATTCCCGCAACGTTTCGCTCGCCTGATCAATGGAAACGACACCGTCGAGATGGCCTCGATTGCCTTCCAGGGTTTCAAGCGTCACCTCGCTGCCGCCGTCTTCAATCAGCTCGGCGGTATGGCGTACGCCTTCGGGCGCGAAGACGAGGTCGTTTTCGCTATAAAGCATCAGCGTGGGGGCGTCGATTGCTTCAAGCCCCGCTTCTAGAGAATCGCCGTGGCCCGCCATAAAGGTTTGGTTGGCGCGAACCAGATACAGGAAATGGTTGGCGTCGGAAACCTCAGCACGTGCAGCGGCGATGTCATCCAGGGTTTGCTCAATGGCGTAGTTGGCGTTGATATCCTGAGCGGGGTCGCGTTCTTCATCGGCCCAATCACGGTTAAAGGTCTCGTTGGCCCACTGCCAATGGTTGGCATTGAGCGTGACGAGCTTGAGCGCTTCTTTTAGCCCATCGGTGGGTGGTTCACCGTCGTAGTAGTTACCCTCGTTCCAGTTGGCATCCAGGCGAATCGGCGCGGCCCAGGCGCTCAACGTCGCCAGCAGCCAGGGGTCGGCAACGCCGCCGCCAATCACGGGGATAAGCCGATCAACGCGATCAGGGTAGGCGCTTGCCCACTCGATGGCCTGTAGCGCGCCCATTGAGGCGCCCATGACCGCGTGCAGCGATTCAATGTCCTGGCTTTCTAACAATTCGCGCTGCACCTCGACAAAGTCACGAATCGTCACCACTGGAAAGTCCATTCCCCAAGGGTCACCCGTTTGGGGGTTGATGGAGGCAGGCCCGGTGGTTGTCACGTTGGGATCATTGGCATTCAGGTTAACCAGCGTATCTGAAGCGATAATGTAGTACTCATCGGTATCCAGCGGTTTGCCGGGGCCTATGATCGCATCCCAATAGCCGGTTGGCTCGCCATCAGGATCATAGCGGCCTGCCGCATGGCTGGTGCCCGAGAAAAAATGGGTGATCAAAATGACGTTATCGCGGGCGTCGTTTAATTCACCGTACGCCTCCCAGCCCACGCTTACTTCGGGGATGGTTTCTCCCCCTTGGGTGGTGAAGTTTTCCAGCTCGAAGGTCTGCTTTTCGACGAGGCCGTCCCAGGCCATTAGCGATGAAGAGGCTGCCAAGCCAATACTGATAAACGCCGACGTTAGCAAAGGGTGCCGTTGAATAAGCGCCATAAGTTCTCCTTCAATAAGGGATAATTGTGATTGTTATTGACCATCTGCAATGGCCTTCCTCACAGCCTAGCCATTTTGAGCGTATTTTGAACGGGTTTAACCCTTAGGCTTGCTGTTGGGTTTAGTGAGCGGGAGGCGCTTGATGATGTGAAGGCTAAGGTCGTTCGGCTGAAGCAGCGTCTTGGCGCAGTTAAATCGATGGTGTAACGCTAGGTCGCGTGCGGATTAGGCGAAAAATTGAGTGGCATGCATACCGACTTGGGCACATAAACAGCATCTGCCCCCTTTCCTGCGGTAACGAGTACTCACGCAAAAGCCTGCGAGTGGGTTAACCATCGCAGGCTCTGTGTAAATCTCTATAGAAAACAAGTCTTAGCGGAGTGCTAGCGCAAACCCAGAAAGGAAAGGATCGCTATGACGATAACGACGGCACCAACGATGTAGACGATACTGTTCATCAGTAAATACTCCTTTTGTGAATCCGAAATCCCTGTCGCGCCATTCATCCCTGAGGCACACGCTCTAGCTTATTTTCGAGGCATTCCATCGCCTCTTTATCAAAGTAGGTGGTTAGTGTCATCTGGTCTGTTGTCTAGCGCACTTAGCGGTGAAATAAACCTACTTCCGTCGAGCAGATCAGTCGCGGCAATAGCCTTCACCTGTTCTGACGATCAGACAATCTTCCTTCTCCAATAGCCACTTCATGCCTGTCGCTTCGCCGTCGCCCGCACGGAGCAGCTGTGGGCCGTCCCCGCGGTTGAAGCGAATGCCATCGGCGGTTGCTTGCCCTTCGAAGGTGCCGATTTGATCAGCATCCAGGCCGTAGCGCATGTGAAGCAGGTAATGGCCCGGGCCCGCAGACGCGTCCTTGCTGATTTCCAGGAATAACCCTTCTACGCCGGTCCATCGGCCGACCCATTGGTCGGTCATCTGATGGTGGGGCTCGCTTTGCTCGGTTGATGTACCTGACTCGGCCGCGCCGGATGCGGCGTTATTACTGTCGTGTGCACACCCGCTGATCAGTATCAGGGTGCTCAGAGCTAACGCTATTTTGATCATGGCGAGTGTCACCTAATGGATATTACCTAAAGCCTACTACCCCGTTTTTTTCCTGGCACGGTGTGCGGCCGCTTTCATTCTGTTGCCGCAGGAGGCCATGCTGCACCAGCGGCGACGGTGGGATTTCGTTTGATCGTGGAACAGTAGAACGCAGTCCGAGGCTTCACACTGTTTGACGAGCTGTAGATCTTCCTCGGTAAGCAACTCAACCAACGACGCCGCGACAGGCTGCAACAGGCTTTCGCTTTCCATGTTGGGCCTGTAAGTTTTTTTCTGAAATACCGCGTCCTTTGGCTGCCATTCAATCTTCTCTATGGGGCAGCCCTGTTCCAGCACGTGATTGATCAATGCGGGATCTGCAGCCCGTCCCTGTTGGGCCGAAGTGAGCAGTTCCCGCATGCTGTCGCGCAGTTCACGAGCCAGCTGGGCCAACCCAGACGGTGGGCTTTCACACTCTTCGGTCAGTACACCCGCCTGCTGAAGCCATGCAACAACGCTGCTGTTGTCATCCAGGCATTCCTGGCGCTCTTCCCCTACGCCAAATAGGGTGTTGATGAAATCGATAGCGAGATTGCTCGCGATAAACGGAGGCGCAATTTTTGATGGCATGCCGAGTAACCTTCAATTCAATACTTGACAGGTTACTATCTTTCTTCATAACCTTCAAAATCTATTATTAATGGTTACTAAGGAGGTGGTCCATGACATCTGAAAATATGACGGCTTCTGGCTCGACAACGCAGCAGGTTCACTATCGTTTCGAGAAAGTGGGCGATGTCGACGTTTTCTACCGTGAAGCGGGAGATCCAGCAGCGCCGACGGTGCTGCTGCTGCACGGATTCGCGGCATCATCGTATATGTGGCGCGATGTTATTGAGGCGCTTGCGGATGGCTATCACGTCGTCGCCCCGGATTTGCCAGCGTTTGGCTTTACTCAATCACCGGCGCGCGGTGAGTATGAGTACACCTTTGCCAACCTGACGAAGACGATTGATCAATTTACTGAGCAATTGAATCTCGAGCGCTACGCCATCGCCGTTCATGACTATGGCGCGCCGGTTGGCTGGCGTTTGGCGGTGGCTCACCCGTCAAAAATCACTGCGATCATTTCGCAAAACGGCAATGCGTATGAGGAGGGCCTTTCCCAAGGCTGGGAGCCTATCCGGAGGTATTGGAACGTCCCTTCAAAGGCGAATCGTGATGCCTTGAGTGACTTCCCGACGCCAGCATCCATCAAATGGCAGTACGTGGAGGGGGTAAAAGACACCAGTGCTGTCGCCCCGGATGCCTATACGTTGGAAGGGGCTCAGATATCTCAACCCGGGATGGCGGATATTCAGCTCGATTTATTGTTGGACTACGCCACCAACGTCGCGAAGTATCCCGAGTTTCAGGCCTATTTTCGGGAGCATCAGCCGCCGTTGCTCGCCGTGTGGGGGAAGCATGATCCTTTCTTCCTGCCGCCGGGGGCTGAAGCCTGGAAGCGCGATATTCCTGAGGCGGACATTCGCTTTTACGACACCGGGCATTTTGCCCTGGAAACCCATGGCGATGTCATTATCCCGGTGATTCGTGAATTCCTGGATGACCACCTGAGCGTATAGAGAGGCAACGGGCTAGCCTCTTTTCCAGGTTGGGCATAATGTAGGCAACAAGGCCAAGCGCAACCGCTTGGCCTTATTTGTGAAACGTCGTTGCGCTTATCACGCCTAGCGCTTCTTGAACGGATTCAGCCCGTTGGCCTGCTGCATCATGATGCGTTTGGCGAACGGTATGCGTTCGGCGACGTGCAGGCTGAGATCGCCCAGTTGGCGTAGCGGTTTGGCGCCGGTGAACAGGTGGTGGAAGCTGTCGGTGGCGGCGATCATCGCCTGGTTGGCCAGGCGGCGCTGGACCTCGAAACGATGCAGGTTGATATGGTCGCCGGGGTCGCGGCCGTGGATGATCAGCTCGGCCAGGGTGTCGGCGTCGTGGAGGCCGATGTTCAGCCCCTGGCCCGCCAGCGGGTGCACCACGTGGGCGGCGTCGCCAATCAGCGCCAGGCGCTTGCCGATGTAGCGCTTGGCGTGCTGGCGCTTGATGGGGAAGCTGGCACGCGCGACGACCCGGGTGAGCTTGCCCAGCCGTTTGGGAAACGCTTCTTCGATAGCGGCCTTGAGTGCGTCGTCGTCCAGCTGTTCGCGAGCCTTGGTGGCCTCGTCGCTGTCGTACCACACCAGGGAAGCGCGCTGGCCGGGCAGCGGCAGCATGGCAATCGGGCCGGTGGGGGTGAACACCTGCCAGCTGACATCCTGCTGGGGCAGCTCGGTTTCCACGTTAATGATCATCGCCCGCTGGTGGTAGTCGTAGTGGGTCACGCTGATGCCGGCCAGCTCACGCAGGGTGGAGCGGGCGCCGTCGGCCCCGACAACAAGCGGCGCGCTGAGGGTCTTGCCGTTGTCCAGCTCGACCAGGCGCATATCGCCGCTGGCCAGGGTGCTGATCGGCGCGCACTGGGTATAGCAGGTCACGCCGGGCAAGTCGGCCAGGCGCTGCCAGAGCGCATACTGCAGCGTGCGGTTTTCGACAAAAACGCCGAAGTCGTCCATGTCGCTGTCGGCTGCTGAGAACAGCGAGTGGCCGGTGCCATCCTGGTTGGCGACATCGATGTGGCGGAAAGGGCAGCAGCGCTCCTCGGGCAGCTGCGTGCCGCTAGCGTTGATAAAGGCCAGTGAACGCGCGTTGAGTGATGAAATGCGCAGGTCGTAGTCACCCTCGGGTGGGGCGGGCGCATCGCCTTGCTCGATCAGCCCGACCGACTTGCCGGCATTGCCCAGGCGGGCTGCCAGCGCCGCGCCGACCATGCCGCCGCCGACGATAATGACGTCATGCTGCTGCTGCGACTGTTGATGAGACCCTTGCATAACACGCTCCTTGAATGAAATGCCCGACACACAGTAGGCGTCGTCGTTGTCATACAGTATCGTCGACAGAGTGCAGGATTGCCTAGAGGTGAACATTTGACGCAGGCCGTGGAAATGACTCAAAGCGTCGCCCAAGCGGGCGTTGAGCTGGCGGACTTCATTGCCCGCCACCCCAAGCTGTGGATACTCACCGGCGCGGGCGTGAGCACCGACAGCGGCATCCCCGACTATCGCGATGCGCAAGGCCAGTGGAAACGCTCGCCGCCGGTTCAGCATGGCGATTTCATGGGCTCGCATGCGGTGCGTCAGCGCTACTGGGCGCGGGCCCTGGTGGGCTTCAAGGCGCTGCGCGAGGCGCAGGTCAGCGGGGCGCATCGGGCGCTGGCGGCGCTCGAACACATGGGCTTTGTGGAGATGCTGGTCACCCAGAACGTCGACCGCCTGCACCAGCGGGCGGGCTCCAGAAAGGTCATCGACCTGCACGGCCGGGCCGATACGGTCAGCTGTATGGATTGTGGTTACCACATGATGCGCCACGCCATGCACAGTGAAATGGCGCAGCTGAATCCTCGCTTTGCCGCACTTGATGCGGGCCATGCCCCGGATGGCGACGCCGACCTGGAAACTGATTTTTCGGGGTTTGCGGTGTTCGACTGCCCGCGCTGCGGCGGCATCCTCAAGCCGGACGTGGTGTATTACGGTGACGTGGTTCCACCGGCAAGACGGCTCGCCGCCCAGACAGGCTTGCAGAACGCCCAGGCGGTACTGGCCGTGGGGACGTCACTGATGGTCTACTCCGGCTATCGCTTCTGCCGCGAGGCCCATGCCATGGGGCTGCCGGTGGCCTCGCTGTCGTTGGGCGTAACCCGCGCCGATGCGCTGTTGACCAGCCAGTGGCGTGCGCCGCTAACGCCGGTGCTGGAGCAGGCGGTACGTTGCCTGGAGGGGCGTTAGCGGGCCTTGGGTACCGAGCGTATCGTTTGCTATGGGGGTTGTCTTCACGCGCCTCTTTGCCTGACCCCGTAGCTCGCCCGTTCGATCTGCCGTTTGGCATTGTCCCAAGGCAGTCGGCGTTTGTGCGCTTTCATTAAGTCAAGGGACGCTAACCCCTTCTCATTAGTTAAGAGCCCAAACTCAATCAGCTCAGCGAGCACCCATAGCGTGCCTCTTATATCGACACCCTCATGACCGGCAAGGGCGCGGAGGTTACTATCTCCGGTGAGCAACGGGCAGGCTTCCTGTTTGGCTAAAGACAATGCGAGCCTGTCGTAGAAGCCTGGTTCATCGCCATGCACTTCTCCCAAGGCGATTGCATAATCAACGTATTGGGACTCAACAACGAGTGTTTTTAATCCCATATTGAGTAGGTCTGGGCTGCCGTCCTTGATTTCTTCTTCATACAGCACGTCAGGCATAGCGAAGTCATAAGGAAGCTGAAAGAGAGCTTCCAGTATGTCTCCGGCTTCCAAATCGATGATGACGTTGGCGTCACTGATGAGTAACAGCATCAGCAGACTCCATAAGGCGTTCTCGGTAGAACCGCATTCTTGGGATGCCTAGCAGCTCAGCCGCTTTCGCCTCGGAAACGAGGTCTTCTGCCAATGCCCGATATACCAGCTGCTCAAACAAAGAAGGTGCTTCATTGGGCAGCGGCTCACCTGGCTCGTTAGTTCGCCAGCCGCGAACAGAAAACATGCGCATCGCCGCCTCGCGCACCTCGTTGTGGATAACGCCGCATTGAAACGCACGCATCACCCAACCGGTCATCGAAAGGCCGTATTCATGCTTAAGATGGTAAAGCTCCTGCGGCTCCAGGCGTTTGCGCTGAGCTCCAAGCTCCTTGATCACCGAGTCCCTCGGGGCTAAAAACGCACCGGCAAACCGGTCGCAGGCCTTTTCTTCATTTGCGCCATCCACCAAGCGGCCTGCCAAGATTACGTGGGCCAATTCGTGTGCGAGGGTAAATCGTTGGCGATCCCCAGGCCAGCGGGAAGACACCACAATCACAGGGTAATATTGGCCGTCTGCAGTTGTTGCGGTCGCGGTCATCCCCGAAAACGCTTTGTGATCAACGTCGATAGCCATTACCAGCAACCCCAGGGGCTCAAGCTCAGCGGTCAGGTCGGCAATTGGGTTCAGCCCAAGCTCCCAAGCGTGTCGAACACCCTCGGCGATGCTTTCAATCTCGTCTAAGTCCTCAACCCTGGGCGGCACACAGGCTGGTACTACGAAGCGGGGAATGGGTAACTCGGGGAACGCATTAAGCAGTTCGACGCGTTTTTCAATCAGCTCGGTAATGCGAATTTGCACAGCGTCAGAACGTTTCTTTCCAAACGTGCTGCGTTTACGAAACTCGACATTCGACAACGTCACCGTCGATTTACGGAAAAAATATTCTGTGCGCACGCCACAGGCTTGCGCGATCTTGAGCAATTTAGAAGAGTCGGGTGTCGCCTTACCCTTTTCATACTTCTGGACTGCTGCCTTGGAAACCTCTAGTTGTTGGCCCAACGCTTCAAGCGTCAGGTCAGCGGCAAGGCGTGCCTGATGTATACGTTGTCCTAACATATCGGTCATCCGGTTTACTTTTCATAATGATTTTCCATAAAAGTAAACCTTGTGCTGATAAATAACCAGCAGAAAAAATTCACAGAACATTTATCCAGGCGGGCACGTCCAGGACACTGATGAAAGCTTGCGTGATAACTTTCCGGCTGTTTCGCTGTCGTTGACCGCTAGCGGGCCTTCGATACCCACGGATTATCCTTCAGCCAAAGCCGCCAGGGGGCGTCGCGGTGCTCCGGTTGAGCGTAATCGATCCCCACCCTTGGGCCCGTGGCAATCGGCCCTGTGTTAAGCCCTTCATCCTTTGCGGACTGGCTTATCCACAGCCGGTTGCCCTGGGTCATGTCATGCCCGTATAGCGCTTTGTCGATGCCCAGGGCGCGGGTGAGCTTGCCCGGGCCATTGCTTAGCTGTTTACCCGTTGCCTGGCGGGTGGCGCGCATCGCCGCCTCGTTGACCGTCGGCTCCACGGCGCGAATCAACACCGCGCAGGGCGAATCTTCCGGTTCGGTGACCACGTTCAACAGCCAGTGCATGCCATACACCAGGTACACGTAGGCGTGTCCTGCCGGCCCGAACATGGCTTCGGTGCGCGGCGAGCGGCGCCGGTGGGCGTGGCAGGCGGAATCCTCGGCGCCGCAGTAGGCCTCGGTTTCCACAATCCGCGCGGCGATCTGCTCGCCGTTATGCTCGCGCACCAGCCAGCAGCCCAGCATGTCGCGGGCGACCTCAAGGGTGTCGCGGTTATAAAACGCCCGCTCCAGCGGGGCAGGGTAATGGTCTGGGACAATCGGCATGATGAAGAGGCTTCGCTTCGGCGTTTACTTGAGTAAAATGCTAGGGTATTAGCCAACGAAAGCCAATAGACGCGGAGTTAATCGTGCTGTCATTTGAACATCGCTATGCCACCTTGCCCGAACCGCTGTCGGTGGAATGCGCGGCCACTCCCGTGGCACACCCTGAGCTAATCGCGTTCAATGCGCCGCTGGCCGCCGAGCTGGGCGCTGACGAAATACCCGATGAGGCGACCCTGGCCGCGTGGTTCAGCGGCAATCAGGCGATGCCCAGCGCCAAGCCACGCGCGCTTGGCTACGCGGGCCACCAGTTCGGCAACTTTGTGCCGCAGCTGGGTGACGGCCGCGCACTGCTGCTCGGTGAAGTCGTCGACCAGCATGGCAAGCGCCGCGACGTGCAGCTGAAAGGCAGCGGGCGCACGCCGTTTTCACGTGGCGGTGATGGCCGTTCACCACTGGGGCCGGTACTGCGCGAATACCTGGTCAGCGAGTTCATGGCCGCCATGGGCATCCCCACAACGCGTGCGCTGGCCGCGGTGACCAGCGGCGAGCGGGTGGTGCGTCAACTGCCCGAGCCGGGCGCGGTATTTACCCGTGTCGCCAGCAGTCACATCCGGGTTGGCACCTTCCAGTTTGCAGCGGTGCGCCGGGATGAAGCGGCGCTCAAGGCGCTGGCCGATCATGCGATTGAACGCCACTACCCCGAGGCAGCTAATGCACAAGACCCTTACCTGGCGCTGCTGGAGGCCGTCGTCGCCCGCCAGGCCGAGCTGGTGGCGCGCTGGATGAGTATCGGCTTCATTCATGGCGTGATGAACACCGATAACTGCAGCATTGCCGGGGAAACTATCGATTACGGCCCCTGCGCCTTCATGGAGCAGTTCGACCCGCAAAAGGCGTTTAGCTCGGTTGACCAGGGCAAGCGCTACGCCTTTGCCAATCAGCCGGGGATTGCCCAGTGGAACCTGGCCCGCTTTGCCGAAACCCTGCTGCCGCTGCTGAACGAGCAGGGCGATGCGGGCGTTGCCCAGGCCACCGACGCCATTCGCCGCTTTAATGGTCTGTTCAGCGCCGAACAGCGCCGCCTGCATGCTGATAAGCTGGGCCTTGCGGCGGAGAGCAGCGATGCTGAAGCGCTGATGGAAGGCCTGGAAAGCCAGATGCACCAGGGCCGGATGGACATGACCGCCACCTTCGATGCGCTCACCCACTACGCCGCCTCGCCAAGCAATGAACATCGCGACGCGCTGCTGGCGCTGACGACTCAGCCCCAGGCGCTAACCGCGTGGCTGGAGGAGTGGCAGGCGGCGCAGGTGGCCGGGCAGGACGATGAGCGCTTTGCGGCCATGCGCCGTGGTAATCCGGTCATCATCCCTCGCAACCACCGCGTTCAGGAGGCCATCGATGCTGCCTACGACGGCGATTTTGCGCCGTTCCATACCCTGTTGGGCGTGGTCACCCAGCCGTTTGATGACTCAACGGAAGCACGGCGTTTGGCAGCGCCGGCGACCGATAGTGAGCAGGTGCTGCGGACGTTTTGTGGCACATGAAGGGCTAGGGCTTGTGATAAACTGTGGTTTTTTACAGGTAGAAGGCTAGTCAGTGCGCAAAATCATTCATTGCGACTGTGACTGTTTTTACGCGGCGGTGGAGATGCGCGACAACCCGGCGCTGCGCGATATACCGATTGCCATCGGCGGCAGCGTCGAGCAGCGCGGGGTGGTCGCCACGTGCAATTACCCCGCCCGCGAATTCGGGATTCATTCGGCGATGCCCATGGGCCAAGCGCTCAAGCGCTGCCCCCATTTGACCATCATTCGCGGCGACATGGCCAAATACAAAGCCGTCGCCCGGCAGGTATTTGCCATCTACCGCGATGTCACCGAGCTTATCGAGCCGCTGTCGCTGGATGAGGCGTTTCTGGATGTCTCGGAGGTGACGCTGCACCACGGCAGCGCGACGCTCATGGCGGAAGCCATCCGCGAGCGCGTCAGCCGCGAGGTTGGGATTACCGTCTCGGCGGGCGTGGCGCCCAACAAGTTTCTCGCCAAGATCGCCAGCGACTGGAACAAGCCCGACGGCCTGTGCGTGATCACCCCGGATGAGGTGGATGGCTTCGTGCAGCAGCTGCCGGTGAAGAAAATTCACGGTGTCGGCCCGCGCACGGCGGAAAAGCTGGCCGGGCTCGATATCCACACCTGTACCGATTTGCGCGCCCGCACGCTGACAGATCTGGTCGAGCACTTTGGCCGCTTTGGTCGGCGGCTACACGAGCTGAGCTGGGGGCGCGATGAGCGCCCGGTGAAGACTCACCGCGAGCGTAAATCGATCAGCACCGAGCAGACCTACGCCCAGGATTTGCCCGACCTGGATGCCTGCCGCCGCGAGCTACCCACGCTGCTTGAGGATCTGGAACGTCGCTACGCCCGGCTGGACCCGCCGCTGGCGGTGCGCGGGCTGATCGTGAAGGTCAAGTTCAACGACTTTACCCAGACCACCGTGGAACACGCCGACCCCGCGCCGGACCTCGCCCAGTTCGAAACGCTGCTAAACGTCGGCTGGGCCAGGGGCGAGCGGCCGGTGCGCCTGCTGGGGGTGGGTTACCGCCTGGCCGAGAACACCCAGGCCCACCAACTGCCGCTGTTTTAATTCGCCACTGACCACATAGGGAAGATTGACCCTGGGCAGGGAGCGAGTTAAAACAGATGTATGATAGATAGCCCGTTAACCGCTTAATCAAAAACCTGACCGCGAGCCCTGCCATGCCTGCTGATACCGCGCCACGCCCCCGCTTAGTGTTTGCCCATGCCAACGGCTTTCCCGGGTTGAGCTATCGCAGCCTGCTGGCGCCGCTGGCCGAGCGCTTTGATCTGCACCCCATCGAGCGCCTGGGCCACCATCCTGAGTACCCGGTAAATCGTAACTGGGGCAATTTGGTGGACGAGTTGTTGAGCTGCCTGCCCGAGAGCGAGGCGCCATTGCTGGGCGTCGGCCATTCGCTGGGCGGCACGCTCATGGCCATGGCCGCCGATAAGCAGCCCGAGCGCTTCTGCGGTGTGATCATGCTGGACCCGCCGCTGATGCTGGGCACCGATGCCTGGGCGATGAAAGCGGCCAAGCGCTTTGGCTTTGTTGACCGCGTCACGCCGGCGGGTAAAACCCTTGGGCGGCGAGCGGTCTGGCCGAGCCGGGAGGCCATGGCGAATTCTTTGAGGCGCCGGGGGCTGTTTCGTCGCTTTACCCCGGATGCGCTCAACGACTACATTGAAGCAGGTACCCAGGTATTGGCGGACGGCAGCGCGGAGCTCACGTTCGATCCGCGTATCGAGGTGGAGATCTTCCGCCATTTACCGGATCACCTGACGCGCCTGCCGCGTCGGCTGAGCGTGCCGCTGGAGGTCGTGGCAGGCGAAGAGTCGCACCTGTTGACCCCGTCGCGTATCCAGCGCCTGAAGCGTTATGGAGTCGCCGTCAGCGGCGTGCCGGGTACGCACATGTTTCCCATGGAGCACCCCGACGAAACCCGTGGCGCTATTCTGGCGGCCTGGCAGCGAATGGCGTCACGCCATCGTTCTTCACATACGGCGTAAGGAGGCGTTATGTATCTTTCCGTACAGTTGAGCTATTACCCGCTGGCCGATGATTTCAAGCCAGCGGTCAAAGAAGTGGTCAAGCGCCTTGAAGCATCCGGCCTTGAAGTGCACCCCAACCGTATGAGCACCCAGGTGTTCGGCGAGTTTGATGCGGTCATGGCGGGACTGAGCGAGGTGATGAAGTGGTCGTTCGAAACCCACGGCAAAGCGGTCTTCACGGCTAACTTTCTAGAAGGCGATCGTCGGCCACGCTAATTACGCAACATAGGCAACGCCGCCCACTGGGCGGCTTGTCGTTGTCTGGTCCGTTCACGTCGCTATGGGACATAAATAGTTCCCAAATGGCTGTAGTTTAATCCCTATGCCAATCAAAAATAGGGGTTGAAATAATGTTCCATCCTGCTGATTTAAATAACAAATTCCCTCATGTAGGTAAGAAGCTTTCGATAGCACTAGGGGCGCTGCTCGTCAGTGGCTATGCGCACTCCCAGTCGGTCAGTATGGATTTCTCCAACGAGTATAATGCGTCCTCCATTCATGCTCAGGGCGACGCCTATTTCATTGATAAGCTTGCCGAATTAACCGATGGCGAAATTGATATCACGCTGCATACGGGTGGCTCGCTCGGCTTTAATTCCGGCGATCATTTTTATGGCGTGGCCGATGGCGCCGTCGAGATAGCGGATACGCTCTCGGGCACCATGAGCGGTATCGATTCGCTGTTTCTACTCTCTTCGCTCCCCTTTATTGTCGACGACGTTGCCGATGCGCGGCGGCTTTATGACATAGCAAAACCCTATTACGAAGAGGTATTCGCCGATAATAACCAGGTGCTGCTGTATGCCTCGCCCTGGCCGCCGAGCGGCATCTGGTCTGAAGACGAGATCGCGAGCCAGGACGATCTTGAGAACCTGAAGATTCGCACTTTTGACCGTAACGGTACCGAGACATTTAGAAATGTAGGAGCCTCGCCGGTCAGCCTGTCCTGGGCCGACGTTGTACCCCAATTGGCTACCGGCGGTATCGAGGCGGTGTTAACGTCCGCCGAAGCGGGGGCCAATGCCAGCTTCTGGGAGCACCAGAATTACTTTGCCGGGGTTCAGTACGCCATTCCACTTAACATGGTGCACATGAATCGCGATGCGTTCGAATCGCTTACCGACGCGCAACAGGATGCTGTCATGGAAGCGGCCAGCCAGACCGATCAACATAACTGGGAAGCGGTTGAAACGCGTACCGAAGAGAACTACCAGACGCTGGGTGAGCACGACGTGGAAATCAGCGATCCCGTCTCGGACGAGCTGCTAACGCCGCTGAAGGACGCCGCCAGTGGTGTGGTCGAGAGCTGGCTGGAGAATACCGGTGATGACGGCGAGTCGATTCTGAGCGAGTTCCGAGGCGCCGAATGAGGGTGCTCAACGTCATCGAGCGTATCTCTAAACTGCTCAATCGGGTTGGTGCTGTCATTGCCGTGCTGCTCATTATTTATATGCTCGGCCATATCCTGTTAGAGATAGCGCTGAGGCTGTTTGGCCACTCGACGTTTATCCTCGATGAGTATATCGGCTACGCCGTGGCCACGATGTCCTTTTTAGGTCTGCCTTATGTGCTGGAGAAGGGCGGGCTGATCCGTGTGTCTCTACTTCTTGAGCGCTTTCCTGAAACCATGCGCTGGCCGCTGGAGCTATTCAGCAGCCTGGTCACGGCAGGCTGCTTTGTGTGGCTCTCGACCTTCTGGTTTCAGAACGTTCAGCGTAGCTATAGCCGCGGCACCGTCAGTGAAACCATGGCAGAGACGCCTATCTGGCTGCCGGAGAGCGCCATTCTGGTGGGCATGTGGTTAATTTCCATCACGCTGTTAGTCAGAGCCCTGAAAATAATGGTTCTGCGTTCAGGCTACTCGTCTAGCGTCAATTAAAGCAGCGACTAATAGGAAAGGCGTTATGGATATTTTTTGGTCGGCCGTCGGGGTCGGCGTACTGCTGTTGTTCTTTTTGTCGATGGGCACCTGGATTTTTGCGGCCATGCTGGCCGTGTCCATTGGCTCGCTCTGGCTGTTCGGCGACTTCGGTGCTGACCGCATTGGCCTGATTTTCTCGCGCATTCTCTACCGTGCCAGTAATAGCTGGGAGTTATCAGCCATCCCGCTGTTTATATTGATGGGCGAGCTGATTTTTCGCTCCAATATTTCCGAGCGGCTTTTCAAAGGGCTGGTGCCGGTCACCCGCCATTTGCCGGGCGGCATTCTCCACACCAACGTGCTTGGCTGCACGCTGTTTGCGGCGGTGAGCGGCTCCAGCGCGGCGACGACCGCGACGATTGGCAAAATCACCACCCAGGAACTGAAAACGAGAGGATACGATCGCAATCTCTCGATCGGTTCGCTGGCGGGTGCCGGTAGCCTGGGGCTGTTGATTCCGCCTTCGATCGTGATGATCGTCTATGGTGTTCAGGCGGAAGTCTCCATTAGCAAGCTGTTCATGGCGGGGGTCGTGCCGGGCCTGTTAATCGCGCTGCTGTACAGCGTGTATATTGGCGCGAGGTCCTATCTATCGCCGTCGCTGGCACCCAAACAGGCGGCGACCGGTCAGAGCATAGGACAATCCATTTTGTTGCTGCTGCCCGTGTTGGTGCTAATCAGCATCGTGATCGGCTCTATCTATAGCGGTATTGCCACGCCCTCAGAGGCGGCGGCGGTGGGCGTGGCCGCGACGCTGGTACTGCTTGGCGTCGAGCGCCAGCTTTCGGCGCGTCTGTTTATCGAGGCGTTCAGAGGCACCTTGATCACCAGCATCATGGTGTGCAGCCTGTTGATTACCGCTACGTTGCTCTCCACGGCGATGGGCTATCTGCATCTGCCCCGGGAGCTTGCGGAGTGGATCGCCGCGCAAAACTTTAGCCCGATGTTGCTGCTGCTGGCGCTGGCGGTTTTCTATGTGGTGCTGGGGCTTTTCCTGGACGGTATTTCGATCACCGTGATGAGCCTGCCGATCACGTTGCCGATCGTGCTGCTGGCGGGGTTCGATCCGATCTGGTTTGGCATCTTCCTGATCATCATGATTGAACTTGGCCAGATAACGCCGCCGGTAGGTTTTAACCTGTTTGTGCTGCAAAGCCTGACCGGGGAAAGCATCAGCCGGGTGGCCCTGGCCGCGCTACCCTTCTTCCTACTGATGTGCGTGGCGGCCTTGATCATCAGTGTATGGCCGGATATTGCCTTGTGGCTGCCACGCTTCATGGCGCAATAAGCCGGTCAGATGTCCACGCATAAAAAACGCCGCCCCATCGGGCGGCGTTTTGGTTCTTGCTGACGAACGTGTCGTTACACCAGGGAATCCAGGCAGGACTCGATGATGTCCAGCCCTTCGTTGAGCACGTTGTCTTCGATGGTGACGGGCATCAGGAAGCGGATGGTGTTGCCGTACATGCCGCAGGACAGCAGGATCAGCCCTTCTTCGCGGGCCTTGCCGCACAGTTTGGCGGCGAGTTCCGCGTTAGGCGTGTGGTTGTCCTTGTCGGACACCAGCTCGAACGCCGCCATGGCACCCATGTTGCGGATGTTGTCGATGCAGTCGAACTTGCCCTGCCAGTCCTGGAAGCGCGTCGCCAGCTTCTCGCCCAGCGCCTGGCTCTTCTCCAGAATGTTCTCTTCTTCGAACACTTCCATGACCGCAAGCGCCGCAGCACAGGCCGTCGGGCTGCCGGTATAGGTGCCGCCCAGCGAGTTGGGGCCGGAGGCATCCATTACCTTGTCGGTACCCACGATGGCGGAAATCGGCATGCCGTCGCCCATGCTCTTGGCCATGGTCATGATGTCCGGCTCAACGCCGCTATGCTCGATGGCAAACATCTTGCCGGTACGGCCAAAGCCCGACTGGACTTCATCGATGATCATCAGAATGCCGTGCTCATCGCAGATGGCGCGGATTTTCTCGAGGAAGCTCTTGGGCGCCGGGTAGAAACCGCCTTCGCCCAGCACCGGCTCGAGAACGATCGCCGCGGTGTCCTTGGGGTTGGCGTCGGTTTTTAGCGCCATCCTCAAGCCGCGAATGGCTTCGTCTTCGCTCACGCCGTGGTAGGGCACCGGGAAGGGTGCGCGGAAGACGGTGCCCGGCATCGGGCCGAAGTCGGTCTGGTAGGGCGCGACCTTGCCGTTCATCGCCATGGTGTAGAAGGTACGGCCATGGTAGCCGCCGTCAAAGCAGATCACATTGGAACGTCCCGTGGCCGCGCGGGCGACCTTGACCGCGTTTTCCAGCGCTTCGGCGCCCGAGTTGGCCAGCATGACCTTGGCGTGGCCGCGAACCGGGACGATATGGCTGAGTTTCTCGGCGACTTTGACGTAGCCTTCGTAGGGCATCACCGTCTGGCAGGTGTGCATTACCTTGTCGAGCTGGGCTTTTACCGCAGCGACGACTTTCGGGTGGCGGTGGCCGACGTTCAGAACGCCAATCCCGCCGGCGAAATCGATAAAGCGATTGCCGTCGGCGTCCCACACTTCGGCGTTTTCAGCGCGCGCGGCAAAGGCGGTGGCGGGGCTTGCGGCACCGGCAGCGACGTATTTGTGTTTTAGCTCATTTAGCTCGGCATTGCTCATGGCTCAACTCCTGAGTTGATGGGGCGGTATGCTTCAGCATAGTGCGCAATAAACAGACTTACATGGATGAAGCGACCACCACGCGATCGCGACCCGACTGTTTAGCTTGGTACATGGCTTTGTCTGCATGATCAAGCAACCTAGTGGTCGATGCTTCAACGTAACTTGCCACGCCTGCGGAGAGCGTAACCGTCAGGGCCTGTTGGGTAAACGGTGTCTGACCCACCACGCGGCGAACCCGTTCCATGGCGAGCTTGGCGTGTTCGGCATTCACCTCGGGCATGATGACGAGAAATTCTTCGCCGCCCAGGCGAATCTGTACGTCGGTCTCGCGCAGCGTCTGGTTCACCGTCGCGGTTACTTCTTCAAGAATCTTATCACCTACGCTGTGACCATGTGTGTCATTGATGGCCTTGAAGTTATCCAGGTCGTACATGGCCACACTTAACGGGCTACCGTAGCGCGAGCTGCGGCTCAGTTCCTGTTCCAGGCACTGCAGGCCGGCCCGACGATTCAGTAAGCCAGTGAGTTCGTCGTGATGGGCGATATGGTCAAGGCGCTCGTTGGCCTGTTTGAGGCGCTCTTCCAGCTGTTTCCGCTGGGTAATGTCGACGATAAAGGTGACCTTGCGCGGCTCGCCGTCGTCGCCTTCAATGCGCGCAGCCTCGGCAATGATGGTGCGCACTTCGCCGTTCTTGCAGCGCACATCCCATTCCTGGCGTAGCTCTGTTGTGTCTTCCCCTTCGACAAAAAGGTCATGGAGATCCGACATGGTGGCGCGGTAGGCCTGGGGCACCACCATCGTGAAATGCTGACCCAGCAGCTCCTCTTCACGATAGCCGTAAAAGTCGCAGTAAGCCGGGTTGACCAGTTCGAATCGGCCCTGGGGGTTGGTGATGCAGATGCCGAGCGGAGCGGTGTTGATCACGTTTTCCGTATTGCGCTGGGTGCGATGAAATTGCTGATAAATGTCGCGTTGTGTCGTGTTGTCCATAGGGTTCCTAGCGGCTTGACGGCCACGCTTCATCGCGCAGCGTGACGAGTTGTTGGGTCAAGTCGTTACCCAGGGAATTCACGGCAGGCCGTGCATAGTAGAACCCTTGCTGACAAAGAATGCCCTCCCGCGCCAACCATAAGGCTTCGGCGTGGGTCTCAACGCCCTCGGCGATCAGCTTGATGTCTAGTTCGGCCGCCAGTTGGATGATCGAGCGCAGCAGCGCCTGGCGACGGGGGTGGTGATCGCAGTCGATAATCAGCTCGCGGTCGATCTTGATCTTATCAGGGGCCAGATCGGTGAGCAGGTCCAGGTTGGCGTATCCATTACCGAAATCGTCCAGCGCCGTCTTGAAGCCCATGGAACGGTAGGCGTCGATAATGTTGTACAGATGCTGTCGGTCGCGGACGCGCTCGGTTTCGGTGATCTCGAAAATTAGCCGGTCGGTGGGCCAGCCTACTCGGCGGGAGACGTCCAGCGTGGCCTGGATGCACGCCTCGGGCTCGTACACTGCATTGGGCAGGAAATTGATCGACAGCGCCGTCTGCATGTCCAGTGCACTGGCCATTTCGATCGCCTTGACCCGGCAGGCCTGATCGAAGCGGTACATGAGGTCGTCGGTTACCTGGGAAATCACGCTCCAGGCGGATTCGCCCTGGAGGCCACGGACCAGCGCTTCGTAGGCGTAGACCCTGGCAATCGAGACATCCACGATGGGCTGAAACGCCATCGTGAAGTCGAACGGCAGATCGCCTTCGCAGCGTTTGCAGCTCCCGTTGACTCGAGCACACTGACTCATCTTAACTCCTGATGCTTTTCGCTCGCCAACCGCGAGACAAGCATTATGTTATTAATCTTAAAGGGGTAGCCCAATTACCCTATCGCCATTTTAGTCACAATTACTCGCATTGTACATGTTTTGTATAGAATATGAGTGTGTTGAAGGGAGGTGTTTAATCAAAAAGCGCCCCGTAGGGCGCTCGGAAGGCAAGCTAGAGAAGCGCCAGCGGCGCTGAACCGGCTAGATAATCCCGGCGTCGCGCAGCGCCTGGCGCTGCGCGGTGGTGAGGCCGATGTCGGTGAGCACGGCGTCTGTATGCTCGCCAAGGGTGGGTGGCGCCGTGGTGGCGCTTATCGATTCGCCGTTCATGCGGATGGGGTTGGCCACAAGGTCGACATGGCCTGCTTGGGCGTGGGGTAGGGTCTGCTTGAGCCCGCGCGCCTTGACGTGGGGGTCTTCGAAGACCCGGTCCAGCGTATTGATCGGGCCGCAGGGCACGCCAACGGCTTCAAAGGCTGCCAGCCAATCGTCAGTGCCGCGCTGGGCAAGCGCGGCTTCGAGCACCGGCACCAGCTGGTCGCGGTACTGAACGCGCACGCCGTTGGTGGCAAAGCGCGGATCGTCGGCCAGGGCGGGTAGCGAGAGCACCTGGCAAAAGCGCCTGAACTGGTCATCGTTGCCCACCGCCACGATCATATGGCCATCCCGGGTGGCAAACGCTTGATAAGGCACGATGTTGGGATGGGCGTTGCCCAGGCGTTGTGGCACATTGCCAGAGGTCAGGTAGTTCAGTGCCTGATTGGCCAGCACGCCCACCTGCACATCCATCAGCGCCATATCGATATGGCAGCCGGTGCCGGTGTCGCGGCGTTGGTACAGCGCGGAGAGCACCGCGTTGGCCGCATACAGGCCGGTGAAAATATCGGTAAACGCCACGCCGCTTTTCACGGGCCCGCCGCCGGGTTCATCGTCAGGCTTGCCGGTGAGGCTCATGATCCCACCCATGGCCTGGATCATGAAGTCGTAGCCGGCGCGGTGGGCGTAGGGGCTTTCCTGACCAAAGCCGGTGATCGAACAGTAAATCAGCCGGGGGTTTAACGCCTTCAGGCTTGGGTAATCCAGTCCGTAGCGCTTCAAGCCGCCGACTTTGAAGTTTTCGATCAGCACGTCGGATTTTTCGACGAGCTGCTTGATCACCGCCTGACCTTCGGGCGTGGCCATATCCACGGTCACCGAGCGCTTGCCGCGGTTGGCGCACAGATAATAAGCCGACTCGGCGCTGCCCGAGAGCCAGGGCGGCCCCCAGTGGCGCGTGTCGTCGCCGCGTTCGGGGCGTTCGATCTTGATCACGTCGGCGCCCATGTCGGCGAGCATTTGCCCGCACCACGGGCCTGCCAGCACCCGGGAAATATCGAGTACTTTAATGCCTGCCAGCGGTTTGGGAGATGCGCTCATAAATGTCCTCAGAAAAACGCCTGGATACCGGTCTGGGCGCGGCCAAGGATCAGCGCGTGCACGTCGTGGGTGCCTTCGTAGGTATTCACCGACTCGAGGTTCACCATATGGCGAATCACGCCGTACTCGTCGGAAACCCCGTTGCCACCGTGCATGTCGCGGGACTGGCGGGCGATATCCAGCGCCTTGCCGCAGTTGTTGCGCTTGATCAGCGAGACCATTTCCGGCGACCAGTTGCCGCTATCCATCAGCCGGCCGACCTGCAGCGCCGCCTGTAGGCCAAGGGTGATCTCGGTCTGCATGTCGGCGAGCTTTTTCTGGATCAACTGATTGGCAGCCAGCGGGCGGCCGAACTGCTTGCGGTCCAGGGTGTACTGCCGGGCGGCGTGCCAGCAGAATTCTGAAGTGCCCATTACGCCCCAGGCGATGCCATAGCGGGCCTTGTTCAAACAGCCAAACGGGCCTTTCAAGCCGCTGACGTTGGGCAGCAGGTTCTCTTCGGGCACGAAGGCATTTTCCAGCACGATTTCGCCGGTGATCGAGGCACGCAGCGAGACCTTGCCGTCGATCTTGGGCGTGGAGAAACCCTCGGTACCGCGCTCGACGATAAAGCCCTTGATCTGGTTATCGTGGGCCGCTGACTTGGCCCAGACCACGGCGATGTCGGCAATCGGGCTATTGGTGATCCACATCTTGGCGCCGGTCAGGCGGTAGCCACCGTCGACTTTTTCCGCGCGGGTAATCATGTTGCCCGGGTCAGAGCCATGGTCCGGCTCGGTCAAGCCGAAACAGCCGACCATTTCACCGCTGGCCAGTTTGGGCAGGTATTTGTGCTTTTGCGCTTCAGAGCCGTAGGTCTCGATGGGGTACATGACCAGCGATGACTGTACGCTCATGGCGGAGCGGTAGCCGGAGTCGACGCGTTCAACCTCACGGGCAATCAGGCCATAGGCGACGTGGTTGACGCCTGCGCCGCCGTACTCGGGGGAAACGGTGGCGCCGAGCAGGCCGAGTTCGCCCATTTCGGTCATGATCTCGCGGTCAAAGCGCTCTTCACGAAAGGCGCTGAGCACGCGGGGCTGAAGGTTTTCCTGGCAGTAGTCCTGGGCGGCGTCGCGAATCTGGCGTTCTTCGTCGCTGAGTTGGTGCTCCAGTAGCAGCGGGTCGTCCCAGTTGAAGTGTGTCATGGCTGAACTCCTTGGTGCCGTCCCGCAGACGCCCGCAAGCGACCACGGCGATAACGTGGCGGTCAATGATATGCTATAGCCAATGTATCGCCGTTTTTTAAAAATATCTACATTTTTTTAAAACGCAGAATTTAATCGATGCCGCGGGCCTGTAATACGCGGGTGATGATCGGCACCGGCGTCATCAAATGGTCGCGCATCAGAGCGGAGGCTCGCGCCGCGTCGCGGGCCAGGATAACCTCGACCAGTTCGGCGTGCTCCTGGCGCTTCTGCTCGAGCGCCTGGGCGGACATGACGGTCTCCTGAAGCCACAGATGACGGTAGCGCTCTACCTGATTGAACAGGGTGTCGCGCATCTGCAGTAAATGCGGCGAGTTGCAGCCGCTGGCGATGGCGGTATGGAACGCCTTGTGGCGCTGGTCCCAGCCATCGAGCAAGTCATCCGGTGAGCTGATATCGGTGACCTTGGCCAGCCGGTGGGCGGTAGCCACCACCGAGGCTTCCCAGTCGTCGTCACCGCGCTCGATGGCCAGGCGCAGAATGAGGCCTTCGAGCTGGGCGCGGGCATCGTAGATGTCGTTGAGCTCGGCAAGCGACATGGAGGCGACGCGGTAGCCGCGCTGGCTGATGGCGACCACCAGATGGTCGGCCACCAGTTGCGAAAGTGCCTCGCGCAGCGGACCGGTGCTCACGCCGTAGTAATCTTTCAGGCGGCTCATCAGCAGCTTTTGTCCCGGCGCGTAGCGGCCGCGGATAATATCGTGCTTGAGTTCACGGTAGGCGCGAATGGCGAGATTCTGACGCGGCGCGTCTGGCTCCATGACGGGGCGGCTCCCTGGTAACGGCTTGCGGGTAAGTGACTCCCAAAGAATAACGGCTAATATGGGAAAATGTTATCAATTTGGTGTAGAGGACGAGATTGATGTGGGATTTTATCATTATTGGCGGTGGCATCCTCGGCATGTCCACGGCGATGCAGCTGCAGCAGACCTATCCCGACAAACGCCTGTTGGTGCTCGAGAAGGAACAGGGCCCCGCGCAACACCAGACGGGGCATAACAGCGGTGTGATCCATGCCGGGGTGTATTACACCCCGGGCAGCCTGAAAGCCAGGTTCTGCCTGGAAGGCAACCGCGCCACCCGCGCGTTCTGTGACGAGCACGGCATTGCCTACGACATCTGCGGCAAGCTGTTGGTCGCTACCAATGAGGTCGAAAAACAGCGCATGGAAGCGCTATGGGAGCGCACCGCCGCCAACGGCCTCGAGCGCGAATGGCTGGAAGGCGGTGCGCTGCGTGAGCGTGAGCCCAATATCACCGGCGTTGCGGGAATTTTCGTGCCCTCGAGCGGAATTGTCGATTACGCCGAGGTGACCCGCGCCATGGCGGCCACCTTCGAGCGCCTGGGGGGCAGCATCCGCTACGGCGCCGAGGTCACCGCGCTCGAGGAGCGCCGCCAGGAGGTGGTCGTGAGCACCGCTGACGAGCGCCTGACGAGCCGCTATCTGGTGTCGTGCTCGGGGCTGATGGCGGATCGGGTGATTCGCATGCTGGGGCAAAAACCCGCCTTCACTATCTGCCCGTTTCGCGGCGAGTATTACCGGCTGCCTGAGCAGCACAATCAGATCGTGAACCACCTGATCTATCCGATTCCCGACCCGGCGATGCCGTTTCTTGGCGTGCATCTGACCCGAATGATCGACGGCAGCGTGACCGTGGGCCCCAACGCGGTGCTGGCGTTAAAGCGCGAAGGCTATCGCAAGCAGGATGTATCGCTTGGCGATATGGGCCGTATGTTGACCCATCCGGGCATCCTGAAAGTGCTGGGCCGCCACCTGCGGCCGGGGCTTGTCGAGATGAAGAACTCGCTTTACAAGCGCGGCTACCTGGAGCTGGTGCGTAAGTACTGCCCGAGCATCACCGCCGATGATCTGCTGCCCTATCCGGCGGGGGTGAGGGCGCAGGCGGTATCCAACGATGGCAAGCTGGTGGACGACTTTCTGTTCGTGAATACCCGCCGCACGCTGAACGTGGGCAACGCCCCGTCTCCGGCGGCCACCTCGGCGCTGCCGATTGGGGCGCACATTGTCAAACAGGTGGCCGACCAGCTTATCGATTAACCCTCAGTCTCCTTAACCGAACAGCAGGCGCAGCAGGATGGCGGCGATCATGGCAAGCGTCAGGTACTTGATCCACATCGCTCCGCGGGGACTCATGTTGACCTTAACCGCCAGCCAGGCGCCGATCATGCTGCCCAGCGCGAGCAGTAGTCCGTAATTCCAGCGGACCTGATCAAACCACATGAATAGCGCGAGGGCGGGCAGGCTGTAAACGAGGATGATCAGCACTTTGAACACGTTGACCTGGGCCAGGTCGATCTTTAGCAGGCGGTATAGCACGATGATGAAGAGCACACCCACGCCGACCTGAATAAAGCCGCCGTAAATGCCGATCACGAACATGGCGAGGTAAATCAGCGGGGTCAGCCGCTCGGCGGTGAGCGGGCGGGTATCCAGCTTGGGCTGGGGCAGCAGCATCAACACGGCCGAACCCGCCATCACGGCGATCAGAATCGCTTCGAACAGCGCATCGCTGACCTGCAAGGCCAGCCAGGCGCCCACCAGCGAGCCGACCACCGCAGGCACCGAGAGCCGCAGGCTCAAGCCGATATGCGAAGCGCCCGCACGGCGGAAATTGCCGATCGCCGAGACGCTTTGCAGCACGATGGCAACGCGGTTCGTGCCGTTCGCCTCCTGAGTGGGCAGGCCGAGAAACATCAGCAGCGGCAGTGCGAGCATCGAGCCACCCGCCGACAGTACGTTGATAAAGCCGGCCAGAATGCCGATGCCCACCAGCGCGACGGCTTCCCAGATCATCATGGCCGGCCCTCATTAGCGCAGCGTTCTCTACACAGCATCATTACCTCGTCGCCAGAAACGTTAGCCCTGGATCATATAAGTAACGGCGGATAAACGCACCTTGGAGCGTGGCCAGCGACCTGTGCGGCCCGATGAGAAGCGAGCGTTAACGTCAAGTTATTGGCATCCCACGGCAAAGGCATGCTAATTTCTCTGCACTGCTTCCAGCGGAACGGAAGCTGGATGCACCTCCTTATCGTCAACCATACCTATAAGTCCAAACGGACGGAGGAAACGCTTATGCGAACTCTACCTAAAGCCGCTGCGGCTTCACTCCTGGCCATTGCTCTACCTGCCAGCGCCCAACAGCTGTCGATCGCTACCGGTGGCACCGGGGGCGTTTACTATCCCATCGGCGGCGGTTTTGCCGAGATGATCAACGAACATATTGAAGGTGCCGAGGCCACTGCCGAAGTGACCGGTGCCTCGGTTGAGAACATGGGGCTGATCATGCGCGGCGATGCCGATATGGCCCTGGCATTGGCCGACACGGTCTATCAGGCCTACAACGGTTCAGGCGACTTTGAAGGCCGCCAGATCGAAAATACCCGTGCCCTTGCCTCGGTTTACCCCAATGCCGTGCAGCTGGTCACGCTGGCCGATTCCGACGTTGAGTCGCTTTCGGACCTGGAAGGCAAGCGGGTCTCCGTGGGCGCACCGGGCAGCGGTACCGAGCTGAACGCTCGCGCCCTGCTGGAAGCCAACGGCATGAGCTATGAAGACTTCACGCCCCAGCGGCTGAACTTCAACGAAACCGCCGACGCCATCCGTGACGGCGATATCGATGCCGGTTTCTGGAGCGTTGGGCCGCCCACCAGCTCGATTATGAACCTGGCGACTACGCGCGACATTCGCATCATCAGCCTCTCGGATGAAGAAGTGGCCAACGCGCGGGAAGAAGTGGAAGTCTTCGCCCCGTATGAGCTGGCAGAAGGGCTCTACGAAGGCATGGACGAAGCGGTTCAAACCATCGGGATCCCGAACGTGCTGGTGGTCAATTCGGATATGGACGAAGAGCTGGCCTATCAGTTGACCCAACTGCTGTTTGAAAATACCGACGAGCTGATCGCGGTACACCCGGCGGCCAACGACACCACCATTGAGTTCACCATGGAATCCACGCCGGTGCCGCTGCACCCGGGCGCCATTCGTTACTTCGAGGAAGTGGACGCCGACATCCCTGATCGTCTACGTCCCTGATCCGCGAGCAGGCCGTCACCATGCACTACCCACGACGCCTGCCTTGGACCATGACCGGGTGGTTAGCCCCAGCGCTTGCGCTGGGGCTCATCTGTTCACCATTAGCCGGAGCGGAGTCGCACTCTTCTCCGGCTAATGCGTCTGCGTCCCTGGTGGTGACCAACGAGCAGGGCGAGCCACTCTTTCAAACGGCCATGCCCAATGGCGCCCGCTGGTGCCTGCAATGGCATCACTCGGTGGAGAAGTTTGCGGTGCTCGACTGCTATCGCAATCACGCGGGTGTGATGGAGCTGGAACGTAGTCACCAACCCGATTTTGCGGCTGGGCTTGGGCATATCTACGGCCGAGGTGAGCAGGTGTCCGATGGTCAGGGGGGCTATTGGATCGAGGGCATCGACGAAGCCGTTCCCGGCAACCAGTACGTGTTGCGTGTCGGCGCGCCCGCCGTTGACCATCGCCTGGTTTGGAAGCGCGACGGGGAGGCGCATAGCTTCAGCCTGAGTCAGCGCGCCGCCGGCGAGCGGGTAACGCTACACCTGACCCAAGACGCGCCGCCATCCGGCGCCACTAACCAGTAAGCCAGACAGCGTCTGACGAGGACTTCATGAGCGAATCCAATCAACCCCCGGTGGTAATGCCCGGGGGTAACGTGATTCAGCCCCGCGCCGTGTTGTGGTGCATTACCATCGTGGCGGTAGGGCTTTCACTGTTTCAACTTTACTCAGCGGGCATCCAGCCGCTGGGGCTGTTTTATCAGCGCAGCATTCACCTGGCGCTGATCATGATGCTGGCCTTTTTAATGTTCCCGGTGTTTGGCGGGAGGCGTCCCAGAGGTATCGTTGGTTGGGCGCTTGATGCGGTGTTTTTCACCGGCGCGCTGATTACCGGCGGCTATCTGGTGTTGTATCTTGACGAGATCATCAATCGCGCCGGTTTCTGGTCGCAGACCGATATTACGGTGGCCTGCATCGCCACTGTGACCGTGCTGGAGGCGAGCCGCCGAGCCGTCGGCCTTAGCATGACCATGATTGGTCTCATCGCTATTCTCTATGCGATGGCGGGGCCGCGGGGTGATCTGGCCTGGCTGGGGGAGTGGCTGCCCGGCATTTTGGGGCATCGGGGTTATAGCTTTGATCGTATTGCCGGTCAGCTCTATCTTGGCCAGGAAGGCATTTTCGGGCTGCCCTTGGGCGTCGCTGCAACCTATATCTTTATCTTTGTGCTGTTTGGCGCTTTCCTGGAAAGTACCGGCGCCGGCCGGTTCTTTATCGACATGGCCTACGCGGCGACCGGCCGCCAGCGGGGTGGCCCCGCCAAGGCAGCGGTACTGGCATCCGCAGGCATGGGGTCGATTTCGGGCAGCGCGATTGCCAACGTGGTCACCACCGGGGCATTTACCATTCCGCTGATGAAGCGCCTGGGCTATAAGCCCAAGCAGGCCGGTGGTATCGAAGCGGCAGCTTCCACAGGGGGGCAGATCATGCCGCCGTTGATGGGTGCTGGCGCGTTTTTGATTGCCGAATATACCAACACGCCGTACCTGGAAATCGTCAAGATCAGTATCTTGCCCGCGATTATGTACTTTGCAACGGTTTATCTGTTCGTGCATATCATCGCGCTTAAGCAAGGCATGCAGGGCATGGCGAGAAGCGAACTGCCCAAGATGCGCCAGGTGATGAAGGATGGTTGGCACTTCCTGCTGCCGCTGGGCGTTCTGGTATGGTTGCTGGCGATGAGCATGTCACCCAGTCGCGTCGGCTTTTATGCGGTCGTCACCATGGTGGCTGTGGCCGTGTTGCGTTATGTGCTGTGGTTCTTCTTTGTAGCTCCTCGCCAGGGTGAAACCGTGACGGCCCATAGCATCAAGGAGTTGGCCGCTGCTGGTTTCAAGAAACTGGTGGAAGGGCTGGA
The DNA here is from genome assembly GCA_051750125.1 of Pseudomonadota bacterium. Classification (GTDB taxonomy): domain Bacteria; phylum Pseudomonadota; class Gammaproteobacteria; order Pseudomonadales; family Halomonadaceae; genus Vreelandella. Next base: position 269,075 of record JBNJJK010000002.1, read on the forward strand.
GTTGGGGGCGCGCAATGCCGTCTCCGTCTCCATGGCCTGTGCCGTTGCGGGCATCATCGTGGGTATCGTCGGGCTCACTGGCCTAGGGCTTAAATTCTCGTCGATGATGATGGCGTTTTCCGGTGGTAATATCGTGCTCGCGCTGGTCATGGTGCTATTGGCGAGCCTGGTGCTGGGCATGGGGCTGCCGGTAACAGCGAGTTATATCGTGTTGATCGTGCTGGTTGGCCCAGCGCTGACCACGGAGTTTGGTATTCCGTTGCTGGTCGCCCATCTGGTGGTGTTCTGGTACTCCCAGGACTCTAATGTGACGCCACCTATTGCACTTGCTGGTTTCGCTGGGGCCGCCATTGCCGGTAGCAAACCCATGGAAACCAGCTTCCAGTCGTGGAAATTCGCCAAGGGGCTGTACCTGATTCCGCTGTTCATGGTCTTCAACCCGGAGATCATCGTCGGTGGGCCGGTACCGCTGGTGATCTGGAACGCGGTGATTGCCCTACTGGCGCTATGCGCCTTTGCCGCGGCGCTGGAGGGCTATCTGTTTACCCGCATGGGGTGGCCGTCGCGCATTGCGATCAGCATCGCGATCTTCGGCGTTTTCTACCCGAACCTGATGGCGGAAGTTGCTGGGGTGGTGGTCATGAGCGTGGCGATTCTCGCCAACTGGCTGGCCAACCGGCGACAATCAGCCGTCGCCGCTTAGCGGGAGTGACGTACGAAAAAGGCCTGGCAATTTGCCAGGCCTTTTTATTTTACCGCGGTTCAGCGCGTTAAAAGATGGACTCTGCGGTGCCTGAGCCTTGAGAGCCGCTGGCTTCTTCCAACTCACGACTGACCTGGCCTGTTTGATAATCGGGCAGGTGGTCTTCATGGAACAGCTCGGAAATCCCCCCGGACTGGTCATCGCGCAGACGGCGGCCGCTGTCGGGGTCGATGCGTGCGCTGACCACCGTGTCCGGACGCTCCGGCATCGCCGAAGGTGTGCCTTCCAGGGCGTCACCCATGAAGTCGATCCAGATAGGTAGCGCCGCGTTGGACCCGTATTCGGCGATGGTCTCGTTGCTGTCCTTGCCGACCCATACGGTGGTGACCAGGTTGTCGTTAAACCCGGCAAACCAGGCGTCGCGCTGGCTGTTGGTGGTGCCGGTTTTGCCGACCACATCGTCGCGTTCCAGGCTAAGCGCGGCGCGGCCGGTACCGTTTTCAATAACGTCACGCATGATGTCGCGGAGAATGTACAAGGCCGCAGGATCGGCAACGCGGGGCGCGATAGGGTAGTCCTGGCCGTCGATTTCTACCGACTCCTGGTCGTCATCGCATTCGCGGCAGGCCACCTGTGGGCTGGCTTCATCAAGGATTTCCTCTTCCTCGTCGCCTTCACGGGCCACCCGCTCGATAAACCAAGGTGATACCTGGAAGCCGCCGTTGGCGAGCACCGAGTAGGCGTTGGTCATTTCCATCGGCGTGAGGGTGGCGCTGCCCAGGGCCAGTGCCAGACCACGGGGCAGACGGCCTTCGGCAAAGCCGAACCCTTTCAGGTATTCCAGGGTGTAATCCAGCCCCATGTTCTGCAGTACGCGAATGGTCACCAGGTTGCGCGAACGGGCAAGCGCAGGCCGCAAGCGCATGGGGCCCTGGAAGTCGAGGCTTGAATTGACAGGGCGCCACAGGGTGTTGCTGCCGTCGTCCATGACCACGGGGGCGTCATTGACCACGCTTGCCGCGTTTAAATCGCCTTCTTCAAGGGCGGCCAGGTAGATGAACGGCTTGAAGATGGAGCCTGCCTGGCGCTGGGCCTGAACGGCGCGGTTGAACTTGCTGGCGTTGAAATCAAAGCCGCCCTGCAGCGCCAGGATGGCGCCGGTACGCGGGTCCTGGGCCACCAGCGAGCCTTCGGTATCGGGACGCTGTGACAGGCGCAGCTGGCCTTCCTCGTCTTCCACGACACGCACCAGGTCACCGCGTGTGGCAATGTCACTCGCCGCGCTGGGCTCGGCGCCGCGGCTGCGTGGCGACTGATAGGGGCGTGCCCAGCTCAGGCCTTCCCAGGGAATGCTACGCAGCTCGCCATCCACCAGTACCTGCATTTCTTGTCCGCTGCTCTCGACCACAATCGCCGGTTCGAGCAGGCCATAGCGTGGCGTACGATCGAGCACCTGTACCCAGTTGCTGACGTCGCCCTCGATGCCCTCGACCTCGGTCTGACTGCGCTCAGCCGCCTGGCGGGCGGTCTGGCGAATTTCCGGCGACTCGGCTAGCTCTTCCTCGAGCCCCTGCGTGGCGGTTTCTTCCTGGGCTTCAACCAGGCTCGCGGCAATGTCGCGCTCCTCCGGGCCGCGCCAGCCATGACGCCGATCGTAGGCAATCAGGCCGTCGGCCAGGGCGCGGCGAGCGGTGGGCTGCAGTTCGCTGTCGATAGTGGTGTAAATGCGGTAGCCGCCGGTATAGGCCTCGTCACCAAAGCGGTCGATGGCGTATTGGCGCGCCATCTCCGCCACATAGGAGGCGTCGACTTCGGGCTCGGTGGAGTGGCGGCGCGCGGTCACCGGCGCCTGGACGGCCTCGCGGTAGGTGTCTTCGTCGATATGCCCCAGCTCGCGCATGCGGAACAGGATCCAGTTGCGGCGAATCAGCGAGCGCTCTGAATTGGCCAGCGGATTGAACGCCGAGGGGGCTTTGGGCAGACCGGCGATCATGGCGGTTTCGGCCAGCGTCAATTCTTCCAGCGGTTTGTCGTAATAGGTGTCGGCGGCGGCAGCGATGCCATACGCTCTGTTACCTAAAAAGATTTTATTCACATAAAGTTCGAAAATTTCTTGTTTGTTTAACAATTGCTCCATCTGTAAAGCGAGCAGAATTTCACGAATCTTGCGGGTAAAGGTCTGATCAAGCGTGAGCAGGTAATTCCGCGCGACCTGCATGGTAATCGTGGAGCCGCCGGACTGGATCGTTCCGCCGCTTTGCATTAGCTCCAGCGACGCGCGCGCAAGCGCCCGTGGTGCGACACCATGGTGATCGAAAAAGCTGGCGTCTTCGGCGGCGGTCAGCGCGTCGATCATCTCCTCGGGGATCGCGTCGAAATCGATTTCGATGCGCCGCTCGTCGCCAAACTCACCGATCAGCCGCCCGTCGCGGGTCAGGATGCGCAGCGGTGTATGCAGCTCGAAGTTCTGCAGTTGACGCACGTCGGGAAGGCCCGGAGCGAAATAGATGGCGGCGCCGACGACCGCGAGAGTAGCGGCACCGGCAAGCGAAACCACGATGCCTAATAGCGACACAATAAGGGTGCGGAGGAACGTCATGAATGGAAAGTACCCATGGGATGAATAAAAAAGAGACGGTATCTAAACGACCGTATCACGCGACTGGCTGCCATTATAGGAAGCCGAGGCGGCCGCCACCAGTGCTGATATGCCCCGAAGGCGATGTGAGTGTGACTTGGTTGAAAATCATGTAACCTCAGGCAACGCGATAGGCAGGCGATACCGGACCCACAATGCGCTTACTCAAACCCCGTAACGGGTTGATCGGGGTCGATATTACCTCGGCGACCGTCAAGCTGCTCGAACTCAGATATGCCCATCAGAACTTCCAGGTGGAAAGCTATGCAGTGCGCCCGTTACGTGAAGGGGCCGTGGTCGAACGGCGCATTCGCGACATCGATGACGTAGCCAATGTCTTAAGCCGCGCGGTAGAGCATGCAAACCCCTCGACGCGTAAAGCGGCGGTGGCAGTGCCGGCGAGTGCGGCGATCACCAAGACGCTCAGCTTTCCGAGCTCGCTCAGTGAAGACGACATCGAAGCTCGCATCGTTGCTGAGTCAGACCGGCATATTCCCTTCCCGTTCAATGAAGTGGCGTTTGACTTCGAATGTCTTGGGCCGTCGCCGTTTGACGATGATCGCCAGCAGGTAGTGTTGGTGGCCTGCCGCCAGCAGGACGTGACCCAGTTGACCGACACCCTCGAGCGCGCCGGGCTTGAACCCGCGGCCGTCGAAGTCGAAACCTTTGCCATGGAGCGTGCATTCGAGGTGTTGCGTCGTCAGCTGCACGTGTCCGACGACCCCGACGCCTGCGTCGGCCTGGTGGATATCGGCGCCAACATGAACGCTTTTCACGTCGTCCGTGGCGGGCATATCGTTTACAGCCGCGACACTGTGTTTGGCGGCCGCCAGCTTACCGACGCGATTCGCGACCGTTACCAGCTGAGTATGGAAGAAGCCGGGTTTGCCAAAAAACGCGGTGGCCTGCCCAACGACTATCACGACAGCGTGCTGAATCCGTTTCTGGAAACCGTGGTTCAGCAGGTGGGACGTTCGCTGCAGCTTTATTACACGGCGGGACGTCAGCACGAGGTCAAGCATATTGTCCTGGCCGGCGGGTCGAGCGTGATCCCTGGGCTTGCCGAGCGTATCGCCGAGGATAGCGGCATGACGGTCACCATCGCCAACCCGTTCCAGGCCATGGAGGTCAACAAGCGCCTAAATGTTGAAGCGCTGACCAACGACGCCCCGGCGATGCTGACCGCCGGTGGCCTGGCCATGAGGGTCGGCCAATGAGCATCACCATCAACCTGCTGCCGTGGCGTGAGCAACAGCGCGAGCGTCGCACGCGACGCTTTTATCACCTGATGGTGGTGATGCTGCTGGTAGGCGCCGGGCTCGGTTGGGGCATTGCCAAGTTCTACGCGGCCCAGGTGGCGGCCCAGCAGCAGCGCAATGCCTTTATCGAGACGCAGGCTCGCGAGCTGAGCGAGGATATTGGCGATCTGGAAGGCTACCAGACCGACGCCTTGCGGCTGGGCGAACAGCTGGTGCTGTTTCAAACGCTGCAGACCCAGCGATCAAGCACTGTTGAGCTGTTCAATGCGCTGGCGGGCAGCGTCGCCAGCGGCGTGGTCTACCAGCAGGTGTCGCGCAGCGGTGCCCAGGTCAGTGTGGAGGGCGTGGCGGCCAGCGAGCGTCAGGTCTCCGAACAACTGCGTCGGGTCGCCGATAGCGCTGCGCTGGGCGTGCCGTCGCTGTCGGAAGTCGAAAGCGACGCCGAGGGAAGCGGCCGGCAGTTCCGCTTCGATGTTGAACAGCCGTCGCTCGCGACGCCCGCCGAGGAGCAGCCGTGATGTGGAGACGCGCGCGTTGGGCGCAGGAATGGCAACAGCTGCGGAGCGTCGACTGGCGCGACCTGGACGTCAAGGAAGCCGGTGGCTGGCCGCTGCTGCTCAAGTGGCTGTGCGGCGTGCTGGCCTTGCTGGTCGCGCTGCTGCTCATGGAGTGGTGGGTGATCGGCGATCGGCGAGCTGCGCTGGTCAGCGCCCAGCAGCAGGAGTCACGCCTGCTCAGCGATTACCGGCGCCAGGCGAGCGAGGCGGTTCAGCTGCCCAAAATGCGCGAGCAGATTGCAACGCTTCAAGACCAGATGTCGCGCCTGCGGGCCATCCTGCCCACCGATGCAGAAATTCCGTCGCTGCTGGACAGCATCAGCGACGCCGCAGTGGATAACCGGCTGACCATCGAAACGATTCGTTTGCGTCCCACGGTCTCCCAGACGCACTATGTGGAGCAGCCGCTGGACATCCAGGTGCGCGGCGACTTTCATCAGATTGCCCGCTTTACTGCCGATATTGCGTCGCTGTCGCGGCTGGTGACACAACACGACTTCACCCTTGCGCCGGCGGATACCACCGGCGATACCCTACGGCTGTCGCTGTTGGCGCGTACCTACCGTGATCGGGAGGACGCACCATGAGGTGGCCAGTGCGTCGAGGGATGGGGTGGATCGCCGCGCTTGGCCTGCTGACAGGCTGCGCTGATCCATCGCTTTCGCAGCTGGAAGCCACCCTCGCCGAGATCCGGCAAATGCCCAGCAGTGAGCCGGCGATGGTGATTCCCTACGTGCCGCTTTACCCCACGCAACGCTATCAGCACAGCGAGGCGCGCAGCCCGTTCATGCCGCCGGAATCGATTCAGGACGGCGTGCCTGGCATGCTGGCGAGCAGCGACGATGCGCCGGATCAGCAGCGCGCCGCCGAGCCACTGGAGCAGTTTTCCCTCCAGGAGCTGCAGCTGGTCGGCACGCTGCGCATGGGCGGGCGGCAGGTGGCCATGATCGCAACGCCGGAGGGCGAGGTGGTCACCGTCCGTGAAGGCAACTATGTGGGCAGCGACTACGGGCGGATTACCGCTATCTCCGAGCAGACGGTGGATATTCGCGAGCGTATTTATACCCAGCAAAACGGCTGGCAGGCACGGCCGGCCTCGCTCACCATTGACGATGAGCGCTAAACAATGAGGGGCGCTCGGCTTTTGCGGCGACCCACAGCAAGTGGATGGAGACTCATGGCAAACACGTTGGTTCGCAGTTTTCGGCAAGGCATGCTGTTGGCATTGGTGCTGCTTCCCGGTTGGGCAATGGCATCGGTGCTTACCGGCCTCGAAGTGGGCGAGACGTCGCGCGGCGACGTGACGCTGGACCTGCGTTTCAGCGGTGAGGTGCCTGAGCTCAACGGCTATCCGTTAACGGACCCGCCGCGTCTGGCGCTGGACTTGACCGATACCGAAAACGGCCTGGCCGAGCGACGCATGCGCATCAATGAAGGCGGTATCGAGGGCATTACGGCGCTGGAAGGCAGCGGACGCACGCGACTGGTGCTCGACCTGGCATCCCCCCGCCAGTTTCGCTCGTCGGTATCCGGTGACCGCCTTACGGTGACGCTATTTGATGACACTGACGAACAGCGCCAGGATGAACAGCGCCCCGCCGGGCAGTCTCTGGAGACATCCCAGGGCCCACAGGTGGAAGATATTGATTTTCAGCGTGGCGACGATGGCGCCGGACGCCTGATGGTGACCTTCGACCGCGACAGTGTCAGCCCCCAGGTGCGCGAAGGCGGCAGCGACGAGGTGATCGTCGAGCTGGGTGACGTCAACGTGCCCGATGCCCTCAATCAGGTCTACGACGTGACCGACTTCGCCACGCCCATTTCACGCATTACCCCGCGCCGCGGCCAGCGCGGCAGCGAACTGGTGCTTTCCACCGACGGCCCCTACGCCATGGTGTCTTCGCAGTCGGGGGATCAGCTGACGGTGGAGGTGCAGCCGGTCAGCGATGCGCCCCAGGAGGCCCGGGCAGAGCGGGGCGAGGAGTACACCGGCGAACGTCTGAGCCTTAACTTTCAGGACATCGAAGTGCGCGCCGTACTGGCGACGCTTGCCGACTTTACCGGATTGAATCTGGTCGCCAGCGACAGCGTCAGCGGCCGCGTGACGTTGAATCTCAACGACGTGCCCTGGGATCAGGCGCTGGACTTGATTCTGCAGAGCCAGGGGCTCGCCAGCCGGGAAAAGGGCAACGTCATTGTGGTGGCACCCGCTAGTGAGCTCGCCGAGCTGGAGCGCCAGGAGCTCGAAGCCCGCGACCAGCAGGAAACCCTGGCGCCGCTGATTACCGAGTATGTCGAAGTGAAATACGCGCGCGCTGAAGATCTGGCTCAATTGCTGCGCGGCGGCGACGGCTTTGGCCTGCTCACCGAACGCGGCCGGGTCAGCGTTGACCAGCGCACCAACACGCTGTTGATTCAGGACACGCCCGATCAGGTGCGAGACATCATGGGAACCCTGGACCGTCTGGACGTGGCGGTTCGCCAGGTGCAGATCGAGGCCCGCATCGTGATTGCCCGCGACACCGCCTCCCGCGAGCTGGGAATCAACTGGGGGGCGTCCAGCACCCGCGGCTTTCAGGATAGCGGTAACGGCAATTTCGAAGGCCGCGATATCAATCCCGACGGGCTGAACCGGGCGCGGGGCGGACTCTCGGTGGACCTGGGCGATACATCTGATGCCGGTACCGGGTTCAGCTTCGGTTATCTGGCAGGCGACGTGCTGCTTGATCTTGAACTGCGGGCGCTGGAGAGCGAAGGCAAGAGCCAGACGATTTCACAGCCCAAGATCATCACCGCCAACCAGCGCACCGCGACCATCAGCCAGGGCGAGGAGCGCGCCTTCCAGAGCGTCGACGGTAACGATAATCCGGATACCGAGTTCAAGGAGGCGGAGCTGTCGCTTGAGGTCACCCCGCAGATCACGCCGGACAACCGTATTATCATGGACCTGCTGATCCGCAACGACAGCTTCCGGGAGTCCGAGTTTGGCGGTGAGCCGCCCATCGATACCAACGAAATCGAAACCCAGGTGCTGGTGGATAACGGCCAGACGGTGGTGCTGGGCGGTATCCTGACTACCGAGGAACTGCGCCAAATCGCCAAAACACCCCTGCTGGGCGATATTCCTTTGTTGGGTCGACTGTTTCGCTATACCGAAGAGAGCAATGAAAAGGTAGAGTTACTAGTATTTATTACACCACGACTTCTTGATGATGGCTTAACGGTTCGCTGATGCAGGATTTACCCAACCTTTTTCTGATTGGCCCCATGGGGGCCGGTAAAAGCACGATTGGTCGGCTGTTGGCCGCCGAACTGTCGCGCGAGTTTTTCGATAGCGACCACGCCATTCAAGCGCGTTGCGGCGCAGACATCCCGTGGATATTTGATGTGGAAGGCGAGCAGGGCTTTCGCCAGCGCGAAGTGCACATGATCGACGAGTTGACCCAGCGCCCATCGGTCGTGGTGGCTACCGGCGGCGGCGCGGTGTTGCGTGAGGAAAATCGCCGTGCGCTGCGCGAGCGCGGCACGGTGGTGTATCTGCTGACCACGGTGGACCAGCAGCTCAGGCGCACGGCCAAAGACCGCAACCGGCCCTTGCTACAGTGCGACAACCGCGAACAGGTGCTCAACGATATGTTCGCCCAGCGCGACCCACTGTATCGCGCCACGTCCGATATCACCGTGCGCACCGATCGGCGAAGCCCGCGCGCGGTGGTCAATGAGATTTTGCGTCGCGTACGGCGCATGGTCGACCCGCTTGAATCCGCACAATCGTCCAACAAGGTATCCCCATGACCGCAGTCGATGGCGTACAGCGTACGCTCACCGTGTCGCTCGGCGAGCGCAGTTACCCGATCCATATTGGTACAGGGCTGCTTGGCAAGCCCGAGCTGCTGACGCCCTATCTGGCGGGGCAGCAGGTCATGGTGGTGACCAACACGGCCATTGCCCCGCTGTATCTTGATAAGCTCTACGCCAGCCTGCCGGATCATCTGGAGGTGCGCACGGTGGTGCTGCCCGATGGCGAGCAGTACAAGTCCATGGAGCAGGTAGGCCGCATCTGGGATGCGCTGCTGGAAGCCGGGTTCAATCGGCGCTGCACGCTGGTGGCGCTGGGCGGCGGCGTGATTGGCGACATGGTCGGCTATGCCGCCGCTGCCTATCAGCGCGGCGTGGCGTTTATTCAGGTGCCGACCACGCTGCTTTCCCAGGTGGATTCCTCGGTGGGCGGCAAGACCGGCGTCAATCATCCGCTGGGCAAAAACATGATTGGCGCGTTCTGGCAGCCCAAGGCCGTGCTGGTGGATATCGATACGCTCACCACGCTGCCTGCACGTGAGCTGTCGGCGGGCCTGGCGGAAGTCATCAAGTATGGTCTGATTCGCGATGTCGGCTTCCTGGACTGGCTGGAATGCAACATGACGGCGCTGCGCCGCGTGGAGCCAGCGGTCATCGCCGAGGCGATTGCCCAGAGCTGCCAGATAAAGGCCGACGTGGTTGCCGAGGACGAGACCGAACAGGGCGTACGCGCGCTGCTCAATCTGGGCCATACCTTTGGTCATGCCATCGAGGCGCACCAGGGCTATGGCAACTGGCTTCACGGCGAGGCTGTGGGGGCGGGGATGGCCATGGCCGCGACGCTTTCCCATGAGCTGGGCTGGATTTCGGCGGCGGATCGCGAACGCAGCATGGCGCTGATCGAGAGCGCTGACTTACCCGTCCACGCCCCCCAGGGCATGTCGAGCGACGACTTTCTCGCCCGCATGCGGCTGGACAAGAAAAACATCGATACCCGCCTGCGCCTGGTGCTGCTGGAAGCGCTGGGCCGCGCCTGCGTCAGTGACGCCGTGCCTGCCGATCAATTGAAGCGTCTGCTCGACCACTACCCGCGACGTTAGCCCTGCAGGCATACACCGATCGCACACCCCGCTCCAAGCAGCGGGGTGTTTTTGTTGGACGGGTGCGTGGCTGGTTTCGCTTTAGCTAATCCGTATGCCTCATGCAGCATCGGCATGGCTAAAAACCGCTTATTTAGACTAAAGTCTAGTGGCGGAATCGTTTCGTTAAAATAGCGTTTATCGGCTTCGCAAGTGGTTGAAGGATATCGATTTTTTAATTGATTGGTTATGCAACTACAGGATTTGGAAAGGGTTTTAAGCGCTCGTTGGGCGCGGAAGGATTGCGCAACGCGGCTGCAAATCGCTATGCTGACCGGCCATTTTTATGACGGTAGCGAAGGCAAGCGCCTCCCTATAGCGGGCAGGCCATCAGCACTAAAAAATCAATAACCCGCCTTTGTATCACAACCCCGCTACCAAAAAAACACGCTGACTAGAGGCACGCCCATGAACAAAGGTCTTCACCAGCCCGGCGAGTTTCGCGACAACTGCGGCTTCGGCCTGATTGCCCATATGGAAGGGCAGGCCAGCCATGATTTGTTGAAAACCGCGATCGAGTCACTTACCTGCATGACTCACCGGGGCGGCATTGCCGCTGACGGTAAAACCGGCGACGGCTGTGGGCTGCTGCTCAAGATGCCCGCGCACTTCATGCAGGCCGTTGCCAAGGAGGCGCTGGGCGTCGAGCTGGGCGAGCGGTTTGCCGTTGGGGTTGTGTTCCTGCCCGATGACGACGCACGGGCGGCGCGCGGACAAGACACCCTGGAAGAAGCGCTCAAGGCGCGGGGCCTGGACGTACTCGGCTGGCGCGATGTGCCGACCGATTCAAGCGTGTGCGGACCCATGTCGCTGGATTGTCTGCCGCGCATCCGGCAGGTGTTCGTGCAGCCGGGCAGCGGCGCGCACTTCGACGTTGACCTGTTCATGGCCCGCCGCCACGCCGAGCAGGCGCTGCGCGACGACGAAGACTTCTATGTCGCCTCGCTATCCTCCGAGGTGGTGTCGTACAAAGGGCTGGTGATGCCCGAAGACCTGCCGGCCTTCTACAAAGACCTCAACGATTCGCGTCTGGAAACCGCTATCTGTGTGTTCCACCAGCGCTTCTCGACCAACACTGCACCGCGTTGGCCGCTGGCCCAGCCGTTCCGCCTGCTGGCCCACAACGGTGAAATCAACACCATCGAAGCTAACCGCGGCTGGGCGAACTCGCGTAAAGCCAACTTCGTCAGCGAGCGCCTGCCGGATATTGCCGAGCTGGACGAAATCGTCAATACCACCGGGTCCGACTCCTCGAGCATGGATAACATGCTGGAAGTACTGCTCACCGGCGGCATGGAGCTTCATCGCGCAGTGCGCATGATGGTGCCGCCGGCCTGGCAGAACGTCGAAACCATGGACGCTGAGCTGCGCGCCTTCTACGAATACAACTCCATGCATATGGAGCCTTGGGACGGCCCGGCGGGCGTGGTGATGACCGACGGCCGCCAGGCGGTGTGTATGCTCGACCGTAACGGCCTGCGCCCGGCGCGCTGGGTGATTACCAAGAACGGCTACATCACGCTGGCCTCGGAAATCGGCACCTACGGTTACCAGCCGGAAGACGTAGTGGCCAAAGGCCGCGTGGGCCCCGGCCAGATGCTGGCGGTGGATACCCAGACCGGCGAAGTACTGCATACCCAGGACATCGATAACCGCCTGAAGTCGGCGTACCCCTACAAGCGCTGGCTGAAGCAGGAAGCCAACTACCTCGAGTCGGCGCTCACCGAGCTGGCGCGGTTCCAGAACATGGGCACCGACGCGCTGAACGTGCAGCAGAAGATGTTTCAGGTCAGCTTCGAAGAGCGCGACCAGGTGCTGCGCCCGCTGGCCGAAAGCGGTCAGGAGGCGGTCGGCTCCATGGGTGACGATACGCCGATGGCGGTGCTGTCCAGCCGTCCGCGTCTGCTCACCGACTATTTCCGTCAGAAGTTTGCCCAGGTGACCAACCCGGCGATCGACCCGCTGCGCGAAGCCATCGTCATGTCGCTGGAAACCTGCTGTGGCGCCGAGCTCAACGTCTTCAAGGCGACGCCCGAGCACGCCCATCGCTTGATTCTGACCACCCCGGTGCTGTCGCCGCGCAAATTCACCGCGCTGGTCAGCCAGGACGATCCGGCATTTGCCAGCCACACCCTGTCGCTTGGCTATGACCCCGAGCAACAGTCGCTCAAGCAGGCGGTGGCGGCGCTGTGCCAGGAAGCGGAAGCCCAGGTGCGGGCCGGCAAGGTCGTGCTGGTGCTTACCGATGCCGACTTGCCCAAGGGGCTGCTGCCGATTCAGGCCGCCATGGCGGTCGGCGCGGTGCATACCCATCTGGGCCGTCTGGCCCTGCGGCCCAATGCCAACATCGTGGTGGAAACCGGCTATGCCCGGGACGCTCACCAGATGGCCGTACTGTTCGGCGTCGGCGCCACGGCGGTTTACCCCTGGCTTGCCTACCAGGTCATGGCGGACATGCACCGCACCGGCGAGCTGACCGGCAATCCGGCGGATGCGCGGGAAAACTACCGTAAAGGCCTGCAGAAGGGGCTATTCAAGATCCTCTCCAAGATGGGCATCTCGACACTGGCGTCCTACCGTGGCTCGATGCTGTTTGAAGCTGTCGGCCTCGACGACGACATCATGCAGATGTGCTTCCCGGGCATGGCGTCGCGCATCCAGGGCACTGGCTTTGCCGAGCTGCAAATGCAACAGGCATTGCTGGCTAAAGACGCCTGGATTCCCCGCAAGGGCATCACCCAGGGCGGCTTGTTCAAGTACGTTCATAACCACGAGTACCACGCCTATAACCCTGACGTGGTGATGACGCTTCAGGCCGCTGTCCAGGAAGGCAGCTACCCCAAGTGGAAGAAGTTCGCCCAGCTGGTCAACGAGCGGCCGGTGGCGACCATCCGCGATCTGCTCAAGCTCAAGCCGTCGGAAACGCCGGTGGCCCTGGACGACGTCGAGCCTGTCGAAGACCTGCTGCCGCGTTTCGATAGCGCGGGCATGTCGCTGGGCGCGCTCTCCCCGGAAGCCCACGAGGCGCTGGCCCAGGCCATGAACGAGGCCGGCGGTCGCTCCAACTCGGGTGAAGGCGGCGAAGATCCGGCGCGCTACGGTACGATTCGCAGCTCCAAGATCAAGCAGATCGCGTCGGGCCGCTTTGGCGTCACGCCGCACTATCTGGTCAACGCCGAAGTGCTGCAGATCAAGGTGGCCCAGGGCGCCAAGCCCGGCGAGGGCGGCCAGCTGCCCGGCGGCAAGGTCAACCAGCTGATTGCCCGGCTGCGTTATTCGGTGCCCGGCGTCACGCTGATTTCGCCGCCGCCGCACCACGATATTTACTCGATCGAAGACCTGGCGCAGCTGATCTTTGACCTCAAGCAGGTCAACCCGGACGCCCAGGTATCGGTCAAGCTGGTGTCCGAGCCGGGCATCGGCACCATCGCCACCGGCGTGGCCAAGGCCTACGCTGACCTGATTACCGTATCGGGCTACGACGGCGGCACGGCGGCGAGCCCGCTGACCTCGATCAAGCACGCCGGTAGCCCCTGGGAGCTGGGCCTGCCGGAGGTGCACCAGGCGCTGCGCATCAACGGCCTGCGCGACAAGATTCGCCTGCAGACCGACGGCGGGCTGAAAACCGGGCTCGACGTGGTCAAGGCGGCGATTCTGGGCGCCGAGAGCTTCGGCTTCGGTACGGCGCCGATGGTCGCGCTGGGCTGCAAGTACCTGCGTATCTGTCACCTGAACAACTGCGCCACCGGTGTCGCCACCCAGGATGACTTCCTGCGCGGCGAGCACTTCCGTGGCACCGTGGACATGGTCAAGCACTACTTCCGCTTTATCGCCGAGGAAGTCCGCGAACTGATGGCCATGCTGGGGGTGTGCAAGCTCACCGACCTGATCGGCCGCACCGACCTGCTGGACGTGCTGGAAGGCACCACCGCGTCCCAGCGCAAGCTGGATTTGACGCCGCTGCTGACCAATGACTTCGTGCCCGCCGACGCGCCGCAGTTCTGCGAGGTGAGTCGCAACGTGCCCCATGATCCAGGCGCCAAGAACCAGGAGGTACTGGCGGCCCTCAAGGACGCCATCGACAGCCAATCCGGCGGGGAGTTCGACTTTTCGATCACCAACTGCGACCGCAGCGTGGGCGCATTGACGTCCGGTGCGATTGCCAAGCGCTACGGTGAAAAAGGTCTGGAAGCGGCGCCGGTGACCGCCCGTTTTACCGGGGTAGCCGGTCAGAGCTTCGGGGTATGGAACGCCTGCGGCCTGAATCTGTACCTGGAAGGCGATGCCAACGACTACGTCGGCAAAGGCATGAACGGCGGCAGTATCGTGATTGTGCCGCCCAGGGTGAGCGAGTTCGAAAGCCACAAGACGGCGATCATCGGCAACACCTGCCTTTACGGGGCGACAGGCGGCACCCTGTTTGCCGCGGGCACGGCGGGCGAGCGCTTCGCGGTGCGCAACTCCGGCGCCACAGCTGTCATCGAAGGAGCCGGCGATCACTGCTGCGAGTACATGACCGGAGGCATGGTCTGCGTGCTGGGCGAAACGGGCGTCAACTTCGGCGCGGGCATGACCGGTGGTTTTGCCTATGTGCTGGATGAAGAGCGCACCTTCGTGGACAAGTACAACCACGAGCTGGTCGAGATTCACCGTGTTAACACCGAAGCAATGGAGGCGTATCGTCGCCATCTGCGTGAAATGATTGAGGCCTACGTTGCAGCGACAGGATCGGCACGTGGGGCGGCTATTTTGGAAGACTTCAGCGATTACGCGCGCCACTTCTGGCTGGTGAAGCCCAAGGCGGCGAGCCTCGGCAGCCTGCTGGACCAGTCGCGGCGTCATCCGGAATAACCGTTTAGCCCCTATCGCTGACAGGAGAGACATCATGGCCAACCGTTTGAACAACGACTTTCAGTTTGTCGACGTGGGTCGCCAGGACCCCCAGAAGAAACCCGCGCGCACGCGGGCCAAGGAATTCGCCGAGATCTACGAGCCGTACAAACCCACAGATGCGGCCAGTCAGGCACACCGCTGCCTGCACTGCGGCAACCCGTACTGCGAGTGGAAGTGTCCGGTGCACAACTACATTCCCAACTGGCTGCAGCTGGTGGTGGAAGGCAACATCATCGAAGCCGCCGAGCTGTCGCACAAGACCAACTCGCTGCCCGAGGTGTGTGGCCGCGTGTGCCCGCAGGATCGCCTGTGTGAAGGCGACTGCACGCTCAACGACGGCTTCGGCGCGGTGACCATCGGGTCGATCGAGAAGTACATCACAGACACCGCCTTTGCCATGGGCTGGCGCCCGGACATGTCTAACGTGACCTGGACCGACAAGAAAGTCGCCATTGTCGGCGCGGGGCCGGCGGGACTGGGTTGCGCCGATATCCTGGCGCGCAACGGCGTCAAGCCGGTGGTGTTCGACAAGTACCCCGAAATCGGCGGCCTGCTGACGTTCGGCATTCCCGAGTTCAAGCTGGAAAAGAACGTCATGGAACGCCGCCGCGCGGTCTTCGAGGAGATGGGCGTCGAGTTTCGTCTGAACACCGAGATCGGCACCGACATCGAGTTCGACACCCTGCTGCAGGATTACGATGCCGTGTTCCTGGGCATGGGCACCTACAAGTACATGGAAGGCGGCTTCCCGGGTGAAGACCTGCCGGGCGTGTACAAGGCGCTGGACTTCCTGATTGCCAACGTCAATCGCTGCCTGGGCTTCGAAAAGGATCCCAATGACTACATCTCCATGGAAGGCAAGCGCGTGGTGGTGCTGGGTGGCGGTGATACCGCGATGGACTGCAACCGCACCTCGATTCGTCAGGGCGCGGCCAGCGTGACCTGCGCCTATCGCCGTGACGAAGAGAACATGCCGGGGTCGCGTAAAGAGGTTGCCAATGCCCGGGAAGAGGGCGTCGAATTCCTGTTCAACCGCCAGCCGGTGGCCGTGGTCGGCGAAGACAAGGTCGAGGGCGTGAAGGTAGTACGCACGCGTCTGGGTGAGCCGGATGAAAACGGCCGCCAGCGTCCCGAAGTGGTGCCCGGCTCGGAAGAGATCGTCGCCGCCGACGCGGTGGTCGTCGCCTTTGGTTTCCAGGCAAGCCCCGCGCCGTGGTTCGACCCTGCCAATATCCAGGTCGACGAGCGCGACCGGGTAAAAGCCCCTGAACACGGCCAGTACGCCTTCCAGACCAGCAACGAGAAAATCTTTGCCGGCGGCGATATGGTGCGCGGCTCCGACCTCGTGGTCACCGCCATCTACGAAGGCCGTCAGGCCGCCGAAGGCATGCTGGATTACCTGGGCGTTTAATCCGGATTCCAGCACCGGTCTTGTAGGCGCCCGACTTGTCGGGCGATCAGGTCATCTACTGGCTATCACCCTCGGCGCCTCGAGCCTTCTTCCTGCCGTAATTGAGCCTTAGGTCGTACTCTGCTATTCTGCCATCCCATCCTGGTGTGGCTTTCTGCCGTGCCTTTTGATCACGTTTCGACAGGTTTTTCATGACACGATATATCTTCGTGACCGGCGGCGTTGTGTCCTCTCTCGGCAAGGGCATCGCGTCGGCCTCGCTGGCGGCGATCCTCGAGGCGCGCGGCCTTAAGGTCACCATGCTCAAGCTCGACCCGTACATCAACGTCGACCCGGGCACTATGAGTCCCTTCCAGCATGGCGAGGTGTTTGTCACCGAGGATGGTGCCGAAACCGACCTGGACCTTGGTCACTACGAACGCTTCATTCGTACCAAAATGACCCAGGGCAACAACTTCACCACCGGTCGTGTCTACGAGCACGTGCTGCGCAAAGAGCGCCGTGGTGACTACCTGGGCGGCACCGTGCAGGTCATCCCGCATATCACCGACGAGATCAAGCAGCGCGTCTACGCCGGCGGCGAAGGCTTCGACGTGGCGCTGGTGGAAATCGGCGGTACGGTCGGTGACATCGAGTCGCTGCCGTTCCTGGAATCGATCCGCCAGATCCGCAGCGAGCTGGGCGCGAGCCGGGCGATCTACATGCACTTGACGCTGGTGCCGTATATCAAGACGGCGGGCGAGACCAAGACCAAGCCCACCCAGCACAGCGTCAAGGAGCTACGCTCCATCGGTATCCAGCCGGATATCCTGATCTGTCGCAGCGAAGTCGAGCTGGAAGAAAGCGAGCGGCGCAAAATCGCGCTGTTTACCAACGTGGAAGAGCGCGCAGTCGTACCCCTGCAGGACGCCGACACCATTTATCGCATCCCGCTGATGCTCCACGAGCACGGCCTCGACGATATCGTGTGCGATAAGCTGCGCCTGGAAGCCCCCGCCGCCGACCTGTCCGAGTGGGTCAAAGTGCTCGACTCGAAGCTCAACCCCCTGAAGTCGGTAAGCATCGCCATGGTCGGTAAGTACATGGAGCTGCTCGATGCCTACAAGTCGCTCAACGAAGCGCTGATTCATGCCGGTATCCAGGGCCGTATCAAGGTCAATATCGACTACATCGACTCTGAGGACATCGAGCGCCACGGCACCGAGCGGCTAGCCGGTAAAGACGCCATTCTGGTGCCTGGTGGCTTTGGCGAGCGCGGCGTGGAAGGCAAGATCATGACCGCCCAGTTTGCCCGCGAGAACAACGTGCCGTACCTGGGCATCTGCCTGGGCATGCAGGTCGCGGTCATCGAGTTCGCGCGCAACGTGGCCGGCTGGGCGGACGCCAACTCCACCGAGTTTACCCACAATACCCAACACCCCGTGGTGGGCCTGATTACCGAGTGGCTCAACGCCGAAGGCAAGATCGAGCTGCGCGACGCTGCGTCCGACTTGGGCGGTACCATGCGTTTGGGCGGCCAGGTCTGCCACCTGAAGCCGGGCAGCCGAGCCCGCGAGGCGTACGGCGCCGATGAAATCGTCGAGCGTCACCGCCATCGCTTCGAGGTCAACAACCAGTTCATCGACGACCTGGAAAAGGCCGGGCTGGTGATCTCGGGCAAGAGCGTCGATCAATCCCTGGTGGAAATGGTCGAGCTGGCGGATCATCCGTGGTACGTCGCCTGTCAATTCCACCCGGAATTCACCTCCACACCGCGCGATGGCCATCCGTTGTTCTCGGGCTTCATCAACGCCGCTGTGGAGCATAAAGCCGCGCGCGCCCGTGCTCACGCTGCACCGCAGGAATAAAACAGGGGGAAGCAATCATGTCTTCTCAAGCTGCTAACGCAGAGCGTCATATCAACGTTGCCGGCCTCACCGCCGGCAATTCTTTGCCGCTGATGTTGCTGGGCGGGATGAACGTGCTCGAATCGGCGGAACTTGCCGACGAAGTGGCCAGCGCCTACGTCGAGGTGACCCGGAAATTGGGCATGCCCTACGTTTACAAGGCCAGCTTCGACAAGGCGAACCGCAGCTCGATCCATTCCTACCGCGGCCCGGGGCTTGAAAAAGGTCTGCAGATCCTGGCCGATATCAAAGCCCGCCATGGCGTACCCATCATCACCGATGTTCATGAGCCCTGGCAGGCGGCCCCGGCAGCGGAAGTTGCCGATATTATCCAGCTGCCGGCGTTTCTGGCGCGCCAGACCGATCTGGTGGTCGCCATGGCCAAAACCGGCGCGGCGATCAATATCAAGAAGCCGCAGTTTCTGGCGCCCCACGAAATGCGCCATATCCTCGCCAAGTTCGAGGAAGCCGGTAACGACCGCCTGATGCTCTGCGAGCGCGGCACCAGCTTTGGCTACAATAACCTGATCGTCGACATGCTGGGCCTTGGGGATATGAAGCAGACGGGGGCGCCGGTGTTTTTCGACGTCACCCACGCGCTGCAGCGCCCCGGCGGTCGTGCCGACAGCGCCGACGGGCGTCGCGCCCAGGTGGCCGAATTGGCCCGCGCAGGTGTTGCGGTCGGCTTGGCGGGGCTGTTTCTGGAAGCCCACCCGGACCCGGACAATGCCAAGTGCGATGGCCCCTGCGCCTTGCCGCTGGATCAGCTGGAGCCGTTTTTGACCCAGCTCGCGCAGCTGGACGCGCTGGTCAAAGGCTTTGAGCCGTTGGCCATTCGCTGATTGCGGCCGCAAACGTGATACGTTAAACCTCCACTAGACCGACAACCAAGGACACTGTCATGACCAAAATTGTTGATATCCGCGCGTTGGAAGTACTCGACTCACGGGGCAATCCGACGGTACAGGCGACCGTTCGTTTAGCCAGCGGTGCGGTAGGCGATGCCTGCGCCCCCAGCGGTGCCTCTACCGGCTCCCGGGAAGCGCTCGAGCTGCGTGATGGCGACAAGGCCCGCTACCTCGGCAAGGGCGTGCTCAAGGCAGTGGATGCGGTCAATGGCAGAATCCGTGAGGCCCTGCTGGGTATGGATGCGCGCGACCAGCGCGGGCTGGACGACACCATGCTGACGCTGGACGGCACGGACAACAAGGCCAATCTGGGCGCTAACGCGATTCTTGCCGTATCGCTGGCGGCCGCCAAAGCCGCCGCCAATGCCAAGGGTGTGCCGCTTTATGCCCACATCGCCGAGCTTTACGGCCAGCCGGGCCAGTACCGCATGCCGGTGCCGATGATGAACATCCTCAACGGTGGCGAGCACGCCGATAACAACGTGGATATTCAGGAATTCATGGTGCAGCCGGTAGGCGCGGCCAACTTCCGCGAAGGCCTGCGCATGGGCGCCGAGATTTTTCACGCGCTGAAAAAGGTGCTGTCGGCCAAAGGGCTGTCCACCTCGGTGGGTGACGAAGGCGGTTTTGCGCCCAACCTGGCGTCCAATGCCGATGCCCTGGCGGTGATCAAGCAAGCCGTCGCTGATGCAAGCTATTCCCTGGGTAACGATGTGACGTTGGCGCTCGACTGCGCCTCGTCGGAATTCTACAAGGATGGTCAGTACAACCTGGCGGGTGAAGGCAAGAGCTACGACGCCGAAGGCTTTGCCGGCTACCTGGCAGGTCTGTGCGACGACTACCCGATCGTGTCGATCGAAGACGGTATGGATGAGTCGGACTGGGACGGCTGGAAAGCGCTGACCGACAAGCTGGGCGATAAGGTTCAGTTGGTCGGTGATGATCTGTTCGTGACCAACACCAAGATCCTCAAGCGCGGTATCGATGAGCAGATCGGCAACTCGATCCTGATCAAGTTCAACCAGATCGGCTCGCTGTCGGAAACCCTGGATGCCATCAGGATGGCGCAGGATGCAGGCTTTACCGCGGTCATTTCCCACCGCAGCGGCGAAACCGAAGACACCACGATTGCCGACCTGGCCGTGGGTACCTGCGCTGGCCAGATCAAGACGGGGTCGCTATGCCGCTCCGACCGGGTGGCCAAGTACAACCGTCTGCTGGTGATCGAGGACGAGCTGGGTGACGTTGACTATCCGGGAATCAAGGCTATCAAAGGCCAATAAGCGGAAAGTGACGGCTAGCTTGTAAGAGATGTCTCAAATTTTTGTAAGAGATGTCTTACAAAGGCCGTCGAAAATCGCTCGAATCGGGTAAGAAAAACAGAAATTTTTCACTAATTATAGTTTAAGTTCCTGTTTTTAATGGATTTTTTAATAAGGGGTGGACCGACGAGGTCCACCCTTTGTCGTTTTGGACCGGCTTGTGATGCCGCGGCGTTCTGCCACAATGCGTATCAAGGACAAGGGGAGGCAAGGATGCTCTCAGGCAGGATGCAACAACGGGATGCAGGTGGTGCGCCGGGTGACACAGTGATGTGAGCCCTGGCAAGGACGACACCAGAGGAAGTTGACACAGGGAGTGGTCAGAGGAAGTGCTTGGAGCGGGCGGCCTACGGGCCGCCTTTTTTTATGCGCGAATGGCTGACTGATGCTTCTGGCTTCCGGCCATAAAAAACCAGCGCTATCGCTGGTTTCTCATCGCATGCTGGCACAAGGGCGACCTGACTCAATAAGGCCGCGCGTTGCTTAGCGTTCGAGTTTTTCGAGCTTGCCGCTCTTGCCATCCCATTCCTCGGCATCAGGCAGCGGGTCTTTCTTCTCGGCAATGTTGGGCCATACCTCGGCCAGCTCGGCGTTGATCTCGATAAACTGCTCCTGCCCGTCGGGCAGTTCATCTTCGGAGAAAATCGCCTCGGCGGGGCACTCCGGCTCACACAGCGCGCAATCGATACACTCGTCCGGGTGAATCACCAGAAAGTTTGGGCCTTCGTAAAAACAATCGACTGGGCAGACCTCGACACAGTCAGTGTATTTGCATTGGATGCAGTTCTCGGTAACGACAAACGTCATCTTGCTATCCCTCTTGCGGGACCAAGGGGACGCCCTTGGTCGTGGTCAATCGTGAATGGTTATAAATCAGCCATTTTTTATAAGCTAAAAAGTATGGGCGACATTCTAGAGGTGCCCTAACCTGGCGGCAAGCACCGCGGTGCTGTTGTGTTACGTCAGATTAGAGCAGTTCGCGCCATTGATATAACAGCGCCAATGCCTCACGCGGTGACAGGCCGTCTACATCGGCCTGCTCCAGCGCCTCGACCACCGGGTGCGGGGCGCTGGCGAACAGGTCATTTTGCTGAGGGGCGGCGTGTTGCGACAGCGGCGCATGGCGCTGCTCCTCCACATCGCGTTGTTCAAGGGCCACGAGTTTCTCCCGCGCGCGCTGTATCACCTGGTTGGGCACTCCCGCCAGCTGGGCGACCTGCAGCCCGTAACTTTGGCTGGCCGGTCCGGCCTCGATACGGTGCATGAACACGATGCTGTCGCCGTGCTCGGTGGCGGTCAGATGGATGTTGGCCACGCCGTCGGCCTGATCGGGAAGCCCGGTCATCTCGAAGTAATGGGTGGCGAACAGCGTCAGCGCCCGTGTATTGGCCAGGTGCTCGGCGCTTGCCCAGGCCAGCGAGAGGCCGTCGAAGGTGCTGGTACCACGGCCGATTTCATCCATCAGCACCAGGCTGTGCTCGGTGGCGTTATGCAGAATGTTGGCGGTTTCGGTCATTTCGACCATGAACGTCGAGCGACCGCCCGCCAGGTCATCCGACGAGCCGATACGGGTAAAGATACGGTCGACAGGGCCTATCTCGGCGGCATCCGCCGGGACAAAGCTGCCACTATGGGCCAGCAGCGCAATCAGCGCGGTTTGGCGCATATAGGTCGACTTACCGCCCATGTTAGGCCCGGTGATAATCAGCATGTGCTGCTCGGGCGTCAGCGTGACATCGTTGGGCACGAAGGGGTGGTCGCTGACCTGCTCGACTACCGGGTGGCGGCCGGCGTGGATGGTCAGTCCTGTGGTCTCCACCAGGGTAGGTCGTACCCAATTAAGCGCCTCGGCGCGTTCGGCAAAAGCGCACAGCACGTCGAGCTCGGCGAGCGCCTGGGAAGTGCGCTGCAGCGCGTTGAGCTCTTCGTTGAGTTCGTTGAGCAACTGGTCGTAGAGCCACTTTTCCCGGGAGAGCGAGCGGGATTTCGCCGAAAGCGCCTTGTCCTCGAACTCTTTCAGCTCGGGGATGATAAACCGCTCGGCATTTTTCAGCGTCTGGCGACGTATGTAGTCTGCCGGGGCCTGCTGGGCCTGAGCCCGGGGTAGCTCGATGAAGTAGCCGTGTACGCGGTTGTAGCCGACCTTGAGGTTGGCAAGGCCGGTGCGCTCGCGCTCGCGGGTTTCAAGCTGCACCAGGTAGTCGCCGGCGTTTTCCGCCAGGCCGCGATGCTCGTCAAGCTCAGCGTCGTATCCCGGGGCAATCACCCCGCCGTCGCGGATCACCACCGGCGGGTTGTCGACCAGCGCCCGCTGTAGCGTATCGGCCATTTCAGGATAGGGTCGTATATGTGGGCGAAGGCTATCCAGCAGGCTGCCATCTTCGACCTCGCCGAGCTGCTGTTCAAGGGCGGGCAGCGTTATCAGGGCGTCGCGCAGGCGCGCCAGATCGCGGGGGCGGGCGCTGTAAAGCGCGACGCGTGCCAGAATCCGCTCGACGTCGCCCACGTCGCTCAAGGTGTCGCGCATCGCAAGGTAGCGGGCGTCGAGGCCAAGCAGTGCGACGCCCGCCTGGCGCCCCTGGATGATCTCGCGCTGGCGGAGGGGGCGGTTCAGCCAGCGTTTGAGCAGGCGCGAACCCATCGCCGTGGTGCAGGTGTCCAGCACGCTGGCCAGCGTGTTGTCGGTAGTGCCGCCGAGGTTGATGTCGATTTCCAGGTTGCGTCGGCTAGCGGCATCGATGACCACGGCATCGTCGCGGTTCTCGACGCTGATCGCCGTGACGTGGGGCAGGCGGGAGCGCTGGGTGTCGCGCGCATAGTCGATCAGCACCCCGGCGGCGATCAGCGCGGTGGTCAGGTGCGCGCAGCCAAAGCCGCGCAGGTCCTGCACCTCGAACTGATCGCACAGGCTGCGGGTTGCGCTCTGTAAGTCGAACAGCCACTCGCCCTGACGACGCAGGCCGCGGGTCTGCGACCATGCATCGGGCAGGGTGAGGCTCTCGGGCACCAGCAGCTCCGCTGGGGAAAGCCGCGTGAGCTCGGCGAGCATCTCGGCTTCGCTATTGACTTCCAGCAGGCTGAAGCGGCCGCTGGAGAGCTCCAGCCAGGCCAGTCCGAAGCTGTCCTTGCCGGGAGCCAGGGCCACCAGGACGTTGTCGCGCCGTGCATCGAGTAGCGCTTCATCGTGTAGCGTGCCGGGCGTGACGATACGTACGACCTGGCGGTCGACCGGGCCTTTGCTGGTGGCCGGGTCGCCGATCTGCTCGCAAATCGCGACGGACTCACCGGCGCCGACCAGGCGGGCCAGATACCCCTCGGCGCTATGATAGGGGACGCCCGCCATGGGAATCGGCTGGCCGCCCGACTGCCCGCGCTGGGTCAGGGTGATGTCGAGCAGCGCCGCGGCGCGCTTGGCGTCGTCAAAAAAGAGCTCGTAAAAGTCCCCCATCCGGTAAAACAGCAGTACCTCAGGGTGCTCGCGTTTGATCTTCAGGTATTGCGCGATCATTGGCGTGTGCGCGGGGCTGGCCTGTGACATGGGCGTCCTAAATTGAGCGTGGTGCAAGCGTTGGCTTGCTACCGGTTCTTTGAGCAACTGAAACGCAGTATTCTACGCTGAATTGACGACGCACATGAAGGAGCGACCATGTCACCCAGTGTCTCGAGTTTGATGAATCTGGATCTGTCGTTGCTGGCTCAGCGCTTGGGGCGGCTTTGCCAGCAAGCCGGGGTGGAAGTCACTGCCGCCGAATCATGCACGGGCGGGGGCATTGCCAGTGCCATTACCTCGGTGGCGGGCAGTTCGGCGTACTTTACTACCGGCTATGTGACCTACGCCAATGCAGCCAAGACACGCCTTCTGGGGGTGCCGGAGACTACGCTTGAGAGTCATGGTGCAGTCAGCGAAGCGGTGGTCAAGGCCATGGTGGCGGGGGCCTGTCGTGAAAGCGGTGCCGGACTTGGCGTGGCGGTCAGCGGGGTGGCGGGCCCCGAAGGTGGCAGCCAGGAAAAGCCCGTGGGCACCGTCTGGCTGGCCTGGGGCGATGCAGAGCATCAGCACGCCGAGCGGTTTCAGTTCCCTGGCGACCGTCAGGCGGTGCGCGAGCAGGCGGTGCGTCAGGCCCTGGCAGGCCTGGTGGCGCGCTTGATGGAGCAGACCGAAAACGTGGGCAAGAAATAATCGCGCGAAACACTGGCTGAGGATTTGTTTAGCGGCTAATCTTTGGCATACTACTGGCTAATTATACAGCTTATGATGAGGATTAACTGAATGGCTCAGGACGATAACCGTACCAAGGCGCTTAATGCGGCACTTACCCAGATTGATCGCCAGTTTGGCAAGGGCACGGTCATGCGGCTGGGTGACGCTCCCCGCGTTGTCATGCCGTCGGTGTCCACCGGTTCGTTGGGTTTGGATATCGCCCTTGGTATTGGCGGCCTCCCGTATGGTCGGGTGGCTGAAATTTTCGGCCCGGAGTCCTCGGGCAAGACGACTCTGACCCTGTCGGTGATTGCCCAGGCGCAAAAGCAGGGTAAAGTCTGCGCGTTCGTGGATGCCGAGCATGCTCTGGACCCCAGCTATGCTGAAAAACTGGGCGTTAACCTGGACGACCTGCTGGTATCGCAGCCGGATACCGGCGAACAGGCACTTGAAATCACCGATATGCTGGTGCGTTCTGGCGGCGTCGACGTCATCATTATCGACTCGGTGGCGGCCTTGACGCCCCGTGCGGAGATTGAAGGCGAAATGGGCGACGCTCACGTTGGTCTGCAGGCGCGCCTGATGTCGCAAGCGCTACGCAAGATCAGCGGTAATATCAAGAACGCCAACTGTCTGGTGGTGTTCATCAACCAGATCCGCATGAAGATTGGCGTGATGTTCGGTAGCCCCGAAACCACCACGGGTGGTAACGCACTGAAGTTCTACGCCAGTGTGCGCCTGGATATCCGCCGTACCGGCTCGGTGAAGGTGGGGGATGAAGTCACCGGCAATGAAACCCGCGTCAAGGTGGTCAAGAACAAGGTGGCGCCACCGTTCCGTCAGGCCGAGTTCCAGATTCTCTACGGCAAGGGCATCTACCACGCCGGGGAAGTCGTTGACCTGGGCGTGCAGCAGAACCTGGTCGACAAGGCGGGCGCCTGGTACAGCTACAAGGGCAAGAAGATTGGTCAGGGTAAGGCAAACGCCGCCCAGTATCTGGAAGAACATCCGGAGATCATGGAAGAGATCGAAAGCCAGATCCGTGCCCAGCTGCTTGCCCAGCCCGACCCTAAAAAGGACAAGGAAGAAGCTGCCACGGCGGATGTGGCGGCCGACGCCGATACCGAAGACGATCTGCTCTAAGCCGCTGGCGGCATAATGTTTTCATCGTCTCAAGACGCCACCCCCCGGGAGGTGGCCATTCAACTGCTGGCCCGGCGCGAATATTCCCGCGCCGAGCTGGCGCGCAAGCTCGAGCAGAAGGCATTTGCCGCCGAGGATATTGACGCCTGCCTGGACGCGCTGGTCGAGCAGGGCCTGCAGTCGGACGCGCGCTTTGCCGAGAGTTTTATCCTCTCGCGCATTAACCGGGGGCAGGGTGTCATTCGCATTCAGGGCGAACTACGCCAGCGCGGCGTCGATCGCGAGATCACCACGGAAGCCTTTTCCGTCGTTGAAGAACGCGAGGGTGTTGACTGGTTCGAGCTCGCCCGAGATACCCTGGCACGGCGTTTCTCGTCGCCCGGCGAGACCCCAAAGGAGCGCGCCAAGCGCGAGCGGTTTCTGGCAGCCCGCGGGTTTAATTTCGACCAGATCCGTTACGCCTTAGACGGGCTATAGCCTGTCTTTCAGGGCGATAAACCCTCACTTCTGATCACTCTGCCACTAACTGCGGCTTTAGTCGTTTGACAACTGCGCTATAATGGCGGTTTTGCGACCCCAGCGGGTAGCGGCGACAGCGCCCCGGGGCATCACGCTTTCTTGTTACGGATACCCTATGAAGAGCGCAGAGATCAGGCAGGCATTTTTATCCTTCTTTGAAGAAAACGGTCACACCATCGTGCCCACCAGTTCGCTGGTGCCGGGCAATGACCCTACGCTGCTATTCACCAACGCGGGCATGGTGCCGTTCAAGGACGTCTTTCTCGGTCGCGACCCGCGCCCCTACGTGCGGGCAACCTCGGCGCAGCGCTGTGTCCGGGCGGGCGGCAAGCATAACGACCTGGATAACGTCGGCTATACCGCGCGCCACCATACCTTCTTCGAGATGTTGGGTAACTTCAGCTTTGGCGATTACTTCAAGCGTGATGCCATTTACTTCGCCTGGACCTTCCTGACCGAGACGCTCGGGCTGCCCAAAGACAAGCTGTGGGTCACGGTGCATATCAGCGACGACGAAGCCGAACGGATCTGGAAGGACGACATCGGTATTGACCCCGAGCGTTTCTCCAAGCTCGATGAAGATAACTTCTGGCAGATGGGTGACACCGGGCCCTGCGGCCCCAGCTCCGAGATCTTCTTCGATCACGGTCCGGAGGTGTGGGGTGGGCCGCCGGGGAGTCCTGAAGAAGACGGCGACCGCTACATCGAGATATGGAACCTGGTCTTCATGCAGTTTGATCGTGACGCGGAGGGCACGCTCAATCCGCTGCCCAAGCCGTCCATCGACACGGGCATGGGGCTCGAGCGGGTATCCGCCGTGATGCAGGGTGTGCATTCCAACTACGAGATCGACTTATTTCAGAAACTGCTATTGGCGGCTGCAGATGCAACCGGGCACTCTGACACCCAGTCGCCCTCGCTGCGCGTGATTGCCGACCATATCCGCTCCTGCGCGTTTCTGATTGTTGATGGCGTACTGCCGTCCAACGAAGGCCGTGGCTATGTGCTGCGCCGGATCATTCGTCGGGCGATTCGTCACGGCCATAAGCTGGGCGCCAACGAGCCGTTCTTCCACAAACTGGTCGACGCCCTGGATGAAGAGATGGGCGATGCCTACCCCGAACTGCGCGAAGCAAACAGCCAGATCGCCCGGGTACTGCTGAAAGAGGAAGAGCAGTTCGCGCGTACGCTGGATCATGGCATGGGTCTGCTCAATGCGGCGCTCGACGATCTGCAGGGCGACGTCTTGCCCGGTGCAACCGTCTTCAAGCTCTACGACACCTACGGGTTTCCCTACGACTTGACCGCCGATGTCTGCCGCGAACGCGAAGTCAGCCTCGATGAAGCAGGCTTCCACCGCGAGCTGGAAGCCCAGCGTGAGCGCGCCCGGGCGGCAAGCCAGTTTGGCGCCGACTACACCGCCTCGATCGAGCTCGACGGCGAAACCACCTTTACCGGCTACGACCGCCTGGAAGATCAGGCAAGCGTCACCGCGCTGGTCGATACCCAAGGTAACGAGCTTGCTGCGCTGGAAGCCGGGCAAAAGGGCATCGTGGTGCTTGATCGGACCCCGTTTTACGGCGAATCCGGCGGTCAAGTCGGCGATACCGGCTATTTATACGTCGACGGCGGCCGCTTCCAGGTCACCGATACCCAGAAGCAGAGCGGTCATCACCTTCACCAGGGCATCATGGTCGAAGGCTCGTTAAGCGTCGGGGCCAGCGTGCGCGGCGAAGTAGATGCCAGTTTGCGTACGGCCACGATTCGTAACCACTCGGCGACGCACCTGCTGCATAAAGCGCTGCGCATGGTGCTGGGCGATCACGTCCAGCAGAAAGGCTCGCTGGTGAATGCTGAGCGCCTGCGTTTTGATTTCAGCCACTTCGAGCCGATGACCGACGCGCAGCTGGCCGAGGTCGAGCGACTGGTGAACGAGCAGATCCTTGCCAACGCGCCGACCAAGATCGAGCAGATGAGCCTCGATCAGGCCAAGGCCAAGGGCGCCGCCGCGCTGTTTGAAGCCAAATACGCCGATAACGTCCGCGTACTGACCATCGGCGCTGACGACTTCTCGATCGAACTGTGTGGCGGTACCCACGTGGCACGCAGCGGTGACATCGGCTGCTGCCATCTGGTCAGCGAAGTCGGCATTGCCTCGGGCGTGCGCCGCATCGAAGCCATCACCGGCGAAAATGCTCTGGCGTATTTCCGCGAACAGGAAGCCCGTCTCCAGCGGCTGGGCGAGCGTCTCAAGACCAAGCCCGAGCAGGTCGAGTCGCGGGTGGAGTCGCTGGTTGAGCGCAATCGCAGCCTGGAAAAGGAGCTCGAGCAGGTCAAGGCCAAGCTGGCCAGCGCCGCCGGTAGCGACATGCTTAGCCAGGTTCAGGACGTCAACGGTGTCAACCTGCTGGCCACCCAGTTGGAAGGCGTAACGGGCAAAGAGCTGCGCGGCGTGCTCGATCAGCTCAAGAACAAGCTGGGGTCGGGCGTTATCATCCTCGGCGTTGCCGATGAGGCGGCTGGCAAAGTCAGCCTGATCGCCGGGGTCACCAACGACCTCACCGAACGGGTGAAGGCCGGCGAGCTGGTCAACCATGTGGCCTCTCAGGTCGGCGGCAAGGGCGGTGGCCGTGCGGATATGGCCCAGGCGGGGGGTAGCCAGCCCGATGCCCTTCCCGGTGCGTTGAACAGCGTGCCGGCATGGTTGGAAAACACGCTTAGCTAAACAGCAAGGCCGGTGGCATTATCTGCTATCGGCCTTTTGCTTGTGGGTGGTACGAGACTTCATCCTCCAACCCCCAAATACTTTCCATTGCATACATTTCCAAAACATACATTTTCAAAACACAGGAAAACGGCATATGGCACTATACGTACAGAAGTTCGGCGGCACCTCGGTGGGCTCTGTCGACCGTATCAAGGCCGTGGCGGAAAAGGTCAAAGGTTTCCGCGACCAGGGTCATCAGGTGGTAGTGGTGGTCTCTGCGATGAGCGGCGAAACCAACCGCCTGACGGAAATGGCGAACGCGCTTAACGAAGACCCGGCGCCACGCGAAATGGACATGCTACTGTCCACCGGCGAGCAGGTGACTATCTCGCTGCTGGCGATGGCGCTGCAGCAGGCCGGTGTCGCCGCCACGTCGCATACCGGGGCGCAGGTCGGCATTCACACGGACAGTGCCTACACCAAAGCGCGTATTCAGCGTATCGAAACCGAGGACCTGAAAGCCGATCTGGACGCGGGTCAAGTGGTGGTGGTCGCCGGTTTCCAAGGCGTGGATGAAGACGGCAACATCACCACGCTCGGGCGTGGTGGTTCGGATACTACCGGCGTGGCCCTGGCGGCAGCGTTAGGCGCCGATGAGTGCCAGATCTACACCGACGTCGATGGTGTTTATACCACCGACCCGCGCGTCTGCTCCAAGGCGCAGCGGCTGGAAAACATTACCGTTGAAGAAATGCTCGAGCTTTCAAGCCTGGGCTCGAAAATACTGCAAATTCGTGCGGTCGAGTTTGCCGGTAAATACAACGTTCCCCTGCGGGTGCTGTCCAGCTTTGAAGACGGCCCCGGTACCCTAATTGTTGCAGAAGCAGATAAAGACGAGGACTCCATGGAAGAACCGCTGATTTCCGGTATCGCCTTCACGAAAAACGAAGCCAAACTGACCTTGCTCAACACCCCCGACGTGCCGGGCGTGGCGTCGCGTATTCTGGGCCCGATTGCCGATGCCAACATCGAAGTCGACATGATCGTGCAGAACGTGGCACCGGCGGGCGACTACACCGACTTTACCTTTACCGTCGCCAAGGGCGATTACAAAGCCACCAAAAAGCTGCTCGAAGAGACCGTGATTCCGGGCCTGGGCGGCGGCGAGTTGCGTGGTGACGATAATATCGCCAAAGTGTCGCTGGTAGGTGTCGGTATGCGCTCCCACGCTGGGGTGGCTTCCAAGATGTTCCGCGTATTGGCCGATGAGAACGTGAATATCCGGATGGTCTCCACGTCTGAAATCAAGATTTCAGTGGTCATCGACGAGAAACACATGGAACTTGCGGTCAATGCCTTACACAAAGCATTTGGCTTAGATAAATCAGATATCGAATCTGAATAACATTTGCGCCTTATACCTTCTACGCTGAAGGGTACTTGCTGCCGTGTGGTGGTGAGCTTTCTTTCAACGGGAGGTTAAGGTGTCATGGAGCCGTTGCCATTGGTGGTCGGGGGCACCATGCCGCATAATGGCATGGTGCCGCTGCTGGCGGACACATCCCGTTGTATAAAAACGTCTGAGAAGGAGATCAGCCATGCTCATCCTAACCCGCCGTGTCGGCGAAACCCTGATGATAGGGGACGAGATCACCGTCACAGTACTAGGTGTGAAAGGTAACCAAGTACGTATTGGCGTCAATGCGCCAAAAGACGTGGCGGTTCACCGTGAAGAAATCTACCAGCGTATTCAGCGCGAACGTAGCGGTGAAAATGAAGCGGAATGAGCGCTGGTCAGCGGCGCAATAAAATCGCGTCATGCGCGTAAGGTAAGGTCGGCGCGAAAAAAATCCGTGCGGGGCTGGACAACTTTCCCTCAAATCGGTAATATTCGCGCCGTGCCGTTAAGGAGAGGTGGCCGAGTGGCTGAAGGCGCTCCCCTGCTAAGGGAGTATAGGGTTTATAGCCCTATCGAGGGTTCGAATCCCTCTCTCTCCGCCAACCGCACACTAAGGTCTGCGCCCGTAGCTCAGCTGGATAGAGTATCTGACTACGAATCAGAGGGTCGGAGGTTCGAATCCTCCCGGGCGCGCCACCTTTTTTAGATGTTGTTTTACCCGTGTTGTTAGATAGATAACGTGGAATAGCATCCACGCGCCCGTAGCTCAGCTGGATAGAGTATCTGACTACGAATCAGAGGGTCGGAGGTTCGAATCCTCCCGGGCGCGCCAGATTCCAAACCCGTCCTTTTACAAGGGCGGGTTTTCTGCTTTCTAGCCAGGCTCAGGTGGCTCGCGCCGGAGTCTTGCGATCGTGTGTAGCGCCCCGCTTAACGGTAGGGCGCTTTTTTTATGCCGTTTCGGCGATCCTGGCGGGTACGACCAGGCTTTCAAGCAGGGTGTCCAGGTCGGTAATCCGCTTGACGCGCTGAAAGTGACGATCGGCCTCCGCGTTTCCCTGGCGCATCTGCGCAAGCCACTGCTTGACCAGCGAGACCACCACGCGGTCGGGAAGCTGCTGGCGCTGGCGATGCGCGTACTGCTTGAGAACGCTGGCGCGCATTGGCCAGGTGGTGTCGGCCAGGCGTTCGCCGGTGCTCTGCCAGTGTCGTATTCTGGGCGCCAGCCAGGGGTCGGCCAGCGCACTGCGTCCCAGCATGACGTCACGACAGCCTGATAGCGTGCGCGCCTTCCAGTAATCCTCCAGCGTCCAGATATCGCCGTTTGCCACCACCGGCAGCGATACGCTGTGGCGAATCTTGGCAATCCACTCCCAGTGGGCGGGCGGGCGATAGCCTTCGTCGCGGGTACGGCCGTGGACCACCAGGCGAGCCGCGCCGCCGGCTTCGGTGGCCTGGGCGCAGGCGACAGCCAGGCGACGGTTGGAGAAGCCCAGGCGTATTTTGGCGGTGACGGGAATTTCACCGTCGAGGGCGCAAGCGACGGCTTTCACGGCCTGATAGACGCGTTCGGGCTGGCGCAGAAGCGACGCGCCGCCGTCGTGGCGGTTGACGAGCTTGGCCGGGCAGCCGAAATTGAGATCGATACTGCGTGCACCGAGCGACAGCGCCTGGCGGGCATTGGCGGCGAGAGCCACCGGATCGGCGCCCAGTAGCTGTAAATGAACGGGGATGCCGCTAGGGGTGGCAACCCGGGGCTTGGCGAGTTCAGGGCAGTGTTTGTAGAACACGCGCGGTGGCAGGCGCGCGTCGACCACGCGGACAAATTCGGTCACCGTCCAGTCAAACCCGGGGGTGACCGTCAGTAGCTCGCGGGTGACGGCATCGATCACCCCCTCCATGGGGGCTAGTCCGATTTCGCCTTTATGTAGTAAATTAACAACCATGACTTAAACCATCGCGCCCTTGCAATCTTCATCCGGTGTGGCAGGTTAGTGTATTCCCAGCACTGCGCCAAGCACCAATGAGCAGTCGCTTTGATGGTCTTATCGGCTATAAGGAAGGAGATGCCTTATGCAGGATCCTGAACTATTACAAGAAGGCCTTGGCCTGATGGCACTTGGTATGGGGTTTGTGTTTGTTTTTCTTGGGGTTTTGGTGTTTTCACTGACGGTCATGTCAGGCGTCATCAGGCGCTTTCAGCCCATTCCCGCACCGGCCGCGCCGCGGGCTAGTACCCAGCCGGTAGCCAGGCCAGCCTCGCAAGATGATGAAACCCACGCAGTCATCAGTGCTGCAGTGCACCGTTATCGCACCAAAATACGTCGTTAACTTTCCTTGTTTGCCGGGGTGATTCGCGCAAACCGGGCATAATTTTGTTATTTTTACTACAAATAAACTTCCTTGACTACGAGCCAAGCCATGAACGAAACAAAACGCCCACTAGGCATTACCGATGTCGTCCTGCGCGATGCCCACCAATCGCTGTTTGCTACCCGGCTGCGGCTGGCGGACATGCTGCCCATCGCGGAAAAGCTGGATAAGGTCGGTTACTGGTCACTGGAAACCTGGGGGGGCGCCACGTTCGACGCCTGCATTCGCTATCTGGGTGAAGATCCCTGGGAGCGCATCCGCGCCCTGAAAGACGCCATGCCCAACACCCCTCAGGCGATGCTGCTGCGCGGCCAGAACCTGCTGGGCTATCGGCATTATGCCGACGACGTGGTGGACAAGTTTGTCGAGCGCGCCAAGACCAACGGCGTCGACGTGTTCCGGGTGTTCGATGCGATGAACGACCCGCGTAACCTGGAGCGCGCCATCAAGGCGGTACGCCAGGTCGGCGGCCATGCCCAGGGCACCATTTCCTATACGGTGAGTCCGGTCCATACCCTGGATAGCTGGGTTGACCTCGCCAAGACCATTGCGTCGATGGGCGCGGATTCGCTGGCTATCAAGGATATGGCAGGTCTTCTTACGCCCTATACGGCGTATGAGCTGGTATCGCGCCTCAAGAAAGAGCTGTCGATTCCCGTGCATCTGCATTGCCACGCCACCACCGGGCTCTCTACCTCGACGATTCTCAAGGCGGTCGAAGCCGGCATCGATAACGTCGATACCGCGATTTCGTCGATGTCGATGACCTACGGCCACAGCCCCACCGAGTCAGTGGTGGCTATGCTCAAGGACACCGACCGCGATACCGGGCTGGACCTCGAGCTACTCGAAGACATTGCCAGCTACTTCCGCGGCGTGCGCAAGAAGTACGCGGCCTTTGAAGGCTCGCTGCGCGGTATTGATTCGCGCATCCTGATCGCCCAGGTGCCTGGCGGCATGCTGACCAACATGGAAGGCCAGCTCAAGGAACAGGGCGCCGGCGATAAGCTGGACGACGTCTTGACCGAGATTCCCCGTGTGCGCGAAGACCTGGGCTTTATCCCGCTGGTCACGCCCACCTCACAGATTGTTGGCACCCAGGCCGTCATGAACGTGATGATGGGCGAACGCTACAAGTCGATTTCCAAGGAAGTGCAGGCGCTGCTCAAGGGCGAATACGGCGCCGCGCCTGCGCCGTTCAACAGCGAGCTGCAGCAGCGCGTGCTGGAAGGTGGTGAGCCCATCACCTGCCGCCCGGCGGACAACCTCTCACCGGAAATGGATAAGCTCGGAAGCGAGCTGAAAGATCACGCCCAGTCCGATGGCATTCGCCTGGCCGACGGCGAGCAGCAAGTCGACGACGTGCTGACCTACGCGCTGTTTCCGCAGATTGGCCTCAAATTCCTCAAGAACCGCGACAATCCGGACGCCTTCGAGCCCGAGCCCCAGGCGGCCGAGGCGGAAAGCGCCAGCGTGCCTGTGAAGGCGGAAAGCAAGGCGCCAGTGGCGAGCAGCGGTCCGGAAACCTACACCGTCAAGCTCAACGGCAAGGCGTTTGTCGTCGAAGTCGCCGAAGGCGGCGACATCAACGACGTGAAGGAGCAGGCCGCAGACAGTGCCACTCCCCATGAGTCCGCACCGGCGCCGAGTGGCGAGGCGATCACCGCCCCCTTGGCCGGCAACATCTTCAAGGTCAATGTGCGCAAGGGCGACACCGTCGCCGAAGGCGACGTGGTGATCATTCTCGAGGCCATGAAAATGGAAACCGAGGTGCGCGCCAGCAGCGCCGGGACCGTGTCGGCCGTGAGCGTCAGTGAGGGCGACAGCGTTGCCGTCGGCGATACGCTGATCGAACTCTAAGGACTCCGACATGGATAAACTCGTTATCTTATGGGAAGGCTCCGGGCTTTATAACCTTGAGCTTGGCCAAGTCGTGATGGTCGCGGTGGGGCTGTTGTTGCTGTACCTCGCCATCTACAAGAAGTTTGAACCGCTGCTGCTGGTGCCGATCGGCTTTGGCGGCATTCTTGCCAATATTCCCGAAGCGGGACTGGCGCTGTCTGCCCTGGATCAAGCCATTGAAGTGGGGCGGCCCGCTGTCTTGGAACAACTGGCTTCGGCGCTGGGTGGCAGCCTGGATAGCCAGGCGAGTGTCGAAAGCTGGCGCACGTCGCTGCAGGAGATGATGGCCAATGGGGCCACGGCCGAGCAGATTGCCAGCGCGAAGGCTGTCGCCAACGATTCCGGCTATGGTGACGGCCTGCTGTACATGTTCTACACCGTGGCCATTACCTCTGGCATTGCCCCGCTGATCATCTTCATG
The DNA here is from genome assembly GCA_051750125.1 of Pseudomonadota bacterium. Classification (GTDB taxonomy): domain Bacteria; phylum Pseudomonadota; class Gammaproteobacteria; order Pseudomonadales; family Halomonadaceae; genus Vreelandella. The sequence goes on from JBNJJK010000002.1 coordinate 304,254, forward strand.
GGCGTCGGCGCGATGACCGACTTCGGCCCGCTGCTGGCCAACCCGCGCACGCTGTTCCTAGGCGCCGCCGCGCAGTTCGGTATCTTTGCCACGCTGTTCGGCGCTGTGCTTCTGTCGTCGATGGGCTGGATGGATTTCTCGCTCAACCAGGCCGCCGCCATCGGTATTATCGGCGGCGCGGATGGCCCGACTTCGATCTACGTCGCGAGCATGCTGGCGCCTGAACTGCTGGGTGCGATTGCCGTGGCCGCTTACGCCTACATGGCGCTGGTGCCGTTGATTCAGCCGCCGATCATGCGCCTTCTGACGTCCAAGAAAGAGCGCGAGATCACCATGACGCAGCTGCGCCCGGTATCGAAGCTCGAGAAAATCGTCTTTCCGGTGCTGCTGCTGATACTGGTGGCGCTGTTCCTGCCCGACGCCTCGCCGCTGCTGGGGATGTTCTGCTTTGGCAACCTGATGCGCGAATGCGGCGTGGTCGAGCGGCTGAGCGACACGGCGCAAAACGCCCTGATCAATATCGTGACGATCGTGCTGGGGCTTGCCGTGGGCTCCAAGCTCATGGCTGAAAGCTTCCTGTCGTTCGAAACGCTCGGCATCATGGCGCTGGGGATCGTGGCCTTCGGGATTGGCACCACGGCCGGCGTGTTGATGGCCAAACTGATGAACGTCGTGAGCAAAATGCCGATCAACCCGCTGATTGGCGCGGCGGGTGTCTCGGCGGTGCCGATGGCGGCGCGAGTGGCTAATAAGGTGGGGCTCGAGTCCAACCCGCATAACTTCCTGCTGATGCACGCCATGGGGCCCAACGTGGCCGGGGTCATCGGCTCGGCAGTGGCCGCGGGTGTGATGATCAAGTACCTGGGTTGACCACGCTTCAGGCGAAAATACATCGCTAACCACGCAAACGGCCGCCCCTTCAGGGCGGCCATTTTTTTGCTTATAGCGAGACCGTCTGCGCGCTGAGAGACTGTTTGAGGCGGCTTTCCAGCGGGCCAAGGTCGAGCGGCCAATCGCTGGGCCAGCCAATCGTCAGCGCCACGCCGTTACCGTCGTATTGTGCGTCAATGACCGGGATGGCCTGTTCATCGCACCACGCCCTGGCAATCGCCTCGTCGGCAAAGGTGAAGCGCACCCGGTAGTGATCGCGCTCGACGACTTCCCGAGTGGGAAGCGTGGCCAGGGCATGATTCACCGCCTGGGCATAGGCGCGCGCCAGACCGCCGGTGCCCAGTTTGGTGCCGCCAAAGTAACGAATGACCACGCAGCCGATTTCGCCCAGTTGGCTGCCCTGGAGCGCGTGGTACATGGGCCGGCCCGCAGTGCCGCCGGGTTCGCCGTCATCGGAGAAGCCAATCCGCTGCTGCTCGCCGGGAGCGGCTGCTATATAGGCCAGGCAGTGGTGGCTGGCGCTGGGGTGCGCCTGCTTGGCCGCCGTTGCCAGCCCATTGACGGCGTCCAGGTCGGGCGTGTGGGCGATCCAGGCGATAAAGCGGCTTTTCTCGACGTCGGTCTCGTCGATGTGCCAGCGGCCCAGGGGCAAGTGGGGTATGCGATAGCGCATGAACATCCAGGCGGTTTAATGTGTCACGGGATGATGCTCAATTCCCATGAACATGCCAAGTACCTGAATATCGCGATTATGCAAAAACACCTCAGAGTGCCTGCCATCATCCAGCCATAGGCGAACGCCCGTCCGGCTGATCGACAGCTGCTTGAGGGCAAGCGTCTGGTGGTTGATCTCGGCGATGACGGTTTCGTCCTGGCTATCGTGCTGGTAGCGCCGAATCACGATGACGTCACCATCGAACAGGTTGCTGTCGGCCATTCGATTGCCCCGCACCTTCAAGGTATAGGTGTTGCGACGCGTCATCCGGGCGGCTGGCGACGGGATCGAGTAAGGGCTTGGCATGGGGCGAATCGGCGGCAATGAGGTATTCATCGACATGTTCATCGGTTTTCTCCAAATCAGCGCCCTATCCCTAGGCAGGCAAACGGTAGACATGAGGGTTAGTGCGGTAGTGCATGTCTTTTCATACAGTGTTTATCCAGTATAAACCTGTTTTTGCATACAGTTCCAGGGAAAATTTATCCAGTGGTTCAACCCCCTGCATCGACTAGCGATAGGGGGGCTTTACGTGTAGAGTTCGAGCTAAAGTTCGAACAAAATAAACCTGTATGGAGTCGCCGTGACGCTAAGTCTGGAAGGCCGCCAGTTGAGCTGCGAGCGCGATGACCGCTGGCTCTTCGAGGGGCTGGATATCGACGTCAAATGCGGTGATATCTGGCGCGTGGACGGCCCCAATGGCAGCGGCAAGACGACCCTGTTGAAAATCCTGGCTGGCCAGCTGGCGGATTATTCAGGCACGCTGCGCTGGCAAGGCAAACCACTTCATCGCGCCCGCGCGCACTTCGCGGCCAATCTACTGTATTTGGGTCACGCCCCAGGCGTCAGCGCGGGTCTCACACCGCTCGAGAATCTGGCCTGGTATCAGGCGTTACACGGCGAACGCGGCAGCGAAGCACAGCGTGAAGCGGCCCTCTCGACGATGGGGCTCGAGGGGCTGGAAGATGTCCCCGCCGGGCGACTGTCGGCGGGGCAGCAGCGTCGGGTTGCGCTGGCAAGGCTGAACCTGACGCCAAGGGGCCTGTGGATACTGGATGAGCCGTTTACGGCCATTGATCACGCCGGCGTCGCGGCGCTGGAAAGGCAGATAGCGGCTCATGCGCAGGCCGGTGGCGCCGTTGTGATGACCACCCACCACACACTCAATATCGCGCACCCGCTATGTCATATTGCGCTGGGGTAAAGGAGCAAGGGTTGCCGCTTTCAGAAACCACACGGCGTGTCGCGGTCATCAGCGAGCCTACTGACAAACAGCACCTCGGCATTGCGCTGGGCGCTACCCTGATGCGTGATCTTAACCGTATGCGGCGGCGCCCCGGCGATGTGCTCAATCCGCTGGTGTTTTATGCCCTGGCGGTGAGTCTGTTTCCGATTGGCATTTCTCCTGAAGCATCGCTACTGGCGGTGATGGCGCCCGGCCTGTTATGGGTCACGGCGCTGCTCGCCGCGCTGCTGTCGCTGGATGGTCTTTTTCGCAGCGATTTCGACGACGGCAGCCTGGAGCAGATGATGCTCTGCCCGCATCCGCTCACGGCGTTAGCCGTCGCCAAAGTGGCGGCGCACTGGCTGTTGACCGGCTTGCCGATGGCGCTGATGGCCCCCTTGCTTGGCGTTCTGCTGGCGCTGCCGATGAACAGTATCGGCGTACTGATGGCGTCGTTGGTGCTGGGCAGCGCCAGCCTGAGTCTGATCGGCGGGATCGGCGCGGCCCTGACCGTCGGTTTGCCCCGCGGCAGCGTGTTACTCTCGCTGCTGGTGCTGCCGCTTTATATTCCGGTGCTGATTTTTGGCAGCGGGGCGGTGCAGGCCGCCATCATGGGCGACGCCGTGCTGCCCCACCTGGCCATGCTGGGGGCATTGCTGGCAGCAGCGCTGATATTTGCCCCCTGGGCCATCGCGGCGTCGCTTCGTATCAGTATCAACGGGTAGGGATGGGCACTGTATGTGGGGCTTGATACACAAGCTGGGTTCGCCCAAATGGTTCTATCAGCTGAGCGCACGGCTTCAGCCCTGGTGCTGGGGGGCCGCGGTACTGCTGCTGGTGACTGGCAGCGTGTGGGGCCTTTTCTTCGCGCCTGCCGATTACCAGCAGGGCAACAGCTTCCGCATCATCTATGTCCATGTGCCGGCCGCCTTCCTGGCGCAGTCTGTGTTCGTGACCATGGCGGTGGCTGGCTTGGTCTATATGGTCTGGAAAATCAAGGTCGCCGACATGGCGGCTGCGGCCATGGCGCCTCTGGGTGCCGCCATGACTTTTGTGGCGCTGTTTTCCGGGGCGGTCTGGGGAGTGCCTACCTGGGGCACCTGGTGGATGTGGGACGCCCGGTTGACTTCCATGCTGATTCTGCTGTTTCTGTATATCGGGGTGATCGCGCTGCGCGGCGCCTTTGGCCGTCGGGATAGCGGTGCCCGTGCGGCATCAGTACTGGCGATGGTCGGGGTGATCAATATTCCCATCATCAAGTACTCCGTGGACTGGTGGTACACCCTGCATCAGCCGGCGTCGTTTACGCTGACCTCCAAGCCCTCTATGCCGCTTGAAATGTGGCTGCCGCTGCTCATCATGGTGCTGGGCTTTTACTGCTTTTTCATTGCCATTACGCTAATGCGAACGCGCAGCGAAATACTTCGCCGTGAAGCCAAGGCAAGATGGGTTCAGGCGCTGATCGAGGAGGCCCGCTAATGGTGATGGCGTCACTGGTTGAATGGGCCGCCATGGGTGGCCATGGTCGCTTCGTGTGGTCGGCCTGGGGCGTCACCGCCGTGTTCATGGTGGGGCTTGCGCTGCACGCCCGGCTGGAGCGGCGGCAATTGCTGCGCCAACTGAAGCGCCAGGCACGCCGTCAACCGCCACCCCCGCCAGGAGGGCCGTCCCATGACCCCGACGCGTAAGCGCAAGCTGCTGGTCATCGTTACCCTGGTCAGCCTGGCGGCCGTGGCCGTGGGGCTTTCGCTGTATGCGTTGCGCGCCAACATCAATCTGTTTTTCAGCCCTGTGCAGATCGCCCAGGGTGAAGCGCCGCTCGAGCGCTCTATTCGCGCGGGCGGTATGGTGAAAGTGGGCTCGGTATCCCGCGATGCCGAGAGCCTGAACGTGGCGTTTACCGTCACCGACTATGTTGATGACCTGCCGGTTGATTATCAGGGCATCCTGCCTGACCTGTTCCGTGAAGGGCAGGGCGTGGTGGTGGTGGGTGAGCTGCAGGACGACGGTCGTTTCCGCGCTGATGAAGTGCTGGCCCGCCACGATGAAAACTACATGCCCCCCGAAGTGGCGCAGGCTCTGGAAGACGCCGGTTACTCGCCCGCCGATTTTCAGGCCAAGGCCGCCGAAATAGGCCGCCAGCAAGAGGACGACACGTGAACCCCGCACGGCTTGCCGCTTTCAGCCCGGCGCTGGAGCGCCCATGCTGATCCGTCTGATACCTGAAATAGGCCACTTCGCCTTGATCATTGCGCTGCTGATGGCCGTGGTCCAGGCCGTGCTGCCGCTGGCCGGTGCCGCGACGCGTCGGCCGCTATGGATGGCCTACGGCCAGCCGATGGCAACCGGCCAGTTCGTGTTCGTGCTGCTGGCCTACGGGTGTTTGACGGCAAGCTACCTGCTGGACGACTACAGCGTGGTCAACGTCGCCAGCAACGCCAATTCGCTGCTGCCCTGGTACTACAAGCTGAGTGCAGTATGGGGCAATCACGAAGGCTCGGTGCTGCTATGGAGTTTGATGCTGGCGGGCTGGGGGTGCGTCGCCGCCTGGCGGTCGCAGCGCCTGCCCCGGGATATGCTCGCCCGGGTGCTGGGTGTGCTGGGTCTGATCAGCAGCGGCTTCTTGCTGTTCATGCTACTGACCTCCAATCCCTTTGAGCGACAGCTGCTGTCGATGCCCGAGGACGGCGCCGATCTCAATCCGTTGCTGCAGGATGTCGGGCTGATCGTTCACCCGCCGATGCTCTACATGGGCTACGTGGGGTTTTCCGTGGTCTTCGCGTTTGCCATCGCCGCCCTGCTTGGCGGGCGGCTGGACGCCGCCTGGACCCGCTGGGCGCGGCCCTGGACCAACATTGCCTGGGCATTTTTGACGGTCGGCATTGCCCTGGGCAGCTGGTGGGCCTACTACGAGCTGGGCTGGGGTGGTTGGTGGTTCTGGGACCCGGTGGAAAATGCCTCGCTGCTGCCCTGGCTGACCGGGACGGCCCTGGTGCATTCGCTGGCGGTCACCGAAAAGCGTGGTTCCTTCAAGAGCTGGACCGTGCTGCTGGCCATTGCCACCTTCTCGCTGTCGTTGATGGGTACCTTTCTGGTGCGCTCCGGCGTGCTGACCTCGGTGCACGCCTTTGCCAATGACCCTTCCCGGGGGCTGTTCATTCTGGTGCTGCTGGCGATTACCGTCACGCTATCACTGCTGGTGTTCGCCCTGCGTGCGCCGCGGGTCAGTCATGCCGTAGGGTTCAACTGGCTGTCCCGGGATGCCCTGCTGCTGATCAATAACGGCCTGCTGGTGACCATGACGATGACCGTGCTGCTGGGCACGCTGTACCCGCTGATCCTGGATTCGCTGGGGCTGGGTAAAATCAGCGTCGGGCCGCCTTACTTCAATGCCCTGTTTGTACCGCTCACGGTCATTACCTGCCTGTTCATGGGACTCGGTCCCATGGCACGCTGGAAATCGACTTCGCCACGGGAATTGGTGCGCCGGCTATGGTGGGCCGGGCTAGCCGCGCTCGTTTTAGGCGCGCTGATTCCGCTGGTGTATCGCGGCGAGTGGAACCTATGGGTGACGCTGGGCCTGTCGATTGCGCTATGGGTCATGCTGTCGCTGGGCCGTGACCTGTTCGGCAGACTGCGCCAGGGCCGCTCGGCTCGGCAGGCGCTGCGCCGTCTTTCGCTGTCATACTGGGGCATGGTGCTCGGCCATCTGGGTGTGGCGGTGACCATCATCGGCGCCACTGTGGTGTCCCATTATGCGGTGGAAGAGAGTGTGCGCATGGCGCCGGACACAAGCGTCTCCGTCGCGGGCTACCAGTTCACCATGACCGGGATAAGCGAACGCCGCGGCCCCAATTACCTGGCCGACACCGCCGTGATCGAAGTGCAGCGTGGCGACAGTCGCCGCCGGTTCGTGATGCAGCCCGAGAAGCGTCTTTATCTGGCGACCGGTATGCCCATGACCCAGGTGGCGCTTAGCCCCGGCCTGTTCCGCGATCTCTACGTGGCCATGGGGGAAGACCTGGGCGACGGCAGTTGGGCAATGCGTATCCAGTACAAGCCGTTTGTGCGCTGGCTGTGGCTGGGGGGATTGCTGATGGCGCTGGGCGGCGTGCTGGCGGTGGCGGATAAGCGGTATCGCCGCGCACGCCCGGCAACGCTGGCGCAGGAGGGGCGGGGATGAAACGACGTTTACTTTTGCTGCTGATGCCGGTGATGTTTCTTGGGCTGGCGCTGTTTTTCTACGTGCGCCTGTCCGAAGACCCGTCAGCGCGAGATTCGGCGCTGATGGCGCGTGACTTCCCCACCTTCGAGGCCACCACGCTGCGCGACCCCGAGCGGCGGGTCGACCAGTCGCTGCTCGAAGGCGAGCTGACGCTGGTCAACGTCTGGGGCGAGTGGTGCCCGGCCTGTCGCCAGGAAATGCCTCAGCTACTCGATCTCGCCGAGCGCGATATTCGCCTGGTGGGCGTCAACTACCGCGATACCCGCGAGGCGGGGCTTGAGTTTCTCGAGGAGTTTGGCGACCCCTTCGCGGTCAATATCTTTGACCCGGATGGCGAGCTGGGCTTTGAATTGGGCGTCATCGGCGCGCCGGAGACGTTTCTGGTCGATGCCCAGGGCGTTATCCGCTACCACCATCAGGGCTATGTGTCGCCCGAGGATGTCCACGACCGTCTAATGCCGGAGGTGGAAAAATGGCGCTAGGTCGCTTGATAGGCCTGACGGTACTGATGTGTCTTTCGCTGCCCGCGTTGGCAGCGGGCATTGAACTGCGTGAATTCGACGATCCGGTGACGGAGGAACGCTATCACGACCTGACCGGCTCGATGCGCTGCCCGCTGTGCGAGAACCAGGCGATCGACGACTCCGATGCGCCCATTTCGGCGGATATGCGCGAACGGGTTTACCGGTTGCTCCAGGATGGGAAGTCCGACACCGAAATCATTCACCACATGGTGCAGCGATTCGGCGACTACATTCTTTATAATCCTCGTCTGGAGCAGCGCACCTACCTGCTCTGGGGGCTGCCGGTCGGCCTACTGGTGCTGACCGGGGTGGTGGTGGCACTGATCGTGCGGGCCCGGCGCCATGCTTCGGCGAAGGCCCTGACGGCAGATGAGCAGGCACGCCTCGATGCCTTGATGGCGCGTAAGGAGTCTTCGTGACGCTGCTGTGGATAGCGCTCGCCGGTGTATTGCTGCCCGCGCTGTGGCTGCTGGTGCTGCCGTTGCGCAAGGCTCGCCGCTGGCATGAAGCCCAGTCTACGTTTGAACAACATGACACCGCCGTCGAGCAAAACGTGGCTATCTTCCAGCGGCGGCTCGCCGCGCTGGATGCCGCCCACGAAGAGGGCAAGGTGGATCAACGCCAGTACGATGAAGAGAAACTGGCGCTGGAGCGCAGCCTGCTCGACGATACCGCCACGATCAAGCGCAGGCCGCTAAAGTCGCCCGCGTCGGGGCGATGGGTGGTCCCGCTGATCATGTTCGCGCTGGCCGTTGGCAGCGTGGTGTGGTACCAGCAGCAAGGGGCGGAAGACGACCTTGTCCTGTGGGGCATTGGTCAGGACGTGCGCGAGGACCCTGAGGGCTCCCAGGCGCGCTACCTTGAACGACTGGAGGCCCAGATACGCGAGCAGCCGGAAAACCCCAATCTGTGGAGCACGCTGTTCCCGCTGTATCGGGAAACCGGCCAGATGGACAACGCGGTCAATGCGCTTGAGCGGTTGATTGCCCTGGAAGGCCGCTTGCCGTCATTGCTCGCCCAGCTCGCCCAGCTGCGCTTCTTCATGGCCGAGCGCACGCTTACCGACGAGGTCCAGGCACTGATTGACGAGGTGCGTGAGGCCGACCCGCGTCAGCCCACGGCGCTGAGCATTCTCGGCATCCACGCGTTCGATCAGGGCGATTACGCAACGGCGATCGACCGTTGGCGGCGGGCCGTGGCCAACGTGGAAGACCCGGAGATTGCCGCGTCGCTGCGCGAGGGCATTCGGGTGGCCCGGGGGCGCATGGGCGAGGGCGATGAGACGCCTGAGGCGTCCGGCCCGGGCGTGCGGGTCAGCGTATCGCTTGATCCCGACCTGGCCGATCAGGTTGACGGTGATGATAAACTCTTCATTTTGGCGCGCGACATAGAGGGCGAGCGGCCGCCGTTGGCAGTGGTTCAGGGGCTGGTGTCCGAACTGCCGATGACCGTCGTGCTCGACGACCGCGCCGCCATGTCCGCCGAGGCGCAGATTTCCCAGGCGCGGGAAGTCCGCCTGATGGTGCGTGTGTCGCCAAGCGGCCAGGCGACGCCCCAGGCGGGGGATTTATGGGGTGATGTGGATCGGGTCGAGGTAGGCCCGATCGACGCGCAAGAGGCTACCAGGGTGACCATTGATCGTGTTTTTGAATAATCTCAGCGTGTACGCGCCATGCGTTTAACCTCGATACGCCTCGTCGGCTTCAAGTCGTTCGTCGATCCGGTCACCGTGCCGTTCGACGGCAATATGACCGCGATTGTCGGGCCCAACGGCTGCGGCAAGTCGAATATCATCGATGCCGTGCGCTGGGTGATGGGCGAGTCCTCGGCCAAGACCCTGCGCGGCGAGTCCATGGCCGATGTTATCTTTAACGGCTCGACGGGCCGTAAGCCGATCAGTCAGGCTTCTATAGAACTCAAGTTCGATAACCGCGATGGCACCATGGGTGGCGTCTACGCCCAATACGCCGAAATTGCGGTGAAGCGCCTGGTGACCCGCGACGGTCAGTCCAACTACTTTTTCAACGGCCAGAAATGCCGCCGCCGGGATATCGCCGATCTGTTCATGGGCACCGGTCTTGGCCCGCGTTCCTACGCGATTATCGGCCAGGGCATGATCTCGCGGCTGATCGAAGCCCGCCCGGATGACCTGCGCGCCACCCTCGAGGAGGCGGCCGGCATTTCCAAGTACAAGGAGCGTCGCCGCGAAACCGAAAATCGCATGCGCCGCACCCAGGAAAACCTCGAGCGGCTTGACGATATTCGCGAGGAGCTCGACAAGCAGCTGGAGCGCCTGAAGCGCCAGGCCGAGGCCGCTAAACGCTATCAGGCGCTGAAACAGCAGGAGTTTCAGCTCAAGGGCGAACTCGCTCTGTTGCGGGGTCGCGCTCTGCGGGCCGAGCAGTCCCAGCAGGAAAGCCGGGTGCGCGAGCTGGAAATCGCCGTCGAAAAGGATGTGTTTGGCGTTCGCCAGTGCGAAACGCGGCTGGAGCAGGCCCGCGAGCAACACGACGAACTCTCCGAAGTGCTCGACCGCCACCAGCAGCAGTTTTTTGAAACCACGACGCGGATTGCCCGCCTCGAACAGGATCAGGCCCACCGCCGCAGCCGCGAAAGTCAGCTGGCCAACGATATTGCCACCGCCCATCGCGAGCTCGACGAACAGCGGCGGGTCAGTGAAGGCGACCAGGCGCGCCTGGCGGCGATCGACGAGCGGCTCGAGGAACTGCTGCCCGAGCATGAAGCGCTCGACGAGCAGTTGGAAACCCTCGAGCAAACCCTGGCGGACGCCAGCCCCTCACTCGAGGCGGCGGAGCAGCAGTGGGCCGATGCCGACACCCGCTGGCGCGATGCCAGCCGTGAAGCCGAGCGCCGTCAGGATCAGCTGCGCGACCTGGAGCAGCGCATTGCCCGCCTGCAGGCAGAGCGCCAGCGCCGCCATCAGCAGCGTGGTGAGCTGGCCGATGTCACCGCGTTGCGCGCCGAGCATGCCGAATGCCAGGCTCAGCGCGAAGACGCCGAATTGCGCGCCGAGGCGTTCGAGACCGAGCGCGATCAATGGCAGCAGCGCTACAGCGACGCCAAAGCCGCTTACCAGCAGGTCACCCAGGCGCGCGACCAGCAGCGCGCCGACCTGAGCCAGCGGCAGGGCGAGCTGGCCTCGCTGCAAGCGCTGATCGATGCCGCTCTAGCCGATCATGATCCCCACGTGAGCGACGCGTTGGCCGCCCATGGCCTTGGCGAGGCGCCGCGCCTGGGTGAAGCGATCGAGGTGACCCCTGGCTGGGAGCGTGTCATCTCCTGGCTGCTGGCGCCGTGGCTCAATGCCCGCCTGGTGGAGGCTGACCAGCTCAACGCACTGCCCGAGGCGCTTGCCACCGACTGGTGCCTGATAGACCGCGCAGCGCCTGCGTTGCACGGTGGTCAGCGGCTGGATGCCTTGGTCAGTGGCGCGGGCGCGCTTGGTGAGTGGTTAGCAAGTATTTACTATGCGGAAGACAGTGCCGAAGCCGATGCACTCGCGGCGTCGCTGGCGCCGGGCGAAAGCGTCGTTACCCGCGATGGCGTATGGCGCGGACGGGGCTGGCTCCATCAACAGGCCAACGGTGAGGGCGTCGATGCGCTGCTGGTGACGCGCCGCCGCTACGCTGAGCTGGCGGCGCGCCGTGAACAGGACGAAGACGCGCTGGCGGCTGTCGAAGCCCAGTGCGAGGCCGCCAGTGACACCATCGAAACACTGGAGCATCGCCGCGAACAGCAGGCCGAGGACGAACGGGCGCACGCCGCCACGCTCCAGCAGTTGGCCATCAAAGAGCACAGTCTTGCCCAGCGGCTGGAGCACCTGGAAAGCCGGGCCAGCGAGCTGGATGACGAGCTGCGCCAGCTGCAGGAAGATGAAGCGGAGTTAGCGCTTACTCTCGACGAGCAGCGTGCCCGCTGGCACGAGGCCATGGAACAGCTTGACATAGCCGCTGAGGCCCGCGACACCAGCGCCGAACAGCGCGATAGCCAGCGCGAACGGCGTCAGCAGTTGAACCAGCAGCACACACCGCTGAAGGCCCGCCAGCAGGCGCTGGCGCTCGAGCGTGAACGCTTGAATGCAGAGGGTAGTAGCCTGCGCTCACAGCAGGCCCGTAGCAGCGATAGCGAAGCGCGGCTTGCTGAGCGGATCGAAGAGCTTGAAGCCTCCCGGGAAACGTTGCTGGAACCCGATGAGCTGGCCGCCGAAGAGCTCGAGGAACTGCTCCATCAGCGCGAACAGCAGGAACAGCGACTCAATGACACCCGGCAGCAAGCGCAAACCCTGGCGGAGCAGCTACGTAACGACGAGCTTGCTCGCCAGCAGCACGAGCGCAATCTGGAGCAGAGCCGCGAGCAGCTTCAGCAACGCCGGATGGACGTACAGGCCCTGGCGCTCAAGGCGACGACCCAGGACGAGCAACTCGCCGAGCTGGGCCACGACGGCGAGGCCCTGGCGGAACAGCTCGCCGATGACGCCAGCGAATCCGCCTGGCAGGAGCGGCTGGAAAGTACCACCGACAAGATCCGCCGCCTTGGGGCGATCAACCTGGCGGCGATCGAGGAATACGACCAGCAGGCCGAGCGCCGTGACTACCTGGAAGCCCAGCACGCCGAGCTTAGCGAAGCGTTGGAAACCCTGGAGCGCGCCATCAAACGCATCGACCAGGAAACCCGCGTGCGTTTCAGAGATACCTTTGATCAGGTTAATGCGGGACTGCAGGCTTTATTCCCCAGAGTGTTTGGTGGCGGAACGGCCTGGTTAACGCTGACCGGTGATGACCTGTTGGAAACCGGTGTGGCTATCATGGCGCGCCCACCGGGTAAAAAGAACAGTACTATTCATTTATTATCCGGGGGTGAAAAGGCACTCACGGCACTTTCGCTAGTGTTCGCCATCTTCCAGTTAAATCCTGCGCCTTTCTGTATGCTGGATGAAGTCGATGCGCCTCTTGATGATGCCAACGTCGGGCGCTACGCAAAGCTGGTAAAAGAGATGTCGGACAACGTTCAGTTCATCTATATTACCCACAATAAAATTGCCATGGAGGCGGCCGAGCGCTTAATGGGCGTCACCATGCAGGAGCCGGGGGTATCGCGGATGGTCTCGGTGGGCATCGATGAAGCAGCGGCCCTGGTGGATTAAGCATCGCATGCATTAACGTTATTAACGGTACCCATGGTTAATAAATTACGGGTAAGCGTTAAAAAAAGTGACTTAAGGCGCTAAACTTATCTATATTACTCGTCAAGAGAGTTTTTGAGCGCCTGTTAGCGTTAGCAAAAGGCCGAAAAGCACCGCCTTCCCCTCATTCAGCGGGGTGACTAAAAAGGCAAAGCGAGGCTTTCTAGCAAGGGTTTCAAACGTAAAGGATGTGGCTGTCGTACAGGGTCGTTAATTAATGAGTAGGCTTTGGGGCACTTATAGCCCCCGTTAGAGTCGAATTTTTGCCTTAAATAACGTTAAAAACTGTGCGATAACGTGAAAATTAGCAAAAAGTGGCCCTTTTCGTAGTAATCGCGCTATGCTTGGGGTAAGTATAGGTTTAATAGTAGTAGTCTAATTTTCAGGCATCGCGCCTTAGCAACCGTCAAAATGACCCATGGAATGTTCAACATGGAATTAAGAGAGTGGCTAATCATTTTAGGGCTGGCGTTGGTATCCCTCATCGTGATTGATGGGGTGAGACGACTTCAGCGCCAGCGTCGCGTTCCGCGCCTCGACCAAGCAGTCAGCGACACGCCGGCAAGTCGATCCACCGAGTTCGACGATGCGGCTAAAGAGGCCGAGATAAACTGGGAACTTCCCAACGGTGGGGCGCGAGTAGTTAAGCCCGCCGACTATAGCGGTCTAAGTCAGAAGCCCAAGTTAGAACGCCAAGAGCATCCGGGACCGTCGAAGATACTTTCACAGTTTAAGCGCAGCACCAGTAAGGCAAGTTCACCTGCCGCCTCAACGCTAAAAGAGGCTCGGGATGAGCACACAGTCACCACGCGCACCGCCGACGCAGCGACATCGACGCGTGCCCAGCGCCCTGAGGTGAAAATGCCTGAGTCAACGCCAGCGCCCGAAGAGCACCACCGCGAGCCAGCGACGTCCTCTTCCTCCGAAGACACGTCTACTGCGCACCGCGAGCCACGCCTGAGCGCCATGGACGGAAACGACGCCCAGCGCCCGACGGCAAGCGAAGACGATACCCCGGTACTGCGCGCCGAGCCGGAAGACGCGGCCTTTGCTAAGCATGCCACTGCCGAGACCTCGACCAAGCGCCGTCACCTGCGCAACGATATCGCCGGTGAGCACCCCGACGTTGACGACGATGAAGAAAGCTACCGTCTGGTGGACTTTGAAGAGATCGGTCGTTCGCTCAAGCAGCGCATGATTGCCCATCGCAAAGCCCGCATGCAGAAAAAAGCAGAAAAGGCCCGTCGCGCCGAAGCACTGGCCAAACAGAAAGCAGAACGCAAAGCCATTGAGGCGGAGCAGCGCCGTGAGGCGGAGGAAGCCGCCGAGGCAGAACGAGCTCGCATCGCACAGGAGCAGGCACAGGCGCGCGAGCTGGCCGCCCAGGCCGCCGAGGAAGAGCGTCTAGCCCAGGCCGCTGATATGGCCCGTTATACCGCTGAAGAAGGTACTCAGCCGGTGGCAGATGAGCAAGCATGGCACGAACCGGAAGCACCGGAAGGGGTCGTGCGTACCCATCCGGCGCTCGAAAAAGCGCTGCGTCACGATGTTTGCGGTGAGCATGCCAAGGAAACCCTGACCAACGCCGAAGAAGTGGTGGTGATTAGCGTGCTGTCCCGGGACCCGGCAGGCTTCGACGGTGGCAAACTGCTGGAGTTGATGATGGCCTGTGGCCTTCGTTACAGCCGCCCCATGGGGGTTTTCCATCGCTTTGAAACCGAAAGCGACGACAGCGAACTGCAGTTCTCCATGGTTAACGTGGTCAAGCCCGGTACCTTCCCCATCGAGGAAATGGACGAGTTCGTCACGCCAGGCATTACCCTGCTGATGCCCTTGCCCGGCGCGCACGATAGTTCGGCAGCGTTTGAGGCCATGGTGGAAACCGCGATGGTGGTCGTCCGCCATATGGGCGGCGAGCTGAAGGATGAAAACCACAGCGTGATGACCGCCCAGACAATCGAGTTCGCCCGCCAGCGCGTGCACGAATTCGAGCGTCGCCACCGGCTGCATCGCCATATGCAAGCCCACTAAACAGCGCTTGCCATCACGCACCCGTCCTCTTGCCGAGGGCGGGTGTTTTTTATTGCATAATACCGTTAACTTGTACTCCCGCTATTAGCCTGTCGACGAGAACCTGCTTCAATGAGTCAGCCTGACCCTAACGTGCTGGACGAGATCAGCCAGCTTCGCGCCGCGCTGGATGACGCCAACTATCGCTATTACGTGCTTGATGAGCCGACGCTGACCGATGCGGACTATGACCGCAAGCTGCAGCGCTTGAAACAGCTGGAGGCGGATCATCCCTCACTGGTCACGCCGGATTCCCCCACTCAGCGGGTAGGGGCAGCACCTGCGGAGGGTTTTCCCGAAGTCCCCCACGCCATTCCCATGCTGTCGCTGGACAACGCCTTCAGCCGTGACGATATTCATGCGTTTGCCGAGCGGGTCGCCGAACGTCTGGAATGCCAGGCCGACGACATTGTGTTCAGCTGCGAGCCCAAACTGGATGGCGCCGCGGTATCGCTGGTCTACGAGCAGGGCGTGCTGGTCAGTGGGGCAACGCGCGGCGATGGCCGCACCGGCGAGGGCATTACCTCCAACCTGCGTACGCTGCGCTCGGTGCCGCTGAGGCTGATGGGCCAAAACGTCCCCGAGCTGCTGGAAGTGCGGGGCGAAGTGATCATGCGGCACGCCGGCTTTGAATCGCTCAACGAGCGCGCCCGGCAAGATGGCCTGAAAGTGTTCGCCAACCCGCGTAACGCAGCGGCCGGTAGCCTGCGCCAGTTGGACCCGCGCATCACCGCCACCCGGCCACTGGAGTTTCACGCCTATCAGGCGGCGCGGCTCGATCCCGATCAGGGCGATACCAGCCACAGCGCGCTGATGGCGCGCCTGACCTCTCTGGGGTTTCGTACCAGCGCCGAGCTGGCCACCATGCACGGCCCTGAAGCGGTGGCCGATTACTGCGATCAGCTGGGCGAAAAGCGCGACCAGTTGGGCTATGACATCGACGGTGTGGTGATCAAGGTCAACGACCTGCGTCACCAGCGCGAGCTTGGCTTTGTCGCCCGGGCGCCCCGCTGGGCGGTGGCCTTCAAGTTTCCCGCCCAGGAAGAAGTCACTACCCTGAACGAGGTCGAATTCCAGGTCGGGCGAACCGGGGCGATTACCCCGGTTGCCAGACTCGAGCCGGTCACGGTCGCCGGCGTGACGGTCTCCAACGCGACGCTGCATAACGCCGATGAAATCAAGCGCCTGGGCGTGATGATCGGCGACACGGTGGCCATCCGTCGGGCCGGTGACGTGATCCCTCAGGTGGTGCGCGTGGATACCGACAAGCGGCCGGACGATGCCCGGGAGATTACGTTTCCGGACCAGTGCCCGGTGTGTGGCTCGGAGATCGAGCGCCTGGAAGACGAGGCGGTGGCCCGCTGTTCGGGAGGGCTCTACTGCGCGGCCCAGCGTAAGGAAGCGCTGAAACATTTCGCCAGCCGCAAGGCACTGGATGTGGACGGCTTGGGTGAAAAGCTCATCGAACAGCTCGTCGACCTGGACTGGGTGCAAACCCCCGCTGACCTCTTCCACCTGAGCGTTGAGCAGCTCAAAAGCCTGCCGCGCATGGGGGAAAAGTCAGCCACCAATCTGGTTAACGCCCTGGAAAAGGCCAAGGCCACGACCCTGGCGCGGTTTATCTACGCCCTGGGAATTCGCGAGGTGGGCGAAGCCACGGCGGCTAACCTGGCAAGCCACTTTGGCACCCTGCAAGCGCTGCAGGACGCCGACCAGACGGCACTGGAAACCGTGAACGATGTCGGCCCCGTGGTGGCCGCCCACGTGCATACCTTCTTCCGCCAGCCGCATAACCTGGAAACCCTCCAGGCGTTGATCGCGGCGGGCGTGACATGGCAGGAAAGCGACGTCGTGCAGGGGCCTACGCCGCTGGACGGCCAAACCTGGGTGCTCACCGGAACGCTTGAATCGATGACCCGCGACGAAGGCAAGGCCCGCCTGCAGGCCCTGGGCGCGAAAGTGGCGGGCAGCTTATCGAAAAAAACCACCTGCCTGGTGGCGGGGGAAGCCGCGGGCAGCAAATTGACCAAGGCCGAGCAGCTGGGCGTCGAGGTCGTCGATGAGGCCGCCTTTGTCCAACGCCTGGCCGAATGGGAGCAAAGCGAATGAGCCGATTTATCGAAGTCCCGGCGCGCATGCTGCCGCCGGAAACCCTGAACGCCCTGTTGGAAGCCTTTGTCACCCGCCAGGGCTACGACACCACCGATACCACCGGCGAGGGCATGCACGGCTGGGTCGAGGAGCTTAAAAAGCAGCTCGAGCGCAACGAACTGATCATTGCCCACGACCTCGAGCTTGAGATGACCGAGGTGATGACCCTTGCCCAGTGGCGGTCATTTGGCCGGGATATCGCCGACGACGAAGAAGAAGGCGATATCTAGCGGCGGCTCAGGCCCTCTCACCCCGAATGATGGCGCTGATGATGCGCCGCCCGGGGTGCAGGTGATCGACCAGCGGCGCTTCGAGGGGTAGCGGATCGCCGCACATCCGCGAGGCGATTACCTCAGCGCAGAGCGGCGCGCTTGAAAGCCCACGGGAGCCGTGGGCGGTGGATATCCACAGTCCCGGGTAGTGCTCGCCCAGGATGTCGGGCACTTTCGAGGCGTCCTTGCTTAGCCCCTGATACGCCTCGCGCCAGGCGTCGGCCACTGGCACCGGCCCCGCATAGGGGCTTTTGTCGGGGCTTGCCGCACGTACCGCCGCGCGACCCGCCAGCGTCTGAGCATTCAGCTTGACCCCCACCTGTTCAAGGTCGGCCACCCAGTCGGGCAGCGCGTGCCGCAGCTCGTCGATGTTGCGCTGGTGGTCGTCGGCGGTAACCTCGGTGGTGTCATTGTTGGGCACAAAGCTGGCGCCGAAGGTCAGTACGCCGTCGATAGGCGGTGATACATAGCCGCCAGCGCACACCACCCGCCTGGGGGCGGGTACTCCCTCCGGCAGCGCCACTTCGCTGACCTGGCCGCGCACCTGCTGCAGCGGCAGCGCAATAGTCTGGGCAAAGCGGTTGGCAAGCTGGGCGTTGGCGATCACCACCTGATCGGCGCTGATCACGTCACCGCCTGCCAGATCGAGCTGCCAGCCTTGTCCATCACGGCGCAGTTGGGTTACCTCTCCCTGGCACACCTGAATATTCGGGTGGTCGACCAACCGTTCGCACAACGCCTTGGGCCGTACCCAGCCTGCCTGGGGATAAAACAGCCCCTGGTCGGCGCTGACCGGCACGCCCGCCTGCTCGCTCAACCCCGCCGTTTGGGCGCTCACCACGGTGTCGGGCAGCGGGTGATTGGCGATAAAGCGCTGCTGGCGCCTGGCCTCCTTGTCGGTTAACGCCAGCTGCACCACGCCGCTTGGCTGCCATAGCGGCGTGGGTGTGGATAACTGGCTGAGCCACCGCTGGCTGTACATCAGCCCGGCCAGATAAAAGCGGCTTTGGTGATTGGTCTCGGCGGCCAGTTTGACGTAGAGCGCGCCCTGGCGATTACCCGAGCCGCCCGCGCCGGGGCCTTCGCGGTCGATCAGGCTGACCTGAATGCCGCGCCGGGCCAGGGCCGCCGCGACGCTGGCTCCGGCGATGCCTGCGCCAATTACCGCCACCTGGCGCGGATAAGTGGCCGCTGGAGGGGTAAACCAGGGCGTCGCCTGACGGCGGATGTCTGCGGGCGGCGTGTCGATATGCCCCGCCAGCATTTCGCGCTTGTGCCCAAAGCCCGGCACCTTTTGCCAGCTAAAGCCGGCGGCCTTCAAACCGCGCTTGACGATACCCGCGCAGGTGAAGGTGGCAAAGGTCGCGCCAGGGTGCGAGCGGGCGGCCATGGCATCAAACAGCGCCGGCTGCCACATGTCCGGGTTTTTGGAAGGCGCAAAGCCGTCCAGAAACCAGGCGTCCACCTGGCCGTCGAGGTGACCCAGGCGCTCGGCGGTGTCGCCAAAATGCAGATCCAGCGTCACGCGCTCGCTCAGGTGCAGGCGGTGGATGCCGCTGACCGGTTCCGGCCACTGGGCGCAAAGTGCCTGTGCATAAGCAGCCAGGCTCGGCCAGGCGCTCAAGGCACGGGTAAGCGAGGCATGGTCGAGGGGAAACTTTTCTGTGGATAACAGATGAAGCCTTGCATGGGCCGGTGCATGGTCTTCGAAACATGCCCAGGCGCAGAGCATGTTGAGGCCGGTGCCGAAACCCGTTTCGCCGATCACAAAGGCACGCCCCGGCGGCCAGGCAGCGAAGCGGGCGGGCAGGTCGTTAGCGTTGACGAAGACGTGTTCGGTTTCGGCGCGGCCGTCTTCCCGGGAAAAATACACGTCGTCGAAAGCCGCCGAGTGTGGCGCCGCCTCGTGCCAGGTAAGTGATGGCGAGGGCAGCGCCGCCAGCGGCGGCAGAGCAGAATGGCGTTGCGTCACGCGGTGATCCGTGTTGGCGAAAGGTGGTTAAAAATTGACCAATTTGTAAACAGGGGCGTTATCTCTGGCTTAGCGAAAAGCGTCCGCCGTGTTTTCACAGAGTTTTCCACAGGCTCTGTGAAAAAGCTGACGGACCCTCCATATTCACCCCCTAGGGTCAAGGCAAAACTTTCTTGAACGGTTTGACCGTCACCTGGGCGTAGACGCCGGCAATCACGTAGGGGTCGGCATCGGCCCAGCTTTGCGCCGCTTCCAGGCTCTCGAACTCGGCAATCACCAGGCTGCCGCTGAAGCCGGCCTCGCCCGGGTCGCTCGCATCAATGGCGGGATGCGGCCCGGCGAGTACCAGGCGGCCCTCGTCGCGCAGCGCTTCCAGCCGTGCCAGGTGATCCGGGCGGGCGGCCAGACGGCGTTCCAGGCTGTTGGCGATATCTTCACTGATAATGGCATACAGCATGTGCATAACTCCTTGAATGAAAAAGGATCAAAAGGACGGACCACAGGGTAGGCTGAATTGACCGCACCAGCGTAAGCGCGCACCATAGCGGCTTACCGCAACCCCTTATTCTGACAAACTCGCCACACGGCGTCATTATGCCCCGACTTCCCACGACATTTGAGACTGACCAGCGTTACCCCGTTGACCTGCACATGCATTCGACGGCATCCGACGGCGCGCTGACCCCAACCGAGCTTGTGACGCTGTGCGCGGAGCGCGGACTTACCCACATGGCGCTGACCGATCACGATACCATGGATGGCGTGTCCGAGGCGGGGCAGGCGGCGGCATCGGCGGGCGTGTGTCTGCTGCCGGGTTGTGAGTTATCCACCCGCTGGCAGGGCATCAATATCCACATGGTGGCGCTGATGCCGGGCGGTCTCAAAGGCCCGCTGGTGGCAGGCTTGGACCACCAGCGTGAGGCGCGCATCAAGCGAGCCGAGGTCATCGCCGAGCGGCTTGAAAAAGCCGGTCTTTCCAATGCGCTGGCCAAGGCCCGCGAGCAGGCGGGCAGCGATCGTCCGCTGGGGCGGCCCGACTTTGCCCGCGCGCTGGTTGCCGAGGGCATGGTGGCCGATTGGGCGACGGCGTTTAAGCGTTATCTGGGCAGCGGCAAGAAAGGGGATGTAAAAGCTCACTGGCCGGAGATCAGCGATGCGGTCGGTTGGGTGGTGGCGTCGGGCGGCGTTGCCGTGCTTGCCCATCCGCTGCGCCACGGCCTTACCCGGCGCAAGCGCGGTCTGTTGATGGATACGTTTCAGGCCGCCGGCGGCCAGGCGGTTGAACTGGTCAGCGGACAGCAAAACCCGGACAGCACCCGTGACCTGGCTCGCCAGCTGGTGGAGCGAGACCTCTATGCGTCGATGGGCAGCGACTTTCACTTTCCCGGCAGCCACGCTGCCCCCGGCAGCATGAGCTTGATACCCCGCACCGCGGCGCCACCCATCTGGCAGCATCCCCGATTACGCCACCTTGAAGACGCGCCGGCTGGGCCTCTGGCCGCCGAGTAAGCTATGGTAAGCGACAAGAGATCATCCAAGCGCGGAGGAGACCGCCATGAGTCAATACTTCCAGATACACCCCGAGAACCCGCAGAAACGCTTGATCGACCAGGCCATCGAGATCATTCGCAAGGGCGGTGTGGTGGCCTACCCCACGGATTCCGGCTATGCGCTGGGCTGCCACCTGGGCGAGAAGAAGGCCATCGAGAAAATCAAATGGCTGCGCTCGCTGGACGACAAGCACAACTTTACCCTGGTGTGTTCTGACCTGTCCGAGATCGGCACCTACGCCAAGGTCGATAACGACGTGTTTCGGCTGCTTAAAGCGCATACGCCGGGCGCCTACACGTTTATTTTAGATGCAAGCACCGAGGTGCCACGTCTGTTGTTGCATCCCAAGCGCCGCTCTATCGGCGTGCGCGTGCCGGATCACCGGATAACCCACGCGCTGCTGGCGGCGCTGGGTGAGCCGTTGATGAGCGTTACCCTGATCCCCGTCGGCGAGGATTTGCCGATGAGCGACGCCGAAGACATCCGCGAGCGCTTTGGCGCGCATCTTGATCTGATTATTGATGGCGGTGCCTGCCACCTGGATCCCACCAGCGTCATCGATCTGCGCGAGTTACCGCCCAAAATCGTCCGCGAAGGACGAGGGGATATATCGCCCTTTACCGAGTGAACGCACAATAACCAAGATTTTAGCTGCAGTTTTACTATCAGATGCCCCCAAGCGCTCCGCTGGGGGCGTTTTATTTGCGCGTAAACGCCACTAGTGCGACTTTTAAATTATTTGAATGATCAATAAAAATAAAATACGGTAGTTAAGCGATTAATTGATAACAAAGGGCAATCCATGGGGGCAGGATGCTCGCTGCTTTTGGATTGCCAGCGAAAGGAGATTGAAAATGACATTATCGCGCTACCGCAATGCGGCCACCTTTGCTGCTCTGGCAGGCTTGGCAAGTATGCCCCTAATGGCAGGGCAGGCCGTAGCCAACGACGATTCGGGCTGCGCCCAGGCTGAGTACGCCATGGGGCTGCGCTACCAACAGCAATCTGCAGAAGCGATCGCGTTGCAGCGTCAAGGGTTTGAGCTTGCCACCTATCGCCTTGAAGAACAGATCGAGGCCCACGGCGACGATGCCGACCTGGCAATCATCACCGATCTTGACGAGACCGTGCTGGATAACAGCGCATTGCTGGTGCGCGATATGCAGGCGTGCCATGACTTCACAACCTGGGATACCTGGAAGCACTGGGAGCGCGAAGGGAATCCGCGTTTGATTCCAGGGTCAAAAGACTTCCTGGAATTCGCTGATGAGAACGATGTGGCGATCTACTACGTGTCTGATCGCTACCAGGAAAACAAAGACGCCACCCTGGCCACGCTAGAGGGATTGGAACTACCCCAGGTCTCTGAAGACAGCGTGAAATTGTTGGGCCCACCCAAGTCGGAGCGTCGCGCCGAGGTTGAGGACGGGCACACGGTGGTGATGCAGCTCGGCGATACGCTGCATGACTTTGCCGGTGAGTTTGCCGAGGCGAACCTTGAAGAGCAGCGTACGCTGGTAAACGAAAATGCCGACCGCTTCGGCAATGACTGGATTGTTTTCCCCAACGCAACGTATGGGGATTGGAGCGAATCTGAGCTGAACGCTTGGGACGCCCCGCACGAAGTGGAGTAATGGGTTAAATAATCACGCCACTTGATAAGCAAGAAGCGGTGCGCGCCTCAGGATTCACCATCCTGGGGCGCGTTTTTGTCTGTGTCTTCCCCGTTGTCGTCTTGCTTGTCTTCCTCTTTCTTGCGCGGGTCCTCGCTGTCCTCGTCCAGCCATGTACCGCAGCGCAGGCAGTAGCGAGCGCGTTTTTCATGGCGGTCGTGGCCGCAGCCCGGGCAGGCTTCGTCGGAGTAGCGATCCTCGCGTATCGAACGAATCACCTGGGCGGAAAATACCCCGGTGGGTACGGCGATAATCGAGTAGCCCAGCAGCATCAGCACCACCGTAATGGATTTGCCGAGTGGTGTGGCCGGGACGATATCGCCATAGCCCACCGTGGTCATGCTGACGATGGCCCAGTAGATCGACATGGGAATGCTGGTAAAGCCCGCCTCGGGCGACTCGATCACATACATCAGTGCCGCAAACAGCGTCACCACCATAAAGATGCTGAAGAAGAACAGCAGGATCTGGCGCAGGCTGCGCTTCAATGCATCAATCAACAGCCGTGCTTCCCCGACAAACTCCATCAGCCTCAGGATGCGGAAAATGCGCAGAACCCGCAGGATGCGCACGATGACCAGACCGTGGGCACCGGGGATAAGCAACACCAGCCAGGTGGGCAGGATGGCGATCAGGTCGACAATGCCGTAAAAGCTTTTCAGATAGAGGGTCGGTCGTTCCAGACAGTAAATGCGTAGCACGAGCTCAATGCTGAATAGCAGCGTAAATGCCCACTCGAGCACATAGAACAGCGTACCGTAGCGCTCTGCATAGGCCTCAACGCTACTCAGCAAAATCACCGCTACGCTCAGCAGGATCGCCACGATCAAGCCAATGTCGAAGGCTTTGGCCCCCGGTGTATTGGACTCGAAAATGATATGGAAAATCCGCGCGCGCGTTCCCTCTGCGCCTGGGTTTAATGGAAAGGTCATCGTAGCGTCCTGAAATAGCCGTTGGGGCAGTCAGGCCTAGCGTAGCGCGGTTTGATACGCCATGCGATGGGCAAAGGCTAACGCGGCTTGGCCGTAAGCGAGGCTTGGCTGGCCGCTGGCCTCCAACGTATCGCGCATTATCTCAACGTCATGACGCGCTTCATCGGTAAGCGCCGCGTTGGCTGCCAGCGTGGCAAGCGCCGCGCGGGCCGTCGCCAGATGCTCAGCTCGGTGGCTGTCATGGTAGGCATCGAGCGCCAACGTTACCTGGTGCATCCACTGCGCAGGTGAGTCGGCGTCGGGAAGCGGCCACTGTTGAGCGGCCAGGGTGTTGCCACGGGCGGCTTTGCTGCTATCCGATGGGCGCAGGGGGATGCGTTCGGCGAGCGCCTGGGCCAGCGACCAGAGGGCCTCGGGCACGCCGCTTTTAAGCTCGAGCTCTGCCTCGCAGATGGTCGCCTGATGCCCACCGCTGTGAATCTCGCCTTCATCCAGCGCCAGTTCGATATGGCTGTCCTGCCACGTTACCTGCCAGCTCCACCGCTCAAAGTCGGTATTCAACTGGGGTTCAAGCGCGGGAATTACCTCGCCCAGTGCGTCCTGAAACGGCGGCAGCTCGGCAAGCCCTTGGGTGTCCAGGCGGCGAGTCGGCACCTGCCATTCCCACTCCTGGCGTTGTGAAAACCCGCCACCGCCGTGGCCGGCCGTTTTGACGGTCTGCAGCACCTGATCGTCCACCTGACGCAGACGCACCGCCATGCGCGCCTGGGCAAGCGCTCCCTCAGGCGTGTCGTAATAGGTGTTGATCAGGGTTTGCCGCTTCGGCGTTAGTGCCTGCAGCAGCGGGTGCTGGCGAAGGGCCGACGGCCCCGCGGGGGCCAGGGCAAGCTTCAGTTCGATTTCGGTCGGCGTAGATGTTTTCATGACAGTAGCCACCTCGATACTATGACAATTTGGTTAATTTTTAATGACAATATGAACTTTTCATGACGGCGGCAGACGCACTCACTATACTGTTGCCGCCATTTCCTGGCTTCCCGAAAACAGGCATTAAAGGCTTTATGGTTACTTCCAATCCCTTTTCCGCGATGTTTGGCCGCTCGCCATTCCAGCCGCTGCTCGCACACATCGTCAAGGCAAACGAATGCGCCGATCAACTGCTGCCCTTCTTCGAAGCAACACTGGCAGGCGATTGGGACAGCGCTGCGCAACTGCGCGAAAACGTCACCCGCTTGGAGCATGACGCCGACGTACTCAAAACCGAGCTGCGTCTGAACCTTCCCAACACCATGTTCTTGCCTGTCTCGCGTTCCGACCTGCTCGATCTGATCAGCGTACAGGACAAGATCGCCAACAAGGCTCGTGACATTACCGGCATTATGCTGGGTCGTAAAATGACCGTGCCAGCTGAGTTGGCTGACCCGATGCGTGACTACATCCGCACCAGCGTGGCATGCGTGGCCCAGGCCCGCCAGGCGCTGGAAGAACTCAAGGACCTGCTGGAGTCAGGCTTTGGGCGCAACGTCTCGGATGTGATGCAAAACATGATTCGCGAACTGCACACCCTCGAGCACCAGGCCGATGGCCAGCAGGTCGCAATCCGCCGCCAGCTGTTCAGTCTGGAAAGTGAGTTGCCACCGGTCGATGTGGTCTTCCTTTACCAGATTATCGACTGGGTCGGCGAACTTTCCGACCGCGCTGAGCGTGTCGGCAGCCGCCTGCAGATCATGACCGCCAACTAATACCTGATCCCCACACAAGGGAAGCGATATGCAGATCATTGCTCAGTACGGTGATATTTTTATCATCCTGGCCTGTCTTTTCGGCTTTTTCATGGCCTGGGGCGTGGGTGCCAACGATGTAGCCAACGCCATGGGTACCTCGGTGGGCTCAAAAGCCATCACCATCAAACAGGCCATCCTGATTGCTGTGGTGTTCGAGTTTCTTGGCGCCTGGCTTGCCGGTGGCGAAGTCACCAACACCATCCGCAAAGGCATTATCGACCCCGAGCTGCTCCAGGCGGATCCGCAGCTGCTGGTCTACGGCATGCTGTCGGCACTGCTGGCCGCCGCGACCTGGCTGCTGATTGCCTCGATGAAGGGCTGGCCGGTGTCCACCACCCATTCCATTGTCGGCGCCATCGTGGGCTTTGCAGTGGCGGGCCTGGGCGCGGAAACCGTCGACTGGGGCGCCGTTGGTAACATCGCCGCAAGCTGGTTGGTGTCGCCGCTGTTAGCCGGTACGGCCGGGTTTATGCTGTTTAAATCGGTCCAACACCTGGTGTTTGAGGCCAAAGACCCGTTGGCGGCCGCCAAGCGGTATTTACCTGGCTATGTGTTCCTGGTCGGCTTTGTAGTGGCCATGGTGACCATGACCAAGGGCCTTAAGCACGTCGGTTTAGACCTGTCGTTTGCCCAGAGCCTTATCATCTCGCTGGTTATCGGTGGTTTGCTGGCCGGGGTCGGTGTGTTGATGGAGCGCCGCGTGAAGTACGTCCAGAGCAGCGATGACCACTTTGGCTATGCCAACGTAGAGCGTGCCTTTGCCGTACTGATGATCTTTACCGCCTGTGCCATGGCCTTCGCCCACGGCTCGAACGACGTTGCCAACGCGGTGGGTCCGCTGGCAGCCGTCATCAGCGTGGTGCAGACCGGCGGCGAAATCGAGGGCTCGGCCCTGGTGCCCTGGTGGGTGCTGGTACTGGGTGGTGGCGGTATCGTGGTCGGTTTGATCACCTACGGCCACAAGGTAATTGCAACCGTGGGTACCGGCATTACCGAACTGACGCCCAGCCGTGGCTTTGCGGCCACCCTGGCCGCTGCGACCACCGTCGTGCTGGCATCGGGCACCGGCCTGCCGATTTCGACCACGCACACCCTGGTGGGCGCCGTGCTCGGTGTTGGCCTGGCGCGCGGTATGACCGCGCTTAACCTGCGGGTTATCGGCACCATCGCCATGTCGTGGCTGATCACACTGCCGGCGGGTGCAGGTCTGGCGATTCTGTTCTTCTTTATGTTCAAGGGCATGTTTGGCGGCTAACCGACGCGCAGCATCGTGTTAATTTAGGCGTAAAATCATGGCGGCATCTTCATTAGAAGGTGCCGCTATTTTTTGCGCTCTGTTAAAGTAATCAATGATGAACTCATTCACCTGCTGCCGGAGAGCGGCCCTTGGATACACGCTTCCCCTTTGTTGACTGGTTTCGTAATGCGTCCCCCTATATCAATGCGCACCGGGGCCGAACCTTTGTCATCCTGATTGAAGGTGAGGCGATGGCCTCCGGCCGAGGGGAGCAACTGATCCAGGACCTGGCGCTGCTGCATACGCTGGGAGTCCGCCTGGTAGTGGTATTCGGCATTCGTCCCCAGGTGCACGAGGCGCTGAGCGCGGCGGGCGTCGAGCCCACTCGCCTCAACGGGCGCTGGGTGGCCGACCGCGCGGTCATGGCGCATGTAGAACAGGTGGCCGCCCATCAGCGGCTGTGGCTGGAAGCACGGCTGTCGCTGGGCTTGCCCAGTACGCCGCTGCATGGCGTGGAACTGAGCGTGATTTCCGGCAACCTGGTGACCGCCAAGCCGCTGGGCGTGCGTGAAGGGGTCGACTTCGACCATAGCGGCGAGGTGCGCCGGGTGCGTGCCAGCGCAATTCAGGGGCTGCTGGAAAAGGGCTCGCTGGTGTTGCTGCCACCGCTGGGATTTTCCAGCACCGGCGAGGTGTTCGACCTGGATGCCTCCGACGTGGCGCAGCACGCGGCGGTGGCGCTCAAGGCCGACAAGCTGATCCTGCTGGGCGAATCGGAAGGCCTCGAAGACGAGCAGGGCGCGCTGCTGCGCCAGCTTTCTCCCGCCGACGCCGAACCCCGCCTGCAGCATGCCGAGCCCGGCAGCGAGCTGGCGCGTCATCTCAATGCCGCCTGCACCGCCGCGCGGGAAGGCGTGGCCCGCACGCACCTGTTGTCCTGGCATAACCACGACGCCCTGCTAGGCGAGCTGTTTACCCGCGACGGTGTGGGCACGATGATCACCCAGAACCGCTACGAACAGCTGCGCCCGGCCACCCTCAACGACGTCGCCGGCCTACTGGAGCTTCTCGAGCCGTTGGAGCGTCGCGGCATGCTGGTGGCGCGTTCGCGGGAGCGTCTGGAGCACGAGATCGACGATTACATGGTCATCGAACGCGATGGCATGGTGATCGGCTGCGCGGCCCTGCATGTCTTCCCCAGCACCTCGATTGCCGAACTCGCCTGCGTGGCCGTGCACACCAATTACCGCGGCGGCGAACGCGGCGAGCGGCTGGTCGAGGCGTTGGAGCGTCGCGCCCGCCAGCGCGGCTTGCAGGAAATGTTCGTGCTCACCACGCACACGGCGCACTGGTTTGTGGAGCGCGGTTTCCGCACCGCAAGCCTTGAAGAGCTGCCGCCGCTGAAGCGCGAAACCTACAACCACGCGCGTAAGTCCAAGGTGCTGGTCAAGACGCTGACGTCCTAGGTGCTGAACCCTCGTTATCAGGTGTTGAGGATTACACCGCCGTTTAAGTGCATCGTCTGCCCGGTCATGTAGGATGATTCTTCGCTGGCAAGATACACATAGGCAGGCCCCATTTCGCTGGGCTGCCCGGCGCGTTTCATCGGCACCTGGCCGCCAAACCCGGCGACCTTGTCGTCGTCAAAACTGGCGGGAATCAGCGGGGTCCACACCGGCCCGGGCGCCACGGCGTTTACCCGAATGCCGCGGTCCATCAGCGACATCGCCAGCGAGCGCACCAAGCCCTGAATCGCGCCTTTGGTCGCGGTATAGTCAATCAGCGTATCGTTGCCTTTAAAGGCGTTGATCGACGAGGTGGCGATGATCGTATCGCCCTCGCTCAAGTGGGGTAGCGCGGCCTTGGTCAAGTAGAAGTGGCTAAACAGGTTGGTTTGAAACGTGCGCTGTAGCTGATCATCGGGGATCTCGGTAATATCGCGCCAGTCGTACTGCTCGGCCGCGTTGTTGATGACGATATTCAGCTTGCCGAAGGTGTCCAGGGTGCGCTTGACGATCTCTCGACAGAAGCTGGGCGCGCCCACATCCCCCTTGAGTACCAGGCAGCGGCGGCCCTCTTCCTCAACCAGCCGCTGCGTTTCTTTAGCGTCTTGGGTTTCCTTCAAATGCACGATTACGCTGTCGGCGCCTTCCCGCGCATAATGCACCGCCACCGCGCGGCCGATGCCGCTGTCGCCGCCAGTAATGATCGCCACTTTATCCTGCAGCTTGGCGGCGCCTCGGTAGCTTTCGCGAATATACTCGGGTTCGGGACGCATTGCGTGCTCATCGCCCGGCTGCTCGTTCTGGTGCTGAGGGGGTTGATGCTGTTCGCTCATGTGCGGTCACTCCTTGGATTGCACAAATATTGGGGGACTAAAACATTGCCGCCCCGGAGGGGCGCCTCTCACTAACCGGATGCTGACCTCCTTGGGCACCCGGTTTTAATGTAGACCCGACTCGCCAATCGGGGCAAACCTGGCCAGCAGCGCCCGGAGCAGGTGCCGATAGTGACAGTCGATGCGCCTTATTTAGTTTGCTAATAAGCTTGCTAAACGCCATATATTTTTATATGGCATTGTTTTTGAGATATTTTTTAAATTCGAGGGAGGAGAAGGCGAGAGGCGCTCAATTGCAAGTTACACGGGAAGCGCTACATTGAAGGCAGGCAAAGTAATGCCGAGCACCATTGACCGTAAGGAGTACGCGTTATGTCTCATCCCGATAAGAAAGACGATAAATCGCCCAAACCCAAAGACGAACATTACGATGAAGCGAATCCGATGCCGGATACGCATCACGTAAATCCCGATTCTGAAGACTCGCCCCAGAAGCCGGGCAAGGACAAGAAATAAGCTAAGTTGATCCCATCAACTCAGCTCCCGCGGCGCTACTTTCTGTAGCGCCGTTTTACTTCCACGCTGAGTTGGCCTTCGCCCAGACGCAGCTTGAGTTTCTGCCCCGGCGAGGTATCGTCCGCGCTCCGCACAATCTGACCCTGCTCGTCCTGAGCGATGGCGTAGCCACGCCCCAGTACCGCCAGCGGGCTGACGGCATTCAGCTCCCGGGCCGCGCTGGTCAATCGGTTCTGGCGGCTTTCCAGCTGGCGCTGCATGGCGGCCCCCAGGCGGCGCTGGAGCTGACCGACGCGTTCCTGTTCGCCGCGGTGCAATCTCGCCATGTCCTGGCTGGCTAGGCGCCTGTTCAATTGCGAGACCTGGGCTTTCTGCTGGGTGAGCGTTTGCTGCATGGCGCGGCTCAAGCGTTGGTGGAGCGCGGTTAAATGCTGGCGCTGGCGGTTGAGCTGCTCGCCGGGGTGGCGCAGTTTGGCGCGCAAGGTGTCCAGTCGCTGGCTGTCGCGCTCCAGGCGCGCCTGCATGGCCCGCATCAGGCGGTTTTCATGGTGCTCGAGCTGGCGCTTGAGGGTGTGCTGGTCCGGCACCAGGCGCTCGGCGGCGGCAGAGGGCGTGGGCGCGCGCATATCGGCGGCGAAATCCGCCAGAGTGACGTCGACCTCGTGGCCCACCGCCGACATGATCGGCAGCCGGGAGTGAAAAATCGCCCGGGCCAGGTGCTCGTTGTTGAACGCCCACAGGTCTTCCAGGCTGCCGCCGCCACGGGTGATCAGAATGACATCGCGCTCGGGGTCCAGGCGTGCCTGGCGATTGAGCAGCCCAAGCGCCGAGATCATCGCCGGCGCCGCCTCGGCGCCCTGCACCGGCACGGGAATTAGCGTGACGTCCGCCAGCGGCCAGCGGGCTTGCAGCACCGCCAGCACATCGCGAATCGCCGCCCCGGTGGCCGAGCTCAAGATCAGCAGTTTGCGGGGTGGGAAGGGCAGTGGGCGCTCATTGGCGAAAACGCCTTCGCCGTCGAGCTGGGCTTTCAGGCGTTCAAACGCCGCCAGCAGTTCCCCAAGCCCGGCCGCCTGAACGGCCTCGGCAATCAATTGGTAATCGCCGCGGGGCTCGAACAGCGACACTCGGCCGCGCAACTTGACCTGGTCGCCGTCGCGCATGGGCGCGGAGACAAACCGCGACCGTTGACGAAACAGCGCGCAGCGGATCTGCGCGCGGTCATCCTTCAGGGTGAAGTAAATATGCCCGGACGCCGGGCGGGAAACGTTGGACAGCTCGCCTTCCACCCACACCTCGCCCACGTCGCGCTCGAGCGTCTGCTTGGCGCGCTGGTTGAGCTGGCTGACGGAAAGCGCCTGAGGCGTGGTAGTAGCCATGGTGTTACGCGCGCTCGCTGAGATAGCGTTTCAGTGCGGCTGGGTCTGGCACGCCCTGAAGGGTTTCGCCGTCGATGATCAAGGTCGGCACCGACTGAATGCGCGCTTCTTCCATCGCGTGGCGCAGCGCCGCTTGATGCTGCTCGCGGTAGCGACCCTCAGCAAGCGCATCGAGCACTGACTGGCGTTCCAGGCCCACCGACGCCGCGATATCGGCCAGCACCTCCGGGTCGCCGATGTCACGCTCCTGCTGGAAGAACGCCTTCAGCGTGGCCATCGAATAGGCATGACCCAGGCCGTGTTCCTCGGCCATGGCGAACACTTCAAAGGCTTTGTCGGTGCGCGGCTGAGGCGAGATGTTGGGCAGCTTGATGGGCACGCCGAGCTGTTCCGCCATCGGGTAGACCGACTCGCGCCACACCTTGGGCAGGTAAGGGTCTTCGACCTTCAAGGTGGGCACCGGGGCAGGGCGTAGCTCGAACGGCCGCCAGCGAACTTCGACGTCCAGGCCCTCGGTCGCCTGGGCTACCACCTCTTCCGCCAGCAGGCAGAAAGGACACACGTAATCGCTGTAAACAATGATTTCCTGGGTCAACACGCACCCCTTGGGTCAGTAAATGGCGTAGCTATCAGGCTACCATCAAACGTCATTATCCATTGGTATAAGCGTAATGACGTCTCTGCATTGCTGGGGCGGCCATCAAACCGTTATAATGGGGGATTAACTTTCCACGCCCCGACTTCCACTTCAAATTGGGTGTTGCCGCTATGCTACGTATGGCCCAAGAAGCACTTACGTTCGACGACGTTCTCCTCCTTCCCGGCTACTCCGACGTCCTCCCCAAGGATGTTAGCCTGAAAACCCGCCTGACTCGCAACCTCTCGCTCAATATTCCGCTGCTTTCCTCCGCGATGGACACGGTGACCGAAGCGCGGTTGGCGATTGCCATGGCGCAGGAAGGGGGCATTGGCATCATTCACAAAAGCATGGCCATGACCCAGCAGGCCGCTGAAGTGCGCAAGGTGAAGAAGCACGAGAGCGTGATCGTGAAAGACCCGATCACCGTCAGCCCCAAGGCCAAGCTCGAAGACCTGCTGTCCATGGCGCGCGAGTACGGCTTCTCCGGCTTCCCGGTGGTGGAAGGCGAAACCCTGGTGGGCATTGTGACCGAGCGTGACATGCGTTTCCAGCCCAACCACGGCGACAGCGTCTCCGACATCATGACGCCCTGCGAGCGCCTGGTGACCGTCAAGGAAGGCACCGATCTCGAAACCAGCAAAGCCAAGATGCGCGAGCACCGCATCGAGAAAATGCTGATTGTCGACGACGAGTTCCACCTGCGCGGTCTGGTGACCTTCCAGGATATCGAGAAGGCCCGCACCTACCCGATGGCCGCCAAAGACGGCGACGGCCGCTTGTTAGTCGGCGCGGCGGTGGGCACCGGCCCGGAAACCCCGGACCGCGTCGCCGCGCTTGCCGAGGCCGGCGTCGATGTGATCGTGGTCGACACCGCCCACGGCCACTCCAAGGGCGTGATCGACCGCGTGCGCTGGATCAAGGAACACTTCCCGGGCATTCAGGTGATTGGCGGCAACATCGCCACCGCCGGTGCGGCCCTGGCACTGGCTGAAGCGGGCGCTGACGGCGTGAAAGTGGGCATCGGCCCCGGCTCGATCTGCACCACGCGGGTTGTAGCGGGCGTCGGCGTGCCGCAAATCACCGCTGTTTCCAACGTGGCAGAAGCGCTGAAGGACCTGGACGTGCCGGTCATCGCCGATGGCGGTATCCGCTACTCCGGCGACCTGGCCAAGGCGATTGCCGCCGGTGCCAGCGCGGTCATGGTCGGCAGCCTGCTGGCCGGTACCGAAGAAGCGCCGGGTGAAGTCGAGCTTTACCAGGGCCGTACCTACAAGGCCTACCGGGGCATGGGCTCCATGGGCGCGATGTCGCAAAACCAGGGCAGCGCCGACCGCTACTTCCAGGATAAGAGCGAAGGCGCCGAGAAGCTGGTGCCGGAAGGTATCGAAGGCCGCGTGGCCTATAAAGGTTTGATGGGCGCCATCGTTCACCAGATGATGGGCGGGCTGCGCGCCTCCATGGGCTATACCGGCTGCCGCTCGATCGAGGAGATGCGCACCAAGCCGGAGTTCATCCAGATCACCAGCGCCGGCTTCAATGAGTCCCACGTTCACGACGTGCAGATCACCAAGGAAGCGCCCAACTACCGGGGCAGCTAACCAGCACTTTTAGTTAAACAGCGGCGGGCATTGCCCCGCCGCTTGCTTTTTGGCCTTACCAGCGGCCCAGCACCGCTTAACCGAGATACCGCCATGAGTGACATTCACGCCCATAAAATCCTGATTCTCGACTTCGGCTCGCAGTACACCCAACTGATCGCCCGCCGGGTGCGCGAAATCGGTGTGTACTCCGAAGTTCGCGCCTTCGATATCACCGAAGAAGAGATTCGCGCCTACAACCCCAACGGCATCATCCTTGCCGGTGGGCCGGAATCCGTCACCGAGCTGGATTCCCCGCGCGCGCCGCAGTGCGTGTTTGACATGGGCCTGCCGGTCTTTGGCATCTGCTACGGCATGCAGACCATGGCCGAGCAACTGGGCGGTAAGGTGGAAGGCTCCAACCAGCGCGAATTCGGCTACGCCCAGATCCGTCTGGACGAACCCACCGCGCTGTTCAACGACATCAAAGACCACGTCGACCACGAGACCGGTAAAGCGCTGCTGGACGTATGGATGAGCCACGGCGATAAAGTCGCCCAGGCGCCGGACACCTTCACCGTGACCGCCTCCACGCCGAGCTGCCCGATTGCCGCCATGGCCTGGGAAGAGAAACAATTCTACGGCGTGCAGTTCCACCCGGAAGTGACCCACACGCTGCAGGGCCAGCGCATCCTCGAGCACTTCGTGCTGGATATCTGCCAGGCCGAAAAACTCTGGACGCCCGCGCAGATCATTGAAGATCAGGTGCAGCGCGTGCGCGAGCAGGTCGGCGACAGCCACGTACTGCTCGGCCTTTCAGGCGGCGTGGATTCGTCCGTGGTTGCCGCGCTGTTGCACAAGGCGATTGGCACCCAGTTGACCTGCGTGTTCGTGGATAACGGCCTGCTGCGCAAGGCAGAGGGCGACCAGGTGATGGAAACCTTCGCCAAGCACATGGGCGTGAAGGTCATCCGTGTGGACGCCGAAGACCTGTTCCTCGACAAGCTGAAGGGCGAACAGGACCCGGAAGTGAAGCGCAAGATCATCGGCAACACCTTCATCGACGTGTTCGATGACGAAGCCAGCAAGATTGAAGGCGTCGACTTCCTCGCCCAGGGCACCATCTACCCAGACGTGATCGAATCCGCCGCTAGCAAAACCGGCAAGGCCCACGTGATCAAATCCCACCATAACGTGGGTGGCCTGCCGGAAACCATGAAGCTCAAACTGGTCGAGCCGCTACGTGAACTGTTCAAGGACGAAGTACGCAAGCTCGGCCTGGAACTTGGCCTGCCCTACGACATGGTTTACCGCCACCCCTTCCCGGGGCCGGGCCTGGGCGTGCGCATCCTCGGCGAAGTCAAAAAAGAGTACGCCGACATCCTCCGCGAAGCCGACGCCATCTTTATCGAAGAGCTGCGCAACTCCGGCTGGTACGAAAAAACTAGCCAGGCGTTTGCCGTGTTCCTGCCGGTGAAATCCGTAGGCGTCGTCGGCGACGGCCGCCGCTACGAATGGGTCATCGCGCTACGCGCGGTAGAAACCATCGACTTCATGACCGCCCGTTGGGCGCACCTGCCCTACGAGCTGCTGGAGAAGGTTTCCAACCGGATTATCAATGAGTTGGAAGGGGTATCGCGGGTGACTTACGATGTGAGTAGTAAGCCGCCTGCTACTATTGAGTGGGAGTGATTCTGACTCGCTCCCCCCCCATTATTGAAATTCTTAAAAGCCCGCCTCGTGCGGGCTTTTAATTTATATAGCTTTTGCTATGGTGTATTGTTATATAAAAGATATATAATTTTTATATAATTAACTTAGCTATGAGTTAGGAGCGATGTGTTTCCATAGATTTAAGAAAAGTCTAGCCAAAATAGCTAGTGAAGTTTTTTGAGTAGGCGTGCTACCGGAATTGTGTTTTAATTTTTACTAGCTGATTTAGGAGGATGTGTATGTTTCACCGCCTTGAGCAAAATAAAATGAAATGTTCTTCAATTTTAACAAATATGAAGAACTACCAATACTTAAAATTTGTTGAAAAAGTTTACATGGAAACTGGAGGGATATCTGGTCAACGAGCTCCTTTAAAAACTAAAACCGCTATTACCATTAGAGACCGAATGGTAAAGGATATTGCAGATGGAGCTATCCTGCCACCAATTGTGATAGGAATTTTTATCAATGGAAATGAGTGGAAAGATATCAATGCTTCTGAAAATCTTGAAGATTTATTACATATAATTGGTGATCCATCATTAGGGAGAGTTTCTATTATTGATGGTATGCAGAGAACTACTGCAATATTTGATGCTCAAGAACATAATCCTGATATATCAGATAAAGATCAAAGAGTAGAGTTCTGGATTTCGGATAGCATTAATAGCCTAATTTATCGAATGCTAGTGTTAAATACAGGTCAAGTTCCATGGGAAGTTTCAAGACAGTTAAATACTATATACTCACCACTGCTAAAAGAAATAAAATTAAGGGTCAATGACGAAATTGAAGTATTTGAAAAATCTATTGAACAAAAAAGAAGAACTAAAGCTGGTCAGTTTCAAAGTGATAACATAATCCAGTTGCTACTGCACTTTTCTTCAAGAAAGTCAGAGTTAGATTTAAAAGACCAAATAGCAGAAGATTTCGCTAGACTCGACATGATCGAATCTGCCTCTCATTCTCACTTTTTAGATCAATTTGTAGAAACAATATACTACTTGTATAAATTAGATAAAGAGTTTTCTAGGTTTGAGGCTGAAGGTGAACAAGCTGAGCGCCTAAGCAGATTTAAAGAGGGGCGGGCTGTTTTTAAGAGCTTTCCAGCTATGGTCGGCTTTTGCGTAGCAATGTCTATTTATCTTTATGATGAGCCAGGTTTTGATGTTGATTGGGAGAAATCAGGAGTTAAGCAAGAAGAGCTAAGGAGAAAGTTGGATTCTTTCTTGATTAAGATTGGATCTCTCAACAAGGATGAGTTAATGAGCTTCTTGGATTTAGAGAATCTAGAGCTTATTTTGAGCAAGAAAACAACACAAGTTGGTAGATTTGAAAGACGGTTTTTTACTGAAGCTTTTTTGGTTTTGTTTGAAAAAACCGAGCGGTTGAATTCTCTGACACCATGCTGGATGAAGGCTCGTGACTAATGTCAACTATTGAGAGATATGTAGAATCAGCTTTCGCTCCAATTAAAGAAAAATGTGAGCAGCGGGTTAATGCAAGCTACGATAAGCTACAGGTATTGCCACCTGAAGACAAAAGAAAACAGTTTCGTTTGTTCAAGTCTTTTAGATTAAACACCTCTAGTGTGTTGCAGCTTCGTACAGGCGATTTTTTATTTTTTTTCTCATGTGATGATAAGGAGTATGTGGCAGTTTCGGTGGATCATTTTGATCATAGCTCCTTAGATGAGTTATTAGAGCTGATGGAAGGTCTTGAATGCAGTGAAGAGATATTTGAACATGCTTTTTTTATGCGTATGTGTCATGACTTGAAAGGTGTATATTATTTGTCAAAGCATGTGACTACAAATGAAATTGAGAATCAATTGGGGCTAGGTAAAAGAGAAATCTCTAAAGACTACTATGGACACAGTGCAGATGAGCTAATTGATCTATATTCTAAAGTTAAATTTTTTGGTATCTCACGAAACTCACCGATTTCATTTGGTGAAAAAAAATGGAAGTTGGCAGCTAAAGTTATACTTGAGTGCCGCTCTTTACGCCCTTTTTTTATTAGTGATGAAATAGTTGAAAGTGCAAGATATTTGTATGAAATAGGCAATGTGAAGCATGAAAATATTTACTTGTCTCTATCTGCTTCACATTGGAAATATACCTTTTTAGAAATTTATAGAAGCTTAGAAGCTCTTTATTATCTTCCGTGGATGAATTTGCTAAGGGAGAGAATAGGTGTTGACGCTGGTGCAATAACCTTAGTGAAATGCGTGGAGGAGATTGGTTGGAAAAAAAATGAAGAGCAGTCAATTAAAAAAATGATTAAAGAAATTCCTTTTTCTATAATAGAAGAAGCTAGACTTTCGGATTTGCAATCTTTTAATGATGTGTCTATAGAAGATACTGATGCAAGCAGGTCTGCTATTGCATCCAATATATATAAAATAAGAAATCAAAGTGTGCACCATGAGGATTATAGAGAAAGAGAGGTTGTTGAAATGTCTGCTGAATGTTGGAATAGGTTGTGCGTGTTTGTTTATAGAGTATGTGGTCACTACTATAGTAATTTTGTAAGTGATATTAAGGCATATAATCAAGAGCTATAATTTTAATTTTTATTTAATTTATTTTTATGTCTGTTGGTGGATAGAAATTATGGCCTTTTGAGATTTTATCCTTTTTTCAGAGTTTTTTATTGATGCTTTTGTGATTTTATTTACTTTTCAGTCGACTTCCCCCTCCTCCCCACCTCACCTGTCAAATTAGCGCTACACTTTAGAGGCTGCTCCTGAACAAGGAGATTTCCACTTCGATGGTGAACTACTACCTTTACCTACATTGATTTATTCCGTCGGTTCGGTGTCGGCACGGTAAGTTATCGCTTCTGCGGCGTTATGCTGGTCACTAATTAAGTCTTAGTGCCTATGCTGAATCTACTGAAAATAGCGATTAAGGAAACACCTTGACGTTGTTGGGTCTGGTTGGGATGGCTGGCCTTTGGCGGGTGGCGCTGGCGACGATATGGCCGCGTCCGCAGCAGCGGCCGGTTTACAGTGAATGGTGGTGGCGTGCGGCCTGTTTAGGGGCTGGGCTCTTGGGTGTTTCGCTGCTGCTTTATGGTTTGATTGCGCTGGGCTGGGAGCCTCCCGAGTGGGTAGTCGTCATGGCGACAGGCGTTTACACCACGCCGCTGTTGGCGCCATTTCTGCATGTTGCCTACTGTCGGCGAGTAATGATGTCGGCTAAATAGACCTGCCTTTGATCCCGCGTCGCCACTCACGATTTCAGCTATAGATGTTGAGGGCAATAATTTTTGGATAAATTTACTGTATGGGTATACAGTTTATGGGAAGGTTATATTTATCTAATTAAGGAGTTTCGCTAGCGATGCGTTGGCCGCAATAAAATGGAGGTAGCAGTCGATGAAGGATCAACAAATACAGATATTCACCAGCGAAGACGGCCAAGCACAGCTGGAAGTGGCGTTGGAGCAGGACACTGCTTGGTTGAGTCAGGCACAGATGTGTGAGCTGTTTGGACGCGAGCGTTCGGTTATTACGAAGCACATTCGTAACGTTTTTAATGAGGGAGAGTTGGAGCGAAATTCAGTATGTGCAAAATTTGCACATACTGCCGAAGATGGCAAAGCTTATCAGGTTGATCACTTCAATCTTGATGTCATTATTTCAGTTGGCTACCGAGTGAAATCTCAGCGTGGTGTACAGTTCCGCAAGTGGGCCACTCAAGTCCTGAAAGATCATCTGGTTCAAGGCTATACCCTGAACCAGCGCCGCCTGGCTGAGCGTGGTATCGAGTTTGAGCAGGCGGTGAAACTGCTCAGCCAAACCCTGACCAATCAAGGGTTGGTATCTAACGAAGGCGAGGCCGTGGCGCGGGTTATCAGCGATTACGCACGTTCTTGGAGCTTGTTGCAGGGCTATGATGAACAGCAGTTAGCTGAGCTAAACATCAAGCAGCCTGATATGCATTCGTTGGAGGTGGAAGAGGCTTTGAAGGCGATTGGTGAGTTAAAGCAGACGTTAATCGCCAAAGGCGAGGCAACCGAGCTGTTTGGTCAGGTGCGGGGAGACGGTTTGACATCGGCCTTGGCCACCATCGAGCAGGGCTTTGGCGATGAGCTGTTTTACCCAAACGTAGCCACCCGTGCAGCACATTTGCTTTATTTTGTGATCAAAAACCACCCTTTGGCTGATGGTAATAAGCGCTGTGGGTCGTTTCTGTTTCTTTGGTACCTGCGTCGCAATGCATCGTTACTGGCTCGACCCGTTGAGCAACTGATCAACGACAACACCCTGGTGGCACTGGCGCTGCTGGTCGCAGAAAGCCAGCCTGATCAGAAAGCACTGATGATTCGGTTGATCGAGCATTTTATACTGCTGAAAGAAGTATGAAGCTAACGGGACTGAGGCAGCGTTGTGATCAAACTCCATGCGACGCATAAGCTAACTACACGCTTATACTTGATCGGCTAATAATTTGAGCTGAATAGGCGTGGTAATCGGCTCATGTCTATAAGGCGAATCCACTTTTCCGCCTACGCTGGCGTTCCTATGGCCACGCTTTACGCTTGTTCAATCCCATCCACAATAAACACGCGGTAGTCGGCGCCCTGGAAGCGGTGCTGGCGGGCTTCCTGGTAGGCTGGGCTTTGGTACCAGGCGCGAGCGGCGGCCATATCGGGGAAGCGTAAAATCACCGCGCCTTCCATGGCGCTGCCTTCGAGCACT
Organism: Pseudomonadota bacterium; assembly: GCA_051750125.1. Lineage (GTDB taxonomy): Bacteria > Pseudomonadota > Gammaproteobacteria > Pseudomonadales > Halomonadaceae > Vreelandella. The sequence goes on from JBNJJK010000002.1 coordinate 343,550, forward strand.
TTAACATCGCCGTAGAACGCGAGCGGTTCAGGGTCGTGGCCTTCCCGGGCAGCTTTCGCCTTTTCGCTGTAGCGCTCCATTTCGTCAGTGTCGTGGGTGTGTTCTTTGATCATCACCACATAGGCGGTCATAGGGCTTTCCTTCGGGTTGAGAGTTGGAGGGTGGGACAGGCCGGATTAGGCCGTAGTTCCTGGCTGCGTGTAGGCCTGTTGATAATACCGTTTATCGGCAGGGTCAGCGTCATTACGGCGTTTGCGCCCACAGGGTTTTCAGCGAGCCGCCTACCGGGTCGCTTTCGGGCACTGCCACGCTATTCACGCGCGCCAGCGCCGCTTCCAGCTGTGCTGGGTCGCCGCGCTCTATCGCCGGCTCTTGGCCTGGCGGGTAGGCGCCTACCATGCAGAAATCATCGTCCGCTTCCAGGCTGGCATGCCCAACGCCTGCGGGCAGTACCAGCACATCGCCTTCGCAAAGCATCAGTTCGCGCCCGTTAGGGCCACCCAGCCTTGCTCGGGCTTGCCCGCGGAAGACGCCCAACGCTTCATGGGCGGTGGAGTGGAAGTGGTCGAAGTCATACAGGTGGTAGCGCCACGCCGGCGGCCAGCCATGGCGCTTGAACATGGCTTCGAAGGTGGCGGCACACTCTTGTGGGTCAAGAGTGTCGATAACGTCCCGGTAGATCAACACTGGCAGTGGGGAGTTGGGGTAGCCGGTCGCGTCATCGCTGTCCAAATGGAGCGTTTCGGGCTGATCGATACTCATCATGGCCTCCTGTGTCGTGATGGTTGTCTCACAGCGTAGACGTTAGTGGCGCGATGATGCAGCTCGCTTGTCGCCGCTCAGTCGCCCGTTACCTCGCGGATGTTGTCGAGGAGTTCGCTAAAGTAGGGATTCCAGGTCAGGCGGGCGTGGTATTTTTCCGCGTCGCGCTGACCCCATGCACTGAACCACAGGGTGTCTGTGTCGTCGGGCGGGGCGAGGTCGTCCTGGCCGTTTTCCAGCATGAGATAGCTTCCCGCTTCACCGTAATAACTATTCTCCGGCGCAAACAGCACATTCATGTGGGAAAAGTTGCTGATCCGTCGGTCGGGCAGGTAGCTGGTGAGTGGCGTGACGCGGGGATCGTCAAGGTGAGTTGGTGTATCGCCGTACCACACGAAGCGCGATTTCGGGTTGGGGAAACGGGTTTGAAAGGCATCGAGCGTCGCGTCGGGGTCGAGAACGCTGTCGTGCTGGCTCATGGTCATCAGCACGGGTTTATCGAAGCGCTCGGCGTAGAGGTTTTTTTGCACGGCACTGACCGAGCGATAATACAGCGAGGCGCCGCGCGACGGCAGTGACTGGTACGTGACGATATTGTCCTCGTCGTCGATGTCGAGCCAGTCCCAGAAATGAGCAATCGCCGGGGCAAGAAACAGGTAGTTACTATCGGGGTAAAAGCCGGGGGAAAATAGCAGCAGCCCGTCGACATTGTCGTCGTGGTACGCATGGGAGGTGACCAGGTTGCCCCCGGTCGAGAAACCGCCCAGCCATAGCTCATCGACGTCGTCTGCCAGCAGGCGAGCATGATGGGCGAGGGTGTCTTCCCAGTCATCGCTGCCGGGCAGCATCAGATCGGCGGGGCGAGTGCCATGGCCGGGCAGCAGAATGGAGCGAACCAGCCAGCCGTCGTTCGCCATGGCGTTGGCGACATCCGCGAAATACCACGGGCTCGAGCCCAGCCCGTGCACGAACAGGATGCCGCGCTTTGCTGGTGTTTCCGGGCGGCGTTCAAACGGTGCGTTGAGCGCTATCTCGCGGTGGCGGTCGTCGCTGATGAAGCTGCGGTTATCGGCAATCCACGCGCGGGTGTCGCGCACGTACTGATCGAAGCTTGGTTGATCATAACGGGGCAGGTCGCCCGAGGTCTGAAAGCGCGGTGAATCCGGCGGCACGGCGCAGGAGGCCAGCAGCACCAGGGTAGCAAGTAGAACGCTAAGGCGGCGAAACATGAAACTCTCCATCGGTGGGTGCTTGCCCTTGGTAGGCCTTGTTGCCGGGCCTTAGCCGTGGATAAGCGAGCGCTTGAAACAGGTTTTTGAGAGCGTCATGACGCTGAAAGCCTAATCATCGCGGCTTAGAGTTTTTGCCGGGTCCTCTGCAATAACGACCAGTTCTCGGTCATTTTCCAGCGTTGCCAGGGCAACTTGATAGCAGTCTTCGATATGCCGATTGCCCATCATCTTCATGGCGGTGTAGCTGATGCCGCCTGCCACGGCGCTGCCGACGAAGGGCACGAACTTGGAGACACTTTTGGTGGCGACCCTGACGCCCATTTTCTGTAAAAGCATCACGATCAGCTTCTTGGTGATGTATTTCCCCGCCATTTTGCTGCCCGTGTTGGAAATGGCCGTCATTACGAACAGCTTGGCTTCGGTATCCAAACCTTCGATTTGTTCAGGCGTTAGCCCGAACTGGTGATTAATCCTGGGGATCAGCCGCATCAAGATGGCGACGTCAGACCCTACATCCACCCCGGGTAGGGGAATGATTGCTGCGCCTGCTGAGAGGCGTGAGCTATTGGTGACCATCGCCTGGCACGACTGCTTGATGGCGTCGAGGTCTTCCCGTGACGTGATCATCATGCGTTTCTCCTTTTCGCGAATGATAGGCGCTTGGCTAACGGCGAGCAGATGCGATAGAACTGCTATGTTAACCACCAAAAACGTTTAGTTTCTATAGTTAAGCGATGCGCATCAGTACGCTATTAAACGGCGGCAAACCGCCATGGCCTTCCTGGTCATTGGCGGGTTGATCACGTCTACGCCTCTGAGCCTGCTGGTGACTCCCGTTGTCTATCGTGGCGTCGATGATATCGTGAACTGGCTGCACCACTTGATTCCGAACCGGCGCGAGACATTAACGGTTGGGGTAGACATATATAGAGTTCTAGCAAGGAAGGCGAATAATGCGATCGGAAAAAGAAAAAATGCTAGCAGGAGAGCTCTATAACCCTGCTGATCCGGTATTGCGAAAAGAGCATGAGGAAACAAGGCGCAAAGTGAGGCAATACAATCAAGTGCTGGAAACCGACGCTCAGCGCTTGAAAGCGTTAAAAGATTTATTTGGCTCTACGGGGAAGTGTCTTCATGTAGAGCCAAATATTCGCCTGGATTACGGATATAATATCCATGTCGGTGAAAACTTCTTTGCCAACTTCGACTGCACCCTGCTGGATGTTTGTGAAATACGATTTGGCGATAACTGCATGCTTGGGCCAAGTGTGCAGATTTATACGGCCACGCATCCGCTTGATCCGCATGAGCGCAATGCGGGAAAAGAATATGCAAAGCCGATTAGGTTTGGAAATAACGTCTGGATTGGCGGCGGTGCCATCATTAACCCAGGCGTCACCGTCGGCCATAACGCTGTCATTGCCTCGGGAGCTGTCGTCACGAAGGACGTGCCGGACAATGTTGTCGTCGGCGGAAATCCCGCGAAGATTATTGCAAATATCGAAGTTTAGTTTGATCGACATTTGCTCAGCGAAGGGGGTTGCCGCTAGCAGTGCCGCCTTTGAAGTGGGGTGCGAAAGTGTCTCCCAGTTCACTCGCGAATACGGCCGTCTTTTCAAATCGCCGCCAAAGCGTGACGCACTGCGCTTGCAGAAAACCATCGTGGCGGCCAGTAGAAGCGCCGCTCCACCGAGACGGATAGGCGCTTGAGGTACATGGCTGCTTACTCGGGTAGTTTGGCAATGACCTTGATTTCAAAATCAAAGCCCGCCAGCCAAGTGACGCCGACCGCCGTCCAGTTAGGGTAAGGTTTTTCCGGAAACGCGCGTGCCTTGGCTTCCAACCAGATAGGGAACTGGGCTTCCGGGTCGGTATGGAAGCTCGTCACATCGACAATATCGTCGAAGCTTGCCCCCGCTGCTTCAAGGACACTCTGTAGATTGTCGAAAGCAAGCTGCACCTGGGCGGTAAAGTCCGGCTCGGGTGAGCCGTCTTCGCGACTGCCGACCTGGCCCGACACAAACAGAAAGTCGCCCGAGCGGACGGCGGCGGAATAGGTGTTCTGCTCATAAAGCGCCTGGCGGCCCTGGGGAAAAACGACGTCTCGCTTAGCCATGTGAATCTCCATCTGTAGGTCGAACTCGACCGGTTCGTTACGGTGATGTCACTTTAGGCCTGCATTCGGGGTGGATAAACGGCGAATTCTGTTCAACATTGTTTGTAGTTTTCAAACAATCACGAGGTGCTTGGCGCAACCATGGATCGCTTCAACGCAATGCAGGCATTTGCGCGTGTGGTGGAGACGGGCAGCTTTACCAAGGCCGCTGACACACTTCACATGAGCAAGACCAGCGTGACGCAGCTAGTGCAACAACTGGAAGCACGGCTGCGTGTAAAACTGCTCAACCGAACCACACGCAAGGTTAACGTCACGGCGGACGGCGCGGCCTATTACGAGCGCGTCATCAAGCTCCTGGCCGATATGGACGATGCCGAAACCAGCCTCTCCAATGCCTCGGTGTTGCCCCGGGGTCGGCTTAGAGTCGATGTGCCCGGCCCGCTGGCGCGAATGATCCTGATCCCGGCGCTGCCTGACTTCCACGCTCGATACCCTGATATTCAACTCGACATGGGCGTGAGTGACCGCATGGTGGACCTGATCGGTGAGGGCGTGGACTGCGTGGTGCGCGGCGGGGAGCTTACCGATTTATCGTTGGTGGCGCGTCGTGTGGGCGACCTGAGGCTCGGTGTTTACGCCGCACCGAGCTATCTGGAAAGGGCGGGTGTTCCTTCGCACCCAAAAGCGCTGGCAGCCCCGCCTCACTACATCGTAGGCTTTAGATGGGATCGTGCTGGCTTGGCCTTTCCCCATGCCATGTTCCGCAATGGAGAAAGCATCAGCGTACAGGGGCGCTATGTGATCTCGGTCGACGACGGTAATGCCGGACTGGCGGCGGGTCTGGCGGGGCTCGGCGTGCTTTGGCTGCCTGATTACATGGCCAGGGAGCACGTATCCCGCGGCGAGCTGGTCCGCCTGTTTGATGATTGGCACCTGGAGCCGATGCCGATGTACATCGCCTTTCCACCGAATCGGCACGTCAGCGCCAAGCTGCGCGTGTTCATTGATTGGGTTGTCGAGTTGATGGCGCAGCATGCGCCTATGGTGGATCGACGGATAGGCTGATTTGTGTATGGCGGCACATCATATTCATTGCTTATCCCTCACCTCTGTAAATACCCCCGGGGCAGCCGTTCAGCCAAAAACTCCATAAACAGCCGCGTGCGTTGCGAAAGCGTTGCCTGACGGTAGTAAACGGCGTTGATGGGTTGGGTGAGTAACTCGATGTGGTCGGGCAGGACTTCCACCAGTGTGCCTTGCTGGAGGGGCTTGAGGGTCATGAAATCCGCCAGGCAAACGATGCCTTCGCCCGCCGTGGCAAGCTCCATCAAGGTACTGCCGCTGGAGGCGGCGAGGGTGGGAATGATGTGTAACGGCTTGCCATCGGCGTGGCGTAGCGGCCACTGGTTCAAGTGGTCGAGCTGGCTGAAACCCAGCAGGCTGTGCCTTTCCAGGTCGGCCACCTGCTGCGGTACGCCGTTGCGTTCAAGGTAGGCGGGGCTTGCCAATAGCCGCACCGCGCTGTGGCCGAGCGGCCGGGCATGTAGCGATGAGTCTTCCAGTGCACCAATACGAATGGCCAGATCAACGCGCTGTTCCAGCAGGTCGATAAAGCGGTCGTGGGTGTCCAGCTCCAGCGTAATGCCTGGGTAGCGGGCGCGGAACTCGCCAATCACCGGCACGATGACGCACTGCATAAAGCTGGGGGCGGCGTTAACCCGCAGCCGACCCCGGGGCTGGTTGTGGCGATCCAGCATTGCTTCTTCGGCTTCGTCCACGGCGGCCAGTATCCGGCGGCAGTGGTCGAGAAACGTTTCGCCTTCCTCGGTGAGTTCCAGGCGGCGTGTGGTTCGGCGCAGCAGGGTGGTGCCAAGCTTCTGTTCAAGGCGGTTGAGCGCGCGGCTGACGCCGGAGACGGTAATCCCCAATCGCTCGGCAGCCGCGGTAATCGAGCCGGCGTCCACCACGGAGACAAACGCTTGTTGTTCTTCCAGAGTGCTTTTCATGCTGCTCTCATCGGCAAGGGCGAGCGCGCTGTGCCGTCAGATTGACGTACTGAGTGTATTATTGATTTTATAGCAAAAGTGTCTTGATGAAAGCGTGGTTTTTCTTCGCACCTGCAAAACTCACAATACGCCTCACTTAGTGCCTGCCCTGTCATAAAAGGGGCCGGCCATTATGCGATTGGGAGAGGTTTGCACCATGAAAATTCTGCTGATTAACGGCGCCAAGGCGTTTGCTCACTCTGGTGGTGAGCTCAACAATACATTGCATAACGTGGCGCTGGAAACTCTGAAAGAATTGGGCCACGACGTGCGCGAAACGGTGATCGAGCAGGGCTACACGCTAGACGCCGAAGTACAGAAGTACCTCTGGGCCGATGCCATTGTGTACCAAATGCCAGGCTGGTGGATGGGCACGCCCTGGACCGTCAAACGCTATATCGATGAAGTCTTCACCGAGGGCCACGGCTCCCTTTACGCCAGCGATGGACGCACCCGCCAGGATCCGACCCAGCAATATGGCAGCGGTGGCCTGTTGCAGGGGCGCCAGTACATGCTGTCACTGACCTGGAACGCGCCGCTTGAGGCGTTTGACGAGCCGAATAACTTCTTTGAGGGGCGCGGCGTTTATGGCGTTTACTTCCCGTTCCACAAATCACAGGAATTTATCGGCCTGGCGGCGTTGCCGACCTTTATCGCCAACGATGTCATGAAAGTGCCCAATGTGGAGCGCGATAAAGCCGCCTATCGCAAGCACCTGCGCCTGGCGTTTGGCTAGGCGCAGGCCGGCCTAGCGGCTAAGCCGATAGCGTAGTTTGGGCAGCGTGCTGGCCACGGGTGGCAGTCGGGTGGCCATGATAAGGGCAGCTGCCACGGCGTAGGCGGCCCATTCGCCCATATCGGCCCGCACGACCCAGAAGAAGTGCAGCAGGACCAACCCTAGAATGGGATAGGCCAGCTTGTGCAACGGCTTCCAGCGCTTGCCCAGGCGCTTCATCGCCCAGCGGTTGGATGTAGCGCCGAGTATCGTCAGGCCGATCAGCGCCAACATGCCGACGATGATATAGGGGCGCTTGACGATCTCGCTGCCCAACAGCGCCCAATCAAGTCCCAGGATGAATAGCGCGTAGCTGAGCAGATGCAGGGTGGCGTAGGCCAGTGTCCACAGGCCCAACTGCCGTCGGATCAGCGCAAAGCCTTTCCAACGGGTGAGCTTGGTCAGCGGGGTCAGGCACAGCGTCAGCAGCATCAACCAGAGCCCGCCGATGCCGAAGTGCAACAGCAGATAACGGCCCGGCTCTGGGCCTGCGGCGTTAATCGCTACCTGCCAGCTCCAATATATTAGCGGGGCCAGCGCGGCGAGAAATACCCCTACACGCCATGCCAGCCATACACGCTTGCTTGCCATCAGTAATTTTCCTTCAGATCCATACCCGCATACAGCTCGGCCACCTCGTCGCCATAGCCATTGAACATGCGGGTATCAATGGTATTGGAATTGAACAGGGTGTTGGGCAGGCGGCGCTCGGTGGCCTGGCTCCAGCGGGGGTGGTCGACGTTCGGATTCACGTTGGCGTAAAAGCCGTACTCATCGGACGCAATCTGCTGCCAGGAATTCACCGGCTGATCTTCCGTCAGCGATATTCGCACAATCGACTTGATGCTTTTGAAGCCGTACTTCCACGGCACGACCAGCCGCAGCGGGGCGCCGTTTTGATTGGGCAGCTCTCGGCCATACATGCCCAGGGCGAGCATGGTCAGCGGGTGCATCGCTTCGTCCATGCGCAGGCCTTCCACGTAGGGCCATTCGATGACCGAAAATGATGACCGCTGGCCGCGCATCTGCTCCGGGTCCACCAGGGTTTCAAAGCGCACGTACTTGGCTTTGCTGGTGGGGTCGGCACGCTTGATGATATCGGCCAGCGGAATCCCCAGCCAGGGAATCACCATCGACCACGCCTCGACGCAGCGCAGCCGATAAATACGTTCCTCAAACTGCGAGGGCTTGGCGATGTCCTCCAGGGCAAAGCGCCCGCCGTTGTTGACTTCGCCGTCGATCACCACGCTCCAGGGCTGGGTTTCCAGGCTGCCCGCATGACGCGCCGGGTCGCCCTTGTCGGTGCCGAACTCGAAAAAATTGTTGTAGCTACTGGCGTCGTCATAGGGGGCGATTTTGTCTTTCTCTGGGTCGCTTGGCGTCATCGCCTTCCATTGGGTATCGCTGATTTTCTCCTGCAGCCACTCCGGCGCGCTGCCTTCGGGCACATCAGAGTAGGTCTCATCGGCGCGGACCTGACCGGAAAGGGCAAGGCCTGCTCCGAGACCCGCCACGCCGCCCATGAAACGCCGCCGGGAGAGGTAGATGGACTCCGGGGTTACCTCGGATTCGTGCAAGTCGCTTGGTTTGGCAATTTTGATCAGCATGTGATGCTCCTGCTGGATGAAGCCGACTGGGCTATGATGCCGTGTTAAGGGATGATGCTTCGACGCCGCTAACGGCTAAAAGGTTCTACATAACCTGTAACGAAATGAAGGTAAAAACAACCATTGGATGACGTATTCGCCGTTACAACGGCCGTTTGACGGCGGCAGGCGAGCGCTGATGAGACCTCATAACAGGGCTTAATTAATGTTTTTAGGGAGACGCAGGGCGGCAGAACGCCACGAGTTGGTGTCGCTGATCGGCCAGGGGGCGATACCGCCCGAGCAGGTGGCGCGTGCCGTCCAGGTGGCCGGGCTGCGCCCTTCGCCGCGTGCATGGGGCGTGTTTATTGACCACGTGTTGCTATGGCTGGGAAGCCTGGCGCTTACTTTCGCGGTGCTGTTTTTTGTGGCCTATAACTGGGCCGAATTGGGTCGCTGGCCGCGTTTTGGCCTGGTGCAAACGGCTCTCGTGCTGGCGGTGGGCGTCGCCGTTTGGGGCAATACTCACCGCTGGGTAGCCAGGGCCGCGCTGACCGCCGCGGCGCTGTTGGTCGGGGTGCTGTTGGCGCTGTTGGGCCAGGTGTATCAGAGCGGCGCTGACCCCTGGCAGCTGTTTTTTGTCTGGGCTGTGTTAATCCTGCCCTGGGTGTTGGTCAGCCGATTTGAGCTGCTCTGGCTTGCCTGGCTGGCGCTTTTGAACACGGCGCTGTGGCTGTATTTTCGCATCTGGGGCGGGGCGCTCGACGTGTGGTTTGTCAGCAGCGATGCCACTTTCTGGTGGCTGTTCGTGCTCAACACCACCGCGCTTGTGGTAGGCGAGTGGGGCGTGCAGCGTCGGCGCTGGCGCATCAACCGCTGGACCCTGCGCATCCTGGCGCTTGGCAGCGGTGTCCCCATCACGTTGTTGATGATGACGCTGATCGTCGATGCAACGGCGTTTTACATGCCAGCGCTAGGGGTTTACCCGTTATGGCTCGCGGCGCTGTATGGCGGTTATCGCTACGGGCGGCCGGATCTGTTGTTAGTGGCGGGTGGCTGCTTGTCGCTGATCTGCGTGGTGACGCTGGGCCTGGCCCGTCGGTTGCTGTGGCAGGGCGAATGGCAGCCGGACAGCTTGCTGATGTTGGCGCTGGCGGTATTGGTCATGGGCGCTGGCGCCGTGGTGTGGTTGAAGCGGCTGAATACGGAGGCGCCCTCATGACCCATAAGGTGACCTCTTTACGCGCCAGGTTGCACCAGGCGGGTATCGCAATAAATGAAAACGACACGCAAGCGTCGCCGCCAATCCCCTGGTTCGTGCGCGTGCTGCAGGCGTTTTCCGGCTGGCTGGCAGCGATTTTCCTGCTCGGCTTTATCGCTCTGGTCGCGGCATCCGTGGTGGAGAGCACGCTGGGGTCGTTGAGTTTGGGCGGCATGATGCTGCTGGCGGCGTTTGGGCTGTTTCGCGTGACGCGCAGCGACGTGGGCGAACACCTGGCGCTTGCTGTTAGCCTGGCGGGGCAGCTGCTGGTGGCCTGGGGACTGGGGAATGTCTGGGAAGTGTCCGCTTACCTATGGTGGGTGTTGCTGGGTTTGCAGGGCGTGCTGGCGCTGGTCATGCCCAGCCACACGCATCGTGGTTTTTCTGCCTTGGCTGCCAGCGTGGCGCTGTATATGGCGTTGGCGATGAGCGCCATGGGGCAGGTCGCCAGCGCCATGGTGTTGCTGGCCCTTACCGCGCTCTGGCTGAATGAGTTTCGTTGGCCGTCGCGTGTCCACCATGTGCAGGCATGGGGGTATGGCCTGTTGGTGGGCCTGCTGGTCATCCAGGGTATGGCCCATACCGGCGGGTCGCTTTTATATTTCGATGCCGAGACGGCGGGTATTTGGGCGGCGTTAACACCCTGGCTGGGCGTGGCGTTGGTGGCGCTGGCGTTAGGCGCGCTATTGTTTACGCGGCTCGATGCGTCACTTTCAGCAAGGGCGCGTGGGGCCGCCTGTGTATGTGCGGTCGTGTTGCTCATTGTCACCTATCACGTGCCGAGCGTGGGGCAAGGCGTGGTGGTGATGCTATTGGGCGTTGCCGTTGGGCATCGCCTGCTGGTGGGTATCGGGGCGCTTTCGCTACTGCTGGGCGTTGGCAGCTATTACTATTCTCTGGAGACCACGCTGCTGGTGAAGTCACTCACGCTGCTGTTGATTGGCGGGCTGCTGTTGTTGCTTCGCTGGGCGTTGCGCCACTGGCTGGGTTCACCGACGCCACTACAAGCCGACGGGAGCCGTGACCATGATGCGTAGTGCCAAGTGGCGCCGGATGGTGATTGTTGCGACCACGCTGCTGATTCTGTCGGTGGTGAACGCAGCAATCTGGGAGAAGGAGCGGCACCTGGCCGAAGGCGAGGTGGTGTATCTGGCGCTGGCACCTGTCGACCCTCGCTCGTTAATGCAGGGCGACTACATGGCGCTCAATTTTGCGCTGAGCGATGAGATTCGGCGTGCGCTGCGAGGCCGTGATGACGACGCACCCAGGTCGCGCGATGGTTATGCCATTGTGCGACTGGGCGAAAAGCGTGTTGCCCAGTTTCAGCGGCTGGCGGAGGGCGAAAACACGCTGGATAACGACGAACGGCGACTGCACTACCGCCTGCGCAACGGCCAGGTTCGGCTAGCCACCGATGCGTTTTTTTTCCAGGAAGGTCACGCCGAGCGCTATGAAGCTGCAAGCTACGGTCGATTTCGTATCAACGATAATGGCAAACCCTTGCTGGTTTCTCTTCATGATGAAGGGCTTAACAAACTGGGAGCGCCGGCTAGGTAATGCGCCATGTCAGTGTTCAGAACCAAGCGCGGTATAGCGTTCGGCGAGGAAGTCCAGCAGAGCTCTGACCGAAGGCAGTAGGCCGCGTCGAGAGGGATAAACCGCATGAATGACTTCCCGCCGTGGTTCCCACTCCGGTAGTACCTTTACCAGTTTGTTTGAGGCCAGCGAATCCCCCAGCATCAAGTTAGGCAGTTGAACCACGCCGACGCCAGCCAGGGCTGCGTTATATAGCGCGGTCATGTCGGTGGTAATAAAGCGCGGTGAATGCTCAACCACTCGCTCTTCACCGCCTTGCTGCAATCGCCACACATGAGGTTCTTCCGGCCGTGCCCGGCTTAAGCTGGGCAGGGTGGCGAGCATCTCGGGGGTGGAGGGCACGCCGTGTTGTTCAAGCAGCGTCGGGCTTGCCACCAGGCACTGCCCGCGATCCGACAATACTTTCAGTATCAGGTCGCTGTCTTCAAGAGGGAAGGGGCGAGCACGCAGGGCAATATCCACACCCTCAACGAGCGGGTCAATTCGACGGTTGGTCCCCTCGAGGTGAACATGTACCTCGGGGTAAAGGGTCATGAAGTCCGCCAGCATCGCACTTACGTGAAAGCTCAACAGCCCGGTGGGGCAGCTTATGCGGATAATGCCGCAGGGGGTCTGTTTGCTCTCCTCGATGAACTGCTGGGCTGCTTCCGCTTCCACCAGCATGGCCTTGCAGTGCTGGTAATAGCGTTGACCAATGTCGGTAAGGGTCAGGTGGCGGGTCGAACGGTGCATCAGACGGACATGTAACTGATTTTCTAATTCGCCCACGCGCCTGCTCAGCTTCGATTTGGCGATACCCAGGGCACGCCCCGCCGGCGAAAACCCACCGTGGTCGACGACCTTCACGAAGTAATAGAGGTCGTTAAGGTTAGGGGGCGTCATGCATGTTCTCCCTATGCAACGCTGCGTCATATTTTTTTATCTAATCACTGCACAAACTGAATACTACACTCCAAAGAACATGTGACAACGCATGTGAGCACTTCAGTGAACTAAAAGCCCACTTAGTTTAACAGGCAGAAGGAGCACGTTATGGCTCGGCCCTATGTTCGTCTCGATAAAGATAATGCCGCTGTTCTTTTGGTGGACCACCAAACAGGATTGCTATCCCTAGTGCGTGATGTCGATCCAGATCGCTTCAAAAATAACGTATTAGCCTTTGCGGACTCAGCTAAATATTTTGGGTTGCCTACTATCCTGACTACCAGCTTTGAAGATGGCCCCAATGGCCCCCTGGTGCCCGAACTAAAGGAAATGTTTCCAAACGCTCCCTACATCGCGCGTCCAGGGCAGATCAATGCCTGGGATAACGAAGATTTTGTTAACGCCGTTAAAGCAACCGGTAAAAAACAGTTGCTCATCGCTGGTGTGGTCACCGAAGTGTGCGTGGCCTTCCCTGCGCTTTCTGCTCTTGAGGAAGAGTTTGATGTCTTCGTGATTACCGATGCCTCAGGTACCTTCAACGAGCTCACTCGTGATGCTGCCTGGGACCGGATGTCCAGTTCAGGTGCGCAATTGATGACGTGGTTTGGAGCCGCCTGTGAACTGCATCGCGATTGGCGCAATGATATTGAAGGCCTGGGCGCGCTGTTTGCCAACCATATACCTGACTACCGTAACTTGATGAATAGCTACAGCACGTTCACCAATAAGTAAGCCGTGTTTGTGACTGGGGGTAAGTGAGCCTCTGGTCACCGCTCTCCCTAATGGCACCGGCCGGGTGTTAATCGGTTTTGGAAGATCACACTGACTTCTGAGCATCTTGCAGGTCTACCCAGCGAGTCGGGGGCGATCACAGTGAAGATATGTCATCGCGTAAAGCCCGGTGCAAGGGCCGAATACGAAACGTGGTTGAAAAGAATAATTCATGTGGCTGCTCAGTATCCAGGGCACCTGGGTGTGCATATATTGCGCCCCGCCGAAGGCCACAATGACGATGAAATCGCGCTTAGGTTTGCTTCCCATACTGATGCAAAACGATGGCTGGAGTCTTTCGAGCGAAAAGCATTTTGGGCAAGAAAATCATACCGCTATGCCCATTTGCGAAAGCACAGTTTGCACGCCACCCAGAGTGGCACGATGTGCTCTCCTGACAAGCCCGTCATGCTGTTCCACCTCTCACCGCTGGAGAAACCCCATGAGTTGGATGCCTGATTTAGAGCCCAAGTGCCCATCCGCCGGTAGCTTGAATGACATAGAGACATTGATTGTTCCCCGTGCTCGGGACCTGGGTGGTTTCGAGGTGCGCCGTGCATTGCCTGCCCCGAAACGGCAGATGGTGGGGCCGTTCATCTTTTTTGATCAGATGGGGCCCGTTGAGTTTCTTGAGGATGAAGGCATTGATGTTCGCCCACATCCTCATATTGGGCTGGCGACGGTGACGTATCTGTACCAGGGGGAGTTTCAGCACCGCGATAGCCTGGGCACTAACCAAATGATCCGTCCTGGTGCGGTTAACTGGATGGTGGCGGGCAATGGGGTAACCCATTCTGAGCGCACCAGTGCCGCCACTCGCCAGAACAAGCACTCGATGTTGGGTATACAGACCTGGGTGGCGCTTCCCGAAGCGTATGAAGACAAGCCGGCCAGCTTCGAGCATCACAGCGAGGAAACATTGCCTGTGCTCAAGGGCGAGGGTAAAAACGTGCGCCTGATCCTGGGCACGGCCTGGGGAGAGCGGGCGCCGGTACAGACCTTCTCTGAAATGTTCTATGCCGATGCGATACTGCAGCCAGGGGCAAAACTACCGTTACCGGATAATCATGAGGATCGAGGCATTTATGTCATGTCCGGCAGCGTCATCATCGCAGGCGATACCTTTGAGGCTGGCCGCATGATGGTATTCCGGCCGGGCGACCCAATAACGGTAGTGGCTGGGGAAACGGGTTCTCGGTTGATGTTGTTGGGAGGCGAAACCCTGAATGGGCCACGGTATATTTCATGGAATTTTGTCGCTTCATCCCGGGAAAAACTGGAGGCCGCCAAGCAGGCCTGGGTAGAAGCGGATTTTGAGCATGGCCGTTTTCGTCTTTCCCCTGGAGATGATGCGGAATTTGTCCCTTTCCCAGGGCAGCCTGGAACATAGAACCGAAAAAGACTAGCTGCCCAGGGCAGCTAGTCTTTTCCCGAACTACTTGCTCACCATTGAACTGTACTGTGCCATGCAGTACCACCAGCAACATTGGTGCGCTCCACCTTGCTTCATCAAGCAAGGTAGGCTGTACTTTGCTCTTCACTGACAAGGATAGCCTGGACGGGCTAACCTTCAGGCCTGTCGGTGGCGTACAAATGGCCCATTTCAATCAAGAAGGTATGTATGAAAACAACCGTCTCGTGGCCTGTGTGGCTGGTGTTAGTTGTCGCCTTCACTTTTTCCAGCTTCAGCACGGCGCAAACTCAAGGAGGAGAGACCGAGAATGATCGCTGGTTCAGCGTCGATTCGATCAATGAGGGGCTTGGAGAGGTCCCCGAAGACGTCAATCGGGTAACACCGCGCGAGGCAATCCGTAGTTTTCTGTCGTTGACCGATGAAGAGAACTACGAGGCCGCTGCCCATGTCCTCAATCTCGCCGAATTTTCCAATCAGGAACAGCGCGAGCAAGGCGCTGAACTGGCCCGCCAGATGTCAGAGATTCTGCGGCGGGGCGAATGGCTGAGCGTATCGAACCTGCCGGGGCGTGAAGACGCCGTCATCGAAGATTCCACGGGTCAAAACTCCCTCGTGGGCGAGCCGCGCCGTAATATCGAACTGGCGTCGCTGCAGGCCGATGGCGAAACCTACGATATTCGGCTGGCCCGGTACCGCGTCGGTGAAGATGAGCCGATGTGGCTGATCATGCCCATCAGTGTGACCTACATTCCGGTGCTGTATGAACAGTACGGGCCCTCGATGCTGGAAAGCTATATTCCAGAACGTTATCAGGACTCGTTTGGCCTGTTGAAAATCTGGGAGTGGATTGCCATTCCCATTTTCCTGTTTGTGGTCGGGATGGTCGGGTGGGGGGTTCACCGCCTGATCGGCTTGATGTCGAAGTGGCTGCCATCCGGGGTGTCGAGTATTTTTGCCAGCCAGGTCGGTATGCCTGCGGCAATGATCGTGATGTCGCTGTTCACGCAAATGCTGCTGGATTACGTGGTGTCGTTCTCGGCGGTGGCGACGACCACCTTCCGGGTCGTGCTGATAGCCATTATGGCCTGGGGTGTCGGCACCATGGCGCTGCGACTGGTGGATACCATCATGCTGCGCATGACGCGGCGGCTGGTGGGCGAAATCGATGACACCAAACCCAAGGACGAGCGCAAGCTGCTGACTACGCTGTACGCGCTGCGCCGGATCATTATTCTGGTCACCGTGACTGGCTTATCGGTCTATATTCTCAGCCAGATCCAGCTGTTCGAATCCATGGGCCTGTCGATCCTGGCTTCTGCCAGTGTGTTGGCGGTGCTGGTAGGTGTTGCCGGTCAGGCGGTGCTGGGCAATATCCTGTCGTCGTTCCAGCTGTCGCTTGCCAAGCCCATCCGGATTGGTGATCTGGTGATATTCGAAGACGAATGGTGCTACGTAGAAGGTATCTTCTATACCTTTATTCGTTTGCGGGTATGGGACGATCGGCGGCTTATTGTGCCGGTCACCTATTTTGTCACCCGGCCCTTCGATAATTTGTCGGTCAAGGGCACGAAGATGTACCGGTCTGTGGCGCTTACCCTCCACCTGAGCGCCGACATCGAACTGATAAGAGAAAAGTTTCTGGCCGTGGCCAAAGAAGAAGACGCTGTCATCGAGCACCACAAGCTGCTGTGTTACGTGACCAGCCAGAGCGGCGCGACGCAAACCGTGACGTGCTACCTGATGACCTCTGACCCGATGGCTGGCTGGACCGCGGAGATGCACGTACGCGAAAAGCTCATGGCGTTCGTCCGCGATCAGCACCCCGAGTGGTGGCCAAGAGATGTGGTGGTTATCAGCCATCAGGATATCGCTCGGGCCGAAGGGCAAGCCAAGCGCTCAAGCAATGCGCCCAGTGACGACGCGTCCAGTAATGATGAAGTCTCCGACACCGAGGCGCCTGGCGACCGGGATCAAAGTTAATCCACGTAACCGGTGGTGAGCGGCCTGAGGCCCGGTTCGGCGTATATGGTAGTAAAGGCCGCTTACGAAGACAGGGAGTGTTTTTGCATGAGGTTACAAGTCGAGCAGCGTTTACTCCCTGGCTGGGGCGTTACTTATTGCCCTCTAGGCGAGGGCCCTTTTCCAGCCGTTATGTTGCTGCATGGCTCAGAAGGCGCTTGGGCAGGCTGGAGCCATCGTGACGCCATGCTATTCGCCGCTCATGGATTCCTGGCGTTCCCTTATGGCTACTCGAGCGGCGGTAATGCATGGAATGCGGGGCATATTGTTGATTACCCACTGGATCGCAGTGTGGAGGCGTTTAAAGCCCTACGAGAATTTCAGTTCGTTGATGAACGAGTAGGGCTTTATGGTATTTCACGTGGCGCCGAACATGCGTTATTACTCGCCTCTCTCATGGCTAAAGACAAGCTGGAAGGCATGCCTGACGCGATCGCCGCTCATAGCCCGCCCGATGTTGTGTGCGGTGCCTTTGATGCACGTGGTTTTCGCGATGTGGGTGATCCTGGCTGGCAAGCCTGGGATGTCAGTAAACGTGCTTGGACGTGGCGCGATAGCCACGAAGGTTTACTGCCGACCACTCCTATCGAAATCGAACGCTATCCTGGACCGCTATTGCTTTCTCATGGCACCAAAGATCGAATGTGGTCGGTCAACATGACCAAGCGTCTTGAAGAACGGTTGCGAGAGCATGGTCGCAACCCGGAAGTGCACTACTATGAAGGCGAGGATCATGTGCCCATCAGTGCTGGGCAGAATAAGCATTACGAGCTGCTTCTGCATTTCTTTTCAAAACACCTGTAAGTCACTGTTCATCATTTTTCCATGGCCACGGTTGCTCAATTACTAAAAGGTTAACGAGCAATCAGGGTCAAAAAAACATCTCCGTCGATAGAGCCTTTATCCCTCGTGCTGTACCAGCAGTGGCCATCGGCCTCGAGGATCGCCTTGGCCGTGCGCTGGGCGTCATTCAGATAGCCTTACATGATCTGCGGGTAGCTGATCAATATCATGCCCGCTTCGCCGGTGGGCAGCTCTCCAAAGTCATCAGAGTCAACGATCTTGATGCTGGTGCCGGGTAGTGGCTTCCCACTGTGCCTGGCTTGCGTTAAGTACAGATATTACGTTTGTCCGGCTCTGCCGTGAGGTGTATCGGTTGCTCGGCGACTATGGAGCAGATCACGCGATTAATTTTGAGTAGGTGCTCAGCATGGGAGATATAGTACCCACCATAGGGATTATATTTGGTTGCTGGGCTCAGTGTCATACTAAAGTCGTAAGGTAAATCTTACAACATTCTCAGAGATGTCTTACAGACCTATTACGCCTATAGATGCCACGCTTAGGTTATCGCTTTAGTTGATGAGTGTGCGGTGTATGATTTTATTATGATTTCGCACTTCAACTTATGAAGTATTGGAGAGTGCTAAAAAAAACAGGTGGAATATCTCTTTTGGTTACATTTGCCTTTTCAAGGGACGAGAAGAGGGAAGTATGTATACGTGCACTGATTGGCTAGCGCTTCATGGATTGAACGCATCAGAGGTAGAGGGTGTTATATCGGCCTTTTGTGCAGGAAAGCTTGAGTGTTCTCCTCTCGTTTTATCCACAGATAATAAAGCTTCTCCGAGAAGTGATTCTATAAGTACTCAAGAAAGCTGTTATAAGTTTATCGTTGTTCCCGCATTGGCTAGAGCCTTCGATAACGATAATGAAGTGCAGCACTTGATGCGCAACCAGGTTGATTTTCTAAGCCTGAATGATAGTGAAAAGACACCATGTACTGTTTGCCATGGGAGTGGAAATTCGCCTACTGTTTTAATGAATTGGAACGGGCGGGCAGAAGACCTTCTTTGTCTTGCGCACGAAGCAGCACATGCATTACAGTTACTTTTATCAAAGCATGAACTAATGCCGCCTGTCGCACGTGAAATCTGTGCATTTATTGGTGAGCTGCTTTTACTGGATTATGTAAAAGCGCATCTACCTCATCTTTACGCTTCACTACTAGATGTTTGGCATAGTGAAAATAGTTTTTATCTTGGTGACTGTGTCGACGCACTAACTGATGCTTTAAACCACCCGGAAATTTCTTATCATTATTACCAAAATTATCCTCTGGCGCGATTAGCCGCTGTGCAGGTGTTTTGTGAGACTGATAAATCCGTCTCTGCATTGTTCTCAAGCGGTAAAGAAGCCATGGCGTATCTGCCAATCAATCAAATGGCAAGCCTAGCGATAGGGGTACGAAACCCTCTTCCAGTTTTACCGCCATCTGATGCTGAGCAAGCAGCGGTTGATGCGTATCGAAGCTTGGGCGTTATGGCGTTGTTGGATATTGAGTCTGGAAGTAAAGCATCTTACCAACGAATTGAAAGTTACTATCTGAATCTTTTAAATAATCTGCAAGAGCGTACAGCCTTTATTGCATTAGATAATGACAACAAACCAGTGGGTTACGCAACCTGGGTTGAGTCAAATTCAGATAATAATGTGGTGCTGACACGCCAGACGGCGCTGCCGAATAATCGCATTAATCTGCAGCACGCGCTTGAGCAGTACATCAACATGACGAAAGGCGTCAAGGCAAGTTACACGCGAAAAGCTTCCAGGGAGATGCTTGTATGGTGAGCATCGACTACTACACCAGCATCGGTTATTCGCTCGAGCTACTGGCCCAGTCTGAATACCATCGACAGTTTGAACTGGGCGGCTATTTCTGCACGGAAATCCTGCCTCCACTTGGCTGCAATCAGGCGCGTTTTTATGTCACGTCGGAGGGCTTGCCTACTGGCATGGTGGCCTGGGCTTGGCTTTCAGAGGAAGTTGAGCGTGATGTGCACGTCACAGGGCGTGCGTTAGATCAAGATGAGTGGAGTAGCGGTGATCGGTTGTTTTTTAACGACTGGATAACGCCTTACGGCAATACACGAGAAATAGTTTACGACATAACGCATAACCTTTTTCCCAACTACATCGCCACTAGCTTGCGCCGCCGTCATGATGGCTCGGTTCGTAGCATTGGTCGATGGAATTTGCGTTGTAAGCAAAAAGAGGCATGAGCGTTTTTCCGCCGATGAAAGCGGGAATGGGTGGAGGGATGTAGTGATCCCTCCACACAGTGAAGCCGCTGGGTAGCCAAACCCAGCAAACAACCACAGCGGAGACGATAACAGATCCGACCCGCAACCAGAAGGAAATGCAACATGAAAGATGTTTATCAAACGTCAATGACTGATCTCTACAGCACCACTAGCTTCGGCGGTGGTGGTGGTAGCGGTGGCTCGGGTGGAGGTGGAAGAGCCACCTTAGGCCCTGGTGGAGGTAGCGATCCTGGGAACCACCAATCCGCCCGTACAGGTAATGGATTAGGAACAGGGCCTTTAAATCAGAATCAACAAAGGGCCGCAGATTTAGCAGTAAATACAGCAGTGGGCTCTATTGCTGGACCTAGAGGGGCTCTTGGAGCTGCTGTAGGAACAGCAGTTTCATGGGGAAGATAGTAAAATTTTGGGGGGGTAATGCTCCCCCATTTTTCTGTATGGAGAGTATGTATATGTTGAAAATTAGTAGGCAGGGGCTAAAGGCTTCAGTTTTAATCACACTGATTATAAGTATTTTGGATTATTTTAGAGGTAAAGAATTTGAATTCGTCTCTGTTGTAATTATGTTTTTTATTGTATTGGTGGTGTATGAAACTGTTGGATTTATAGGAGGTGCTTTGAATAAGATTGATAAATAAAGGTTTCGAATATGTTGATATGCCGGCGAGTGGGTCTATTCGTTATAGTCATCCTGTTGTTCGTTTTATTGCTTTTCAATGCCCATTTCATGGGCCAAGAGTACCGTATCTATGTCCAAAGTACCGACTCAAGCGAAGTTCAGGCTCACATCATTATCAGGCACGGAAACCCTTCTTCCGGATTGGCCCATTATGTTGAGCATCTTGCCTGGTTAAATACGGTCGGTGCCAAACAACGCAGCGCAGACAGGCATTCTAATGCCTGGACTAACGACTATGCGGCTGGGTATTGGCTGTCCGGTAAGCCCGATGAGATGAACGAAATACTGCAAACTCTTTCAGGGCTTTTTGACCCTCTTGAAATTCCTGCTGAATTTGCTGCCGAAGAGCGGGAGATCATTTTACGCGAATATGAAGCGCATATGGTTGATAAGCCGGATGCACAAGCGGCGGAGGCGATGAGTGCATTTCTCTATGCGGGAAATACCCTTGCTTCTTCAGTGCTGGGCACGCCAGATGACATCCGTGGGTTCAGCTACGATGACGCCCGTGCGTTGCATGCCGCTACCCATCGTCCAGAAAATGCCACCCTGGTGGTCACCGGCGGTGTAACTGAGCGAGACGTTAACCGAGCGCTGAAGGCTGTCGATTGGCCCGCCAAACAAGACGCTGGCGCAGAGAGTCAGCCTCCAACCTTTGAGCTGGCTGAGCCTGCAGATACCCTGCTGCGTTACCCGGAGAAAGAGGCCTCTGCGCGAGTCATCTTACGGCGTGTGGTGGCGCTGCCTGAGCCTGTGCCGTTTGACCTGCTTGAGGCACATACGTCACTGCTAGGGGATATTCTTAACACCAATCTGGCCGGTGGTTTGGCAGGTCCGTTGCGCTTTGATGCTGCCATCGCACGCGGTTTTGATGTGCAAATATGGCCACTAGACGAACGCCATATCGAGCTGAGTTTCACCGCCAGACCCGACCGTGACGTATCACTGATCGCTATGCGGACGGCTTTCGACGAAACGCTGGCTGAGATTTCTGACACTGGCATTCCTGACAAGACCTATCAACGTGTTTTTAGCCGCTTTGAGCACTTCTGGCCCGACTGGAATGACGACGACGAAACGTCGCGCTGGATGGCGGATTATACCCTTGAGCGGGTCTCTGCGCTGCGTAAACCCTTGCCACTATCTGATGTGACGCGCCTTGAGCAAGCGCTTGCGCATCAAACGATCAATACCCTGTTAAATGAAATAGCCGGGGAAGGACGAACCGCCGTTGCTTTTATCGGCCCCAAGGAGAGGTTTGAATGATTCGATTTATACCGCTTGCTGCAGTGATTATCAGCTTGGCTGCTTGTTCTTCAGAAGACGGCGATAAGGATGCACCTACTGCCAGTAATGAAGTTAGCCCTGAAGGTATTGAGTATACCTTGGTTCATATGCCCGAAAGTAACGAAGTTGCTGTTAATGTCGCCTGGCCGACTGACTGGGCTTACCGTGAGGGTACCAATCAGGCAGCAGCACTGGTTGGATCGGAATTGATACTTGTCGGTGGTGCCGAGGGGCACCCGGCAGGAGAGGTAGGCGAGCGCCTAGCGGATCTGAATGCGGAAGGTAGCCTATATGGGGTGGCTAATGATCATATTGTGGGCGAATTGATCTTTGAACGGGACGACATCAGTGAAGTGATCGAGATTGCCAATGCCCACTTACGTGAGCCCTTGTTGGAGCAGGCATGGTTGAGCCGGATAAATGATGAGATTGAACAGGGCGTGACGGAAGAGCGTTCACAGCCTGCAGCCGCGGGCTTTGAAGCAGTTCGTTGGGCGGTATTTGGTGAACAACCCTTGCGCAATGCGTTATCACTGCATGATCTGGATGCCCTGAATGAACTCACCCAGGATGACATTATTGCCTGGCATGCCGAAACGTTTACGCGTTCACCTGAAGCCGTCGCAGTAGCCGGTGATATCAATGCTCAGTCAGCTGGGGCTGCGTTAGATGGGCTGTTCGAAGCGTTGCCGGAACAAAGGCGGGAAGTACAACAAGCCGCCTCGACGGATTTTACACCACGTCGAATTCTCCTTCATATGCCAGAGGCAGAAGTGTCAACGCTGGCGTTTATTGCGCCGCTACCACCGACTAGCAAAGGTGGTGAGATTGAAGATGCGATCCTGACGCATGCTCTTGGTGGCGATGACCAAAGTGTCCTTTTTGATGCCGTTCGCTCGCAGCTTCGTGCAAGTTACGGTTTTGGTGCGGGCATAGAAAACTATACCCGGGAAGATCGCATTCTCGTTATGTCGGGAGAGATTGAAACGGACCAAGTGGCAGATACTGAAGGCTTAGTCCGTGAAGTTTACGCAACTTTCCGGCAAAACGGGCTTGAAGGTGATCTGGCTGACCATAAAGCGCCGCTGGCATCTCATTTCTCTGATGTGGCCAATTTAGTGGCGGTGCAGGCTGGCAACGAACTACAGCGTGCCTTGGACGGGTTCCCGTCAGGAAGTTCGTTAAACACATTGGACAAGCTTGAGGCGGTAACAGAGTCGTCTTTAAATGAGCGCCTGGATAACGCCTTTCCTAAGGTGGATGACTTTATCGTTATCGCCGTCTCACCAGAATCAGATGCTTTGCCTGAGGCCTGTGTGATCAAAACTCCGCGTGAAGCCGTTGATTGCTGATGATGGATAGCACACATGATAAGACCGGTGAGATTGCACTCTCCTGGTTCGGCAAGACGCTGTGGAAGTTTACACCACTTTATATCGAGCTGATTTTCTTAGCGATCTGTTTGCGCCTGATAGGTCTGGTTGAACCTTTCATCTTCCAGGTTATCATTGACCGGATCCTGCCTTTTCAGCGAGAAGCATCCTTGCTTGTGGTTGCCGCTGTATTTGTGGCTGTCAGTCTTTTTCAACTCGGGTTTGAGGTGTTATCTGAACTTTTGGGATTACTGGTTGCTAATCGTGTCACTCGCGAATTGGGCGCAAGGATATTTGATCATCAGTTCAAACTGCCGTTCGGTCATTTTCGCAAGTGGTCCGTGGGTGAAAGTATGGCCCGGGTCGGTGAGACGGATACGATACGCGCCTTTTTGGTGGGAACGACAACAGGGGTGCTGCTAGATGTGGTTTTTGTGTTCATCTACATCGGGGTGTTGTTCACCTTATCGGCGCCGCTGACGCTAGTTGTTTTAGTAGCCCTGCCTATTCAATTTCTGATTTATTTCGGTTTTGGGCCTTTTCTGCGCCGCCGCCTTCGTGCGGAGTTTGATGCTGGCGCACAGCATCAGAATCAGATGGTCGAGAGTATTTCTGGTATCGCTTCTATCAAGGCATTGAGCGCAGAAAAGAAGGTGCTGGAACGGCTGGATAAAACGCTGCATGCCAGCCTAGATGCTTCCTATCGTGTAGGGCTTTTGCAGATATGGAGCAGTAAGCTGCTATTTGTTATTCAGCAAGCAATCACTATTAGCATTATCTATTTTGGTGCACAGTCTGTTTTTGCTGGTGAAATGACGCTCGGCCAGCTAATTGCTTTCCACTTACTGGCCGATAAAGTGACGGCACCGATTGAACGTTTTTCCAGCTTATGGGAAGAGTGGCAAAACGTCCGTGTGTCGAGGCAGCGTTTGGGCGATATAGTGAATTCGCCAATGGAGCCTTTTAGCTCGCTCCCCCGCATGCCAACAAATATTGAAGCACGTTTAGAGTTCTGCGACGTTGAGTTTCATTACTCTCCCTCGAGCCCTGTTCTGCGCCACTTTAATTTTTGCGCTGAGCCCAATACCTTGACGCTGCTTGTTGGCCCTTCTGGAATTGGAAAATCTACCTTTGGACGGCTTGCCTCAGGGATCGATGTACCAGACGGCGGTGAAATATTGTTGGGTGGAGAAAATATTGCCCAGTATGAGCCGCATGATGTAAGGACGCAGATTGCCTACGTACCCCAAGATGCCTATCTGTTTGCTGGCAATGTGCGACAAAATCTTACTCTAGGCGACGAAGAGGCCTCGGATGAAGCACTAGAGCGAGCGTTAAGAATCTCAGCGGCGGATCAGTTAGTCGCGCAATTGCCTGAGGGGCTTGATACGGATGTAGGTGAGCGTGGTTCTGCACTTTCGGGAGGCCAGAGGCAGCGGATTGCTATTGCTCGCTCTTTAGTTCGCGGGCCCAAGGTAATTATTCTTGATGAGCCGACGAGCGCACTCGACGCACAGGCTCAGCGTCAGATGGCAGCAGAGCTTCATAAGCTAAAGCATGAAGCAACGCTGATCATTATCACGCACAACCCGGACATCTTTGGAGATCCTGACCAGATTGTTGATTTTGAGGCTTTATTGTGATTCATCACCCTGAACCAATGCGTATCCGATCACCGACCCTTCACGGAACAATTTTTTTTACGGTTTTAGTATTCGCCATTATTTTGTTTATGTCTTTTGTACTAAAAATTGAGGTTGTGGCAAAGGGAGAAGGGCGCGTTCTCCCTATTAGCCGTGTTCAGGTTGTCCAACCTGAATTCTCGGGCCGCATTACGGCTATTCATATTAAAAATGGGGATTCAGTTGAGAAAGGAGATGTGTTGGTAGAGTTTGATCCCACAGAGGCTTTGACCGAGCTGGGAACCATACAGGCGGAGGAGGATAGACTTCGTATCGAAATGGCGCGAATTGACGCCATGGTAGATGCGCTTGATTTAGACCCGTCTACACCTGATTTTATCGATCAGTCGCTTGGTGGATTCAACCTTCCTAGTGATTTGGCTGAACATGTTTTTGCAGAAGAACAGCATAAGCTGCTGTTGGCTGAGGTCAACGATCTCTTGACATCACTAGAACAGGTCGGTGCGCGTGAAGAGACAACTCGCCGTTCTGAATCTGTTACCAATGCCAATATTGCCCGAGTGAATGCGATCCTCGAAATTCAATCCGAGCGCTTGCAGGCCATTGAACAATTAGTACAAAGAGGAGCAGCCAGCCAATCCGATTTACTTGATGTGCAGGAAGGTGTTACCAGGCTTGAGAGTGACCGTAAAATCTACCAGGGTGAATTGGCGCAAAAAGCAGCCGAGCGCATGACCCTTCAAAGTGAACGTCGCCGTATCAAAACTGACCTGCGTAGCACCTTACTTGATAGACGAGCAGAGATTGATACTCGCCTGGCCACATTGTCTGAGAAGGAACGTGCTGCAACTCGGCGGGTTGAAGCTACAACGCTTGAGGCTCCGACTTCTGGGGTTATCGATCAACAGAAGGTTTTTACTATTGGCGGTATTGCCGAGTCTGGGGCTGAGCTGCTTCGAATCGTGCCAACCGATGCTGAGGTAGAAGTTGAAGGAACATTTTCTAATCAAGCCATCGGGTTCATGAAAGTTGGGCAGCAGGCTAAAATTCGGCTTTCAGCTTACCCTTCCGAAAGGTTCGGTTTTATAGAAGGTGTTGTGTCTGATATTGCGGCAGACTCATCTGAGTCCAAAGAGGGGGAGTGGCATTACATTGTCAGAATTCAGCCTGAAGAAAATCATCTCGAGATGGGGGGAGAAAGCCTTTATTTGCGTCCTGGTATGACCGCGAAAGTTGACGCAATCACCGATCATAGAAGAATTATCAGTTATTTCTTTGCCCCGATAGTAGAAGCGATTCAGAACTCACTTGGAGAACGGTAGATAGATTTCCAAATGTGCCTTTAATCTGATTAGCGTCCAGAGCCACTAACCAGCGTCAAAAAGGCGGTATCAATGACCCTTCATGGCGGCGAGACTACCTCTAGCGGTATATCTACGCCGAATCGACGTAACATAGATGGGAAGTTTCGACGTCATAAACCTCACTTTCTGTCAACAATCCCTACGGCAAGCCCAACAGCGGGTCAGTCGGGCGCGGTGTCTAGCGAGGCTGGCGTCGTACGCTCTGTCAGGGCTAACAGACGCACCAGTTCTCGTGAAATAGTGCTGGGCGCACGCCATAATTGACGGGCGATAGCGCGAATCGAGTGGTTAGCCTGCATCAGCATGATGAAGGCTCGGTCTTCGGCAGAAAGATGGCGATAACAGTGAGTCATGGCAATATCCTACCTGATCGGTTAGGTGTTGCACTTGGTTATTGAGACCGCCGTGCATGGTTATCATTATAGGTATTGCACTTGATTGCCGGGTTGGGTGTAGTACGAAAGTTGTAAGATAAATCTTGCGGTATTCTCAGAAGTCTCTTACAGATTTGCTCGTTTATAGATGCTAAGTTTAGCCATCACCTTAGCTAATGAATATGCGATGAATGGTTTTTGCTCTGGCTTTTTTTTCAGCTCATGAAATTTGTGGTAATGTTAAAAGACGCAGTAATA
The DNA here is from genome assembly GCA_051750125.1 of Pseudomonadota bacterium. GTDB lineage: Bacteria > Pseudomonadota > Gammaproteobacteria > Pseudomonadales > Halomonadaceae > Vreelandella. The sequence continues at coordinate 370,136 of JBNJJK010000002.1, forward strand.
ATTAGTGATGATGTGGTTGCGGAATATCCAGAAAATTATCCAGTTAGAATTGGCGGTGCATTGCTAACATGTAAAGACGTGGAAGATAAGTATTAAATATATGGGTGGGTTAAGAAAGTCGAATGTGTCTATTTTTAATCTGAAGAATTTTATAGGTCGGTGCTTTTATGCTTTTGTTCTCTATAAGGTTTGTTTTTATTTCGATTCTGCTATACGTTTTTGATAATTATTTCCTTGGGCTGGTTGAATTCAGTTATCGGTTTGTGGAAGCTTTGTTATTCGCTTCTATTTTTTTAGTCGGCGATTTTTTAATCACGAGGTATTTGGGTGGAAGATTCTAAATTATTCGATTTGTTTGTCTTCTTTGAAAGAGGCTTGGGTAAAGTGTAAGAGCTTCTTTTTATGCTTATGGATGGGGCAGTTCTATGTCATGGGGGATGCATGTTAAAAGTTAGTAAGAAAGGCATAAAATCGTCAGTTGTGATTACATTGCTATTGAGCGTTTTTGACTATTCTAGTGGTGAGGAGGTTGGTTTTGTTTCTGTTTTTTTTAAATTTTTTGTTTTTTTGCTGATTTATGAAGGTATTGGTTTTATAGAACAAATTTTAAAGAAAAGGTTTGGTAAATGATAGTTAATAGGGTGGTT
>JBNJJK010000003.1:0-366728 GCA_051750125.1 Pseudomonadota bacterium
ACCGAAGAAACCCCGAACACACTGTGTTCGGGGTTTTTTATTGCGCGAAAGAAAAGAAACATGAGTAAAAAGCCGCCCATTGGGCGGCTTCGAAGACTATGATTAGCTGTCCCTACGGTGCTGGCACTGTCCGCCTGCCCAGGTTTCATAAATGGCGCGGTCATCCGCCAGCATCATTAACGCAAAGAGTCGCTCGCCGAGGGTGGTGCAATGCTTGATGCGTCTGGAAAGCAGCGACGTTGCCTGTGGATCAATGACCACAAAGTCCGCCTCGTAAGAAGAGGCAAGCTGGCCAATATGGCTGTCTAGTGAAAGCGCCTTCGCATTGCCGTGGGTCAAGCCATAAAAGCCTTGCCAGGCGGTAAGCGGCTGCCCGCGTAGCTGACCAACCTGGTAGGCGCTTTTTAACGTGCCGAACCCGGATAGGTCGGTACCTGCGCCAATGTCGCTGGCGTAGGTAAACGCCATGCCGGTCTCCTTGGCGGCCTCTCGATCAAAAAGGCCGCTGCCGAGAAATAGGTTGGAGCTAGGACAAAAGGCAATGTTGGCGCCGCGTTCCGCCAAGCGTTTGCGCATGCCATTATCAAGGTGAATGCCGTGTGCGAAGGTACTGCGGGGCCCCACCAGACCGGCTGCTTCATACACCGCTAAATAGTCCTTGCTACCGGGAAAAAGCTCAGCGACCCAGTCAAGCTCGCCGCTGTTTTCGGCCAGGTGCGTTTGTAACCAAAGGCTTGGGTCATTGCGGAGCAGGGCGCCGGCGGCGTCCATTTGTGTCTTGGTGGATGTCGGCGCAAAGCGCGGCGTGACGCTATAGCCCAGCCGACCATGGCCATGCCAGTCTTCAATGAGTCGTTCGCTGTCGGTAATCCCTGCGGCCCCGTCCATCAATCCTTCGGGCGCATTGCGATCCATCAACACCTTGCCGGCCAGCATACGCAGCTGCCGTTTTTGACAGGCGCTAAAAAAAGCATCTACGGAGCCGGGATGGCTTGAGCCGAACACCTGGGCGGTGGTGGTGCCCGAGCGCAACATTTCATCCAGAAAGGCGTTGGACAACGCCTCGGCGTGGGCATGATTGGCGAAGCGACACTCTTCGGGAAAGGTGTAGTCGTTAAGCCAGTCAAGCAGTTGACGGCCGTATGACGCCATGATGTCCAACTGTACATAGTGCACGTGGGTATCAATGAACCCCGGCATGATCAGCTTGTCACGGTAATCGACAACGTCGGCGCCATTGGGAAGCGAGGGCGACAGGTCAGCGTAACGACCCGCTGCATGAATATGCTGCCCTTTCAGCCAGAGCAGGCCGTCCGGGTAATGTGCCAGGCTCCCTGGCTCAGGCGTATCGCCATCACCGGGGTCACGCGCAAAGCTGACCAGTTCGGCACGGATAAACGTATCGCTTAGGGAGGTCATATCAACTCGAGGTCGTAGGGGATTCGTCAAGGAGCTGTTGCAGCGCTTGAGGCGCCAGTCCGCGCGTTTCCGGGCCGGGAGGGGGATCCGCAAGCCAAAGCAGTTCGGTGACGGCGGTCAGCGCAATGGCGTAAGGGGTCTTGTTATGCAGCTTCGCATCATGGATGCGACCGATAGGGCACCGCACACGCTCGATCGTGTCAGCGGCGTACCCTGCGCGTTGTAGACGCCCTTTAAAGCTCGACCATTTGCTATCAGAGCCAATGAGCCCGATCGAGGCAATATCATCACGCTCGATGAGGGCGGTAATGAGTGCGTAATCCTCGTCGTGGCTGTGGGTTAGCACAAGCGCATGGGTGTGGGGGGGCAACTCGGCGACTTGTACGCGTGCATCGTCAAGCCTGTGACAGCTAATCCGTGGCTGCTGATGATCCTGATCGCTGAAGACGTCGGGGCGGCTATCGAACCACAGTCGCTGCCAGGGCAGCGGAGCGCTGAGATTGGCGATTTCGCGTCCCACATGGCCAGCACCAAAGATGGCGACATGGGCGTCCACGCCGGCAAAGACTTCCAGCAGAATGTTGACGAAGCCACCACAGCACTGTCCGCTGCGACCACCCAGCGAGAAAGCTTCCAGGTGAAAGCCATAGCGCTGCTGCTGAAGGTAGTCCCGCGCCGCACTGATAGTTTGCCACTCGAAAGTACCGCCCCCCAGGGTGTCAAAAATGCTATCGCGGGTAATGACCATCCGCGCGCCGGGTTCACGAGGCGTTGAGCCAGCGCTCGTCACCTGGGTCGCCAGCACATGGGGCATGCCGCTGCGTTGTAGGCGGTCCAGTGCGGCATGCCAGGTATCGGGAGCGGCTAGCGTCATAGTGCTTTCTGCCTGATCGCATTCGCGGCCAACATGACGTGCTCGGGGGTGGCCGGCGTATCGAGGTGCGGTGACGACTGGTAGCCCGTCAAGCTAGAGAGTGCGTCACGCAGTGCCGACCATACGCTGATGCAGAGCATGAAAGGCGGCTCGCCGACGGCCTTCGAGCGGTAGAGGCTCGCCATGGAGTTGGGATGACCTTCCAGCAGACTGACGTTGAAGACCGGGGGAAGGTCGCCGAAAGTGGGAATCTTGTAGGTCGCTGGTCCATCGCTGATCAGCATGCCTTTTTCGTTCCACTTGAGTTCTTCACTGGTCAGCCAGCCCATGCCCTGTATAAAGCCGCCCTCCACTTGCCCCATGTCGATGGCCGGGTTGAGCGAATCCCCTACATCATGAAGGATATCCACGCGATCCACCTGATACTCGCCGCTCAGCGTATCCACGCTTACTTCGCTGACGGCGGCGCCAAAGGCATAGTAATAGAAAGGGCGCCCCTGGCCGGTGGCACGGTCGTAGTAAATCAGCGGTGTGGCATAGAAGCCTTTTTCGGAAAGTGAAATACGGTTGAGGTAGGCGGTCTGGACGAGCTCCCCCCAGGGGATACGTCGTTCGCTCTCACCGCGGCCCGCGATGAGCATGCCGTCTTCAAGGCGCATGCCTTCACGGTCGAGTCCGTCCTCAAAATGCACCGCGGCAAAGTCGAACAGCCGCTCGCGTAGCTTGCTGGCGGCATCGCGGGCCGCCATGCCGTTCAGGTCAGCCCCGCTTGAGGCGGCGGTGGGCGACGTATTGGGCACTTTATCGGTGCGCGTTGCGCTGATGCGCACGCTGTCCAGGTCCAGCCCTAGCTCACGGGCGACCACCTGGCAGATCTTGGTGTGCAGCCCCTGGCCCATTTCCGTGCCGCCATGATTGATCATGATGCTGCCATCGGTGTAAACGTGAAGCAGTGCGCCGGCCTGGTTCAGATGCTGAGCGGTAAACGAAATGCCGAATTTGACCGGCGTCAGGGCGAGGCCCTTTTTGATAATCGGGCTGGCTTCATTGAACGCCGTGATGGCGCGGCGACGCGCCCAGTACTCGCTGCTGCTTTCGAGTGTTTCCACCAGGGTATGAAGCAGCTTTATCTGGTCGACTTGCTGGCCGTAATGCGTGACGTCATGCCCCTCGCGGTAAAAGTTTCGCTTACGTATCGTGAGCGGGTCTGCCCCGACGCGACGAGCAATATCATCCATCGCCGCTTCAATGATCATCATGCCCTGAGGGCCGCCAAAGCCGCGAAAAGCGGTATTGGATGCGGTATGGGTTCTTGCACGATGGCCCGTTACGCGCGCGTTACCTAATGAATAGGCGTTGTCAGCATGGAACATGGCGCGGTCGACAATGGCTTCGGACAGGTCGGGTGAATAGCCGCAGTCGCCAATCACGGTAATATCGCCACCCTGAATCACCCCTTCATGATCGACGGCGAGCCGGTAGCGGTTATGAAAAGGATGTCGCTTCCCCGTCGTGCGCATGTCCTCGCTGCGCGGTAAGCGCAAACGGGTAGCCTGACCCGTCCGGCGGGCAATAAGCGCGGCGATACACGCCCAGGGCGAGGCCTGGGTCTCCTTGCCACCAAACCCACCGCCCATTCGACGAACTTCAACGGTGACCGCATGGAAGGGGATGCCCAGCACCTCAGCAACGAGTTTCTGTGTCTCGCTGGGATGCTGGTTGGAGGTATGAACAACGACCCCCTCATCCTCGGTCGGCGCGACGATGCACGCCTGGCCTTCCAGGTAGAAGTGTTCTTGTCCCCCAACGAAGAGGTCACCCTCAATGAGTTGCGGCGCTTGTTCGAGGGCCATCTGCCAATCACCGCGTTCCTGAATGTGGGTCGGGCGAACAAACTCTTCACGCTCGACCGCCACAACGGCATCGAGGCTTGCAGGCTGCTCATCGATGTCCAGTTTGGCAAGCTTCACGGCGCGTCGGGCGGCCGTTAACGAGGTGGCGGCAACGGCAAACAGGCACTGGCCCGCATAGCTGATTTCCCGGTCGACAAAAATCGGGTCACCTGGAAATACGGGGCCAATATCCGTGTGGCCCGGCACATCGCCAAACGCAATCACATCGACAACGCCAGGCGCTTGCCTGACGGCATCAAGATCAAGTGAGGTTAACCTGCCATGAGCAACGGGGGATAATCCCAGCGCCACGTGCAGGGCGTCTGCCGGTGTTTTTAAATCATCGATGTAAGCTGCTTTGCCGGTGACATGCTTTTGCGCGCTTTCGTGAAAGCTAGCGCTTCCTGCCTGACGCTGGCTTTGGCTATCGACGGTATGCCGTGCAAGAGGGCCAGATCCTTGTATATGATCCGCTAATTCACGACGCGCGCGATGGCTGTCGCCATCGAGTTTAGTGAGCGTACGCATGGAGCATCACCTCCTGGTTGGGCGCGGAGAGTGTCAGGTATAAGCGCTCCAGCAGATTGCGAGCCGCTTGCTGTCGGTAATGCTGACTACCTCGCACATCGCTCATTGGCTGAAATTCATTGTCCAGGGCCTGCTGAGCCGCCTGGAAACCGCTTTTGGATAGTGGCTGGCCCTCCAGGATTGCTTCCGTGTTAAGCGCTCGTTTAGGCGTTGCCGCCATGCCGCCAAAGGCAATGCGAACGTCGCGCATAATGCCGTCTTCCCATTGGTAGCAGAACGCACCCAGTACAGCAGATATATCGTCTTCACGCCGCTTTGAAAGCTTCCAAATCCGCAGTGATGCGTGATCCGACAGCGCCGGAATGAACACCTTGCTGATGACTTCATCGGTTGCCAGGGCGGTTTGCTTGTAGTCGATAAAGAAGCTGTCCAAGGGCAGTTGCCGGACGCCGTCATCATTGGCCACTTCGACCCAGGCGTTGAGCGCCATCAAGACCGGCGGCGTGTCACCAATGGGCGAGGCGTTGGCAATGTTGCCGCCCAGGGTGCCGCGGTTGCGTATCTGCTGGGAGCCCAGCCGATGCAGCAAATGCGCAAAGGTTGGAAAGTGCTGTTCGAACAGTGGCTCAAGCTGGCGATAGGTCACGCCGGCGCCCACCCACCAGCCTGGCTGATGTTGAAAGGTCGATTCTTCAATCTGTTGCAGTTCGTTGACGCGGGAGACATCGATCAGCTGATCCAGGGTTTCAAGACGCTGGGTGGTTTCTAACCATAGGTCTGTGGCGCCGGCGACCAGACGGGCGTCTGGATAGCGCCGACGCGCCTTGGTAAGCTCGGCAAGTGTGCACGGCTGGGCGAACAGCGATGCATTGTCTGCCGGCGACGCTGTCTTGTCTGCCGCTGACACCGGTGCAGACGCGTCAAACCACGCGGGCGCTTGCCAGGGCTGTTGTGCCATGCTCAAGGCGGCATCGCGAATCGGGCGATAGCCGGTACAACGGCACAAGTTCCCTCCCAATGCGGCTTCCAGTCGTTCAGACGTCAACGCGAAGGGGTGCTGCTGATGAGCGGTATGCAGTGTAAACAGCGACATGACGATACCTGGTGTGCAGAAACCGCACTGACTAGCATGGCATTCAACCATGGCCTGTTGCGCTGGATGCAGCTGCTCGCCCTGGGCCAAGCCTTCAACGGTGACTAAATGCCGGCCCTTGAGCTGATGCGCCGGTGTAATGCAGGCATTGACGCTTTCAAAGCCTGACGCCCCCTCTGCCGAATGACGAATGGCGACCGTGCAAGCGCCGCAGTCCCCGGATGCGCAGCCTTCTTTGGTGCCTGTCATCCCCAAATGGTCGCGTAATAGCGTTAAAATGCTGGTGCCCGGTGACACGTCACACTGCTTGGGGGTGCCATTGAGCAAAAACTCAATTGTCGCCATGCCAAACTCCGTTGTCATTATTTTGACCGATCGGTCAATATAGCTTGAGCTTGAAACAAAATAGCGTGTCTTGCAAGGCTTTGGTGGCTGCACGCGTGTGGTGCAGTAGAGCGGAAAATGCCTGGTTTTGGATCACTGGATACGCGACGTTGCCATCTTGGATATTCACGCCTTCTGCACCTATTAAAGGAACCCAGCGAATGACGGCAGAAATAGCTAACCAGGAAAACGCCGGTCGAGCGCATATTGAACACACCATATTACGTGCTGCGGAGCAGGTGTTTGCGCAGTATGGCTATCGGGGAGCCAGCCTTCAGGCGATTGCCGATCAGGCTGGCCTGCCTAAAGCCAACATTTTGTATTACATGGGCAGCAAGCAGTCTCTTTATGTCCGGTTGCTCAATCGCATGATGAGTCGATGGAACGCGGTGCTTGAAGACATCACGCCGGAAAGCGATCCAGGTCGCGTGCTCAGCGACTTTATACGCACCAAAATGGTTCTTGGGCAGCGCTATCCCGAAGGCTCAAAATTGTTTGCCGCTGAAATTTTAGCCGGCGCGCCTTTTCTCAGTGACTATCTAGCCGGTGAATTACGTGAATGGGTCGCTTCCAGGGCGGCAATCATTCGAGAGTGGTCACGTCAGGGCAAGATGGACGACGTTGACCCGCGCTTGCTGGTCTTTCTGATCTGGTCGGCGACTCAGCATTACACTGAATATAGCGCCCAAGTCACCGGTATTCTAGGTAAAGAGATGCTTGATAACGACGATATCGATGCCATCTGCCGGTTCCTTGAACACGTGATTCTAAAAGGCTGCGGCATTCAGCTGTCTTCTGAGTCTCGCCCGCTGTTACAGTGATCTGGCTTGCCAATGCTACCTATTGAGCCACATTTAGCTTCCCTGCAAGAAGCGTTGAGCGCACACAACCGGCTAATTCTGGTCGCCCAACCGGGGGCTGGCAAAACCACCCGCGTGCCGTTAACACTTCTGAATTGCCAATGGGCGCAAGGTCAAAAGCTATTGCTGCTGGAGCCTCGCCGCGTTGCAGCCCGACTAGCCGCGAGTTTCATGGCTCAACAGCTAAACGAGCCGCTCGGTCGCACGGTGGGCTACCGGATGCGCGGGGATACCCGGGTAAGCGCAGAAACCCGTTTGGAGGTTGTCACCCAGGGCGTACTGACGCGCATGCTACAGGATGACCCGCTGCTCGAAGGGGTGGGGGGTATCATATTTGACGAGTTTCATGAGCGAAGCCTTGAAGCTGACCTGGGGCTTGCGCTGTCGCTGGATATTCAGCAAAGCATTCGTGACGACTTACGCCTTATCGTGATGTCCGCCACTATCGATGTCGTTGCGTTGCGAAAAGTGCTCGGCTCAGAGGTGCCGGTCATTGAAAGCGAAGGGCGTCAGTACCCTGTGGAGACGCTCTATCGTCCAGTGCCGCGTGACGCTTCATTGCATGCGCAGGCATGTCGTGTGGTGCGCGAAGCGTTGGCCCATCCGGATACGCGCGATGTGCTGGTCATCATGCCAGGAGTGGCAGAAATTCATCAGCTGGTGAGCGCGCTGGAAGATGGTTCGCGCGACGTCGACGTTCGTGCGCTACACGGCCGCATGACGCTTGCGGCGCAACAGGCGGTGCTTGAGCGGAAGATTTCGGGTCGGCGGGTGATTGTGTCCACGGCCATCGCCGAATCCAGCGTCACGGTGGACGGGATCAATGTGGTTATCGACGCTGGCTTGGAGCGGGTGCCGCTATTCCAGCCGCGCACCGGGCTCACGCGCTTGACCACGCGCCGGGTCAATCGCGCCAGCGCCGATCAGCGGCGAGGGCGAGCCGGGCGTCAGAGTTCTGGCCGATGTTTCCGGTTATGGTCCCAGGAGCAGCCGCTGGTCGCTTTCGGCGAACCGGAAATCCAGCAGGCCGACCTCGCCAGGCTGGTCCTCGAGCTGGCGGCCTGGGGCGTGACATCTCCCGATCAACTGACCTGGATGACGCCGCCGCCCCAAGGGGCGTGGCAGAGCGGCCAAGCGCTGCTGCGGAAACTGGGTGTCATTGATCGAGCGGGCACCCTGACCCCGCTGGGCAGGCAAAGTGCTGACTGGCCGTTAGAGCCTCGCCTTGCCGTGATGCTGATCAAATCCACTGACCTGAATGCATCCGCAACGGCGTGCGGTCTAGCGGCGCTTCTTGAAGGTAGGGAGCGCGTTGACGGGTCGCTGTACGAGGCGTTGGTGCTGCGCTTTAATCAGCCTGCCCGTTTTGCCGATTGGTACCGCGAAGCGCAACGTCTGGCTCGCATTGCCGATATGGCACTGCCTCGCCATGTTGATGATTTGCCATTGGGGCCGCTATTGGCTCTGGCTTATCCGGATCGTATTGGCCAGTGCCTCAGCCCCGGTCGTTTCAAGCTGGCAAATGGCAAAACCGCCACCTTGCCGCTCCGTCATATGTTGGCCAGCGAGCCTTATATCGTCGCCGTCAATCTTGAAAGTATCGCAAGTGAGGCGGCTATCTATCAGGCCGAACCTCTCGCGCATGACTGTCTCGTCAATCTTTATCCCACAACTCAGCAATGGGTCAATCGCATCACCTGGTCAGACGCTCAGGGCAAACTGGTTGGGGAGCGTGTGCAGTGCCTTGGCGAACTGGTGCTGGCCAGCCAACCGCTGAATGAGTTGCCAGCCGAGGATGTCACCAAGGCGCTGTTGACCGCGCTCACGCAGCGCCCGGAGATGATGTTCAATTCGCATGTTCAGCAACTACAGGGTCGCATGGCGCTGCTGCGGGATGTGGTGGGTGACTCCTGGCCGGACTGGACAGCACAACAGCTGATAGACACTCTCGATGCTTGGCTGGGGCCTTACATGGCAGGCGTCACGCGCATGAGTCAGCTTGAGAAAATGCCCTTTCACACTTTCCTGCTTAATGCGTTGAGTTGGGATGAGCAGACGTTATTGAAGCGTTTAACGCCTGTCTCTTTAACGGTGCCCAGCGGTCGGCAGGCGGCGCTGGATTACACGCCTTGCCTTGAAGGAAGGCCACCAGTTCTGGCCATTAAACTGCAAGAGGCGTTTGGCTGGCAGGCAACGCCCACCATTGTCGAAGAGCGTGTGGCGGTGATGATACACCTGCTTTCACCGGCCAGGCGTCCGCTGCAGGTTACCCAGGATCTACGCAGTTTCTGGACGAACGGTTATCCAGAGGTACGCAAAGAAATGCGTGGCCGGTACCCGAAGCATCCCTGGCCCGAAGACCCACTTACGGCGCCAGCCACCGCAAGAACGAAGCAGCGTGGACAAACCAAAGCGCCCTAATCCGTCCTGTATTCAGCTAGCGCCACGTCAACAGGCCCTAATCCTTTATTCAGGGATTTCACCGGGTTTGCGGTATTGGACGCCTTGAGCGCGACGTTCTTCTTCCGTCAGCCTTTCGTCCTCAGCCGGTACGCCCAGAACGGTTTCCTTTGAGCCATCTTCCCATGTGTAGGTGGTGCATCCCGCCAGCATCGTTACCATCAGGCAGACGACGAAGACGGCGAGGGTAGGGGTCTTTAACGGACGTGTGTCCATCAGTTGTCTCCTGAGGTTTTGAAGATCAATATTATCAATTGATTATAGAAGCGAGCAGTGAAAAAAGTAAATCCGAAAGCCGATAGACAGGCAACCGTTGAATCTAGCTTGCGGCATGTCGCTGGCCATGAGCTATCGTCAATAATCATGTCAAAGCGAAGAGGGCGTGTATGTGGTCGGTAATCAAATCGGTACTTGCAGCGCTCATCGGTGTGCAAAATGACCGCCAACGGCGGGAAGACTTTAGCGCCAAGCATCCTGCTGCATTTATCATTACCTTTATTATCATCACGTTACTATTCGTTTTGGCATTGTGGGCAGTGGCCTCTTATATGGCGGGGTAGGACCAATCGTTTTATTTTTGCCAAATCACGTGAACATTGCCGGGGCTTTTCTATACTGCAGTTGATAGCGTTGTATTAGTAAACAACAGTCTAATGCGTTCGTCTTAGGGTGTCGTCGCATCTAGAAACTACAAAAATAAAACAAGGGGGCTTCAATGCGCTTATGGTGGCCACCATTAGTATTTGCTGCAGGCATGGTCAGTAGCAGTGCCGGCTTTGCCCAATCGTGGAACATGCCGATTGGCGTTACCGATGTGAGCAGTGACATCCACGGTCTGCACATGACCATTTTTTGGATATGTGTCGTTATTGGAGTGGTGGTTTTTGGCGCCATGTTCTATTCGCTTTTCCGCTACCGCCACTCGCGGGGCGCGAAAGCTTCGCATTTTCATGAGAATACCAAGGTCGAGATACTCTGGACGGTGATTCCCGTTCTAATATTGGTGGGCATGGCCGTTCCTGCAACGGCTACGTTGAAAAATATGTATGACGCCTCTGATGCTGAGCTGGACGTCATGGTCACCGGCCAACAGTGGCGCTGGCGCTACGAATATCTGGGCGAAGATGTTGCCTTCAACTCTAATCTCAGTACACCACGTGGCCAGATAGGCGGCGAGGAAAATCGAGGTGAGCATTATCTACTCGAAGTGGATGAGCCTCTCGTGCTCCCCATTAATCGTAAAATCCGTTTTTTAATGACTTCCGACGACGTTATTCATTCGTGGTGGGTGCCTGATCTGGCCGTTAAACAAGACACTATTCCAGGTTTTATCAATGAGAACTGGGTAAAGATTAATCAGCCGGGTATTTATCGTGGCCAGTGTGCCGAGCTTTGTGGTGTCGATCACGGCTTTATGCCCGTGGTCGTGCATGCAATGGAGGAAGAGGCTTTCGACGAATGGCTCGCAGAACGCAAGAGCATGGCCGAACAAGAGGCACAAGGGGTAGATCGTGAGTGGGCCATGGAGGAGCTGATGGAAAGGGGCGAGACCGTTTACGAGTCCATTTGTGCCTCATGCCATCAATCTGGAGGCGAGGGCTCGCCGCCTGCATTCCCGGCGCTTGCCGGCAATCAACAGCTGATCGACGATCTTGACTGGCATTTGGATAAAGTCATCAACGGGGTATCGGGCGCCGCGATGCCTGCGTTCCGTAATACGCTCAACCCAGTTGAAATCGCCGCGGTGGTTACCTACACGCAGAACGCATGGGGTAATGATACCGAAGCGCAAGTTCAGCCGGCGCGCGTAGCAGAACAAGTCGATCCATAGCATACGGCAGGCGCAGCGCTGACAATAATAATTGGAGACGAATATGGCCCCCAGGATACCTCTGCAGTCGACGTTACAGCAAAGCGAGACGGCGGCAACGGCTGGTGGTATTGCCCATCATGCTTCGCACCCGACGGGATGGCGTCGTTGGCTTTTAACTACCAATCACAAAGAGATAGGGACGCTTTATCTGATCTTTTCCCTGACCATGTTTTTTGTCGGAGGAATCTTCGCGCTTGTCGTTCGTGCCGAGCTTTTTCAACCAGGTTTGCAGCTGGTCAATCCCGAGTTTTTTAACCAGATGACCACCATGCACGGTCTGATCATGGTCTTCGCTGCCGTGATGCCAGCCTTTACAGGCCTTGCCAACTGGATGATCCCGTTACAGATCGGTGCGCCGGATATGGCGTTGCCCAGGTTGAACAATTTCAGCTTCTGGCTGTTGCCTGTGGCGTTTGCGCTATTGCTATCTACTTTGTTGATGCCCGGTGGCGGCCCTAATTTTGGCTGGACATTCTATGCTCCGCTGTCGACGACGTATGCGCCAGCGTCGACCACCTTTTTTATATTGTCATTGCATATTGCCGGGATCAGTTCGATTTTGGGCGCCATCAACATCATTGCCACTATTCTGAACATGCGGGCGCCAGGCATGCGCTTGATGGACATGCCGTTATTTGTATGGACATGGCTGATTACCGCCTTTCTGCTCATTGCGGTCATGCCGGTTCTGGCAGGCGTGATAACGATGATGCTTATGGATATTAATTTTGGAACTAGTTTCTTTGATGCCGGCGGCGGTGGAGATCCTGTCCTGTTTCAGCATCTTTTCTGGTTTTTTGGTCATCCCGAAGTCTATATCATGATCCTGCCCGCTTTCGGTATCGTTTCCGCCATCATTCCAACCTTTGCCCGAAAGCCGCTGTTTGGCTATGCCTCGATGGTGTATGCCACCGCGGCGATTGCGCTATTGTCCTTTCTTGTTTGGGCGCATCACATGTTTGTCGTCGGCTTGCCGCTGGTCGCCGAGCTGTTCTTCATGTACTCGACGATGCTGATTGCAGTGCCTACCGGGGTTAAAGTCTTCAATTGGGTGACGACGCTTTTTAGAGGATCGATCAGCTTTGAGTCCCCCATGCTTTTTGCACTTGCGTTTGTAGTGCTGTTCACCATCGGCGGGTTTTCCGGATTGATGCTGGCAATTGCCCCGGCCGATTTTCAGTACCATGACACCTACTTTGTGGTCGCCCATTTTCACTATGTCCTAGTGCCTGGCGCTATCTTTGCCATCATGGCCGGCGTCTATTACTGGTTACCCAAGTGGACCGGCCACTACCCCAATGAAACCCTTGCCAAATGGCATTTCTGGTTTTCCGTTATTGGCGTCAACCTGACGTTTTTCCCCATGCATTTTGCCGGGCTAGCCGGCATGCCCAGGCGAATACCTGATTACGCGCTTCAGTTTGCCGATTTCAATCTGGTCTCCAGCATTGGTGCCTTCTTCTTCGGCACTTCGCAGTTACTCTTTGTCCTGGTCATCGTGCTGTGTGTGCGCGGCGGAAAAAAAGCCCCCGCAAAAGCATGGGAAGGTGCCGTGGATCTGGAGTGGACGGTACCGAGCCCGGCACCCTTGCACACGTTTGAGACACCCCCTGAGTTTCGTCCAGTAGACAAGTAAGCATTCAGTCCCACTATGTGACCTCACATGGAGAGGAATATGCATTCATACCAGGCTGATGGTGTTAAAAAGACAGTCACCAGAACGGTTTTTGCGTTGGTGGGTATGTTTGCCTTTGCTTTTGCGCTAGTGCCTTTGTATGACGTTTTTTGTGACATAACGGGGATTAACGGCAAGGTAGATACCACGGCTAAAAGCATCCTCAATGAGGATGTAAATAGCGACCGGTATGTCACGGTTCAATTCATCACCCGCTCGAGCGCTGGCCTTCCATGGAAGCTGGGTGTCGAAACCCATCAGGTGCAGGTTCACCCTGGGCAAATGACGGAGATAGATTTTACATTTTCCAATCGCAGCGATATGGCTACATGGGGGCGAGCCGTTCCCAGCGTCAGTCCTTCTTCTGCAACAGCTCATGTGCGAAAGGTCAGTTGTTTCTGTTTTCAGGAACAGCGGCTTGGTGCTAATGAGAACCTGACCATACCGCTTGTATTTCAATTGGATAATTCCTTACCCAAGGATATAGCGACCGTCACACTGGTCTATACGCTGTATCCCCTAAAAGAAAGTGATGATCGCCAAACCGTGGCGAGCTACCTCAATAACAAGAACGGGGTGCTTTAATATGAGTGGTGCAAGTTATTATGTTCCTGCTAAAAGCCATTGGCCGATTCTGGGCTCTGTTGCCGTTGGTTTGCTGATGGTGGGGCTGGGGTATCAACTGGTTTATGGCTCTGCGACATTGTTGATCGCAATAGGATTCCTATCCATTTTAGCGGTGATGGGTTTTTGGTTTCGCGATGTCATAAACGAATCTCAGCTTGGCCTCTATGACAACCAGATGGATCGCTCATTCCGGTGGGGGATGGGGTGGTTCATCTTTTCTGAAATCATGTTTTTTGCCGCTTTTTTTGGCGCTCTTTTTTACGTAAGAACCTTTGCGATTCCTTGGTTAGGAGGTGAAGGTGCCAAAGGCGTTTCTGCGCTCCTGTGGCCTGATTTTATTGCTGAGTGGCCATTGCTTAATCCGCCCGATAGTTCAGTGGCAGGCCCTGATAATGTATTTAGCCCATGGCAATTACCGTTGGTAAATACCTTATTGTTAGTGACGTCCAGTATTACATTAACGATTTCCCATGAAGCCCTGAAGTCTGGATATCGCAAGCTTTGCAGGAATTGGCTGGCTGGAACTGTATTGCTTGGCACCTGCTTTATTTTTATTCAAGGTGTCGAGTATTACGAAGCCTACCAGCATTATGGAATCACTCTCGAAGCGGGTATTTTTGGCTCTACGTTCTTTATATTAACGGGGTTCCATGGTGTTCACGTGATTATTGGCACCTTGATACTAGTTGCCATGCTCGTGCGAATTATACGTGGGCATTTCTCGGATTCGCAGCATTTTGCGTTCGAGGCCTCTTGCTGGTATTGGCATTTTGTCGATGTTGTATGGCTTGGGTTATTTATTTTTGTGTATGTGGTGTGAGCGGTCAGGTGAGTTGGCCGCTGAGAAAGCCATAGCTAATCAGCACTAAGAGCAGGATGGCGAAGCCTATCCGCCATTTCAACGAGGTTAACAGCCGTTTAGAGGAAGTGTCATCGCGTAACAGGTAGCCAGCGCCTGCCGCTAAACTAAGCAACATGGCGATAAAAACAATGATAATGAGTGATTTAAGTAGCATAAATAAAGATTCCCTATCTCGCTGGCGTCGTTACGGCTGGTATGTATTTTGGTTGCTCTTGGCTCTGCTTGGGGCCTTCCTCGGCGCATGGCAGTGGGAGCGTGCCGACACCAAGCAGGTAGAGGCGGCGTTGAGAGAGGATGCCCCTACGCTGGTTAACCCACAGACAGCTCCTGCTGAGGGGGCCGAGCTCACCCTCAACGGTGAGTATATGTCGGAGCATACCTTTTTTTTAGATAACCGTATTCTTGACGGCCGTTTGGGGGTTGCTGTTTTAACCCCACTCAAAGATAAATTTGGTCACTATTGGTTGATCCAACGCGGTTTTGTCGAAACCGGAACGACTCGTGCACCCCCCAGTGTTTCAACGCCAGAACAGACGGTTACATTAACGGGCGAATGGCAGCCTGCCAACGATGACGGCTTGCTGTTTGGGCCTAACGTTGAAGGGACGCGACTTCAAAACATTAGCTTAGATCCCTGGCAGGGCGTCGTGCCTGCGTTTCGCTATCAGGGGTGGGTGCATGCGCAAGCCGGCGACGGAGTCTTTTCGACCTGGTGGCAGGCCAACGTGATGCCCGCCAGCAGGCACGTTGCCTACGCATTTCAATGGTGGGGGCTAGCGCTAGTGGCGTTGATTACGATGTGGGTGGGAAGACGATATTTCCATTCGGACCGTAAGATTCATCGGGGGAATAATAATGACAGTCGTTAATCACATGGCACGTCAACGGATCAAGCTCCTACTTATCTTCATCATTTTTGCAGCGCCCATCGTCACAGCCTGGGGGATGGTTGAGTGGCAGATTGGCGTTCCTGAGGAAACGACGGCCCATGGGTCACCAGCCGATCAGGTGCCAAGATTTGAACACTGGCCCATTGCGACGACGTCAGACGCCCCCCGTTCTGAAGAACGCTGGATATTGGCTTTCGACTGTTCACTGCAATGTGAGGAAAGACGGGATCTGCTCTGGCGTATGCACCGCGCCCTGGGGCGCGACGCCAATCGTTTAACGCGCATGAGCATAGGCGGTGAGGGAGACCCTTTACCTGGCGAGCAGTTAGCAGAATGGCGTGAAACGCCTCGTTGGAGGCAGGCGAATAGCGTGTGGTTAATTGATCCTGAAGGGCGGCCGGCGCTGTCTTTCTCTGCCTCAGTCCCGGCGGCGGAAATACTCGATGACACCCAGCATTTATTCAAGGTGAATGCTCGATAGCCGGTTGCTAATGTTCAGTCACGGAGGGTAGCTCAATGGTGGATCGTCAGCGTGTTGCCATTGTAAGAGGGCTTTCATTTGTGGGTGTCGCCTTGACGGCATTGGTGATGCTGGTGGGGGCTTGGACCCGCTTGTCTGACGCCGGACTGGGATGTCCGGATTGGCCTGGATGCTATGGACAATGGGTGGTGCCCAGCGCTGACGACGCAGCCGTAAGATTCCCCGCTTTTCCGCTAGAAACGTCTAAAGCATGGCTTGAAATGTTTCACCGTTATATCGCGACGGTGTTGGGGGCGATCGTTGTATTGCTCCTGTGGCTGGGTTGGCCGTTGAGAAAAGCGCCGGGATATCCATGGCGAATTACGGTCTTCTTGATGTTTATCGTGCTAGTTCAGGGCGTCTTTGGGGCGTTAACGGTAACGCTCACATTATGGCCTCAGGTGGTTACCCTTCATTTACTGGGTGGGATGGGCGTCCTGCTACTTTATGTGTGGCTCTTTTGCAGGCTGAGGACATTGCAGCGAGGGGAGACTCTGAGCCCGCGTCGCGCATCGGCCAGTTGGTGGTTGGTCGCTGGACTGCTAGTAGGGCAGTTGGCTTTGGGTGGTTGGGTGTCTAGCAATTACGCCGGGATGTCGTGTCAGGGTTTTCCGTCGTGCAATGGGCAGTGGTGGCCGGAGATGGACCTTAGCGAGGGCTTCCACTTAACTCAAACGGTGGGTCCCAACTATTTACATGGACAGTTGCACGCGAATGCCCGTACGGCCATACATGTGGCTCACCGTGTCTGGGGCGGCCTGTTAGGTGTCGGCATCCTCATGCTGTGGTGGCAACACCGTGACAAGACCGCGGCGCGTGGTCTGACGAATGTTTTAAAAATTTATTGTCTCCAGGTCACCCTCGGCGTTGCTAGCGTTATTTTCTGGTTGCCGCTCTGGTTGGCATTGCTGCACACCGCCGGCGCGATGGCGCTTACCGTCAGCTTTTTACTTGCCTGGTGGCGGTGGCGATATGGTCCAATGGCGGCCAGCTCGACTCGCATGCGCGGCGGCGTCGTATTGCCTCGTTTCTGGGCGCTTGAGGCGTTGCCCGACAACGTGCAAGCCCGTGAGGCAGCCAGACCCAGTGCCAATCGGACGCCACAATGCGACTAGCCGCTGGATGCTTGTTTGCACGTGATGATGCTCGTCTCGAAGCATCATTAGCAGGATTGGGCTGGATGCTGTAAGGTCGAAGTGGTATAAGGTGTACAATTCCAGTAAAGCATTTGACAAGCTTGGGTAAGGAGCATCATGAGTTTGACGAGCGCGCTTTCACTTTTGTTGGTAGCGGTGGTAGTGATCGCGGGGCTGGCTGGTTATGCCTACCGTCTACGTCAGGAAGTAAAACGTCGCGATGCGTTTCGCGTCGCTGAAGACCAGCAGGCCCAGTTGAACAGTCTGGAAAATCTTGATTGGGTAACCGCGGCCTTGGTCCAAGAGCAGGTAGACGTGACGGAAGGGGCCTGGCGTTGCAAGGTGTTGCTGGAAATTATTGATCCAAGCTTGACCGAGCGTCCTGATTTCCAGGCATTTTCAGAACTCTACGAGCGAACAAAACATTTGAAGACGCATTCGGCCAGACAGCAGCTATCGCCACGTGAGCGGATGCAGGAAGACCGCGAGCGTCTTGAAGCTGAGCAACAGATGCGTAGCGATGTTTTGGCGGCAGCACAGGCCGTTATTACATGGCGTCAAAAGGGCGGCCAGGGCCTGCACTGAGCTTTCAAGCGTTTGTATGGCCAAATTTTTTTTAAGTGTAGCCATTGGTATTTAGTGCTCTCTGCACTTATTTTGCTATGCTGTAAGATGCCGTCGTCAGCAAGAAGTTGATATATCGGCAAGTTGCTTGTGTATACGGGTTCTGTATATTCCAAGTGATGGCTTAACATCGAAAGAGGCCAACTTGTACGATGTTAGGCAGGCGAAAAATGGATGCTCTCGCTCAAAAAAAGAAGCATTGGATAGAATTGGTCACTAATGACCACTTCAGCATTGGATCAAGAAGGAGTCTTGCATGAAAAAATCAACGACTGGCCTACTAATCGGTTCCGCATTGGTAGTTGGCCTTTCAGGCTGTGCCAGCTCTGCCTCCCAATCTTCTGGGCAAAGCCAAGCGAGTGCTAGCGGAGACCGTAGCTGGTACCAGCATCCTGCAATTTGTGGTTTGGCTGGCAGTATCATTGGCGGCAGCATTGGTTACGCGACTAGTGGTAGCTCCGATGAAGATGCTGGGCTTGCTGTGGGTGGTGCGACAGGCGCTGCTATTGGTGGGTTGCTATGCTCGGATAACGAACCTGAGCCGGAAGAGCCGCAGTGCCCAAGCTACGATGGTGAAATCCCGGCTGGCGCAGCTACTGACGCCGAGGGTTGCCCGTTGGATTCAGATAACGACGGCGTGCCTGACTTCCGCGACCAATGCCCAGGTACGCCTGCAGGTGTTGAAGTTGACGCCGATGGCTGCCCGCTAGATTCAGACAACGATGGCGTTCCAGATTACCGTGATCAGTGTCCTGATACACCGGCCGGTGTAGAAGTCAACTCACTGGGCTGCCCGGATAGCGTTGTACTTCAGGATGTTAACTTCGAGTTTGATTCTGCGCAGCTAACTTCTGAAGCACGTAACGTTCTAAACGGCGTTGCCGAGCGTCTGGTTAACAACCCCGATGTTCGTGTTCGTATCGAAGGACATACTGACTCGGTCGGCTCTGCACAGTACAACATGGATCTTTCCCAGGATCGTGCTGAATCAGTGACTGAATACCTCGCAACGCGTGGTGTCGAGTCTGATCGCATGATGGCGGAAGGCTTCGGTGAAGAGCAGCCGATCGCTACTAACGACACTGATGCAGGTCGTGCGGAAAACCGACGCGTAGAGCTGGATGAGTGGAACTAAGGTAAGCCATTAACGCGGGTACCTTACGGTTTTAAAACGCGTTAATCGTAATGAAGCGGAGGGCTTATGCCCTCCGTTTTTTATTTATACGAAAGCTGGCATCTGTTAGCCTTATCTGCTGTTACCGTTTCCACTAATTTCTACCTCATTGATAGCGATATGTGATCCTTGGTATGGATCACCACTGCGCTCAAAGGACAATTTGCATGCCCATTGTGACACTGCCGGATGGCAGTCAGAGAACGTTTGATTCACCGCTTTCCATTATGCAGTTGGCAGAGTCCATTGGCCCTGGTTTGGCCAAGGCCTGTGTTGCAGGAAAAATTGACGGCGTTCTGGTTGATGCCGCTGACCTCATAGAGAGAGACGCCGACGTTGCCATCCTGACGGCTCGTGACCCGGAAGGTCTGGAGATTATCCGGCATTCCTGCGCCCATTTGATCGGTCACGCCGTCAAGCAGCTATACCCTAGCGCCAAGATGGCGATCGGGCCGGTGATTGAAGATGGCTTCTATTACGATATTGAGTTTGGTGACTCGGTATCTTCCGACGACCTGGATGCGATTGAAGCCCGCATGAAAGCGCTCATTGATCATGAATATGACGTTGTCCGCGAATATGTCGATCGTGATCAGGCGATGCTGACGTTTCTTCATCGTGACGAACCCTACAAGCAGGAGATCGTTCGTGATATTCCGGAAGGGGCCACTATCCGGCTGTATCACCATGAAGAATACACTGACATGTGTCGCGGCCCGCATGTGCCGAACACCCGCCACCTCAAGGCATTCAAACTGACCAAGCTGGCCGGCGCCTATTGGCGTGGTGACGCCGCTAACCCGATGTTGACGCGCATTTACGGTACGGCGTGGGGCGACAAGAAGCAGCTTAAGGCGTATCTGAAACGCCTTGAAGAGGCGGAAAAGCGTGATCATCGTAAATTGGCGCGCAAGATGGATCTTTTCCATCTTCAGGAAGAGGCGCCGGGTATGGTGTTCTGGCACCCTAATGGCTGGACGATGTATCAGGCGCTGGAAGACTACATGCGCCAAATTCAGCGTGAGCATGGGTATCAGGAAATCAAGACGCCTCAGGTCGTGGATCTGTCTCTATGGAAAAAGTCTGGTCATTGGGGGCACTACAATGAGCTGATGTTTACCACGGAGTCGGAAAAGCGTGAGTATGCGGTCAAGCCTATGAACTGTCCGTGTCACGTGCAGGTGTTTAATCAGGGGCTAAAAAGCTACCGTGATTTACCGCTGCGTTTGGCAGAGTTTGGTAGCTGTCACCGCAACGAGCCGTCTGGTTCACTGCATGGCCTGATGCGCGTACGGGGGTTTACTCAGGATGATGCGCACATCTTTTGTACCGAAAGTCAGATTCAGGCAGAAGCGGAAGCTTTCATCGCGCTAACGCTGCAGGTATATAAAACGCTCGGTTTTGAAGATGTGGAGCTCAAGCTGTCAACGCGTCCTGAAGATTTTCTGGGTGAAGCGGCGATGTGGGACCAAGCTGAGCAGGGACTGGAAGCAGCGCTCAACGCCACGGGTCTCGAATGGGACCTGCAGCCGGGTGAAGGCGCCTTTTATGGCCCAAAAATTGAATTTGCCCTGCGTGATTGCCTGAATCGCGTGTGGCAATGTGGTACGCTACAACTCGATTTTAACTTGCCAGGGCGGCTCGGCGCGCAATACGTTGCCGAAGATGGGTCTCGCAAGACCCCGGTAATGCTGCATCGTGCTATTCTCGGTTCCTTCGAGCGTTTTCTGGGGATCCTGATTGAGCACTACGCGGGTGCAATGCCATTATGGCTAGCGCCGCAGCAAGTCATCGTCATGACGATTACTGATTCGCAGCGTGATTATGCGCTTGCTTTAGAGCAGCGTTTGCAAAAAAATGGGATGCGGGCTAAAGCGGACTTGAGGAACGAGAAAATCGGCTTTAAAATCCGCGAACATACGTTACAGAAAATTCCCTATCTCCTGGTGGTAGGAGATAAGGAAGTCGACGCTGACTCAGTGGCCGTGCGAACTCGCAGCGGCGAAGATCTCGGTACCATGACAGTCGATGCATTTATCGAACGTTTTGGTGCAGAGCGAGCAGCCCTGGCGACATCGTCAATTGCCTAAGGAGACGGACCGATCAAGCGAAGCAATCAGCGAGGGCGTCCAGCAGATAAGCGCCCACCAATGAACGAGCGAATTACCGAAGAAGAAGTACGTCTTATCGACAGCGACGGTGAGCAGTTGGGTGTTGTGCCCACCACCGAAGCGTTAGAGCGTGCTCAGTCCGCCGGTTTGGATCTCGTACAAATTTCGAATGCCGATCCCATCGTCTGTAAGATTATGGATTACGGCAAATTCGTTTTTGAGCAGAAGAAGCAAAAAGCGGCTCAAAAGAAAAAGCAGAAGCAAATCCAGGTCAAGGAAGTCAAATTCCGGCCTGGCACCGACGAAGGCGACTATCAGGTCAAGCTTAAAAACCTGACGCGCTTTTTGGAAGGTGGTGACAAGGGTAAGGTCACATTGCGCTTCCGTGGTCGTGAAATGGCGCACCAGGACATTGGCAGAAAGCTGATGGAGCGGATCGCGGCAGACCTGGAAGAGATCGGAACGGTGGAAGCATTTCCAAAAATGGAAGGCCGCCAGATGATCATGATCCTTGCCCCGAAAAAGAAGTGATCCAACGGCGAAGTTAACGGGCTGCCTCTTGCAGGTAGCAGGCCCTGGATTTTCTAAAAAACATCGAGCGGAGTTATCCTCATGCCGAAAATCAAAAGCAACAGTGGTGCTGCCAAGCGCTTCAAAAAGACCGCCAATGGCTTCAAGCACAAGCAGTCTTTTCGTAGCCACATCCTGACCAAGAAGTCGACCAAGCGTAAGCGTCAGCTGCGTGGTATGAAGCAGATTCACGCGTCAGACAAGGCGCTGATTCAGCGCATGCTGCCGAATCTGTAACGTCGAAATTTCTTATTCTGAGCGCTTTTTGCCTCAGGCCTAATGTCAGGAGTGTGTTATGACTCGAGTTAAGCGTGGCGTAGTTGCCCGTCGTCGCCATAAAAAAGTATTGAAGCAGGCCAAAGGTTACTATGGTGCGCGTTCGCGCGTATTCCGTGTAGCCAAACAGGCGGTTATCAAAGCCGGCCAGTATGCCTACCGCGACCGTCGTAATCGTAAGCGTCAGTTCCGTGCGCTGTGGATTCAGCGTATCAATGCGGGTGCACGCATCAACGGTATGTCTTATAGCCGCTTTGTTGGCGGCCTCAAGAAAGCCGGCATCGAAATCGACCGTAAGGTATTGGCGGATCTGGCTGTCCATGAGAAAGCAGCATTTGCTGCTATCGTGGAAAAAGCCAAGGCTGCCCAATAAGCTTCACCCGGCGCTAATGGCGCCAGTGGATGCCAAGGTCATTTAGTGTGACCCATACAGGGGAAGAGCAGCCGCTCTTCCCCTGTTTTTATGTCATGCTCTTCAATCAAATGTGACCCATCGCCAGGATGGGAATCGCTTAATTCGGAGTAAACAGGATGGACCACCTTCCGGCGCTGGTATCTGAAGCACGCGACGCCATTCAGGCCGCGCAAAACGTCGCTGAATTGGATGAAGTGCGCGTACGCTATTTGGGCAAAAAAGGCGAAATGACGGCGTTGCTTAAAGGCCTGGGCAAGCTGTCAGCCGAAGAGCGTCCTGCTGCGGGTGAGCGGATTAACCACGCCAAGCAAACGCTGGCGCAGGAAATCGACGTGAAGCGTCAGGCGCTCGAGCGTGAAGCACTAGACGCACGCTTAGCGGCGGAGCGTATCGATGTCACGCTTCCCGGCAGAACCCAGTCGCCAGGTGGTTTGCATCCGGTGACGCGCACGCTTGAGCGAATTGAAGGGCTGTTTACACGAATTGGTTTTGACGTCGCGGTGGGGCCCGAAATTGAAGATGATTATCATAATTTCGAGGCCCTCAACATTCCCGCGCATCACCCCGCGCGAGGGATGGCCGATACGTTTTACTTTGATGCCACTCGTCTGCTGCGCACGCACACGTCACCCGTCCAAGTGCGCACCATGAAAACGACTGAGCCGCCCATTCGTATTGTCTGCCCGGGGCGTGTCTATCGCAGCGACTCGGATCTGACCCATACGCCCATGTTTCATCAGGTAGAGGGGCTGCTGGTTGATGAAGACATCAGCTTTGCGGATCTAAAGGGGACTATCGAAGATTTCCTGCAGGCTTTTTTTGAGCGCGATGACCTGTCGGTTCGCTTTCGTCCTTCCTATTTCCCGTTCACGGAGCCCTCGGCGGAAGTGGATATCCAGTGTGTCATGTGCAGCGGCGATGGCTGTCGGGTTTGCTCGCACAGTGGTTGGCTGGAAGTCATGGGTTGCGGCATGGTGCATCCCGAAGTTTTTCGGCATTCAGGTATCGATGCCGAACGCTTTACGGGGTTTGCGTTCGGCATGGGCGCTGAGCGCCTGGCAATGCTCCGATATGGCGTTAACGATCTGCGTCTGTTCTTCGAGAACGATCTGCGCTTCTTGCGCCAGTTTGCTTAACACCACGGCCAAACACAGGAACGAGCATGAAATTTTCAGAACAGTGGCTGCGTGAATGGGTTTCACCGCAGCTTGATACCCAAGCGGTAGCCGATCAGATCACCATGGCGGGCCTGGAAGTCGACGCTGTCGAGCCAGTGGCGGCTTCGTTCAGTGCCGTGGTCGTGGCCGAGGTGCTGGCCAAGGACAAGCACCCCGACGCCGATAAGCTAAACGTGTGCACGGTGGATGACGGCAGTGGCGCACCGGTTCAGGTGGTGTGTGGTGCACCCAATGTTGGCGTTGGTCAGAAGGTGCCTTTTGCCCGGGTAGGTGGCGTTTTGCCCGGCGATTTCAAGATCAAGAAGGCCAAGCTGCGTGGCGTTGAGTCTCAGGGCATGATTTGCTCCGCCTCCGAGCTGGGTCTTGAGGAAGAAACGTCAGCCGGCATCCTGGAGCTGCCTGGTGAAGCGCCCGTCGGCATAGACTTTCGCGACTTCATGAACCTTAACGACATGACCGTTGAGGTAGACCTTACGCCTAACCGTGGTGACTGTCTAAGTATCAAAGGAATGGCGCGGGAAGTGGGGGTGCTCAATCGCATGGCAGTGACGGGGCCGGAAATAACACCGGTACCTGCTACGGTTGACGAGACGTTTGCCGTCGACATCGAAGCGACGGATCAGTGCCCTCGCTATCTGGGGCGTGTGATCAGCAACGTTGACGTCACCGCTGAGACCCCGCTCTGGATGGTGGAGCGCTTGCGGCGCAGCGGCGTGCGCTCGATTGATCCGGTCGTTGATGTCACCAACTACGTGATGCTGGAGCTTGGCCAGCCGATGCATGCCTTTGATCGGGATAATCTGACGGGCAGCATGGTGATCCGCATGGCGCGCCCGGGAGAGTCGCTTACGCTGCTCGATGGCCAGCAGGTCGCCCTGCGTCCTGAAACGCTGGTGATTGCCGACCAGACTGGCCCGCTTGCCATGGCCGGCATCATGGGTGGCGAGTTGTCCGGGGTGAGCGAGACCACCCGGACGATCTTTCTCGAGTCGGCCTTTTTCAGCCCGCTGGCGATTGCCGGCCAAGCGCGGTCGTATGGTTTGCATACCGATGCGTCACACCGCTTCGAGCGCGGTGTCGACCCGTTGCTGACGCCGCAGGCGGTTGAGCGTGCCACCCAGTTGCTGCTCGATATTTGCGGCGGTCAGGCAGGGCCTGTTGTGGAAGCAAAGTGTGACTCGGCAATGCCCGCGCCGCGTCGTGTCGTCTTGCGGGGAGCGCGGCTTGAAAAAGCGCTGTCAAAGCGCTTGGGCAAGGACGATGTGACCGATATCCTCGAACGTCTGGGCTTTGGCGTAGTAGTTGGTGACGGCGACTGGCAGGTGGATGTGCCCAGCTGGCGATTCGATGTCTCCATCGAGGAAGACCTCATTGAAGAAGTCGCGCGTATCCACGGCTACAACAACCTGCCGGTGCGTCGACCGGCCGCGCGTTTGTCGCTGCGTGCCGAGGATGAAGCCGTACTTTCGCTGAAGCAGCTGCGCCGCCAGATGGTAGCGCGAGGCTTCCAGGAAGCAATTACCTATAGCTTTGTTGCCCCTGAGCTACAGTCTGCCATCTTGCCTGACGCGGTTTCTCCCGTTCTTGCCAACCCCATTTCAGCGGATCTTTCAGTGATGCGTGCCAGCTTGCTGCCGGGGTTGGTGCGAGCGATGGAGCATAACCTGAATCGTCAGCAAAGCCGCGTACGCCTCTTCGAGACCGGATTGGTCTTCAACGGCGAGCTGGATGCCTTGTCTCAGGTGCCCATGATGGGGGCGCTCGTGTGCGGCGCACGCGACCCCGAGGGGTGGAGTGGTGGAAAGGCCGGCGTTGACTTTTATGACCTCAAAGGTGACCTGGAAAGCTTGCTGTCACTAGGCGGAAATCGCGATGCCTGGCGCTTTGAGCCTGCTGAGCATCCTGCCCTGCACCCCGGCCAGAGTGCCCAGGTGCTGTTTGAAGGCCAGCCGGCGGGTTGGATTGGTACCCTGCACCCCCAGGTCAGGGCAACGCTTGGCCTGAAAGTCGACGCGATTGTCTTCGAGGTGCGCCTCGATCATTTGAGCCAGGGGCACGTGCCCGCATTCGAGCCGTTATCGCGCTTTCCAGAAGTGCGCCGCGACCTTGCCTTCACGCTGCCCGAGGAGCGTCCTGTTCAGGCGTTGCTGGATAGTGCCCGCGTGGAAGCAGGTGAATACCTGAAAGACATAACGCTATTTGATGTCTATGCTGGTAAAGGCGTTGCCGAAGGCTATAAGAGTATTGCGCTAGGGTTGACCTGGCAGCACCCATCGCGCACGCTTAATGACGAAGAAATCAATCGGTTGGTTGAATCGATCGTGGCGCAGGTGCAAGCTGAGTTAGGTGCCGAGCTGCGCGGGTAATAGGGCCAAGGTGCGAGCTGTTTCGCATGCTTGGAAGCGTTTGCTACATGGAGGAGTCCTATGGGTGCGTTGACCAAAGCAGAGCTGGCGGAGCATTTACACACCGAATTATCGTTTTCCAAGCGTGAAGCGAAGGCCATGGTCGAAGCGTTCTTCGAAGAAATACGGGCCTGTCTGCGCGAAAACGAACAGGTCAAGCTGTCGGGGTTTGGGAATTTTGATTTGCGCGATAAGCGCGAGCGCCCCGGGCGTAACCCCAAGACAGGCGAGGAGATTCCCATTTCCGCGCGCCGCGTTGTCACCTTCCGGCCTGGGCAGAAACTCAAGCAGCAGGTCGAACACTATCGAGGCCCGGCCTCTTAGATAACGCCTATTGCAGTGCTTTTAGATCTTCAAGCCTGATGAGCCCCGCTGACATTGGATCAATGTTAGCGGGGTTTTGCGTTCACCCATGGTAGAAGCTGCTTGAGGGTGTGTTGGATGATGGGGTCGTGTTAATATTTGAGTAAATTCATCAAGTATTCGTCGGCATGCTGTCGGCAGTCCATCACTCTAATTGAGGAGCCATAATGCCTCGGCTAAGTATCGTAGTGGGTACCATGTACGGCGGTGCGTTGGATGTCGCGGAACAGGTCAAGCCCCTGTTCGAAGAGGCGGGTTACACAGTCGATGTGCTGGAGCAGCCCGTCCTTGCAGACATCACCGACGCGGCGCCAGACCTCGCTCTCTTCTGCGTCTCAACGACAGGTAGTGGCGATTTCCCCGGCAACTTTGTGCCCTTTGTGCGTGAACTGCAGGCCAAAAGCCCCTCGCTTGACTCGCTGACCTACGGGCTGATAGCGCTGGGTGACAGCTCCTATGGAGATACTTTCTGTGGCGCGGGGCGCCGTTTGGACGAGTTACTGGCCGACCACGGCGCGGTTCGCCTCGGCGAGCGCCTTGAAATCGACGCCATGGAAACCTTCATGGCAGATGATGCCGCCTTGCCCTGGGTCGAATCCTGGCTTGAATCCGAGCAGTTGGCGGTAGGTAGCTAGTGGCACCCGGTGTGCCTACCTCCGCCCAGCGCGTGAGCAGTGCTTTCGGTCTTTGCATCGTCATGCTAGCGACGCTGCCGCGCTATCTGGCGGGAGGGAACGAGACCCGGCTATCGCTGATCATCATGGCCCTTGTCATTGTGCTGGTGGCCGTTGTAGTTCAGTGGCGGATGTTGTCCGCCGCGGAACGTCACCGGCTCCCGGGCATGTGCAAGCGGCTCGCCGCAATGATGGTGCTTGGCGTCTTGGTAATGGGGGGCTGGCACGCACTCTTCACCGACTGGATCAGCTGGCAGGTGTTCATTTCCCATGCCGCAACCTTTGGACTTGTCGCCCACGTCATCAGTCTCTGGTGGGCGACAGACAAGGGTGATGCTACGTCGAGATAAGCGTCAGGAAGTCCGCCGATGTTAACGGCCGGCTCAAGTGAAAACCCTGAATAGCATCAATCGGGTACTGGCTTAACAGCTGTAATTGCTTCTCGGTTTCGACGCCCTCTGCCACCACACTGAGACCGAGTTGCTCTGCTAAACTGCTGATCGCAGCGACGATAGGGCGGCTGTCGCGATGCATGTCGTCAAGCGCGGCAATAAAGCTCTGATCGATCTTGAGGCTGTTCGCGGGCATGGTGTGCAGGTAGCTGAGCGATGAGTACCCGGTACCGAAATCGTCCAGCGCAATCCGGCAGCCCAGCGCGCTCAATTGACCGAGTACATCCATACCTTGCTCACGGCGTTCGAATAGCATGCTTTCGGTAAGTTCAAAGGTGATCAGCGTCGGCTCGATGTTGGCGTCCCTCAGCTTTTTTTCGACCTTGGCGACGAAGTCAGGCTGCCAAAACTGAGCCGATGATAAATTGATGGCGATAGGTGGTGGGGTGACCCCAGCCTGCCGCCAACTATTGATATCGTTGAGCACACGGTCGAGGATGTGGTCACCCAGCGGCAGGATGAGCCCTGAACGCTCAGCCATGGGTATGAAGGTGCCGGGAGACACCCAGCTATGCTCTGGGTGGTGCCATCGGACAAGGCTTTCTGCCGATACGATGGACCCCGTGGTGGGGCTATAGATCGGCTGATAGTGCATTTCAATGCCGTCTTGCGCTTCCAGCGTATTGCGCAGAGCCGTTTCCAGTGACAGATGCTGCTGCGCCTGTCTGTCCATTTCCGGGCGGTATAGGCGATAGGTATTGCGTCCTTCATGCTTGGCTCGATACATGGCGGCATCGGCGCTTTGCATTAAGGCCGCCGGTGTTTCGCCGTCGTCCGGATAAACGCTGATGCCAAGGCTGCAGCCAATGCGAAATTCATGGCTATCGATGGCATACGGGGCGCTGATGGCCGAAATGATGCGTTGCGCCACCCCAGTGGCATCGCCAAAGTCATGGATGCTAGAGAGCAGTATGATGAATTCGTCCCCGCCCAGGCGGGCCAGGGTGTCGTCTTCGCGCAGCTGGCCGCGCATTCGTTCGGCGGCGTGGATCAGTAATTCGTCCCCCACGTCGTGGCCGAGAGTATCGTTGACCTGCTTGAAGTGATCGAGATCGATAAAGATCAGAGCCAGAGGTTCTTTAGCACGATGGGCATGGTGCATGGCTAATTTGAGCCGGTCCTCCAGTAACCGCCTGTTGGGTAGCCGCGTCAACGGGTCATAATAGGCAAGATGGCGAATCTGCTCTTCGTTTTCGCGCATGTGCGTGATATCGGTAAAAAGTCCCGCATAATGCTGGGTCGTGCCGTCCTGATCGGTAATGGCGGTAATCGTCAGTAATTCCAGGTAAAGTTCGCCGGATTTGCGGCGGTTCCAAACCTCACCTCGCCAATAACCGTTTTCCTGCACGCATGCCCACATCTGCTGATAAAACCGCTCGTCCTGACGTCCTGAGGCCAGCACACTTGGCGTTTTCCCGGCGACGTCTTCCAGTGTATACCCCGTCATGTGGGTAAAAGCAGGATTGACGAATTCGATGCGCGTCTGAGCATCGGTAATGATGATACCTTCCAGGGAGGACTCGATGACGCGTTCGGCTAGCTCAAGGTTTTGGCGTGACTTTGCCAGGGCGCTATCGCGTTGTTCGAGTGCGTTACGTAATTCTTCAAGATATAGCTGATCGGCGGTTGTCAGAATGTCTTTGAAGCCAATTAACCCCGAGACCTGATTGCGGTCATCCAGTACCGCGAGATGACGTATGCGGTGGTGGACGAGAAGTTCGCGTGCCTGAATTAGCGGCGCAGTCTCGGCGATGGTGTGGAGCGGGCGGCTTGCCAACTGACCGATTGGGGTAGCGCCGGGGTGGCGCGCCACAAAGTCAATAAAATCGCGCTCCGTAACGATGCCAAGGCCGTCACATGATTGAATGATCGCGGCATCATGCTGGTTTTGAAGCATTTGCTCTGACACGTCGTTCAGCAACAAGTCGCCATCAAGCATAAGCGGGCAAGCACGCATGGCCGTATGTACTTCACGCAGGCGAAGGTAGGGTTCAAGCCCTTGGTGTAGTGCAATGTCCGTTTGCGATACGATGCCTACAGGTACGTCATCGACATCGGTGACGAGTAGATGGCGGTGTCCGCGTGCGCTCATAAACCGAGCTGCTTCGTCCAGCCGCATGTGCATGGGCGCTGTTGCCACCGGGCTTTTCATATGTCGTTCGATGGGTTGCTTGAGTGCCTGCTGGTTGAAAAAATCGATGCCCAGGGCGTCGTGCTCTGTCCAAATGCCAAGTGCTTGCTGGTTCTCGATGATAAGAATGCAGCTGCATTGGCGTTCGGTCATGCGCTGGGCGGCTTCCCGAAGGGGGGTGTCGAGGGAGCAGTGCAGCAACCCGGTTTGCATCACGCGGGCAAGCGGTAGATCATGTGCGGTCATCGTCAATAACTCGTGTGCTCGACCCTCAATGAGTGTCAGAAAAAAGCGCACAGCATATCGTAAATGAGTCTGCATTATGTAGCGTTGAAGGCTTTGCGTTTGATTTTGGTGCGTTTAACCACCTTTATACCCTTGTATTTCACATTGATGCCCCCATCTTGCGAGCATGGCGCTTGCCACCGTGCGCCAGGGTTCTTAAAATTGCCCCTTGGACTTATTTACAGCAATCAACACAACGCCCAGCCGTTAGAGGACAATTCATGCAAGTTTCCGTCGAGACGACCTCCCAGATTGAGCGCCGCATCACGATTCAAGTGCCTGCCGGCGAAATCGATGAGGCTGTCAATACTCGCTTAAAAGAAACGGCGAAAAATGTTCGCTTGAATGGTTTCCGCCAAGGGCGAGCGCCGATGGCCGTGGTTCGTCAGCGTTACGGTCAAAGCGTGCGTGACGAAGTGGTTGGCGAAGTGATGCGCGAGCGCTATGTGCGCGCGATTACCGATGAAGGTTTCAACCCGGCGGGTTATCCCCAGATCGAGCCGCTCGTCAACGAAGCCGGTAAGGACTTCGAGTTCGTTGCCACCATGGAAGTCTACCCGGAGGTCGAACTGGCTTCGATCGAAGGAACCGAGGTAGAGCGCCCAGTGGTCGACGTCACCGATGCCGACGTTGATGAAATGATCGACACGCTGCGCAAGCAGAATGCGGCATGGGAAGAAGTCGATGCTGCGGCTGAAGATGGTGACCAAGTGACGATCGACTTCCAGGGTTACCTGGGAGATGAGCCTTTTGAAGGTGGCAGCGCCGAAGGCCACGAGCTGGTAATTGGGTCCAACAGCTTCATTCCCGGTTTTGAAGAGCAGCTTATCGGTGCTAAAGCCGGTGACGACAAAACCATCACGGTAACGTTCCCTGAGGACTATCAGGCCGAGCACCTGGCAGGTAAGGACGCCACCTTCAAGGTCAAGGTGCACAAGGTCAGCCGCCAGGCGCTGCCGGAAGTCGACGCTGAGTTCATCGAACGTTTCGGCGTTGAAGGCGGTGACGAAGCCAAGTTCCGCGCTGAAATCAAAAAGAACATGACCCGTGAAGCGGCCCAAGCGGTCGATAACCGCGTCAAGCAGCAGGTGCTGGATGCGCTGAAAAAAGCCAACGATATCCCTGTTCCGAGCGCGCTCGTTCAACAGGAGACTGACGGCATGAAGCGTCAGGCCGCTCAACAGTTCGGTCTTGGCGAAGATTTTGATGTAAGCCAGTTGCCCAACGAGCTCTTTGAAGAGCAGGCCAAAGGCCGCGTTCAGGTAGGTCTGTTGCTCGCCGAGGTCATCAAGGCCAACGAGCTTGATGCTTCAGACGATGAAATCAAGGCGAAGGTCGAAGAGCTGGCAGAGCAGTACCAAGATCCTTCTGAAGTCGTTGACTATTACATGGGCAATGACCAGATGAAGACCCAGGTCAAGTCTGCCATTCTCGAGGAAAAAGCGGTCGATAAGCTGCTCGAGAATACAACCGTCAACGATGTAGAAATGTCCTACCAGCAAGTGCTGGCAGCGGCTCAGCAACAGGCTGAAGCAGGTGAGGGCGCCGAGGAAGACGAAGCAACCAGCGCCTAATATCCCGACGCAGGCGCACCTCTGGGTGCGCCATCCCTTATCGGACGCAAGGAATCACCGAAATGAGTGAGTTTGATATTCAAAACGCCGGCGGTTTAGTGCCCATGGTGGTGGAGCAAAGCGCCAAAGGGGAAAGAGCCTACGATATCTATTCGCGGCTTCTTAAAGAACGCGTCATCTTTCTGGTTGGCCCCGTTGAAGATTACACGGCCAACTTGGTGGTTGCTCAACTGCTGTTTCTCGAATCTGAGAATCCAGACAAAGACATCCATCTGTATATTAATTCGCCTGGTGGCTCGGTTACCGCAGGTATGTCGATCTACGACACCATGCAGTTCGTGAAGCCTGATGTCTCTACCGTATGTATCGGGCAGGCCGCCAGCATGGGCGCGTTGCTTCTGACCGCAGGTGCCGAAGGCAAGCGCTATTGCCTGCCCAACTCACGCGTCATGATTCATCAGCCGCTGGGTGGCTACCAAGGTCAGGCGTCGGATATCGAAATCCATACCCGCGAGATACTGGGTATCCGTGAGAAGCTGAATCAAATTCTGGCGCATCACACGGGTCAGGATATCGAAAGCGTTGCGCGCGACACTGATCGTGACAACTTTATGAGCGCCAGCCAAGCCCAAGAGTACGGCTTGATTGATGCAGTGCTGGATAAGCGGCCGACATCCTGATAGCGTGAAGGGATACTGCATTTCCAGCGAGCTTACAAGGCGGTGTGCACCGCCGCAGTGAAAGAGGTACGCGAATGGCCGACGGCAAAGGCAAAGACGAAGGCGGCAAGCTGCTTTACTGCTCGTTTTGCGGAAAGAACCAAAACGAAGTAAGAAAGCTGATTGCTGGTCCGTCAGTCTATATCTGCGATGAGTGTGTCGATCTGTGTAACGACATCATTCGCGAGGAAGTTCTCGAAGCCGATGCCGAGAGCGATGAAGAGCGGCTACCTACGCCTCGCGAAATTCGTTACACGCTTGACGACTACGTCATTGGACAAGACCGTGCCAAAATGGTCCTGTCTGTCGCTGTGTATAACCACTACAAGCGACTTAAATCCCAAGTGCGTGAAACTGACGTCGAGCTAGGCAAGTCCAATATCTTGCTGATTGGCCCGACCGGTAGCGGTAAAACACTGCTAGCCGAAACTATGGCACGGCTGCTGAATGTCCCGTTCACGATTGCCGATGCCACCACGCTGACAGAAGCAGGTTATGTGGGTGAGGATGTTGAAAACATCATCCAGAAGCTGCTGCAGAAGTGTGACTACGACGTCGAGAAGGCAGAGCGTGGCATTGTCTATATCGACGAAATCGACAAGATTTCGCGCAAGTCCGATAATCCGTCCATCACCCGTGATGTATCCGGTGAAGGCGTGCAGCAGGCGTTGCTCAAGCTGATTGAAGGCACCACCGCTTCTGTGCCGCCGCAGGGGGGCCGTAAGCATCCTCAGCAGGAGTTCGTGCAGGTCAATACCGCCAATATGCTGTTTATCGTCGGTGGGGCATTTGCCGGGCTGGATAAAGTCATCCGCGACCGTGTTGAAAAGGGTGGTATCGGTTTCAATGCGACTGTGAAGAGCAAAGAGTCTTCACGCGGAGTCGGTGAGCTATTGGCCGATGTCGAACCAGACGATTTGGTCAAGTTTGGACTTATTCCAGAGTTCGTCGGTCGTCTGCCGGTTATTGCGACCCTGACCGAGCTCACTGAAGAAGCGCTGATAGAAATACTGACCGAGCCCAAGAACTCGTTGATTAAGCAGTACTCCAAGCTGTTTGAAATGGAGAACGTGGCGCTTGAGTTCCGTGATGATGCGCTTCGCGCCGTTGCTGAAAAAGCCATGGAGCGCAAGACCGGTGCCCGTGGCTTGAGGTCGATCCTCGAATCCGTACTGCTTGATACCATGTACGAAATTCCTTCTCTGGAAGGTGTCAGCAAAGTGGTGATCGAAGCCTCGGTAATTGCCGGTGAAAGTGAGCCGCTGTTGATTTATTCCCAGCAAGAAGAGGCGCGCGTCGACGGCACTGACGGCTAGTATCGTCGCCTGAGACAGCCAAGCTTCCTATCGCTTTCGTGGTTAGCGCCAGTCAAGGGGTCGCTCAGGCGACCCCTTGTCATTCATAGCACAGCGCACCTTTGTGCCCTGACCGCGCCTTTAACGTAGTCAGTTCTCTTCCCAGAACTCATCTGATATATCGAGGAACGTCTGCGATGCAGCAGAGCGCCGAACAGACACAGTGTCTCCCCCTTTTACCATTGCGCGATGTCGTGGTTTATCCGCAGATGGTTATTCCCCTCTTTGTGGGGCGTGAAAAGTCGATCCAAGCCCTCGAAGCGGCGATGGAGGCAGATAAGCGCGTCTTGCTGGTGGCTCAACGCGAGGCATCTCAAGACGAGCCTGACAACGCCGATCTGTATGCCATGGGGACGGTGGCCGACATCATGCAGCTGTTGAAGCTGCCCGATGGAACGGTCAAGGTACTCATCGAAGGCAACTATCGCGCGGATGTAAGCCGTATCGAAGAGCATGCTGATGGGTATACCCAGGCCTATCTCACTGCGCGCGAAAGTCAGCCCCTAACTACCCGCGAGCAAGAGGCATTGGTCCGCGTACTGCTCAACCAGTTCGAACAGTACGTCAAGCTGTCGAAAAAAGTGCCCAACGAGGTACTCAATTCGCTGTCGGGCATTGAAGATCCCAGCCGACTGGTCGATACCATCTGCGCACATCTATCGCTCAAGATTGGCGATAAACAGGAGCTTCTGGAGATGGATCGCGTGCGCGATCGTATCGAGCACCTGATGGCGCTTATCGAGTCTGAAATCGATCTTTTGCAGGTCGAGAAGCGAATTCGCTCGCGTGTCAAAGAGCAGATGGAAAAGACCCAGCGTGAGTACTATCTCAACGAGCAAATGAAGGCCATCCAGAAAGAGATGGGCGAGCTCGATGATGTACCCAACGAAACGGAAAAATATGAGCAGGCAATTGCCTCCTCAGGTATGCCCAAGGAAGCCGCCGAAAAAGCCACTCAAGAGCTCAACAAGCTCAAGATGATGGCCACCAATTCTGCTGAAGCAAGCGTTGTGCGTTCCTATCTGGACTGGCTGATCGCCGTACCCTGGAAAAAGCGCACCCGGGTCAAGCACGATTTACAGAAAGCCCAGCAGGTGCTCGACGAGGACCACTATGGGCTTGAAGAAGTCAAAGCGCGCATTCTGGAGTACCTGGCGGTGCAGAAGCGCGTGCGTAAGATGAAAGGCCCTGTGCTATGCCTGGTGGGCCCGCCCGGTGTCGGTAAAACCTCGCTTGGTCAGTCGATTGCTCGGGCCACAAACCGCAAGTATGTGCGTCTCGCCCTGGGGGGCGTGCGCGATGAGTCAGAGATTCGCGGCCACCGTCGTACCTATATTGGTTCGCTGCCAGGCAAGCTGATGCAGCGCATGAGCCGGGCCGGGGTCAAGAACCCGCTGTTTCTGCTAGATGAAGTAGATAAGCTGGGCATGGATCACCGGGGTGACCCGGCGTCAGCGCTGCTTGAGGTGCTGGATCCCGAGCAGAACAACAGCTTCAGCGATCACTACCTGGAGCTGGATTACGATCTTTCGGAAACGCTGTTTATCTGCACGGCAAACTCGATGAATATCCCGGGCCCGCTGCTGGACCGTATGGAGATTATTAGGCTGCCGGGCTATACCGAAGACGAAAAACTGGCGATCGCCAAGCGTTATCTGCTCCCCAAGCAGTTGAAGGCCAACGGTTTGAAAACCGGCGAGCTGGCGCTCGAAGACGAGGCATTGCTGGAACTCATTCGCTATTACACCCGTGAGGCGGGTGTGCGCGAACTGGAGCGTCAGATCGCTAAGGTATGCCGCAAGGTGCTGCGCGAGCGGATAGAGCCCTCGGCGGTAAGCGGAGACGAACTTCCACCGAACGTGCTGGCTGCCACGCATATCGAGCATTATGCCGGCGTGCGGCGCTATAGCTACGGACTCGCCGAGGAAGATGACCAGGTAGGCCGGGTCACCGGCCTGGCGTGGACATCGGTCGGTGGTGAATTGCTCAATATTGAATCGGTCGTCACGCCAGGCAAAGGGCGTATCAACAAGACTGGCTCACTGGGCGAGGTCATGAAAGAGTCCGTCAGCGCCGCGCAAACGGTAGTGCGTGCGCGGGCGGAGGCTTACGGTATCGATGCCGAGCGTTTCGAGAAAGAAGACCTGCATATTCACGTGCCCGAAGGGGCCACGCCTAAGGATGGGCCCAGCGCCGGTGTCGCGATGGTCACGGCGATTGTCTCGGCCTATACCCAGCGCCCGGTGAAGTGTCAGGTCGCCATGACCGGGGAAGTCAACCTGCGTGGGGAAGTCATGCCAATAGGTGGGCTAAAGGAGAAATTGCTGGCGGCGCGCCGTGGTGGTATAAAGATAGTCCTGATTCCGGAAGAAAATCGTCGTGATCTCAAGGAGGTACCTGACAATATCAAGGATGCATTGGATATTCGTCCTGTACGTTGGATTGACGATGTACTCGCCGTGGCGTTAGCGGACGAACCTCTAGAAGGGACGCCGCTACCTAAAACGGATAAAGCGTTTAGCAATACGGCCGTCGCCAATACCCATTAGTGACGTCGGCTATTCGCTAGCATTTGTTTGTATCATTGCCTAATGCCGTTATGGCGGGGCACATCCAGGCAAGGTCGCTTGACAGTCGTTTCAAGGCATTGCTATAAAACGCAGCTATGCCTTGATCGTCGATTACATCGGTGACCATGCCGTTAGAGCCATTTTTAGAAACAGTCAAGGGGTGAAGTGTGAATAAGTCTGAGCTGATTGAAGCCATTGCCGCGTCTGCCGATATTCCAAAAGCAGCGGCAACCCGCGCATTGGATGCCATGGTGGAGTCTGTCACCGATAGCCTCAAGAAAGGCGACAGTGTTTCACTGGTGGGCTTTGGTACCTTCGCAATTAAAGAACGTGCTGCGCGTACCGGTCGCAACCCACAAACGGGTCAGCCGATCCAGATCAGTGCGGCAAAAGTGCCTAGCTTCAAAGCCGGTAAAGCATTGAAAGACGCCGTCAACTAATTTGTACGCGTTTGTTGTCATCTATGGGCGCATCGCAACCGCGATGCGCCCATGTTATTTTCTAGCCCACTCATTAGGGGCGACCCGTTTAGCTGTGACTACCTGAGGCCAACATGCTGCAAAGTATTCGAGATGGATCCCGAAGCTGGGGAGCCAAGATTATTATTGGTGTCATGGTGGCCGCCATGGCGCTTTTTGGTGTGGAATCCTTGTTTGGTCTGTTTGGTGACGATCCGGATCAGGAAGTCAGCGTAAATGGCCAGCCGATCATGCGTCAGCAGGTTGAAATGGAAGTTCAGCGTGCCATGCGTTCAGGGCAGGTGCCGCCTGAGCAAGAACGCCAGCTGCGTAATGACGTGCTGGATGACCTTGTAACTCAGGAGTTGGTGACCCAGTACGCCGAAGACGGCGGCCTGTACGTATCGGAAGATCAGGTCGACCAACTGATTGTCGGTATTCCCGAATTTCAGGACGAGGACGGTCGCTTCTCGTCTGAAGTGTTCCGCAGCCGTTTATCCGGAGCGGGTTATACACCACTGTCATTTCGTGAAGAGCTGCGGGTTGACGTCAAGCGCCAGCAGTTACAGCAGGGGCTCGCGTTCAGTGATTTTACCCTGGAAAGCGAACGTCAGCGTCTGGCCGAGCTTCAGCGCCAGCAGCGTAGCTTTCGCTATGTGATGCTGGATGCCGCCGACCTCGATGGGGATATCGAGTTCAGCGAAGACGAACTCGAAGCCTACTACGAAGAGAACGCCGACCGGTTCGAGCGTCCGGAGCAGGTTCGCCTTGAGTACGTATTGTTGGACCGTCGTGAAATGGCCAGCGGCGCCGATGTGGACGAAGAGGCGCTACGTGATGCCTGGCGTGAGCGAAACGCCGATGCCGATCGCCGTGTTTCTCATATCATGATTACCTTTGGTGATGAACGCGATCGCGAAGAGGCCCAGCAGCAGGCTGACGAGGCCCAGCAGGCACTCGAAGATGGCGAATCGTTCGCCGATACCGCCTTGCGCTATTCGGACGATACCGCAAGCGCCGAAGAAGGCGGCGATCTGGGCACGATCAGCCGTGGCTTCTTTGGCGAGGCCTTTGATGAAGCGGCATTCTCTCTCGATGAAGGCGAAACCTCGTCTATCGTCGAGATGGATAATGCCCTGCATATTATTCAAGTGACCGATATTGAGCGCCCGACGTTCGAAGAGCAGCGCGACAGCCTTCGCGAAGATGTTGCAATGGACGACGTCGATGACGCCTTTAACGAAAAAGCCCAGCAGCTGATTGATGAAAGCTTCGCGGCGGATGACCTTGAAAGCGTGGCAGATGACCTAACGCTGAACCTTCAGGAAAGTGATTGGCTGGCGCGCGACGCGGAAGGCGACGGCGTGCTGTTTGAGCCAGGCGTCATGGAGCAGGCCTTCAGTGATGACGTGCTGGAAGAAGGCTATAACAGCGAAGTGATCGAGCTTGATGAAGATCGCCGGCTGGTGATTCGCGTTGCCGAGCACCGGGAGCAAACCCAGTTGCCGCTCGACGACGTTCGCGATGAAGTGGAAACGGCGGTGCGTGCCCAGCGTCAGCAGGAGCAGCTCGAGGCGCAAGCACAAGATATGATTGCGCAGTTGGAAGACGGTGAGTCAATCGATGTGGAATGGCTGGAAGCCAACAATGTGCGTCGCCAGGATGACGTGACGGCGTCGCAGTTGATCGTCCAGGAAGCGTTTCGGATGCCGCGCCCCGACGAGGGAGAAACCACCTATCAAACAGCGATGATGCCCAGCGGCGTTGCCCTGATTGCACTCGACGAAGTGACAAGTGGTGACGTGGACGAGGAGCGCGAGCAGTTTGTGGCCCAAATGGCCGAGCAGCTACGTTCCCAGGCCATCATCCAGGGGCTGATCGAGAATCTGCGCAGCGAGGCGGAAATAGAGCGTTAACCGTCAAGCGCGGTTACCCACAAAAAAGCCGATCCCTGTGATCGGCTTTTTCATGCGCGCCCTTCAGGATGAAGGAGGATCACTGAGAGGGAACTGACGCAGCCGTGGGGCCGTGTGATCGGTTTTCTCGATCACGATATCCCAGCCATGCTGGGCATCCCAGTCACCCAATACGTAGCGTTTTGCAGGCACGTCCTCAACCGTCAGGTCGTGGACCTTGGGACGGTGAGTGTGCCCATGGATCATGGTGGTGACGCCGCAGTTTTCCATCAGGTTGACCACTTCCTCATGGGTTACGTCCATGATGGCGTCAGCCTTGGTCGCATTGGCATCGCCTGACTGCATGCGCAGGCTCGAGGCTAGCTCCAAGCGCTGGGCCAAGGGCAAGGCAAGTATCTGCGCTTGCCATTCTGGATCACGGGACTGTTGGCGAAAAGCCATATAGGCGTCATCCTGAGTACACAGGCTGTCGCCGTGAAGAATGACGGCAGGCATGCCCTGAAGCTCGACTTCTTCAATGTCGGAGAGCAGGGTGGCCTGACAAGCAGCAATGAAACGCTGGCCGATCAGGAAATCACGGTTGCCGTGCAGCAGATATACCCGGGTGCCATCGCTGCTCAGTTTATGCAGTCGCGCAATGACCTCGCGAGCGACGGCCCCCAGCGGGTGGGGCGTGTCGAGAAGATCATCGCCGATCCAGGCGTCGAACAGGTCGCCTAAAATGTACAGGGCGTCGGCGCCGTGGGCGGTTTGCTCCAGATAATCATAGAACCCCTGATTAAGCT
The DNA here is from genome assembly GCA_051750125.1 of Pseudomonadota bacterium. Taxonomy (GTDB): domain Bacteria; phylum Pseudomonadota; class Gammaproteobacteria; order Pseudomonadales; family Halomonadaceae; genus Vreelandella. The sequence continues at coordinate 39,129 of JBNJJK010000003.1, forward strand.
CAGGGGTATCATGACTCAGGTGCATATCAGCTACCAGTAGAGTACGCATAGCGCTCCCGGGGCTTATTCTGATTCCTTGGTATAGGCGCGCTCAATAATCACGTCCTCGGCGGGCACATCGGCGTGCATGCCGCGGCGAGTGGTGCTGACGTTTTTAATGGCGTTGACAACATCCATGCCGTCGACCACTTCGCCAAAGACGGCATAGCCCCAGCCCTGCAGGTTTTTGCCGCTGTGATCCAGGAAGCTGTTATTGCCGACGTTGATGAAAAACTGAGCGGTGGCTGAATGCGGATCCTGGGTACGGGCCATGGCCAGAGTGCCCAGGGTGTTTTTCAGGCCGTTGTCCGCCTCGTTCTGGATCGGGTCGCGGGTGGGTTTTTGATTGAAATCCTGGTCAAAGCCGCCGCCCTGAACCATGAAGCCATCGATGACCCGGTGAAACAGCGTGCCGTCGTAAAAGCCATCGCGAACGTATTGCTCAAAGTTGGCGGCCGTCTCGGGTGCTTTTTCGTGATTAAGCGAAATCGTGATGTCACCGTGGTTCGTCTGTAATACGATCATAGATAAATTCCTGTTCAATAAAGGCGTTCGCCTTGGCGCTGTGCATCGGCGTCACGTTATAATAACGGTTTTGCCCGGCACCGCGAAGCGCTATACAGATAGCGTAGGCAGACGAGACCGGGCACGCCATCCACCACGAGGTTTTCAACACCACCATGACCAACGAGACCACCCCAGCGCCGAACTTCATTCGCAACCAAGTACGCGACGAGATCGAGGGCGGCCAGGTCACAAAAATCGTGACGCGCTTTCCCCCGGAGCCCAATGGTTTCCTGCATATCGGCCATGCAAAGTCGATCTGTCTCAACTTTGGGTTGGCGGAGCAGATGGGTGGTGAGTGTCATTTGCGCTTTGACGACACCAACCCGGCCAAAGAAGAGCAGGCCTATATTGACGCGATCAAAGATGACGTCAGCTGGCTAGGGTTTGAATGGGCGGGTCCTGTACGGTTTGCCTCGGACTACTTCGATCAGCTCTACGCCTGGGCGCAGCACTTGATCTGTGAGGACAAGGCCTACGTCGATGACCTGACGCCCGACGAGATCCGTGAATACCGCGGTACGCTGACCGAGCCGGGACAGCCGAGTCCCTATCGCGAGCGCAGCGCCGACGAAAACCTGGACCTCCTGGAACGTATGCGAATGGGGGAGTTTGGCGAGGGTGAGAAAGTGTTGCGTGCCAAGATCGACATGGCATCGCCGAACATCAATCTACGCGATCCGATTCTCTACCGTATCCGCCACGCCAGCCATCATCAGACCGGTGATAAATGGAAAATCTATCCGTCCTACGATTTCACCCATGGCCAGTCTGACGCCCTCGAAGGCGTGACCCACTCTATTTGCACGCTGGAGTTTGAAGACCATCGTCCGCTTTACGAGTGGTTTCTGGATACTTTACCGGTGCCTGCCAAACCCCGCCAGATCGAGTTTGCCCGGTTAAACCTCAACTACACGCTGACCTCCAAGCGCAAGTTGAAAATGCTGGTCGACGAACAGATCGTGGACGGCTGGGACGACCCGCGAATGCCTACGATCTCGGGTATGCGCCGGCGGGGCTACACCCCCGCGTCGATCCGCAAGTTCTGCGACATGATCGGGGTGACCCGCGCCGACGGCGGTCTGGTCGACATTGCCATGTTGACCCACGCGATTCGTTCGGACCTGGAGGACAATGCGCCGCGGGCGATGTGTGTGCTCAAACCGCTCAAAGTGGTGCTCACCAACGTGCCGGAAGACCATGAAGAAGTGTACGAGGTGGCCGGTCATCCCGCGCGTGACGATATGCCGGTGCGCAAGGTACCCCTGACCCGCGAGGTGTACATCGATCAGGACGACTTCATGGAAGATGCACCGAAAAAATTCTTCCGTCTTGCGCCCGGTAAAGAGGTTCGTCTGCGTAACAGCTACGTCATCCGTTGCGATGAGGTAATCAAGAACGAGGCAGGCGAGGTTACCGAACTGCACTGCTCGGTGGACTTTGACACCCTGGGTAAAAACCCGGAAGGTCGCAAGGTGAAGGGGGTCATTCACTGGGTCAGTGCCGAGCACGGTATTCCGCTGGAAGTGCGGCTGTACGACAACCTGTTCATGGTCGAACAGCCGGATCGCGATAAGGACGTCGACTTCCTTGACCATTTGAATCCCGAGTCCTTGACCGTCTGTCAGGCAATCGGTGAACCCAGCCTGGCAGATGCGAGCCCTGAAGCGCGCTACCAGTTCGAGCGGGTGGGCTATTTCTGTGCGGATCGTCACGTATCGACGCCGGGTCGTCCGGTATTCAACCGCACCGTCGGGCTCAAGGATAGCTGGGCGAAAATCAAACAGAAAGGTTAAGGAATCGGCCAATGCAAATCTACAATACGCTGACGCGTCGCAAAGAGCCTTTCACCCCGCTGGAGGCGGGCAAGGTCAGCATGTATGTCTGCGGCATGACGGTGTATGACTATTGCCACCTGGGCCACGCCCGGGTCATGGTGGCGTTTGACGTGATTACCCGATACCTGCGCGAACGTGGGTATGACGTCAATTATGTGCGCAACATTACCGACATAGACGACAAGATTCTCAAGCGTGCCGATGAAAATGACGAGACGATCACGGCGTTGACCGAGCGCATGATCGCCGCCATGCACGAGGACGAAGCGCGGCTCAATGTGCTGCCGCCCAGCCACGAACCCCGGGCGACCGGACACGTGGACGATATCATTGCGATGATCGAAACGCTGGTGGAAAAAGGCTATGCCTACCCGGCGGATAACGGCGACGTCTACTATCGCGTTCGCCGTTTTGCCGACTACGGCAAGCTCAATAATCGCCAGCTGGATGACATGCGCTCCGGCGCCCGCGTCGACGTTGACGTGCACAAGGAAGACCCGCTCGATTTCGTCCTGTGGAAAGCCGCCAAGCCTGGCGAGGCGCACTGGCCATCGCCCTGGGGCGACGGGCGGCCGGGTTGGCATATCGAATGTTCGGCGATGTCGACCTGCTGCCTGGGGGATACCTTCGATATTCACGGCGGTGGGCCTGACCTGACCTTCCCTCACCACGAAAACGAGATTGCACAGTCGGAAGCCGCCACGGGCAAGACCTATGTCAACACCTGGATGCATGCCGGGGCCGTCCGGGTGGATCAGGAAAAGATGTCCAAGTCGCTGGGCAACTTCTTCACCATTCGGGAGGTGCTCGCCGAGCACGACCCGGAGGTCGTGCGCTATCTGCTGGTTGCCAGCCATTACCGCAGTGCCATCAACTACTCGCTGGATTCGCTTGTCGAGGCCAGGAAGTCACTGACGCGTTTTTACACGGCACTGGATGGCGTCAACGGTGACGACAGTGTGATGGATAATGAGGCATCGTCTGCCTATCGCGAACGCTTCACCGCTGCGATGGACGACGACTTCAACACCCCCGACGCCTTGGCCGCGCTGTTTGATCTGGCACGTGATCTCAACCGTGCCAAACAGGAAGCGCCTGAAAAAGCAGCGCCGCTAGCTGTCGAGTTGAAGCGTCTTGCCGGCGTGCTTGGTCTGCTGCAACAGGCCCCCGATGCGTTCCTGAAAGGCACTCAGCAGCATGCCCCGGCGATTAGCGAATCGGCCATTGAGGCCAAGATTGCCGAGCGCCAGGCCGCCAAGGCCAACAAGGATTTTGTCCAGGCCGACGCTATACGTGATGAGTTGGCAGAGCAGGGGATTATTCTGAAAGATTCCCGCGAAGGGACCACCTGGGTTATCGAGTCTTCCTAGCCGTTAGGTTATCAAGGATGGCAAGGAATCTGACTTCAACGCACGACGGGCATATACTTTCATGAGTCTCTGCCAAAAGGATGATTACAATGCGCTTTGCCACTAAATCAACCATCGCCCTCGGTTGCCTCAGTCTGCTGCCGTTTGCTTCGGTCAACGCCGACGACGCCGTGGTGGTGTCTTCCAAGATCGACACGGAAGGGTCGGTACTTGGTGAGCTGATCATGCAAACGCTGGAGCGCCATGATATTCCCACCGAAGACCGGCTGCAGTTAGGCGGCACCAGCGTGGTACGCAGCGCGCTGGAAGCGGGAGAAATAGACCTTTATCCCGAATATACCGGTAACGGGGCCTTTTTCTTCGACATGGCCGACAGCGACGTGTGGAAGGATGCCGAGCAAGCCTATGAGACCGTCCGCGAGCGTGATGCCGAGCAGGGCCTGGTATGGTTGACCCCAGCCAGCGCCAACAATACCTGGGCGATGAGCGTGCGTCGCGATGTGGCCGAAGCGCATGACCTTGAAACGCTTGACGACCTTGCCACCTATCTTGAGGATGGCGGCGAATTCAAGTTTGCCGCAAGCGCCGAGTTCGTCGAGTCAGAACAGGCCTTGCCCGCCTTTCAGCAGGCCTACGGGTTCGAGCTGAGTGAAGATCAGCTGCTGGTGCTTTCCGGCGGCAACACGGCAGCCACCATGCGCGCGGCTGCGGAACAGACCAGCGGTGTCAATGCGGCGATGACTTACGGTACCGACGGCGGGCTGAATGCCCTGGGGCTGGTCGTGCTTGAGGACTCAAGGGGCGTTCAGCCTGTCTATCAACCGGCACCGGTGGTGCGTGAAAGCGTGCTGGAAACCTATCCGGATATCGATGGGCTTCTCGAAGAGGTCTTCAATACCCTGGATCTCGAGACGCTGCAGAAGCTCAATGCGGATGTGGCAGTGAACGGCATGTCACCCAATAAGGTCGCTGGCGATTACCTCGATAGCCTGGATAACGACTGAGAATGTCGTTATTGGATGCACTGCCAACCCCGCAGGTGTCTTGGCGGCAGTGGCGGCCGAATCGCGTCCTGTTTGTACTTTTCAGTGCCATGCTGGCGGCTGTCTGGCTGCTGGACGTGGTCAGTGTTGCCCCTAACCGGATTGTCAGCGGGGAAGGGGTCGGGCTGATCGAGGCCATGGGATGGGTAGGGGCCTTGCTGGTCAGCGGGGTCATGCTCACCCTCCTGGCGTTGTCGCTTCAGCCCAGTCGGCAAGGCTATCAGGTGGCCCTGGTCGGTGTGTCCCTGCTGCTGCTTCTACTGCCCTTTGGCCTGATGGTTGCCAGCCATAGACTGATCAGCAGCGACACGCAGCAGGCGCGCCTCAATATGGGCATGGCCTATTGGCTGATGCTCTCGCTACTGTTGCTTTGCTGGATAGAACTGCGCTTACGTCTGATGCTGTCACGGCGTCGCTCGACCCTGATGCTGCTGGGCGTGGCGGTTGTCTGGGGGGTGTGCGCCATGCTGGGGCTCGAATCGCTTGCCTTAGGGCAGGAATTTCGCGCCCGGGACGACGAGTTCTGGCGTGCCCTGCGCCAGCACGTAACGCTTGTCAGCGCGTCGGTGGCCATCAGTATTGGGCTTGGTCTTACGCTTGCCATGTTGATGCGCCGCTATGCAAAATGCCAACAGGTTGGCTTTGGCATACTCAATTTCCTGCAAACCATCCCCAGTATTGCCTTGTTTGGCCTGATGCTGGGCCCCTTGGCATGGCTTGCCGCTCAATGGCCGCTGCTGTCACAGTTGGGTGTCAGCGGGATCGGCTGGGCGCCGGCCTTGCTCGCGCTGGTCGCTTATAGCCTGCTGCCGATGGTACGCAACACCTACATTGCACTCGAGCAGGTGAGCCCGGAAACCCTGGAGGCGGCGCGGGGCATGGGGATGCGCAACAGCCAGCGATTCTTCCAGGTCCGCTTGCCGCTGGCCCTGCCGGTGCTGCTCGAAGGGATCCGCATTACCACCGTTCAGGCGATCGGCCTCACCGCTGTCGCCGCCTTGATCGGGGCGGGTGGTTTGGGGGCGTTCATCTTTCAAGGCCTGGGGCAGGCGGCCATGGACATGGTAATGCTGGGTGCGTTGCCGATTCTGATGCTGGCGCTCATCGCCGACGCCGGTCTCGGTGCCCTGGCCGATATCCTGCGGCCTATCGATACCGCGCAGTCTGGAGACTCCCCATGATCGAACTCGCCCACGTGACCAAACGGTTTGGCGACGTTGCGGCAGTGGATGACATTTCACTGAACATTGCAAAAGGAAAGTTCTGTGCGCTGGTGGGCACCTCGGGCTGCGGCAAATCGACGACGCTGCGCATGATTAATCGGCTGATCGAGCACAGCGACGGTGACATCATTCTCGACGGCCAGCCGATTGCCGCCTATGACCCCGTCAAGTTGCGTCGGCGTATCGGCTACGTCATTCAACACACGGGTCTGTTTCCGCACTGGACCGTCGCGCGCAATATTGGCCTGGTGCCACGTCTGCTTAAATGGTCCTCGGCGGATGTTCAGGCCAAAGTCGAGGAACTGATGACGCTGTTGGGGCTTCCGGTTGACGAGTTCGCCAGCAAATACCCTCACCAGCTATCGGGCGGCCAGGCGCAGCGCGTTGGTGTGGCCCGGGCGCTGGCCGCCGATCCCGATATTCTGTTGATGGACGAGCCCTTTGGCGCGCTGGACCCCATCACCCGGGAAAAACTGCAGGACGAGCTGGCCAGGCTACAGGCCCAGATGCATAAAACGGTGGTGTTTGTGACTCATGACATGGATGAGGCGCTGAGACTGGCGGACCATCTCGTGGTGATGCGCGAAGGACGCATCGTTCAGCAGGGCTCGCCCCTGGCGCTTCTGCAGCAGCCCAACGATCCGTTCGTCGAGTCGTTGCTCGGTGGACTCGAGCGCGGGCTGAAGCAGGCGGCTCTGACGCGGATCAAGGACCACATGTCCCCCATGGGCCCGACATTGCCCGCCCAATCGCGCATTCCGGCCGCTTTCTCGTTGCGACAGGGGCTTTCCATGATGCTGCGGGATCACACCGATCGGCTTACCGTGGTGGATCAGCACGATGTGCCCGTGGGCGAGCTGACGTTGCGCAAGATCGTCAAGGAAGCTCAGCCCGAACAAGGAAAAGTGCGTGAATCCTAGCGCTGTGCGTCGTTCATTTGCATCGCGTGGGGCCAACCGTGCGATATGGCCAGCGACATGGTTCGCACTCTTGATGCTATGCGTATGGGGTTTTCCCTATGCCGACAGTTTACTTCGGGTCCTTGAACCAGACGCCAACCAGGTGGTTTACCAACGGGCGAGCCTGGCATCGCTATTGCTACAGCACCTTCTCGTGGTCAGCGTGGCCGCCGTGGTGACGATCGTGGGTGGTGTTCTTGCGGCCATTGCGGTGACCCGCGAATGGGGCCGCGACTTTTTACCCATGGTCGCGCAGGTGGCCTCGCTGGGCCAGACCTTTCCACCGGTGGCCGTGCTGGCGCTGGCGGTTCCAGCGCTGGGCTTTGGCACCCTGCCGATCATTGTCGCGCTGGTGCTGTATGGCATGCTTCCCATCGTGCGTAACACCCTGGGTGGGTTGCAGGACGTCGATAAAGACATCAAAAGCGCGGCCACCGCCATGGGCATGACGCCCTGGCAAGTGCTTCGTCAGGTAGAGCTACCGCTTGCAGCGCCGGTTATTCTGGCGGGCATTCGCACCTCCATCACCATCAATATTTCGACGGCCGCTATTGGCGCGACGGTGGGGGCGCGCAATCTGGGCGACCCCATTATCGCCGGCATTGTGAATGGCAATATGGCGTACATCGTCCAGGGGGCACTGACGATTGCGCTGCTGGCGCTGACCGTCGATAGTCTGTTTGAGCGGCTTCAGGAACGACTGCGTTCGCGTCTGTTTACATCTTAAGTCGAATGCCTAATGTGTCTCGTCTGCGTTACTGTCGCAGGTGTTGCGTTGACCATTGTCAGATAAATCCACTGGCATAAAAGGTCATCACCGACAACACTGCCCTCAAAAGGGGTACGACAAGGACAATAATGATGACACAGCAATCGCACCAGCCTGTTTTTCTGACAGGTGACGAATTCTCGATCCCCACCTTTAGTTTGTTAAGCCCTGAGGGCGAACTCTACAGCGAGGCGGACGCACCGCACCTGGCGCATGACCATGCCCGGCGTATCTACCATGCCATGCTGGCCACGCGTATTCTCGATGAGCGCATGCTGTCGGCCCAGCGTCAGGGGCGGCTGAGTTTCTACATGCAGTGCACCGGTGAAGAAGCCGCCGTCGTGGGCGCTACTGCCGCACTCGATGATGCCGATATGGTCATGGCCCAGTACCGTGAACAGGGCGCGTTGATGTACCGAGGGTTCTCCATCGACGAGTTCATGAATCAGCTGTTCGGCAATGAGCTGGATTATGGCAAGGGCCGCCAGATGCCGATTCACTATGGTTCGCGCAAGCTCCACTACATGACGATCTCTTCGCCACTCGCCACCCAGATTCCCCAGGCCACCGGCTATGCCTACGGCCAGAAAATGGCCGGAGACGGCCACTGCACGCTGACCTTCTTTGGCGAGGGCGCCGCGTCGGAAGGCGACTTTCACGCGGCGCTCAATATGGCCTCGGTGCATCAGGTGCCGGTGATTTTCTTCTGCCGCAACAACGGCTACGCGATTTCGACCCCGGCGGTCGAGCAATTTGCCGCCGACGGTATCGCGCCGCGGGCGTTTGGCTATCACATGCATGTCATTCGGGTCGACGGCAACGACGTGCTGGCGGTCTATGAAGCCACCCGTCAGGCGCGCAAGTTAGCGGTAGAGCATAATCAGCCGGTACTCATTGAAGCCATGACCTACCGGCTGGCTGCGCACTCTTCCTCCGATGACCCGTCAGGCTATCGTTCGAAAAATGAGGAAGAAGCCTGGCGCATCAAGGATCCGCTGTTGCGCATGCAGAAGTGGTTGCTGGCCAAAGGCTGGTGGAGCGAAGAAGAGGAAACCCGCGAGCAGGAAAGCCTGCGTCGCGAAGTGCTGGATACCATGAAGCGTGCTGAAAAACGCTCGCCTCCGCCGCTCGATTCCTTGATCAGCGATGTCTATGCGGATGTCACGCCGGCACTGCAGCGTCAATTCGATCAGCTCAAACAGCATATTCGCCGTTACCCGGAGGCCTATCCCCGCGGCGCCAAGTCGTTGGACCTTGGTGTAAGCACGGACACCGACTCACAGGGGGAGGTGTAACATGGCCACAATGAATATGCTCCAGGCGATCAATAACGCCCTCGACATTGCCATGGCGGAAGACGAGAAAGTCATCTGCTTTGGGGAAGACGTGGGGATCTTTGGCGGTGTTTTTCGTGCTACAAGCCATCTCCAGGAAAAATACGGCAAAGCCCGCTGTTTCAATACGCCGCTGGTGGAGCAGGGCATCATTGGCTTTGCCAACGGCCTGGCGGCCCAAGGCTCTGTACCGGTCGCTGAAATTCAGTTCGCCGATTATATTTTTCCTGCCTTCGACCAGATCGTGAATGAAACCGCCAAATTCCGTTATCGCTCGGGAGATCTGTTCAACGTCGGCGGCTTGACCATCCGCACCCCTTATGGCGGCGGTATTTCCGGCGGGCTTTATCACTCGCAATCCCCCGAGGCGTATTTTACCCACACGCCGGGTCTTAAAGTCGTCGTGCCGCGTAATCCCTATCAGGCCAAGGGCTTGTTGCTGGCGGCGATTCGCGATCCCGATCCGGTGCTGTTTCTCGAACCCAAGCGGCTTTACCGCGCGGCAGTGGGTGAGGTGCCGGAAGACGACTACCAGCTACCCATTGGCGAAGCCGAGATCACCAAGGAAGGTACCGACGTTACCCTGGTGGGTTGGGGCGCGCAGATGGAAGTGATCGGCAAGGCAGTGGAGCTGGCGGAAGAACAGGGCATTAACTGTGAGGTGATCGACCTGCGTTCGCTGCTGCCCTGGGACGCCGATACGGTGGCGGAATCGGTGCTCAAAACCGGCCGCCTGGTGGTCAGCCATGAAGCACCGCTGACCGGTGGCTTTGCCGGTGAAATCGCCGCGACGATACAGGAACGTTGTTTTCTCTACCTGGAATCGCCCATTGCACGGGTGACCGGACTGGATACGCCTTTCCCGCTGGTGCTGGAAAAAGAGTATCTGCCTGATCATCTCAAAATCTTTGAAGCGATTCGCGAAAGCGTCAATTTCTAGCGGCTTAAAACGCCCAAGCACGCACGGGGAGAAGAACAATGAGCGATTTTATGCTGCCGGATATCGGTGAAGGCATTGTCGAGTGTGAAGTGGTCGAGTGGCGCGTCGCGGAAGGCGATCGCATCGAAGAAGATCAGCCCATTGTCGAGGTGATGACCGACAAGGCGCTGGTAGAAATTACCGCCCCTGAAGCGGGCGTTGTGACCAAGCTGTATGTCGAGCAGGGGAAGATTGCCAAAGTGCACGCGCCGCTTTTCGCCTACCAGGCCGAAGGCGAAGCGACCAGCGAAGCAGGCGAGAGCGCCTCGCAGGAGGGCGGCGGCGAGCCACTGGCCGCTCGCGCGCCGGGCACCGAAAAAACCGCTACACCGTCGGAGGTATCCTCGCCAGCGCCCGCAAATGGGCACGGTAAAGTACCCGCCAGCCCCGCCGTGAGAAGGCTGGTGCGCGAGCATCACCTCAACCTGGCGGATATTGACGGCAGTGGTAAAGACGGCCGGGTACTCAAGGAAGATGTAATGGCGCACCTTGACCAGCCTGCTGAGGCTGCCCAGCAGGCACCGAGGACTGAGGGGGGCAAGGTAGGCGAGAATGTGCCCAGGGTTGAGCCGCTACGCGGTATGCGGGCGATCATGGCCAAACGCATGGTAGAGGCGGCGACCACCATCCCGCATTTTCACTACGGCGACGAGATCGACGTGACGGCACTGCTGGCATTGCGCGAGCGCTTGAAGCCCTTGGCCGAGGACCAGGGCGAGCGTTTAACCTTGATGCCGTTTTTCATGAAGGCCATGGCGCTGGCCGTGGCGGAACAGCCGATCATCAACGCGCAGCTGAATAAGGCCGGCGATGAGCTGCATTACTATCCGCAGTGCAATATTGGCATGGCGGTGGATAGCAAGGCGGGGTTGATGGTGCCCAACGTTAAAGGCGTCGAACGCCTGACGCTTTTGGAGATTGCCCGGGAAGTCGGTCGCTTGACCATTGCCGCTCGCGAGGGCCGGGTCGATCAGGCCGATCTCAAGGGCGGCACCATCAGTATTTCCAATATCGGCGCGCTGGGCGGCACTTACGCCGCGCCCATTATCAATGCGCCGGAAGCGGCCATCGTCGCCATTGGCAAAACCCAGTGGCTGCCCCGCTTTGATGAACAGGGCGACGTTCAGCGTCGCGCGATAATGACCATCACCTGGGCGGGAGACCACCGGTTTATCGATGGCGGCACCATTGCGCGTTTCTGCAACGCCTGGAAAGCGTTCCTCGAAGCCCCGGAGACCATGCTCCTCCATCTAGGCTAACGCAGGCAACCTATGGCCCAGGCACCGCTTCAGCAGTTCTATATCCCCGAAGAACAGTCGGTCTATCTGCTGAGCCATAACGATGCCCGAAAACTCAAGGACTGGGTGGCGCTGTGCCAGGCACAGCTCGCCCAGTTGGGGTATCAGGACATCGAACTGATCGGCAAGGGGGCCTACGGCTTTGTTTTCGCCGGCAGCGCGCCGGCGGTGGGTGGCGACACTCACTGCCAGGGGCCGAACGTGCATTATGTGTTTAAATTTTCCCGCATTACCTTGCCGACCCATCTGCAGGAACGCCTTGAGGAAGAGGCGTTCATGCTAGACCAGGTCGCGCATCCGCGTATTCCCAAGCTGATCACCTACCAGCGGTCGCGCGGTCAATCCATTCTGGTAATGGAACGCGCGCCCGGCTGGAATCTGGAGCAGATCTCCCTCAAGGAAGGGCGATTGTCCCCCCGCTTGATCATGCGCATTGCCGCCCAGCTGGCGGATATTCTCGCCGCTCTGCGCTGTGAGTCGGGCCCCCAGGCGCGGCCCGTGGTGCACGGTGATATCAAGCCCTCCAACCTGGTGTTTGATCCAGACCATGAGTCCATCGCGCTGATCGACTGGGGGTCGGCGGTGTTTGCCCAGCTCGATGCCCAGCTGCAGTTCGTCGGCGCAAACGTGATGGAGCTGATGTCGGATAATCTTCAGCAAACCAACGCCCGCTTGGGCGATGTGTACTTTATCGGCGAGGAACAGCTTAACGGCGCGCTTTCCTCGCCTCGGTTCGATGAGCAGGGCGTGGCGGGCACGCTATATGCGTTGGCCTCGGCGCAATCCTGTCGCTTTGGCCACCGTGCGATTCCGGCCAGTTCGCTGGGGTTGCCCATGGAGTTTGCGCGCACCCTCGACGGCATGCTGGACCCCGACCCGCACATGCGCCGTCGGGCCGGCGACTACTTCCTCCAGGCGATGCCGCGCATGGCCAAGGTCGTGATGCTTGATCTGCCCGGGCACGCTCAATCGCCGCTGGTGCCGGTATGGGTTCGTCCTGCCGAGCAGGAAATCGATACGGTGGTGTACAGTTCGCGCAAGGCCTTCCTGCGCGAAGCCAATGCGCCCGAGACCCTGAACGACGTCAACGATGTGCAACTCGACCGTTACTACAAGCAGTTCATGCAGGGCATGGGCGAGACGGAAAAGGCCTTTCTGGCGTCGGTGAGTCGACTCGGCAAGTATCCCGTAGTGGGTGGCCTGGCCGTGCGCTGGGAGCGGGAAGGGGTGTACATCGACTCCTCCCTGAACCTGCACGACCCGGCGCTCAAGCCCGCCTTTATCGAAGCGGTCAACAACATGGTGCACCTGGCGCGGGCGATCCATCGTCAGGGCGTCTTCAAAAGCTGTCTGTTCAACGCCCGTCAAACGCTGCACCTTGAGCGTCGTTCAGCCGAAGCGGCGTTTTACTGCGACCCCGGCATGGCTATCAGCTATGAAATGAGCGCCGTTCCGGAGCTCGAGGATCGCACCCGGCAACACAGCTATTTTGAGGATGGCCCCGACCCCGAGGAGCTGCTCGCCCTCCCGGATTCGATCATGCAGGTGCTGCAGCAGCTTAACGAGATTCATCATACCGGCATGATCATTTTTGAAGCGCTTCCCAAGCATCTCAAGATCCATAGCTACTATCGCTTGCTCGATCCTTCCCGGGAGCAAGAATTTCGCCGTCTGCTGGCGCAGATGCTGGCCTCGGTGTGCGAGATCGAAGGGCTGGGGGTGTCGGGGTTCATGAAAATGCCGTACAAGGACACGCGCTACTTCACCCATCTTGAACGACAGCCCGAGCGCTACTATCCCCGCGACCCACGGGAACACATCAGGCAATTACGCCAGTAGCGGAATTTTGCGTGAGGTCACTGGGAAAACTCACGCCACGCGGCGTAGGTGCTGAGAAACACGCGCCCGGTGAGGGCATCGAGAAAGTCGCTTTTCTTGAGCTGGTCCATCACAGGCCCTTTGACCTCTGCAAGGTGCAGCTTGACGCTTGAATCCTTGAGGCGGGCATTGATGGCATCCAGGCTTTCCAGCGCTGAGGCGTCGATCAGGTTAACCGCCGAGCAGATCAGCACCACGTGCTCGAGTTCAGGACGGCTGGCCACCAGGTTGTACAACGTGTCTTCCAGGTAGCGCGCATTGGCAAAGTAAAGGCTTTCATCGATCCGCAGGAGTGCCACGCGGCTGACGGTTTCGACATCGTGACGTTCGACGTTGCGAAAATGCTCGGTCTCAGGCACCCGGCCGACCAGTGCGCTATGCGGTCGGCTGGTGCGGTACAGATAAAGTGCAATCGACAGGGTGACACCCCCCAGGATGCCCGCCTCTATTCCCTCGACGAGCGTGAGGACGATGGTCAACGCCATGGCCGAGAAATCGCTGCGCGAGTAGCGCCACGTCTGGCGCAGCATGGGGATATCCACCAGGGTGAGAATGGATACCGTGATGGTGGCCGCCAGGGTGGCAATCGGCAGGTAATAAAGCCAGCCGGTAAAGGCCATGGTGACCAGCGCAATCCCCAGTGCGGCAAATGCGCCTGCCGCCGGCGTTTGCGCTCCTGCATCGTAATTGATCACGGTGCGTGAAAGGCCGCCGGTGACCGGCATGCCATGGGTCACGGCAGCGGCCAGATTGGTGGCACCCAGGCCGATCAGTTCCTGGTTAGGTGAAATACGCTGGCGCCGTTTCGCGGCCAGCATTTGCCCCATTGAGACCGATTCGACAAAACCGACCAGGCTGATAAGCAAGGCCGGAATGAAGAGCGCCCGCCATAACGAGGCGTCAGCCCAGGGCAGGCTGAAAGCAGGCAGCCCGGCGGGCACATCGCCCACGACGTTGACACTCTGGTCGGTGAGCCCCCAATGCCAGGTGGTCAGGGTCGTGGCCACTACCGCGATCACCGGCCCCGCCTTGGCGACCAGGTCAGCGACGCTGCTGGGCAGCCCCAGCCGACGCAACGTCGATTTACCATGCCGGCGAAGCCAGACAAGAAACACCAGCGTGCTGATACCCAGCACACAGGTGGGCACGTTGACGTCGGAGAGGTTGGGTGTCAGCGAGACCAGACGCTCAACGAGCGTAAAACCGCTGCTCTCGATGCCCAGCAGACTGCCGAGCTGGCTGACGGCAATCAGGATCCCAGAGGCTGTCAAAAAGCCGGATATGACCGGGTGGCTCAGGAAATTACTGAAAAAGCCCATTTTCAGCAATCCCATGGCCACCAGCATGAGCCCGGACAGCAACGACAGCACCAAGGCGGCCTGGAGGTAGGACTCCGAACCGGGAGCGGCCACGGAGGAAAGGGCAGCCCCGGTCATCAGCGCAATGATGGCCACCGGGCCTACGGCCAGGGTGCGGCTGGTGCCAAACAGGGTGTACACCAACTGCGGCAAAATACTGGCGTACAATCCCACCACCGCAGGCAGTCCGGCGAGCAGCGCATAGGCAAGCGACTGCGGAATGACCATGACGGTGACAATCAGGCCTGCAAGTAAATCCGCGCCGAGTAACCGTTTATGGTAGTAAGGCAGCCAGGATAGGATAGGCAAGTAGCGCTTTAGCATGGGCTCCAAGGGCGATTCGCCGCCAATCATCGGGTCGATAAGCTAGGGCATACCCTAACGCAAATGTAGATCATTATATTAACGCGTTATAAGCAAAATTACGGCACCCCGCGCTCATTTCGTCCTTTCATGCAAGCCTTCCCCCAAAGTGTTACTTATTTAATCCTAATTAATGGGTAAGCTAGCGATAAGCTTAATCAATGGCTTGGGACCTCTTTATCACGTTAATAACAAGAGTACTTACTATGCGTGTGATTCGATGGATGGTCCCCATAGTGCTACTGGCACTGGCAGGGTGGCTGGTGTCTTATAGTACCCTAGGGGGATATATAGCGGTTGGCTTGGCGGCGGTGGCGGGGGCGTTGTGTGTCTTGACCGCGTGGTGGTCGCTTTACCAGGCGGATCAACAACAGCTTGAAGGCAAGCGCAAAGGCCATCGTCTGATGGCGGATTATGCCTCACTGCGGGCTATGGCGTTCCGCCTCATGCGCCGTGCCAGCAGCACGGCCATCGCCTCGGCGGAAGTTTCTCACTATGCCGACCTGATGGACCAGCGCCTGAGCAAGCAGGAGAAGATGGCCCGAGAATCGTCAGCCAGCATGGGCGCGATCAACACGGCCATCATGCAAGTCAGCGCCAGTGCTTCCCAGGTGGCGGCGCTCGCGGAAAGCGCGCGCGAATCCAGTCATCATAACCAGGAAGCCCTGACCGACATCATCAATGAGATGAGCGAGGTCTCCGAGCAATCCCAGCAGGCGCTCGAGATGCTGACCTCGCTCAATGACAAGATCGAGCGCGTACGCAACGTCACCTCGATGATCGAGGACATCGCCGAGCAGACCCATCTGCTGTCGCTAAATGCCTCCATTGAGGCCGCTCGCGCGGGTGAACACGGGCGGGGGTTTGCGGTGGTGGCGGGCGAAGTTCGCAATCTGGCCCACAAGACCTCGACGGCAACCCAAAGCGTCGATGAACTGGTCAAGGACATGCACCAAAGCGGTCAGAATGTGGTGTCTTCAATGGGTAGCCTGATGAGCCGCATCAGTCATCGGTCGGCGGACATGCAGCAAGTGGGTACCAGCTTGGGTACTATCACCCAGGAGTTTGATCAGGTACAAAGTGAAATCAGCAGCGTCGCCCAAGCCATCGATAATACCCGCGAGCACAGCCAGACCGTTGCCGATACGCTACATCAGTTGGAAACCGACGTGGATGAGGGCAACCGCAACATGCACGACCTGGCCAACCAGGCGCGTGCTCTGATGGAAGCGGCAGAAGGTGTCGATGGAGAACTGGCACAGCAGCGACTCAACGGTCGTCATCAGCAGGTGTTTCATGCGGCGCGGCAAACAGCGGACCGAATCGGCAAGCTGTTTGAAAATGCTCTCAAGAAGGGCGAATTAAGCGAGGCGGCGCTATTTCAGCCTGACTATCAGCAGATCCCCGATACCCGCCCTCCGCTTTACCGGACGTCCTTTGACGGCTTCACGGACAAGCACCTGCCTGACCTCCAGGAGCCGCTGCTGACGAAGTTCGATCTGAGCTATGCGATCACCTGTGATCGGAAAGGCTACGTGCCGACGCATAATCAGGCGGTCAGTCGACCACCCACCGGCGAATACGATCACGATCTAAAATTCTGCCGCAGCAAACGCATCTTCGATGACCCGACTGGACGTCGCTGCGGTGCCCACGAAAAGCCCTTGCTGCTGCAAACCTACAAGCGCGATACCGGCGAAATCATGCACGACCTGTCCGTACCCATCTATATCAATGGTCGGCACTGGGGCGGCTTCCGTATCGGCTATCAGCCCGAGCGCGAATCGTCGCCAGAACCGCTGCCGGACAATCAAGCGGCGCTGCCGTTACCCGGCCGCCAGCTGGCGAGGGCGTGATTGCCACGCCGACCAGGAGTAAAGCGCAAGCCCTGTCCAGATCATCACAAACGTGATCAGTTGGATAGGGCTTAGCGGCTCGTTGAAAACCGTCAAGGCAATCAGAAACTGAATGCTGGGGTTGATGTACATCAAAAATCCCAGCGTGGCGAGACGCAGACGCCGTGCCGCACCCGCGAAGGCCATGAGGGGCAGGGCAGTGATAACGCCGCTGGCAACCAACAGGGCTGTCGTTTGCGTATCATCCAGGAAGTGCGAGGCCCCATACCAGCTAAAGCCTGCCAGCGCGATCAGCGCTATTGGAAATAGCAGCAGGGTTTCAACAAAGAGTCCGGATAGTCCATCAAGCGGCACCTGTTTCCGAAACAGCCCATAGCTTCCGAAACTCAACGCCAGCATCAGACTGATCCATGGTAACTCCCCCAACATGAAAAACTGGATGGCAATCGCAAGACTGGCCAATCCCAGCGCTACCAACTGCAGGCGGGCCATCACTTCACGTAACACCAGCATGCCCAACGCTATGTTCACCAGCGGCGTCAAAAAATAGCCTAAACTGGCCTGCAACACCTGTTGGGTTTCCACTGAGTAAATGTAGATACCCCAATTGAAGCCAATCAGTACGGCGCAGGCCAGCACACGACCGAGGCGCTTGGGTTCCATCAGGGCGGCGACGACCGGCGGCCAGCGCCGCAAAAGGCTAATCAGGACCACCAGAAACAGGCACGACCAGAGAATGCGGTGTATAAGCACCTCGATGGCGGGAACCCCATCAAACAGTGCAAAAAACAGTGGAAAACAGCCCCACATGACATAGGCCGTCAAACCAAAGCCGACACCTTTGACTGCTTCTGGATCGCGTGATGGAGTAGGAAGCATAGCAGCCTCATTATTTAAAAATGCTAATCTAACACAATCGCGACAACGAGAGCGGCGTAAGGAGTGATTCGATGAGCCAACTCAGAACAAGCCTGGTGCAATGTGATCTGCGCTGGGAAAACCCCCAGGCAAATCATGAGCATCTGGCGCACTTCCTCGGTGAACTTGATAGTCGGGACACCGACCTGATCGTACTGCCCGAGATGTTTGCCACCGGCTTCACAATGAACTCGCGTGACATGGCCCAGCCCATGGAGGAAAGCGAAAGTGTGGCGTGGTTGCTGGATCAGGCGCGGTCGCGAGACTGCGTGATAACCGGGAGCGTCGCCATCAAGCAAAACGGTGAGTTCTACAACCGGCTAATCTGGGTGACCCCTCAAGGCGAGCTGACCTACTACGATAAACGGCATCTGTTCCGCATGGCCGGCGAGCACGAACGCTATGGCATGGGCGAGCGTCGCGAGATCGTCGAGCTGAACGGTTTTAAAATACTGCTGACGGTCTGCTACGACCTGCGTTTTCCGGTCTGGCTTCGTCAGCAGCCGACACAGAATGAACATTTCGAGTATGATGCGCTGCTGTGTGTGGCCAACTGGCCGGCACCTCGCCGTCAACCCTGGCGGACGCTACTGCAGGCCCGCGCGATTGAGAACCTCAGCTACGTGATTGGCGTCAATCGTGTCGGCGAAGATGCCAAAGGGCTGGCCTACAGCGGCGACTCCATGCTGGTGGACTTCAAGGGCGAGCCACTGATCGATCATTCAGCGCATACGCCGTTCGTTGAAACGGGATGCCTCAATAAAACGGACCTAGATGCTTTTCGAGAAAAATTCCCAGCCTGGCAAGATGCCGATCGTTTTTCGCTGCTGCCAGGAGTCGGCCAATAATGCGTCTTGACCGCTTTTTAAGTGAAACGAGCCCGTTGACGCGAAGCCTGGCAAAACGCGCGCTGAAAAATGGCGAGGTCACCTTGAACGGTGAGCCGATCAAGCAGGCCGCCACGCACATCGATACCGAAAACGATGTAGTGCTGCTCAACGGGGCACAGCTGGCGCTGGTAGGGCTTCGCTATATCATGCTCCACAAGCCTGCCGATGTAGAGTGTACCGCCCGACGAGGGCTCTACCCGCGGGTGATTGACTTGATCGACCTGCCCAAAGCGGAGCGATTGCAGCCTGTCGGGCGGCTGGATGTCGATACCACGGGCTTGTTGCTGCTGACCGACGACGGCCAGTGGTCGCATCGCGTCACGTCGCCACGCCATCGATGCGCAAAGGTGTATATCGCCGAGCTGGACGAGCCCATGGAAGGTGAGGCGGCTCAATGGGCGATCAATCAAGTCGCCGAGGGCATCATGCTCGATGGTGAAGAAACGCCGACACAGCCGGCCACGCTGCGCTTCCTGTCACCCCAGCAAGCCGAGCTGACCATCACCGAAGGCCGGTATCATCAGGTCAAGCGCATGTTCGTGGCACTAGGCAACCACGTTGTCGCGCTGCACCGACGTTCCATTGGCGATGTGGTGCTGACCGATGCGCTGGCGCCTGGCGAATGGCGCGAACTTACTCCTGACGAAATCGCCAGTTTCTAAACAGTGATAATGATCTCCCGAGGCGCTGTATCCGCCTCGGGGTTGAACGTTGTGTACGGTTAATATTTTATACCGTTATCTTGTATATCGGGTCGCCACCAAATCCAGCTTCTGAATCAAGGTAAACAATTGGCTATCCCGCAAATTCCTTCAGATACGCAGCGGCAATCAGTGCCTTGGTATACGGATGTTGGGGGGAGGCAAGCACGTCCAGACACGGGCCTTGCTCGACGACTTCGCCTTCCTTTAGCACCATGATGCGATGGGCCATCGCGCGCACTACGGCAAGATCATGGCTGATGAACAGGTAGCTCAGCTGACGTCTCGCCTGTAGCTCACGCAATAACGTCACCAGCTGTTTTTGAACCGTGCGATCCAACGCCGATGTCGGCTCGTCGAGCACCAGGAGCTCGGGCTCCAGGATGATCGCCCGCGCCACCGCGATCCGCTGGCGCTGGCCGCCGGAAAATTCGTGCGGGTAGCGGGCCGCGCAGCTTTCCGGCAGGCCGACTTCGCTTAGCGTTTGGTGAACGCGCTGGGTAATGTCGTCGTCGGACAAGTGAGGGTAGTGGAAGCGCAAGCCTTCGCTGACAATATCAAACACCGGCATACGCGGTGATAGCGCGCCGTAAGGGTCCTGGAACACCATCTGCAGCCGATGGCGCTGGCGGCGTAAATCGTTACCGCTCAGTTGGCTCAACGGTGCGTCGCCCAGGGTGATATCCCCCTGGCTAGCGACCATCCGCATGATGGCGGAGGCGAGGGTGGTTTTCCCCGAACCCGATTCACCCACAATGCCCAGCGTTTCACCCGGCGCGATGTTCAAGTCCGTGGCCTTGACGGCTTCGAACGCTGGCGGCTGTCGCTTGAATAAACCTGCTTTCGGGCGCTTGAAGCTGACTTTCAGCTGCTTGACCGTCAATAGCGGCGGGCTTGCGGTGACTGGTGACGGTCGACCCTCAGGTTCAGCTGCCAATAGCCGTTGGGTATAGTCACTCTGGGGCTGCTCGAAGACTCGATCGACAGGCCCGGTTTCCTGAATTTTGCCCTGGTACATGACGCACACCCGGTCGGCGTGCCGACGCACCAGGTTCAGGTCGTGGCTGATCAGTAACAGGCCCATGCCGTGTTCGTCGCGCAGTTCCTTGAGCAAGGCCAGGATTTCCTGCTGAACGGTGACATCGAGTGCCGTGGTTGGCTCATCGGCAATCAACAGCGATGGGTTGTTGGCGATGGCCATGGCAATCATGACCCGCTGACGCTGCCCGCCTGAGAGCTGATGGGGCCATACATCGAGCAACTCTTCTGCACGGGGCAGCTTGACCTGCTCGAGCAAGGTTTTGGCTCGCGCCCGTGCGGCTTTGCCGCGAAGCCCTTGATGCAGGCGCAGCGACTCGCCAATCTGTTTGCCAATGCGGTGGAGTGGGTTGAGCGATGTCATGGGTTCCTGAAAGACAAACCCCACGGTATTGCCGCGCAAACCATTCCACTCGGCCTTGCTAAGTGTGTTCAGCAGGGTACCGTTCAAGCGACGCTCGCCTCTGACCTGAGCATTGGCAGGGAGCAGATTCACCAGCCCCAATGCCGAGACAGATTTACCCGAGCCGGATTCACCGACAATCGCCAGGGTTTCGCCGGCGTGAAGCGACAGGGAAAGCGACTCGACCACCGGGCTGCCGTCAAAGGCGACGCTCAGATTGTCGACGCGGAGTAGCGGCTCAGGCATGGGGAATTTCCTTGGCGGAAGACGGGTGTTGCTGAACGTGCCGGGGATCAAAGGCGTCACGCAGCCCTTCGCCGATGAACACCAGCAGCGACAGCATGATGGCCAGCGTCATAAAGGCGGTGATGCCCAGCCAGGGCGCATGCAGATTGTTCTTGCCCTGTGCCGCCAACTCGCCCAGTGAGGGTGCGCCCGGCGGCAAGCCGAAGCCGAGAAAGTCCAGCGCGGTCAAGGTGCCAATCGCCCCGGTGAACAGAAAGGGGATAAAGGTCAGGGTGGCGACCATGGCGTTGGGCAGGACGTGCCGCCACATAATCAGCCGCGACGGCAGGCCCATGGCCTTGGCCGCGCGCACATACTCCAGATTCCGCGCGCGTAGAAACTCCGCGCGGACAATATCAACAAGCCCCAGCCACGAAAACAGCAGCATGATGCCCAGCAGCCACCAGAAGCCGGGCTGCACAAAGCTGGCTAAAATGATCAATAAAAACAGCACGGGAAGCCCCGACCAGATTTCGGTGATTCGCTGGCCCACCAGATCGACCTTGCCGCCGAAGTAGCCTTGAACGCCGCCCGCAATCACCCCCAGGACCAGTGAGCCGGCGGTTAACACCAGGGCAAAGGCCACCGAGAGGCGAAAGCCATAGATAACCCGGGCAAGTACATCGCGTCCTTGATCGTCAGTGCCCAGCCAATGGCGGCCGTCGGGTGGAGCTGGAGAAGGCCGGGTCATCTGCATGTCGAGCGTTTGGTAGGAAAATGGTATCAGCGGCCATAGCGCCCAGCCGTTTTCCGCTATCTGCTGCTGGACAAATGGGTCGAGGTAATCGGTACGAGTAGGCAAAAAACCGTCAAACTCGGTTTCCGGATAGTCGACAAGTAGCGGCACATACCACTGGCCGTCGTACTGCATGACGATCGGCTTGTCGTTGGCGATCAGCTCAGCAAACAGGCTAAGCACAAACACCACGCTAAACACCCATAGCGATACCCAGGCACGCCGGTTCGACCTGAATGCCGCCAGACGACGCTTCGTGATGGGTGAAAATCGAGACGAAAAGGCAGCCATGATCACGATTCCCGTGTTGCAAAGTCGATGCGCGGGTCCACCCACACATAAGTCAGGTCCGACACCAGTTTGAGCAGCAACCCAATCACCGTATAGAGAAACAGGGTGCCAAAAATGACTGGATAGTCACGCTGCATGACCGCTTCAAACCCCAGCAGGCCGAGGCCGTCGAGGGAGAAAATCACCTCGATCAATAGCGAGCCGGTAAAGAAAATGCCGATCAGGGCGGAGGGCAGGCCGGCGATAATGATCAGCATGGCATTGCGAAACACATGACCGTAAAGAATGCGTTGCTCATCGGCGCCCTTGGCACGCGCGGTCAAAACGTACTGCTTATGGATTTCATCCAGAAAACTGTTCTTGGTCAGCATGGTGAGGGTGGCAAAACTGCCGATCGCCGCGGCAATCACGGGGAGGGTGATATGCCAGAAATAGTCCTTGATTTTGCCCCAGGTGGAGAGCTGGTCGAAATCCGGCGAGGTCAGCCCCCTGAGCGGGAACCAATCCAGGTAGGTGCCGCCGGCAAACAGCACAATCAGCAAAATGGCGAATAAAAACCCGGGGATAGCATAGCCGACGATCACCAGGCCAGAGGTCCAGACGTCAAAGCGCGAGCCGTGTCTCAACGCTTTACGGACGCCGAGTGGTATCGAGATCAGGTACACCAGCAGCGTCGTCCAAAGCCCCAGTGAGATCGACACTGGCAGGCGCTCGATCATTAGCTCGGTGACGGGGCGATCGCGGAAGAAACTGGTGCCAAAATCGAACGTCAGATAGTCGCCCATCATGCCTAGAAAGCGCTCATGGGCCGGCTTGTCAAAGCCGAACTGCTGCTCAAGCTGCTCGATGAAGCGCGGGTCGATCCCCCGGGCACCCCGCGACTCGTCGTTAACCTGGACATCCGCGCCGCCCATGTCCAGGCGCGTGCTGGCCATGGCATCGGCGCCTTCGAAGCGTGCCAGCATCTGATCGATCGGGCCGCCAGGCGCGGCCTGCACGATAATGAAATTGAGCAGCATGATGCCTATCAGCGTAGGTATCATCAGCAGCAGTCGACGTAGGGTGTAGCGTGCCACAGAGTTCTCCTTACACCGGCTCAGCGTCCGGATTGACGCTGTAAAGCGGCTTCACGTTTGGGATCTACCCACCACGCGTCTAGATCCATGGCATATTCAGGGAAGGGGTCGGGGTAACCAAATTTATCCCAAATGGCGATCCGCGTCTCGCCTGAATGATAGTGGGGAATAACATAAAACCCCCAGCGCAATACCCGATCTAGCGTTCGGGTAATGGTATTGAGTTCTTCACGGTCATCTGCGCGGATTAGTTGCTCGACCAGATCATCGACCGCCGGATGCGATAGTCCCATGCGGTTGCGACTCTGGGGAGAGTCAGCCGCTTGGCTGGTCCAGAAGTCGCGCTGCTCGTTACCTGGGTTATTCGACTGCGGGAAATGGCTGATTACCATGTCAAAGTCGAAATTGCGCTGACGGTTGAGATACTGGTTGATATCGACAATGCGTAACGACGTCTGCACGCCCAGGCGGGCCATGTTGCGCAGCATCGGCTGCACGACCCGTTCAAGCCCCGAATCGTAGAGCAGCACTTCCAGGCTCAGTGGCTGCTTAGTGTCCTGATGCACCAGAACGCCTTCTTCCACTTGGTAGCCCGCCTCGCGGAGCAGATCCAGGGCAAGCCGAAGCCGTTCGCGAAGATCGTCGGGATGATCGATCGGCAAGGGCTCGGTGAACAGTCGGTCGGATCGATGGGAGTCCAGCAGTGCTTCGCGATGCGGTTCAAGTAGCTCGAGGGCAGCCTCGCTGGGCGGCCCTTCGGCTTCCATCTCGGAGTTCTGGAAGAAGCTCTCGGTGCGCTGATAGGTATCGTAGAAGATATTGGTATTCAGCCAAGGGAAATCAAACGTCAGGCTTAATGCTTCGCGAACCCGAGGGTCCTGGAATTTCTCCTTGCGCAGGTTGAACACGAATGCCTGCATCATGGAAGGATTCACGTCGGGTACCGTGATGCGCTTGACCAGGCCCTCTTCATAGGCAGGGAAGTCATAGCCAATAGCCCAGGTGGCGGCGCGGGCATCGGTGCGGAAATCCGTCAGTCCGGCCTTGAAGGCTTCCCAGGCGATATCCCGGTCTCGATAGTAATCGTAGATCACACGATCGATATTGTGGCGACCTACGTTGACCGGCAGGTCTTTTGCCCAATAGTCATCGTCGCGCTGGTAGACGATCCGCCGCCCTGGGTCTACTTCGCCGATCTTGTAGGGGCCTGAGCCTGGGTGAGCGGCCAGGGTAGGGGCGCTGAAGTCGTGTTGCTCCCAGTAGTGGCGCGGCAGAATGGGCAACTGGGCCACAATGAGCGGTAACTCCCGAGATTCGGTGTCGGTCAGCGTGAAGCGTACCTGATGTTCATTGAGCGCGATGGCCTGCTCGACGCCTGCATAGTAGCTGCTGTAGAACGGGTTGCCTTCCTCGCGCAACAGGTTCAACGAAAAAACCACGTCGTAGGCGGTGACCGGCTCGCCGTCCTGAAAGCGCGCCTCTGGACGAATATCGAACTCCATCCATTCGCGATCGGGGTCAAGGCGCACGCCTTCGGCAAGTAGGCCGTACAGGCTGAAGGGCTCGTTGGGGTTGCTCGCCATCAAGGTGTCATAGATTCGTGACACGCCCGTTGCCGGCGTACCGCGGACGATGAACGGGTTTGTCGAGTCGAAACTGCTGCCCACGGCCGTGTGCTTGATACTGCCGCCTTTGGGGGGGTCTGGATTGACGTGAGAAAAGTGCTCGAAATCCTCATCCAGCGCCGGGGAGCCATAAAGCGAAAGCGCATGGCGCGTTTCGATAGGCGCCGTGCCGTCCGTGGCCGTTGGGGCAATATCTGTGTCGCTGTTGGCAAAAGGGCTTGCCAGTGCAGTCAGCACAAGCAGCGCGTTACGGGCAATGCATAATACGGGACGCGCAATAAGGCCACAGTGCATGGGGGAGTTTCCCTATCGACAAGGCAGTTAATCTTAACGTCCTGAAAGTGTCAGGAGTTGACCCGCTTGTAAAGCCTCTGGACGCTCGATTGCATTTAACCGCATCAGTTCTTGTGCGCTAAGATTATAACGGCTGGCAATGTTGGATAGGCTATCGCCGCTTTCGACCCGGTAAGTATCCGGTGTGTTGCTATTAGCAACGGTCTGGCTGGCACCTCCACCGTTTGAAAGTTCCGCCAGCACCTGTTGATCGGCGTCTTCAGGCACCAGTAATGTCTCGGCGCTTGAAGCATTAAGCGCGCCATTGAGCAGGCCCGGATTGAGTTCGGCCAACGTCGACTTGTCGACCTCAAGTAGCCTGGAGGCCTCGGAAAGGGTAACCGAATGCTCGAGCTTGACCTTGGCAAAGGCAGGGTCCGACTGGATGTTCGGCAAGCTGATATCGTAGCGTTCAGGGTTATCGATGATAGTGGCAATAGCGAGCAGTTTAGGCAGGTACTGCATGGTTTCCTGCGGCAGGCTCAGGTCCCAATATTCACCCTTTAACCCTTGGCTTTCGGCGCGCTGTTTGGCTTTGTTCACCGTGCCGGCACCGGCGTTGTAGGCGGCTACAGACAGCTGCAGGTCTCCCTCGAACCATTGGTCAGCCTGCATTTCAAGGTAGTCGAGCGCGGCCTCGGTCGAGGTGACAACGTCGAGTCTGCCGTCATAGTGACCGTTGCGCACCAGGCCAAGGGCGTCGCCGGTTTGCGGCATGAATTGCCATAGGCCAGCAGCGCCTCGATGGCTGCGCGCACCCGGGTCGAAAGAACTTTCTACAAACGGAATCAGAGCCATTTCGCCGGGCAATTGACGTTCGCTGACCTGCTGGGTGATCCAGGCCAACCAGGGAGTTGCTTTCTTGGTAATGGCCGCGATGTTTTCAGGCCGGGACTGGTAGTGCTCAATCCATTTGTCCACGCGCGCCTGGGCCTCAGCGGACAGGGACTGCTCACGCCAGTGGAAGCTTTCGCGCAGTTTGCTCCAGGCATCCTGCGGCTCGAGCATCAGTTCTTCCCAGAAATGCATCTGAAAGGAAGTGTCACGGGTGCTGTCAGGCTCTGCGTGAGTGCTGGAAGCCGCACGCGGCGTTGATCCGTAGTCGGTGGTCGATGCCTGTGAGTTGGCGGCGGCGGCCAGAAACAGACTCATGATCACCGTACTGCCGGCGCTCAGTAGAAGGCGTTGGCGAATCGTGCGATAGGTCATAATGGTTTACGTCGTTGCGATAGCGTTTAGTAACGGTTCTTCCACTCGCGAAGAGTGGCGAACGTTGCGAGATCATCATCAACCGATCCCTGTTGGCTCGCTGCGGTGCGGACACTTTCAGTATCTACGCGCAGATAGGGATTGATTTTCAGCTCGCGTCCTATCGTGCTGGGTAAGGTGGGGCGGTCTAGGGCCCGCGCCTTATCACACTCCGTTAAGGCGTGTTTGACGTCTTCATTGTCAGGATCGGCTTCGCTGGCAAAGCGAAGGTTGGCCTGCGTGTATTCATGGGCGGCAAATACGAAGGTCTCTTCGGGCAGCGCGGCCAGGCGTTTCAAGGCCGTGTGCATCTGCTCGGGTGTTCCTTCGAAAAGGCGGCCGCAGCCTGCGCAGAACAGCGTATCCCCGCAAAACAGCAAGGGGGGAATCCCTGGTGTAAAGTAACTGATGTGATCTAACGTGTGGCCGGGGGTCTCGAAGACCTCGAACAGACGCCCCATCACACGAATTTCATCGCCATCGCCTACGCGCTCGTCAACGCCCGAAATGGAAGGGTTTTCAGGGCCAATAACCCGGGGCGAGTAGCGCTTGATCAATTCTCCCAACCCGTCAGTATGGTCAGGGTGATGATGAGTGATCAAAATGGTACCGAGCGACAGCGATTCGCGCTCAAGGAACTCGATAACCGGAAGCGCTTCACCAGGATCCACCACGCATACTTCCTGGCTGGTGTCCTGGCGGAGCAGCCAAATATAGTTGTCGCTTAAGGCGGGAATCGGTGTCACGCTCAGCATAGGCGAGATCCTTTAACGATGAAGTAGCGCTCATCATTAATAGCGCTTTCAGGGTGCATGCAAGACGTCAAAAAGTCGTTACTGTGGAGGGTCGAGCGGTACATGTCAAATTCAACAGCGGCAGAGACAATGGCCCAAAAGCTTTACGCGAGTCGCGCCTACTGGGCATCAGAGGCGGGTAAATCGCTTTGGGAGTCCCAGCGGGCCTGCCTGGGACCTCTGGTCGACTCACGCTCGGGAGGGCACAGCCTAGAGATCGGCATGGGCCCTGCGATGATGTCGATGTCGGGCATTGCTCACACCATTCAGTGGTCGCCTACCCGAACCAGCGCCCCTCACGAGCAGACACTGGTGTGCCCGGCGGAGCGACTGGCTCTTCCTGATCGCTGCCTTGATGTGGTGGTGCTTCATCATTGGCTCGAACAGATGCCCGATGCCCATTATGTGCTGCAGGAAGCCACTAGGGTCACATCCGACAGCGGTATTCTGGTGCTGTTCGGCTTTAACCCCATGGGTATCAGCGGGCTGATGAAAAAATGGCGCAAACGACAGGGCCAGTACCCCTGGAACGGCCAGTGGCGTACGGCCAACCGAATGGACGACTGGCTCGCATTTGTCGACTTTGAGGTCGAACGAGTAGACTACTGCTGTTTCAGAAGCTGGCCGGGAGGGCGCTGCGTCGAGCACTGGGAGTCCCTGGGCCGGCGCTACAACTGCCCGCTGGGTGAAAGCTACATGGTCGTGGCCAAGCGCCGTCAGCGGCGTGCTCCCATGCAGCGCATAAAGTTTGGTCTGAAGACCCCCGTCGCGGCGAATTCTCTCGGCGCCACGCGCACCAAAAGTCATTAACGGTCATGTTTCATTCAACCTCGCTGGTCGATAATGACGCGTCATCATTGATTTAAGGATTTACAACGTGACAGACACTGACCGGTTGCCACAAGTAACCGTGTATACCGATGGCGCCTGCCGGGGCAATCCCGGCCCTGGAGGATGGGGCGTTGTGTTGGCAAGCGGGCAGCATGAAAAAACGCTGTACGGGTATGAAGCCCAGACGACCAATAACCGGATGGAGCTGATGGCTGCCATCATGGCCCTGCGCACCTTGAATACCCCCTGTCAGGTGGCCATCTGGACAGATTCGCAATATGTCCGGCAGGGGATCACCCAGTGGATTCATAACTGGCGGAAACGTCAATGGAAAACGGCGGCTAAGCAGCCCGTCAAGAATGCCGAGCTGTGGAAGCAGCTGGATGCCGAAGCCCAACGTCACCAGGTCGAGTGGCACTGGGTGAAAGGCCATAGCGGGCATCCCGGTAATGAGCGAGCCGATGCGCTTGCCAATCAGGCCATAGATGAAGCAGTGCAGAACGCATAGGAGACCACGATGCGCCAAGTTATATTGGATACGGAAACGACGGGCATCGACCCTAAAGACGGCCACCGGTTGGTGGAGATCGGTGCCGTGGAAATGGTTAATCGGCGTTTTACCGGTCGCACCTACCATCAATACATCAATCCTGAGCGACACATCGATGCAGAGGTCGTCGCGGTTCACGGGATTGATGACGCCAAAGTGGCCAATGAGCCTGTTTTTGCCCAGGTGGCCGATGACTTCTGGGCGTTCATCGAAGGCGCGGAACTGGTCATTCACAACGCGCCTTTCGATGTGGGGTTCATTGATCACGAGCTGAAAATGCTCAAGGGTCGGGCACAGCCGCTGGGTCCTGTCGCCGATCACTGCCGCATTCTAGACACGCTGGTCATGGCCAGAAAAATGCACCCCGGCCAGCGCAACAGCCTTGATGCGCTGTGCAAGCGCTACGATATCGATAATGGCCACCGGGTTCTCCACGGCGCCTTGTTGGACGCTGAAATTCTGGCCGATGTCTATCTGGCCATGACCGGTGGGCAAACCGCGCTGACCCTCGATGCCGAAGCGAACCAGTCCCAGCGCAGCGATACGCCGGAAGCATCCGGTCTCTCCATCCAGCGCATGACGCTCACGCCAGGGCAGCTAAGAGTCATTGCGCCCAACGAGCAAGAGCGCCAGGCGCATCAGGCGAAATGCGCCACGCATCAGCTGCGCTGGTTCGAGGAAGCCGCGCACGATGCTTAGACGCGAGATTCCCCACCAGGCGCGCGAAGGGCGTGTCCTTTACATTTCACGTAGCCGCCTGGCGCCTGCACCGCCGTCAGATGAGCATACGCTTACCCCGCTTCATCCCTGGCAACCGTGGACCAGCGACATGCAGCCGCTATGTTATTGGCACGATGAGCCAGTCGCGTTGCAACTGGCCAGCACCCCTGGTGAGGAGTGGTTAGACGGGCGCCAGTGGATGGGAGAACTGCCGACGCACTGGTACTCGCTGTTATCCACGGCCTTGCAGGTGGGCGCCTGGCTCGAGAATCATCGCTTTTGCGGCCGCTGTGGCGCTGAAGCAACCAAGCTTTCCCACGAATTTGCCATGCATTGCCACGCGTGCGGTCACCGAAACTACCCACGCATTTCTCCGTGCATTATTACCCTGGTGACAAGTGGCGAAGCCATGCTGCTGGGGCGCAGTCCGCGCTTCCCACCGGGGCGCTATTCAACGCTTGCCGGTTTCATTGAACCAGGAGAAACGGCGGAGGAGGCGGTGCATCGGGAAATATTCGAAGAGGTGGGGGTTCATGTCAGCCAGCTCAAGTATTATCAGAGCCAGGCGTGGCCGTTCCCTCACTCGTTGATGCTGGGCTTTTTCGCCGAAGCCACTACGCGCAGAATACGCATCGATGGCGTGGAAATCAGCGATGCGGCGTGGTTTTCACCACGCCAGCTGCCTGCACTTCCGCCGGTGTATTCGATTTCTCGCGAATTGATCGAGACCCATCTAGCGCGTTGGCGGTGACTCGGCGGGCAGGTTTGCGATCTACTCGCCGGGGAAGAGGCTGGTGAGCTTGGTGGCCAGCATGACGTTACCGGTGGCTTTCAACTTGCCTGTCATGAACGCCGTCATGCCGTTGATATCGCCGTTCATGATGCCTTTCAGGGTGTCGGTGCTCATGCTCAGGCTAACGGACGGATCATCATGCTCACCTTCATGAATACCCAGCGTGCCGTCCTGAATATCCAGGTAGTGACTGCCGGCATCGGAGAAATGAAACTGGAAAATTTCGTTCATTCCCTGGGCGGCCTGCGGGTCGAAGCGGGCCTTTAATTTTTCGAGGGTGTTCGTTGACATAATAGCGGTCCGTTAAATGCGGTGTGGAATGAA
Source organism: Pseudomonadota bacterium (assembly GCA_051750125.1). Taxonomy (GTDB): domain Bacteria; phylum Pseudomonadota; class Gammaproteobacteria; order Pseudomonadales; family Halomonadaceae; genus Vreelandella. The sequence continues at coordinate 69,556 of JBNJJK010000003.1, forward strand.
AGGGAGGCGTAACGCGTCGCGCCATCGTACAATTTCTCGCCTGTTACGAGAGAATATTTCAAACATATGTTTCATATCAAGCGCCGTTTTTAATGCATGCATCAACGGTCGCTGCCTAATGCCAATCGATTCAAGGAGATGCACGTGAACGAATGGGTAGTCGATATAGGTACATTTATTGTACAGGTCTTCATCGTCGTGGCGGTAGTTGGCATCGGTGTTTTGCTGGTCGCGCGTGCGAAATCAGACGGTGATCGCGACTTGACCCTGCAGGTGGAACCGCTTCACGAACGCCGCCGTCGCCGGGCGAGACGCTTGAAACTGGCGGCTACCCCTGCAGGTATTCGCAAGAAACTACTCAAGACCTTCCGCAAGGAGGATAAGCATCGCAGCAAACAAACCTCGGCAGACGATACGCCCAATGTATGGGTGCTGACGTTCAAGGGCGATATGAAAGCCTCGGCGACCGAGCATTTCGCCCAGGAAATTTCAGCGCTTATCGAAGTGGCCGAGCCCGACGATGAGGTGGTGATCTGTCTCGAATCACCCGGCGGTCTGGTGCACGCCTATGGGCTTGCCGCCGCTCAGCTCGACCGGCTGAGAGACGCTGGTCTAACGACCACTGTCTGCGTGGACAAGGTCGCCGCGAGTGGAGGCTATCTGATGGCCTGCACGGCGCATCACATCAAGGCGGCGCCTTTTGCGGTCATTGGCTCCATCGGCGTTGTCGCGCAGGTGCCGAATATTCACCGCCTGCTCAAGCGCAACGATATAGACGTCGAGATGCTGACCGCAGGCAAGTACAAGCGCACGCTTACCGTATTAGGGGAAAATACCGAGGAGGGGCGCGAAAAATTCCTCGAAGACCTCGAGAATACCCATCGGCTATTCAAGCAGTATGTGGGTGAGCGCCGGCCGGACATGGACATTGACGCCCTGGCCACCGGCGAGATCTGGTACGGCAGTGAAGCGGTGGATCGTAAGCTGGTCGATAGCGTCGGCACCAGCGAGGCTTACTTGATGGAGCGGATCGCCCAGGCGCATGTTTATCGCGTGAAGCTGGAGCCGCCGAAAACGATGGGCCGCAAGTTCGGCCTAGCCGTTGCCAGCGGCGTGGAAAACGCCGTGCTCAAAGGGTTGAGCATGCTGGAAGCCTCCGGCTGGCACCGCCGCTAGTTGCATGCCGCCAGAAGCGTAAGCGGTATCAGAGCCACAGCCCGGGCTAGTATTACGTCTTGAATGTCAGCCGCATGAAGCATGCCTTTTCATGCGGCAAAGTGCTCCGCCAGGGTGGTGATAATAGCCTTGGCGCTGGCACTGCTCAGTGAATAATAAATCGTTTGTGATTCCCGCCGTGTCTCGACGAGCTGGTCGCGTCTCAAAATCGCCAGGTGCTGTGACAGCGCTGACTGGCTTAGCGCCAATTGTTGGTTGATCTGGGTGACCGACAACTCCTTCCCCGCAAGCAGGCACAAAATCTGTAATCGCTTTTCATTGGCCAAGGCTTTTAATAAGTTGGTTCCCGCCTCAATGGCGCGACCGTTATGGTCAAGCAAGCGTGCAGCACTTGTAGAAGCGGACATGGAGGTCTCCTGGCCTACCCTATGAGGTAGCATTGTTATAGGTTGTTGAAGGCATCACGGCGTTGTAGGGCCTGGTTATTTAATGATCAATAATTTAGTGGGGTTTGTCCAAGTTGTTGTTTAACGGTTAATCAATGGTAATTAACGCTTTTTGTTGACAATGGAGGGTTGCTTTCTCGGTCCAGTCGCCAATTTAGCCCATGGTATTAGGGAAAACCGCTGGTTTTATGCATACAGTGTCAACAATCGTTGAAACCTTACCCAATCACAATAACGACAGGTATCCCATGCGCGCTTACCAGCAGACATACCATCAATCCATCAATCAACCGGAAGCGTTCTGGGCCGAACAGGCCAAGCGAATTCCCTGGCTGACGCCACCCAAAACCATTCTGAGCTATGACGACCAACAGCATGCGCGATGGTTTTCAGACGGTGAGATGAACCTGTGCTACGCCGCGCTGGATTACCATGTGGAACAGGGTCGTGGTGAACAGGCCGCAATCTACTGGGACTCGCCGGTTACCCAAACGCAGCAGACCATTACCTATCGCCAGCTATTGGAGCGAGTAGCCGCCTTTGCCGGCGCGCTCCAGCAGCTAGGCGTTGAAAAGGGCGACCGCGTTGTCATCTACATGCCGATGATCCCGGAAGCGGTGGTCGCCATGTACGCCTGCGCGCGGCTGGGGGCGATACATTCCGTGGTATTCGGTGGTTTTGCCCCCCACGAGCTTGCCGCCCGCATTGAAGACGCAGCACCCAAGGTGGTTGTGGCGGCTTCCTGCGGCATCGAGGCGGGTAAGGTGGTGGCCTACAAACCGATTATTGAACAGGCGCTTGCGCAAAGCCCGCACCAGCCCGATGCCTGCGTGATTAAGGTGCGCCCCGAATGCGAGGTTGATTTCAACGAGCGGGAATACGATTGGGAGACGCTGGTCAGCCAGGCGACACCTGCCGAGTGCGTTGCCGTCAAAGGCACCGACCCGCTATATATCCTTTACACCTCGGGCACCACGGGAAAACCCAAAGGCATCGTGCGCGATACCGCCGGCTATGCCGTGGCGTTAGCGTACTCGATGGAGGCCATTTACGCCCTGGCACCCGGCGACGTGTTCTTTACCGCCTCGGACGTCGGCTGGGTAGTGGGACACTCCTATATCGTATATGGCCCGCTGTTGCATGGGTGCAGTACCGTCCTCTATGAAGGCAAGCCGGTTAAAACCCCCGATGCGGGGAGCTTCTGGCGGATCATCGAGCAGTACCGCGTGACCAGCTTCTTCACGGCGCCCACGGCGTTTCGGGCCATCAAGAAAGAAGACCCGGAAGCGACGTGCCTTGAAACGTACGATATCAGCAGTCTCAAGCACCTTTATGTAGCCGGTGAGCGGCTCGATCCGCCGACCTACCATTGGCTGGACGATCTGCTCGACGTGCCGGTGATTGACCATTGGTGGCAAACTGAAACCGGCTGGCCTATCGCGGCTAACCTGCCTGGCATCGAGCCCATGCCTACAAAGGCCGGCTCCGCCACCGTACCCGTGCCCGGCTTCAATGTGCAGGTGCTTGACCGTAACGGCGAACCGGCAGGCCCGCTGGAGCAGGGCAGCGTGGTCATCAAGCAGCCGATGCCACCGGGCTGCTTGACCGGGGTCTGGGGCGATCCCCAGCGTTTTCACTCGGCCTACATGGCGGCGTTCCCTGGCTACTATCTGACCGGCGATGGCGGCTATTTTGACGAGCAGGGTTATCTGTTCATCATGGGGCGCACGGATGACGTCATCAACGTGGCGGGCCACCGGCTTTCAACGGGGGAAATGGAAGAAGTGGTCGGCGGGCATCCGGCGGTTGCCGAGTGCGCGGTGATTGGCATTCACGACGACCTGAAGGGACAGCTCCCTGTTGGCCTGGTCATTCCCAAGGACGGCTATCGCGAGGCGCCCGAAACCCTTGAGGCCGAATTGATTGCGCGGGTGCGTGAGAAAATCGGTCCGATTGCCTGCTTCAAGCAGGTGATTGTGGTCGATCGCCTGCCCAAGACGCGTTCGGGGAAAATTTTGCGCAAACTGCTGCGAAATCTGGCCGACGGTCAGGAAGTGGGCATACCGTCCACCATCGATGATCCGACCAGCGTGGATGATGTGCACCGGGCCATGTGCGACCACCAGGTCGGCAGTGCGAACAAGGCGCCGCCAGTGATCTAGGCGTTGGCGCACCACTTTTAATGCGGTCGAGAAGGCGTATAATGCGCCTCTCACCGCACCTGGGTGCGCAATGCGTTGAGGGTTCCCTAACCCCTCGTCAACACAAAAAGGCCAGCCGCATGTTTGTTTTAAACGATGCTCAGCACCGCCGTTGTCTCGCCGTCATGGTGGCGTTTCACATCGGCATCATTGCTGCCAGCAACTACCTCGTTCAGCTCCCGTTTACCCTTTTTGGTTTCCATACCACCTGGGGCGCCTTCAGCTTTCCGTTCATCTTTTTAGCCACCGACCTGACCGTCCGGCTGTTTGGCAAGGAACCCGCCCGTGCCATTGTGCTGCGGGTTATGCTGCCCGCGCTGGTCGTTTCCTACGTCGTGTCGGTGGTCTTTCCGCAAGGGCGCTATGCCGGCCTTGAGGCGCTTGGCGAGGGCAATCTGTTTGTCGCGCGAATTGCGCTGGCGAGCTTTCTGGCCTACGTCATTGGTCAGTTACTCGATGTCCAGGTGTTCGACCGTTTACGCCAGTGGGTCTGGTGGGTCGCCCCAGTATTTTCCACGGTGCTGGGTAACCTGGCGGATACCTTTGCGTTTTTCTCGGTGGCTTTCTATCAAAGCCCTGATCCTTTCATGGCCACCCACTGGGTCGAAATTGCCGCCGTCGATTACGCGATCAAGCTGGCCATCAGCCTGATGTTTTTCCTGCCACTTTATGGCTTGCTGCTATCCTGGTTAACGCGTCGTCTGGTGGTCTGGACGGACCAGCCCGACGTTGCACCGCGGACCGCCTAAACCCCCTTTGATTGACGAGGAGCCCAGATGACAGATGCCACGCCGGTAGATTTGCATTACCTGGACCAGCCATCGGATGAACACCCCGATGCCATTCCCCTGGTGGTGATTCATGGGCTTCTGGGTAGCGCCGACAACTGGCGCTCGCATCTTAAGGTGTGGCAAACCTCGCGCCGGGTGATCGCCATCGATCTGCGTAACCATGGCCGCTCACCGCATGCCGAAGGAATGGGCTACGCGCAAATGAGTGCTGATGTGCTCGCGCTGATGGACAAGCTTTCGCTTTCTCGTGTCCACCTGCTGGGACACTCCATGGGCGGGAAGGTGGCGATTAGCTTGGCCCGGCAACACCCTGAGCGGGTGGCGTCACTGGTGGTCGCCGATATTGCGCCGGTGGCCTACGAGCACGGTCACGATGACGTGTTTGCGGCCCTCGCCCGGGTAAGAGAAGGCAAACCGGCCAACCGCCGAGAAGCCGATGACCTGCTGGCGGAACACGTCGACGCGCGACCGACCCGGCTGTTTCTCGCCACCAACTTGGTGCGCAGCGAGCAGGGTGGGCTAACGTTACGCGTCGGGCTGGACCAGATCCGCAACGACTACGAAGCGATCATCGGTCTGCCGTCGGGTGACGCTGCTTACCAGGGGCCTACGCTGGTATTGCGCGGCGATGAATCGCCCTACGTCAGCGATGCGATGCTACCAGCGCTGCGCGAGATACTGCCCAGCGCGCGCGTGGTGACGTTAAAACAAGCCGGGCACTGGCTGCATGCCGACCAGCCCGCTGCCTTTCAGCAGTCGGTGGATGTGTTTCTCAGCGCGCAAAGCGCCTGACAACTTAGTTGAGGGGCGTTATCGACAGGCCGTGCGCGTCCGGGTCGCGCAAAAAGCGTTGCAGGATGCGATAGCTGTCGATATCGAAGCTGGTAGCTGTTGGTTCAAGGCGTTGTGCTTCATCAAAAGTCGCGGTACTGCCCTGATAGCACCATTGATGCACCACATGCCAAGCCACTTTTTCGCCGTCTTTCGGCGCCTCTTTTATGGCGATGCGTCCTGGCCACGGCCAGGTATTGACCTGTAGCGGATGCAGTACCTCCTGCGCCCGCCGTGTGTGATCCAGCAGCGTTTCATTCCCCCAGCAAGCGCCACGACACTTGCCCACCTGACTGCTGAAACAGCGGCCCTTGCCTTTTTCAAGGCCCAACACCCGAGTGCAAAGCTGGTGCGTCTCGGCCAGCGCTCGCAGCGCCTGCTTGGCATCGCGGGCATTGCGAAACAGCCCGTAGAAAGCGCCTGACGATGGCTTATCGAGGGCGGCACCACTCAGCAGTTCAGGTTTTGTGGCGTCATCCGGCCAGTGCCAGGTGGTCAACTTGCGCTGCTTGCGCAACTGGCGGTTCATGATCGGCAGCAACGCCTTTACCAGCTGTGCTTCGCGCAGCTGGGCACCCAGGTCACCTGCGGTTTCTTCCCACTCCACATGCTGTATCTGCTCGGCCATGCGCATTTCCCTGTCATCCTGGCGGGCGCGCTGGAAATGGTCACGCACACGGTCGCGCAGCCGGACGCTTTTGCCAACGTAAAGGGGCAGTCGGTTATGGCCGTAAAAGAGGTAAACGCCGGGGCCCGCTGGCAACTGGCTGAGTATGTCGCTGTCCAGGTGGGTAGGAAGCTGGCCACGCTTACGCTCCTCATCCAGCAGGGTTTGCCATTCGGTGCCGGTGAGCTGCCGTTGCCAGGCCTGCCAGACCTGCCACAGGGCGGCCACGTCGTGCTCGGCACGGTGTAAGCCCGGCGTTTCGATCTGGTAGCGATCAAGCAGCGCGCGCAGATGGTGGTGCTGCGCGCCGGGTTCAATGCGTCGCGATAAACGCAGCGTACATATCTGGGAGGGGCGGTAGTCAATACCGCAGCGTTGGAATTCATGGCGCAGGAAACGTTCGTCGAAGCGCGCGTTATGGGCGACAAGTACGGCATCGCCTAGCCACGCATGAAGCGACTCGGCAATGTCCGCGAAACGCGGCGCATCGCGCACCATTTCGTCATCGATGCCGGTTAACTGGGTGATAGGTAATGGAACGCGGCACTCTGGGTAAATCAGGCTCGACCAGCGATCAATGCACCGGCCTTCGACGACCTTGATCGCAGCGACCTCGGTGATCCGGTCCCTTGAGGCCCGCGTGCCTGTAGTTTCAACATCGATGACTACCTGCATGCAGCGGCCTTACTACAGCGCATGAGGGTCGACCGCCAGGCGCGATACCGGCAGCACCGCCTCGCTGACTCCCTGCTGGAGCAGAAATTGCTCAAAGGCCTGATAACGACGATTGTCCACCGCCCCCGGTGACAGCGCAATTCGCCTGAGCAGGTCCGGCCAGCTGGCCTTATTGATGGGGTTGTCGAGCACCGGCTCGGCACTGATCAGAAGCTCCCATGCCGCATCGGGGTTTTCCAGCATCCAGTGATGCGCCTCTTCTAGAGCCGCGACTACGTGGACCCAGGTGCTTGCACGGCGTGCCGCCCCATCCCGGTTGGCAATTAGCACCAGACCATCATAACGGGGAATACCCAGCGTCTCATGGCGAATCACCTGAGTATTGATCCCCTCGCTGGCCAGCTGCTCAGGCAATGAGTGGAAGGGCGCATCGACCACCGCATCGATCTGGTCCTCAACGAAACCGCGTCGGGTGTCAAAGTTGAGATTGACCGGCGGAGGCACGTTGCCCGCTTGCGTCAGTGCTTCAGGAATCAGATGAGGGATAAACAGCTCGCGGCCCTCGCGGGTCGAGTAACCATACCGAAGCCTCGCCAGCTTATCCTTGACTGGTTCTTCAAGCTCCCCTTCAATCACCAGCGCCGTCAATGGGGTTTCAATCAGCGTCGCAATTCGCACGATGGGGGCGCCATCGTGGGCATAGAGATGCAGGGTCGGCTGGCGACTCAGGGCAAAATCAATTTCATCTGCCGCGAGCAACTTCAGCGCCACGCTGGGTTCTGCTGGCGTCTGGAATTCGACCTGCATTTCCTGCGCGGTAAACAGGCCGCGCTGCTGTGCGATGATCAAGCCCGCGTGCTGGGGGCTCAAAAACCAGTCCAGCATGATGCTGATCTGTTGAAGCGGCGGTGGCTCAAGGGGAGGCGGTGGGGTAACCGCATTGGTCGGTGCTTCCTGTTCGGATCCTTCCTGATCGGCCGCTTCCGACTCGGCACCCGTGCTCCACCAGGCAGGGGGTATCATCACACGGCTGTCCAGTTCTAGCGGGTTGTCGCTGGCGTCGTCCTGTGCCGCCGACTCATTTGCGTAGGCCATTGATGTTGCGAATAATAATGCAACCTTTACCAGCAATGAAAAATACCAAGCGCGACACAAACAAGTCAGCATCGTCAATAACTCCCCGTATACAGAGGTCGAAGTGTATCTGGCACGCAAAGCATCTGACTAGCCTTCTATTGTGTCTTGCGGGCGGACATAACGCAGTAAATTCAACGGTGGCATGCGATAATAGAAGCGCTTTGAGAAGAGACGGAGAGACATGGACGCAATCTATACGTTTTTTTTGATCGGCGGTTCTTTAATGGCGCTCAGCATTTTGGGGAGCCGCTTATCCGCCATGATGGGCGTGCCCCTGCTTCTTATCTTCCTGGGGTTGGGCATGGTAGCCGGCGAAGAAGGGCTGCTAGGGCTCGAGTTCGACGACTACTTTATGGCCTTTACGATCGGCCATCTCGCCCTGGCGATGATCCTGCTCGATGGCGGTCTTCGCACACGCCTCAAAACCTTTCGCGTCGGCTTCAGGCCGGCGCTTTCGCTTTCCACCTTCGGGGTGTTCATTACCAGCGCCATTGTCGGTGGTATCGCGATGCTGGTGTTCGATTTAACCTTGGTGGAAGGCTTGCTGGTAGGTGCCATTGTGGGCTCGACCGACGCGGCAGCGGTGTTTTCGATGCTCAGCGGGCGTGGCGTCAACCTCAACGAGCGGGTCGGGGCCACGCTCGAAATCGAGTCGGGCACCAACGACCCGATGGCCATTTTCCTGACCTTGATGCTGGTCGACATATTAGTAGGCGACATTGGCGGCCCGCTCGAGACGTTGATGTTTTTCACCGCCCAGTTCGGTATCGGCTTGGTGGTCGGCATTGGCGGCGGTTGGCTGAGTGCCAAACTGCTGCGCTGGCTCGACCTGGCGCCAGGGCTCTACGCCATGCTGGCCCTTGCGCTGGGTTTCAGCGTGTTTGGCCTTACCAGCGTACTCGGCGGCAGTGGCTTCCTGGCCATCTACCTGGCGGGTCTGATGATCGGCAACCAACCGGGGCGCCATCTCAATTTCATACTGCCCGTCCACGATGGATTGGCATGGCTCAGCCAGATCGGGCTCTTCTTGGTGCTAGGGCTTTTGGTTACCCCCAGCGAGCTGTGGGAAGTAGCGTTGCCTGCAGGTCTTGTGGCGCTTGCGCTAATCTTTATCGCCCGCCCTCTGGCCGTGCTGATTACCATCAAGCCGTTTTTTAAGTTTCGCTGGCGGGAAACTTGGTTCATTGCCTGGGTGGGACTGCGTGGGGCGGTGCCTATCGTGCTGGCAATTTTCCCCTTGATTGGCGGGGTGGAAGACGCCTCGCTCTACTTCAATATTGCCTTTGCGGTGGTGTTAATGTCGTTGCTCATCCAGGGGGGCTCGCTCACACTGATGGCCCGGTGGCTCAAGGTGGAGGTGCCGACGGGTACCACGCCCGACCGTCGCGGGCCGCTCGGCATCCTGCCGGAAAACGACTACGAGATGTTCGTCTACTCGGTTGAAAACAAGGACCTGGAAGACGTGCCCATCCGTCTGCTGCGGTTTCCCTCCGGGGCGCTGATCTCCGCATTGTTCCGCGAACACGCCATGCTGCATCCCAAAGGCAGCACGCGTCTCAAGCTCGGCGATGTAATTTGTGTCATTGGTCGCTCGGAAGACCTTAATGCGCTCAACCGGTTATTTAACGGCGATTCCAAGCTCAAGCAGGAGCGGGCCTTCTTTGGTACCTTTACGCTGGATGGCAGCGCGCAGATGCAGGATATCGCCCAGGCATACGGCTTGACCTTGAGCCCTGGCGAAAAGGAAATGACCCTGGCCGATTTCGTGTCGCTGAGGGTAGGCGGGCACCCTGTAGTGGGTGACGATGTTGATTGGCATGGTATCCATTGGGTGGTCAGCGATATGGAAGGCGGAAAAATAACTCGCGTCGGGCTAAGATTGTACTAAAGACGTTGACTTCCAAGGGAAAGCTGGTAGTATATGCAGCCGTAAGCCGGAGGGATGGCAGAGCGGTTGAATGCACCGGTCTTGAAAACCGGCAAAGGTTAATAGCCTTTCCAGGGTTCGAATCCCTGTCCCTCCGCCAATAATTACGATTAAGCCGCTGATTTCAGCGGCTTTTTTGTGTCTGTGACTCAGTCAGCCCATACCCCAGCCCATACTTTGGTTTTGGCTCTCTCTGAGAGTTATTGCATCTTTTTGGACACTGAATCTCTTCCCGATCCATTTGTTAAAAGCCTTTTGGTCACATTCAATTAAAAGCTTTGCGTGTGCACGCTAGTGAGAGATGACAGCCACTCTTCATTCAGATACTGTTATCTTAAGCATTATGAGTGTTAGCTGCCGACCGATAAAGTTCCAAAACGGGTGCTGATGGGACCAATTCTCAGTGATCTGCTGAATCGCATCGGGTTCTGTATGGGGTTGAAGGAAACGAGAAATGAATGATGGATTTCGCAATCGAGGGGGTAGCTTTTGGCGACATGTCCAAGTATTTAGCAATACGCTTTTAATCCATGCACCTCCAGCTTCCATTTCATTTTTCGGCAATTTACTTTTGTTGCTCCGTCTGTCGCCGGCATTGGGGAAGTATCGGCCAACAGCAAAGCTTACGATTAAGGCTTTCTTTGCCTTAGCTTTCGTTGCTCCCGCTCTCATAGCGTGCATCGCTACAATAATTTTCTAAGTGAGCAAGTTGCTCTTCTCTATTCCAGGAGCATGATTTCGCGATGGTTGATGGTGTATTCACGAGCGACGAAGATGATCAGGCGGTGCGAAGCTCCGATTCGAACGCTCCTGAAGTGTTTGCATTCGATTGTGGGCAACTCCCTTTTGAGAGAATGGGGGATGCTCATTTTGAGCTACTACTGGCTGATCTCTATACGGCTCGAGCAGAGGAAGGTAAGGACGATTGGTTTGACAAGGCCTGCCGTCTGAACGACGGCGCCGACCAAGGTCGTGACGTGATCCTTCTACACGATTCGGCTCCTGTTGGCGTGATTCAATGCAAACGTTATAACGGCGTTGTCGATTTCCCAATGATCGTTCAAGAAATATGTAAGTTTTTCTTGTATGCCAAGATCAAGCCACATATTGCTCCACCGCTGGGTACTGAATTTAGGTACTACCTTGCAGTGTCTGATCGGGCACAGGGGAAATTATTTGAGTTCATGCAGGGGAAGGGGCGGGAACGCTTCGAGAACGAGCGTGAACTATTCGAGAAAAAGGCCCTAGCCGCTCGTAAAAAATCAGCGACATTGACGAAAGACGCCAGTCTCAAAGATTTAACAAAAGCGCAGTTGTGTGACATTGTCTGGGAAAGAATTGACCATCTTCATACCGCTATCCACAAGAAAGACACTCTATCTAGGATGGTTGCGGACAATCCGAAAATTAAATCTATCTATTTCAAGCTCGAATCGGATACAGCAAGAATCGTTGAAGAAATCAAGAGATTTCTTCAATCTAGTGGGGATGCATTCTCCAAAGAAGATGAAAAGCTTGTTTCAGCGGTACGCACTGAGTATATAGACCGCACTCTGGGTAGTAGTGACCGGTTCAACATAGCATTAATCCAAGGTAACGAGCTGCTGCCTTTTGTTAAAGGCATGCTGGAGTCTGCGGCGGGCACTTTCATAACCAATTTTGGCTCTCGTCCGGCATTAATGGCAGCCGGTGCAACGGCGGCAGAGCCAAGTCAGTGGTACGAAATCAATGATCTAGTGAAAAGCTACCCATACCCACTGGTGTTCAGCGTCGGTTGTGGTGACGTATCAGGCTCCATGCTCTTAGAGTGGATGGGGTCTGATGATATGTCTTGGATCGATCCCAAATGGAAACCAGCCCTCGCTCGTAATTACAAGGCAGGCTGGTGCTGGATAACAGATCCTGAGAATGAATCGCACAACTGTTATATCTTGGTCGAAAACGAGACAGGTGATCCAAATTATGATCATGCAGATCTCTCGCTACGGCTGGCTTTCAAGGACGTGATCGTATGGCCAACGTTAGGTAATGACTTCACCAATCCGCTTTCAAACGCGAAATCGCAATTGAGGCGAATCATGGCCAGTCAAGCTGAGGATAAAACTGGTCGTCCTAACTTGGTATTGGTTTCGCAAAATGTGGGTAGATTGGACAAAGTGTTGAGGGCTGTCACGGATTACCATGGTCAGCGGATTCGATCGCCGATTGCCATAGCCTTCGCGAACAGCGGTCGATTGCGTGAGTGTGAAATCGGACTTCACAGCGCGACGGGAGTTTTCCCAGCTTTAGATGCGGAACACCACACCAGAGCAACACCTCTAGCAGTCAATCCACCCAGCAGGGTTATGCGAAGGAGTAGCAACGGAGCTTTAACGCTGACCATACATTGGACAACTGACTTGTCACTTGAGGCCGTCAAGGGCCACCGCTTGGTTGCCAGCGATGTTCAAGAAGATCTTCCACCAGCAGCACTTGAGTTCCATGAACTCTTTGATCGGCATCCGCCTATGGAAGGTTACCTCGAATGCGTGAGGAAAGAGCTAGATCTGTTGAACAGCTTGGTTCAAAAAGCCATTCTGGCTGATGCTGAAGGTTTTACCTATCGGACGAAATATGGGGTGAAGCAAAATGAGCCGTTCTCAATAGATGAGATGTCTGCCTCGGGTGAGTATGTCATGAAAGCAGTTCAAGCCCTGAGTTATATTAAGTCTCACAAGAGTGCTGAATGGGTCATCAAGCCGGGAGTGGATGGACACATTAAATTTAGTGAGCCGGAAGTTGGTGAATTTAATATCATGGCCTGGGTGAACCATGCTTACCCTATTAGGCAGATGGAAACTGATCTATTTGTCTGGGCGAGAAGGGCGGTTACTCATCCTGGATTGATTGTGTTTGCTCATGCCAAGGGGCATGTGAAAGACAAAAAGCCCAGCCATGCTAGATATGATTTCACCAGCCTGACGCCAGTTAGAGGATCGATAACAGAAGCTGAAGCGCCGAGGAATGTGTATATCTTTAATCTGGGGGAAATTGAGTCGCTCTATGATGATGATACGGCTTGTTCGGCAGAAGACTTCATGGATGATATATCAGAACGTAGGAGAAGGTTAGATGCTGAATGATCTGATCAAGATTATCGATGAGCGGGCTAAGGCAGCCGGCTTTAAGTCATCAGATGAAGGCAAATTGCCATTGGTTAATGATGAAAACTGGTCAGAGGCGGCTCTCGAAAATCAGCTATGTTACTGGCATGGCGATTTCGCATCTATTCTGTTAGTGGAAGTCAAGTGTGACACCTACGCTGAGTCATGGAAATTTTCCAGGCGCGCTGAAACATACCTCGATGCCGTGCTTTTACAGCGGGAGAAAAATGGTTCCGTTGTTGATGGTTATTTAGTATTGGCTTTGACACAGATGAATGATGATCTCAAACCTTTCATCGTAGAAGTTGAAAGGGATACTAGGTTCGTCAGGAAACATGTAGTCTACGAGGGGACTGACGGATGGGAGCGTTATCAGCGTATTACTCCGTTGGGGCTTGTTAGCTCTTTCGATGAAGTGCAAGTGACCGAATTCATCCCTGATAGTGCAGCATCTTCTCAGCTATTGGAGTCTTTGGCTGGGCTGGGTAGCAAAAAACTTGCACGACTGCATGGTAAAGAATGGAACCTAAATGAATAACCAATCTATCAAGTTCCTTTCGGTTACTATCCGAAATTTTCGAGGCGTCCCAGACGAGTTAGTCATCCCTCTGGATGCGCCTTTGACTCTCATTCACGCAGCCAATGGCACGGGTAAGAGTACTATCTGTTACGCGCTAGAGTGGTTGCTGACGAATAAGGTCGAAGACCTTCGCAACACAACTGATTTCTCATGCCAATGGGGCGAGGGAGCCACCTCCGTATCGGCAACGTGCTTGATTGGTGGCCAAAATCATGAACTTACCCGGAAAGGCCGTTCAGTATGGATTTCTAGAAATGGCGCAAGAAGAGAAAAAATAAGAGAGAAAGACTTACTAGAGTTGCTTACTCCTAGATCTGTTTCAGGTCGAACTGCTCAAGCTATTGGCAAAGCGAAGCGTGGTTGGCTCAGAAATAGTCGTTGGCTGTATTCCAATTCGCTGTCCTTGCTAGTTGATAATAATAAGGCGGAAGAGAGGCAGCAAATATTTGCTGATATTCTCGGGCTTGGGCATATTACAAGCACTCTGCGAGAGCTTCGAGACTATCGAAAAGAACTGCCGAGTACGAAGGGGCTTCAAGATGGCGTGGACCGTCTTATTGCTGAAATATCGGAGTTAGAGATTAAGTTGGATGAAGCTTCACCTTGGAAAGAGCGGGCAGCGAGTCATCTCTCCAAGATATTTGAAGAATTTCCTAAGTCTCAAGCGACTGGTATGCTTGGGGAGGACTTTAAATCAGCTCAGATTCAGGTCAAGCTTTTCGAGCAAAGGGTTCAGCATAACATCGGTATATTCCAATATTTGTCAGAGCAATGGGCGCAATACAATGCTTGGCAAAGTCATCTCAACACACTTCGCAGAACGCTTGCCGGACTTTTAGAAGCAAGCGAAACGCTGAGTAATGACCATAGTAAGCTGTCTGCTGATTTATCATCCGCGGAGGTAAAAGCGGATGAAGGGTCAAGCTCAGTGATTTGGGCAAAAGAGCGCTTGGATGTGCTCAGTCGGTGGGAGCTGATTACATCGGTGCCGAGCATCGTGGAGTATTTTTCGTCAGGGAACTTTAGTCAAAGTCAGCTACAACAGCATCTCGTCGAGCTGTCATGGACTTCTGACAAGCAAGATGCATGGCTTCAGTCGGTAAGCTATTTAATACAGAACTCAACCACTGTTGTTGATCTTGCTCGGCAAAAACAAGATTTGATTAGGAACGTCGTCCAGCCACCAGAAGACATTGTAAATATTACTCGTCGGGCAGAGGAGGCTAAGGAAGCGAAGGTTAAAGCTGAGTCGGAATTCAATGCGCTCTCAAGCGTGCTCGATAAGCTAAGGGCGATGGGTTGGGATATTGTCCATTCCCATGATGGTGAGCATTGCCCGCTTTGCAATCATGACTGGGGCTCTAGCGAAAAGTTGCGCCAACAAGTTGCCGGTGAACAAATGCTGACACCTGAGCTCAAAGATGCTGCTCAGAAGCTGGCTGAGGCTCGTCGAATTGAGCATGACAGCCTAGAAAAGCTTACTTTGGCAAATAACCAAAAAGCCTCCTCTGAGGCTTATATGGATCGCCTGAGAGCGGTTGATGACGAACTGACTTCGATTAATAAACGAACCAGATATCTTGAAATCATGGATGTTCCTGATTTCTCCAGTTTTAATGTGGATAATCTTTCGTACCTCCAGAGCCGTATAAAGGCTGTCATAGGCCTGAGGCATATTTTTGAGAAATTGGCGGAAGTAGAAAGTGTATTCAAGATAGCTCCCTTAGAAGGAATAGGCTTGAGAATTTTGACGGCGCGCGAAAATCTCATTAGGCACAGGGATTACTATCAGGTGCAAGAGGATCAGGCCAACTCTGAAAAGTTAAGGCTCACCCCTTTGGTACGAGGAATAATGGAGAATATTCAGGCCAAAACCCGCGAAATTGATGGGGTGAACTCTAACATCTGGGCCGTCTCTCAGAACGTTGGCCGTTTCGAGGCCCACTGGAAGGAGGTGGTTGGCGAAGATCCTATTATGCTCGACTCCTACAATTCTGCTATCGCAAAAGTTGAAGCGGATAGGGCGCAAGTTGATGCTTTTAAAACAATGTTAGCAGAATGTGATGCCGTTGTAGCTATTGATTTGGACTCTGAGCGGTTGACCAGGCTTAAGCTTGAGAAAGAAGAGCTCTCCAAAAAGCTTGAGGCTGGGAAAAACTATATTACCGAAGCTGATCGCACGATTAATCGCTACACCCAGCACGTGAGAGAGCTGACCACCTACAGTCTCGCACCTCTTCTCAGCCCCGCTGCCGAGCTTTTCTCTCGGATGCATGCGAATGAGGTATACAAAGATCTGAGTGTTTCGGAGGGCTACGAAGGACTAAAATGGACTGTCTTCGCAGAAGGGCATGAATTTGCTCTGGATGCTGAGGAAAAGTTCAGCCAAGGACAGCGCCAGGATCTGGCCCTGTCCCTTTATCTAGCCAGGGCCAGAAATACCGGAGGTAGTTTCTTCCTTGATGAACCTATCGCACATCTAGACGACCTCAATCGGGTTGCGATGCTGGACATTTTTAGACTGGTCGCTACATCAATGCCAAACATGAACTTGATTCTTACCACTGCGAGTGACGCGCTTGCCCGACACATGGCTCAGAAATTTTCGAGCATTACTGATAGACATCTGTTGAGCACAATTGAGCTAGAAGGTAACCCTCGCACTGGAATAACTGTGTCTGTCACAAAGAACGTTCCTTGTTAAGCTACAACTCTGCAGTGCCCAGTTTTTGCGGATTTAGGTTGGAGCGTGAATCGGTTCACCGCGAGATACTGATGGCTTTGTGGCGATGGGTGGACGTCGCGCCCATTGTGGCGGTACCCCATCGATCACCTGTTTGTGTCTGATGGATTTCATCTGATCGATCTTGACCGAGTAGAAGTACATGGCTCTGACCATTTTGGTATTTCCACCACGTTGACGGTGGCAAAGAAGGATCAAGCAAAACCTGAAGCTTCAGCGGAGGAAGAGCAAGCGGCCGTGGAGATGGTCGAAGAAGGGACAAAAGGCGCGACACAGCACGATGTTAGCTCGTCGGAAGCGGGAGACGGGGAGTCAAAGTAAGAATATCTTTAAATACTTTCATTGTTTGGCTTTGGCTTGATCTAATGTTTCGAATCATAAGCAAGCCCGGCTTGATGAACGCTCTTATCCTGCAACGGGAAACTATAAAACAACCACTTATATGTCATTCTAAAAATAACACAACGCTACGTTCGCCAGCGCACGGTGAGTGGTTGCACTAGTGACCATACTGTTGGTGAGCGTGGCAAAGGAAGTGCCTGAACAAGGACGTTGCGCTACGCGCTGCAAGGATTGCAGCGCCCCTTTATCGTAGCAGTTTACTTACTTAATAGTATCTCATTATTCGCTTCGCGTTTTGTTCTTGGCGCTGAAGACCCGCTGTTCTTAACGATTGGCCTGACAGTTGCCGACTGCATAGGCCATCGACTTTTATTATTTATTGGCCAGCGCGCTGGAATCAGCAGCGTAGCCAATTCCTCCATCTACATGACACGAACATTCAGCATTCCCTCGATTCTCTGCAAGGAAACCGTTATGAAATCCCTCTTCGTCCTGATGCTTGGAACGATCGCCTTATTGTTGGCGATCACTACTCAGGATTTTCTTAGCGCACGTATCCTTCTTGCAGCGGTGGGCCTCGCGTTATACGCAGTGGCGCTGAGCCCTGGGTCTGGACGGGGGGAGTTGAAGCTGCCTTGGCACCATTAGTCAAGCAAGCCAACGCTGGATAAACGAGTTAACCGTCTTTAAAGGAGATCATATATTGACGTTCTCAAATAGCCACGATCGTCTGACCGACATGAATAGGTTCGGAACTGACCCCGGTTCGTTGCATGCGGATACCTATATCCCGAAGAACTTTCCGAAGAATGGCCCGCTCGTCGTTGTATTACACGGCAGTACCCAGTCAGCAGAGAGCTATAATCGCGGCTCAGGCTGGTCTGAGCTCGCCGACGAGTGCGGGATAGCGCTCCTGTATCCGGAGCAACGGAAAATCAATAACCCTCTCAGTAGCTTCAACTGGTTCAAGTCTGGGGACAGCCGCCGCGGCGAGGGCGAACCACTTTCGATTCGTAATATGATCGATCAGGTCGTTGGCGATCACGCTATCGACCCGTCGCGGGTTTTCATTACGGGAATGTCCTCGGGAGGGGCCATGGCCTCTGTGATGCTTGCGACCTATCCTGAAGTATTCGCAGGAGGCGCGATCATCGCCGGGCTGCCTTACCGAAGCGCGGACAACCTGATGGAAGCGATGGTGCGAATGAAGGGTTATGGCGGCCCGTCGGATCATGAACTTGACGCGCTTGTACGGGATGCCTCGACATTCGAAGGGCCTTGGCCAACGATTTCGGTTTGGCATGGCGGAAGCGATTCGACCGTGGATAATGCCAATGCTGATTCCATCGTTCGTCAGTGGCAGAAGATTCACAAGGTCGAAGGGGCACCGACACACGTGGAAACGGTCGACGGTTTTCCCCGGCAGGTCTGGTGCAATCCAGACGGGCGTGAGGTGATCGATGAATACATCATCAACGGCATGGGCCACGGCACGCCTATCATGGCCGGTGGCGAAGAAGGCCTCGGGGAAGAAGACAAGTATATGCTTGAAGTCGGCATTTCTTCGACGCGACATATCGCGCATTTCTGGAGCCTGACCAATTAACGGCGTCGTTTCCTGATCAAAAGCCGACATCAGCCCATTCTAATGGAATAAGTCAGGGGTTGCTTACTGAAAAAATGAAGTTCGTTATCACCTTGGCGTGATGGGCGAATAACTCCTATGGTGTCGGAAAGACTCGGGAGGAATAATAATGGAAGCACTTGCGAGAAAGCTGGGCCTCAAGACGGATCCGACCATTTTTTTCACGTCTGCCGGGATCATGATCCTGTTTCTGATAGTGCTTCTGATTGCACCGGAGCCCATAGGTAATGCCTTTGGCGCTGGACGGGAATGGATCGTTACCAATCTTGGCTGGTTCTTTATCCTGGGGGTAACCAGTTGGGTAGCCTTCCTGTTGTGGGTGGCACTCAGTCGTTTCGGGGCGATTCGACTGGGTGGCAATGATGCCAAGCCCGCCTATACCAACGTCTCTTGGTTCACCATGCTGTTCGCCGGTGGTATCGGTACGGTGCTTATGTTCTGGGGGGTTGCCGAACCGATTTCCCACTTTGCCACGCCGCCAAGGCCCGATGTCGAGCCCTTTTCGGTGGAAGCCGCCGACGATGCCATGAGCTTTTCGATCTATCACCTGGGACTGCATACCTGGGCGATTTTCGCCATGCCGGGGCTGGCGTTTGCGTACTTTATCTATCGCTATAACCTGCCGATGCGGTTCAGCTCAGTCTTTTACCCGTTATTGGGCGAGCGAATCTATGGCCCCGTGGGCAAGGCCCTCGATATCTTCGCGATTCTAGGCACCCTGTTTGGCGTAGCGGTTTCTATCGGCCTGGGTACCCAGCAGATCAATGCAGGGTTAACGGAATTGTTTGGTGTGCCGGATGCGGTGATTACCAAGGTATTGATCATTGCGGTGCTAACGACCGTTGCTGTGGGTTCGATCGTGGCGGGGCTTGATTCAGGTGTTAAACGGCTATCCAATATCAATATTGGTATGGCCGTTGGCCTGATGATATTCGTGCTCTTTACCGGGTCGACCGTTTTTCTTTTTCGTGCGGTTGTCGAGACCTTTGGCCTGTACATCACCAATCTGCTGCCAATGGCATTCTGGAATGACACCCTTGCCAGCTACTCCAGCGAGGGTGGCTCATGGGGATGGCAGGGCAGTTGGACGGTGTTCTATTGGGCCTGGACCGTCACCTGGTCGCCGTTCATCGGTATCTTCGTGGCACGGATTTCCCGTGGGAGAACCATTCGCGAGTTTGTACTTGGCGTGCTGTTTGCGCCCTCTATCTTTACGCTGGTCTGGTTTGCGATCTTTGGCTGGTCGGCGATGGAAATTGATGGCATTGGGGCGGATGCACGTGAAGCCATGGGCGCCCAGGCAGGTGTCTTGTCAGATGCCGTCGGCGAAAGCATTCCGCTTGCCATGTTTGCGTTTTTCGAGAACTTCCCGGCTGCGACGCTAATCCAGGGGCTGGCGGTGGTCATCGTCGCCATCTTCTTTGCCACGTCGTCAGACTCTGCGTCACTTGTGGTCGATATGCTCTGCACCGGCAGTGCAGACCCCGGCCCATGGCATCAGCGTGTTTTCTGGGGCGTTTCTGAGGGGATGCTGGCGGCCATGCTCATCGTGCTTGCCGGCGATGCCGGTCTTACGGCGCTGCAGGAGGTAATCACCGTGGTTGGCTTGCCGATGTTTATTCTGGTATTTGCCATGATGTTCGCGCTGTACCGCGGCCTGTCCCATGAGGAGCTCAGCGAAGTAAAAGTGGGCACCCCACCCAAGGCAGAAAAACTGACTCAGGATGAGTAGACCACTGGTGAGCAGGGACGCCCATTAATGGAACATCACGATCCGTATGGCGGTCTTAATGTATTGATATTCACTTAACATTTGGGCAAACCTATGGATCGTGTTTTTGCATGGGATCATCGTAACCAGCAGGTGGTGTACCGGATTCCCGGACACCAATACGAAGACGGCAGGGAAGACAGCGATTTATCGCCCATCTGGCTGTCCAGCGACGAATCGGAGCTACCTGAGGGTGTAAGCGTTGATGACTTGCGAGACGTCACCGTTGAAGATTGACGTCACCACGCTTTTAGAGGCGCAGGTTTTTATACCTGCGCCCATTTTTTTGTTCATGGGTTAGCCATCTTATGCCTTCTTTTCGTGCTGCTCGCGGGCTTTCCGGCGGGCATCTTCAAACGCTTTATAGCCCACTTTTTCGACCTGCGCTTTCCCTGCCACGGCAACGCGAGCGGCTGACGCTCCAGGATGGCGACTTTCTGGATCTCGATTGGCTGGGCCAGTCGGATGACGAAACGCCGTGTGTGATACTGCTGCACGGCCTCACCGGTAGTTCGTCATCGCGCTATATTTTGGGCCAGCAGCAAGCGTTGGCCTTGCAGGGGTGGCAGAGTGTCGCGGTCAATTGGCGCGGCTGCTCCGGTGTGCCTAACCGTTTGGCAAGAGGCTATCACTCAGGGGTGAGTGAAGATCTGGCCGAAGTGGTCGACGTGCTGTCCGCACGCCGCCCAGCTCAACCCTTAGCGGCCGTTGGCTATTCGCTGGGTGGCAATGTGCTGTTGAAATATCTAGGTGAGCAGGGCAGCGCTACGCCATTGATGGCGGCTGCCGCAGTATCGGTCCCATTTCGTCTCGACCACAGCGCCGAGCGTATCAGCCAGGGGATGTCGCGACTCTATCAGGCACGCTTCCTGCGTGATCTACGACGTTATATGGCCAACAAGCGCCATCAATTCGCCATTAATGGCGACCCCGACGAGTATACAAAATTGCTTGATTTGGGGTCGCTCAAGGGAATGACAACCCTGTGGGATTTCGATGAGCGGGTAACCGCGCCGCTGCATGGCTTCGCCAGCGCCAGCGATTACTATCAGCGCTGCAGCAGCCTGTATTTCCTGGCTTCGATTCGTGTGCCGACGCTGATCGTCCAGTCCCAGGACGATCCGTTTGTGTTCCCGCACAGTGCCCCTGAGCCCTCGGACTTACCGGCCAACGTGGCCCTGGAATATCACCCAAAAGGGGGACATGTGGGCTTCATTGAAGGCGCACCCTGGTCGCCCGGTTATTACCTGGAACGGCGACTACCCGCGTGGCTGTCAGCGTCGCCATTAACCGCTAAAAAATGGTCGACCTGCGCCTAGATTATCGATTGTGTTCAGGCGGCGTTGGGCTATGATGCAGCGATAAGGCTCATTGTGAGCCCCTTGAGAAAGCCGCCATGCTAAAAGGTCTGATTATCTGTTTTGCGGTGATGTTTGCGCAGCTAGCGGTACTGCACATCATTGATGTACGTCTATACAATGCTCCCCAGGATGCTCGACAGACCGCGGCAACAACGACCGTGCCACATAAAGATGACGAGGAAGACACTCAAAGCTAGGCACTGCGGTTTGAAAGCCCTGGCGCCGCCAGGGCAATCGCTTATCGCTTAGAGCCTTTCCTCAAGCCAGGCGTTAAACACTGCCCAAGAGCGCTCGTCGGCACGCTCATGGTAGGCATCGCTTCCAAACACGCTGAAGGCATGGGGCGCGCCGGAATAAATACCGACTTCGTAGGTAACCTCAGCGCTTTCAAGCTCTTCAGCCAACGCGGCCACATCCTCAAGGCTCACTGAAGTGTCGGCACCGCCATGAGCAATCAGGATAGGCGCAGTATCGCTTGAGTAAGCCTGGCCTTCCGGCGTCGATAATCCGCCATGGAAGCTGGTATAGGCGGCAACGCCGTCTGCTTCACCAGAACGGGCAATTTCCAGCGCGACCGCACCGCCAAAGCAGTAACCCGCAATCACCGTCTGTTCGGCAGCGCCTTCTTCCCTGGCTTGCGCCAGGCCGCCGAGGGTGAGGGCGCGCATGTGTTCGCGATCTTCATAGAGACGATTGGTGGCGGCGCGCTTATCGTCTACCGCCTGGGGGCGGTTGCCTTCGCCAAACAGGTCAACGGCAAACACATCGTAGCCTTCATCGGCCAGCATGTCGGCGCGTTCACGCTCGTAATCATCCAATCCGTCCCAATCGTGAACAATCAGCACACTGCCTTTGGCGTCGTCGCCACCCGAAACAAAATAACCCAGGAAATCTTCGTCATTCACGCTGTAAGCAATATCTTGCCCGGCGGGAGAAAACGCCAGTGCCGCCTGGGCGAGCGATAACATGGCGATAGTGCTGGTGGGGAGCAGAATCTTTTTCATGGTATTGTTGTCCTATAGGGTGTCCAGCAAGCATAGTTACTCTTGATAAACTGATACAGCGTTGCAAGAATGATACAACGTTGAAATCGTATCAGCGTGGAAGACAAAGGCTTGCGTCTGGAACTCGGTAACGGCATGCTTGTCCACTGTTCGACAGATCATTACGGAGCATGAACACATGAGTTACAACGACTCACATATTGCGCAATCAGCCTCTGGCGGTGTAGCCAATTCGGTTAGCACCAACAAAGTGCTGCGTAACACCTACGCGTTGCTGGCGATGACGCTACTGTTCTCTGCTGCCGCTGCAGGGGCCGCCGTCGCGATGGGCGTTCAGCAAATGAACATCTTCGTGTTCTTCATTGGTGCCTATGGGTTGATGTTCCTGGTCCATAAAACCGCCAATTCAGCGATGGGTCTGCTAGCCACTTTTGCCTTTACCGGCTTTATGGGCTTCACCCTCGGGCCGATACTCTCTGCCTACCTGGCTTTGCCCAACGGCGGCGCGTTGATCATGAATGCCCTGGCAATGACCGGCGTAACGTTCATCGGTCTTTCCGCGGTTGCCTTGATAACGAAGAAAGATTTTGGCTTCCTGGCCAACTTCATGGTGGCCGGTGCGATTGTGCTGGTGCTCGCGATGGTCGCAGGGTTGATCTTTAATATCCCCGCGCTGTCGCTTATGGTGTCGGCTGGCTTTGTACTGTTTTCGTCTGCGGCGATTCTTTATCAAACCAGCGAAATCATTCACCGCCAGGGTGAGACCAACTATATCTTAGCCACCATTACATTGTTCGTGTCCATCTATAACCTGTTCATCAGCCTGCTATCGCTGCTCGGGTTCATGAGTAACGACTAACGGCTTGATGCGCTGACAAAACGTAATGTCTCGGCAGACCCTATTCATTTAGGGTCTGCTTTTTTTATCCTGGGCGTCAGTCATCGGTGGTAACCACTGATCAGCGATAGGTGAGCAAGATGGACTATGGACTATTAGTAATGGGCGCCCCCTATAGCGACCCGGCACCTCATTCGGCGCTGCGGTTTGCCGAGGCAGTGCTGGCAAGAGGGCATCGACTGGCGGGCGTTTTCTTTTATCATGATGGCGTCCATAACGCGTCGTCACTGATGACCCCGCCACAGGACGAGCTCAACCTGCGCGAGGCCTGGAAGGCTCTTCACGAACGGCACGACGTACCGCTGGATGTATGTATTGCCGCCGCGTTGCGGCGTGGTATCGTCAGCGAGGCCGAAGCAGCGCGTCACGGGCATAGCGCCTATAACCTGGAAGCGCCGTTTGAGCTAACCGGATTAGGGCAGCTGTTGACGCTACAGCAGCGTTGCGACCGTTTGATTACCTTTGCCAGTTGAGGCCGCCCATGCAAACATCTGAAGATTTCCTGGTGGTCATCCGCCACGCGCCGCACAACGCCAGCTGGCTGCGTGAGGGCCTGGACGCTGCACTGGTGGCCGCCGCCTTCGGGCAATCCGTCAGGCTTTTGTTCATGGGCGAGGGCGCATTGGCGCTGTGCAAGGAGCAACAGGCCGGCGCGCCGGGGCAAAAAGCCAGTCTGCCGACAATCGACATGCTTGAGATGTACGATATCGATCAATTGAATGTCCCCGAGCGAACGCTCGACGAGCTGAACATTGGGTTGGAGTCGCTTGTAGATGGCGTCTCAACGCTGGCCGACGCCGAGGTTAACGCGTTGTTCAGCCAGAACCGTCCGATACTCAACTTCTAGAGAGCCTCATGACCCTGCATATTCTGACAACTGCGCCCTCCAGCGACCCCGCCCGGCAGGTCGAACAGGCCCTGAATGCAGGCGATACGCTGCTGCTGATCGAAGCAGGCGTCACTGCCGCACTCGACCCCAAATTGAACTGCTGGACACAAACCGCGTATACGGTATTGTTGCTTGAAGAAGATCTGATTGCCCGAGGGCTCGCCAGCATTGCCCAGACGCATCAATTGGCGACCGTCAACATGGACGGATTTGTCGTCTTGACCGAGCAGCACGAACAGTCGGTCACCTGGTATTGAGTCACCTGTGCCAGTCAAACAGACCCTGGTGTACCAATTGTCATGAACACATCGTCATGGAAAAAAGCTAACCCATGAATACGCCGATGGAAAACGCCGACGTAAAGGTGTCACTTGATCCGGAAGGCTATCTTGCCGACCTGAATGACTGGTCTGAAGCAGTTGCCGAACAGCTCGCCGATGATGAAGGGATTGAGCTGACGCCCGAACACTGGGAAATCATCTGCCTGGTGCGAGATTTTTACGCACGCTACGAAATGGCACCCGCCATGCGCCCCCTCGTCAAAGCCACTCAGCGGGCGCTGGGCAGTGAAAAAGGGCGCTCGATTTATTTGATGCGGCTATTTCCAGGCAGTACTGCCAAAGTCGTAGCCCGAGTTGCCGGCCTGCCCAAGCCGACCAACTGCCTTTGACGGCGCCAAGCATCGCTGTGGCTTGGCACCATGTGCTGTACCCGGGTCAGGATGCCACCGCATAGGGCAGGCCAAGCAGTGCTTTCAGATGGGCCTCTACGCCACTGGCCAGCGAGGTAGGGTTGTAGCCGCCCTCAAGTGACGATACCAGCCGGTTGTCGGCGTAGAGCGTGGCAATTTCCATTGCCATGTGGGTGATCCAGTAAAAATCCTCGTCGGTCAGGCAGACATCACCCATGGGGTCGTCGCGGTGAGCGTCAAAGCCTGCGGATATCAGCACCAGGTCAGGCTTGAAGCGGTGCAGCGCCGGCAGCCATTGATTTTCGATCAGGCGGCGGAATTCTGGCCCCTCGGTGCCGACTTCCAGCGGCGTGTTGATCACGTTCTGCCATTCACTGCGCAAATACCGCCACGGGTAGAACGGATATTGGAAGCTGGTGCATATCAGCACGCTGGGGTCATTCTTGAAAATATCGATGGTGCCATTGCACTGGTGAACGTCAAAGTCCAGCACGGCAATCCGCTGCGCACCGTAGCGCTCCTTAGCGTAAGCCGCCCCCACGGCAATGTTGTTGTAGAAGCAAAACCCCATGGCCTCAGCCGCTTCGGCATGGTGTCCGGGTGGCCGAATCGCGCAAAATACATTGTCAGCCTGGCGCTTGAATACCTGATCAATGCCTTTGATAACCGCACCGGCGGCTAGCCGTGCGGCCTTCAGGCTGTCAGGATTCATGAAGGTGTCGTTATCCAGCGGCACAATCCCTTCGTCAGGCAAGCATTTGGTCAGGGCATTGAGATGCCGCGTGGCGTGAACCCGGCCAAGCGAGGCCTCATCCGCTTCCTTGGCATCGGCCTGCATGGTTTGCTGTAATAGGCCTGATAGCGACAGACGCGCGCGAATGGCCTCCAGCCGCTGAGGATTTTCGGGGTGCTCCGGCCCCATGTGATGCAATAAGCAGTCCGGATGAGTAAGGTAGGCAGTGATCATTCAAGCGCTCCAGGATGGATAGCATCACCTTAATCGCGACACGCTGATGCGCGACAGTGTCCATAAGTCTTACATCGCGCGGCACCGCTCAAGGAGAGGCAAACGTGAGCACACGTTTCTTGCACCATTTTTTTGAACCCCGCTCGCTGGCCGTTATCGGCGCGTCGGAGAATCCGGCCTCGCTAGGCGGTTTGGTGCTGCGCAACCTGCATGAAGGTGGCTTCAAGGGGCAACGTTGGGCGGTCAATCTGAAAGGCTATGATCAGGTATTCGGTGACCCCTGTGTAAAGCGCGTCGACGACCTTCCCGAGATTCCCGATCTCGCCATCATCTGTTCGCCCATCGAGGGCGTGCCCAAGCTGATTCAAGAGCTTGGCAAGTTTGGTGTGAAAGCGGCGCTGGTACTGTCCGGTGGTGCCTACCTGGACCGCGACAAGGGCAACAAGGGATCGATTCGCGAGCGCATGCTGAGCGCGGCCCGCGAATCCGGCATCCGGGTGCTGGGCCCTGAATGCATGGGCCTGATCGTGCCCGCCAAGAAACTCAACGCTTCCTATGCCAGCCAGCCGGTCAAGGCAGGGCGGGTGGCATATCTCGGCCAGTCGGGCATGCTCGCCAATGCCATGATCGATTGGGCCGCCGGGCGCGATGTAGGGTTTTCCCACCTGATCACCGTGGGCAACAGCGTTGATGTGCTGTTGCCGGACCTGATCGATTACGTCAATCAGTTTTCCCCAGCCCAGGCGATCTTGCTCCATCTCGAGCGAATATCCGACGCTCAGCATTTCATGACAGCGGTGCGAGACGCTTCACGAAATCGGCTCGTGCTGGCCATCAAAAGCGGGCGAACCTTCGCCTCGGATATTTCAGGCATGGCGCCGACCCCCGGCATTGCCAATCGAGACGTGGTGTTTGATGCGGCCTTCTCCCGCGCGGGCGTGGTGCGCGTCGACGACTCCGACGAGCTGCTCGACGCCCTGGAAACGCTATCGCGCATGAAACCGCTGCGCGGCGATCGGCTGGCCGTGGTGTCCAACGGTTTAGGCCCGGCCATGCTGGCGATCGACAAACTGATCAGCGCCGGGGGAAAACTGGCGGAGTTCAGCGACGAGACCCAGCAGGCACTGCGCAAGAGCGAAATCGAGGTCAGCAAACCGGGTGAAAACCCCGTTGATCTCGGCGGAAATGCCACCCCCGAGCGATTTGTCGAAGCGCTGCGAATCGTGGCCGCCGACGCCAATGTGGATGCGGTTCTGGTGGTGCATGCGCCAACGCGACTCGCCCCTTCGTTGGTGACCGCACAGGCCCTGATTGCCAACCGCAAGTCGTTCCGGCGTAACCTGTTGACCAGTTGGATGGGGCTGAAAGAGGCGCTGAATGCCCGCCATGAATGCAATCTGGCGGGCATTCCTACCTATATTTCGCCCGAAAAGGCGGTCAAAGCCTTCATGCACATGGTGGATTACCAGCGCGTGCAGCAACTGCTGCAGGAAACGCCTCCCAGCCTGCCGTTTACCACCAGCGCCGAGAACCGCGCCCAGTGCCGTACGCTCATCAGCGACGCCAAGGCCGAGGGGCGGCAGACGTTAAGCCACTCGGAAACCGCCCAGGTGCTCGAGGCCTACGGCATTCCAGCCGCTACGAGCATTTACCTTACCTGTCCAGAACAGGCGCTGGAGGCGGCCGCCCGCATTGAAGGCCCCAAAGCATTGAAGGTCGTCCACGAGGGAAATTGCCGGCCTTATCGCTATCGCAAGCACCCACATAAAATATCGGCGGGGCTGCTCCAGGATCTGGAAACCCCCGAGCAGGTGGCGGATGGCGTGCGCAGGCTGGGCGAAAAAGTGAACGAAAAATTCCCCGAAAACGCCATTCATGAATATTGCTTGCAGCCCATGCAGCGCGGCAAGCATTCCATGCAGGTATGCGCGGGCATTACCCGGGACCCGGTATTCGGGCCGCTGATCGTGTTTGGTATCGGAGGTTACAAGGTCAACATTCTCGCTGACCGGCAGGTGGCGTTACCGCCGCTCAACATGGGGCTGGCTGCCGACGTGGTCAATCGCACTCACGCGGCTTCACTGATACGCGAGCATTCGTCGGACCCTGACCGGGATACCCAGCATTTGTGCCAGCTGCTGGTAAAACTCTCGCAAATGGCCTCGGACCTGGGCGAGCTGCGCGGGCTGGAGCTCAACCCCTTGCTGCTCAACCGTGACGGCATCGTCGCGGTCGACTTCGCCATGGACCTGGGGCCGCCGGCGCGGTTTGCGATCATGCCCTACCCGGAAGAGCTGCGGGAATGGGTTAAGTTGAAGAACGGCTGGCAGGTGGAGGTACGTCCCATTCGCGCCGAGGACGCGCCGTTGATCACCAATTTCCACCGCCAGCTGTCTGAAGAAAGCATCCGTTTTCGCTATTTTCACAACAAGTCGAATTTGACCCAACGCGATCTATCGGTGCTGTCGCATATCAATTACGACCGCCAGATGGCCTTCATTGCAGAACACCAGCGCGACGATGGCAGCAAGGAGATGCTGGGCGTGGTGCGGGTTTGGAATGATCCGGATAACATCCGAACGGAGTTTTCGGTAATCATTCGCGACGACCTTCAGGGGTTGGGGATCGGCAGTTTGCTGATGAAGAAAATGATTGACTACTGCACCAGCATCGGCACGCTGGAAATGGTGGGCAAGATCATGGCAGACAATCACCCCATGCGGGCATTGATGAAGCACCTGGGCTTTACCTGTCGCTATAACATGGAAGAGCAGGTGATTGATGCCATCATGCGGCTCAATGAGCCCGAGAGCGAATGGCAACGCCACCGCCTTGAAAGCCTGCCTGACTGAATCTGCTTTGCCCGCCGCTGGCCATTGCTAGGGCCCAGCAATGAAGCGCAAACGGCGGGCAGCGCGTCAGGGCGCCAGGCGGAAGGAGCTCCATTCACCGCCGTCGCGCCGTTCATAGCGGATGCGGTCGTGGAGACGGCTGGGCTGGCCCTGCCAGAATTCGATCATGTCAGGCGTCACGCGGTAGCCGCCCCAATGAATAGGGCGCGGAATATCCTGGCCCTCGTAGGCCTGCTCAAAGCGTTTTTGACGCTCTTCAATCCAGTTACGGTTGGGTATTACCACGCTTTGGGTGGCAATCCAGGCGCCCAACTGGCTACCCCGGGGACGGCTGGCGAAATAGTCGTCTGACTCTTCTTCGGCGACTTGTTCCACCGAGCCTTCGATACGTATCTGTCTGGAAATGGAAGGCCACCAGAAGGTGAGGGCCGCGTAGGGCACATTGCTGAGTTCGCTGCCCTTGTGGCTGTGGTAGTTGGTGAAAAATACCATGCCCTGCTGGTCGTACCCTTTCAGCAAGACCACACGCGCATGAGGACGGCCTTGGCTATCTACCGTCGCCAGCGTCATGGCGTTGCCGTCTCGGCCTTCCTGCTCGAGCGCCAGTGTGAACCACTCATCAAACAGGTCTAAAGGATCATCAGGGGCCTGAGACTCGTCGAGTCGGCCTCCCTCATAATCACGCCTGATATCCGCTATGTCGCGTGCCATTGCTAGGCTCTCCGTCAAGAATTTTTACCATGGTGGCGGGTGTGCTGATAAAGCTCAAGTATCAGGCATTGCAATAAAACATAACGTTTCAATGCTTTATACACCCAACCAACCAAAACGTTATGCCAGCGCCTACCTCTCATCATAATGGAAATCAGTGGGTCGCGCTGTCGATCCTGGTGTTTGCGGTGGCTATTTTGCGGCGTTGGTTGATACACATCATTGCTGAGCACGAAGCTGGCGACTGCGGAATCGCGCGTACGCCATGCAGCCGGTAAACAAGGCAAGCGACAGTAGCGCTTCGGCAACCCCGCGCATGACCTGTGTGGGCAGTGTGGCCACCATCACGCCCTGGCTAAAATACAACAGGCTGACAAAGGCAAGCCATGCATGCCCGCGCGGGCGTTTGCCAATAATGGACGGTAGAAACAGTACCAGCGGCAGCACGAACGCAATCATCGGCCGCCAGTTGAAGGCGTCGCCCTGCACCATGAATCCGCGTAGCAACATCATCAGCAGCAACAGAACAAAACTGACCAGCACCCATTGCCGGGCCCTCAGCGTCAGCAGGTCGATGCCGTGGCGTTGCTCAAAGCGCTCCAGCCACTGCCTCATGATGCCTCCTCGCGCATCCTCTGCATGGCCAGCGCCAGCTTGGCCAATCTTTTGCCCTGGGCAACGCACAGGGCACGTTCGTGTTCATCCACCGAGCGGTCGCTACGCGGCCCGGCAAGGTGACTTGAGCCGTAGGGCGTGCCGCCGCTTTGTGTGGCAAGCAGTTCCGTCGCGCTATAGGGAACGCCCGCATACACCATGCCATGATGGAGCAGGGGGACCAGCATGGTCAGCAAGGTGCTTTCCTGGCCGCCGTGCAGGCTGGAACTGGAGGTGAAGGCGCTCGCCGGTTTGTCGATCAGGGCGCCGTTGACCCATAGGCTGCTGGTGGTGTCGAGAAAATACTTCAGTGGCGCGGCCATGTTGCCAAACCGAGTGGGGCTGCCCAGCGCGAGGCCGCTGCAGTGGCGCAGATCGTCAAGCTCGGCATAAATCGCCCCCTCGTCGGGTATCTCGGGTGTTGTTGCTTCACTGGTAGGCGACACCGATGGCACGGTTCGCAGGCGGGCTTCAATGCCGGCTACCTGCTCGACCCCGGCGGCCATCTGCTGCGCCATGGTGGCGGTGGCACCCGAGCGCGAGTAATAGAGTATCAACACATAAGGTAATGAACCGGACATAGTAACTCCAAACGAGAGATGGCCTTAGGGTACCAGAGCAAGGTAGGCAGCGGGTAATGGCACGCGCAGCCCTTGTGCATTGGGTAGCCGCTGATAAACCCAGGCACGGCTGCCGTCCTCCAGTTGCTTTTCGACGCGCTCGTAGCGAATACCCAGGCGCTCGTAGCGGTCGAGACGGGCGAGTTGGTCGGCGGTGACGCTGAGGCGAAGCCCTTCCACCTGGCTGCCAGGCGAGGGCGATAAATCGAGCCCGTTGCGCTGGTGGTCTTCAAGCGTGGCCGCCTGAGGGTCGCCCGAGCCGCCCATCACCACCCAGCGGACCGGCGCATAACGCAACGTGCCGTAGACGAACACCTGGTGCGTGCGCTGCTCGATATCGGCAAGCTCGTCGGGTCGGTCATAAAACCAGGGGCTGAGCATGGTCAGCCACATCCAGCCCGCGAGCCCCAGCAGCAGTATTGCACAAAGTGCCAAGAGGCGTTTGACCCAAGCCATGGTGATGTCCTTATGCGGCTCGTAAAGCGACTAGCGTGGCGTGACGTTGCGTGGAAGACAAGCGTAACAATATGCTTAAGCAATCGATATGGGTTTGGTAGGATGAGTTGCCTATCCAATCGGAGAGCCTGCCATGAATCAGCGACTTCGTGATGAGATGGATTTTAGCGCGCTTGTCGGCGACGTTAAGCCTCTCCCCCGGCATAATCGTGCGGATACTGGCCCCCGGCGCAAGCAACCCTCCGAGGCCCAACTGGCCAGACGCGAACGCGCCGAAGCGGCGGTTGAAGAGCGTAATTTTCTGTCCGATGATTTTGTCGATCTCGTGCCGGCCTTCGATCCCATCGAATTTCGCCGCGAAGGCATTCAGCAGGGCGTGGTCGATAAACTCAAGCATGGCGGCTACCCGGTCCAGGCCCAGCTGCATCTGCTCCGGCGGCCCCTTGCAGAGTGTCGGGGGCTGATTTTCCCTTTCATTCAGGATGCTTACGCCAACGACTTACGTTCGGTACTCATCGTTCACGGGCGCGGGCGTGACATCGACAGCCCGGCCAATGTGCTGCGCTCCTACGTTGCCAAATGGCTCCTTCAGTTTGAAGAGGTGCAGGCCTACATTACCGCCCAGCCCTCTGACGGCGGGCTGGGCGCGACCTGGGTCATGTTGCGCAAGAGCGACCGGGCCAAGGCCAATAACCGCGAACGCCAGCAGAAGCGGCGGGTTTGAACGCTAACGCAAAAAGGGCCGCCATTTAGGCGGCCCCTTTTGGGGAGTGACCACGGTTGCGCTGCTTTAGTGGTCAGCGTTCAGGCGTTTTTCAAACAGCGCCTGGCGCTCTTCGACGTCGGTCTGGTAGCGCACGCTAAAGGCGTTCAGGGCGCGCAGCGCATCGCCTGGGTGCTGATCGTCGCGCAGGGCCATGGCATTGAAACCGCAACGCTGCATGTAATGCAGTTGGTCGACAAGCACATCGCCCACCGCACGGATTTCACCACGATAGCCAAACCGCTCGCGTAACAGGCGCGCTAGCGAGTAGCCACGGCCGTCGGTGAATGCCGGAAAATCAATGGCTATCGCCGGGGCCGCGCTGATGTTCTTGACCAGTTCGGCGGTCAATGCACAGTCGCTGGCCAGCAGCGGTGCCAGCTCAGCGTCTTCCTGATTGGCCTCCCAGAGGGCCAGGGGGACAAACGCAGGGCGCTGCTCGGGGAGTGTCTCTGCATCGTAGGACACGCACCAGGCATTTTCCGGCGCCAGCTCACCGTCGGCAATCAGGTGGTCGACGTGCACCGGGGCCATTGATGGCGTATCGCTCGCCGTGGCGTTACTTGGCATACACGTGCTCCTTAAAGGGTTTCAGGCCAATCCGGCGATAGGTATCCAGGAACCGCTCGTCTTCGTGCCGCTGTGATACATACACCTGGAGGACTTTTTCAACCACACCAGGGACGTCTTCACGGAAGAACGAGGGGCCGAGAATTTTACCCAGTGAGGCGTCGTCGGTGGAGTTGCCGCCGATTGATACCTGGTAGTACTCTTCGCCCTTCTTATCAACGCCAAGGATGCCGATATGGCCCACGTGGTGGTGGCCACAGGCGTTCATGCAGCCGGAAATATTAAGATCCAGCGGACCCAGGTCATAGAGGAAGTCGAGGTCTTCAAAACGTTCCTGCAATGCCTGGGCGATGGGGATCGACACGGCGTTGGCCAGGCTGCAGTAGTCGCCGCCGGGGCAGCAGATAATATCGTTGAGCGTGCCCACCGTCGGATTGGCCATACCCAGGGCGTCGAGTTCTTTCCAGAGCGCTTCGAGTTCATCCACCGGTATGTCGGACAGCACCACATTCTGTTCGTGGGTCACGCGGACTTCACCGAAGCTGTAGCGGTCGGCGAGATCGGCGATCGCGTCCATCTGATCGGCCGTGACATCCCCCGGGGCGTGTTCACGACGCTTCAGTGATAGCGTTACGGCCTTGTAGCCGTGCACCTTGTGGGCGGTGACGTTATTGGTCACAAAACGTGCAAAGCCACGGTCTTCCTGGCGTAGACGCTCGAACTCCGCCACGGCGGCTTCACCCACCTCGCGACGTTCTGGCTCGGGGAAGTGCTCTTTCGCCGCATCCACGGCTGCCTGATTGAGCGTTTGCGGGCCGTCTTTCAAGTGCGCCCACTCTTCCTCGACGCGACGGCGATATTCTTCGATACCCAGCGCCTTGACCAGGATCTTGATCCGCGCCTTGAACTTGTTGTCACGGCGGCCAAACTGGTTGTATACCCGCACACATGCTTCCAAATAGGTCAGCAGGTGCTGCCAGGGCAGGTCGTCGCGTACCACATCGCCGATCATCGGCGTACGGCCCAGGCCACCACCGGCGAGTACCCTGACGCGCAATTCGCCTGCGTCGTTGTACCACAGCCGTAGGCCGATATCGTGAACCTGAATGGCCGCACGATCCTGCGAGGCGCCACTCACGGCAATCTTGAACTTGCGCGGCAGGTAGGCAAACTCAGGGTGTAGGGTCGACCATTGACGAATCAGCTCGCACCAGGGGCGCGGGTCTTCGACTTCGTCGTTGGCGATACCGGCAAACTGGTCGCTGGTCGTATTACGGATGCAGTTGCCGCTGGTCTGAATGGCGTGCATCTGCACCTTGGCCAGATCCGCCAGAATTTCCGGCACGTCTTCCAGCGCCGGCCAGTTAAGCTGCAGATTCTGGCGCGTCGTGAAGTGGCCATAGCCGCGGTCGTAACGGCGGGTGATGTCGCCCAGCGCGCGCAGCTGATAGCCGGCCAACATGCCATACGGAATCGCAATGCGCAGCATCGGCGCATGTCGTTGGATATAGAGTCCATTCTGCAGACGCAATGGACGAAACTCTTCCTCTCCCAAACGCCCGGCGCGGTAGCGATCCATCTGATCGCGGAACTGAGCGACACGCTCATCTACCAGCGTTTGGTCATGAATATCATAACGGTACATGGGGCACGGTCCTGCTAAAGCGAAGTTGTCACGTTGCAACGGGACGAATCAGTGTCGCCACCTTAACGCGGGCGTCATATTCTACAAAAGAATATATAATTATCTTTTTATCTCAAAATAGCATTTAAGCTGGCGACGACGCCCATTGGCGGCGTTGCCATATCCACAAAAAACCGGCTGAGTTGATGATGCGGTAAAGTAGTTGCATCAGCCAAATGCCGAGTAGGCCATGGCCCAGCGCCAACCCGACCCACCATGCCAGCGGTAAAAAGAACAGCCACTGCATACCAAGGGTGACGATCATCACGGTGCGTTGAGCGCCCGCGCCCATCAGCGCCTGGGCCAGTACCAGCGCCGCCGCGTCGATCATCATCATCAAGCCGGTCAACTGCAGCGGTAGCGCTCCCAGGGTAATCAACTCCCGGCTGCTGAAAAACAGTCCCAACACCGACTCAGGCACCCACAGCATGGGCAGCGCCAAAACGGCCAGCAGTAGCCACGCCACCCACAGCGCGTCCATTCCCCAGCGGTGGGCTTCTTGTTCGGCGTCTCGTCCAAGCGCTTCGCCGACCAGGCTCATGGCCGCCACCCCGATGCCAACGCCGGGGAGTATCAATAATAGTGACAGGTTAATCAACACGTGCCCCACGGCAACGCTTGCCGTGCCAAGCTGGCTCAACAGCCAGAAAAGCACCGCGTAGCCGGCCGCAAACCAGAGTTGCTGGGCCGAATGGGGCAGCGCCAAGCGGGCGGTGGCGCGTAGTACCTGCCTGTCGGGGAGTAATTGACGCCACCGTGCGTCAGCGTCACGGCGCATGGTCACCCATACCCAAATCAGCAGCCCGACCATGATCGACAGCGTGGTGCCCACGCCTGCGCCCGTGGCGCCCAGTCGGGGAAGACCAGCGAGGCCAAAAATCAATCCGGCGCTAAGCACCACGTTGAGCAGATGCACGGCGACGATAATACGCAAATACAGTTGGGTATGCTGACGGCCGTTCCAATACCCTCTGAAACACAGGGTTAGGGCGATGGCGGTAAGCGCGAGCACGCGCCAGCGAAAGTAATCGACAGCCACGTCATGTACGTCGGGAGCCGGCGATAGCCACTGCATAAACCAGGGCGCCTGCCACCATGCCATCAAGGTCACTAGCATGCCGCTTATCAAGCCGAGCCATAGTCCGGCATAAAGCGGGGAGGTGAGTGGAGAGCCCGCCCCCTGGCGTTGCGCGGTTTGCGACTGAACGCTGGAAGACAGACCGAACACCAATGCCGTCATCATGAACATGGCGTAACCGCCAAGTCCGACGCCCGCCAGGGCGGTTTCCCCAAGGCGGCCAACCATCGCCGCATCGACCAGGTTGAGCATGCTCTGTGACAGCATGCCCAGCATGATGGGCCAGGCCAGGCGAACCACTTTACCGTGGCGGCGAGCGACGTACGACACCGTTAGCTCGGGTCGTAAGACAGCACCGGCGACAGCCAGCGTTCCATTTCCTCAAGCGGCATCTGTTTGCGATCTGCCAGTACCTTGACCTGGTCCTGGGTGATCTTGCCGGTTGAGAAATACTTGGATTGGGGATGCGAAAAATACCATCCCGATACCGCGGCGGCCGGCCACATGGCAAAGTTCTCGGTCAGCGCAAGGCCGGTATTAGCGGTGGCGTCGAGCATTCTGAACAGGGTGGTTTTCTCTGTGTGGTCGGGGCACGCCGGGTAACCGGGTGCCGGGCGGATGCCCTGGTATTTTTCGGCTATCAGCGCGTCGTTGTCGAGGGACTCCTGGGGTACATAGCCCCAGAACTCTTTACGTACCCGTTCGTGCATGCGCTCGGCAAAGGCTTCCGCGAGGCGATCCGTCAGCGCCTGGACCATGATGGCGTTATAGTCATCGCCGGCGGCTTCGTAGGCCTTGGTCAGTTGATCGACCCCGTGCCCGGTGGTCACCGCAAAGCCGCCAATCCAGTCGGCTTTGCCGCTGTCTTTGGGGGCAATAAAATCCGCCAGGCTGTAGCAGATTCCATCGCGTCCCTTGGTGGTCTGCTGGCGAATATGATGCAGCCGTTCGACCACCTCGTTGCGCGATTCGTCGGCGTATACTTCGATGACGTCGTCATCGACGGTATTGGCGGGCCACAGGCCGATCACGCCACGGGCCTGAATGCGCTTTTCATCGACCAGCTTGCGGAGCATCTGCTTGGCATCTTCAAACAGGTTGCGGGCCGCTTCGCCGACCACTTTATCGTCAAGAATCTTGGGGTATTTGCCCGCGAGCTGCCAGCTCATGAAGAACGGCGTCCAGTCGATGCGCTCGACCAACTCGTCGAGGTCATAGTTCTCAAAGGTCTTGAGCCCAAGCTGGTGAGGCTTGGTCGGCGTATAGCTGGCCCAGTCCGTGCGGAATCGCCGTTTGCGTGCCTGGGTATAGTCCAGGTCGGCAGCTTTCGGGCGTCGCTTGGCGTTGCGCTCGCGGACCTTCTCGTACTCTTCGCGAATCTCGGCGACGTAAGGCGTCTTGAGCGCCGGGGTCAGCAGCCGACCCGCAACCCCCACGGCCCGGGAGGCGTCGGTGACATAGATGACCGGGTGATCGTATTGCGGCTCGATCTTGACCGCCGTGTGCGCTTTCGACGTTGTCGCACCGCCAATCAGCAATGGCAGGTCCATTCCCTGGCGCTTCATTTCCTTGGCCACGTGGACCATCTCATCCAGCGACGGCGTAATCAGACCGGACAGCCCGATGATGTCCGCGTTGTGATCCCTGGCGGCCTGGAGGATCTTGTCGGTGGGCACCATGACCCCGAGGTCGATGACCTCGTAGTTGTTGCACTGCAAAACCACGCCGACGATATTTTTGCCGATATCGTGCACGTCGCCTTTCACCGTCGCCATGACGATCTTACCCTTGGCCTTGGTATCTTCGCTCTTTTCCGCTTCGATGTAGGGAATGAGGTAGGCCACCGCCTGTTTCATGACACGGGCGGACTTGACCACCTGCGGCAGGAACATTTTGCCTGCCCCGAACAGGTCGCCCACTACGTTCATGCCGTCCATTAGCGGGCCTTCGATGACCTCGATGGGCCGTTCCGCTTCTGCGCGGGCAAGTTCGGTATCGTCCTCGATGTAGGCGGTAATGCCTTTGACCAGCGCGTGTTCGATACGCTTGTTGACCGGCCAACTGCGCCACTCCAGGTCTTCCTTCTTTGCAGCGCCGCTGCCGTCGCCCTTGTACTTGTCGGCAAGCTCCAGCAGCCGTTCGGTACTGTCGTCGCGGCGGTTGAGCACCACGTCTTCAACGGCATCGCGCAGCTCGGCAGGGAGGTCGTCGTAGACCGCCAACTGGCCGGCATTGACGATGCCCATGGTCAGGCCGGCACGAATCGCGTGATACAGGAAGACCGAGTGAATCGCCTCG
The DNA here is from genome assembly GCA_051750125.1 of Pseudomonadota bacterium. Taxonomy (GTDB): domain Bacteria; phylum Pseudomonadota; class Gammaproteobacteria; order Pseudomonadales; family Halomonadaceae; genus Vreelandella. Next base: position 107,127 of record JBNJJK010000003.1, read on the forward strand.
CGAACCGGGTTGTTACCCCGGAAGGAAAACGACACGTTGGATACGCCGCCGGAAAGCATTGCATGGGGCAGGTGCTCGCGAATCCACTGAGAGGCCTCGATGAAGTCGACGGCGTAGTTGTTGTGCTCTTCGATCCCCGTGGCAATGGCAAAGATGTTGGGGTCGAAGATGATATCTTCCGCCGGAAAGCCTATTTCATCTACCAGCAGGCGATAGGCACGCTCGCAGATCTCGGTCTTGCGCGCGAAGGTATCGGCCTGGCCTTCCTCGTCGAACGCCATGACCACGATGGCGGCGCCAAAGCGGCGGCATTTGGTGGCCTGCTCGCGAAAGGCCGCCTCGCCTTCCTTAAGCGAGATGGAGTTGACCACGGCCTTGCCCTGAACGCACTTGAGGCCCGCTTCGATGATCTCCCACTTGGAGGAGTCGATCATGATCGGCACGCGGGCGATATCGGGCTCGCCGGCGATAAGGTTCAGAAAGCGCACCATGGCTTCCTGAGACTCCAACATGCCTTCGTCCATGTTGATGTCGATGACCTGAGCGCCGTTTTCCACCTGTTCCAGTGCGACTTCGAGGGCAGTCGTGAAGTCTTCTTCCACGATCAGTCGCTTGAAGCGTGCCGACCCGGTCACATTGGTACGTTCACCGACATTGACGAACAGCGAGTCGGCTTCGATGTTGAACGGCTCGAGCCCGGATAAGCGGCAGGCGCGGGAGCGCTCGGGCACGCTACGGGGCGCCAGGCCGTGAACGGCGTCCGCTATGGCGCGAATATGTTCCGGCGTCGAGCCGCAGCAGCCGCCAATGATATTGACCAGGCCGCTTTGGGCGAACTCGCCGACAATCGACGCCATTTCCTCGGGCGTCTGGTCGTATTCGCCAAATTCGTTGGGCAGACCCGCGTTGGGGTGCGCCGATACGAACGTATCCGCCTTGGTGGAAATCTCTTCCAGATACGGGCGCAGCTCTTCGGCACCGAGGGCACAGTTAAGGCCCACGGAGAATGGCTGGGCATGGCGAACGGAGTTCCAGAAGGCTTCAGTGGTTTGCCCGGACAGCGTGCGGCCGGAGGCATCCGTGATGGTGCCGGAGATCATCACCGGCAGCCGCTGACCAAGATCCTCAAACAGCTCTTCAAGCGCGTAGATCGCAGCTTTGGCATTGAGGGTGTCGAAGATGGTCTCGATCATGATGAGATCGGCACCGCCATCGATCAACGCCTGGGCCGCTTCGTAGTAATTGTCGCGCAGCTCATCAAAGGTGACGTTACGCTTGGAGGGGTCGTTGACGTCCGGCGACAGCGAGGCGGTGCGCGACGTAGGACCCAGCACGCCGGCGACGTAGCGGGGCACACCGGTTTCCGCAGCGACGGCATCGCAGACTTCCCGAGCCAGCCGGGCCGACTCACGGTTGAGCTCGACCACGATTTCTTCCATGCCGTAGTCGGCCTGGGAGAGACGCGTACTGTTGAAGGTGTTGGTCTCGATAATGTCGGCACCGGCTTCGAGATAGTCCCGGTGGATGCGGCTGACGACCTCGGAGCAGGTCAGCGCCAGTAGGTCGTTATTGCCTTTCAGGTCCGACGGCCAGTCGCTGAAACGCTCGCCACGAAATTCTTCCTCGCTGAGCTCGGCATTCTGCAACATGGTCCCCATGCCGCCATCCAGAATATGGATGCGTTGAGTTAGGCGTTGGGTCAGGGTCGCAATCAAATCACTAGCAGCCATGGCGGGGGAAGCTCTCCAGCGTTTCAGTCAAAAATGGGGTTGTTATCGTCGTCAATTCAAGCCCCAACGGGTCAGCGGCGCACTATCATAACAAAGCGGGTCAGGCGGGGCAGCAATGTATTGCCTCGAATGCAGGTCGGTATTGGCTAAACAAAGGGAGTATGATCGGCCAGACAGGGTGAATAGCCCAGTAAAACAGTCGGGATTGTGTCGGCGGCCGGTTTTGCTTACCATAGACACAAATGACATGTGAAGTGGCCACGCCACTGCCACGGGAGGAAGACACCCCTCATGACCGAGACTACCGAAGCCAATACCAGCGTCGATACGCAAGGTATTGATATTACAGATAGTGCACAGGATTACCTGGCAGAATTGCTGGAAAAGCAAAATGTCGAAGGCATTGCCGTGCGCATTTTCATTACTCAGCCGGGCACGCCCTACGCGGAAACCTGCCTGGCCTATTGTCGTCCGGGTGAAGAAGAACCCACCGACGTGAAGCTTGAACTCGACAAGATCAACGTATTCCTGGATAAAAACAGTCTGGCGTTCCTGGAAGAAGCCGTTGTCGATTTCAACGCCGACCGTATGGGCGGGCAACTGACCATCAAGGCGCCCAACGCCAAGATGCCCAAGGTCAATGCCGACAGCCCGATGGAAGACCGCGTCAACTACGTGCTGTACAGCGAAATCAATCCTGGCCTGGCCTCGCATGGCGGTGAAGTCAAGCTGGTTGAGCTCACCGAGCAAAACATGGCGGTGCTGGCCTTTGGCGGCGGCTGTCAGGGCTGCGCGGCCGTGGATCTGACCCTCAAGGATGGCGTCGAGAAAACGCTGATGGAGCGGATCCCCGAGCTGGCCGGCATCCGTGATGTAACCGATCACTCGGATACGACCAACGCCTACTACCGTTGATCCTTGCCGGTTATACGCCCCGCAAAAAGCCCAGCAAACGCTGGGCTTTTTTGTATCAGTGCCTTTTGCAACTGACTAATCCGGCTGATCGTCCGAGGCTTCGTCCCGTTGACGCGACAGCGACGTGGGCAGGTGGGTCAATTGCTGCTGCATGGCGTCCATCCGCGACCATAGCTGTTCCTGCCAGGCTCTTTCCCGCGTTTCGTGCTGCTGTGCCTGACTGGCGAGCGACGATTCCGCCGCATCACGTTTCTGGATAGCCTCGTCCAGGCGCTTTTGCAGGGTTTTCAGGGTCTCCTGTAGCTGGGTCCGCGCCTGACGCTGAGCGTTGGCCTCCAACTGCTGTTCATGCCGCGCGCGCTCCAGGGTTTTCACCTCGCCAGCCAGCGCTTCGTTACGCTTATCGGCCTGCTTCAAGCGCTGCTGATAGGCGCTTTCCTCCTGCGCGCGCTCCTGCCGGGCACTATCCAGCAAACCCATCAACCGATCTTCGGCGGCTTCATGACGCTGCTCTTCCTGAGCCAGGCGCGTCTCCCACTCGGCCTGCTGGCGATTCAGCTGCTCGGCATGGTTTGCTTGACGTTCGGCCAGCTGCTGCTGGACACGCTCATGGGCTTCTTGCCATTTGGCCACTTCGCTACGGGCTTCATCTGCTTGCGCACTCCAGTGGGCTTCGTCTGATTGACTGGCGGCGAGGTCACGGCTGAGTGCTTCCACTCGGGTTTCGGTATGCCGCAAGTGCTCTGCCAGGGCGGTTTCGCGCTGCTCTGCATTGGCGGCCCGTTGGTCAGCGTCGTTTGCCTCAAGCCGGGCGGCCTCTATCTGACGGTCGGCTTCTTCGCGGTAGTGGTGCAGTGCCTGCTGGGCGGCTTCCAGGGCCTCTTTCCACAGCTCGCCGGCGAGGCTGGCTACGGCTTCGGGCACGCCCTTGGGCGGCGGCACGTCCCGGTTGTTGTCCCGTTCGATGCGCCACTGACGAAAATGCTCGCTGATGGTGGTGTAGCTGCCGGTACCCAGCACTTCCCGAATACGCTGCACGCTCGGGGTATCGCCCCGAGTGAGCAACGTATCGATGGCCTGCTGAACATCGGAGTACTGAATGCCGCTGCGTGCCATGGAAGGGCTCCTGTTGCGGGATTGGATGGTGGTGATTGTGCCGCCATTCATTTCGCAAGGCAATATTACGTAATACGTAAAATGTAATTTATTTATCTTAAAATAGATAAATTCAAGATTACCCATGTTATCTTGAGTTTTTTGCGCTACGACGGCACACTTAGGTCATCAAGATTGGTCTGGTAGCGCCAATGCTAGGGGGCTGTTTAACGGGGAATCGATCAGTGAAGAGAAAGGCAGACGCGTGAAAAGAGAAAAAAGCCGATGACCAGCGCCGATACATCGCTCACGGCCACCACGGTATCGCCGCTGGCAAGCCTCAGCGGCACCGACAACGTGCCGGCAATCAACGCCACCACGGATATTGGCGCGGTATCGGCGTGGCTGGCCGAGTACCAGCAAAGCCCGCAAACCTGGAAATGCTATCGACGCGAGGCCGAGCGGCTGTTGCTCTGGCTGACTCACCGGGGATTGACGCTTGAGCAGGTCAATCGCGAGGTGCTGCGGGACTTCGAGCAATTTCTGGCCGACCCTCAGCCAAGCGCCCAGTGGGTGGGGCCCACCAAGCCACGCCAGCATCCTCAATGGCGGCCTTTTCGCGGCGGGCTTTCATCAAGCAGCCGCCGGCAAAGCCTGATTATTCTGCAGGGGCTTTACAGCTGGCTGGTCGAAGCCGGCTGGGTGCGTCATAACCCGTTTCGTTTGATGCGCGATAAGTCACGCCGTTTGAACAATCAGACACAGCGAATTGAACGCTACCTGGAGCGCGAGCTTTGGGAGTGGTTCTGGCAGTGGCTGAACCAACCAGCGGGGAAGGGCGAGCGCGGGGCTTACGAAAGCGCCCGGCGACGGTTTATCTTTGGTTTTGCCTATCTGCTGGCACCCCGGGTGAGCGAAATGGCCGAGGCACGCATGGGCGATTTCCAGCAAAGCGAAGGGCGCTGGTGGTGGTCGGTCGTGGGCAAGGGGAGCAAGATCGCCCGCATTCCGCTACCGGCGGATATGCAGGCGTGTCTTGTTGAGTGGCGACACGCCCTGGGTCACCAGGGGATGCCGGCGCACCATGACGATACACCGGTTATTCGTGCTCTGGACGGGCAGCGCGGCATTGGCCAGAACCAGCTGTACCGGCTAATACGCAATACCTTCAATGAGGCGGCCGACGCATTGCAAGCCAACGGGGGGAACCCCGCGTATGTTGCCGCGCTGCGCAAGGCTACCCCGCATTGGTTACGCCACACCTCGATTACCCATCAGGCCCAGGCGGGTATCAGCCTGCGACACCTGGCCGATAGCGCACGCCACTCACGCCTGGATACCACCGCGCGCTATCTGCATAACGAAGCCATCGAGTGGCACCATGAACAACAGCGCCATCAGATTGCGCCCAGGGGCACCCAAGACGATCCTGAAACGTTATAATGGCTGATATTTCATGCCCCAACGCTAAAGGAATCACCATGAGTACGTCAGGTGCCGAGCTCGCCCAGCAGGAACTGATCGAAGAATTCGACATGTTTGATAACTGGATGGACCGTTATCAGTACATTATCGACATGGGCAAACAGCTACCCGACTTCCCTGATGAATGGAAAACCGCAGAGGCTAAAATTCAGGGGTGCCAGTCCAACGTCTGGATGCACCATGAAGCGCAAGGGGACAAGCTGATCTTCAAGGCCACGTCCGATGCGGCGATCGTCTCCGGGTTGATTGCGGTGCTGCTACGCATCTACAGCGAGAGAACGCCGGACGAAGTGCGCCACACCGAGCCGCACTTCATGACAGACCTGGGCCTGGATAAGCATCTATCGCCTACGCGCAGCAACGGGCTGCATGCGATGCTGGAACGCATCTACCAGGTAGCCCAGCAGTCTGCCTAATCGCGCGTAGTAGAAGGGGGGCAAGCGTGGTGGCGGTCGCCTTCGTCGTCTTCCCGACAAAGTGCTTCGCTGCGTCCGCCGGGCACCGGGTCCATGCCACCGGCACTCCCCGGGTGGCATTTCAGTATGCGCTTGATGGCCATCCATGTGCCTTTTAGCGGGCCGTGGACCTGAATAGCTTCGACGGCATACGCCGAACAGCTTGGCCAGAAGCGACAGCGAGGCCCAAGCAAAGGACTTAGCGTGTATTGATAGACACGCACCAGACCCACCAAGGCGTGGCTAGCCAACCAGCGAGGCCACCGAATCAGGGCCCAAGACCTGGTTTTCACGACGGCTTGCCGTAAAGATCGGCAGGGTCGATGATCGGCGCGCTGTTGATCGACACGCCTTCCTGCGTCAGCGAGAGATAAAAGCAACTCCGCCGTCCAGTGTGGCAGGCAGGCCCGGTCTGCTCGACCTGAAGCAGCAGGGTGTCGCCGTCACAGTCCAGCGCCGCGCCTTTCAGGTGCTGCTGCTGCCCGGAAGATTCGCCTTTGCGCCACAGCTTGCCCCGCGAGCGGGAGTAGTAGCATACGCGCTGTGTTTGCAGGGTTTCTTCCAGCGCTTCGCGGTTCATCCATGCCATCATCAGCACCTCGCCAGTGTCGTGCTGCTGGGCAATAGCCGGAAGCAATCCGTCTGCATTGAACCGCACTGCGTCGAGTACCGTGGCTAACGCGGGCAGGGCATCGGATGGAGAGGCGGCTTCAAGGCCCTTGAATAACTGTTGATTCGACTGCTGATTCACTGAGGACATGCTACGACTCACTTTGGGTTTGGCAGCGCTGGCACAGGCCGAGTAATTCGATCGTTTGTCTTTCCACCTTGAATCCCTGGCGCTGTGCCAGTCCAGCCAGCTGATCGCTTATTTCATCCAGGTGGAGTTCTTCTACATAGCCGCAATGCCGGCAGATGAGCAGTTGAAACCCGTGGGCGTGTTCCGGGCATGCACAGGCAACGTAGGCATTTTGCGACTCGATGCGATGGACAAGCCCCTGCTCAATGAGAAACTCGAGTGCGCGGTAGACCGTCGGAGGGCGGGCTGCCGCATGTTCCGTGGAGAGTTGATCGAGCAGGTCATAGGCTTTTAGCCCACCGCCATGACGCGCAATGAGCTCCAGCACCCGGCGACGGATGGGAGTAAACCGCACGCCTCGCGTGTGGCATTGCGATTCTGCTTGCTGAACCAGCGCATTGGCGTTTGTCATAGATATCTCGTTGACATTGTGAGCGCAGTTTACGCTTGGGAGATAAAGTTTACGCGGTTGCCGAAGGCGTGTCAGGCGAGTCCGTCAACTCGCTTACGCGCGCAAAATGGTGTTGGGCAAAGGCCACGCGCTTTTCTACGGAGACGCCATCGGGCTGTCGTTCGATAAGGTCAAGCCGTCGACGCAGTCCTTCACCGTTGGTCATCTGGATGGCAAGGCCAGGGCGGGCATTGAGCTCGAGGAGCATGGGGCCATGCTTACGGTCGAGCACCATATCGGTGCCCAGATAGCCCAGCCCCGTCATTTCATAGCAGCCCGCCGCCAGGTCCAGCAGCGTCTTCCACTGGGGGACTTTAAGGCTTGCCAGATCGTGGCCGGTATCCGGGTGGGCATAACAGGGACGATCAAACTGGACGCCCCGCAGGGCCTCTCCCGTTGCCATGTTCAGCCCCACACCGACAGCGCCCTGGTGAAGATTGGCCTTGCCGTCCGATGCGGCCGTTGAAAGCCGCATCATGGCCATGACCGGATAACCCTTGAAGACGATAACACGGATGTCGGGTACGCCTTCGTAGGTGTAGGCCATGAGGCTTTCATCGAAATTGATCAGCGTTTCGACCAACGCCACGTCAGGCGATCCGCCGAGGGAGTAGAGACCCGAAAGAATATTGGACACGTGGCGTTCAATATCGGTAATCGAGAGACGGGCGCCGCTGGGCTTGATGAATTCGTCACCGTCGACGCTTTCAATCACCAGGATGCCCTTACCACCGCTGCCTTTGGCCGGCTTGATGACGAATCCGTGGTGGCCCACCAGCATCTCGCCAATGTGCTTGACGCCAAACTGGGTGGTCACGGTGCCAATCAGCGCCGGCGTGGTGATACCGTAACGCTGTGCCAGTAGCTTGGTTTTAAGCTTGTCATCAACCAACGGGTAAAGCCGCCGGTTGTTGTAGCGGCCAATGTAGCGGATATTGCGCCGGTTCATGCCGATGATGCCCTTATCGCGCAGCCGTGTCGGCCATGTCCAATTACTCATACTCAGCAAGCTCATGAGGGCTTATCATCCTCGGTAATGGGCTTGAAGCGTCGCAGCTCCAGCAGGCGGTAGCCGGTGTAGTTACCCAGCAACAGGATCAACGCCATCAGGATGAACTGAACGCCCAGGAAGTTGAAGGTGATATGGCGAACCCACGGGCTGTTCATGGCCAAGTAGGCAATCACTGCGGTCAGCAAGCTGCCGCCACCCTGAATCAGCACCTGCTTGGGGCCTTCCTCTTCCCACAGGATAGACATCCGCTCGATCGTCCAGGCGAGAATGATCATCGGGAAGAAGGTGATGGTTAACCCGGCATTCAAGCCCATCCGATACGCCAGTACCGAAAACACCGAGATAATCCCTATCACCGTGATAATCACCGCCGACACCCTGGCTACTAGTAATAAATTCAAATACGACAAATAGTTACGAATCACCAGGCCCACTGCAACGATTAGCAGAAAGCCAATCAACCCCGTGGCCAGGCTGGTCTGGATGAAGGCGAGGGCGATCAACACCGGCATGAAGGTGCCCGACGTCTTGATGCCGACGAAGACCCGCAGGAAGACTACTACCAGCGCACCGATCGGGATAAGCAGGATAGTCTGGAACAGCGCCTGTTCTTCCAGCGGCAAACTATGAATCGAGAAGTTCAGCAGGGTGTCGTTGGAGTTGTGGTTGCGCACCGCCGCCGAAGCGGGCTGATGATGCGTCATCATCGAGAAGCTGACCCGCGAATTGGTGCCACCTTGTACTTCGAGCACAGCGTTACCGGTGGTTTCCCAGAGCAGCAGGTTATCGGGTTTACCTTGCGCGCCGGTCACCGGATGGAAGAGCGACCAGGTTTCGTCATTTTCGTCGAACACCTGAATCCAGCTGCTTAGCGTCTGCCGACGTCGGCCATCTTCCAGCAGTAGTCCGCTGACCGCTCGGGCTTTAACTTCGGCCTGATTGAGCAGGCGAATAATCAGCGGGGCAGGTTCAAGCTCGCCGAGTAGCAGACGAGCATTTTCATCCTGCCGCTCGCCGTTCACATCACGGATCAACTCACGGGCAAAGGTGGCATTAGTGGCGCTGCGTTCCCACGCTTCGTCGATAAGCTGTTCAGCGGCGGAGTCGAAAGGGCTTTCCCATTCCACTGCAGGTGGCAGTTCGGGCGCAGTTTGCACGGGCGCCTGGGCATCGGGTGACACCAGCATCTGAACCGAATAATAAAGCTGTTGGTCGCCTTCCGCCTCGCGGATGGTCCATTCGGCACGCCGTCCGGTTTCGTCGGCCTGATAAGCCAGTCCGTAGCCCGAGGAGGCAGTATTCTCGGTTAATACTCGGTAACCGGCCTGATGCGTGGGCAGGGCAAGATCAACCTGCACTGGGCCATCCTGGGCATCGAAGGTGATCACGGCTTCAATTTCCCACACCTGGCGTTGCTCGCCCGGCAGCCAGGGTATTTCGAACTGCAGGTGGCGATGAACGCTCATCGCAATTCCTGCTATAAGCAAAAGACCGACGATAAAATAAAACGGTAGCCGTGACATCAAGATTCCTTTCAAAAGTGACAGCGGTGGCTGTCGTTATTCTTCGCTATCGTCTGAGTCGGCAGCTTCATCCTCAGCAGCCTGATCAGCGGATTCGCCACCAGGGAATTCCGGCCGCTCAAAGCGGTAGGTTTCGGCCACATCAATGAGGGCAATATCGAGCAGGAAGCGACGCCCAAGCAGGATGGGATATTCCAGATGGCTACGGTCATTGAGGGTAAATTCGACGTTTTCCCTCAGCGGCCCCAGTGTCAACAGCAGCGAAATAACCGGCCGGGAATCGTCGCCTGATGCCTGCACGATGCGCACGCGGCGCTCAACGGGGGCCTCGATCCACTCATCGCGAACGTGGTCGACGACCACATCATCGTCGTTGAGGGCCAGCTTAAAGCGCACCCAATCTTCACCGTCGCGCTCAAAAGGCGTGATATCCCGGGCGGATAGCGAGGAGGTATTGGCGCCGGAGTCGATACGCGCCTGGAGGTAGGTGCCGATACTCGGCAAGCCCACCCATTCATTACGGCCGAGCAGTGTTTTCCCTTCCAGGAGGTCATCATCGGCTTGGCATTCTTCGCGGATGATCACCGGCTCTTCGTTGCGTGCGCCGATCGTCTGGACATCGCTACGCAAATGCCGAAGCAAGCTGCCCACTTCGCGCACATCGGCGGTGAATATCTGTTGCTGGTCTAGCTGGCGTTGTTGCAAGGCAGTGGTTTCACTGCATTGCTGGGATAACTGAGCCTGTAACGTGTCCATGCGAAGGTTGAAAGCGGCTTCATCAAGAGGAGGGGGCTCATCAGGTGCAGAGGTTGGCACCGCACAGCCAGTCACCAACATAACCAAACCTGCCATCAGCCATACAACACCTGGGCGCATAATAAGGTACATCCTTAAACAATAAGAGGATGAATGATAAGGAGTAGTCAGACCCATTGTCCAACACCGCATGATGATTTCACTGGCGATCAACCCTATTTAACATAATATATATTATGCGAACCCGAGGAGATGCCTAGAGATAAGGATTGGCATCGAGTGTGGCTCCTGGGATAAACTCGACAACTGTTATACGAGCCGTCTTGACTATAAAGGAAATGCTCAATGAAAACCCCTGTTTTAGCGGTTGTCTCCACCCTTTTACTCCTTTTGATGGCGGGATGCTCAAGCGTCGACGTTGAAGATTACGCTGACAGCGACCCGCGTCTGGATATTGCCGACTATTTCAGCGGCACAACCCGCGCTTGGGGCATGGTACAGGATTACAGCGGCGAGGTTCAGCGCCGCTTCACCGTTACCATCGAAGGCAGCGTTGAGGACGATACGCTGACGTTGGATGAAGCCTTCGAGTTTGCCGATGGTGAAACCGACCGTCGCGTTTGGCGCTTCGAGCGGGTCGACGAGCATCGCTGGGTGGGTACCGCCAATGACGTTGAAGGCACCGTCGAGGCGCGCCAGTATGGACATGTCTTTCACATGAACTATCCACTGGACGTCGATATTGGTGACAGAACGATCAATTTCACCATGGATGACTGGATGTACCTGCAACCCGACGGACGACTGATCAATCGGACCACCATGAAGAAATTTGGTTTAACGCTGGGTGAAATTACCCTGGTCTTTGAACAGGTTGATCCCTGAACAGCGGTAACAATACTTTGATTGATTGTATGGAAACACAAAACAGCCTGCTGATAAGCAGGCTGTTTTGTATTCATCACTGACAATCTTATGCGTCGGCTTTAGTCGTCAGCCGGCGCATAGGAGCCATCTTCACGGTGCACTTCGTTACCTGTGATGGGCGGCGTGAACACGCATGCCAGATGCATGGTTTTATGGGCACGCAGCAGGTGTTCGTCATGCTGGTCAAGAATGTAGATATCACCCGGTTTGATAGGCCAGATTTTACCGTCGGCCAGGGTTTCTACCTCGCCTTCACCCTCGATGCAAAACACGGACTCATAGTGGTGCTTGTAATGAATATGCGTCTCGGTGCCTTCAAAGATACGGGTGATGTGAAACGAGAAGTTGCCACCGTCATTAGCCAGCACCAGGCGCGTGCTGTCCCAGTTTCCATTCTCGGCTGTCACTAAGCGATCTGACTTGCGTGCTTCTTCAAGGTTGCGAACGATCATACTCAAGCTCCTTTAGCTGCGGCCCCCATCAGGCCGCCCATGATTACATCCTAGCGCGTTGTTACTGGCTAGCGACAGCTTTGACACATTTTTCCAGGATATCCAGCCCTTCCAGCAGGTCTTCATCACTGATGGTTAGCGGGCACAGGCATTTGACCACTTCACCATCCTGGCCACTGGTCTCGATGATCAAACCATGCTCGAACGCCATGCCGGTAATTTTATCGGCAATATCGCCCGAAACGACGTCGATTCCACGCATCAGGCCGCGGCCACGCTCGGTAGCCGGCATGCCGTTTTCGGTCAGGATGGCGGCTAACGACTTGAAGCGCTCTTCCACTATGCGCGCTTTACGCTGAACATCACGCTCGAAGGTATCATTGGTCCAGTACTTCTTGAACGCTGCGGTGGCCGTCACCATGGCCAGGTTAAAGCCCCGGAAGGTGCCGTTGTACTGTCCAGGCTTCCATTTATCCAGCTCGGGTTTCATCAGGACGTGGGCAAACGGCATGCCGAAACCTGACAGCGACTTGGAGTTGGTGACCATATCGGGGTTGATGCCCGCATGCTCAAAGCTGAAGAACTTACCGGTGCGTCCACAGCCGGCTTGAATGTCGTCAACAATCAGCAGGATATCGTGTGCCTTACAGATATCGGCCAGGCGCTTGAGCCATTCAAGCCCGGCAACGTTGATACCGCCCTCGCCTTGCACCGTTTCGACGATGACGCCTGCAGGCACATCGAGGCCGCCGGACTTGTCATTCAGCAGCTTCTCGAAATAGTCGAGCGTATCGGCGTGCTCGCCCATATAACCATCAAAAGGCAGGAAGCTGGCGCCCTGGGTCGGAATGCCGCCGGTGGCTTCACGGAACTTGCGGTTACCGGTGGTTGCCAGGGCACCCATGGTCACACCGTGGAAGCCGTTGGTGAAGGTGACAATGTTGTGACGCCCCTTGGCCACCCGCGCCAGACGAATGGCGGCCTCTACGGCGTTGGTGCCGGTAGGCCCTGGCAGGTGGACTTTATAGTCCAGACCGCGGGGCTTGAGAATGACGTTTTCCAGCGTTTCCAGATAATCGCGCTTGGCATCGGTCCACATGTCCAGGCCGTGGACCACCCCATCTGTCGCCAGATAATCGATCATGGCCTGCTTGAGATGCGGATTATTGTGACCGTAATTCAGCGTGCCGGCACCCGCCAGGAAATCAATGTACTCACGGCCGTTTTCGTCGGTTAACCGGGCATTTTGCGCCTTGGTGAACACCACCGGGAAAGAACGCGAATAGGTACGGACATTGGATTCCATGCGTTCAAGCGTCTGGGTCTGCATGAGCGACCTCCTTAAAATTTATCAGTTTGCCAAGCGAAAAAAGGCATGAAGGCAACGCGAGCGGGAAAACGTTAAAGGTTGTGTGTATTGAACGGGCCAATACGTACCAGGTTTTCCGGATCGTGCTCTCCTCCAAGCTGTTCGGTAGAAAAGTATTCACGGCTGTTCAGTGGGGCCTGCCACCGCCCCGCGAGCCTTTTGAACAAGCCCCATGAGGCCTGGTTGTCGGGCGTGATCGTCGTTTCGAGGTGATGTACATCGGCCAACTCAGGGCGCGACATGATGGCTTCCACCAGACGACGCGCCAACCCGGTTCCCCTGGCCTTCTCACCCACGGCGACCTGCCACAAAAAATAAGTATCCGGCGCGTTATCCTTAACGTAGCCAGACACAAAGCCGACGACTTCGCCTTCTTCGTTGGTAGCAACAGCACAGGTATCGCGGAACTGGGTGGCGAGCAGCAGGTAGGCGTATGCAGAATTCACGTCCAGCGGCGGACATGCCTTGATCAGTTCGTAAACGCCCCAGCCATCTTCGGCATTGGGTTTGCGGATGTACAACGGGGTGTCGGCATGACCCACTACGGCATCGGCAACCGTAGGTCGAGCCAAGTCGGCTGAAGGCGTAAACGGCGGTGTTGGGGTGTTCATGGTTATGCTTCGCTGTTGCGAATTTGATGGTCATTATAACAGCTGATTATGAGCAATTCAAAAAGCGTGTTATTCAACCATCTGAATTCGATAATTATTTATTATACGAGGAGAATCCATGGGCGTTGCTTGACGATCATTGCTTCCCATCTAGCAACTAAGTTTAGCCCAAGTGGGGCGGCTCCCCAGAAAGATTCGCCGCCCCTGCCGGAGCGCTTTTACCGGGTGGGCGTACGCAGCGTGACAAACTCTTCAGCGCCGGTCGGATGAATGCCGACGGTGTTATCGAAGTCGCGCTTGGTTAACCCAGCGCGTACCGCGATGGCGATCCCCTGGATGACCTCGCCGGCGTCGTCACCGACCATATGCGCGCCGACCACTCTATCGCTGGCCTCATCGACGACGAGCTTCATCAAGGTGCGTTCCTGACTGCCTGACAAGGTGTGTTTCATGGCCCTGAAGTCGGTACGGTAGACGCGAATGCTGCCGAATCGCTCCAGCGCCGCTTCTTCGGAAAGCCCCACCGTGCCAATGTTGGGATGACAGAACACCGCCGTGGGGATACGGTCGTAATCCAACGGTTCAGGCGTATCGTTGCCGAAATGGTGGTCAACCAGCAGCATGGCTTCGGCAATGGCGACGGGAGTGAGTTCGGGCGTATCGATCAGGTCGCCGAGCGCCAGAATCGACGGCACTTCGGTTTCAAAGCGCTCATTGACCGAAAGTTTTCCCTGCTCATTGAGCGACAGCCCGACCTGGTCCAGGCCCAGCCCCGACACGTTGGCCTTGCGACCGGTCGCGGCAAGCACGGCATCGACGTCCATCTCATTGCCGGTGGTCAGCGTCACCCGGTAGCCTGAAGCGGTTTTTTCGATCGCCTCGATATTGGTATTGAAGTGAAGATTGACGCCCTGGCGAGCCATTTCCTGACGTGTGAAATCACGCACTTCGTTGTCGAAGCCTTTCAGGAACAGGTCACCACGGTAGATAAGATGCGCGTCGCTACCCAGGCCATTGAAGATGCTGGCAAACTCGACGGCGATATAGCCCCCGCCGAGCACTAAACACCGCTCGGGTAGGCGATCGAGGTCGAAAATCTGGTTGGAGTTCAACGCGTGCTCGCTGCCCGGGAAGCTAGGTACCCAGGGCCATCCGCCGGTGGCCAGCAGGATACGCTCAGCGCTGACTCGCTGCTCGTCGCCCTGCTTGCTGCGTATCAGCACCGTGTGCGCGTCGTCGAGGCTCCCCCGCCCGTTATAGAGATTGACGCCTGCGGTCTCCAGCAGGCGCTGATAGATACCGTTAAGGCGCTTGATCTCGCTTGTTTTGTTGTCCCTCAGCGTGGCCCAGTCGAAATGCGCCTCGCCTGGCAGTTGCCAGCCAAAGCCGCTGGCGTCATCGAAGGCGCTGTGAAAATGCGCGGCGTAGGCGTAAAGCTTCTTGGGGACACAGCCGACGTTGACGCAGGTGCCACCCAGGTATAGGTCTTCCACGATAGCCACCTTGGCGCCCGTTGCCGCTGCCATTCGGGCAGCGCGTACCCCGCCTGACCCGGCGCCAATCACCAATAGATCGTAGTCGTAATTGTTAACTTCTGACATTTCAAACTCCTATACCGTCAACACAGCGAGTGTTGACCGGATGACGCGAGAAGGTTAAAACCTCCTCCTGCTAGTGGACGTGGCGGCTGTTACGCTATGACGACGAACAGACTTCAATGTAATGATGGGCAACGTGTGTAAAGGGAGACCCAATGTCCGATTCAATTGAGACATTATTAGAGAATAATCGCGCATGGGCGGAACGCATGTGCGATGAAGATCCGGATTATTTCAAACGGCTATCCGAGCAGCAAAATCCCGATTACCTTTGGATCGGCTGTTCTGATAGTCGGGTGCCCGCCAATCAGATCATTGCCCTGCCCCCGGGCGAGGTATTCGTGCACCGCAACGTTGCCAATCTGCTGCATCATACCGATATGAATGCGCTGTCGGTGGTCCAGTTCGCGGTAGATGTGCTCAAGGTCAGCCATATCATGGTGGTGGGTCATTACGGCTGCGGCGGCATCAAGGCCGCCGTCACGGGTGGCGAATGCGGCGTCGTCGACTATTGGCTCCATTCGGTTCGCGAACAATACAATCAACATCGTGGCACGCTCGAGCACTTACCGCTTGACGAGCAGATCGACCGCATGTGCGAACTCAACGTCAAAGCCCAGGTGAACAGCCTCTGCCGCACCAAAATTCTCCAGCGTGCCTGGCAGCGCGGCCAGCAGATTTCGGTCCACGGCTGGGTTTATGGCTTGAGCGATGGGCGCGTCAAAGACCTCAACTGCACTATCAAGGGGCTTGACCAGGTTGAAACGCTGTACCGTATCGACCGCCTGCAGCCCGACGACTGACCATAGAGCCCGCACCACCCTGTGCGCGGGCTCTTTACCTCGCCTGCGTTAGCCAATAGGGCAGCTGACCCCCGTCCCCTTAATGCCGCAGTAGCCGTTAGGGTTTTTATACAGATATTGCTGATGATAGGCCTCTGCATAATAGAACGTGTCCAGCGGCTTTATTTCCGTGGTGATGTCGCCCTTACCTGCCGCGTGAAGTGCCTCCTGGAACGCCTTGGCGCTGCTGATGGCGGCATCATACTGCTCGTCGGTCGTGGTGTAGATCGCTGACCGGTACTGGGAGCCGACGTCATTGCCCTGGCGGTTTTTCTGGGTGGGATCGTGCTGTTCCCAGAAAATATTCAACAGCGTCACTAGTGACACCTGGCTCGGCTGGTAAATGATCCGCACGGCTTCGGTATGCCCGGTACGCCCTGTACAGGTCTCTTCGTAGGTAGGATGGGGCGTTTCGCCACCTGCGTAGCCCGCAGCGGTCACGTAGACGCCCGGCAGATCCCAGAACAGCCGCTCGACTCCCCAAAAACAGCCCATACCCACCACCAGCTCTTCAGATCCCGGAGGAAACGGCGGGTGCAGCGTGTGACCGTTCACAGCGTGGTGATCACTGGTGGCAATGGGTTCCTGGCGACCAGGCAGAGTGGACTCGGCCTGACGGGGGGCATTGTTTTGCTCAAACATATGCATGTTGCTTACCTCATTGCTGATCGAAAATGGTCGGGTTGCCGGAGCGGCTGAAGGTGTAAATCAGATCAACCGCCTGATTGGCACCGGAAACCGCCTGTACATACAGGTTTCGCCAAAGCGTATAGCGTAACGTTAGTTCCGCAATCGGCGAGAAAATTCCCACCCCGTAGCTGATGCGCAAGTCATCGGTCAGTTGCCCGCTCAACGCTACCTGGCTGTCATCGCCGGAGCCGGCGGTATCGAGCGCGAGGTCGTCGATGCCGAATGCCTCGCCAATCGATCCGACGGCCCCGCCGGTGCGGCCCAGTGACATGCCGATCAGCGCCGTGGTGAGCGCGCTGTCGACACCGCCACCTGAGTCGTCCGGCGCGCGTCCGCGCAACACATAGGAAAGCGCACGGGATTCGTTCATTGCCGGCTCGGAAAAGATCGAGATATTGGGTTGTTCCGCGTTGCCGGTCACTCTTAGGCCGGCAATTACATCGTCTTCGGTCACATCCGGATTGCGAATAGCTTCAAAATCCAGCACGGGCAACCCGGGCGGTCCACTGAACAACAGCTGCCCACGGCGAATGAGCAGGTCCTGACCAAACGCCTGGAAGCGGCCGTCGACTAGGTTGACCTCTCCAAACAGCTGCAACGAGCCACTATCCTGGCGGATCTCCAAGGTACCGCCCAGCCCTGATTCCAGACCATAGGCTTCAATCCGCATGTCGCGGCCCAATGTGAGCGTAATCAGCACGTCCAGTTCCATGCCGCTATTGGCCAGTTCATCCGCAGCGCTGGGCTTGTCATCGCCCCGCTCGGCCGCGCGGCGGGCCTCGCGCTCCGCTTCCCGGTCATCGCGCTCGGTAATGATGACTTCATCCGAGCTCGGTGACACGGCCGAAGAAGGCAGATCGCCTACTTCGAGCCGGGCCCAGGGCAGGTCAACGTTGCCGCGCACTTGCAGACGGTCAGGCGTCACCCGAATGCGAATATCCGGTGCGGCTTCTAAACGGCCGAACTGTGGCAGCACCACCAGGATGGGTGATTGCGTGCCGTCGAGGTCGACCCCCACGCGCCAGTCTTCCTCGGCGGGCCAGTAAGCATCTCCGTCAATGTTGAGACGCCCGCGCTCGGCTTCCAGGAACCCACCAATCGCGCCTTCCTCGCCGTCGAACGTCACGTTGACCTCGCCATCCTGTATATCGACAGGAATATCGGGACCATTGGCCTGGATGCCCAGTAGCGACAGTTCACCCTGCAGATCTGGCTGGCGGGTAGTGCCGGCGATATCGACCCGGCCGTTCAGATCCCCAGCAAGCTCGTCGAGGGCCACCACCATGGGTCTGTACGGAGCCAACGAGACCTCGTCGGCGACGAGCGAACCGGAAAGCTCACCGGCGCCGAGCGGATCATTGACTGACACGGCCAACTCTATGTTGCCGGCTTCCTCAAGCGATAACACGACGTTGCCATTCGCCTGACCCTGGTTGGCCGTTACCTGGGTATCCAGTGAAATACGTGGCAGCTCAACGGGCTGGCCGTAATCGTTTATTGCCGTAACCCCAAGCTCGCCCAGCACCTCGACATCCGCCTGCCAGCGCTGGCCGCCCTGGCTCCACTGAGCCGCCAAGTCGGCCGTAGTATCGCCTTCCAACTGCCACTCTTCCGGCAGCCAGGGTTCCAGCGCTTCGATAGGAATATCACGTACGCTAAGCGCCGTTTGCCCCTGGTCCGGCGAAGCCACCGTTGGCTCATCGGCACATAGCCGACCGCCTTGCTCCCGGCGCAGACAGAAAGGCGATAACCTGGCCTCGCTGCTGGCCAGGTCATAGTTGATATCGAGGGGCTCCTCCAGACGAATATCACCCGCCTGGGAGTCTATTTCCAGGGGCGTCAGCCGGGCACGATAGCGCTGAGCGTCCTGGTCGAACTGACCGTTGAGGCTCAGCAAGGCACGCACAAGCGTGCCGTTTGGTTGCCCTTCCATATCGATATCCAACTGATGCGAGGACAGCCGTCCGTCCAGCGTCAGGTTCGCCGTTTCAAGCGATTGCCCACCCGCCTCGAGATTCTCCATCGCCAAGGCGACGTCTAGCTGCGGATCGTCGAGGCCCGACACATTGGCGGTCAGGCGTAACTGTTCGACGCGGTTTTGGGCAAAGCGCAGCGCATCGGCGTTGAGGCTTGCCTGAAGCTGTGGCTGCTCGAAGCTGCCCCGCGCTTCGATATCCCCTGTAATGGTGCCAGCAAGGTCCGGCGACAGCGATTGCAGCTCGCGCAGGTCGATATTGGCATCGACTGACAACTCATCGGGCTGAACCGAGCCGCTGGCAGACAGGCGGTTTTCCCCCTGACGAAAGCGAAACCGTTCTATATTGGCTTGCAGATCACTGTTGGCGTCGAAGGCGGCCTCCAGCTGCAGCGGATAATCACGCAGCTCCCCATCCAGCGTCAGGTTGGGTACGTCGACCAGCCAGCGCGACTCCTGCTGGCGCAAGTTGAAGGCCAGCTCACCGTCAATATCGCCTTCCAGCTGACCGTTAAACAGAGCAGGATCGAACTGCTCGAGCGCTACCTGGGCTTCCACCGTCAGCGGCGCTGACCAGTCAACCCGGCCTTCACTGGTCAGCCGACTGTCGCCTGCCGCCAGGGTCAACGGCTGCCAGTTAAAATGCTCGGTATCGCCCTGTCCGCTCACCGCAATGTCGGTTTCAGGGATACCAGGCCCCTGCGCTTTCAAACCAAGCCGCGCTTCATAGGCGTCGAGATTACCAGTGACCTGGAGGTCGATATTATCAACGATAAAGCCGTCATCCTGAGCGCCCTCTTGGGCGTCATCGTCCAGCGTGGCATTGGCTGTGGGTAGCGGCCATGTGACCTGGTCACTTTGCAGATTGAGCTGAAACGGCAGCTCCGGGGCCAGCGCATCGACTTGCCCTTCCAGCGCTGCATTGACCGCGCCTTCGGCTTCGAGGCGAACCATCAGATCACTCAGAGAGCCCGAAAGATCCAAGGCCAAGGCCTGGCCATTCAAGGCTGGTAGCGGCTCTTCAAGGAAAAGCTCGGCGTCGGCACGCAGCGCCAACGGATAGTCGTCACGTAAGGCCACATTACCCGCCAGGCTGAAGGTGGCATCCGGGGACGCCACCTCAAGATAATCGATCAGCACATCGCTTCCCTGGGTTTCCACCCCCAGGCTGAATCGCTCGACGAGATGGCTGAAACGACCGGTGACTTCGATATCGTTGACCGTCAGCGTGGCAAGTCGGATGTCTACCGGCAACTGGATTTCGGGCAGCTCAATCGGCGAGCTTTCAGCGGCTACGTCGCTTGTAGATGCCTCTTCAGGCGGCGCCGAGGGTGGATTCTGAAGCGCAATCGAAGCATCGATGGCCGCTGCACTGATTCCATCAGCGTCGTCAGAAGGTGCCAGGCGTGCTCCTTTGGAAGGCGGCAGGTAAAGCCTTGGGTTTTCCAGGTGAGTTGCGGCGATCTCCACACGCCCTGCACTGGCTTCCAGGGACGAACGAAACGAGGTCCAGGAGAAGCGACTACCATCGGGAAGATGAAGCGTGACATCGTCAAGCACCAGCTCGCGCAATTCGACAGGAAAGGGAAAGTTTATCGCCATGGGGCCTCCGGCCGAATCGGAGTCGGCCGGCGGCGCTTCATCGGCCCCGCTGCCACCGCTTGGCAGGCGGATATCAGCACCCTCGACACGCAGCGTATCCAGGCAGAGTTCGCCGGATAAGACGCAGTCGTCTGCCCAGGCGAGCTCAAGGTGGTCGATGCGCACCTCGGCACCGGCCGCATCGAGACGGAAGCCTCTTAGCTGGAATTCATCGAGCAACCCGCCTTGATGGTCCTCGACCACAAACCAGCCACGTTCCTGCCCCTGTGAGAGCAATACGCCCGTTCCCCACGGTGATAGCGCGACACCCAGCAACAGGGCTACTACGCCGACCAACCACAGTGGAAACACGATAAAGAAGCGCAGCGCACTCCAAATCAGCAGCCACAGGCGGTAGCGACGTGATAACGCCCGGCGACCGGTCGCCGGCGTTGGCTTGGCTTGAGGCACATCGCTCTCCTAGAATTCGGGTCCAATCGAAAAATGCAAACGCCAGTTATCGTCGTCATCGTCAAACGGATGCGCGATATCGAAGCGAATAGGGCCAACCGGTGATACCCACCTGACCCCTAAGCCGGCGCTTTTCTTCAGGTCACTCGGTCCCCAGTTGTCGAAGGCATCCCCTGCATCGACGAAGGTGGCCCCCCACCAGTCACCGGTAACGCGGCGCTGGTATTCGAGGCTTGAGGTGAGCTTTTGTTGGCCGCCGCGCAGCTTGCCCTGCTCGTTGCGCGGGGAAAGTCCTTCGTAGGAATAACCGCGCACGCTACGGTCGCCGCCGACAAAGAAGCGCAGCGACGGCGGTAGCTTATCGAAATCGTTGGTTTCAATGGCCCCTAAGCTGATGCGAGCGAGGAAGCGGTTATCCTCGCCATAGGTGCGAATCCATTCAGTATCGCCGGTGACGCGCAAAAATTGCGCGTCCGAGCCCCAGGCCGGGTCAGAATACTCAACCGAAAACTGCTGGCGGTCACCCCACAAGGGGAAGCGCTGAGGTCGGGTCCGGGTCCGGGACCACTGGATACCGGGGTAAAATAGCCATACCTGGTCGGCCTCGCCGCCCTGGGTGAAATCTTCGTAGGTAGTTCGGAAGTAAAGCGACTGCTCCCAGTCGTTATCGAACTCCCAACGTCTGGCGATTTCCACGGTGCCCTCGAGCGAGTCAGTATCGCTGTCATCGACATTACGAATACCGTACTGCAGGCGATAGCTATCGCGCAGCGGGTCGTCGAGCGGCATGTCATAAACACCGGTAAAGCGTTGTTCCGGGGCGGATAAATAGAGGTCGTGGTCGAGACTGTGGCCGTACTGATTTATCCAGGGCTGATCCCAGCCGAAGCGCAAGCGAGGACCAACATCGGTGGCAAAACCCACCCCCACTTCGAACTGATGCCGGTTGGCAGGTTCTACGTTGACGTCAATGGGCAGCGCGGTATCGTCATTACGATTCACGCTCAAGGCGCTGGAAAGCGCGGCACTGCTGACTCGGGGGCGTTCGGGCTGTGATGCGGTTGCCGATGTCCACCAGGGATCGCCGCCGCCGGTCGGTGCAATGGTAAGTTCTTGCGCAGTTTCCAGGCGCGGGGTCACCGAAACCGAACTGAACCAGCCGGTTTCGGCGAGTCGTTGATTATAGCGGGCCAGTGATTCCGCCAGATAAGGATCGCCCACGTCAAAGGTACGCATGCGCTGAAGACGTTCGAGTTGAATGTGACTGCCGGTAATCAGCGTTTCGCCAAATTGATAGCGAGGCCCACTGTCGAAATCCATGTAGAGCCGAGCGCTCTGCTGGTAGGGGCGCACCTCCATCCGACGATCATTGAACCCCCAGTCAAAGTAACCTCGTTCAATCGCCAGACCAGAAAATTCGCCTCGTAGCCGACCCCAGGGGGCATGACGCAGAGCGTCCCCTTCTTTGAGCGGAAACCGATCAAGTGCGTCCACAAAAGGTTCATCTTCAGCGGCGTCACCCAGAATATTGATATCCAGAGTTTCAATGGTGACCTGGGGCCCCGTTTCAATGGTCAGTTGGGGCCTGCCTTCATCAGGTAAGTCGATGTCGATATCCGGCTCGTAATAACCATAGACACGCATGGCTGCCTGGGTCCGTTGACGAATCTCGCTTTCCAGGCGGCTCTCGGTATATTCATCTTCTTCGATATTCTGAAGGTAGGCGCGAATGTTACGCGCCACTTCGTCATCAACTCCTTCGAGGTCGGCGCTCAGTGCCCAGACCGATGGCGCCGCTATCCATAGCGGCCACATCATTACGTGGGTAATGACCGATGCTGAAAGCCATTGCCGTTGTCGTCCCATACATTTTTCCTAACCTAATCATCGGCATGTTGCCTTTCAGCCCGGGGTATCAGTCAGCGCAACATTTCAAGCTGTGCACTGAACGCTAGCTGGGCCTGGCGAACCTGGCGCACATCATTTTCAATTTCTCTGAGACGCTCCGACCATTCGGTTTCGAGATTTTCGATCGCCTCAGCTTCGTTTCCGGTGTCATCCAGCTCACTAAGCGCCTCATCAAGTCGCGCCCATTGTGCCTGCTGCTCTTCGCTGCGAGATTCGAAGCGCTGGTCTATGTCGTCAGCCAGCGCGGCGACCGAGTCTTCCAGGGCCTCTACTCGGTCGCGACTCTGCGTCTCGACATGGGCAATCTCTTCCACCAACGAAGCACGACCTGAGGTGCCGGCCTGTTCTAACGCATCCAAGGATGTGTGGATGGCTGCCAGTTGACTGTCGCGGAGCGCCGCGCGCTCACGCATCTGCTCCAACTGATCGATCAGGGGATCGACAGTATCGTTTGCTACATTGCGCTCATTCTCGGTCAGCAGGTCGTAAAGCTCGTTGCGCGTATCTCTCAATGCAATGGCCAGCTGTTCCTGTTCTTGAAATAGCGTGCTCATCTGAGCTTGGACAAAGGTTAACGTATCTTGTACATCACTGTCACCCGAGTCCAGGCGTGCATGCATGTTGGATACTTCACCGCTGACGCGCTGAAGTTCCTCCTGGAGCCTTTCACGCTCCCAATAAAGGCCAGCGGCGGCCGCCGCTAACAGGGCAATCAGCAGCAACATACATAGCCACAGTGGCCAAAGCGTCGGTCCTTTGCGGTACTTGACATGCTGTGATGCGATGCTCTGATCGGCATCCGGCACAATGCGCGAAGACGGGGCTTTATCGGACATGCAGTTTCCTCACAACGATGTTGGATCGGCGCGCCGACCTATTCCTCTATACTGTAACCCACAGCTGGCAACAAAATCAGGGTCATAGATATTGCGACCATCCAGAATCAGCTTATCGCTTAGCTGACTGGCTAGCCGCTGCCAGTCAGGGTTCCAGTAGGTTTTCCACTCCGTGACCAACATCAGCGCATTGGCATTCTCACAGGCAGCATAGGGGCTGTCGACAAAAGTGACCAAATCGTCGCGCGTCCCTACGGCGGCGCTTAATGCAGGCGTGGCGGCCGGGTCATGAAGCTTGACGTGGACGCCTTGCGCCCACAGCGCATTGAGCAAGGTGAGCACCGGCGCGTGGTCGATACGTGCCGTGCCGGGCTTGAATGCGGCGCCCCAGATGGCGATCGTCTTGCCTTCAAGAGCCCCGCCATAGTGAGCCCATAGCTTGCGAAAGAGAGTCTCTTTCTTCTGTTCATTGATGTCCAGCACGTGCTCAAGCAAGGCTGACTGCCGGCCGCTGGCGACCTGCACGTCGGCCAGACGCATCAAGTCCCGGGAAAAACTCGGCCCGCCAAATCCACAGCCTGGATACAGGTATTCATAACCGATACGGGAATCGGCGCCCATCCCCTGGCGCACGTGCTCCACGTCAACGCCGAGGGTATCTGCCAGGCCGGCAATTTCGTTCATATAACTGATGCGCGTCGCCAACATGCCGTTAATCGCCAGTTTGGTCAGCTCAGCGGCACGCTGAGGCATCACCTGGAAAGCATCCCGGCGTCGGTTGAACGCTCTCAATAACTCTCTGAGCTTGTGCTCGGCGCGAAGATCATCGCAGCCCAATAGCCATCGTGTCGGGCGGGTGAACGACGCCCAGGCTCGACCTTCCTCCAGCGTATCGGGCAGGGCAGCGCTCAGCCAATGTTCGCCCAGGAGGTGCTGCAACCGCTCGGTATCGCCGACCGGGAAGGTTGAGTTATTGACCAGCACGCTGTCTGGCTGTCGCATTAACCGTGGGTCCTGCAGCAACGCCGCGGCCGACTCGCGCTGTGAAGGCGAGAGTGCTAACCACACCACATCGAAAGCGGAACTGCCGTCGAGCTCACGGATAATTTCCAGCGCGCCGCTATCTTCTGCTTCCTGTATCTGTGTGAGCAGTTGAGGCTCGCGGCGTAGCCAGCTCTCCCCTACCAGCGTGGACCAAGGCGTCTCGTCATGGGGTAGCCAGTTGACGCTATGGCCCACCGAAGACAGCGCCGCGGCAGCGGTAGCGGTGCTTAATTCACTGCCGTACACAAGCACCCGCATGGCTTACGCTCCCTGGTGGTAGCGCGCGAGCAGCGCTTTGAAATCGTCACCCAATTCCGGATGGCGACGCGCATAGGCCAGCGTTGCCTCGAGATAGCCCAGCGGCTGACCGCAATCGTAGGTGGTGCCACGCATGCGATAGGCCTGGACGCCCTGCTGCTCGCGCAGCGACTCGATGGCGTCGGTTAGCTGGATTTCGCCACCTGCCCCGGGCGGGGTCTTTTCAAGAATAGGGAAAATCGCCCCCGGTAAGGCGTAGCGGCCAATGACCGCCAGGTTGGAAGGCGCCTGGTCGCGCGGCGGTTTCTCGACCATGCCCACCAGATCGGTAGAGCTTGACGGTGCGGGGACGTCACCGGCCGGCGCGACAATGCCGTATTTTTCCACCTGGGCCCAATCGACTTCTTCCACCATCAGCTGCGCAGTGGCGTGCTGGTCGTAAGCCTCGAGCATACCGGCAAGATCGCTGCGCGGCGTATCGCTGTTGTCTACCAGCACGTCCGGCAGCAGCACTGCAAAGGGTTCATCGTCACCGATGATGGGCCGTGCGCAGAGAATCGCATGGCCCAACCCCAGCGGCTCGCCCTGGCGTACACTGATGATATTGACATCATCTGGGACCATGGCCCGAAGGGACGCCAGCAGGTCGTGTTTGCCCTTGGCCTCAAGGCTCGCCTCGAGTTCGGCGTGGGTATCAAAGTGGTTTTCAATAGCCCCCTTGTTGCTGCTGGTAACGAATACGATATCGCGGATACCGGCCGCAATCGCCTCTTCGACCACGTACTGAATCACCGGGCGATCCACAATGGTGATCATTTCCTTGGGAATCGCTTTGGAAGCGGGCAAACAGCGGGTACCAAACCCCGCCACAGGCAGTACAGCCTTACGAATCATAAGAGGTCCTTTTCATGCGTTCCGGCTCAGGAGTGGTTAGAATGCCCATCATACTGAACGCGCGGTGGGTTTCCAGTTCGCCGTTACACTGCAAGTCGTCGGCCAAGCTTAGCGCCGTACTTGCTCACTGTTGATGGAGTCAAAACATGTCAGCGACATCTCAGGATAGCACTGCTCACCAATATCACGGCAATGTTGATAATGCCGAAGTCGCGAAATTTGAAGCACTTGCCAGTCGCTGGTGGGATCCACAAAGTGAGTTTAAGCCACTCCACGACATTAATCCCCTGCGGCTCGACTTTATCGATGCCCGAGCTGGCTTAGCCGGCAAGAAAGTGCTGGATGTAGGCTGCGGTGGCGGCATCTTGAGTGAGGCGATGGCGCGTCGTGGTGCAGACGTCACCGGTATTGACCTGGGCGAGGCGCCGCTGGGCGTTGCCCGTCTGCACGCCCAGGAGCAAGGCGTGGCAATTGAGTACCGCCACGTCAGCGTGGAAGCGCTGGCAGAACAGCAGCCTGGCCACTACGACGTGGTGACCTGCATGGAAATGCTGGAACACGTCCCTGATCCGGCGTCGGTGGTGCGCGCCTGCGCGGCCTTGGTGCGTCAGGGCGGCTACGTGTTTTTCTCGACGCTTAATCGCACGCCCAAGTCATACGCCTTTGCCATTCTGGGCGCCGAGTACGTGCTCAAATTATTGCCGCGAGGAACCCATGACTACGCCAAGTTTATCCGTCCGTCTGAAATGGCGAGCTGGAACCGGCGCAGCGGCCTGGAAGTTCGCGAGCAGATCGGCCTGACCTACAACCCGATCACCCGCCATTACCGCCTCATCGAGAACGATGTGTCGGTCAATTACATGATGTACTGTCGTAAGGTCCAAGCATAAATGTCGGTTCGCTCAACGCCCAAGGCGGTGCTTTTTGACCTCGACGGTACGCTGGTGGATACCGCCCCCGACCTGGCCGTGGCGACCAATGCGTTACGCCAGCATCACGGTCTGGCGCCGCTGCCGTTTCCTACGATACGCGCCCAGGTCTCCAACGGCGGCAATGCACTGGTCAGTCTGGCGCTGGGGAATGACTTAAGCGCCAATCACCAGGCCGAGGCCCGGCAGTTCCTGCTGGATGCTTATGAAGCGGCGGTTGCGGTTCACAGCCGGGTGTTTTCACCGCTCGACGAATGGCTCAACGCCTGGCAGCGACATCAACGCCCCTGGGGGATCGTCACCAACAAGCCGCGACGCTATACCACACCGTTGATCGACGCCCTGGCGCTGACGCCAGGCGCCCTGCTGTGTGCCGACGATCTGGCCGCCAAGAAACCCGACCCCATGCCCTTGCTGGAGGCCGCTTACCGGCTGGGCGTTGCCCCTCAGGACTGTTGGTACGTTGGAGACCATCTCAGGGACATGCAGGCAGCCAGGGCCGCCGGCATGACGGCGGTGGCCGTTGGCTATGGGTATATTGCCGAGGGTGACGATTATCACCAATGGCCAGCGCATCATTGGTACCGTCAGTGCGGGGCACTGGTCGATGCCTTGCCGGCCATCGGCTGACCGCCCGATCGCTGCTTACTAGGGCTGTTTGGGCGGCTGCGCGTCGATTTTCTGTCCGTGGGTTCCCGCGCTATCGGGACCCATCAACCACAGGTAGGTGGGCATGATATCGTCTGGCGTGCGCAGGTTCGCCGGGTCTTCACCGGGATAGGCATTGCGCCGCATTTGGGTGCGGGTGGCGCCAGGGTTCAGGGTGTTAATACGCAGATGAGGCTCGCTGTCCAGCTCGTCGGCCAGCACCTCCACAAACCCTTCCGTGGCGAATTTTGACACGGCATAGGCGCCCCAATACGCGCGGCCTTTGCGCCCGACGCTTGAGGAAGTGAAGATGACCGAGGCGTCGTTTGAACGCTGCAGCAGCGGTAACAGCGCCTGCGTCATCCATATCGGGCCGTTGATATTCACCTGCATGACCTGCTCCCACAGCGCCGCATCATACTGGGCAAATGGTGTGATTCTGCCCAGCAGGCCGGCGTTGTGCAGCAAACCGTCCAGACAGCCGAACTCCTTGTCTAGGGTGTCGGCCATGTCGTGAAAGTCCTTGAGCGTCGCGCCTTCGAAGTTGAGCGGAAAGATAGCCGGCTGTGGACCACCTTCAGCTTCAATTTCATCGTAAACGCGCTCTAGCTTGGAGATGGTGCGCCCCAACAGGATGACCGTTGCGCCGTGGCGCGCATAGCTCAGCGCGGCGGCACGCCCGATACCGTCACCGGCCCCCGTGACCAGTACAACGCGATCACGGAGCAGATCGGGCGCGGGCTGATAATCAATTTTACATGTCATCACAGACCCTCCTGACGACGGCGACGCTAGCTACCCTGGCGAAGGAAATCATCGGCTAGCCCTGCGGCACTGCTCTGCGGATAATCATCCTGCACCTTCTCGAGCAGCGCACGGCTTTCTTCCGCTTCGCCCTGGCGCGCTTTAACCAAGCCTAGTTTATACAACGCATCCGGCACCTTGCTACTGCCATCATAGTTGTCGATTACGCGGTTAAAAGACTGTTCGGCAGCATCCAGCTCGCCTTCGGCGGCATAAAGTTCGCCCAGCCAGTAATGGCCGTTGGCCGTCAGGCTGGTATCAGGATGCGCCTCGACGAAGGCATCAAACGCGGTGATGGCTTCATCAAACCGGCGTGCCTGCACGTGAGCGAAGGCGTCCTGATAAGCCTGCCGCGCATCCTCACTTACATCGCTTGGTGAGGGGGCGTTAGCGACTTCCTCGGCGGCTTCCGGCTCCACCTCGGGTGTCGACTCCTCGACTTGGCTTGGCCCACTGCTCATCAAGCGGTCTTCAATATCTAGGTATTGCTGCTGTGACTGACGGCGGAGCTGCTCCATTTGATGGCGTAGCTCTTCGATTTCGCCGCGCAGTCGCTTAATTTCCTGATTATGTTCCTGCACCTGGTTAAACAAAACCAGGCTACCGTTACCATTTGAACCGCCCTGCGTCTGGGCTTGTTCATAGAAACCACTGCCTGATCCCGACAGATCTTCGACAACGGGTTGCTGGGCAACACTGACCATGGGCAATACGGATAGCGGGAGCACTAAGGCTCCCGCACCGCACAGCCTCTCAACGTAACGTTTGAGACCGTGATTCATGATGACTCCAAAATGTCTAAAGCGTGCTGACTCCCACGCAGGTCATCAATAATTGAACACAACGCGGCGGTTTTGTGAATACGCACGATCACTATCACCGCGTTCTGCCGGGCGCTCTTCACCATAGCTGACTACGCTCATTTGCGAAGACGAGACGCCCTGAGTGTTCAGGAAGCGCTCAACGGCGTTCGCACGACGCTCGCCCAGTGCCATGTTGTATTCACGGGTACCGCGCTCGTCGGTGTGTCCGTGCAAGACGACTTCGGCATCAGGATTGGAACGCAAATAGCGCGCGTGGGCCATTACCACTGACTCGTATTCGCTTTTGATGGTGTCGCGATCGTAATCAAAGTAGATGGTCTTGACATCGGGGATGCGCGAGTCGGCCTGTTGGCTGCCGTCAGCGCCTGATGTGCCGCTACCGTACTGCCCACTGCCACCAGCACCCGAGGTGCTGCTGCTAGCGCTGCCACTGCGGCCGTCCTGGCTGCCGGATGAATCGCCGTCCTGAGTTCCGCCGGTGCTGGAACAGCCAGCAATAACTGCAAGAGATAGCGCGACTGCCAATGAGCGAGCCAACGGTTTAAGTTGCATAATCAGACTCCTTGCCTGAAAACGTGAATGTAGTTCATTCGTTTAGAAACGGTGACCATGCGGGGTCACGCACATCACCTTGTGCTGCGGGCAACCTGAATGACGAACGGCCATCGGCGGAAACGGCACTCAGCACCCCGTTGTTACCCTGTTGGGTAGCGAAGATTACCATGGTCCCGTTCGGCGCAACACTAGGAGATTCATCCTGGGTTGAATCACTCAGCGTGACTAATCGACCACTTTCGATATTCTGCCTGGCTACCTGGAAACCACGGTCCGAGCGATGGATAAGAAACAGATCTTCGCCATCCGGAGAGAAGCGCGCTCGGGCATTGTAATTGCCGGTAAAGGTCATGCGCTCGGTTTCACCGCTTCTCAGGTTATGCTCATAAATTTGCGGTCCGCCGCTGCGATCAGAGGTGAACAGCAACCGATTGCCGTCCGGTGACCAGGCAGGCTCGGTATCGATACTGTTGTTGTCCGTAACGCGGGTTAACGAGCGATCACCGATTTCCATGACATAGATTTCGGGCTGACCGTCTTTGGACAGTGACATGGCCAGGCGACGACCGTTGGGTGACCAGACGGGGGCGCCATTGATGCCTTCAAAAGACGTGATGCGAGCGCGGTTACCGCTATTCACTTCCTGAATATAGATTTCCGGCTGGCCGTTTTCGAAGGATACATAGGCGAGCTTGCCGCCATCCGGCGACCAGGCGGGCGATAGAATCGGCTGGTCGGAGGTGAGTATCTGCTGGCTGTTGCGCCCGTCGGCATCGGCAACATAGAGACCGTAGTCCGTATTATCCCCCACGCCCTGCGCCGTCACGTAGGCGATACGCGTGGAAAAGGCCCCACGAATATCGGTGATCTCTTCAAAAATCTGGTCACTGATGTAGTGCGCCGCGCCGCGCAGATCGCCTTCGCTGGCCGTCACGGTTTCACTCATCATGCGGGTCTGACCGCTGATGTCCATCAGGTCATACTGGATGCGGTAGCCGCTGTCCGTGCGCTCGGCCTGGCCAACCACCAGATAGCGAACATCAAGCGAACGCCAGCTGCTGAACTCGACGTCGTCCGCTTCGCTCGGCTGCTCGAACATTGAGCTGCGGTCCAGCGGGTCAAAAAAACCGCTGCGCTCGAGGTTATCGTGGATGATTTGCGCCACGTCTTCCGGCATTCCTTCGGCGCCTTCGAACGGGACCACGCCGATGGGAAGCGCCTGGTCGCTGCCACGGGTAATTTCAATGGTCAGGTTAGCGCTTGCAGCGGTGCTCATCGCAAGCAGTAAACAGAATAGCCATACCTTACTTATGGTGTGCATCAGCGAACATCCCCCGGGGTAAATCGCAGATTGAATTGACGTAAATTACGCTGCTGTTCTGACGGTAAATCACGCAGCTCACCAAAAGGCGCGGCGTGCTCTATCGCCTGCATTGCCGACCGATCAAAATTGCTGTCGCCGCTTGACGACACTATCGACGTCGTCAGGACTTCGCCCGACGGGCCTAGCCTGACCTGAAGCGTAGCACTCATTGAGTCGCTTGCCTCGGGCGGGATGATCCAGGCCTGTTCAACTGCGCGTTTGACGATGGTCAGGAAGCTGTTGGCAGCCTGTTCGGCCTGCTGCGCCTCGGCGGCGGCCTGTGCTTCACCTTCAAGCTGGCGCTGCATCGCGGCTTCGGCCTCTTCCTGACGGCGCTGTTCTTCGGCTTCGCGCTGACGTTCGGCCTCGGCTTCCGCCTCTTCCTGGCGACGCTGCTCTTCGGCTTCGCGCTCACGTTCGGCCTCAGCTTCCGCCTCTTCCTGACGGCGCTGCTCTTCGGCTTCGCGCTCACGTTCGGCCTCAGCTTCCGCCTCTTCCTGACGGCGCTGCTCTTCGGCTTCGCGCTGACGTTCGGCCTCGGCTTCCGCCTCTTCCTGACGGCGCTGCTCTTCGGCTTCGCGCTCACGTTCGGCCTCGGCTTCCGCCTCTTCCTGGCGACGCTGCTCTTCAGCTTCCCGCTCACGTTCGGCCTCGGCTTCCGCCTCTTCCTGGCGACGCTGCTCTTCGGCTTCGCGCTGACGTTCGGCCTCGGCTTCCGCTTCTTCCTGACGGCGCTCGGCCTGGGCTTCCGCTTCGGCCCGCGCTGCTTCAAGCGCCTCCGCCTGCTCTTCAGCCTCTTCTGCTTCGCGCGCTGCCTGCTCGGCGGCAGCTTCCTCCTGGGCCGCTTCGTCCTCGGAAGGAGTGGGCGCTTCGGGTTCGGTTTCAGAATCAGATTCGTCAGCCGCTGACATAGCCGCTGACTCATCGTTAGCTTGCTGAGCCTGATCGGTAAAGGCCTCCGTGCTGACCAGCGTGGCCTGAACGATGGAGGAAGAATCCGGCTCAGCGTTACTCTCAGGCCACTGGACCAGCGAAAACAGTACGATCAACAAATGCACCGCGATCGCAAAAACGGCTGGCCACAGATAGCCAACGTCTTGTGGATCACGAGGTGTCTTTACAACCATGCCTTGTGCGCCCTTACTCATTCTGCGGCGGCTCGGAAATAAGCCCCACGTTGGCTACCCCCGAACGCTGCAGGTTGCTCATGAGCACAACCACCTCACCGTAGGCCACGTTCTGATCACCCCGAACCATTACCGGTGTATCCGGACGTTGTTCCAGAATGGCTGTCACCCGGCGGGTGACATCGTCGGGAGACACTTCTGTCGCCTCATCCCCCAGGCTCAGGAAGTATTGCCCTTCGCGGTCAATGGAGATGATGATCGGGTCGTTATCTTCCTGACTTTCAATCGGTTCAGAGCTGACCTGAGGCAGCTCAACGTCGACCCCCTGGTTCAGCATGGGCGCGGTAATCATGAAGATGACCAGCAGTACCAGCATGACATCGATAAAAGGGACAACGTTGATTTCACCCATGGGCTTACGCTGTCCGCCGCGTTTAAACGGTCCTTGCATGGGGCTGCTCCCTTAGCTTGACGCGCTGTCACGCCCTTGCAGATTACGGTGCAAGATAGCGTGGAATTCTTCGGCGAAATCTTCGTACTTGCCTAACAGGCGACTGGCACTGTTGGAGAGTCGGTTGTAGAAGATGACCGCGGGTATCGCGGCAAACAGCCCCATCGCGGTGGCAATCAGGGCTTCGGCTATCCAGGGCGCCACCGTGGCCAGCGTCGCCTGCTGAGTCATCGATAAGGACTGGAAAGAGCCCATGATGCCCCATACGGTACCAAACAGCCCAATATACGGGCTCGCTGAGGCGACAGTGGCCAGGAAGACGAGATGCTGGGTGAGGCGGTCTTCTTCACGGGACCAGGCCACGCGCATGCTGCGTTGGACGCCCTCCAGAATAGTCGGCGTATTGCGCGTTTTGGGCATCAGTCGATTGAATTCTCGGAACCCCGCCTGGAAGATGTGTTCGGCCCCGTGGCGTGGGTCATCGGCGGGAATATCGCGGTAAAGTTCGTTCAGGTCTACCCCCGACCAGAACGTCTCTTCAAACTGCGCGTATTCTTTTTGGGCACGGCGTAGTGCGATGCCGCGTTGAAAAATCACAATCCACGAAAGAACAGATCCCACTACTAACAGCAGCATGACCAGTTGGACCACAATGCTGGCGTTCATGATCAAGTGTGGAATAGACATGGCATTATCGTTCACAAGTGCCCTCATCAATCATCAATAAATGTGGAAATACGTGCCCGCATCGTACGTTACATTAGCGACTTGAGCGCAGACGGCCATGCCATGGGGCGAAGATGCGACACGCTTAAGCACGCTATCTCGACCGTGGCGGCGCAAAGACGTTCATTTCCTCGCCATACATGCTGCTCAAACGTCATGCGGCAGCGGCCTATGCTGATCACATCAGCACTGACCTCGAGCGCATCGTCCAATCGCGCCGGTTTGGTGTAATGGCAGGACAAGCGATATACCACTAGCTGCGTGCCTGCGTCCAGCAGCGATTGCTGATCAAGTCCCAGCGCTCGCAGCCATTCGCTCCGGGCACGCTCCATAAACTTCAGATAGTTAACGTAGTAGACAATGCCCCCCGCGTCTGTATCTTCCATGTAAACACGGACAGGAAAACGCACGCTGCGGCTCATGGGCGGTGTTCTCCCTGGGCATCGCTGGAAGCCTCATGGGGAACGCGCTCAAAATGCAACCATGCCTGGCGGGTAACGACCCGGCCACGCGGAGTTCGCATCATCAAGCCCTGCTGAATCAGATAGGGCTCAATGACGTCTTCAATGGTATCGCGTTCTTCCCCGATGGCCGCGGAAAGCGAATCGACGCCTACCGGGCCACCGTCGAATTTATCGATCATGGCCAATAACAGCCGGCGATCCATATGATCCAGGCCGTGGTGGTCGACATTGAGCATGTTGAGCGCGGCGTCGGCAAGGGTAACATCCACAATGCCGTTGCCCTTCATTTCAGCGTAGTCACGCACGCGACGCAGTAGGCGATTGGCTATCCTCGGCGTGCCCCTCGAGCGGCGCGCGATTTCAACGGCGCCGTCGTGGTGGGTTTCGACGCCGAGCAATCTGGCCGAGCGGGTAACAATTTCGGTCAGCTCGGTCAGGTTGTAGAATTCCAGCCGCTGAACGATGCCAAAGCGGTCGCGAAGCGGTGAGGTAAGCAGCCCCGCTCGGGTGGTGGCGCCCACCAGGGTAAAGCGTGGCAAATCCAGCTTGATCGATCGCGCGGCCGGGCCTTCACCGATCATGATATCGAGCTGGAAGTCCTCCATCGCTGGATACAATACTTCTTCCACGACGGGGGAAAGCCGATGGATTTCATCGATAAACAGCACGTCCCCGGGTTCGAGGTTGGTGAGCATCGCGGCCAGGTCACCCGCTCGCTCCAACACCGGGCCCGACGTGGACTTTAGCCCCACCCCCATTTCCGTGGCAATAATGTTGGCCAGGGTGGTTTTACCCAGCCCCGGCGGACCGAACACCAGGGTATGATCCAGGCTTTCTTCACGCAGTCGCGCGGCACCAATGAAAATTTCCAGCTGCTCGCGAACGCGGGGTTGGCCGATATAGTCTGTTAGCCGCTTGGGGCGAATCGCATGATCAATGCGGACTTCACCCTGCTCTGGCTCAGCGGCAATCAATCGATCGTGCTCTAGCATAAGCGCTCTTCTTTACGTCCGTCGTTAAACCGCGATCATTTTCGCGATCAGCCTTTCATCCGCTGTGTCAGTGCCGCCTTGATGAGTGCCTCGGTCGACTGGGAACCATCGAGATCCGCCAGCATTTTTGACGCTTCCGTGAGTTTGTAGCCAAGACTCACCAGCGCCGCCTCCGCATCCGCCAAGCTGTTGCGGTAGCTCGTCGCTTGTCCATTCGCCGCTTCAAGCGGCAGCGCGGCGTCGCGCCCGTTACCCCATTCAGCAAAGCGATCACGCATTTCAATGATCAACCGCTCGGCGGTTTTCTTGCCGACACCGGGCAGCTTGGTCAACGCCTTGCTGTCATCGTCGCGCACACAACGCATGAAGGCATCTTCATCCATGCCTGACAGAATGGCCAACGCCAGCTTGGGGCCCACGCCATTGACTTTGATCAGGGCACGGAACAGAGCGCGTTCGTGCTCTCGGCCAAAACCATACAGCAGGTGCGCGTCGTCGCGAATACTCAGATGGGTATATAAAAAGACCCGTTCGCCAACCGCCGGCAACGCCACCAGGGTGGTCATCGACGTTTCCAGCTCATACCCCACGCCGTGCACGTCAACCACTACCCAGGGAGGCTGTTTCTCAATCAACTGGCCTTGAAGCCGTCCAATCATAGTTACGCTCACGCTAAGCAAAAACAATCGCCACTATAAAGCGACTCTGTACAAGTGACCAGTAGTTAGCTTGCCGTCAGGAAAGTCGCCAGCGGCCGGAGGAGCGACGACGCCCTCCCCCCCGGGTTGATAACGCCGTAGGAGATTGACTGGCGTACGCGTGGGTCAGCGCAATCGCCAAGGCGTCGGCCGCGTCGGCCTGGGGGGCGGCCGCAAGCTGCAAGATGGCCGTGACCATATGCTGTACCTGCAACTTGTCGGCGCCTCCCTGGCCGGTCACCGCCTGCTTGATCTGGCGTGCGGCATATTCCTCAATGGCCAGGCCGTGATTGGCCATGCACACCAGCGCCGCCCCGCGTGCCTGACCAAGCTTGAGCGCCGAGTCCGGATTCTTGGCCATGAAGACACGCTCGATGGCGACAGCGTTGGGCCGATGGAGCCCCACCACTTCGCTGAGCCCGGCGTATATTTGCGCCAATCGCTGCTCCAAAGCCCCATCCGCAGTACGGATACAGCCGCTGGCGACATAACGGGGCACAAGCCCCGCCAGCTCAATAACGCCATAGCCGGTAATCCGCGACCCCGGGTCAATCCCTAGAATGCGCACCGGTGAGGGAGCGGAGGGCGTCTGCATACGACAATACTCGGGTGGTCCATACAAAAACACCGACGCCTGAGCGCCGGTGTGCAGGGCTAATCAAGCACCTATTCTGCGGTCGAATCCGCCTTGGCCTTTTGACGCAGGCGAATGTTGAGGTCCTTCAACTGCTCTGAGCTGACCTCACCCGGTGCGTCGGTCATCAAACACGCAGCACTTTGGGTTTTCGGGAAGGCGATTACTTCGCGAATCGTCTTGGCACCGGCCATCAGCATGACCAGGCGGTCGAGGCCAAACGCCAGGCCACCGTGGGGCGGCGCGCCGTACTGGAGGGCATCCAGAAGGAAGCCAAATTTTTCCTGAGCTTCTGCCTCGCCAATTCCCAGAATATCGAACACCGTGCGCTGCATGGTCTGGTCGTGAATACGAATCGACCCCCCGCCCAGCTCGGTGCCGTTGAGCACCATGTCATAAGCGCGGGATAGCGCGCTTGCCGGGTCGTCCTTGAGGGCTTCCGGCGAGCAGGAGGGCGCGGTAAACGGATGATGCAGCGGGCTCAGGCGACCGTTATCGTCCGCCTCGAACATCGGGAAGTCCACTACCCACAGCGGCGCCCAGGCCTGGGTGTACAGATCGAGATCCGCACCCAGCTTGACACGCAGCGCGCCAATGGCCTCGTTGACGATGCGCGTCTTGTCGGCGCCGAAGAAAATGATGTCGCCGTCTTTCGCGTCGACCCGGTCAAGCAGCTCTTCGACGACGTTTTCCATGAACTTGACGATGGGTGACTGAAGCCCGTCAAGCCCCTTGGCACGCTCGTTGACCTTGATCCAGGCCAGCCCCTTGGCACCGTAGATACCGACAAACTTGGTGTACTCGTCGATTTCCTTGCGTGACAGCGAGGCGCCACCGGGGACCTTGAGCGCGGCAACGCGGCCATCGGCAGCGTTTGCCGGACCGGAAAACACCTTGAAGTCCACCTGTTGCATCAGGTCATCGACATTGGTCAGCTCAAGCGGAATCCGCAAGTCGGGCTTGTCGGAGCCGAAACGGTCCATGGCGTCCTGCCACGTCATGCGCGGGAAGTCGGCCAACTCGACGTCGAGCACTTCCTTGAAAAGCTGGCGAATCATCGACTCGGTAATGCCCATGATATCGCTCTCTTCGACGAAAGAGGCCTCGATATCGATTTGCGTGAACTCGGGCTGACGATCCGCACGCAGGTCTTCATCGCGGAAACATTTGGCGATCTGGTAGTAACGATCAAACCCGGCAACCATCAACAGCTGCTTGAACAGCTGGGGCGACTGGGGCAACGCGAAGAAGCTGCCCGCATGGGTGCGACTGGGCACCAGGTAATCCCGCGCACCTTCAGGCGTGGCGCGCGTCAGCACCGGTGTTTCGATGTCCAGGAACCCCTGGTTTTCGAGAAACGCGCGGACAGTGTGCGAAATACGCGAACGCAGGCGCAGCTTGTCGATCATGTCAGGACGGCGCAGATCGATATAGCGGTGCTTGAGACGCACTTCCTCGCCTACCTTGCCGTGTTCATCGAGCTGGAACGGTGGGGTCACGGCGGTATTCAGCACCTCAACGTCTTTTGCCAGCACCTCGATCATCCCGGTGGGCATGTTGGGGTTTTGCGTGCCTTCAGGGCGTAGACGTACCCGCCCCGTGATGCGCAGTACAAATTCGCTGCGAGCGCGGTCGGCATTGGCAAACGCGTCGACGGTATCTGGATCGACCACGAACTGTGCGACGCCATCGCGGTCGCGCATGTCGAGGAAAATGACCCCACCGTGGTCACGGCGGCGATGCACCCATCCGCATACGGTGACCGTCTGGTCTACCAATGTTTCGTTTAGCTGGCCGCAATAATGACTGCGCATGTCTCATCCTGTTGTGTTTCGTGGCAAAAGTGTTCGTGAGCCTTTCCGGCCCTGACGCGTCGGCTAGGCCGCCGTGCCTTTTTTCGGTGCAGCGTCACCGGCAGTACTTTTACTACCGGTCTCTGTCGCCGCTGGCTTTGCGTCAGCAGCTAGATTCTTTTTGCTGCCGGTCTTGAAATCGGTTTCGTACCAACCACCGCCTGCCAACCGGAAACCTGCCGCCGACACCAGGCGTGACAGGCTGGCACTTTCACAGGCAGGACAGTCCGTTAACGGATCCGCACTGATTTTCTGCAATTTATCCAGGCGATGGCCGCAGGCCTTGCACTCATATTCATAGATGGGCATGTTGATGACTCCAGAAAGCTCAACTCCGACAAAACAGCGACATACATGCTGCCAAGCTGCGATATGCGGCCAGTCGGGATAAATTCCAAGGTGATAGTTGATCACGAGACGCTATTATACCCTTTTGTGCCCCCTGCCGAGCAAGGCTATCCACCCCCGGTAGGTAATGGAGATGAGAAAATGCCCAATGCAGTGATACTGGATGCCGAGAGCCTTGGCCCTCAGATCGATCTAGCGGCGATACGTAACGAGGTATCGAACCTCGACGTATTCGGCCAGAGTACCACTCAGCAGGCCCGGGAACGCTTGGCCAATGCTGATATCGCGATCGTCAACAAGGTGGTTCTGGATGCCGACACGCTTAAGCAGCTACCCTCGCTCAAGCTGATCTGCGTGCTCGCCACCGGGCTTAACAACATTGATCTGGACGCCGCCAAACAACAGGGCATCGAGGTCAAGAACGTGACGGCATACGGCACTGCAAGCGTATCGCAGCATACCTTGATGCTGATGTTGACCCTGGCCAACAGATTACCGCTCTATCAGCGCGATGTGGCGGCAGGTGCTTGGCAGCAGAGCGATTTTTTCTGCCTGCAGGATTATCCGACGCTTCAGTTGGCAGGCAAACATCTTGTCATGGTCGGTCAGGGTGAATTGGGGTCGGAGGTTGCACGACTGGCCGAAGCCCTGGGCATGCGCGTAAGCTTCGCGGCGCGTCCCGGCAATGAAGCGAACGACCAGCGGGCATCGCTCGACGACCTGCTGCCCGACGCCGACGTGATCAGCCTTCACTGCCCGCTTAACGAGGCCACCAAACACTTGATCAACACCGCGCGTCTTGCCAGGGCCAAGTCATCGCTGCTGCTGATCAACTGCGCCCGCGGCGGCATTATCGATGAAGAGGCTGCCCTCTCGGCACTGAGAGCCCATCAGATCGGCGGTCTCGCCGTGGATGTCCTGCCACAGGAACCCCCCAGGGAAGGCCACCCGCTGTTAACGGCGCTAAGTGAACCGCTTAACCTGATTGTCACCCCGCATAACGCCTGGATCACACCGGAAGCACGCCAAAACGTGGTCAGCTTGACCGCTGATAACATCCGGCAGTGGCAAGCGGCTCATTAATACGTCGCGAAATGATCCGGGGCGTGGCACTGATCGAGCACGTCGAGTTCGACGTGAGTCACCTGCGCCCCTTCCGGCCCATTCCATAGCCATTCGCTGACTAGCTTGACCGCGTCACGGCTGCCGCACAGCAACACCTCGACACGGCCGTCCGGCAGGTTTTTCGCATAGCCGGTGAGGCGATGCTCAAGCGCCTGATGCTGGGTGGAACGACGAAACCACACCCC
The DNA here is from genome assembly GCA_051750125.1 of Pseudomonadota bacterium. GTDB lineage: Bacteria > Pseudomonadota > Gammaproteobacteria > Pseudomonadales > Halomonadaceae > Vreelandella. The sequence continues at coordinate 146,530 of JBNJJK010000003.1, forward strand.
CTGCACTTTTCCGGTCACCCATGCGCGTACACAACACTCTGCCATTGTCCTCTCCTATTCTGGATGATGCGCGTGATGTTGAATAAGAATAGCGCTATTGCGCGGTATTAATGGACGTCCCCGGCGAACCAACAACGACCTTGTGAACGCCGCACCAAACAGCAGGATGAGCGATGAGTAGTAAACCCACAGCAATACCATCACCACCGAGCCTGCAGCCCCGTAGGTTGACGCCGTTGCCGTATAGGCAAGATAGACAGCAATGACACTACGGCCGATGGTAAACAACACCGCAGTCACCAGCGCGCCAATCAAGACATCCTGCCAACTCAGTACCACATCGGGCAACACCTTGAATATGGTCGCGAACAGCAGCGCCACCACCATTAACGAAATCAACGACTCGGCCAACTGGCTCAAGAAACCGACGTAGGGCAGCAGGTTATCCGCGGCACCCAGCGCGCCGCGAATCGCAACCCCCAGCACCAACGACACCATCAGGATAAAGCCGATAGAGAGCACCACGGTTAATGACAGCAGACGGTTTTTAATAAACACCAGCGCGCCATTGGCCGTCGGTTTGGCGGTCACCCCCCAGATGGTATTGAGCGAAAACTGCATTTGCGCAAATACCGTTGTGGCACCCACCATCAACGCCGCCACCCCTAACAGAGTCGGCATGATGCCGGCTTCCTGAATGCGAGACTGGGCGACGGCCTCCTCCACCAGCGCAGCGGCGTCGGCGCCCATCGTGCTTTGCAGTTGAGCTACGATCTGCCCCTGCGCGGCTTCTTCACCCAGCACCAAACCAATCACGGTTACCGCGATAATGATCGTCGGTGCCAGCGAGAAAAGCGTATAGAACGCCAGGGATCCTGCATAGCTAAAGGCATTACGCTGCAACCACAGAGTCGCTGAGTCCTTGATCACGTTGCCCCAGAAATAAACGCTGCGTTTGAGCATGACGACTCCCTAATGGTTTGATATAGAGCCAACTTTCCATGGCCTAAGTTAACTAGCATACCCAATCACACCGTTGGCTGCAGAGCTGCATTGCGCCACCTCATCAAGCCCACCATAATGGCCTACCCAACCACCCGCGGATAAAGGACAGCCTGAATGGCAACCGATCCCCAACATCCGACTATGGCATATGACTTTGATTGCCTGGTGTTTATCGGCCGTTTCCAGCCCCCTCACCTGGGCCACCTGGCGGTTATTCGTGAGGCACTCAAGCAAGCCCGTCAGGTGATCGTACTAGTGGGGTCTTCGTGGCAGGCACGCTCATTGCGCAATCCTTGGCGCTTCGAAGAGCGTCAGGTAATGCTGCGCTCGGGGTTTGACGAAGAAGACAATCAACGCCTGGAAATCACCCCGCTGCTGGATGCGTTATATAACAATGATGTGTGGGTACGCGATGTGCAGCGTAAAGTGCGCGATCTCGCCGCTCCCGCCAATGCCAGGCTACCGCGGATCGGACTTATCGGGGCTAGTAGAGGGCAGTCCAGCTACTATCTATCGTTGTTTCCCCAGTGGGAGTCTGTCAGCGTTCCGCTGGTCGAGGGCATTTCCGCCAGCCATATTCGCGAACGCCTGTTCCGTTCCCCAGGCTCCACCGATGACTATCTGAGCACGGGTGCTTTCCACGATTTACCGCCCGGGGTCGTCGAACGGGTCCAAGATTTCTGTCGTGGCAGTGACTACGAGCAACTCCTGGAAGAACAGCAACTCCTCGACCAGTATCGACAGGCATGGCAACAAGCTCCTTACCCGCCAATTTTCGTTACGGTCAATGCCGTCGTGGTGCAATCTGGCCACGTACTGCTGGTGCGGCGCACATCAGCGCCGGGGAAAGGACTGTTTGCGTTACCCGGGGGATTTATCAATCCTCACGAGCGGCTGCTGGATGCCTGCCTGCGGGAATTGCGCGAGCGCATCCGCCTAAAAGTACCTGAACCGGTTCTCAAGGGCTCGCTACGGGGGCAGCGGCTGTTTGATGAGCCGCACCGCAGCTGGCGGGGGCGGACGCTGGCGGAAGCGTTCTATTTTGCTTTGCGTCCGGACCAGCAGTTGCCGCGCTTAAAGCCAGTCAAGGGAGGCGACCATGCTCGCTGGGTAGCGTTGGCTGACCTCGAGCCGGACAGCCTGTTCGAAGACCATTTTTTCATTATTCAGAATTTTCTGGGTTTGCCGGCAGATTTCAGCAGCGCTCCCTGAGTTTTAACCCTGCAGAAAATCACGCGGCAACTTCATCATTTGCCGCCACAGACGCTCCACCCCTGGCTTATGCACCAACGAACAGCGATATAGGCGGATTTCCAGCGGAATATCCCAGTTGGCATCCGCTGCACGCACCAAACGCCCGCTGTTCAGTTCCTCTCGGATGCAGAAATCAGGGATCCAGGCGATGCCCACGCCCTGCAGCACCATGCCTTTCAAACCTTCCGCCATGGCCGTTTCGTAGACGGTTCGCAGCTTCATGCGTAGAGGGTCATTCTTCAGCAGCATGCGTACGCTACGCCCCAGAAATGCTCCCTGGGTATATGCCAGATAGGGAACCGAGCTGTCGTGCTGGAGCGAAAACATGGGTTTTCCCTCAGCGTCGGGCAGCGATACAGGCAGCATGTTAACGTTGCCGATTGAAAAGGAAGGAAATACCTCGGCGTCCAGCTGCATGGTGGCAAAAGGATCATAGTAGGCCAGCATGAGGTCGCAGTTACCCTCGCGCAGCACGTGAATCGCCTCGCCCACGTTCATGGCGACCAAACGTGTGGGCAACTCACCCAGCCCCTTTTGCAGTCGGGATATCCAGGGTGGATAAAAGCTCAGCGCTAGCGAATGGGCCGCCACGATATCCAGTGCCTCATTGGCCATTGAAAGCCCGCGCAAATGCCCCAGCGATTCGGTGAGCTGTTCCACCAGGTTGCGTGCCGTTACCAGAAATAGCTGGCCTTCCGACGTCAAGCCGACCGGCGTTGTCGAGCGGTCGACCAACGTGACCCCCACGGCTTGCTCCAGGGCGCGAATACGGCGGCTAAAAGCAGGCTGTGTGACATGCCGCTGGCGGGCCGATGCGGAAAAACTACGCGTGTTGGCCAATGCCACGAAATCTTCTAGCCATTTTGTTTCAAGGTTCACCTACGACTCCTTGTCACCCTGGTCGTCTAATTGGTTCTGGCAGCGAGCCGTTTGATTACTGAATAGGGGCCGTCAGGTAAGCGGCCCGCGAGACCACTTTCTTCCACCAGGGGCGCTGGGCAATTTCATCGAGCCCAATTCGCCGGCATTGGGCAAAGTCTTTTTCCAGCATCAGCCTGACTTGAGACGCTACCGCCGCGCTAGGCATAAATGCTGTAATTTCAAAGTTTAACCGAAAAGAACGATTATCCATATTGACCGTACCTACAGTGGCTGCCTTGTTATCGACAAGCATCACTTTTTGGTGAAGAAACCCAGGAAGATAACGGTATATTTTTACACCCGCACGTAGCATGTCGGGTAGAAACGAAAATGCCGAGAGGAAAACCAGCAGATGATCGGGGCGCTCGGGGATCATGACCCGCACATCGACACCGCGCATGGCTGCCAATCGCAGCGCATCCTGCACGCCCTGATCAGGAACGAAATAGGGGCTGGTAACCCAAAGCCGCTCCTGGGCGCTCTGTATCACCTGCTGTATCAGCAGGCTTGCTGTGTCCTGGCGATCCGCCGGGCCTGAGGGCACCACCACCACATGGTGGTTACTGGCAAAGGTTTCCTTGGGTTGCCAATTCAGCGTGATAACCTCGCCGGTGGCCCAGTGCCAGTCTTCCCAGAAGGCTTCTTGAAGCCCTAACACACTGGGGCCCTGCAGCTTGAGGTGGGTGTCGCGCCAGGCACCGCGATGGGGGTCCTCCCCCAGGTATTCGACGCCGACGTTGAATCCACCCAGCCACCCCTCCTGGCCATCGACCACCATCACCTTACGGTGGTTACGAAAGTTCAGCTGAAAGGGGTGCTTGAAGCCTCGCGATGAGCGAAAAGCGCTGACCTCGATGCCCGATTGTATCAAGTCGTTCAAATACCGTGCGCTGAGTTTACGACTGCCCATCTCATCGTAGAGAAAGTAAATATTCACGCCGCGGCGAGCGGCCCGCTGGAGATAGCCCATCATGCGCCGACCTAGGGCATCGTCGCGGACGATGAAAAACTGCAGCAGGATATAGTGCTTTGCGTGTTCCATACCGGCAAACAGGCTGTCGAAGGTCGCTTCACCATCTATCAGCAAGCTGGCCTGGTTGCCGTGGGTCATCGGCATCATTGCCAACTGTTCAACCGCCTGAATATCAGCGCTTTTCGAGGTCACACCGTAAGGGTCTACATTGGCACGATAGCGCACCAGCATGCGGCGCAATATATTATCGCGCACGCCGCGGGCGGTTACATAGCCGTAGAACCGCGGCCGCCCAAATAGCCAATAGGCGGGCACGGCAACGTAAGGAAAGGTGAGCAACGAGATAATCCAGGCAACCGCCCCTTGCGATGTGCGGCTCGACATCAGCGCCATCACCGCTGAAATGATCCCTAACACATAGGTCAATAAGATGCCGGTCCCTAGCAACCACGAGGTCATGGTGGAGTCCTTGTCATGGGTATTAAATCCTATGCGCCGTACTTGCCTGTATGGATAAAGGCCCCGCCACCGGCGAGGCCTTTCAAGCCTAGGACATTCTCAGCCTGCGGGGAACTCACGCCGTTTGGGCGATGATTTCCTTCCACTTGGCGGGCCCGGTCTGATGCACCGACGTGCCTGCGCTATCCACCGCCACCGTGACCGGCATGTCTTCCACTTCAAACTCATAAATCGCTTCCATGCCGAGATCTTCAAAGCCGACAACGCGCGATTTCTTGATCGCCTGGGCGACGAGGTAGGCAGAGCCCCCTACCGCCATGAGGTACACCGCCTGATTGTCACGAATCGCGTCAATCGCTGCCTGACCCCTTTCGGCCTTGCCGACCATGCCCAACAGGCCGGTTTCTTCCAGCATGGTGCGGGTAAACTTGTCCATGCGCGTTGCGGTCGTCGGCCCGGCAGGCCCTACCACTTCATCGCCAATGGGGTCGACAGGACCGACGTAATAGATAAACCGGCCTTTCATATCCACGGGCAGCGGCTCGCCTTTGGCGATCATGTCCACCATGCGCTTGTGCGCGGCGTCGCGGCCGGTGAGCAGCTTGCCATTGAGCAGCAGCGTGTCGCCGGGCTGCCAGGTTTTGACGTCTTCCGGGGTAACAGTATCGAGGTTGACTCGCTTGACGTTATCGCCCGCCTCGCGGGTGATTTCCGGCCAGTCTTCGAGCTTGGGCGCCGGCAGCGCCACGGGTCCCGAACCGTCCAGGGTGAAGTGCGCATGGCGGGTAGCGGCACAGTTGGGAATGATGGCGACCGGCTTGTTCGCCGCATGGGTCGGATAATCCTTGACCTTGATATCCAGCACGGTGGTCAGGCCGCCCAGTCCCTGAGCGCCAATGCCGCTTTTATTAACCTTGTCGAAAAGCTCAAGACGCAGTTCCTCGGCGCGATTGCTCGCGCCACGTGCCTGAAGATCCTGGATATCGATCGGGTCCAGTAGCGCTTCCTTGGCGATTTCCATGGCTTTTTCCGCCGTACCGCCAATGCCGATGCCCAGCATGCCCGGCGGACACCAGCCTGCCCCCATCTTGGGCAGTTGCTCCATCACCCAGTCCACCACGCTGTCAGACGGGTTGAGCATGGCAAACTTGGATTTTGCTTCGCTACCACCGCCCTTCGCGGCCACGTGAATATCGACCTTGTCGCCCGGCACGAGCTTATGGTGAATAATCGCGGGCGTGTTGTCTTTGGTGTTCTGACGTTTGCCGTCGGGGTCTGCCAGCACCGACGCACGCAGGATATTGTCGGGGAGCTGATAGGCACGACGCACGCCCTCGTTGACCATGTCATCCAGACTCATGTCAGCGTCCCAGGTCACCTGCATGCCCACGTGTACAAAGACCGTCACGATGCCGGTATCCTGGCAAATCGGCCGGTGACCAGTGGCGCACATCCGCGAGTTGATCAGAATCTGCGCGATCGCGTCCTTGGCAGCGGGGTTTTCTTCGCGTTCATAAGCAGCCGCCATGGCATCGATAAAGTCTTTGGGATGGTAGTAAGAGATATACTGCAGGGCATCGGCAACGCTTTGAATCACGTCGTCCTGGCGAATCACGGTCATGGACAAACAGCTCCTCGGTTATCGTCTTATCGGCAGCCTTAGCGGTCTTTGCCGTAAGGGCCTGCTCGGCTTGAAGCATTATACCGTATTGGCCCCACCCCGGCAGCAACACCAACGTCATAGAAACGAAGGGTTATAGGGAGTAGCCAAATGCTAGTCCATGCAAGATAACGGTATAAACTATGGTATATTTACCTGACAACCCGGGCACCAATATAGGCGCCTGGACCCAACCATCATACGCTCGATAACCTCGCCGCAGCGATGACAGGAAAGCCCAGCTCGCTCGAAAACACTGAACCGCCATTGGCGACGCGGCTCGCCGGCGGCAATGGCCTGCTCGATCCAGGCCTGGGTATTGGTGACGCCCGCCTGTTGGTACGCCTGACGCGTCGTTTCGATAATACAGCTGGCCAGCTGATGGCGCTGGGACTCGGTCAAGTCAACCGGACGCTGCTTAGGGTGGCACTGGGCAAAGAACAGGATTTCTGAGCGCAGGTAATTACCCAGCCCCGCCATGAACCCCTGATCGAGTAACAGGCCCCCCAACCGACGGCGCAGGAAGGCGCGCGAGGCTAGCCTTGACGCCACGTCGTCGACGGTCAACGAGTGGCTGAGCAAATCCGGTCCCAGGCGGGATAAAAAGGGATGTTTCGCCAAGTCTTGCTGATGCCAGAGCGAAATATCCGACGCACTGTACAGGCTCGCTGCTTTACCGTCGGCCACCAGGCGGACGCGCAGCGAGCGCTTGGTGGAAGGAGGCTTTGCCGCATCGTGAAGTTTCCACACGCCATATAGCTGGTTGTGGGAATACAGCACCTGCCGGTTGGCAAAGCGCAGCAGCATGGCCTTTCCCCAGGTATCCACTGCCTCAACACGGACCCCTTCCAATGCGCTGGCCTGCTTGGCCAGCTCGGGAAAGGCAAACCATGCCTCATCGATCACCCTGCCACCGATCTGACGCTGAATGCTGTCCGCTGCGCGACGGATTTCCGGGCCTTCAGGCATGCCCTACCCCAGCGCCAGCTGTTTTTCTTTCATTTGATGCAGCTGGTCGCGCAAACGAGCGGCTTCTTCGAACTCGAGATTTTGCGCAGCCTCGAACATCGCATCTTCCAACTTGCTGATCGCCGTGAGGAAATCGTGCTTGTTCATGTTGGCCGTATCGTACTCAGCAGCGGCCTCGGCGACCTTGCGATCACTGCCGCGTTTACGGCTGTTTTTCTTGCCGGGCGCCTGGGCGGCTTCCATGATGTCGGTTACCGAGCGGGTAATCGTGGTGGGGGTAATACCATGGGCTTCGTTGTGTGCCTTCTGCTTGTCACGCCGACGCTCGGTTTCATCCATCGCCCGACGCATGGAATCGGTCACTCGGTCGCCATAGAGAATGGCTTTACCCTGGGCGTTACGCGCGGCACGCCCAATTGTCTGGATCAATGAGCGCTCGTTACGCAGGAAGCCTTCTTTATCGGCATCGAGGATGGCGACCAGCGATACTTCAGGAATATCCAGGCCTTCGCGAAGCAGGTTGATCCCCACCAGAACGTCGAACTTACCCAGGCGTAGATCGCGGATGATTTCCACCCGCTCGACGGTATCAATATCCGAGTGCAGATAACGCACGCGAATACCATGCTCGTCCAGGTATTCGGTCAGGTCTTCGGCCATTCGCTTGGTAAGCGTCGTTACCAGTACCCGCTCACCCACCTCGGTGCGCAGGCCAATCTCTGATAACAGGTCGTCGACCTGAGTACTGGCCGGGCGAACCTCGATTTCAGGGTCCAGCAAGCCCGTCGGCCGCACGACCTGCTCGACGATTTGCCCCGCATGATCGGCTTCGTAAGGGCCAGGCGTTGCCGAGACAAAAATCGTTTGCGGCGAAATCGCCTCCCACTCTTCAAATTTCATGGGACGATTGTCTAACGCCGACGGTAAGCGAAAGCCGTACTCGACTAGCGTTTCTTTGCGCGAGCGGTCGCCTTTGTACATACCCCCCACCTGGGGCACGCTGACGTGGGATTCATCGATGAACAGCAGCGCATCGTCGGGCAGGTAGTCAAAAAACGTCGGCGGTGGCTCGCCGGGTGCGCGGCCCGATAGATAGCGCGAGTAGTTTTCGATGCCGTTGCAATACCCAAGCTCGAGCATCATTTCGATATCGTACAGGGTGCGCTGCTCGAGGCGCTGAGCTTCGACAAGCCGCTCGTGCTTGCGCAGCCACTCCAGGCGCTCCTTGAGCTCGGCCTTGATATCATCGATGGCCCCGAGGATGGTCTCGCGGGGGGTCACGTAGTGCGACTTGGGGTAGATGGTCATGCGCGGGACCTGGGCCCTTACCTCACCGGTCAGCGGATCAAACAGCCGGATCGAGTCGATTTCATCATCGAACAGTTCGACGCGTACCGCCTCCTCTTCGGCGTCCGCTGGAAAAATATCGATCACATCGCCGCGCACCCGGTAGGTACCGCGACGAAAATCCATATCGTTACGCGTGTACTGGAGCTCCGCGAGTCGGCGCAGAAATGCCCGCTGATCGATCAGCTCGCCGCGGGTAAAGTGCAGGCGCATTTTCAGATACTGGTCGGGATCACCCAAACCGTAGATCGCCGACACCGACACGACGATCAGGGCGTCGCGACGCTCCAGCAGCGCCTTGGTGGCGGAAAGTCGCATCTGCTCGATGTGGTCGTTGATCGAGGCATCCTTTTCGATAAAGGTGTCCGATGACGGCACATAGGCTTCCGGCTGATAGTAATCGTAATAGGAAACGAAGTACTCGACCGCATTGTCAGGGAAAAACGCCTTGAATTCGCCGTAGAGCTGAGCGGCCAGGGTTTTGTTGGGCGCCATCACAATAGTGGGGCGTTGTTGCTCCTCAACAATGTTGGCCATCGTGAAGGTTTTACCCGAGCCGGTGACACCCAGCAGTGTTTGATGGGCAAGCCCCGACTCAAGTCCGCCAATCAGCCCCTTGATAGCATTGGGCTGATCGCCTGCGGGCTGAAATTTCGATTGCAACCGGAATTGCTTGCTCATCATTGCTCCTGTCGGGTAAGACGAGCTACTCGGTGCTCGTCGTGATTTCCACGGTCGATTGTGTCATCAAGCGCTGAATCGGGCAGCGGTGGCTGATGTCTTCGAGTCTGGCGCGCTGCTCGGGGTCATCAATGCCGTGAAACGCAAGCGTGACCGCCAGCTTGTAGACACCTTTGGTTTCCTGGCTGTCGTCGCGCTGCACCGTCACCGTAATACCTTCCAGAGGCCACTGTTTGCGCTTGGCGTACATCTGAACCGTGATTGCCTTGCACGTTCCAAGGGCGATATCAAAATAATCATGCGGGTCCGGCGCGCTACCGTCCCCCCCTACAACGGGGGGGACATCGGCGTACAAATCTTCCAGGCCGTCCACTTCGACGCGCTGACGAAAGACGCGGTTACGCTCACTGATCACGGTAATAGGCTTGTGCATCATGTTACCTTTATGCCGAGTTTGAGTTTTTCAACGGCATTGATCAGCGCCTCACGCTTTACACGGCCGTCTACCTCCGCGCCGTAGCGGCCCACTTCGGCACTGTCGACGCCGTCGAGCATCATCAAAGCGGTGGTGATTTTATTGACCTGTTCAGCGGATGTGACGCCGTGAAAGGTTAATGATTGCTGTGCCATCGCCTATCCTTGTTACGCATTTAGTGTATCAATACGGGTCAACGCCAACTGGATTGGCTCGCCGAGCGGTGTGGTTTCGCCCTATGCAAAACTGATACAGACGTACGAGTCTAGCATGCACCGTGTACCTTGCAATTGCCGGCCATCGCCCACACCTATACCCAATATTGATTCGCATCACGATTCAACCACCCCCTTCATCAGGAGTTGTCATGGTGACCGTTCCCTCAGTCGATGCCCTCAACAGCGGTGTTCGCCTTCATCATCTCGCCGCGTTGGACGTGAAAGGCCCCGACGCAGAAAGGTTCCTGCAGGGACAAACAAGCGCCCAGGTCAGCCTGGCCGATGGCCGCTTTGCCCCCCTCACCTGCTTCTGCACGCCGAAGGGGCGCATGCTGGCCAACGCCCAACTGATGAAAGTAGGCGATGAGCACTTCCGCTTACTGCTCAGCGCCTCACTGCTTGAGTTGCTCACCGCTCACCTTAAAAAATTCGCGGCCTTCTACCGCGCTGAATTGTTGCCGCTACCAACACTCCCGCTGATCGGCATCGGCGATAACGCCCAGGCCCTTGCCGATAAACTGTCGCTGACATTACCCGGCGCCCCGGGAACGCAAGCAGCCAACCCGCAGGCCAGTGTACTGTGCTACCCGGGCGATACGCCGCGCTGGCTGTTCTGCCTGGAAGACGAAAGCGACGTCTCGGTGCTCGATGATGAGGCCGGCCGCGCGGCCTGGCAGCTCGCCGACATTCGCAGCGGCCTGGCCTGGCTGACCGAGGCTCAGCAGGATCACTTTTTGCCCCAGATGCTCAACTGGGAAGCCCTTGGGGGTATCAGCTTCAAGAAGGGCTGCTACACCGGCCAAGAAGTGGTGGCCCGGGCGCATTTTCGCGGTCAGGTCAAAAAACGCCTGGTGCATGCCGAATTACCAACGACGACACCCCCCAGCGTTGGCGCCAGCATTCTCAGCGATGCAGGGAAAGCCGTTGGCGAGGTCGTCAACAGTGCCATGACGGAAACGGGCAAGGTCGAACTGCTGGCCGTGATGAACACCAAAGTGATCGAGGAAGCAACGCCCATTCACCTGGGAGAAGTGCCGTTAACGCTGCTTGAACTGCCCTACGCCATCGAGCGACTCGACCCCGAGCAACTTGCCATGGGCGTGGTCAACTAGTTTTCAAGAGGCAAACGGAATAGCCGTCGCGCATTAGCACTGCTACAGGCAGCGACCTGATCGACGGTCTGGTCGCGTAACGCCGAGACGGTGTCGCACACCTCGCTCACCCGGCAAGGTTCATTACGCTGGCCTTGATAGCCGCTAAGCGGCATATCGGGGCTATCCGTTTCCAGCACGAAGCTGTCGTCAGGTAACGCCTTAATAACCCGGTGCAGACGCTTGGCGCGTGAGTAGGTCGCCGCACCACCCAGTCCCAGCACATAGCCGAGATCGATAAACTTCCTGGCCTGTTCGTACGAGCCGGAAAAGGCGTGGATAAGCCCCGTCCGCGCCAGCGCACGCTGGCGCAGCCGTTTGGCAACGCTGTCGTTGGCCTTGACGCAGTGCACCACCACGGGCAGCTCATGCTGTTTGGCCAACGTCAGTTGGGCTTCAAAATATCGCCATTGGGCCTCAAGGGTATCGCCGAAGCGCCCGTCAATCCCGCACTCGCCCACCGCGACGATCTCGGGCTGTTCACCGAGCAAAATATCCAGTTCAGTAAGGTCTGATAGCTGGTGCTGATCAATGAAGTAGGGATGCAGGCCGGCACACACACTGAACGCCGCACGCTCGCCAAGCTCCAGCACCTGACGCCACTGCTCACGCGTGGTGCCCGGCACAATGAAATGCTCGACGCCCGCCCGCTTGGCCGCATCGATCACCGCCTCGCGGTCGGGATCGAAAGCCGCAAAATCAAGGTGGCAGTGGGCGTCAATCAGCATGGTCGCCTCTTTGTCGCCGGTTATCGATCAGGCGGCGTACAAAGTCTAGTGCTCCCGCGTCGGCTGGAAGCGGATATCCGGCCAGCGCTCCTGGGTCATTTGCAGGTTGACGCGGGTCGGCGCAATATAGGTCAGGTAGCCGCCACCATCGATGGCCAGGTTGGCGCTTGCCTTGCGCTTGAATTCCTCGAGCATTTTAGCGTCTTCGCAATATACCCAGCGCGCCGTCTGCACATTGACGCCTTCATACAGGCAGTCAACCTTGTACTCCTCTTTCAGGCGATGGGCCACCACATCAAACTGCAGCGTCCCCACCGCACCGAGGATCAGGTCGTTATTGTCGATCGGCATGAAGACCTGGGTAGCGCCCTCTTCCGAAAGCTGCTGCAAACCTTTCTGCAACGCCTTCATCTTCAGCGGATCCTTGAGCCGCACGCGCTTGAACAGTTCTGGCGCAAAGTGCGGAATCCCGGTGAAGCGCATATCTTCACCGACGGTAAAGGTATCGCCAATCTGGATGGTGCCGTGGTTGTGCAAGCCGATAATATCGCCGGGCCAGGCTTCTTCGACCTGGGAACGGTCGGACGCCATGAAGGTCAGCGCGTCGGCAATCTTGACGTCCTTGCCGATACGTACGTGGCGCATCTTCATGTTCTTGTCGTACTTGCCCGAACACACCCGCAGAAACGCGATACGGTCGCGGTGGTTGGGATCCATGTTGGCCTGGATCTTGAACACAAAGCCGGTGAAGCGCGGATCGTCGGCGGGCACGTCGCGCACATCGGTTTCCCGGGCTTGCGGCGCCGGCGCATACTCGACAAAACCGTCCAGCATTTCGCGGACGCCGAAATTGCCCATCGCCGTACCGAAATAGACCGGGGTCAACTCGCCGCGACGATAAGCCTCGAGATCAAACTGATGGGAAGCACCGCGCACCAGCTCGACTTCCATGCGCAGCTCTTCGGCCTGCTCTTCACCCAGGATTTCGTCGACTTGGGGATTATCCAGGCCTTCAATGCGCTTATCCTCGGGAATACGGCTGCCCTGCCCCTGGGTATAGAGGTGGATCACATCGTTGTAGAGATGGTAGACCCCGCGGAAATGCCGCCCCATACCGATGGGCCAGGTCATGGGCGCGCACTGGATATTGAGCACCGTTTCGACCTCATCCATCACCTCGACCGGGTCACGGATGTCGCGGTCCATCTTGTTGATAAACGTCAAAATCGGCGTTGTGCGCAAGCGGCACACTTCCATCAGCTTGATGGTCCGATCCTCGACGCCTTTGGCGCCGTCGATCACCATCAGGGCGGAGTCGACGGCGGTAAGCGTACGGTAGGTATCTTCTGAGAAGTCTTCGTGACCGGGCGTATCGAGCAGGTTGACGATTCGCCCCCCATAGGGAAACTGCATCACCGAGGTGGTCACCGAGATGCCCCTTTCCTGCTCCATCTTCATCCAGTCCGACGTGGCATGACGGTCGTTGCGTTTGCTCTTGACTGAGCCTGCCAACTGGATCGCATTGCCGAACAAGAGCATTTTCTCGGTAATGGTCGTTTTACCGGCATCGGGATGCGAAATGATAGCGAAGGTTCTTCTAAGCCCGGCTTCCTGGGCTAATTGGGTATCTTTCATCGGGCCTCATCATCAAGGTGTTCCCAGCCGGCCACAGGCGCATTCAAGTGGCGGCGGCTTAGCGATATGCCATGGGGTGCAATTGTACCTTCGCAGAGCGCATTCAGCTACAAGCGACAGGGCGGGCAGCACCATGCCATGGTTGAAACATCTCAGCGGTTTGCCGGCGAACATACATAAAAAAACGCCGGGTAAACCGGCGTTTCTTAAAAGCGTCGACTAGATAACAGCGACACGCTTAGGCGAACGTATTGACCTGAGTTCCCACATTGCCTTCTTGCGCCAGACCAGGCTCTGAGCCGGTATCGGCGGACGCCATGATCTCGGTGACTTGCTGCGCTTGCGTGTCCAATGCTTCCTTGAACACCTGCATTTGAGCTTGCTCAGCACTTTGTGCCTGATTCATAGAGAGCGAATTGCTCACCGCATTACTAACGGCTACATCCATACGGTCACCCCAATGTAGTGCGAATGTATGAGAAGACTAGCAAAGAGTACTAGTGCACGCAAAAAATAGGGTTCAAAAACGTTCGGCGCGGAATGGCCGCATATCGATAGCGGGCGTTTTACCTTCCATCATGTCGGCCAGCAGGTACCCGGTCGCCGGGCCCAGCGTAAAGCCTTGATGACCATGCCCAAACGCCAGCCAAAGACCCGCATGCCGGGGCGCCGGGCCAATCACCGGCTTCATGTCGGGTAGGCAGGGGCGCGCACCTTTCCAGGCGGCCGCGTCGCGCCGCTCAGCCAACGGAAAGATCCGCCGCGCGACGTTTTCCGCATCGCTTAGCTGATGCTCATCGGAGGGGGATTCAAGGCGGTCCAGCTCGGCCCCGGTGGTCAACCGCACACCGGCATTCATTGGTGCCAGCAAGTACCCCACCTCCGCATCCATCAGCCAATGATGGAGGCGTGCCGGCGACTGCGTCGCATAGTGCATGTGATAGCCCCGCTTGACGAAGGTTGGGAAATGGTAACCCAATCCTTTTAACCACTCGCCTGCCCAGGGACCCATCGCCACCACAACGTCGTCAGCGTCGATATCCTCGTCAGCGGTCGTGACGCTCCATTGTTCACCCTGCTGATCTATCGAGCGGATGTCACTCTGTACGACTCGCCCGCCATTGGCGACAAAAGACGCTGCATAGGCGGCCACCAAAGCACCGGGGTCTGCTACCGTCCAGGAATCCAGCCAGTGGATCGCACCGATGATGTCCTCACCAAGATCGGGCTCTTTCTCCAGCAGACCGGCGCGGTCCAGCACCTGAAACTGCACCTCAAAGCGCTCGCGCGCCTCTTCCGCCTCTTTCACCCGCTTGGCAAGCTTTTCCGGCGTTCGATATATCTCGAGCCAGCCTTGCTGGCGCACCAGATGCGTTGCATTGGCCGCCTCAATCATCGGCGCGTGCGTCTTGAGGCACATCTCAATGAGCGATGCATATTCAGGCACGATCTTCGCGTAACGACGCGATGCCGAATGGCGCCAATAGCTGAGCAGCGGGGAAACCGCTTTGAGCATCCCACCGGTACGGTAGCGAATATCCACGCGTCGGTTGGGCAGTACGCTCAAAAGGGTCTTGATGTCACGGGGAAAGGAGTAAGGCTTGACGGCTTCACGCTGGATAATCCCGGCATTGCCAAACGACGTTTCCTGCCCCGGCTGACGACGATCGACCAACGTGACCTGAAGGCCACGCTGCTGCAGATGCCAGGCAATGCTGACACCGACCATACCTGCTCCTAATACCACCGCGTGACGCGACATTAATACTGCCTCCTCATTGACCACCCCCTCGACACGCCGGCAAGCCCGCGTATTCGTATTCAGGGTTTAAAAAATAACACTGATTTAGACGCGTTAATATAGTCTAAAAAACTGTTTTTTAAGCCAAAACAAGATTTTATACCCGCAAAAACTTCCTAAACCGCAAACCCCACTATTAACGGCATAACAATTGCTTAGTCTCCTCATGCAATTGGCGTTTGAAATCGCGCAGCGCCTTAGTTAAGCGCTAACTTAATCATCGCCTGACGTTTTGCCGCACTAAAAAGATGCGCCTGACGCACCATAAAAACTCGAGGACATTGCCATGCTTGTGACACCCGCCGCCGATACCCAACTTCTCGATACGCTATGGGTATTATGGGCAGCCGCACTGGTATTTGTCATGCAAGCAGGCTTTTTATGCCTGGAAGCGGGCACGACACGAAGCAAGAACGCCATCAATGTGGCCATGAAGAATATTGCGGATTTCGCCATTGCGGTGAGCATCTTCTGGCTGGCGGGGTTTGGCCTGATGTTCGGGCTAACGGAAAGCGGCTGGGTTGGCACCAGCCTGTTTGGCTGGCAGCTCAACGCCGCATCCAGCTGGGTCGTCACGCTGTTTATTTTCCAGGCCATGTTTTGCGCCACCGCTGCCACCATTGTCGCCGGCGCCGTCGCCGAACGAATGCCCTTTGCTGCTTACCTGTGGACCGCCCTCTGGATTGCGCTTCTGATCTACCCGATTTTCGGTCACTGGGCCTGGGGAGGTCTGCTGGAAGGCGACAGCGGCTGGCTGGCATCGCTGGGTTTTGTCGATTTTGCCGGGGCCACCGTGGTCCACAGCGTGGGCGGCTGGGTGGCTCTCGCCGCTGTGCTGGCCATCGGCCCTCGACAAGGACGCTTCAATCAGCACCAACCACCTACCGCTTTTCCGGCAGGCAACCTCCCCCTCGCCATGCTCGGGGCGCTGCTGATGATCCTCGGCTGGTTTGGCTTCAACGGCGGCAGCACCCTGGCGGTCAATCACCAGGTGCCCGGCGTGCTCGCCAATACCGTGCTGGGCGCCGCGGGCGGTGTTCTGTCGGCCATGCTGATGGGCTGGCGAACCCGAGGTTATGCCGACGTGATGTACGCGATTAACGGTGCCATTGCCGGGCTGGTCGCCGTGACCGCCGGAGCCCACGCGGTGTCGATGTCAGCGGCGCTCTGCCTCGGTGCGGTCAGCGGCATCCTGATGGTGCTGACCAGCGAATGGCTGCTCAGCCGACGCATCGACGACGCCGTCGGTGCCATTCCCGCGCACTTGATTCCCGGCATATGGGGGACTATTGCCCTGCCATGGCTGGCCGACGCTGAAGCGATGGGGACCGGCCTCGGCACCCTGGAACAGGCCGGCGTTCAACTGCTGGGTGTCACGGTCTGCGGGCTTTGGAGCTTCGGGATCGCCTGGCTGCTGTTTCGCATTTCGGGGCGTTACTTCCCGCTGCGAGTTAGCAATGAGGCGGAACAAATGGGCCTCAATCTCGCTGAGCACGGTACCCACAATGAGCTCACCCAACTGCTTGAGCACATGCGCCGCCATGAACAGCAAGGCGACATGCGTCAGCGAATCGAGGCAGACCCGTTCACCGAGGTGGGGGAAATTGCCGCCGGCTACAACCGCGTAGCGGCGGCACTGGAAAGCGCCATTGGGCATACCCGGGTGATGCTGCACAACCTGCGCGACGGTGTGATCACCTGGCAAGCCGACGGACTGTTGACCAGCCTGAACCCTGGTGCAGAGCAGCTGTTTGACGTGGACGCCCAGCAACTGGTCGGCACCCCGGTAAGCCGGCTGCTTGCCGACTGCCACCTGACGCCCGGGGATCGCCATGAAATCAAGCTCCGCTCGGCCTCGCAGGAAGTCCGCTACCTGGAAGTTCAGGTCAGCGAAGGCGCCAGCGGATCGGCTTCCGAGCGTTCGGGCATGGTGCGCGACATTACCGAACGCAAGCGTTTGCAGGAGCAGCTCAATCGTGAGCGGGACCTGGCTCGCACCACCCTGGCCTCGATTGGCGATGGCGTGATCACCTGCGACGCCAGCGGTCTGATTACCTTCATGAACAGCGAAGCCCAGCGCCTCACCGGCTGGCGGATAGCCGAAGCCCAGGAAAAACCCATCCAGCATGTTTATCGGCTGACCGACGACCTCACCGGCAACCCCCTCAGTAATCCGGCACGCCAGGCACTGACCCAGCACCGTCCGATCCACTCCACCGAAGACGGCTGGCTCGAACACCGCGACGGCCAACGCACGCCCATCCAGCATAGCGCGGCCCCCATACGCTCGCGCAGCGGTATTACGCTGGGGGCCGTGGCCGTCTTTCAGGATGTCAGCGTTACCCGTCAACTTGCCGACCAGCTCAACTACCAGGCAAGCCACGATAATCTGACCGGCCTGATGAATCGCCGGGCGTTCGAAACCACGCTAAGCCGACTGCTCGAAGCTAATGAAGGCGCGCACGTCCTGTGCTACCTGGACCTTGATCAGTTCAAGATCGTCAACGATACCTGCGGCCACCTCGCTGGGGATGAGCTATTGCGCCAGGTCGCGGTCAAGCTTCAGGCCTATGTCCGCGCCAGCGATACGGTCGCACGGCTCGGAGGCGACGAATTCGCCCTGCTACTGCCCAACTGCCCCCTGGATCAGGCCAAGCAAATTGCCGATGCCCTGCGCCGCGATATCGAGAACTATCGCTTCGCCTGGCAGGAGCACACCTTTGGTATTGGCGTCAGCATCGGCCTCGTGGCGCTGAGCGATCATCACATGCAGCTGAGCGATGCGCTGCACGCCGCCGATGCGTCCTGCTACGCCGCTAAAGAGGCCGGTCGCAACCGCCTGCACTGCTACCAGGCCAATGACCATACGCTACTCGAACGCCACGGTGAGCTGCGTTGGGTGCAGCGGTTACAAAACGCCCTCGACAATGACCACTTCCGCCTGTTCGCCCAGCCCATCGAGGCGGTCTGCGCCCAGCGACCAGGCTATCAAGAAATACTCTTACGCCTGGAGGAAGACGGCACCCTGGTGACGCCCGGTAGTTTCTTACCGGCCGCCGAGCGCTATCACTTCATGCCGCGCATTGATCGCTGGGTAATACGCAATACGCTTGCCTGGCTGTCGGATGTGACCCGCTCTTCACCGCATACGTTCTGGGGCTGCTGGGGGATCAACCTGTCGGGGGCGTCGCTGTCTGATGGCGACTTTTGCCAGGACCTGATCGCTCAGTTAAAGCATGCCCGGCTACCACCCGGCAGCCTATGCTTTGAAATTACCGAAAGCGCCGCCATTGCCCAGCTTTCAAGCGTCATTGAGCTCATTCACACCCTGAGGGAACTGGGCTGTCGTTTCGCCCTGGATGACTTTGGCACCGGGCTGTCTTCTTTCAGCTACCTGAAACAGCTGCCCGTTGACTATTTAAAAATCGACGGCCATTTCATTCGCCAGGTGCATGAAGACCCGATTGATCGGGCGATGGTAGAGGCCATTCACGCGGTGGGGAAAGCGCTTAACATCGAAACGATAGCCGAATTCGTCGAAACACAGCAGACACTCGATACGCTGAAAACGATGGGTATCGACTACGCGCAAGGCTTTTTGCTGGGGCATCCCGTGCCGCTCACGCAAGCTGCCGGACGACCCATTAAAGTCATGCCACGCTGACAAGCAAGCCAATAAGCTGAGGATTCAGGAAACGGATATAAATAGAAGGGGGTGTTGATAGATAGAAAAGGGAGATACTAACGGGGACAAACAGAAGGTTAATGGGGTGGATGATGGGGATCGAACCCACGACCACCGGAGCCACAATCCGGGGCTCTACCACTGAGCTACATCCACCATAACCTGAGGAGGGAACTGCTGAAGCGTACTGCTGTGTCACTGGGGTGGATGATGGGGATCGAACCCACGACCACCGGAGCCACAATCCGGGGCTCTACCACTGAGCTACATCCACCATTGACAAGCACACTATTGAGAACTTTCTCGGAAACTTCTCAAGTCTTTCAAAGTACTGCATAGAAACGTCGAGGTCTTTCGCTACTGGCACAAATGGCGCGCCCAGCAGGATTCGAACCTGCAACCTACGGCTTAGAAGGCCGTTGCTCTATCCGGTTGAGCTATGGGCGCACATAGAAATATCTGTAACCGCAGACTTCAATGAGCACTTGACCACAACCATCGCCTGGAAAAGCAAGTTACCTTTCGCGTTAGACGTGGTCGGGGTGGAGGGATTCGAACCCCCGACATCCTGCTCCCAAAGCAGGCGCGCTACCAGACTGCGCTACACCCCGATGTTACTCGCCTTAACGCTGCCGCATGGCCCGTCTCAAGCGAGGCATATATTACTGTTTTTAATTTTAAAGTCAACCATCAGCAGACAACTTACCCTGGCACTTTGCCTGACTGCCCCATCATGCGAAAATTAGTCATGGCAGACTTTTGGTTAACACCGTTGTCTCTTTGTTCGCCTTCCAACCTCTACGGGGATTTCGCTACATGACCGCCCAACTCATCGATGGCAAAGCTATCGCCGCAAATGTCCGTCAGCATGTTACGCAACAGGTAACGGCCCGCCAGCAAGCTGGCAAACGGGCACCAGGACTTGCGGTTGTGGTGGTAGGCGATGACCCCGCCTCACAGGTCTACGTCAACAACAAGCATCGCGCCTGCGAGCAGGCAGGCATTATCTCATTTCAGCATGCGTTGCCCTCTGACACGTCCCAGCAGGCTCTCGAAACGCTGGTCGACCAGTTGAATGATGACGCTGCCGTCGACGGTATCCTCGTCCAACTCCCGCTTCCCGATCACCTCGACGCCAACCCGATCCTTGAGCGCATCCGCCCTGACAAGGACGTGGATGGCTTTCACCCTTTTAACATTGGCCGGCTTGCCCAGCGCATGCCGGCCCTTCGTCCCTGTACGCCAAAAGGCATCATGACGCTGCTCGAACAGAGCGATATCAAAGTGCGCGGGCTCGACGCCACGGTGGTAGGCGCCTCCAACATTGTGGGGCGACCCATGGCCCTTGAGCTGATGCTCGCCGGCGCGACCACCACGGTATGTCATCGGTTTACCCAGGATCTGGCGGCGCACGTGCGCCGCGCGGACATTGTCGTGGTCGCCGTCGGCAAGCCGGGCGTGGTGAAGGGCGAATGGATCAAACCCGGCGCGGTGGTGATCGATGTGGGTATTAACCGCCAGGAGAACGGCACCTTGAAAGGCGACGTCGACTTTGCCGTCGCCGTCGAACGCGCCAGTTTTATTACACCGGTTCCCGGCGGCGTAGGGCCCATGACGGTCGCCACCCTGCTTGAAAACACTCTCGAAGCCGCCGAACAGCACGATCGCGTAAACGATTGATCGCGAACGAATGCCTACCCATAACGATAGGAAACCGTCCCAGTGAAGCGTATTGGTATTATTGGCGCGATGGCGCAGGAAGTCAGCATTCTAGCTTCCCAGCTCGACAACCCAGAACGTTACGAACATGCCGGCTTTGTCTTTCATCGCGGCACGCGATACGGGCTTGATATCACCATATTGCAGTCAGGCATCGGCAAGGTAAATGCCGCCGTCGGCACCGCGCTTCTTTTGGAGCGCCATAAGCCGGATGCCATCATCAATACTGGCTCCGCTGGCGGTTTCGCCAGCGATCTGGACATCGGCGACATCATCATTTCAGATGAAGTACGCCACCACGACGTGGACGCGGTGGTCTTCGGCTACGAAATGGGCCAGGTACCCGGCATGCCGGCGGCGTACATGGCCGACGCGTCACTTCGCGATATCGCCCGAGGCGCCATCACGTCACTGGGTGAGGTCAACGTCCGCGAGGGGCTGATTGCCACCGGCGATGCGTTCATGGCGGATCCGGCGCGCGTCGATGCAACCCGCGCCCACTTCCCCAGCATGCTGGCGGTGGAAATGGAAGCCGCTGCGATCGCCCAGACCTGCCACCTGTACCGCTGCCCCTTCGTAGTCATCCGCGCACTATCCGACATTCCCGGCAGCGGCGACAACCACCTCTCCTTCGAGCAGTTCCTTGAGGTGGCTGCCGACCACTCGTCGCGAATGGTCGACCAGATGCTACTGACGTTGAGCGCTAGCTAAGCGACCACTCCAGGGTTTCCCCGGCCAGCAGCGGAATAATCGACTCGCCGCCCGCATAGGGGTAACCCGCGGGCAGCGTTTGCGTGTGCCGCACCAGGGTAACCGTCTCGGTATTGACAGGCAGCCCATAAAAGCGCGGCCCGTTCAGACTGGCAAAGCCTTCCAGCGCCGCCAGCGCGCCGGCCTCTTCAAACGCCGCGGCATAAAGCTCAATGGCGGCCGGTGCGGTATAGGCGCCCGCACAGCCACAGCTGGACTCCTTGGCGGATTGCGCGTGCGGCGCACTGTCGGTACCCAGAAAAAACTTCCCGCTGCCGCTGGTGGCCGCCTTGAGCAGCGCCTGACGGTGCTGCTCGCGCTTGAGAATCGGCAGGCAGTAGTAATGCGGCCGAATCCCGCCCACCAGCATTTTATTGCGGTTGAACAACAGGTGATGCGCGGTGATCGTGGCGGCCACGTTATCCGGCGCCTGGGCGACAAACTCGGCGGCCTGCTGGGTGGTAATGTGCTCGAAAACCACTTTCAGAGTTGGATGACGCGCCAGCAATGGTGTCAATACACGCTCGATAAACACTGCTTCGCGATCAAAGATATCAATATCGCTGTCGGTGACTTCGCCGTGCATCAGCAACGGCATGCCCGCATCGGCCAATGCGGCGACCGTGGCGTCGCAGTGTCTGAGGTCGGTGACCCCTGAGTCCGAATTAGTGGTCGCACCCGCCGGATACAGCTTGAAGGCTTTGACGATACCGCTTTTGACCGCCCGCTCGACTTCCTCGGGGGGCGTGGTATCGGTCAGGTACAGCGTCATGAGCGGCTCAAAGCGGCTGCCGGCCGGCAGGGCGTCAAGAATACGCTGATGATAGGCAACCGCCTGTTCTGTCGTAGTGATGGGCGGGGTCAAATTCGGCATAATGATGGCACGACCCATTTGCGCCGCGGTATGGCCCACCACCGCTTCAAGCGCCTGGCCATCGCGCAGATGAAGATGCCAATCGTCCGGCCGAGTCAAAGTAATAGCGTCCACGGAAAATCCTGTACGTAGTCAGTAACGTCGTAAGTCACACGGCAGCTAAAGGTACGCTACCTGCCGTCTCAATGCGCCAGTATACCGGATACGCCAACGGGTTAAATCGATCCACAGCTAAGCTGATGTGGCGTATGATAATTCTCATTGTTTGGTTCAAGGGTTCTTTCTATGCAGAACGTACGGCGCTATGCCGATATTATTGCCAGCGTCGAAGGACTGATATGGCTGGGCCTGGCCTGGTCGATCTCGTTTTCTGCGTATTACGGCAGTACCGAGGCAACGCTGGCCATGCTGCTGATCATCGCTACGCTGGTGTTTTTCAGCTGGGCGCACCGGCCGTTTCGCTACCTGCTGCGCCGCTATCATGTGCGCAAGCGCAGAACCGACATGTGGATTCACCTGCTCGCCCTGCCGCTGCTGATCGCCATGTTCTTCCACATCATGATAGAAGGCCTGCTGGGCAGTGCCTGGCTACCCCCGAAAATGCTGATGGTCAATATTGTCGCCACCGCTGGGTGGCTGACCTATGTGGTCACGCTATGCATCAAGTTTATGATTCATCGCTTTAAAGCCAACGCCAAATGAATAGCATACCCACGGAACTGCCGCTGCCGTTGTCAACGCCCAACCGCAATCTCGTGCGTTTAACCATCGTGCGCGGCATCACCTGGACCGGTTTTTTAATTGCCATCTTCGTGGGCACCCATTTCCTGGCATTTGAACTGCCGGTCCCTGAAGTGGTGAGCGTCGTCCTGGCCATGGGACTACTCAACATCGCCACCTGGTGGCGGCTGGGGCGACCCCGGGCTGTCGAGCACCTGGAATATTTACTCCACCTGCTCGCCGACGTGGTGGGACTGACGCTGCTGTTCTATTTTTCAGGCGGTTCCACCAACCCGTTCATTACCTACTATCTGGTGCCCATTACCATTGCCGCGGCCACCCTGCCCTGGCGCCATGCCTGGATCATTGCTGCCTGCGCCATGGCGGCCTACAGCTTTCTGATGTTCGATTACCACCCGATTCCCCAACTGGGCCATATCAACAGCAGCAGCCCCTTGAGTCTGCATGTTCTGGGCATGTGGGTGAATTTCGGCATGTCGGCGGGGTTGGTGACTTTCTTCATTTACAAGATGGCCCACGCGCTCAGGAGTCGCGATCAGGCGCTTTCGCGCACTCGCGAAGCCGCCCTGCGCAATGAACAGGTACTCGCCGTCGCCACCCAGGCAGCCGGAACGGCACACGAGCTGGGCACGCCCCTTTCCACCATGGCGGTGTTGCTCAAGGACATGCAGGAAGAAGCCAAGGGCGACCCGGAACGGGAGGAGGACATCACGCTACTGCGCCAGCAGGTGGATATCTGCAAGTCACGCCTGCAGCATCTGGTCAACCAGGCGGACCGCCGCCGCATGGCGGAACCTGAGGTACTGGACGCGGAATCATGGTTGACCGGTGTTGTGCAGCGTTGGCTGGTACTGCGGCCTGACGTCAGCCATCGACTGGAAATAGCCGAACGCCGCGGACGCCCTTGGCTGGCCGTCGATGCCACGCTCGACCAGGCGCTCACCAACCTGCTGAACAATGCCGCGGACGCCAACCCCGAAGGCGTCGTCATCGGGCTGGATTGGCACCCTGAGCACATCGTGATCGATATTCGCGACCACGGCCCAGGCGTCGCCATGTCCATCGCCGACCAGCTCGGCGATACGTTCATCTCCACTAAAAGCAAGGGTATGGGTATTGGCTTGTTCTTGACTCACGCCACGATCAACCGATTCGGCGGCGGGGTCAGCCTGTATAACCACCCCGAAGGCGGCACGCTGACCGAAGTCATGCTCCCTCGGGCAGGCGCCGCTTAACCGACGGCATCCATCGATAGCGATTTTTTGAGGTCATCATGCAAACACACAATCAACGGCTGTTGATTATCGACGACGACGAAATGTTCTGTCATGTGCTTAGCCGCTCGCTCACCCGACGTGGCTTTGAAGTGGTGGTAGCGCATGATGAGGATCAGGCCATTGCGCTGGCGGCTCAACACCTGCCCACCATGGCCACACTGGATTTGAAACTGGAAAATTCCTCGGGACTCAAGCTATTGCCCGAACTGCTGGCGGTGGTGCCTCACTGCCACGTGGTGGTGCTCACCGGCTACTCGAGCATTGCCACCGCGGTGGAAGCCATCAAGCTGGGGGCGGTAAATTACCTATGCAAGCCAGTCGATGCCGACGATGTGCTCGCCGCCTTCGATCGCGAAGAAGGCGACCCCAATATTGAAGTCGCCGATAACCCACCCTCCATCAACCGCATTACCTGGGAGCATATCCAAAAGGTATTGCAGGAGCACGACGGCAATATATCAGCGACGGCCAGAGCGCTCGGCATGCACCGCCGCACGCTCCAGCGCAAACTCCAGAAGCGCCCCGTGCGCCGCTAACCTTATGCCCCGATCAAGGGCCTCACGTTAACCCCTTACAGCTTCAGGCTTAGTGGGCGGTCCATCCCAGGTCGATGTTCCAGCTTGCGCCGGTGACGGCGCCCGCCGCGTCGGACGTCAGATAGGCCACCAACTGGGCCACTTCGATCGGCTCGATCAGGCGTTTTACCGCGGCGTTCTTGAGCATGATGTTTTCGATCACTTCCTGCTCGCCCATGCCGTGGAGCTTGGCCTGATCGGCAATCTGATTGTCGACCAGCGGCGTTTTGACATAGGCCGGGCAGATCGCGTTAGCGGTAATGCCCTGCTCACCGCCTTCCAGCGCCGCCGTCTTGGTCAGACCGATCATGCCATGCTTGGCGCTGACATAGGCCGCCTTACCCGGTGACGCCACCTGGGCATGAATAGAGGCAATATTGACGATCCTTCCCCAACCCTTTTCGCGCATGTGCGGCCATGCCGCCTGGGTAAGCAGAAACGGCGCCGTCAGCATCAAGTCGATAATCTGGCGCCACTTCGCTTCGGGAAAATCCTCAATGGGCGCCACATGCTGAATACCGGCATTGTTGACCAGAATATCCACCCCGCCAAAACGCTTGACCGCCTCTTCAACGGCGCCTCTACAGGCATCCGGATCGGTCAGGTCAGCCTGATAAAACGCCGCGCCCGCCGCTTCGGCAACCGCCTTGCCATCCGGGTTAAAGTCGACCGCCAGCACCTGGTGGCCCAGCTCACAAAAGTGCTTGACCACTGCTGCGCCAATGCCGCTACTGGTGCCTGTGACCAGGGCAATACGGGGGGTAACTGCTGATGTCGTCATGGAGTGTCCTTTTATGGTTACCAACAGGTCGCTGCTGGATTCAGTTTAGTCGATACGCCACCCTACCGCGGCGCCCGCGCCAAAAAGCGCACTTGATAACGTGACTCAATACCCTTTTTAGGGTCGCGCTATTGGCTTACGTTCAATCGCTGGTTCACAATGATCATCCTTTTTGATGCTGGCAGAGGAGTCATGCATGTTTGTGGTCATTTTTGGGCGCTTATCCTGCCCGTTCTGCGTACGTGCCAAGCAGCTCGCCGAGCAGCTGGAACAGCTGGGTAACATTGAAGGCTATCGCTACGTTGATATGCCGTCTGAAGGCATCACCAAAGACGATATCGCCAAAACCGCCGGCAAGCCCATTCATACGGTTCCCCAGATTTTCGTTGACCAGCAGCATATTGGCGGCTTCAGCGAGTTTGACCAGTTCGTCCGCGACCGCCAGTTACTCAGTGCCTGACGCATCACCTCAACGAGCGTTAATCCGCCGTTAAGCTGCGTTGAACCGCTGCATTGCCACTTGCCTATACTGAAAACGATGTAATCCCATACTCCAATGGGCCGACACGTTGGCAAGGAAGGCAGTATGCATCGCGAAGAATTCATACAGCAGCTGTGGCTGGATTATGTTCACACCCATCCGGATTTCGGGGCACTGCGTTTATGGCCCCTGTCGACACCCGCCGATTACCTGACGCTGGTGACCCTTAATCACGGTCCATTTTCCGCCCAGGCGCTATCTCAGGCCCTGGCGCACATGGGTTATCGCCACATTGGCCACTACGCGATGGCCGACAAGGGACTGTTAATCTATCTACTGGCCCCGGCGGACGGCGGTAGCTGGCTGGTGCTTGCCGAATTGCAGACGGGAACCCTATCTAAGCCGTTGCGCGAAGCATTGCTCGACCTCGTCCAACAGACGCACCCTGCGGACGGCAAAGGTCAAAACCTGCTGTGCCGTGGACGCCCGTGGCCCATGCCTTCATGGGCGCTTTATCAACGCCTGGACGCGGCACATCCGCTAGCGGCATGGTTGGCCGTGATGGGCCCCAGGCTGCACCACGCCGGCTTTGACTGCGAGCAGTTGGGCAACACGCTCGACGCCCTCGACGAACAGCTTGTGCAAAGCGGACTTGCGCACATGGCCGGCCAGCAAAACGGCGTTTTTGGAGTTTCCAACCTGCTGGAACACCGCTTCTATCCCGCCACGCCGCAAAAGATGATTTTCAGCCAGGGTGATGAGCACAGGCTTTGCCTGGGCGGGCTCGCCATTGTCCAAAAGCATCTGGGCAGCAATCATGAACGCGTCGCGGAACTGCTGCTGCCGCTGCATGCGCGCTGCGAAATGGCGTAACCGGCATTGACGGTTACGCCAGTCTTGCCGCCAGGCAACAGCGTATCCATTACATCTCGACGAAGGTCATTTCGGGGACGTGATCCGGCACCACCAGCTTGCCGGCGGTTTTTTCGACGATCTCTTCCACGCTGACCCCTGGTGCCCGTTCTTTGAGGATGAAGGTGCCATCCTTGATTTCGAGGTAGGCCAGGTCCGTCAAGACGCGGTTGATGCAGCCAGCGCCGGTCAGGGGCAGGTTACACTGCTCGAGCAGCTTGGATTCGCCGTGTTTCGACGCGTGGGTCATGGTGCAGATGATATTTTCCGCACCGGCGACCAGATCCATGGCGCCGCCCATGCCTTTAATCAGCTTACCGGGTATCATCCAGGAGGCTATATTGCCGTTCTGGTCCACCTCAAAAGCGCCCAGCACGGTCAGGTCGACGTGGCCACCGCGAATCATTGCAAAGGACTCTGCCGAAGAAAAGATCGCGGCCCCGGGGCGCGCCGTGACGGTCTGCTTGCCGGCATTGATCATGTCGGGATCGACTTCTTCTTCAGTGGGGTAGCGCCCCATCCCCAGCAAACCGTTTTCCGACTGCAGCATGACGTCCATGCCGTCGGGAATGTAGTTGGCGACCAGGGTCGGGATGCCGATCCCCAGGTTGACGTAAAAACCATCTTCCAATTCGCGGGCCACACGCTGGGCCATCTGTTCACGTGTCAATGCCATGGTCAGTTCCTCTTGTTGAATCGATTAAAGCCGAACAAACGGGTCGTGGGTAACGCGGCACCTCAACTGCGCACGGTGCGTTTTTCGATGCGTTTCTCAAACGAGCCCTGAATGAGTCGGTCGACATAGATGCCGGGCGTATGGATTTGAGCGGGCTCCAATTCGCCAGGCTCGACGATCTCTTCAACCTCAACGACGGTAATCCTGCCCGCCGTTGCCACCATGGGATTAAAATTCTGCGCCGTGTGGCGATACATGACATTACCGTAGCGGTCGGCCTTCCAGCCTTTGACGATGGCAAAGTCACCGGTAATGGCCTCTTCCAGAATATGCGGGCGGCCATTGAACTCACGCACTTCCTTGCCCTCGCCAATAGGCGTGCCGTAACCGGTCGCGGTGTAAAACGCCGGAATACCCGCGCCGCCGGCGCGCATCTTTTCCGCAAGCGTTCCTTGGGGGGTCAGCACCACCTCGATTTCATCGTTGAGCATTTGCTGCTCGAACAAGGCATTCTCGCCCACGTAGGACGCCAGGATCTTGCGTATCTGGCGGTCTTCCAGCAGCAACCCCAGACCAAAACCGTCAACGCCGCAGTTGTTGGACACCACCGTGAGGTCTTTGACGCCCCGTCGCTTTATCTCGGCGATCAGGTTTTCGGGAATGCCGCACAGACCAAACCCGCCGGCCAGCACGGTCATACCGCTTTCAATGCCTTCCATCGCTTCCTCGTAGGAAGCAACACGCTTGTCGAATCCTGCCATTGTTATGCCTCGCCTTGTTGTCTTGAACGGTTGTCGGTAATTCGCCAATGTCGCTAAGCCCAAGGTTTGCAAGGGTGACGGCTAACGCGACGCAGAGGCCTGAGTTGCAGTGTTGTGCCAGATGATATATTTGTTAAGTTTGTTTTTTTTATCAATTTATTTATATAACTCATAAAGAGCCATCCATGACCGTCAAGCAATTGCGCGCCTTTCTGGCCGTTGCCCAGACCCTGAGCTTTACCCAGGCCTGCGAACGGCTGCATTTATCGCAGCCCGCCCTCAGTCTAGCCATAAAAGGGCTGGAGGATGCCCTGGGCGGCAAATTATTGCTGCGCAGCACGCGCAGCGTCCGCTTGACCCCCGAAGGCGAATCGCTACTGCCGCTGGCCAAGCATCTGCTTGCCCAGTGGGACAACACCGAAGAACGCCTGCGACAGCGCTTCACCTTGCAACTGGGCCGGTTGAGCGTGGCCGCGATGCCTGCCTTTGCCTGCAACCTGCTCCCTGCGGCGCTGGTCAGGTTTCGTCAACAGTACCCTAAAATCAATGTCACCGTGCACGACGTCATCAACGAGGACGTGACCGATATGGTGCGCTCTCGCCAGGTCGAAATGGGCATCGCATTTTCGCCGGAGGGCACCGGCACGCTGTCGTTTACCCCGTTGTTCGAGGATCATTTTGTCGCCGCCGTTCCCAAGGACTCCCCGTTGGCCCGGCATGCGACGCTGACATGGGCACAGCTGCTCAGCGAGGATTTCATCACCCTGCAGCGCCCGTCCATGGTGCGCCGGTTGCTCGAGCATGCGCTCTCCAGACAGCAGATCGACTTGCCGGTCGCGTTTGAAAGCCATCAGCTGTCAACCGTCGGCCGCATGGTGGGGGCTGGTCTCGGTGTCAGCGCGGTGCCGTCGATGTGCCTCCCTCAAATGCAGGCAATGGGCGCCCACTGTCTACCTTTGACCGCGCCCACCATACCCTGCCGCGTCGGCATCCTGACGCAGCAGGAGTTGTCGGTGGCCGCGCATGCCCTGCGCACGGTGCTGCTGGAAACGGTACAAGCGCCCTATTTCCCAGAGCATGAGACTGGGCAGGCTTAGCAATATCCTTTAGCATTCATCGTTATGCACTTGTTAGCCAAGGAAACGCGGTATGCCGATGTTGAAAGGGGCGGTGAGCGTCACCCTGTTAATCCTGAACACGCTATTTTGGGGAATACCGCTAACGGCACTCACACTGCTGAAACTGGTGACTCCCGCTGGGCGAGTCAAAAAAACCGTCCAGGAAGGCATTAACCGAGTCGCCCTGAACTGGATAGGTGCCAACCTGTGGTGGATGCGTGGCTGGATAAAGCCCAACCTGAACGCCTCTCTTCCGGACAATCTGCGTCCCGATCAGTGGTGGCTGGTCATTTCCAACCATCGTAGCTGGACCGACATCTTCATGCTGTTGCTGGTACTGCACCGGCGTATCCCCATGCCGCGATTCTTCGTCAAGCGCCAGCTGCTTTGGATACCCGTCGTAGGGCTTGCCTTCTGGGCGCTGGAATTTCCCATCATGCGGCGCATCACGCGTGAGCAAGTCGCCCAGAACCCTAACCTGGCAACGATTGATCGAGAAGCCACCAAGCGCATGTGTGCACGTGCTCGTAAGGCGCCTATCGCCATTTTCAATTTCGTGGAAGGCACCCGTTTCACCCCCCACAAGCATGCGCAGCAGCAAAGCCCCTATCGCCACCTGCTGCGCCCCAAAGCCGGTGGCGTCGCTCAGGTGCTCAACTTGCTTGGCGACAAACTCGACGGCATCCTTGACGTCACGTTGAGCTACGCCAACCCGAAGCCCAGTTTCTGGGGTTTTCTATGCGGCCAGGAAGCCCTGGTCACCCTACAGGCACGCATCCTGGACGTGCCCGCATGGATGCTGACCGCTGACTATCACGCCGAAACGCAGCACAAGGAACACTTCCACACATGGATCAATGCTCTCTGGCAGGAAAAAGACCGTCAGTTGGATGCTCAGATCGATCACGCTTAAGCCATTGGCTCGGCGCTGTCATGCTGGCCGGCGCGCTGGCGGGCTGCGCCGGCAGCCCACCGGCTGCCCAACGGGTGACGGCGCCCGCCGCCGCGCAGATCAGCGGCAGCTGGGTGGAGATCAAGCGCGGCGATACGCTGGGCCAGTTGGCCAAGCGCGCCAACGTGCCGCTTGAACGACTGCAGCGTTTCAACCCCGGCGTCAAGGCGCGTCACCTTGTCGTTGGCCAACGCCTGCTGGTGCCTACCCAGCAGGAGCGAGCGCCGGCCAGCGGACCCTATCGCTATCAAATCCGCCCCGGCGACACCTTTTCGAGCCTGGCTCGCCATTTTGGCACCACCTCTTCGCGGCTGCAGAGTGCCAATACCGGCACCTCGGCGACCTCGTTGCGCGTGGGTGAATTGATCAATATTCCGGTTGGTTCAAGCGGCAACGCGTCACGTAAAGCGAGTTCAGGGACGCCCGCCAAACCAGCGGCTGCCTCAACGGCCAATAACAGTGATTCGACGCCTCCCTCCTCGGCCAGGCAGTGGCCCTGGCCGCTGGAAGATTACCGTGTGGTGCGTCGCTTTGGACCCGACAGCCGGGGCACGCTACAACCCATGCTGCTGGCCACGCAGGCCAACGCCCACGCCACCGCAGTGGCCCCAGGCGAGGTCCGTTTCGCGGGCAGCATGCGACAGCTTGAAAAGGTGGTGATTGTTCATCATGCGGACAATCTGCAGAGCGTTTATGCCCTCTGCGGGGAGCTAACCGTTGAGGAAGGTCAGCAGGTAAGCACCGGCGACCGCCTTTGCCAGGTGGGCAAAAGCCGGGCCACAGAGCGCCACGATTTACTGTTCGATTTACGCAAGGGCGGCAAACCGATCGATCCGCGCCAGGTACTCAAGTGACCACGCCCCGCGGCGGCTGCCACCGCGGGGGATGTCCAGCGGCCTAAGCGTTTAGCCGCGGTAATAGTTGGCGGTGACAAACGGCATTTTGGTAACCGTCATCGGTAGTTGCTTGCCGCGTACTTCAGCGTACACGGTGGTGCCCGGGGTTTCGGCGTCTCGGCTGACGTAGCCCATCGCCACCGGCTTGCCAACGCTCGGCCCAAAGCCGCCGGACGTCACCTGCCCAAGCTCGTTACCCGCTTCATCCACCAGCGCAGCGCCTTCGCGCACCGGGGCACGCCCGTCGGCCACCAGGCCGACGCGTTTACGTTCATGGTCTTTGGCATCCACTTGATGAAGGATCAAGTCGGCACCGGGGAAACCAGCGGGACGCTCCCCGACACGGCGACGCGGTTTGCCGATCGCCCAGATCAAACCGGCCTCGACCGGCGTAGTGGTAGTATCCATGTCGTGGCCATACAGACACAGCCCGGCCTCCAGGCGCAGCGAATCCCGCGCGCCAAGCCCGATCGCCTCTACTTCAGCCTCGGCAAGCAGACGCTCGGCAACGGCTTCGGTGGCGTCGGCGGCGACCGATATCTCGAAACCGTCTTCTCCCGTGTAGCCGCTCCGGCTGACCCATACCTCATGGCCATCTATCTGGAAGCGGCCATGGCGCATGAACACAAGCTCGCAGGCCGCCGGACACAGCCGCTGCATGACGCTGTGGGCGCTGGGGCCCTGCAACGCGAGCAAGCCACGATCCAGCGGCTCGATGTGACAACGATGGCCAAGGCTGGTCCTCAGATGCGCAATGTCCTGATCTTTGCAGGCCGCATTGACCACCAGGTAAAAATGATCCCCCGCATTGACGACCATCAGGTCATCCAGAATACCGCCCTCGACACTGGTGAATAGGCCATAGCGCTGCGCGCCCTCCTCAAGGCCCACCAGATCGGCGGGTATCAGGGTTTCAAGCGCCTCTGCGGCGTCTTCCCCGGAGACCGCCACCTGCCCCATGTGCGAGACATCGAACAGGCCACACTGCGTACGCGTATGCTCGTGCTCCTTTTTAACGCCTAGTGGAAACTGGACCGGCATGTCGTAACCGGCAAAAGGCACCATCTTTGCCCCGAGCCGGCGATGCAGCGCATGCAAGGGGGTGTGTTTCAGCTCACTCATTGATCACTCCTTTACAAACAAGAGCGGGAAGCCACGCCAGGTGCCTTCCCGTCTCTTTAATCAGCATTGCGAGCGCTTTTCAGCGCTTGGCAGTGACTATTTATCGTGGTCCAGGGATTCCCCTGGCAAGACCTCTTTACCGTCGAAGTAGTCTTTTGTCAGCTTGAAGACTACCGGCGACAGCAGGGCCAGGGCAATCAGGTTCGGAATCGCCATCATGGCATTGAAGGTATCCGCCATCAGCCAGATGAAACCAAGCTGCGCCATGGCACCCAGCGGAATCGCCAGCACGAAGAGTACCCGGTACAGCATAATGGAGCGCGTACCAAACAGGAACTGAAAGCACTTTTCACCGTAGAACGACCAGCCAAGAATCGTGGTGAAGGCAAACACCGCCAGCGCAATGGCAACGATTTGATTGCCGACGCCGGGCAGCGCCGCGTCGAAGGAAAGCGCGGTGAGCGAGGCCCCTTCTTCCCCATCGATCCATACGGTCGAGGTGAGAATCACCAGCGCGGTAATGGTGCAGACCACGATGGTGTCGATGAAGGTGCCCAGCATGGCGATCAGCCCCTGACGCACCGGGTTCTTGGTTTGCGCCGCGGCGTGGGCGATAGGCGCACTACCCAAGCCGGCTTCGTTGGAGAAGATCCCCCGCGCGACACCAAAACGAATCGCCGCCATGACTGCCGCGCCAGCAAAACCACCGGCAGCCGCCATCGGGTTGAAGGCGTAGTAGAAAATCAAGCCAAAGGCCTCGCCAATCTGGCCGGCGTTGACAATCAACACGAGAATACCGGCGAGGATATACGCGATACCCATGACCGGGACCAGCTTACCGGCCACCTTGGCAATACGCTTGATACCACCAAGGATAACGGCACCGGCCAGCACCATGATCACTACCCCGGTCAGCCAGGTGGGCACGCCGAAGGTCGAGCTCATTGCATCGGCGACCGAGTTGGACTGAACGGTATTCCCGATACCGAACGCCGCCACGGCACCGAAGAACGCAAACAGCACCCCGAGCCACATCCATTTCTTGCCGAGGCCGTTCTTGATGTAGAACATCGGCCCGCCAACGTGGTAGCCGGTGCTGTCGGTTTCGCGAAAGCGCACGGCGAGGAGGGCTTCGGCGAACTTGGTCGCCATGCCGACCAGCGCCGTGATCCACATCCAAAACACAGCACCTGGCCCACCGAGCGCAATGGCAGTGGCAACCCCGGCAATGTTACCGGTGCCGATAGTCGCCGATAACGACGTCATCAAAGCATTGAAAGGCGAAATCTCGCCGTCCTTCTCGGCGCTTTTCTCCTCACCCGGGGCAGCGCTGCGGCCGTGCCACATTAGCTTGAAACCCATGCCGAGCTTTCTAATCGGCATCAGTTTCAAGCCAAGCTGGAGGTAGATCCCCACACCTAACAGCAGGATGAGCATCAACGGGCCCCACACCACCCCGTTAATCGCTCCGAAGAGACTGGTTAATGTTTCCACTTGCTACCTCCTTACCCTTGGTCATGGTTTATTTATTCGATATCGATCGGCGTGGCCGCTTGCCAACCATCGATTAATTCTGGCCATCAAACGCCAACGTGTCACGAACGATTCGCTCGGCTCGCACAGCGCAAGATCGCCATGTTTTACACCATAACTTCGGTGGCTTGCTATGCCATTGTCGAGTTAATGCAGCAAATAACCCTATTTTGGCAATTCACGACCACGTGATCCGCATTTTCAACAAGGCTGACAAAAGACCGCAGCCCGCGGCTGCCAAGAAGCTTGTTTCCTATCGGAAACACGTTACCATGCTCGGCTAAACGCTCGCCGTGAACCGCGCCCATCGCCAAGCTGAATAACAAGCGCTAACATGGCGGCTCCACATCCGTTTCGTATAGGGAATCACCATGAGCAACCTTCCTGCCAACCTTCGTTACGCTGAGAGCCACGAGTGGGTGCTTGATCATCAAGACGGCACGGTCACCATCGGCATTACCGACCATGCCCAGGCGGCGCTTGGCGACGTGGTATTTGTCGAACTGCCCGAAGTCGGCGCCACGCTGACCAAAGGCGATGAGTTTGGCGTGATTGAATCGGTCAAGGCCGCCTCTGACCTTTACGCGCCGGTCGACGGCGAAGTCATCGAAGTCAACGATGCCTTGGAAGACGCCCCCGAAACGGTCAATGATGCGCCTTACGAAGGCGGCTGGATCATGAAGGTACGTTTAAGCAGCGACAACCTTGACGGTTTGCTGGATGCCGATGCCTATCAAGCGACGCTAAGCAGCGACGACTAGCGTTTATCGCCTGCCTGCCGGCAGGCGTTACTTCCTGCCCAGCACGGTTTTCTCATCACGTTCGGAACTCTCTCCATGCCTTTTGAATCTCGCCGTTTAGCCGACCTGGCTGACCACGATGCTTTTATCAAACGTCACAATGGCCCCAGCGCCGACGACGTCTCCACCATGTTAAAAGCGCTCGACCTTCAGCGCATGGATGACCTGATCGAGCAAACCATTCCGGGCGATATCCGCCTGGGTCGAGAACTTGCCCTCGACGATCCCAGAAGCGAAGCCGAAGCGCTGGATTACCTGAGCCAGCTGGCGCGTCAGAATCGCGTCGCCAAAAGCTATATCGGCCAGGGGTATTACGGCACTCACATGCCCGCAGTGATTCAGCGTAACGTGCTGGAAAATCCCGGCTGGTACACCGCCTACACGCCCTACCAGCCGGAAATTTCCCAGGGACGTCTCGAGGGACTACTCAACTTCCAGCAGGTGGTGATGGATTTGACCGGCATGGAGCTGGCCAATGCGTCGCTGCTCGATGAAGCCACCGCCGCCGCCGAGGCCATGTCGCTGTGCAAGCGGGCCAACAAGAAAAGCAAGTCCAATGCGTTTTTCGTCGCCGATGATGTGTTTGCCCAAACCCTGGACGTGGTGCGAACCCGCGCCGACTTCTTCGGTTTTGAACTGATTACCGGACCCGCGGCCTCGGTTGCCGACCACGATGTGTTTGGCGCTTTATTCCAGTATCCCACCGCCAGCGGTGAGATCAGTGATCTGGCGCCGCTGATCAGCGCGGCGGCCGACCGCTCGATCATGACCTGTGTAGCGTCGGATCTGCTCAGCCTGGTACTGCTTAAAGAGCCGGGCGCGTTAGGCGCAGACATTGTGGTCGGCAATTCTCAGCGCTTCGGGGTGCCGATGGGCTTTGGCGGCCCCCACGCTGCCTTTTTTGCCACCTCGGACAAGCTCAAACGCTCGATTCCTGGGCGCATTATTGGGGTGTCCAAGGATAGCCGGGGCAATACGGCGCTGCGCATGGCCATGCAGACCCGCGAACAGCACATCCGCCGCGAAAAAGCCACGTCGAACATCTGTACCGCCCAGGCGCTACTGGCTAACATTGCTGGCTTTTACGCCACCTATCACGGCGCAGACGGTCTACGTAAGATTGCCGGGCGCGTGCACCGTTTGACCACCCTGCTGGCGCAAGGCCTTCAGCAGACAGGCATTAAGCTGGGCAACGACACCTGGTTCGACACCTTGCGTCTGACCCAGGTGGATGCAGGCAAGATCCACGGTCGCGCCATGACCCACGACATCAACCTGCACTACTTCACCAACGGTGACGTGGGCATCAGCCTGGATGAAACCACTACCGCCCACGATGTCGCCACACTCTTTGACGTACTGCTGGGCGATGAGCACGGCCTGTCGGTCGCTGCCCTCGACGAGCAGGTGGTGGCCGATCGCGCCTCGGGCATTCCCAGTGCTTACCGCCGCGACAGCGATTTCCTGACGCACCCGACCTTCAAGCGCTACCGTAGCGAAACCGAGATGCTGCGTTATCTGAAACGGCTGGAGAACAAGGATCTGTCGCTGGCGCACGCCATGATTCCGCTTGGCTCGTGCACAATGAAGCTCAATGCCACCAGCGAGATGATTCCGGTGTCATGGCCGGCCTTTGCCCACCTCCACCCGTTCGCGCCCCGCGACCAGGCGGCGGGCTATCACCAGATGATCGACGAGCTGGCCGCCTTCCTGGTCGAAGTGACCGGCTATGATCACATTTCAATGCAGCCCAACTCAGGTGCTCAGGGCGAATACGCCGGGCTGGTGGCTATTCGCCGCTACCAGAACGCCCAGGGCGAAGGCCATCGCAATGTCTGCCTGATCCCCAGCTCCGCCCACGGCACCAATCCCGCGTCGGCGGCGATGGTGCAGATGAAAGTGGTGGTGGTCGAATGCGACGCAAACGGCAATATCGACCTGGCGGACCTGCGCCAGAAGGCAGAGCAGCACAGCGAGCAGCTCTCCGCCATCATGCTCACCTATCCGTCCACTCACGGGGTTTTCGAGACCAGCGTGCGTGAAGCCTGCCAGATCGTGCACGACAACGGCGGTCAGGTGTATATCGACGGTGCCAACATGAACGCCCAGGTAGGGTTGACTCGGCCCGGCGACTTTGGCGGCGACGTATCGCACCTGAATCTGCATAAGACGTTCTGCATTCCCCACGGCGGCGGCGGCCCCGGCATGGGACCGATCGGTGTCAAGGCCCACTTGGCGCCCTACGTGTCCAACCATGTAGTCACCCCCATCAACGGTGTCAACCCGGAATGCGGCGCCGTGGCAGCGGCTGCCTTTGGCAGCGCTTCAATCCTGCCGATCTCCTGGGCGTACATCAAAATGATGGGCGCGCGCGGGCTGCGCGAAGCCACCGAGCTTGCCATCCTCAACGCCAACTATATTGCCAAGCGGCTTGAAGCCGCCTACCCGATTCTCTATCGCGGGCAGAACGGCAACGTGGCCCACGAATGCATCATCGACATTCGCCCACTCAAGGCGGCATCGGGCATCAGCGAAGAGGATATCGCCAAGCGCCTGATGGATTACGGCTTCCACGCCCCGACCATGTCCTTCCCGGTGCCGGGTACGCTGATGATCGAACCCACCGAGTCGGAATCGCTCTATGAAATAGACCGTTTCTGCGATGCCATGATCGCTATTCGTGAAGAGATCGCGCGTGTCGAACAGGGCGAATGGCCGCTGGACAATAACCCGCTGGTGAATGCGCCGCACACCCAGGCCGACATCATCGACTCCCAATGGGAGCGTCCTTACGACCGTGCGCTGGGCGCCTTCCCCACCGATGCCGTCAAAGCATCGAAATATTGGCCGGCCGTCAATCGGGTGGATAACGTCTTTGGTGACCGCCAGTTGATTTGCTCCTGCCCGAGCATCGACGAATACCGCGACGAATAGCGGCTGGTCGCCCCGTCAAACGCCTTGAGGTCGACGCTTAGGCAGCGGGCCTCAAGGCGTTTTTTCCTGCACACGTTGCTGATGAAAGCCGTTGAGCAGCTTTTCGTACCGCTTGGGAAGCGCAGAATCTCGCCTGCGCAGCAAATACAGCACTTCGTTGACTGTGTTGGGGAGGTTAAGCGCCTTCACCTGACGCTGCCACGGCGACGTTTCGAGCACCAGGCGCGACACCACCGTAAAACCCAGCCCCCGGGCGACGGCATCGAGCACCATGCTGACTTCATTGGTGAAGCCCTGATGACGGAAATGCGTCATCGAGCGAAACTCGCCGGGATAGTTGGCGCGCAACAGCGCGTTGGCGTGGTTGATGCCATCGTAATAGTTGAGAAAGCCAATGCCCATCAGGTCCGAAAGCGTCCCCTCGACAAAGTCTGCCGGCACCACCAGACACAGCGGCTCCTGGTGCCATACGTGGCATTCCAGATCGGGGTGATTGACCGCATCGGTGACGATCCCGATGTCATAACGCCCCTCCAGCAGGTCATTGACGATCTCGTGATTGAACGCAAAGCTGTAGCTGACGGTCAAGTTGGGGTGTCGTTGCTGCTGACCCAGAATGTACGGATAGAACATCAGCCCGACGCTTCCCGGCGACGCTATCCGGCATTCGCCACTATCCAGCAGGTCGTCGTCCAAGGCATGGCGAAACTGCTCATGCTCGGCAAACAGCTTTAACGCATAGTCGTAGGCCCGCCGCCCCGGCTCGGTTAACGTAAAACTACGTCCCCGGCGTTCAAGCAGGGTCTTGTTTAAATAACGCTCCAGCTTACGAATATGCTGGCTTACCCCCGGCTGCGTCATGTCGAGCCGCTGGGCCGTGCGCGTAAAGCTACCGGTTTCCACCAGGGTGATATACGTTCTGAAGTATTGCGCGTTAAACATGTTGAGCATCATCGGGTTAGCAATCAAACCATCATATCACACTGGCTAGCATGGCTCTGGCGATGTACCCGTTCGGGGAGCGTGATAGTATGCCCTCAGACCTCACACCGTCAGGAATTGCACCACTAATGACCCAGAACGCTCAATCGCGCGACACCATCTCCAGCATCATCTCGCCTGAAGGCAGCCTTGAAGTTCTCTCTCAACACGAAGTCAATCGACTGCATCGCACGTCAAAAAGCGGGCTGCACGATTTGCTGAGACGTTGTGCGCTCGCGGTGCTTAACTGCGGCAGCCCGACCGACGACAGCCTGGCGATTCTTGAAGCCTATAAAGACTTTGATATCGAAGTGCTTCAGCAGGACCGGGGCATCCGCTTGAAGCTGACCCATGCCCCCGCCGAAGCCTTTGTCGACGGCCGCATGATTCGCGGTATCCGGGAGCACCTGTCGTCGGTGATTCGCGATATCGTGTATATCTACAATGAAATCCAGCGCCACGATCGCTTCGACCTCACTACCGCCGAAGGCACCACCAACGCGGTGTTTCATATCCTGCGCAAAGCCGGCACGCTCAAACCCGGACGCGACCCAAGCCTGGTGGTTTGCTGGGGCGGCCACTCCATTTCCCGTGAAGAGTACGAATACACCAAGGACGTCGGCTACCACCTGGGCCTACGCGACCTGGATATCTGCACTGGCTGCGGCCCCGGGGCGATGAAAGGCCCCATGAAAGGCGCCAACGTGGCGCACGCCAAACAGCGTCGCCGTGAGGGCCGCTACCTGGGGATTTCTGAGCCGGGCATCATCGCCGCCGAAGCGCCGAACCCGATCGTCAACGAACTTGTGGTCATGCCCGACATCGAAAAACGCCTTGAGGCGTTCGTGCGCCTGGGACACGGCATTATCGTATTTCCTGGGGGCGTGGGCACGGCGGAAGAAATCCTCTATCTGTTGGGTATTCTGTTACACCCCTCGAACCAGGATATGCCGTTCCCGTTGATTCTGACCGGCCCGGCCGATTCGGCGGCCTACTTTGAAAAGATCGACGAATTTCTGGTGTATACCCTCGGCGAGGACATTCGACGCTTCTATACCATCATCACCGGTGATCCCGTCGCCGTCGCGCGTCAGATGCGCCAAAGCATCAATGAGATCACCGAGTTCCGTCGCACCCACCAGGATGCGTTCTACTATAACTGGCGCCTGACGGTGGCGCGGGACTTTCAGGCGCCTTTCGATCCCACCCATGAAGCCATGCGCGCCCTGGCGCTGCACCGTCAACAGCC
This sequence comes from Pseudomonadota bacterium, assembly GCA_051750125.1. Taxonomy (GTDB): domain Bacteria; phylum Pseudomonadota; class Gammaproteobacteria; order Pseudomonadales; family Halomonadaceae; genus Vreelandella. The sequence continues at coordinate 186,624 of JBNJJK010000003.1, forward strand.
TACCCATGAACTTGCCGCCAACTTGCGCCGGGCTTTTTCGGGCATCGTCGCCGGCAACGTCAAGGAACAAGGTATCCGTGCCATCGAGGCCAACGGCCCCTTCGTGCTCAACGCCGAACCCGAGCTGATGCAGCGTCTAGACGAGCTATTGAGCTCATTCGTCGCGCAAGGGCGGATGAAGCTCGACGGGCAGGACTACACACCCTGCTATGTCTTGACGTAATCGTTCGGGCAAATCATCGCTAACCCGCTACACTTGGCTAGGCATGTGATTCATCTCAGGGACAGGAGATCTTAATGGACATCATTAATCAGCTCAGTGACGGCAACACCAAATCGTTCGCCAAACACTGCTTCGAAAGACATACCAAAGATGAGCTCGAAGAAGCCTCTAAAGGGGCTCCCGATCAAGCTGAAATAGAGCACTGGGGAATTACCGAAGGCCAGTGGGAACAAGCGGTTGCCGCTGCCCTCGCCGAGTATCAGACGCAGGGCTGACCGCCAGACACCAAGCCCTGCAGGGTTTTGGTGTCTCTCCACTGCCAGAACTTTTATCCATAAAAAAACGCCGCGGGCCATATGGCCACGCGACGTTTTTCGTAATGGTCGGAGCGACAGGATTCGAACCTGCGACCTTTGCAACCCCATTGCAACGCGCTACCAAGCTGCGCCACGCTCCGAATGCCCAGGCGTGCTTCTTGCCTCGAGACGGTGCGTATACTAGCGTTTTATCACACAAATGAAAAGCTCTTTTTGCGCTTTCTTTTCAAGTGCTTGTCTGATGGAGCGATTGACCTATCCGGCCTGCTCAGGGCTATCTGCACGATGCAGCAACGCTGCCATCTCAGCATACACAGACGGGGCACTGACCAGTAAATCCCGTGAATACAGATCAGCGGGCACCCCATCGGGAACACCGTAGAGATGGCCAACGCTGGCACCCGCCTCCCTCGCAATGACCCAACCGGCGACGAAGTCCCAAGGCGAGACGCTCTCGTAGTAGGCATCCAGACGTCCGCAAGCCACATCGCAGATATCCAGGGCCGCGGCGCCATTTCGGCGTATATCCCGGCAGTTGCCCAGCACGGCAGCCAAACGGGGTAATAGCGCCTCGCGGGCCTTTCGCTGGTACGGAAACCCGGTCGCCACAAGACTGCGCGAGAGCTCACTGGCATCGCTTGGCTGGATGGGGCGCTGGTTGCAGTGCGCCCCGCCGTCCTCGGCGGCAGTGAAGGTTTCCTCAAGAAACGGCGCATGCACCACGCCGACCTTGGCGACCCCATGTTCCATCCAGCCAATCGACACCGCCACGTGGCGCAGACCCTGAGCAAAATTGACCGTGCCATCGATGGGATCAACCACCCACAGCTGCGGCGCGTCGGCGGTCAACGCCTCCTCGGGGGACAGCTCTTCGCTAAGGCGCGTCTCACCCGGAAAATGGGCTTCGAGCTGTTCGCTGATAAATCGATCAACGGCAATATCGGCATCGGTCACCAGCTCGTCACCGGCCTTGTAATGTCGGCCAAATGACTGCTCTTCACGCGCCTGACGAATCATCTGGCCCGCCTGTTCGGCAATCGACCGGGCAATATCCAAACGTGCTTTCAGGGTATAGGCGGTCATACCGACTCCGTAAGGGGAACTGAGATTAGCGTAGGGCATCCACCAGGATATCGACAACCACGCGCGTGGCCGCATCAATCAATACCACATCCGCGCCCACGCGCTGCCATTCATAGCCGGGATAGCGCGGCAGCTCACTGGCAATACGACCGTCAAACCGCTTGGCGATGCCCGGGGGCAACGGTTTGCCCCTCGCCAGATTGCGCTCGATACCGGGCGGCAATGGCTCGGCGCTGGGCGCGCCATATTCCCGCAGCAGGCGGTTCAAAGCGCGCTCGTCGATGCGCGGTCGATCGTCACGATAATCCCGCGCGTCGCGCTCGTCGTGGGAGCGATACTGGCGCTGCTGAGACTGACCCTGATGCTGTTTGTCCCGTGCACCGTGGGCCGGTGCATGGTCGGGCTGGGCAAACGCAGGTTGCGCTGTTAGCCCCAAATAAAGCGAGCCCAACATGGCGATATGAAGTTTTTTCACTGTTAGCCCTCCTATGGGTAGCAATAGCCAACAGTTTAAGCGGCAAATACGCAACGAGTGTGTAAACAACAAGACTTACTGCCTCAAGCGCGACAGCTACCAGGCAAGTATTTATCCGCCATTGGCTGCTGTTGGGCAGGCATACAGCGCCAAGTGATAGACCCTTGGGTTGCACGTACCTCTATCCTGAAACGCGTATTGCGAATGGCCTGAGAAACTGGCGCTTCATTGCGCATGCGAATGCCAATATCAACGCCTTCGCCACCATCAGCGGCGTAGTAATCAATAGAGTCGATGTACTGGGTATGGCTAACCAAAACGTCATCGTCAAGGAGGTTATCTTCACCAAAGCTACCCTCTAGCGCATAACGCTCGCCCAACTCGCTTTTCACGCCGCTGAGCACGTTAAGCGCCTCGGATACCTGAGCGCGGGCCGTGTAATTCTGGTATTGCGGGACGGCAATCGAGGCCAACACGCCAATGATCGCCACCACGATCATCAGCTCTATAAGCGTAAACCCCTGCTGCGTTCCCTTCACTTTTTTATCCTTCTAAGCACGCCTTTAGGCGTCGCTATCTAAAAGGGGCCAATCAAGGCCCCTATGTGAACTTCACCTGACATTAGTCTTCGCGGCAGCCAGCGGGCAACCAGTTGTCTTGGCCATTAGAATCAAATGAGCAAACCCATCCATTCCCAGGGTTATTATCTCCAGCGGGCGTTATCGCCATAATTGCTCCATCTAACGCACTGCCACCATCTTCATCGTCACTATCTCTGAAGGTTACTAATATCTCTGAACCATCATAGGAAACACTTTCAACATATCGTCCCTCAATAGTTTGAGTATTATCGGCATCTTCATTTCCAATATTGAGCTGCGTTGTGGTTGGCATTTCACCCCGCAGTGAATACTGCTCAGCAATATCTGCCCTCACCCCGGCTGTGACCGACAGCCCTTCGCTCGCCTGGGCGCGGGCGGTGTAGTTCTGGTATTGGGGTACGGCGATTGACGCCAGCACGCCGATAATCGCCACCACGATCATCAGCTCGATCAGGGTGAAGCCGCCCTGGTGTTTATTGCGGGTTGCCGGTTGTGCAGAATGCTGCATTGAGACGTCTCCTGGGGGAATCGTACCCGGCTCAGCGCTGGGCATCACAGTTGGGAAAGATGAGATGACATTAACTTACAGTCTGTACTTTATCAATGTTACACCTTACCCCACACGTATGAGCAGTATCGGCCGCCATCGCCCAGGCTTGAGCTAATCGACTTAAGCCGCGTTACTGCCTTGTAGAGCCAAGTATGATAAAAGTAAGCAGCAGCGCTATTCACCAACGAGTCCCGAATGAGCGAATCCAGTTTTGAGTCTACGTTAAGCCATGCCGCCGCCCGGGGCGGGCTGCGCGGGATTGCCCAGCGCCTGGTCAAGCACGGCTTGCTGACCGAGGCACAGGCGACCACCGCTGAGACGACCGCCTTTGAGCTAGATATCTCGCTGCTCCAGCACGTGGTGGATAGCGGCCTGGTCGAACCTGGAAAAGCCGCGCTGGCCGCCGGCTGGGAGTATGGGCTGCCGGTAATTGATCTCAACGCGGTGCGGCTAACATCGCTACCGCCTGCCGCCGAATATCCGGTCAAGGTACTCCAGCATTTGACCGTGCTGCCGTTGGCGCGTCACGGCCACCGGCTCACCGTTGCCGTGCCCTACCCGGCAACGCTGACGCAACTGGATGAACTGCAGTTCGCCACCGGGCTGAGCGTTGAAGGGGTACTGGCTCCCGTCGATCAGCTGACTACGGCATTGAATCAATATCTCACCCAAAATGAGCGCAGCATGCTCGAAGAGCTCGACGACGTCGACGATGCCGTCAGCTCATTGAATGTTGTTCAAGGGGCCGGTGATGATGCGCCCCTGGAAGAAGCGCCGCAAAATAGCGACGACGCGCCAATCGTCAAGTTCGTCAACAAGCTACTGCTGGATGCCATTCGCCGCGGCGCGTCGGATATCCACTTCGAGCCCTACGAGACCCAGTATCGGGTGCGCTTTCGCATCGACGGCATGCTGATCGAGGTGGCAAGGCCGCCCTTTGCCATGCGCAACCGAATTGCTGCGCGGCTGAAAATCATGGCAAGGCTGGATATCTCCGAACGCCGACTGCCCCAGGATGGCGCCATCAAGCTGAAGCTCTCGCGCACCCGTTCGCTTGATTTCCGGGTTAACTCGCTACCCACCGTGTACGGCGAAAAGCTCGTACTGAGGATTCTTGACCCCACCGCAACGCAGTTGGGCATCGAGCAGCTCGGCTTTACCGACGACCAGCGTGGCTATTACGAGCGGGCACTGGCGCAGCCCCAAGGCATGATCCTGGTGACCGGGCCCACGGGCAGCGGCAAGACCGTGTCTCTCTATACGGGCATCAATATTCTCAACCAGGTGGAACGCAATATCTGCACCGCCGAGGACCCGGTGGAAATCAAGGTGCCCGGGGTCAACCAGGTCAATGTGCTCCCCAAAATCGGACTGGATTTTGCCAGCGCCCTGAGGGCGTTTCTGCGTCAGGACCCCGATGTGGTGATGGTCGGCGAGATACGTGACCTGGAAACCGCTGAAATCTCGGTCAAGGCGGCACAAACCGGCCACCTGGTGCTGTCGACGGTGCACACCAACTCGGCCGCCGAAACCCTGACCCGGCTGTCCAACATGGGCGTGTCATCATTCAATATTGCCAGCGCCGTCAGTCTGATCATCGCCCAGCGTCTGGCACGCAAGCTCTGCCCGCAGTGCAAGGCACCGGCGGACATTCCCCATGAAGCCCTGAGACGCGAAGGCTTCACCCAGCAGGAAATCCAGCAGGCCACGCTGTATCGTCCGGTAGGCTGTAAACAGTGCACCCATGGCTACAAGGGCCGGGTGGGCGTCTACGAGGTGGTGCCCATTACCGACGCCATGCGCCAGTTGATCATGCGCGATGCCAACGCCCTGGAGATTGACCAGCTGGCCCGCCGCGAAGGCTACCCAAGCCTGCATCGCAGTGGACTTTTAAAAGTCATGCAAGGGATTACCAGCCTTGAAGAAGTTAACCGCGTCAGCAAGGAGTAAATCATGGCCAAGGCGCCACGCGCTCGCCGCCAGCCGTCCCTTCAGCTTTACCGTTGGAAATGGGAAGGCATAGGGCCGCAGGACCGTCCACTCAGCGGCGAGATTATCGGCCGTAGCAAGGCCGATGTGGCAAGCGAGCTCGCCAACCAACAGATCAATGTGCGACGACTGCGTAAAAAAGGCGGCCTCAGCGGCCGTGGGCGCATCACCCCCCACGACATCATGGTGTTTGCCCGCCAGATGGCCACCATGATCCGCGCGGGCATACCCCTGCTCCAGGCCTTGCAGGTTGTGGCCGAGAGCCTCAAGAAGCCCGCCATGGTGGCGCTCATGCAGCAAATGATGAGCGATGTATCGGCCGGGTCGAGTTTTTCCGATGCCTTGCGACGTCAGCCCAAGCATTTTGACCGCCTGTTTGTGAACCTCGTGGAGGCGGGAGAGCAGGCCGGCGCGCTGGATCAGATGCTTGACCGTATCGCCACCTATAAGGAAAAGGTCGAATCGCTCAAGAGCCGCGTCAAGAAAGCCTTGTGGTACCCCTCGGCGGTACTGCTTATCGGCGTGGGAGTGACCATGCTGCTGCTGATCAAGGTGGTGCCCGAATTCGACAGCATGTTCGACAGCTTCGGCGCCGAACTGCCCGCGCTCACCCAGATGACCGTCAATTTATCCGATCTCGCGGAGCGCTTTTGGCTGCATGCGCTGGGAGCCGTGCTGGCTGGTGTCCTGCTTCTCAAGCAGTCAATCAACCGCTCCCCCAAGATGGCTTACCGCGCCCACAGCGTGATATTGCGACTGCCCGTCGTCGGCGACATTTTGCATAAATCGGCCGTGGCGCGTTTTGCCAGAACGCTGGCGACCACCTTTGCCTCCGGCGTGCCGCTGGTGGAAGGCCTGGATACGGCCTCGGGCGCCACCGGCAACAAGGTCTACGAACGCGCGGTGGCCCAAACGCGCCATGACGTGGCCACCGGCCAGCAGTTACACTTTGCCATGCGTATGACCAATCAGTTTCCGCCTCTGGCGGTTCAGATGGTCAGCATCGGCGAGGAGGCAGGCTCTCTGGATGCCATGCTAAACCGGGTTGCTGACTATTACGAAGAAGAGGTCGACAACAAGGTGGACGCCCTGACCTCGCTGATGGAACCGTTGATTATCGTGGTACTAGGCCTGCTGGTCGGCGGCGTCGTGGTATCAATGTACTTACCCATCTTCAACTTAGGTTCGGCCCTTTAAGGGACCGTGCAAAGGCATGTCATGCAGTTTTCTTCATTGATTTTCTGGCCGCTGATCCTTTTACTGGGTCTGTGTCTCGGCAGCTTTCTCAACGTCGTCATTACCCGCCTCCCCGTGATGCTGATGCGTCAGTGGCGTCAGGAAGCACGCGCGCAGCTGGCTCTGGAGGAAGAAACGTCGCCGCGCTTCAACCTCGCCCAGCCGCGCTCCATGTGCCCCCGCTGTGAAACCGCCCTTCGCTGGCACGACAACCTGCCGCTGATTGGCTGGCTCAAACGCCGAGGCCGTTGTGCCCACTGCGATGGACGTATCAGCGTTCAATACCCGCTGATCGAGCTTGCTGGCGGCGTTCTAGCCATTAGCGTGGCCCTGCTCTATGGAACCGAATGGCAGGCCCTGTGGCTTTATGCTGCCTGCCTGACGCTGTTGGCGCTGGCGATCATCGACTGGCGCGTGCAGTTGCTGCCCGACATTCTGACGTTACCGCTTCTGTGGGCCGGGTTGCTCTATCACTGGCTGTTTCAACCGATGTACCTGAACGATGCGGTCATCGGCGCAGTACTGGGTTACCTAAGCCTGTGGAGTTTTTACTGGCTGTTCAAGCTGGCAACCGGCAAAGAAGGCATGGGTTTTGGCGACTTCAAACTGCTGGCGGCACTTGGCGCCTGGCTCGGCTGGCTGGCGCTCCCGCTGGTCCTGCTGTTTTCTGCGGGTCTGGGCGCCATCCTGGGCCTCGCCTACCAAGCCTCGACGCCTCACGCACGCGGCGCACCGCTGCCGTTCGGGCCTTTTTTGGCCCTCGCCGGCTGGATCATGCTGCTGGCCGGAAACGACGTGCTTGCAGTGTATTTGGCTATCGTCAGCTAATATCCGAGGCAGGTAAATTTCACACGGGCCCTCGCATCGACAGATAGGACAATCATGATTGTTGGTTTGACAGGCGGTATCGGTTCGGGCAAATCCACCGTCGCCCGCGCCTTTGGCGAACGCGGCATCGGCTGGGTGGACGCCGACGACATTGCCCGGGAAGTGGTTGCCCCCGGCGAACCGGCGCTGGCGAAAATTCATGAACGGTTTGGCGCTTTGGTAATCGCCGACGATGGCTCGCTGGACCGCGCCGCGCTGCGCCAGATTGTTTTCGACGCGCCCGAGGAGCGCCAGTGGCTCGAGCAACTGACTCACCCCATCATCCGCGAACGCCTCGTCGCTACTCTGCAACGCCTGCAGTCCGGCACATCTCCCTACGCCCTGCTGGTCTCGCCGTTGCTTTTCGAGTCGGGTCAGGCGGCGCTGGTCGAGCGTACCATCGTGGTAGATGTGCCCACCGACATGCAGCTATCCAGAACGCTGCAGCGCGACGGTGTCAGCGAGGCGAACGTGCGTGCTATCCTGAAAGCTCAAATGTCGCGGGAGGCGCGCCTCGCCAAGGCGGACGATATCATCGATAATAGTCGCGACATCGCGCACATGAAGCAGCAGGTCGCCCGTCTTGATCGCGCCTACCGTGCGCAACTATCGCCTTAATGCCATCACGATCTATCTCAATCCGGATTATCTATGCCTCAACCCGCTAACGACAGCCCGCTTGAAGTTGCTTGCCCGCAGTGTGCCCGCGCCGTTCCCTGGAGCAATGAAAGCCAATATCGCCCGTTTTGCAGCAAGCGCTGCCAGCTGCTCGATCTGGGCGCCTGGGCAGAGGAGTCGCATCGTATCGCGGGCGAAAATGCCATGGACGAGGCTGATATAGACGCGCTGCTGGCACGCGCGGACCGCGATGCACCGCTGTCCTGACCCGTCGCTTTAACCACCTCATGAACGCGCCTCCCTATCACCTGATGCAGCAGCTCGAGCGGTCGTTTGACGCGCTCATACAAGCACTGGAAGCACTCTCGGAACACTATGAGCGGCAGGCGCCGCCCACTTGGCAGCTAATGCCAGTGGACGACGCCCCCTCGCGGTGGATAAGGACGGCGCTGCTTGATGTCTGGCATCAGACCGGCCAGGACGGTCGGGAAACCCGTAATTACCTGGGTATCGTGGCCGCCGACGAAACGCTTATCGCCGCCGCGCATAAGGTCAACGAGGCGAAAGAAGCCTTCCAGGCCACCCTGCAGACCATTAAACGCGCCGCTCCCAAATCGCTAAGCGATGCCAAAGCCCAGCTCACAAGACGGCATCCGGATGTTCAAAGCGTGTTGAACAAAGAGGGGCTGGCGCGCCTGCATTTAAAGCAATGTTGGCGCCAACTACCGATCGCCGATGCCGACGTCGCCAAGGTACGCTTCGCTTGGTATCAAAGCGGCCGGTCGATCAAGCGCATTACGGTCAGGGAAGCGGAGCAGAAACTGCTTCAGTTGGATAGCGACGCGCCCCACGTAAAGGTGCAGCTGCGCCGTCTTGCCGACATACCCAGCAGCGAGCCGCTCGCCCAGGTTCAGTCCCAGGCACCGCTAATGCGGGCTAACCTCTTCTTCAGCCACCCGCTGGCGGATGGACACACTCGACGAGCACTGAACGTGGCAATGCCGCTCTTTGTGCCCAGCGCACAGGGTGTACTGCCTGATATCAAGGCGCCGTCGGCCCAGCCGCATGCAACACGGACACGCGCGGTTCGTCGCGATGAAAAAATAGAGCCTGACGTTTTTCTACCCAGCCTGCGGGTATTTCGCTATCGCTAGCGTTTTCCACCCCATGTCAGGCAGGCACCTGCTCCTCGGCCCAATGCCCCGTCATCAATAACGTTTCGATCAACTGGCGAAGATCGTGCGGGGCAATGTGGTATTCCGTTAGCAATGCTTCAAATTGCCGCTCAAACTGTTCATCCCGGCGCTCGGCATTCTGCTCCGCCTCTTCCTCTTCAAGCGCTTCCAGCGAGCGCACGGGCGGGCCAGTTGGGATATCCATGGCGCTGTTGGGATCTTCTAACTGACGTAGCGCTTGCGCAAACGCATCATCCAATTCACGAAATTTGCGAAGCTTGTCGCGCTCGTCCGACGGTTTGTGAACTTTTTGATATTTCATTGATGTTTCATTTACACCCTTTCGACTGGGGAGGCCCCTGATTATTCGGCTATTTTCCCAAAAACTGTGCTCAAACGCGTAAAAAGGCAAAGCAAACTTGCCTTCGAGCGCCGTTACTAGCATAAAGAGAGCATCGTTATAAATCGGTGCACTTCGTAATAAACGCTTACGTATCGCAGTCAATTTTGCGATTACTGCAATAGTAAGCTGCACTGTAAGCGTCACGACCGACAACAAACCACCGCTGCGTTGTCCTTACGCGAAGAGCAAACCCGACACCAACGCACCGGGAGGGTGCAGATTACCGCCAGCAGTATCCTCTGGCAGTAAACACTTGCATGGGAGGCCAGATAATGTTCAACGCAATGACACGAGCTGAGATCTGGCTGCAGGACACACTTGAAAAGCCATTAAGCATCGACGATCTTGCTCAAAATCTAGGGTATTCAGCTTCTCAAGTACGGCGCCAATTCCGCCATTACTTTCACACCTCACCGAGTGCCTATCGAGAAAAACGACGCTTGGAGCGAGCGGCAGTCTTACTTGCCTTTACTCCCCGTAATATAGCGCAAATTGGACTACGCTGCGGTTATCAAAATCACTCATCTTTTTCGCGCGCCTTTCAGCGTCACTTTCAGCTATCACCGCGAAATTACCGCCACGCTATCGGCTATGTGCTACATCAGCAGATACCTTCACGGGGTTACACGACTCGCATTGAACGAAGTTCGGCGCGGCAAGCCGTTCTTATGCGGCTTTACAAGTCGCCTGAGCACCTGCAGGGCCTTGGGGACAGCGACTACCATAGTCATCAACTCGAGAGCCTGCAAGCGCGCCTTGCGGACTCTATGCCTGCCGTGTCGCTGCCCGACCTTCTTAGCGAAAAAATAGACGCCCTTAGCGACCAAGCCTTGCATCCAGTGCGCACCGACATTGGGCTCTATCTGGAAACGCTTCATAACATGAAGAGTATCCCGCTACCGGCGCCCTACCGTCGAGTGAATATTGCCTCACGCCATTATGCGAGCACCTGCTTTGATGAGTTCTCACAGCTGTCGCGAGCGCTGACCAGCACATTACTGGATCTTCTTCATAAACCGAGGGGCTACTTCATTAGCGGCGAGGCGCCTATTGTGCTATGGCAACCCGATCATCTTGAACTAAGGGTACCGCTGACTAGCTGAGGGCAATGTTTTCCGGTCACTAATAAAAACCGGCATTTCTAGTAGAAATGCCGGCTTGGGTCCTGCTTAATCTTCCATGCGTACGAGCCAGGACTCAACGGTTTCGTCACCGTGTTCGTCTTTCCAGCTGCGCAGCCCTTTGTGGTTGCCACCACGTGTTTCAATCACCTCACCGGTGTGAGGGTTCTTGTAAATCTTTAAACGACGCTTACGACGGCCCGCATTGTTGCTGGCAGCCTTTGGAGCACGCTGGTCAGCAGCAGGGTCAAGCAAAGCCACCACGTCGGCAGGACGCTTGCCAAATTCGTTCATTAGAGCTTCAAGCTTTGATTTAAATTCCAGCTCGCTCTTGAGGCGTTGATCACCCTCTAGTCGCTGAAGGTCTTCTTGTAGCTGCTTCAGCTGCTGTTCTTTTTGGATGTATTCATTAAGTAGTGACATGGGGAATCCTTTAACATCAGGTCAAACCAGATAAGATACCGAACTGACATTGCCAGTATCCATTAGTTCAGAGTGCGCACTCATTATTGCTGTAAAAAAGCCAACTGACAACAGTCTAGTTGATTTTTAGTCAATTACGAAAGAAATTTAAAATATTGACTTAGTAATGAATTACTTTAAGTGCGTTAATCGCTGAGTTGCCGAAGTAAGAAAATGAGCAAAAAAACGCCGCCCTAAAGGCGGCGCTTTTATGAAGCCAGAACTAACAGGGCGTTAGTCTTGACCCATTTGCTGCTTAATCAAGTCACCGATAGTGGTTGCACCACCTGCATCTGGCTCTTGGTCACGCAGTTTCTTAAGGTTCTGACGGGTATCGTCTTGCTCTTTCGCTTTCACTGACAGGTTAATCTGACGGCTCTTGCGATCAACACTCACGATACGCGCTTCGACACTGTCACCTTCGTTGAGCACATTGCGTGCATCTTCAACGCGGTCAGCAGCGATTTCAGACGCCTTGAGAACGGCCACAACGTCGGTTGCCAACTCAACATGCGCTTCCTTGGCATCCACTTCAACGACGCGACCAGTAACGATACTGCCCTTGTCATTGACGGACAGGTACTCAGCAACCGGGTCGGAGTCCATTTGCTTAATACCTAAGGAGATACGCTCGCGCTCTGGGTCGATAGACAGAATAACCGCTTCAGCCTCGTCGCCTTTCTTGAAGTTACGAACAGCTTCTTCGCCGGTATCCGTCCAGGAAATATCGGACAGGTGAACCAACCCGTCGATACCGCCTTCCAGACCGATAAAGATACCAAAGTCAGTGATTGACTTGATGGTACCCGATACGCGATCGCCCTTGTTGTACTCGGCATTGAAGGTTTCCCAGGGGTTCGCAGTGCACTGCTTGATACCCAGAGAAATACGACGACGCTCTTCGTCGATATCCAATACCATGACGTCGACATCATCGCCCACTTGAACAACTTTGGACGGATGAATGTTCTTGTTGGTCCAATCCATTTCAGAAACGTGAACCAGACCTTCAACGCCTTCTTCAAGCTCGGCAAAGCAGCCGTAATCGGTCAGGTTAGTGACCACAGCGTGCACTTTGGTACCTTCCGGATAACGGTCTTTGATGTTGACCCACGGATCTTCGCCAAGCTGCTTGAGACCCAGAGAAACGCGGTTGCGCTCGCGGTCAAACTTCAGCACCTTCACGTTGACTTCGTCGCCGACAGCGACGATTTCAGACGGATGCTTGATGCGCTTCCAGGCCATATCAGTGATATGCAGCAGGCCGTCAACGCCGCCCAGATCAACGAAGGCACCGTAATCGGTCAGGTTCTTGACGATACCCTTGATTTGCTGGCCTTCCTGAAGGGTTGCCAGCAGCGCTTCACGCTCGGCGCTGTTTTCAGCTTCCAGAACCGCACGACGTGATACCACGACGTTGTTGCGTTTCGGATCGAGCTTGATGACCTTGAAATCCAGCTCTTTGTTTTCCAGATGCGCGGTGTCGCGAACTGGACGTACGTCAACCAGAGAGCCCGGCAAGAAGGCACGGATAGAGTCGACGTCAACAGTGAAGCCGCCTTTGACCTTACCGTTGATCACGCCTTTGACGACTTCATCTTTTTCGAAGGCGGCTTCCAGAATCTTCCAAGCTTCTGCGCGCTTGGCTTTTTCGCGGGACAGACGCGTTTCACCGAAGCCATCTTCAACGGCTTCAAGTGCAACGTGTACGTCGTCACCGATCGCGATGGTCATTTCGCCGTTTTCATCGCGGAACTGCGCCGCGGGGATCTGACCTTCGGATTTTAGACCGGCGTTAACGGTAACCCAGTCACCGTCAATATCGACAACCTGGGCCGCGACGATAGCGCCTGGCTCCATATTGATGTCGTTAAGAGACTGTTCAAACAGTTCAGCAAAGCTTTCGCTCATGGTGTTCCTACGTGATCAACGTTGTTGAGGCATAAATGCCTTCTCCGTACCACCAGCAAGTACGGGCCTAATGTCACTCTGCTTTTGGAGGTGTTAACGCTGGTTAGACCTGACCGGGCTCACCGATGTGAATATTGCGCCCTGCCATGTCGTGACACCTATCCAAAAACGCCGCAAGGGAGATTCAAATGCCGGTTGCTAAGCCGCGCTGGACCAGCAATTCGGTCAGTTGATCAACCACTTCCGGTATACTCAGGCGCGTGGTATCAAGCGTAACGGCATCGTCTGCCGGCTTGAGAGGAGCCACTGCGCGCTGCGAATCGCGTGCATCGCGTGCCTGAATCTCCTTCAAAAGACTCGAAAGACTAGCATCCACGCCAGCTTCCTGCAACTGCTGATAGCGACGGCGAGCACGCTCGTCGGCAGAGGCCGTGAGAAATATCTTCAAGGCGGCATCAGGGAAAACCACCGTGCCCATGTCACGGCCATCGGCCACTAACCCCGGTGCCTGGCAAAAATCACGCTGACGCTGCAGCAGCGCCTGGCGGACCGCAGGGAGTGAAGCCACTTGGGAAGCTCGTTCGCCCGCCTGCTCGGTACGAATGGCCCGGCTGACGTCATCGCCCTCCAACAGTGTGCACGGCTGGCCGTTATCTACCGGAAAAGCCACGTCCAATGTCTGCGCCAACTCAGCCAGGGCGGCTTCGTCATCAAGCGCCACCCGATGCTTGACGGCTGCCTGGGCGGTCAAGCGATAAAGCGCACCGCTATCCAGCAGGTGCCAATTCAGTCGGTCGGCCACCAGCCCGCTGATGGTGCCCTTGCCTGCACCACCCGGCCCGTCAATCGTCAATACGGGAGCCTGTTCAGTCATGCGCGCCCTCCAACGCCAGCGACATGCCCACGCGGGTTGCCAGGTCAACGAAGTCGGGGAACGAGGTGGCCACATTGGCACAGTCGTCAATAACGATATCGTCACTGGCACGCAGCGCGGCAATCGCAAAGGCCATGGCAATCCGGTGGTCACCCAAACTATCGATACGACCGCCACCATAGCTGGGCGTTTGTGGGTCACCCTTGCCGACAATATCAATGCCGTCGCTAACGACCGTGTGCTCAACGCCGAGAATGGCCAGCCCATCGGCCATGGCCTGAATGCGATCCGACTCCTTCACGCGCAGCTCTTCAGCGCCGCGCAAGCGGGTCACGCCTTCAGCGTTAGCGGCGGCGACAAACAGCGCCGGAAATTCATCAATCGCCAGTGGCACTTGATCTTCAGGGATATCAATCCCTTTAAGTGGCGCGTAGCGGATACGTATATCCGCAACGGGTTCGCCGCCTACTTCACGCTGATTTTCAAGGGCCAGATCGGCCCCCATCAGCTTAAGGATATTGATCACACCGATGCGCGTCGGGTTGATGCCTACGTGCTCGAGGGTGATATCCGACCCCGGCGTGATGGCTGCCGCGACCAGAAAGAACGTGGCCGATGAAATATCCGAGGGTACATCGATGGGCCCTGCCGTGAGCGTACCACCACCTCGCAACCAACAGGTGTCACCTTTGCGCGACACCGGGTAGCCAAAACCGTTGAGCATACGTTCGGTATGATCACGGGTGGGGGCCGGCTCACGCACGCGGGTCTCGCCCTCGGCGTAAAGCCCCGCCAGCAGCAGGCAGGATTTCACCTGGGCGCTGGCCATGGGCATATCGTAATCAATCCCCTTAAGCGCGGCGCCCCCTTTAATGTTTAACGGAGGCCGTCCGCCTTCGGCGGTATCGATGGTCGCGCCCATCAGGCGAAGCGGATCGGCGACGCGTGCCATCGGGCGCTTGTTCAGCGACTCATCGCCGGTCAGCTCACTGTCGAATGCCTGCCCGGCCAGCAGCCCCGCGAACAAGCGCATCGCCGTGCCCGAGTTGCCGACATAGAGCGGCCCTGAGGGTGCCTTCAGCCCCTGCATGCCCACCCCATGAATGGTGACCCGCCCCTGGTGCGGCCCTTCAATGGCAACGCCCATTTCGCGAAACGCCTGGAGTGTCGCCAGGCTGTCTTCGCCTTCAAGGAAACCTTTGACCTCGGTGACGCCCTCGGCAAGCGCCCCCAGCATGATGGAACGATGCGACATTGATTTGTCGCCGGGCACGCGAATACGCCCCTGCGCCTGGCCGCCTGGGTGCACCCGGTAGGTCACCTTACCTTGTGGTTGCATATGATATTCCGCCTGGTAAGTAGTCTTGTTCAATAACGTATCAAAATAATGACGCGCGTGACTGGCCCGGTCGAACGTGGCAATCAGCGCGTCGCTGTCGCCATGCTCGACGGCCTTGCGCAGCCGGGCAAGGCCGGCTTCAAAGTCATCCAACGACGTCAGCACCGCCTCACGATTGGCGATAAATATATCCCGCCACATGACCGGATCACTGCCGGCAATACGCGTAAAGTCGCGAAAGCCGCCGGCGGCATAGCGAAAAATATCCAGCCGGTCGTCCTGGCGTGCCAGCGTATCAACCAGCGAAAAGGCCAGCAGGTGAGGCAAATGGCTGGTACGCGCCAACACCTGGTCGTGGTGTTCAACGCTCATCTCCAGCACCTCGGCCCCGCAGGCGGCCCACAAAGCTTGAACACGCCTCAGCGCCTCCGGCTCGACGTCCGGCTCGGGGGTGAGTATCACCTTATGATGACGGTAGAGATCAGGATTGGCCGCCGAGACACCGCTTTTCTCCGAGCCGGCAATCGGGTGGCCAAGCACCATATTGGTGGGCACATGGCCAAACACCCGCTCGGCGCAGGCGCGGATGGTCGCCTTGGTGCTGCCCACATCGGTGATCACCACGTTAGCGGCGGCGCTGGGCAATGCCTCGACCAGCGCTCGCATGACCGTTTCCATGGCAAGCACAGGAACGGCGAGCACGATCAGCGATGCATCGACGACCTGATCGCCCAACTCGGTGCCACCGGCATCGATGAGCCCCCTCTGAATGCCCAGGGCGATTTCGTCAGGATTGGGATCGCAGCCCACGATCCGGCCCTGGAAATCAGCGCCACGCAGCGCCGCCGCCAATGACCCACCGATAAGCCCAAGCCCGACAATCAGCAGCCGCGATTCATCGACACGTGAAACACCGGACGATCCTTTAACCCCTGGCGTCACAGTACGCCCTGGGGATAAGACCCCAACACGCGCAGCTCGGCGGCACGCAGTTGGACTTCCTCCAATACGGCGGTGACGCGCGGCTCATCGCGGTGGCCTTTAAAATCGATGAAAAATACGTAGTTCCACACCCCGGTCCGCGAAGGGCGCGTTTCCAGGCGGGTCATGTCGATCTGGTGACGATGAAACGGTTCGAGCAAGTCATGAAGCGCGCCCGGCTGGTTGCGCATGGCCACGACAATCGAGGTCTTATCCTCTCCCGACATGGGGATATCCTGATTGCCGATGATCAAAAAGCGCGTGGAATTGTCCGGGCGATCCTCGATCTTTTCCGCTACCCGCTCCAGGTTATAGAGCTTGGCTGCCATGTCGCCAGCAATCGCCGCACTGTGCCATTCGGTTTTCACCAGCTTGGCGGCTTCGGCGTTGGATGAAACCGGCACCCGTTCGGCATGGGGGAAATGCGCGTCGAGCCACTTGCGGCATTGAGCGAACGACTGGGGGTGCGAGTAGATACGCGAGACCTTGTCACGCCGGGTGGTCTCGCTGACCAGCAGGTGATGGTGTATGCGCAATACCACTTCACCGCAAATACGGATGGACGAATCCATGAAGGTGTCCAGGGTGTGGTTGACCACCCCTTCGGTAGAATTTTCTACCGGCACCACGCCGTAGTTGACGGCACCGGCTTCCACCTCACGGAACACTTCATCAATGGCGGCCATGGGCAGGCTCACGGCGCTTTCGCCGAAGTGCTTCAGCGCGGCCTGCTGGGTAAAGGTGCCTTCCGGGCCCAGATAGGACACCTTGATGGGCTTTTCCAACGCCAGGCAGGCAGACATGATCTCGCGGAACAGGCGCGCCATTTCCTCGGCATCCAGCGGCCCCTTGTTCAACGCCATGATCCGGCGTAGTACCTGGGCTTCACGCTCGGGACGATAGAAGACCGCATCTTCATCCTGGGAAAGTTTGACATGCGCGACCTGCTGAGCGCAGTCGGCACGCTCGCTGATCAAACGCAGGATATCGTCGTCCAGCTGATCGATACGCTGGCGCAGCGCTTCCAGATTGATCGACGTGTCGGACATGATGATTAGCCCCTTCGTTGTTCGAAATCTGCCATGAAGGCAATCAAGGCGTCCACCGCCTCTTCAGGCACGGCATTGTAAAGGCTGGCGCGCATGCCGCCGACGCTGCGGTGGCCCTTGAGATTCAAAAGTCCCGCCTCATCAGCTTCTTTAAGAAAGTCGTTATCGAGCCTGGCATCGGCCAGCACGAACGGCACGTTCATGCGCGAGCGGTTGGCAAGCGCAATGGGGTTACTGTAGAGCTCGCTGTCGTCGATTGCGGCATAGAGCTTTTGAGCCTTGCGCCGATTGATCGCGTCCATCGCCTCGAGCCCCCCCATGTCATCCTTCAGCCACTGAAAGACAAGCCCCGCCAGATACCAGGCGTAAGTGGGCGGGGTGTTAACCATCGACCCCGCCTCGGCGAGCTGCTGGTAGTCGAACAGCGACGGGATGGTGGGCGGGGCATTACCCAGCAGGTCGTCGCGGACCACGACCAGGGTAAGCCCCGCCGGGCCGATATTCTTCTGCGCGCCAGCATAAATCACTCCGAACTGACTGACATCCAGCGGCCCGGAGAGAATATTCGAGGACATATCGCAGACAAGCGGCACATCAGCGCCGTCAGCACGCTGCGCTTTGGGGACGTAATCAAACTCGAGGCCGCCTATCGTCTCGTTGGACGTATAGTGCAAATAGGCAGCGTCGGCACTGATCTGCAAAGCGTCCTGCGCCGGCACCGCGGTGTGGCCGCTCGCCTCACTGCTGGCCGCCACATGTTGGCGAAACCCCAGCCGCTTGGCTTCATTCAGAGCCTTCTTGCCCCAGATGCCGGTTTGAATGAAATTACCGCTGCCCCCCTGACCCAAGAGGTTCATGGGCAGCATGGCAAATTGAAGGCTGGCGCCGCCTTGCAGAAAAAGCACTTTGTAGTTGCTGGGCATTCCCAGCAGCTGGCGCAAATCCGCTTCGGCCTGCTCGGCAATCGCCACAAACTCGTTGCTGCGATGGCTCATTTCCATCACCGAGAGGCCACGCCCCTGGTAATCGA
This sequence comes from Pseudomonadota bacterium, assembly GCA_051750125.1. GTDB lineage: Bacteria > Pseudomonadota > Gammaproteobacteria > Pseudomonadales > Halomonadaceae > Vreelandella. The sequence continues at coordinate 204,929 of JBNJJK010000003.1, forward strand.
GCAATTCGTCGCGGGCACGCGCCAATACCGCTTCCGGCAGAGCCGCAGGTCCCGCGCAAAAATTATAACGACGTGTCATCGGCTCCGGCATCCTGTGCGTCATTATCGTTGGCGTCGTCTGTCTCCGTCTCCGCCTCTTCCAGCGCTTCAAACTCTGCCTCTTCCGGCTCATCGACGCGCACGGTCTTGACCAGTTTCTCTTCTTTACCGAGGCGAATCAGCATGACCCCCTGGGTATTCCGCGATGTGATCGAGACTTCCTCCACCCGCGTGCGAACCAGCGTGCCGCGATCAGTGATCAGCATCATTTCGTCGCTGTCGTAGATCTGCATGGCGGCCACCAGCGAACCATTACGCTCGCTGGTCTGCATGGCGATCACGCCCTGGCCACCCCGCCCGCGTAGCGGGAACGCTTCCAGGCGGGTGCGCTTGCCATAGCCGTTTTCACTGGCGGTGAGAATGTAGATATTGCCGCCATCAGACTGGCTTTCGACATCGCCGTCGGCGGTGTCGTCTTCGCCGTCGATCTGCTGGGTTTTGGGGATGATCAGGCTGATCACTTCAGCGTTGTCCGCCAGGCGCATGCCGCGTACACCGCGGGCCGTACGCCCCATGGCGCGCACGTTACCTTCCTCGAAGCGGATCGCCTTGCCGTTGGACGACAGCAGCATCGCATGATCAGACCCCGAGGTAATCGCCGCGCCTACCAGGCGGTCGCCTTCTTCCAGGTCGATCGCAATCAGGCCAACGCTGCGCGGCCGCGAGAACTGTTCGAGGCTGGTGCGCTTGACCGTCCCCTGGGCGGTGGCAAAGAAGATGTAATGATCGGGATCGTAGTCGCGCACCGGCAGGATCGCGTTGACCGCCTCGCCTTCCTCAAGCGGCAACATATTGATCAGCGGCTTGCCACGCGAACCGCGGCTGGCGTTGGGCATTTCGTAGACTTTCAGCCAGTACACCTTGCCGCGGTTGGAGAACAGCAGCACCGTATCGTGGGTCGACGCCACCAACAGATGCTCGATGACGTCTTCGTCTTTCATCGCCGTGGCGGACTTGCCGCGGCCACCACGACGCTGGGCCTGATAGTCGGAAAGCGGCTGGGTCTTGGCGTAGCCCGAACGGGAGACGGTGACCACCATGTCTTCTTCGGCAATCAGGTCTTCCATCGACAGATCGAGGTGGCTGGCCTGGATTTCCGTGCGGCGGTCATCGCCGAACTGATCACGCACCGCGTGCAGCTCGTCACGAATCACTTCCATCAAGCGATCCGGCGAGGCCAGAATCTTGGTCAGCTCGGCAATTTTTTCCAGAATCGACAGGTATTCGTCGAGCAGCTTCTCGGTTTCAAGGCCAGTCAGGCGATGCAGGCGCAGCTCAAGAATCGCCTGGGCCTGTGCCGCCGACAACCGATACTCGGTAGCGCTCGGGTTGAGGCCGTAGCCTTCTTCAAGGTCTTCCGGCTTGCACGAGGTCGCCCCCGCGCGTTCCAGCATATTGGTGACCTGGCCAGGCTGCCAGACTTTTGCCAGCAGCTTGTCTTTTGCTTCCGAGGCGTTGGGCGACGCCTTGATGAGCTCGATCACTTCATCAATATTGGAAATGGCGACCGCCAGGCCTTCCAGAATATGACCGCGCTCTCGGGCCTTTTTCAGCTCGAATAACGTGCGCCGGGTGACCACTTCACGACGGTGGCGGATGAATGCTTCGAGCATCTGCTTCAGGTTCAACGTGCGCGGCTGCCCGTTCTCGAGCGCCACCATATTGATACCAAAAACATTTTGCAGCTGCGTCTGGGCAAAGAGGTTATTCACCACGACATCGCCGGACTCGCCGCGCTTGATTTCGATGACGACACGCAAACCGTCTTTATCCGATTCGTCGCGCAGCTCCGCGATGCCCTCGATCTTTTTCTCTTTCACCAGCTCGGCGATCTTTTCGATCAGACGCGCCTTGTTTACCTGGTAAGGCAGCTCGGTGATGATGATGTGATCGCGACCGGTTTTATCATGGTGCTCAATGGTGTGGCAGGCACGCACGTAAATGCGCCCGCGCCCGGTGCGGTATGCATCCAGGATGCCTGCTCGACCATTGATGATGCCGCCGGTGGGGAAATCCGGCCCCGGAATATACTGCATCAGGTCATCGACGCTGAGCGTATAGTCGTCAATTAACGCCAGGCAACCATCGATCACCTCGCGCATGTTGTGGGGCGCAATATTGGTGGCCATGCCCACGGCAATCCCTGACGACCCATTGATCAGCAGGTTGGGCACCTTGGTCGGCAACACCTCAGGGATGCGCTCGGTACCGTCGTAGTTATCGACCCAGTCGACGGTGTCCTTTTCAAGATCGGCAAGCAGCTCATGGGCGAGGCGCGACATGCGCACCTCGGTGTAACGCATGGCGGCCGCGTTATCGCCGTCGATCGAACCGAAGTTGCCCTGGCCATCGACCAGCACATGGCGCATGGAAAAATGCTGCGCCATGCGAACGATGGTGTCATACACCGCACTGTCGCCATGCGGGTGGTATTTACCGATGACATCACCGACGACACGCGCCGACTTCTTGTACGGTTTATTCCAGTCATTGCTCAGTTCATGCATGGCAAACAGCACACGCCGATGAACAGGCTTCAGGCCGTCGCGCACGTCAGGTAGCGCGCGGCCGATAATGACACTCATCGCATAGTCGAGATACGACTGTTTGAGCTCGTCTTCAATATTGACGGGCAAGATTTCTCTGGCGATGTCACCCATGAAAGTCAGATCCTTTGCACTGCATTGGCACTGCGAGAGTTGAAAGCGCTTAAAAATACCGCCGTCGGTAACACAACAGGGCGGCGCGCAGATACGTCGCTATCATACCACTGCATTAGCACCATGGGCAGCCGGTCAGATCGTCAACACGTCTCAATCCGCAAATACCGACTTCTCGACGGTCAACGACGCCAAGGTATCGCGGACATGACCCTCGATCGGACTGGCTTTGTTGGCGCGTACGTCCAGCAGCACAAAGGTCAGGTCAGCCTTGGCCACCAGTTGCCCATCCTTGCGGCGAATCTGATGGTGGCAGATCGCACTGCGCTCGCCCACCTCGACAATCCCCGTCATGACAACCAGGTCATCGCCCTGCACCGCCGCCGCCCGGTAGTCGATATTCAGATTGACCACCACAAACGCCCGCCCGGCGTCGGCAAGCTCTTTCATAAGGGACGGATGCTCATCGAAGAACGCCCAGCGGCCTTCCTCCATAAATTCCAGATAGCGAGCATTATTTACGTGTCCATACCCATCAAGATGATAACCGCGTACGCGCAGCTGGACCGATGAAAGCGACATAACAAACTCCTGTAATACGTGGGCGAATAATAGCCGCAGAAGACGCCGAGTAGCGCACCGGGCCAGGCCACCTAATCAAACACAAGTTTGAAACACTCGCAACAATCGCTCTCTGCGTTACGACGCTGGTAGGAAAGCGCTGCTTTCGACATAATGTGCCACCTTTTACACAGGACAGGCGACATGTGGTTCAAACACCTGCATTTATACCGCGTACACAGCGCTCCCGAGCTGAGCGAGTCGGCGCTTGGCGACGCGCTGGATGCCCACGCAGCCGCCCCCTTGGGCAATGCCGACGCACGCCGCCTCGGCTGGACGGCACCGGCTGGCCGCCTTGGCAGCGGCCAGCGACTGCATGAAATCCAGGGGCATCGCCTCCTCTCGGCACTCCGCCAGGAGCGCCTGCTGCCTGCGTCGGTGGTCAAGGAAGAAGTCGACGAACAGGTCGCCAATATTGAAGCCAGCGAAGGCCGCAAAGTGACCCGCAAGGAAAAGACCGCTTTCAAGGAGCAAGTGACCGAAGACTTGCTGCCGCGCGCTTTCGTCCGCAGCCAGAAAATAGACGTATGGTGGGATACCCGTCGCCAGCTTATCGGCATCAACGCCAGTTCACGCACGCGGGCCGAAGACATTCTGGATCTGCTGCGCGAGACGCTGGGCAGCCTGAGCGTGACCCCGCTCGCTTCCCAGACGTTGCCCATGCGCGCCATGACGACCTGGCTTGGCGACGCCTCAAGCCGCCCCGCCGACCTTCAACTGGGCGACCAGGTTGAACTGAAAGCCAAAGGCGACGATGGTGTGCTCCGCGCACGCCAGGTCGATCTGGACAGCGACGAAATTCAGCAGCTACTGGAAAGCGGACGCCAGGCCAGTAAACTCGCCATACACATCGAAGGTCGCCTAAGCTTGGTATTGCACGATGACCTGGCACTGAAGTCACTTCGCTTTGGCGATGCACTGATAGAAGAAGCCGACCAGGCAGACGATGGCGACGACGCGCTGGCCCGGCTGGAGACAGACTTTATCCTGATGGCCAACGCCCTCTCGGAGGATATCGTGCGCTTGATGGACTGGCTTGGCGGTGAGGTTCAGCGCGAGCCTTCACCGGCTTGATGGCGCTGCCTCGGCACCGCGGTTGACTGTTTTCACTCATTTGATTTTATTAATGACATCCTACGGATCGCATGACACATCACAATAACGCTTCGACTGCCTCGACGCCTTCAGACCCCTGGGCGGATATTCGCCCCTACATGGACCATGAAGTGGCCGACGTGCTTGCCAAGCTTTCACGGGATAATGAGCTGCTCAATGCGCTTACCCGTTTTCGGCTGCCCCGCCTTGCCCGTTGGGCGCCGCCGTTGGCACGGGGCATTGCCAGTCACGCCGTCCGCCGGGAAGTCAAAGGTGTGACCAGCGTGCGCGAATTCCAGATGCGTATCGCCAGCTACATGGTGCGCATGATCCGCACCACCACCGACGCTTTCGAGGTCGCGGGGCTCGATAAGCTCGACCCGGGCAGTGCCTATTTGTTTATTGGCAACCATCGGGATATTTCCCTGGACCCCGCCTTTGTCAACTACGCGCTTTACCAGGCGGACCGCGATACCGTGCGTATCGCGATTGGCGATAACCTGCTGAAGAAGCCCTATGTCACCGACCTGATGCGGCTTAACAAAAGCTTTATCGTACCGCGCAGCGCCCGCGGCAAGCGGGCCATGCTTGCCGCCTATCAGCAGCTTTCCGCCTATATTCGTCATTCGATCACCGAGGACCAGCACTCGATCTGGATGGCGCAGCGCGAAGGTCGGGCCAAGAACGGGATCGACCGTACCGATCCGGCGATCATCAAGATGCTGACCATCGCGAGCCGCACCACCAACCGCGACGCCGCCTTTGGTGACGCAATTGCCGAACTGAAACTGGTACCGGTGTCGATCAGCTACGAATACGACCCCTGCGATCTACAAAAAGCCCAGGAACTCTACGATATCGATACCAAGGGCAGCTACGCGAAAAGCGAATTTGAAGATATCCGCTCCATTGTAGCCGGCATTACCGGCACCAAGGGACGCGTTCAGCTGCGCTTTGGCACCCCGGTGGGCGCCGATATGGCCACCCCGGACGAAGTTGCCGCCGAGATAGATCGGCAGGTCATCGGTGGCTACCGGCTATTTCCCAGCCATTACCTGGCACTTGAAGCGCTGGGCGATGCGCCTGAGCTGGTGGCGCGCCGCGCCATTACCCGCGACGACCGGGAGCGCTTTAATGCGCGGCTGGCCAACGTACCGGAACCGCTGCGCCCCTACTGGCTGGCGCAATACGCCAACCCGGTAAAGCACAAGGCCGGGCGTTTGACGAGCTGAGTACAACCGCCATGCTCGGTGGCGGAAAAAATGCTATGGTCAAGGCATTTAGTGGTCTCGCTTGACGCTACGCGTCGCGATATTAAGGAGAACCCCATGTCCGCTTCAGAAATTCAGAAAACACGCATCATCAATGAGCTACGCGGCTTTATCCGCAAGCTGCTGCAGGACCCAAAGATTCTCGAACAGTCGCTGGCGATTGCCCGTGAAGAATTGACCGAAGGCAGCAGCCCGGCCGTCATGGCCCGAATTGCCAACCAGATTTCCGACACCACCAGCGTGCATATTCCCGAAGACGCCGCCGAGCACTCAGAGGCGGACAAACTGTTTTTAGAGCTGTTACGGGAAGTGGTTCAAGAGGAGCAGGCGCTCTACTAACCCTTGCCACGTCTTCATCCTACGGCGAAGCCAACTGCGCCTCGCCGTTTTGTCTTTTTTGTTACTGCCTGATCGGGACCTTCATTCATCATGTCAACGACTTCCCCGCGCCGCATTCTGGTCACCAGTGCGCTTCCCTATGCCAACGGCGCCATTCACCTGGGCCATCTGCTCGAATATATCCAGACCGACATCTGGGTACGCTTCCAGAAAAGCCGTGGCCAGCAGTGCTATTACGTATGCGCCGATGACGCGCACGGCACCGCCATCATGCTGCGTGCCGAACAGGAAGGCATTTCTCCCGAGGCATTAATCGAGCGCGTTTCCAACGATCACCAAGCCGACTTTGCGCGTTTCGGCGTGGCCTTCGACAACTACCATTCGACCCATTCGGATGAAAACCGCTATTACAGCGAACTGATCTATCAGCGGCTGCGCGACAAAGGCCACATTGCCACGCGGGAAATCGAGCAGATGTTCGATCCGCAAAAAGGGCTGTTTCTCGCCGACCGTTTCATCAAAGGCACCTGCCCCAAATGCGGCACGGACGATCAGTACGGCGACAACTGCGAAAAATGCGGCGCCACCTACACACCTGCAGAGCTGATCAATCCGGTATCCGCCATCTCCGGCGCCACCCCGGAAGTGCGCAGCTCCATGCACTACTTCTTCAAGCTGCCGGACTTTGCCGAGTTTCTACAGCGCTGGATTAACGACGGCCACGTGCAGCCGCAAATTCGCAACAAGCTGATGGAGTGGTTCGAGTCGGGCTTCAACGAGTGGGATATTTCCCGCGATGCGCCTTACTTTGGTTTTGAAATACCCGACGCGCCCGGCAAATACTTTTATGTATGGCTGGATGCGCCGATTGGCTATCTGGCCAGCTTCAAAAACCTTTGCGAACGAGAAGGAATCGACTTCGACAGCTTTTGGCAGCCATCATCCGACGCCGAGGTTTACCATTTCATCGGCAAGGATATCGTTTATTTCCACGCCTTGTTCTGGCCGGCCATGCTCCATGGTGCCGACCTTCGCACGCCCACCGCGGTTAACTGTCACGGTTTCCTGACGGTGGACGGTGCCAAGATGTCCAAGTCCCGGGGCACCTTTATCAAGGCGGCCACCTACGCCGACTACCTCAACCCTGAATACCTGCGCTACTACTTTGCCGCCAAGCTGACCTCTAAGGTCGACGATCTGGACCTGAACCTTGACGACTTTGCCGCACGCGTTAATTCGGACCTGGTCGGCAAGGTGGTCAACATCGCCAGTCGCTGTGCCGGTTTCGTCAAGAAGCTGGGCGGCGGGCGCTTATCCGCTCACTGCAGCGAGCCGCAAATGATCGCCCGGTTCATTGCCGCCGGCGACGGCATAGCCGAGGACTTCGAAGCCCGCGAGTTCAGCCGTGCCATGCGCAGCATCATGGAACTGGCGGACGAGGCCAATACCTACATCGCCGAAAAGGAACCCTGGGTACTCGCCAAGCAGCAAGGACGCGACGCCGAGGTGCTCGAGATCTGCTCTGTGGGCATCAACCTGTTCCGCCAGCTCATGATCTACCTGGCTCCCGTGGTGCCCGCCATGGCTGAGCAGTCACGCGTGTTCCTCAACGTCGACACCCTTGACTGGGAGAGTCGTCATGACCTGCTGGTCGACCACGACATCAACAAATTCAAACCGCTCATGCAGCGTATCGAACGCGATAAGATAGACGCCATGATCGACGCCTCAAAGGAGGATCTCGTGGAAGAACAGAAACTCAAACAGGCCCCCAAAGGCCCCTTGACCGAAGCGCCCATTGCCCCCGAAATCAGCTTTGAGGACTTCTCCAAGGTGGACCTTCGTATCGCCCGGATTGCCAAGGCTCAGTACGTTGAAGGCGCCGACAAGCTGCTTCAGTTGACGCTCGATCTGGGTGGCGAATCCCGTAACGTCTTTTCCGGCATTCGTTCCGCTTACGCCCCCGAAGCGCTGGAAGGCCGTTTAACGGTCATGGTTGCCAATCTGGCGCCGCGCAAAATGCGCTTCGGCCTATCAGAAGGCATGGTACTGGCCTCGGCCAATGAGGACGGCATTTATCTGCTGTCGCCGGATTCGGGTGCCGAACCGGGTCAGCGTGTCACTTAATTGCACATCACCCGACAAAGGGGCAAGGCGCTCGGCCTTAGCCCCTTTTTTATAAGCAAATCGTATTTCATTCCACTGAGTTACCCCTATGCACCGGTATATTCCCCGCTCATTGCGTTTTCGTTTTTTTGCTGCCTTGGGCGGATTACTGGTTTGTGCCATCGCGGCACTGGCAGGACTCAGTGCATGGGTGATATTTCCGGCGCTCCAGGCGGAAGAACGCATGATGGTGAAACGCGAACTGGACCGGGTCGAGCGCAGCTTTGAGCTGGATCAGCAGCAATTGCTCGCCCAGGTTCGCGACTGGGCGCACTGGGATGATACCTATCAGTTTGTCCAAGGCGGCTACCCCCGCTACGAAGACGTCAATTTCAGCCAGGAAATGTTCGAGGACATGCGCTATCAACTGATGGCGTTTTTCAACATCGATGGCGAGGTGCATTTTTTGGCAGGTATCAACCCGACCACTGGCAACTATCAAACCTGCACCATGCTCGTTGGTGATTGCGCCTGGATGGCGCCGTGGGTCAATAACATGCAGACCGCGATTGACGACGACAGCGTCAGCCAAACCGCCATCTACGCGGACCAGGCCCCCGTGCTGGTGGCGGCTACGCCCATTTTACGTACCGATAAAAGCGGCTCACCCGCAGGCTGGCTATTCAAGGCGCGGACCCTGGACGATGAGTGGCAGGCCTTTATGGAGGATTACACCGGGCTGCCCATCAACCTTGAGCTTGTCGGCGAGCCAGCGCCCGCTGGCGATGACTTGAATTTTTCAGGTAATAGCGTCTATGCCGAGCGTTACTTTCCAACTTTGAGTTCACTCGGCCCGCAGTCCCTGGGCGTCGGAATCGAGCTCAACCGCACCAGCTATCTGACCAGCCTGACCACCTTTCGCTATGTGCTGTTATGGACAGCCGGCCTCATGGCATTAGTCATCGGTCTGGTGCTGTTGCTGCTCGAGAAAATGGTACTCAAGCCGCTTCGCTTGCTCACCCAGTTTACCCAGCAGTTGGACATGCAAGAGGCGGATGTGCATGGGCTCACCCGACGCAACGATGAGATAGGGATACTGTCACGAGCGTTTCAGGAACAGTTTACCTGCCAGCAACAGCTCAACGATGACCTGCTGAAGCTTTCCACCCATGACCCACTCACCGGACTGCCCAACCGGCGGCTGTTTGACCAACACCTTGAAACCGCTTTTAGCGAAGCCGCTGCCGATGCGGATTCACTGGCCGTGATGATGCTGGATATTGATCACTTCAAGCTCTACAACGACCACTACGGGCACCCCGAGGGGGACGTTTGCCTGCAGCGTCTTGCCGACGTCATGCACAGCGTCGCGCAGACGCGGGGTTTTTTCATTGCCAGAACCGGGGGAGAAGAGTTCTGCGCTATCCTTTCCCATGTTTCGGCCGATTCGGCCAAAGACATTGGCGAACAGCTCTCGGCGGCGGTGGACCGCTTGCAGATTCCGCATTCGACCTCGCCCGTGAAGCCATTCGTCACCATCAGCGCGGGCATTGCCATGCTGCAGGACCCCAAATCCCAATCGCCGAGTGCCGTTGTCAGCTGCGCCGACCAAGCGCTCTACCAGGCCAAGGAAGCTGGCCGACATCAAGTGGCATTATTCAGACCACCGCTAGCCAGCGGGGTGATTTCTGAGCACAATACGCCTCGATGAATGAACTCTTTGTGATTTTGGTCAGCACTGCACTGGTCAACAACTTCGTGCTGGTGCAGTTTCTTGGCTTGTGCCCGTTCATGGGCGTTTCCAACAAGCTGGATTCGGCGATGGGCATGTCCCTGGCCACGACCTTTGTACTGACGCTGGCCTCCGCCGCGAGTTTCGTGGTCTACCATGGCCTGCTGGTGCCTCTGGACGTGACCTATCTACGCACCATCAGTTTCATCGTGGTGATCGCCGCCGTGGTTCAATTCACCGATATGATGGTGCGTCAGCTAAGTCCGTTGCTACATCGCGTGCTGGGTATTTTTCTTCCGTTAATTACCACCAACTGCGCGGTGCTGGGCGTTGCGCTGTTATCGCTCAACCGCGAACTGGGTTTTCTCTCCACCACGCTTTATGGCTTTGGCGCCGCCATGGGTTTTTCTCTGGTGCTGGTGCTGTTTGCGGCCATGCGCGAACGCCTGGCCGCCGCTGACGTCCCGGCCCCTTTCAAAGGTGCCGCCATTGCGATGATTACCGCCAGCTTGATGTCACTCGCCTTCATGGGCTTTTCCGGTTTGGTTCAAGGTTAGGGGGATCAATGAGCGATGCGTTTTCGATGCTCGGCCTGCTCAGCGCCGTGGGTGTACTCACCGCGCTGGGAGTGGGCTTTGGCGCCTTGCTGGGTGCGGTCAGCGAGCGCTTCAAGGGCGATGAATCGTCCCTCGTCGAGCAAATTGACGCCCTGCTTCCGCAGACCCAATGCGGCCAATGCGGCTACCCCGGCTGCCGCCCCTACGCCGAGGCCATCAACCAGGGCGATGCGCTCAATAAGTGCCCGCCCGGCGGGGAGTCGACCATCACCGCCCTCGCCGACCTGCTAGGTCGCACGCCGGAGCCGCTGGACGGCGAGGCCACCGACGAGGCCCTGGTCGCCTTCATTCGCGAGGATGAATGTATTGGCTGCACCAAGTGCATTCAGGCCTGCCCGGTGGACGCGATCATCGGGGCCGCCAAACAGATGCACACCGTGATCGAGGATGAGTGTACGGGCTGCGACCTGTGTCTTGACCCCTGCCCGGTGGATTGCATCGACATGCTGCCGCGACGCACTCCGCTTGAGCAGTGGCAGCCAGTCACCCACCCACCGCTTGTGATTGCCAGTGACCGTCATCCCCAGGAGACGCCCCATGGCACGCACGTTTGAGTTTCATGGCGGCGTCTACCCGCCCGAGCGCAAACAACGCTCCCTGGTGCCGGTGCGTCATGCAACGCCACCCAGTCGCGTCGTGCTTCCCTTGGACCAGCACGCCGGACGCCCCGCCCGCGCTATCGTCGCGGTAGGCGACCGGGTGCACGTGGGCACACCGATTGCCCGCCGCGACGGCATGATTTCAGCCGACCTGCACGCCAGCATCAGCGGCACGGTGACACACAGCGACGCCCTGGCCATCACCATCGAGGGTGACGGTCACGACACCTGGCAACGCCTGCCGCCGCTGGACTGGCGAAGCGTGAGCGCAGAGCCGCTCTTGACGCGCCTTGAGCAGAGCGGCGTGGTAGGCCTGGGCGGCGCGGGCTTCCCGACCCATATAAAGGCGCGCCTCGGTGAACAACAGCGCATTGATACCCTCGTGGTCAACGCCGCCGAGTGCGAGCCCTACATCACCGTCGATGACCTTACCCTGCAACACTTTGCCGACGATGTTCTCGACGGCGCCCAGCTCATCGCCTCGTTGTGCGACGCGCGCCAGATCGTCGTGGGCATCGAAGATAACAAACCCGAGGCCATCCAGGCGCTTGAGCACGCCATGGCGACAAGCCAGCCGCTGCCTGTGACGCTCAGCGTTATCGCCACGCGCTACCCAAGCGGTGGCGAACGCCAATTGATCAAGGCGCTGCTCGACCGGGACGTGCCCCACCAGGGGCTACCCGCCGACGTCGGGGTACTGTGCCATAACCCCGGCACCCTGTTAGCCGCACTGCGCGCGGTTCGCGATGGCGAACCGCTGGTGGAGCGGCTGGTGACCTTGACCGGCGACGCCCTCGCCGACCCCGGCAATCGCTGGGTGCGCATCGGCACGCCGATAGCGACCCTGCTCGAGGAAGCCGGCCTGCAGCGCGCAACGCTTGATCAGCTCATCGAGGGAGGGCCCATGATGGGCACCCCCCTCGCCGACCTCGACGGTGTCATCCGCAAAGCGACCAACTGCTTGATTGCCGCCACGCGGCAAGAGCTGCCGCCTTCGCCGCCGGAATCCCCCTGTATCCGCTGCGGGGCCTGCGAGGAGGTCTGCCCGGCCCACCTTTTGCCACAGCAGCTGCACTGGTACGCCCGCGCGAAGGACGATGACAAGCTGGGGCACTATCGCCTGTTCGACTGTATCGAGTGCAACGCCTGCAGCTACGTCTGCCCCAGCCATATTCCGCTGGTGGCCGACTACCGCAGCGCCAAGACGCGGCTTCGCCATCAACGGCTGGAAGCCGCCAAGGCCGAACACGCCAAACATCGTTTTGAATGGCGCCAGGCACGGCTTGCCCGTGAAGAGGCACAAAAACAGGCCCGCCGGCAGGCACGCCTTGCAAAGCAAACATCAGGCCAGTCCACGGGCGCCCAGTCGACGTCGCCCCAGGCCGATCTGCGAAGCTTGCGCATCGCCCAGACGGCCGCCAAAGCCGCCGTCAGAAAGGCCGAGAAAAACCTGGCGCGCGCCGCTCAGCAAGAACCCGATCAGCCCCACGAGGACCTGGAAATCCAGCTGGCCACGGCGCAGGAAAACCTGCGAGCGGCCGACGCCCACCTGGCCGACGCCCGTGACGCCAGCGCGCCCCAAGAGACCCATTAAAGATGCTGCACGCGTCCCACTATGATCGAAGCCTTTTAAGGCCAGCGCCGAGCACCGGCAGCATCATGCGCTGGGTGATCGTCGCGACGCTACCCGGCCTTGCCACCATGACGTTTTTTTTCGGGCTGGGGGTGGTCAGCAATGTGCTACTGGCCGCTGCATTCGGGCTCGGCTTTGAAGCGCTTATCTTGCGGCTGCGCAAGCGCTCCCTGCACCCGCTCAACGATTCAAGCGCCCTCCTCAGCGGCGTCTTGCTGGGCGCATCGCTGCCCCCGGCGAGCCCCTGGTGGCTGATCGGTGTCGGCATGCTCGCCGCGATTGTGGTGGCCAAGCAGCTCTACGGCGGGCTGGGCCATAACCCCTTTAACCCCGCCATGGTGGGCTATGCGCTGCTGCTGGTATCGTTCCCGACCTACATGACCCTGTGGTCGCCCCCTCAGCCGCTATGGCCCGAGGCACTGTGGGGGCAAATCACTGGGAGCGCCTCCCTCGCGCAGATCGATAGCCTCAGTGGCGCGACGCCCCTGGATACCTTCAAGCATAAAGGGGCTGACGTGTCGGCCAGCGACTTCTGGGCCGGCCAGCCACTTCCCGAAGGCACCTTGAACGCCTGGCGGTGGGTCGCGATGGCCTGGTTGGCGGGCGGCGTGCTGCTACTGGTCAAACGCCTTATCAGCTGGCATATTCCGGTCGCCATGCTGGGTAGCATGATGGTCATGGCCACGCTGCTGCACTGGCTCGAAGCGGACCGTTTTGCCTCGCCCTGGCTGCACCTGTTAACCGGTGCGACGCTGTTTGGCGCGTTTTTCATTGCCACCGACCCGGTGTCGGCCGCCACCAGCCAGCGCGGCAAACTGATTTATGCGGTGGGGATCGGCTTGCTCATCATGGTGATTCGTACCTGGGGCGGCTACCCCGATGCCGTGGCGTTTGCCGTGCTGCTCATGAACCTGGGCGTACCGCTCCTGGATCTATATACCGCGCCTCGCCCAGCTGGCCGGCAACCCGCGCCGGCCAAGGAGCGATCATGACCACCTTCAATGCCATGCAGCGCGGCGCGCTGGTGCTGGGCGCGTTTGCCCTGATCACGGCGGGTAGCGTTGCCTCGCTTCGCGCGTTCACCGCCGAACGCATCGACGCCCACCAGCACGCCTATCAGCAGCGCCAACGCCAGGCCGTGCTACCTGAGTCGCTTACCCGCCAGGCATCCGCGTCAGAAATGGCGTTACCCGATGCACAGCAACTGGGCTACCACGAGGACGCAACCGGCTGGCGGGTGGAAAATGCCGACCAACGCGCGGTTGTTCTGCCGGTGGTCACCCGGCGGGGCTACAACGGCGAGATTCATCTGCTGGTAGGTATCGACGAGGAGCAGCGCATCACCGGCGTGCGCGTCACCCAGCATCAGGAAACCCCGGGGCTGGGGGATGACATCGAGCGCCGACGCAGCGACTGGATTACCGCCTTTGACGGCTTGAGCCTCGACGCATTGCCGCCCGGCGGCTGGGCCGTTACCCGGGACGGCGGGCATTTTGATGCCTTTACCGGCGCCACCATCACGCCCCGCGCCGTTGTCAGCGCCGTGCATGACGCTCTGCAGTACGCTCATAACACACCGCTGTTCAACGACGCCAGGGAGACGTCACCATGAGCCAGCTAAGCGAACTGACCCGCGAAGGGCTGTGGTCGAATAACCCGGCCCTCGTGCAGCTATTGGGCTTGTGCCCGCTGCTGGCGGTAAGCGCCAGCGTCGTCAACGCCCTGGGCCTGGCCATCGCCACCCTGGTGGTGATGGTCGGCGCCAGCACCACGGTATCGCTGATTCGTCATCAGGTACCCAGTGCCGTTCGCCTGCCTGCGTTTGTGATGATCATTGCCGCCTTCGTCACCTGCGCCGAGCTGCTGATGGCCGCTTACGCCTACCCGCTTTATCAGGTGCTGGGAATTTTTATTCCGCTGATTGTCACCAACTGCGCGATCCTCGGACGAGCAGAGGCGTTTGCCTCGCGCCAGCCGGTGCTGCCCGCCGCCATTGATGGCCTGATGATGGGACTCGGTTTTGGCGCCGTGCTGATCGTGCTGGGCGCACTGCGCGAGCTGCTGGGCCAGGGCACCCTGTTCAGGGAGATGTCGCTGTTGTTTGGTCCTATGGCCGAGGGTTGGCAGCTGACGTTGATCGACGATTATCAGTTCCTGTTTTTCATTCTGCCGCCCGGCGCCTTTTTTGTGGCGGGGCTGCTGATCGCGCTCAAGAACAGCGTTGATCAACGGCGTCAGTCGTCCAAACAACCCACGACCGTCACGCCCCGCGAACAGCGCCGTGTGCGTGTCACCGGTACGATCAAATAACCCAGAGGTTTGCCATGAATGCCCAAAAGCGTTACGAAATTTTCGCTCGCCTCCAGGCAGAAAACCCTCACCCGACCACCGAGCTTAACTGGAACACGCCGTTTGAACTGCTCGCCGCCGTATTGCTTTCCGCACAGGCCACCGACGTGGGCGTCAACAAGGCCACCGACCGGCTGTTCCCCGTCGCCAATACTCCCCAGGGAATCATCGACCTCGGCATCGACGGGCTAAAAATGCACATCAAGACCATCGGCCTGTACAACACCAAAGCCGAGAACCTGATGAAAACCTGTCACCTGCTGGTTGAGCACCACGGCGGCGAGGTGCCTCAGACCCGGTCAGCGCTTGAAGCCCTGCCCGGTGTTGGCCGCAAAACGGCCAACGTCATTTTGAACACCGCCTTCGGCCAGCCGACCATGGCGGTGGATACGCACATCTTCCGCGTGGCCAATCGCACAGGGATCGCCAAGGGCAAGAACGTCGTCGACGTCGAGCAGAAGCTACTGCGTCACGTTCCCAGACCTTTTCTCAAGGACGCCCACCACTGGCTGATTCTGCACGGCCGTTATACGTGCATCGCCCGCAAACCTCGCTGCGGCAGCTGCATCATTGAAGATTTATGCGACTATAAGGAAAAGACCGAGATCGCCTAGCGGCGTTTCATCATCTGGAGACAGACCGTCCATGCCTACCCCTGCCTCACTGCTGCATGACCAGCCCATCGAAGCGCGCATTGACGCCCTGTTCGACTTATCGCGCCAGCATGCCGCCCACTTCTGCAGCCCAGAGGCATGGCTCGCCCGGCAGCGCTATATCGCCAAGCACCCCACTTCGCTGCTGGTCATGAAATGCATGGACGGTCGCATTCATATTCCGCACGCCACGCGCACGCCGCTGGGCATCATTACCCCCTTTCGCAACCTGGGTGGGATTTTCGACCTCGGCTGGCCGTATTTGGGCGAACTGCTGACCGAGGCCGTCATCGAGGCAGCCAGGGAAGGCCGCGGCACCCTGATGCTGATCACCTATCACTTTTCCCAGGGGAATAAAGCGCGAGGGTGCGCAGGCTTCAATTGCGATACGCACGCCGCCAAGGCGCATGCCTATACCATCGCCGAACAGGCCGAGTATTTATTCGGCCGTGACCGCCAGCAGGTGTATCCGCTGGTTTGCGGGTTTGAAACCGACAGCGACGCCTTGATTGTTCACGGCCAGCATGGGGCAACGCTGGATATACGCGACTGTCTTGACCACTCAGCGGAGCAGCTTGACGCACTGCTTCACGCCACCTGCCCTGATATGCCCGCCGAGATGCGCCGCGATCTGCTGCCCTTGCTGACCGGCAACCTCGCCCACGTTCGCGAACTACAGGGCGTCAAGCGCGAGCTGGATATCGAGCACCGCGAATGGGTAATCTGCATTGGCAGAGGCTTTGATTTCCTGCACCTGCCCAACACCGCGCTGATTATCGGGCCTTACGGGCCGGATCTCGCCGCGCCGATTGGTACCGCCGCGGCCATTATCGACGCCAACCGCCAGGCAGGACGCATCCCCGATGATGGCTTTCTGCTACTCGCCTCCACCCCCTACCAGCACAGCGGCGTCGACCGTGCACGCGCCGAACTCAAGTCGCGGTTTCTCTCCGACTTTGCCGAGCAGGTCATTCGTCGTGAGCATCCAGCACTGGCTGCCACCATGCGGCGACACACGGCCGTGGTGCATTGGCCGACGCGCCGCCTGGATCAATTAGAGGCGCCATCCGTCAGCAGTTCAGCGTAGGCCGCCTGCCAGGCGGGCCACTCCCAATGACCGGTCTTGAGACGCTCGGGCTGGGTGTCTGGGTCGGTCAGCCAACGGTGAAGGCGCTCATAGAGCCCTTGACGCGTGCCGTCGTATCGATAGGCAGCCGGGTAGAGGTCGGGAAAACACAGCCTATCCGGCACCAGAGGTAGCGCGCCACGCTGGGCGGCCTCCATGATCGCCAGCCCCTGAAACTCGTGCCAGGTAGTCGACACCACGATACCCGCCTTATCCAGCTCGGCCTGGTAGTCGCCTTCCGGCAGGGGCCCCCAGGCGGTGATGTGGGCAGCGAGGCGCTGCTCTGCCTCGGCAAAAATCGCCGGCACGTGACGAAAGCGCTGGCCCACTACCGTCAGCTCGAAGTCCATACCTCGCTCGCTTAGCGCAAACAGCACCGCGAAAAAGTCCTCGGGGTTTTTATCGTACTCCCAGCGGTGGTTCCAGAGTATGCGTCCGGGGAGACGTTTGGCGTGTGGCTCGCTGGCAAGCGGCATTACCGGAACAGGCAATACGCTGGCGCGTTGGCGAAGCGCTTCAAGGGGTTTTACCGCCGGCACATTCTCGGGCATTTTCTTCAAAAAGGCGCGGGCACCGTCAATGAACGAATCACGGTTGTAGGCGGTATTGAACACCACGGTATCGGCCGCCAGGGCCGCATACAGATTCACCATCTTGGCTTCCGCCTGGGGCCGCTGCTCCCCCGATTCGGGGTAGGCAAACTGGTTCTCGTGGAAATACACGACCTTGCGCGCGCGCCCGAGCGACGGAAACAGCCCCACCAGGGTCGCCAGATCCACCATCGAGGTGGCCAGCACCACATCGTACGGCTGGCTAAGGGTGTCGCCTTCCTTCAACAGCCACGTTAGCGGATTGCCCCTGACCCGCCACCGAAAATGACGCGCTGGCAAACGCAGCGCCGTCCATTCCACACCTTCGATGTGCTGCATGACGCTATCGGCCCAGTAACGGTGACTGACGGCATCGTACGCGGATAGCAGTAAAGCCCGCATCAAAAGCCTTGCTGTTCAAGTTTGACGGCTAACGCCTCCAATGCCTGAAACCCTTGAACATCAGTAGGCAGCCAGGGCAGCGTTGGGCGCGGCAAACGGGAAAACAGTTCATCAATACGCGCCAAATAACTTGCCTCTTGTTCGCGTCTGGACTGTAAAAATAAGCCGTCTGCTTCTTGCGGTATTACACGGTTAATAAGCGTTCCTGCCACCGGTATATTGACCTCTTCCAGCGCGCGCACGGCACGGTCGGTTTCCAGAATCGGCAAGCGCTCCGGGGTCATGACAAAAAGGAAGCTGCACGTCTTGGTATCTTCTATACGTCGTCTCGCTTGGTGAAATAAGCGGCGACGATTGATCAATGTCCTCGCCACATCGCGAGTACGGTCGTCTAAATCATCAATCGGGTCCTCTGAAGGATCATCAAACGGCGATGCCACATCGCGACCGCGTTTAGGGGTTAAATGATCCAACACTTTTCCCAGCTCTGCCGATTTGCGGTTGTGGGCCAACAGGCCATCTGTCCAGGCCGCCATGGCTTCTGGAAGGGTTAACAGCCTGAGCGTATGTCCCGTTGGGGCGGTATCAAAAATAATCAGATCGTAGGGAGCTTCATCATCAACCATCAAACGGGCCAGACGCTCCAGCAGCGCCGCCTCCTGCGTGCCCGGCGACTGGCGTGTCAGTCGCATCTGCCGCTCTAACTCCTTCATCATGTCGGGAGCCGCATAGCGTCGCATTTGCTCAATCACACGCTGTAGATGCGCCTCCACTTCCACATCAGGATCAATTTCCATCGCATCAAGGTTGGCTAACAGGCGGCGGGGTGTATCGCCAAGCGTTCGGTCGAATACATCGCCAAGACTGTGGGCAGGGTCCGTGGATACCACCAAGACCCGCCGCCCTCGGCTAGCGGCCAACACCCCCAGCGAGGCAGCGACGGTGGTTTTACCCACCCCGCCTTTCCCACCCACCCATAACAGGCGTCGATTCAATAAAGCTTGCATGTATGACTTACCAGAATCAGGCATGTGAACTCAGCAACAGCGGAAATTATCCAACGGCGAACGCTCCATTCCCATACGGACATGCCAGTCATGGAAGCGTTCTAATAGCAGTGGCTGAAGCTCAAGCGTGTAATAGGAAGCGGGGTTTTGTAACCCCATCATTTCGGAAAAAACCAGCAGCATAAACAGATCGTCTTCGTCGCGGCGCGCGCGCGCTATAGCGCCTCGATAGCGCGCGCTATAGACCTCTTCGGTGTAGAAACGGGCCTGGTCCAACCAAGCCCGCAATCCACTGCGACGTGATGACGACCCGTGTTTGGGTTCGTCGTTCATCAGCTGTCACTCCTCAGGATTCATCATGTTGAGCGCTGCGCGGCAATGTCCGCCCGAGAACGCTTGAGTGCCGCCGCACACTCCATAGCTACCAGCACGGCCGCAATAAGCACCACGATATCCAGCCCCAACAGGAACATATTACCGTCATTCCAGAACGTGCGAAGCTGGAGCAACAGCGCAAGAATGGTCATCACCAGCAAAAAGCAAAGCGGCGCCAGCGTAAACCACATAGGACGCTTGAGCCGTACCAGCATAACGGTGATTACCAGTAGCGTAAGGCCTGCTAAAAGCTGGTTGGTAGTACCAAACAGCGGCCAGATAATCAGCCCGCCTGAGCCATCCGCGCCACCAGCACCAAAGGCAAGCAGTAAACATGAGCCCACCGCCAGACAGGTCGCAATCGCCGGCTTTTTCATCCACTGCTGCTGATAGATCTCACCCCACTCCTGGAAGATATAACGCTGCAGACGAAGCCCGGTATCCATGGTCGTGCCCGCAAATAGCGCTGCCATCACAGTTAACAGGGTAGCGGCCGTTGCTTCCGGCAAACCGATGCCGTTGTGAATAATAAAGGCACCCCCTTCAACAAAGGCATTCACGCCCCCTTGACCGAAGGCAGAATACATGGCCTCCCAGTCGCCCAGCGAAGCAAAACCAGCGGTTGCGGCCAAGATGGCAGCCAGCGCCAACATGCCTTCACCAACGGCACCAAAATAGCCTACAAAGCGAACATCGGTTTCTTTATCAAGCTGTTTTGACGTTGTGCCCGACGACACTAAACCGTGGAAGCCTGAAATCGCGCCGCATGCAATGGTCACAAAAAGTAGCGGTAACAACGAGGGTGTTCCATCAGGCACATCGCTGTTAAATGCTGGTGCCACCAAGGTGGGATTAAATAACACTAATGCACCATAGAGGATGATTAACCCGATAAACAGTTGAAGACCATTAATGTAGTCGCGTGGCTGCAATAGCATCCATACCGGCAATAGCGATGCCACAGCGGCATAGCCAAATAGAATCAAAATCCATACGGCGTTTCCTGACATGGCACCCACTTGGTCAGGCATTTGTACAGGGACTGAAGGCCCAATCCCTATCAGTGCATAGAGTGCGATGACGCCCAATATCGAAACGACTGGAAGACTCAGAATCCGCCGATAAATTAATTGGCCGATAATTAACGCCACCAGTATAGCGCCCCAGACCGGCACCACTGCGCTGGAAAAATCCATCATCAATCCCGCAATCACCACCGCAAATACGGCATTTACCATCAGCAGGACCAAAAAGATGACAATCATGAAGATACTTCGCGCTCGCGCACCCACAACGTCGCCTGTCAGCGCTCCTACGGATTTCGCCTTGTTACGCACGCTGGCCCATATGGCCCCTGAATCATGAATACCGGCAAAGAAGATAGTGCCAAACACTACCCATAAAAACGCCGGCGCCCACCCCCAGATCACCGCTATGGCGGGGCCTACGATGGGAGCGGCACCGGCTACTGACGTAAAATGATGCCCCCACAGTACAAACCGGTTGGTCGGGACATAGTCGACACCGTCTTCAAACTCATGAGAGGGAGTCTTGAAGTCCGGATCGAGCTGATAAATCTTTTCTGCGATGAACTTGGAGTAAACAAAGTATCCTGCTGCCATGGCCCCAAGACCTAGCAGAAGCAAAATGACGGCACTCATTGGCGTTGCTCCTTATGGGTATGGTTATCAATCAGTTAGGAAAATCAAATAAGCGCAAACTATCATATGGTGGTACCCCGAAGGTATAGCGTCCACACGACCAACCCGTAACACGGCAAAAATACACCTAAAGTCGTACGAATCAGCCTGCAAGTTACGGTTAAGCATCCACTCCGTGCCATCGCATTCGGCCAAGGTCGTCTTGGCGCATCCCTTTCATCTACCTACACTCTGGCTTAATGACGGGGAAACCTAGGCTGCCCCATAACCCTTAAACGTAGGGAGCGCACGATGGCTAAAGTGCTTGTGGTCGATGACGAGCCCAATATCCTTATATCGCTTGAGTTTCTGATGCAGCAGGCGGGCTTCGACGTCATCACGGCAGAAGACGGCGAACAGGCCCTTGCCCATGTGCAGCAGGCCCCACCTGATCTGATCCTGCTGGACATCAGTCTGCCCGGCATCAGCGGTTTCGATGTGCTGGAACAGCTGCGCCAGCAGGCCACCACGGCCGCGCTGCCCATCATCATGCTGACGGCGCACGGGCGCGAGGTGGAGCGGGAAAAAGGCATGGCGCTAGGCGCTGATGATTACATTACCAAGCCCTTTTCCACCCAGGCGCTGGTTGAAAAAGTCAACGCCCTGTTAAGCGGACATCCTTCATGACACGAGGCGGGCTACCCAAACGCCAGCGATTGATTGGCCTGTGGCTCATTCTCAGTGGTATCAGCCTGCTGGGCGGGGCCATTTTTGCCGCCTGGCTGGATGCCCAGCTTGCCCCCACCGGCACAACGCGCATTGCCTTGTGGCTGGGCAGCTTTTCCGGCGGCGCGACGATTTTCCTGGCCGGGTTGCTGCTCGAACGCATGCTGTTTACCCCGCTGCGTCATTTACAGGTACAGCTGGCACGCCTGGTAGCCAACCCCGATGCCCGCGATGAACACCCACCCGAAGGCTGGCTAAAGGGCCTCGGCCCGGACCTTAAGCGCGTGCGCGAGAGCTGGCGGGAAGACCGCAGCCGCTTGGCCACGGCGCACACGGAAGGCGCTCGCAGCGCCGCCAAGATCCGCCAGGAGCTGGAAACCCTGCTGCAGGTGCTCGAGACGCCGCTGCTGCTGTGTGACCATCATCGCCGGGTCATGCTGTTTAATCAGGCCGCCGAGGACTTCTTTGTCGACCATACCGGCCTGGGGCTTGGCAAGCGTCTCGAAGCGCTTATCCCGGTCGCCAGCTTGCAGCAGGCAATCAGTCAGCTACCCGACGACGGCGCCCCTCGTGAGCTATTGGCCCCCTGCGATAACCGCTGGCTTAAGGTCATTTTACGTCGTGTTCCCGGCAGCGATGGCGAAACGCTGCTGACGTTCAGCGACGCCACCGCCTCATGGTCAAGTGAAATGGGCGTTAGAGCGGAGCTTGCCGGCATGTTGACGCCGTTGCGTCAGCATACCGCCAGCCTGACCAGCGCCGCCGACGCGCTGATTCAGCTCAGGCATCAGGGCGACGTCGACACCTCAGCGCTGCGACAGCGGTTTGAGCGCGTCATCCAGGAAGAAGGCGCCACGCTTGGCGACAACGTGGCCAAGATCGGTCAGCTACTGGATGACATGCAGCATCAAGGCGAGCGCCTGACGCCCATGTGGTCCAACGATTTCTGGCAGGCGCTGGACGAGCGCCTCGACCCCGAGCACCGCCTGATCACCCCGGTAGGCATGCCCGCCTGGTTCAAGGGCGACGCGCCGGCGCTGATCGCGCTGTTTGATTCGCTGGTCAAGCACCTCAACACCCATCTTCCCGACAGCGGCTTCGAGGGCGAGATCTGCCTGGGCAACAAGCGCGTCTATCTGGACCTTATCTGGCACGGCAAGGCACTGACCGAACACGAGCTGGCCGAATGGCGACAGCAGATACTGCCGTCACTGCCGCTGAACCCAAGCGTCGCCGACGTGCTGCGCCAGCACGCCAGCGATATCTGGAGCCTGGCAGACGATAACGGCACCCATGCCCGGCTGCGCCTTCCGTTACCCGCCATGGAGCGCGTCGGCGCCCCGCGGGAAACCGCCCCGCCGCGTCCTGAATTTCATGATTTCGGTATTGCCGACCTGCCGCCGCCCGACGAAGCCCTTGCCAGCCGTTCGCTGCGCAGCCTGGAAATCGTCGCCTTTGATA
The DNA here is from genome assembly GCA_051750125.1 of Pseudomonadota bacterium. GTDB lineage: Bacteria > Pseudomonadota > Gammaproteobacteria > Pseudomonadales > Halomonadaceae > Vreelandella. The sequence continues at coordinate 228,030 of JBNJJK010000003.1, forward strand.
CCGAAACCACCGGGCTTGAACTGCGCCGCGGCGACACGGTGATCAGTCTCGGCGCCTGCCGCGTGGTGAATGCGAAGCTGTTGGCAAGCGATGTGTTCGACCAGAAGGTCGACCCCAAGCGGCCTATTCCGCTAGCCAGCACCGCCATCCATGGTCTTAGCGATGCCGATGTGGTCGGCGCACCGCCGCTGGACATCGTATTGACCCGCTTTCGCGACTACGTGGGCGACGCCGTCATGCTCGCCCATAACGCCGCCTTTGACTTGCTGGCCATCAGCCACAAAGGCGTGACGTTCGACATCCCGGTGATCGATACCCTGCTGATTTCGCGCGCCCTGGACGAAGCGCTGGATGGCCACGACCTGGATAGCCTGGCTCAGCGTTATGACCTGGCGTTTCCACCGGGCACGCGCCACACGGCGCTTGGCGATGCTCGAGTCACCGCCAAGCTATGGTTGGCGCTGCTGCCGCGCCTGGAGGCACGGGGTATCGCTACCCTGGAGCAACTGCTTGCACTCCAGGCCAATGCCTTTGATCGACAGGATGCCAGCGCCACATGAAATCGTCAGACCTCAAATCACGTAAAACCGAACGGCTGATGGCCCTGTTGGCCATTGCGCTGCTGCTATTCTGCCCGCCCGTGATCCTTGTGGTCGACCGCTTCCCTGCGTCGCACATCGGCTGGCTACCGCTTTATCTGTTCAGTGCCTGGGCGATCGTTATCGGCCTGGCAGCGTGGCTCATGGAACATCGTGCGGGCCGCTGATCATGCGCACTGATCCGATCATACTCGGCACCGCCTTTGGTTATCTGGCGCTGTTGTTTCTGGTCGCCGCCTGGGGGGACCGCCGCGCGGAACAGGGCCGTTCGTTGATCGGCTCGCCCACTGTCTATGCACTCTCTATCGCCGTCTACTGCACCGCCTGGACGTTCTACGGTAGCGTCGGGCGTGCCGCCGAGCATGGCCCCAGCTTTCTACTGATCTATCTGGGCCCGACCCTTGCCATGCTGTTGGCCCCCTTTGTGATCCGCAAGATGGTGCGCATCGCCGCGCGGCAACGGATCACCTCGATTGCCGATTTCATCAGTGCGCGCTACGGCAAGAGCAGCGGCCTGGGCGCCCTTGTCGCCTTGATGGCGCTGATTAGTATCACCCCGTATATCGCGCTCCAGCTGAAGGCGATCACGGTGAGTCACGCGGTATTGATCAACTACCCCAACACCGCCGACACCACTTTAGTTGATGAGCGTTTCTGGATGGATAAATCCCTGTGGGTTGCCCTGGTGCTGGCGGTCTTCATCATCCTGTTCGGCACCCGTCACCTGGATGCCAGCGAACGCCACGAAGGCATGGTGGCCGCCATTGCGCTTGAATCGATCGTCAAGCTGGTGGCCTTCATGGCCGTGGGCATATTCGTCGTCTTTGTGATGTTTGAGGGGCCCGCCGCGCTGTTTGCCGAGGTAGCCGCCACGCCGGGCCTCGTCGACAGCATGCGCCTGGACAGCGTGCCCGGCGGGGTTACCGGCTGGGTCGGCATGCTGGTGCTCGCGTTCCTGGCGTTCTTGACCCTGCCGCGCCAGTTCCAGGTGCTGGTAGTGGAAAACGTCGATGAGCAGCATTTAACCCGGGCGAGCTGGCTATTTCCGCTATATATGCTGCTGATCAACCTGTTCGTGATCCCCATTGCCCTGGCCGGGCTGTTACTAGGAGTGAGCGCCGGCGATCCTGACAGCTTCGTGCTGACCCTGCCGCTCTCGGCGGGGCTTGAAGGGCTGCCGCTGCTGGTGTTCATCGGCGGTCTGTCGGCGGCGACCGGGATGGTCATCGTCGAGACCATTGCGCTGTCGACCATGGTCAGCAACCAGTTGGTGATGCCGCTGCTGCTGGGATCACGACGCCTGCATTTGAGCACCAAGGGCGAGCTTGCCGGTTGGCTGCTCGGCATCCGGCGGGTGGCCATTGTGCTGATTCTGCTGCTTGGCTACCTCTACCACGCGCTGATTGGCGACTCCTACAGCCTGGTGACGATTGGGCTGGTGTCCTTCGCAGGTGCCGCCCAGTTTGCCCCCGCGCTGCTTATTGGCCTCTACTGGCGGGGCGCCACGCGCCAGGGAGCCGCTTCCGGCCTGATCGCCGGATTTCTGGTCTGGTGCTATACGCTGCTGCTGCCGGGGTTTGCCCAGTCGGGCTGGCTGGATGCCTCGCTGCTCACCGAAGGGCCCTTGGGCATGGGTTGGCTGAAGCCCTACGCGCTGTTCGGCCTGGAAGGCTGGGATATTTACACTCATTCACTGCTATGGAGCATGCTGGCCAACGTCGGGCTCCTGGTCGGCGTGTCACTGTTTACGCGCCCCACCCCGCTTGAACAGACCCAGGCGGCGCTGTTTACCGAAGCCATGCACCCCAACCTGCAAAGCGCCCCGCTGTGGCGCGGGCAAACCACCCAGGGGGCGCTCAGCGAGCTGCTGATACGCTACCTTGGCGAGCAGACCACGCGCAGGGTGTTCCGCCACAGCGGCCCCCAGGGTAGGTTCGATGCCGAGGAGCCCGCCGACGCCGCGCTGATTACCCGTGCCGAACAGGCGCTTGCGGGGTCGCTTGGCAGCGCCTCGGCGCGGGTGCTGATAAATTCGGTGGTGCGGGGCGAAGCGCTGGATATCGAGTCCGTTCTGAGCATTCTGGATACCACCTCTCAAACCCTCGAGTACAACCGGCGCCTGGAGCAAAAGTCCCAGGAGCTTGTGCAGATTGGTGAGGAATTGCGCAGCGCCAACGAGCGCTTACGTGAGCTTGATCGCTTGAAGGACGAGTTTGTCGCCATGGTCAGCCACGAGCTGCGCACGCCGCTCACCTCGATTCGTGCATTTGCCGAAATACTGCGCGATAACAGCGAGCTACCCAACGACAAGCGTGAACACTTCCTTGGCGTTATCGTCCATGAAAGCCAGCGACTGTCCCGCCTGATCGAAGAAATTCTGGATCTGGCCCGACTGGAGAGCGGCCGCTTGACGCTCAACCCGGTGCCGCTTGACCTGGCAGCGCTGGCACGGCACAGCGTCGACGCCATTGCGCACCTGCATCAGGAACGCGGCATTGAACTCGAGATTAGCCTCGAGGCCGACCCGGCCATGGTGATCGGTGACCAGGACCGACTGGAACAGGTAATCATCAACCTGCTCGATAACGCAGGAAAGTTTGCCGACCGGCAACACCCCAAAGTCCGCCTGACCCTCTACCATCACCGCCGTCACTTTCGCCTGAGCGTGGAAGATAACGGCGCCGGTATCACCGCCGACGAACGCGAGCGGGTATTCGAGAAATTTCACCAGATCCAGCAGGAGGGCGACATCCCCCACGGCCGACCCAAGGGCAGCGGCCTGGGGCTACCCATCAGCCGGGGCATCATTGCCCACCTGGGCGGGCGACTCTGGGTGGAAGATGCCAAAACGCTTGGCGGCGCCTGCCTGACTCTGGAACTGCCGCCAGCACCGGATGGTACGACCGCGTCGTCATCCACCTGAGGGCGGCGAGCCATCATCAAGTAGCGCTTACCTGCTGAACAAACGCCTTGATCTGCTGGAGATCAAACTTCAGCAGCAGGCGCTCGTCTTCCCTTAAAGCCCCCAGGTCTACCCAGCCGTCTGCGATTTGCCCAAGGGCTTTATTGGCGCGCTGCTGATCCAACAGGCGTTGCTGAAGGCGCTCCAGAGCCGCCACCAGCAAATCCGCCTGCGTCACGGTAAGCACACCGGCCACATGGCTGAGCGCGGCCAGTCGTTCGCGGGTCGCGACTTCACGGCGCTGATAGCGTACGCACAGCAATCGCACGGCGCTGATCAAGGGCAGAAGGCCCTGCTGCTTGAGGTTGATAGCCTCGTCATGGGGCGCGTCCAGTGCGGGGCTCGAGGCAATCCGGCCAAAGCGGTCCAGCGCAACCGGAAGCTCCTGGAGCAATGCGGTCATTTCATGCATGAACAGAGCGGCCTTGGGGAGTGTCGCCGCGATGCTGTCAGCGAGTCGCTCAGCCAGCGCGGGATTGCCCGCCACCGGGGCAAAATCGAGCAGGATATTGGTCTGCTGCACCCGCTTCACCTGCCGGTCAGCGCTCCAGATCGACAGCTGCGCACGCCACTCGCTGAGCCGTTTACGCCACATCGGCCAGCGCGCCATGACGTGGCCACGGCACAGCGGAATGCCCGCCTCGTCCAGGCGTGCGGTAAAGCGCTCACCCAATGCCTGAAAGTAGCCGTCGATTTCAACGTGGCGGTGATCAGGATAGTCGTCAATAATCAACGCATTATCCTGATCCGGGCCTAGCAGGCTCTCGTAGCGTGCCGCCGAACCTAACAGCAGTATGCAATAGTCAGCCGGTGGCTCTCCCCAGCCCTGGGCGCGCATGTCATCAAGCGAAAGGTCGATCGCTTGACGGTAAAGACTGGCGTTGTGGTCGCTGATGAGCTGGCTGATGCGCCAGGCAGGCAGATCGTAGTGCACCAGCGATTCCACCAGAGACAGCTGCCAGGCATGGGCATTGGTTAGCGAGGACGGCAGCGAATACGTGCGGGGGGTTAGATAGTCCAACGGCGCGGTGAGCGCCGGGATATTGAGCGTCCCATCATCGTTGATCAGGGAGCGCCAAGGTGAGGCTTGGTGGATTAGACGCATAGACCTCCCCCTAGCGTGATGGCAGTTTTCGTTTAGCCGTTACCTTCATGACGGGGGTCAGGGGCAAACATATCGTCGCCCACCTCATCAATATAGCGCTGGGCTTTGCTAACCATCAAGGCATCGCACGCCTCTCGACTGGGCACCATGTCCGAACGTTCGAAGCGGTGCTCCAGATCATCGCCTTCTCCCTGAGGCCGGTGGATCGTACCGCTTACCCGATATTGGCCGCTCTGGTTATCGGGCTGAGAGGTGATCAGGTAGCCCTTGTATTCGACGGGTTCGGCGGCCTGCGACTGGCTCGTGGCCCCGTCGCTACCGCCACCAAGCAAGCCTGAAAATAGTTTTTTAAACATCGTGCCTCCTGCGTTCGGCAGGCGGCAAGTCGTGCTCGCCGCCTGCACTGCCCGTTAGCTCTGTTGACGACCTTTACCCGCGGCAATCCGCAGGCGCAATGCGTTCAGCTTGATGAAGCCTTCGGCATCTTTCTGATCGTAGGCGCCTGCATCGTCTTCAAAGGTGGCGATCGACTCGTCAAACAGCGACTGATCGGACTTACGGCCCACCACGATGGCGTTACCTTTGTAGAGCTTCATGCGTACGACGCCGGAGACGTTATGCTGGGTCTCGTCGATGGCCGCCTGCAGCATGCGACGCTCGGGACTCCACCAGTAGCCGTTGTAGATCACTTCGGCATACTTCGGCATCAGCTGGTCTTTCAGGTGGGCTTCTTCACGGTCCAGCGTCAGCGACTCGATGGCCCGGTGAGCACGCAACATGATGGTGCCGCCTGGGGTCTCGTAACAGCCGCGGGACTTCATGCCCACGTAGCGGTTTTCGACGATATCCAGGCGGCCGATACCATTGTCGCCACCCAGCTTATTAAGCTTTTCAAGCACTTCGTGGGGCTTATGGGCCTCACCGTCAATGGCCACGATATCGCCCTTTTCGAAGGTCAGCTCCACATAGGTAGGCTGGTCCGGTGCCGTTTCCGGCGAGACGCTCCAGCGCCACATGTCCTCTTCGGCTTCCGCCCACGGGTCTTCGAGAATGCCGCCTTCGTAGGAAATGTGCAGCAGGTTGGCATCCATGGAATAAGGCGATTTTTTCTTCTTGCTGGAAAAGTCGACGGGGATGTTGTGCTGTTCGCAGTAGGCCATGAGTTTTTCCCGCGAGGTGAGATCCCACTCACGCCACGGAGCGATGACTTTCACGCCAGGCTTCAGCGCATAGCCGCCAAGTTCGAAGCGTACCTGGTCGTTGCCCTTGCCGGTTGCGCCGTGGGAGATCGCATCAGCGCCCGTTTCGTTGGCGATATCGATCAGGCGCTTGGCGATCAGCGGGCGGGCGATGGAAGTGCCCAGCAGGTACTCGCCTTCGTAGATGGTATTGGCACGAAACATGGGGAAGACGTAATCGCGCACGAACTCTTCGCGCAGGTCTTCAATGTAGATTTCTTTAACGCCTAGCGCTTCCGCCTTGGCACGAGCGGGCTCGACCTCTTCACCTTGACCGATGTCGGCGGTAAACGTCACCACCTCGCAGTTGTATGTTTCCTGCAACCACTTAACGATAACGGATGTGTCCAGGCCGCCTGAATATGCCAGCACAACCTTTTTGACATCGGACATTCTTGACTCCTTCTTCTGTACAAAATGCGCGCCAGACACGCCAGAGGGTGAGTGGTTCACGCGATCGGGTAAATGCCAAGTATAGCGTTCTCAGTGCTCAGCGAATACCGCCAACGACGGCTTTGCAGGAAACTGCTAGAATCTCCCCACGAAAAGCGCTAGATGCTCTTTGCCCCCTGATTACTCGCTTACTAAGGAGAGCTGCATGAGCGAGGCGATTGCCCGCGAATTGATGGCCCAACGTTTTCGCAGTTACCTGCCCGTTGTCGTTGATTTGGAGACGGGCGGCTTCAATGCACAGGGCGATGCCGTGCTGGAAATTGCGGCGGTCACCCTGACGATGGACCCTGAAGGCAACCTCCTGCCCGACGCCACTTACGCCTACCACATTCAGCCATTCGACGGCGCCAATGTCGAACAGTCTGCGCTGGATTTTACCGGCATCAATCTGGATGACCCGCTACGCCGGCAGGTCGCGTTGAGCGAAGAGCAAGCCCTGGGCGAAATTTTCCGGCCCATCCGCAAATCGATCAAGGCCCATGGCTGCTCGCGGGCCATTCTGGTCGGCCACAATGCCGCCTTTGATCACGGCTTCCTGAATGCGGCTGCGAATCGCTGTGGCATCAAGCGCAATCCCTTTCATCCCTTCTCGAGCTTTGATACCGCGACCCTGGCCGGCCTGATTTATGGCCAGACCGTGCTCGCCCGTGCCTGCCGTGCAGCCGGCATCGAGTTTGACAATAAGGCCGCGCATTCGGCACGTTACGACACCGAACGCACCGCCGAGCTGTTCTGCGCCATGGTCAACCGCTACAAGGATCTCGGCGGCTGGCAACTGGCTCAGCGCGAACAGGCGATGGATAGCGGCGACTAGCCGGATGCAGGTCATGCGGCTTTACGCTAAACTTCGCCCACTTATTTCTGCGCCATCTAAATGGTGAAGACAGCATTCACCCGCATGGCGCCCACGTTCCTGCGTTCACTACGCCTTCCGACCTCCAGGAGTTGAGACGTTTCCATGGCCCAGCATAATGCCTTTTACGCCCAGTCAGGCGGTGTCACCGCTGTGATCAACGCCAGCGCTTGTGGTGTCATTGAAGCTTGCCGACAAGCCCCCGATCAGATCGGCAAGGTCTATGCCGGCCATAACGGCATTATCGGCGCCCTTACGGAAGACCTCATCGATGTCACCCAAGAGAGCGACGACGCCATTGCCGCCCTACGTTATACCCCGGGTGGTGCGTTTGGCTCTTGCCGCTACAAGCTCAAGGATATCGATACGCACCGTGCCCAGTACGAGCGCCTGATCGAAGTCTTCAAGGCTCACGATATTCGCTACTTCTTTTACAACGGCGGTGGCGACAGCGCTGATACCTGCCTGAAAGTTTCCCAGCTTTCCGAAAAGCTGGGCTACCCGCTGACGGCCATTCACGTCCCCAAAACCGTAGATAACGACCTGCCGATCACCGATAACAGCCCGGGCTTCGGTAGCGTGGCGAAATATATCGCGACGTCCACCCGCGAGGCGTCACTGGATATTGCCTCCATGTGCGCCACCTCTACCAAGGTATTCGTGCTTGAGGTGATGGGCCGCCATGCGGGCTGGATCGCCGCGGCGGGCGGGCTGGCCGGTGAAGGCCCGGGCGAGCCCCCACACTTGATCGTGTTCCCGGAAGTGGCGTTCAACCGCAAGGCCGTGATGGAAAGGGTCGAGCAAAGCGTCCAGCAGAACGGCTACTGCGTCATCGTGGTGTCGGAAGGCGCGCGCTATGAAGACGGCACCTTCCTGGCCGATGCCGGCAATACCGACGCCTTTGGTCACCGCCAGCTGGGCGGTGTCGCGCCGACGCTTGCCGGGATGATCAAGCAGGACCTGGGCTACAAGTATCACTGGGCCGTTGCCGATTATCTCCAGCGCGCTGCCCGCCATCTGGCGTCCAAAACCGACGTCGAGCAGGCCTACGCCGTGGGCCGCGAAGCCGTGACCCTGGCGCTGGCGGGCAAGAATGCCATGATGCCGGCCATTCGCCGGATCTCCCAGTCTCCCTATCAGTGGGATGTGATTTCCGCGCCGCTGTCGCAGGTGGCCAATCAAGAGAAATTCATGCCCCGGGATTTCATCAGCGAAGAGGGCTTCGACATTACTGACGCCTGCCGCGAGTACCTCTCTCCACTTATTCAGGGCGAAGACTTCCCGCCGTTTGAAAACGGCCTGCCCAAAGTAGCCAAACTGAAACTGGCCAAGGTGGAGCGCAAGCTGCCGGTTTTCACCCTCTAGACGTTACCTTTGCACGACAGGCCAACGCCCGGGAATCTCAGCGATACCCGGGCGTTATTTTGTGTGGCGGGGGCCAACGTCTTCGGCTCAGCGCAACAGCCAGGAAAGCACCAGCAGCAATAGCAGAATGCCCGCCACCCCCTGCCAGAAACGACGCGGCTCCTGGCGCTCTTTATCGGCATCGGCCGCAGGTCGTTTGCCCAACGGCAAGCGCAGCGCATGCAGAAATTCGGATAGCCGCCTGAAACGCAGCGACCGCTGGGGATCCAGCGCGCGTCTCAGCGCCTCATCAAGCTCCGGCGAGATCTCCGGATTGGTGGTGCGTGCATTGCGGTAGGTCAAGCCTTCCAGATCAGTATGACTGCGTAGCCGGTTCGGCGTCAGGCTGTAAGGCATCTCCCCGGTCAACAACCAATACACGGTCGACGCCAGGGAGTATTGGTCACTACGCCGACCGACGCTATCGCCCAGCGCATATTCAGGCGCCGTATGCTCGTTAAAGCCGACCTGTCTTAGCAGCTCCCCTGAATGGCGGTGGCCATCCACCTCGCGCATGTGACAGGCGCTGAAGTCGGTCAGAACCACCTTGCCGTGAGGGTCGATCAGGATATTATCCGGCATGATCTGCTGATGGATGATGTCCCGGTGGTGCAGCGCCTGCACGGCCTTGCCCAATTGATTGGCGATATCCAGCCGCTGGGAGAGATTCGCCTGGGGGTGGCGTTCTGCCCACTCGCGTAATGTCTCGCCTTCAACATGCTGCATCAGATAGTAGAGGTAGCGCCGCGGGCGTGATGGCTCGACCACCTTGACCACGAACGGCGAGTTCACCCGCTCGACGACCCACTGCTGCAGCAGGAAGTGCTCGAGATAGGCATTGCGCAGCGACAGCTCGGGGCTTGGGGCCTTCATGACCATTTCGCGCTCGGAATAGACATCGCGAACGCGGTAAATGCGCGACTGTGCCGTGCGCGACAGGACGGCCAACACCTCGAGGCCATCCAGCCTCGCGCCAGGCGCAAGCTCAGGAGGAATGGGCAACTCGCCGTATAGCTGACCGGGATGGTCGCTACTTTCTTCAGGCAGCTCGTCGATGCGCACCAGTTGGAAGCAGAATTGGTCACCGCCATAGCCGCGCTCCTGCGCACGCTGCTTGGCTTCGTTGGCGAGTCGCTCGCAGGCCGCGTCAAGGTCGCTGGCATCCTGGCGAATCAGGCGCACGTAGTCTGAGGGCAGCAAGGTGCCACCGACCGCCTGGGTGGTGAACAAAAACAGATCGCCCTGCTTCACCGGCAGCAAGGTATAGTCAATATCCACGCTGCCATCCATGCCCAACGCCCGGGACGGGTAGCGATAGCCACCAAGGTCGGTGACATGGTCCCGGGTCAGCTGTTCGAACTCGGCGCCGCGCAGACGAAACACCAAGGTATCGCCCATATGAAACAGGTGGGCATCGCGTTCACGAAAGACCATGGCGGAGAGCGATGAAACAAAGCTGCCGTTTTGCACATGCTGACTTTGGCCGTAGCACCAGCTGTTGAGGGCTCGCAGCACGCGGGTTGCCGACGTTTTGACATCCCAGTGATCCGGGGTTGAGAAATAATCGGCCAAAAACCCGCGCACGCTCAGATCACCCGCCTGTTTCGCCAGGGTATTACGTGAGAGCGAGTCACTAATGACCGCACAGCCACCCTTTGCCTTGAGCAACGGCGGCTCTGGAAAGCGAACCGACATGGAGCTGCGGTGCAGCCGCCGGTCGGGGGCAACAAATGCCTGACCGTAACTGATCAGCAATTGGGCATGTGCCAAGTCATCCTCCTGAGCATACTGCGTTGGCCACTGACATCACTGTCTAAGAACGCCCATGATACACGCTGAAAACGCCAAGTGATGCCCGCCAAACGTCGTGGCATGGCAAGCCGTGTGGCCAAGCGGCCACGGAATCAGCGCAACACCTATGTCGCATTGGTAATCCAGCGGCCATGTTCGTATAATTCTTCGCAATCCATACAGCAATTTCGATTGCCTAGCCATTGTACGACCAAGGAATAAACGATGAACTTCGACAACATCCCCGCTGGTAAGGATCTGCCCAACGACCTATACGTGGCGATTGAAATTCCTGCCAACCATGCCCCGATCAAGTATGAGATCGATAAAGACATGGGGGCCCTGCTGGTCGACCGCTTTATGGCCACCCCCATGTTCTACCCGGCCAACTACGGTTTTATTCCCCACACCCTGGCCGACGATGGCGACCCGCTGGACGCGCTCGTCGTCACGCCACACCCGGTCCAGCCAGGCAGCATCATTCGTGCGCGCCCGGTCGGCATTCTCAACATGACCGACGAAGCCGGCGAAGATGCCAAGCTGGTGTGCGTGCCGCATCCCAAGCTCAGCTCGCTGTACGACGACGTGCAGGAAGTCACAGACCTGCCAGAACTGCTACGTCAGCAGATCGCCCATTTCTTCGAGAACTACAAGGATCTCGAAAAAGGCAAGTGGGTCAAGGTTGAGTCCTGGGAAGGCGTGGAAGCAGCGCGTAAGGCGATTGAAAAATCAGCGGCGGCTTATCACAAAGCCTAATCACTTACGGGTGAGTGTTAGACGGGGCCACCTTCGGGTGGCCCCGTTTCGTTGACGGACAGTTATTGTCCTGAAGGCTGGCGCCAACCGTTACCAGCACGCCATGTTGCGTTATGCTAGCCGCCTGCCAGTTCGTTATCGACCAAGGATACATTTTGCTTACGATTCGACGTTTAGGGCTGTTACTCCTGCTCGGCGCGCTACCGCTATTGGCCCAGGCACAGTGGTTCTCTTCAAGCGATCAGAACGATGACTTTCTGCCCGTTCTGGAAGCCTTTCAACCCACCGCCTGGCACGACGGAGACACCCTCTTCGTGGGCGTCGAAGCCGCTGACGAGTATTACCTCTACCGGCGCCAGTTTGCCGTGGAAAGCCTGAACAATGAGGTTCGTCTGGGTGAACCCGAACTGCCTGAGGGCACGTTCACCAATGATGAATTCCTGGGCGACGTGTATATTTTCCGCGACCGGGTGGTCATGGAAGTACCGTTGGAAAGTGACTTTTCGGGCCCCCTGGATATCGACTTCACCTTCCAGGGCTGCGCTGACGCCGGGCTTTGTTACCCGCCGGAAACCGTCGCGCTGCAGGCCACCGAAAGCCAGCCGCCGCGTGCGTTTGCCGATTGGGAGCCCACGACCGGCAATGAAGAGACGCCTGCCTCGTCGCCCGTAGAAACGTCGGATGAAGCCACCAATACGGCTGAGACAACTGACACGTCTGCTGAGTTTGACGACAGCGCCGCCACCCTTGGCGCACCGCAGAGCGAGGACAGCCGCTTTAGCCAACTGATGACCGACGCCAGCCTCCCCTTGGCGCTTGGCCTGTTTTTTCTGGCGGGCATCGGGCTGACCTTCACCCCCTGCGTGTTACCCATGGTGCCCATCCTGTCGTCGATCATCGTCGGCCAGCAACCCACCCGTCCCCGCGCTTTCCTGCTGTCGGCCAGCTATGTGCTGGGCATGGCCGTCACCTATGCAGCGGTCGGCGTGCTGATGGGCCTGTTTGGGGCCGGCCTCAACCTCCAGGCGCAACTCCAGTCCGCGCCGGTACTGATTACCTTTGCTGTGCTGTTCAGCGTGTTTGGCCTGGCCATGCTCGGTGCCTTTGACCTGCGCCTGTCGCCTCGCCTCGCGCAACGCGTCGACGCCTGGCAGGCACGGGCGCAGCGCAGCGGTCCGCCCGGCTTGGCGTTGGCAGGCGCATTATCGGTGCTGGTGGTGTCGCCCTGCGTCACGGCGCCGTTGGCCGGCGCGCTGGTGATCATTTCCACCACCGGCGATGCCCTCACCGGCGGCGCCATGCTGTTTTCCCTGGGCCTGGGCATGGGTGTGCCCCTGCTTCTGGTCGGTACCTTTGGGGCGACCCTGCTGCCCCGTTCGGGGGCCTGGCTCAACGGCGTCAAGATCGCCTTTGGCCTGCTGCTGTTCGGCGTTGCCATCTGGATGGTGGAACGCCTGGTGCCGGGGCCGATCGCGCTGCTGCTCTGGGCAGCCCTGGCCATTGGCACCGCACTGGCATTGGGTGCCGTGCAGACCAACACGCCTTCCGGCTGGCCAAAAGCGCGCCAGACGCTGGGCCTGGTGTTGCTGACCTGGGGCATTGCCCTGACGATCGGCGCCGCTCAAGGGTCGAATAACCCGCTGCGCCCGTTACAGTTACCCGGCACCGCAACGGGAACCTCCACCACGTCGCTCGACTTTCAACGCCTGGATAGCCTGTCTGACCTCGACAGCGCTCTGGCTGACGCTGAGAAAGCTGGCCGGCCTGTTTTCGTCCACTTTACCGCCGACTGGTGCATCTCCTGCCGTCAGTTGGAACGGGAGGTCTATACCGACCCTGCGGTGATTGACGAACTGTCAGACTTCGACCGCATTGCGGTCGACGTCACCGATACCAATGCTCAGAGTCGCGCGCTGCTCAACAATTTCCAGCTGTTCGGACCACCTAGCCTGTTATTTTTCCATGCGGGCCAGGAGGTGCGTGACGCGCGCATTCAGGGCGATATCAATGCCGCTGACTTTACCCAACACCTACGCGAGTTGGCGCGATGGGTCGACAGTCGCTAGGCTGGCGTAAGCAAGACCAACACCCTCGAGGCGTGATCTGGGCGGGTCTTGTCGCGAAGTTCGTCAAACGGTCGTTTAAAAATAGCGCCTGGCCGGGACGCTGCGATGGCTGGACATCGTTTGAGTTTTTCGGCACACTTCGCGACCATATTAATTGAACTTCTGCTTTTATAAGCAGTAAAAAAGGGTAACGTTCGTCATCATGCGGCGTTCTCTACATTTTTTAATTTGGTTTACTGCGCTGTTTCCGCGTGGTAGGCACACCACTCTTAACGATAGTGATGGGGCTAGGTAATGGATATCCGCAAAGTTAAAAAACTGATTGAACTGCTCGAAGAGTCCAATATTAGCGAGATTGAAATCCAGGAAGGCGAAGAGTCTGTCCGCATCAGCCGCCATCCCAACGGGGCCACTTGGCAGCCACAGTCAATGCCCCAGTATGCTCAGCCCGCCCCTCAACAGGCACCGGCCGCCCCTGCAGCAAGTACAGCTGCGCCTGAAGCAGAGTCGGCACCCGGCAACAGCTATCGCGGTGAAGCCGTCAACTCGCCAATGGTTGGCACCTTCTATCGCAGCCCTGCGCCGGGCGCCAAGTCCTTTGTTGAAGTGGGCGACACGGTCAAGCAAGGCGACACGGTGTGCATCGTGGAAGCCATGAAAATGATGAACCAAATTGAAGCGGACCGCGACGGCGTAGTGGAAGCCATTCTGGTAGAAGACGGTGAGCCGGTGGAATTTGATCAGCCAATGATCGTCCTCGCTTAAACCTTCATTTCAATACGGATGGACTCTCCCATGCTCGACAAGGTACTTATCGCCAACCGCGGCGAGATTGCCCTACGTATCCTCCGGGCCTGTAAAGAGCTAGGCATCAAAACCGTGGCGGTACACTCCAAGGCCGACCGCGAACTCATGCACGTGCGCCTGGCCGATGAAGCCGTGTGCATCGGCCCGGCCTCCTCCGCACAGTCCTATCTCAATATTCCGGCACTGATCAGCGCCGCGGAAGTCACCGATTCAAGCGCCATTCACCCCGGCTACGGCTTCCTGTCCGAGAATGCCAACTTTGCCGAACAGGTAGAGCGCTCCGGCTTCACGTTTATCGGCCCGCGCGCCGAGACGATTCGCCTGATGGGCGACAAAGTCAGCGCCATTGAATCCATGAAGGCTGCCGGCGTGCCCACTGTGCCCGGTTCAGACGGCCCGCTGGGCGACGACGATGAGATCAATCTCGCGACTGCTCGACGCATCGGCTACCCGGTGATCATCAAGGCGGCAGCCGGTGGTGGTGGACGCGGCATGCGCGTCGTGCATGCAGAAGGTCATCTGTTATCGGCCATCAACGTCACGCGTACCGAGGCCCACTCCTCGTTTGGCGATGGTACCGTCTACATGGAGAAATTCCTCGAAAACCCGCGCCACGTGGAAGTTCAGGTACTCGCCGATGGTCAGGGCAACGCCATTCACCTCTATGACCGCGATTGCTCGCTGCAGCGCCGCCACCAAAAGGTGTTGGAGGAAGCCCCGGCACCGGGCATCGACCCTGAGGCACGCGCCAGGGTGTTGGAAGCCTGCCGCCAGGCCTGCCTGGAAATCAACTACCGTGGTGCGGGAACGTTCGAATTCCTCTATGAGGACGGCGATTTCTTCTTTATCGAAATGAACACCCGCGTTCAGGTTGAGCACCCGGTCACCGAGATGATCACCGGCGTCGATATCGTCAAGGAACAGCTGCGTATCGCCTCGGGCATGCCGCTGTCGATTCGCCAGGAAGACGTCAAGATCAACGGTCACGCCTTTGAATGCCGCATCAACGCCGAGGATTCCCGCACCTTCATGCCATCTCCCGGCAAGGTGACGCTCTATCACGCGCCCGGCGGCCTGGGTGTGCGCATGGATTCCCACCTGTACACCGGCTACACCGTGCCGCCCCATTACGATTCGCTGATTGGCAAGCTGATCACCTGGGGGGAAGACCGCGAAATTGCGCTTACCCGCATGCGAAATGCGTTGGATGAGCTGCTGGTCGAGGGTATCAAGACCAATATCGACCTGCAGAAGGATCTGGTGCGTGACAGCTACTTCCGCCAGGGTGGCGTCAACATCCACTACCTCGAAAAGAAACTCAGCAGCTAACGCTTACGCTGAGCACGGTCCGAACGGGGTGGCACCGCCATCCCGCTTTTTTTGGTGTTGCGGAGACCCGGCATGCCCTGGCTTCAACTGAAAGCGCACGTCCCCCCCGAGCAGGCAGAACTACTGGAAGAGCTGCTGCTGGAAGAAGGCGCGACGGCCATTGGGCTGCAAGACGCCCACGATGACCCGGTATTCGAGCCCGAACGCGGCACGACCCCCCTTTGGCAAGATACCGTCGTGACCGGCCTGTATGACGACCTGGAGGGCATCGACGCCATGCTGGCGCGTATCGAAGCCGCCTGGGCCGAGCAGGTGCCGGCCGAACCCTGCCCGACCATTGAGTATGAATTGCTGGCCGACCGCGATTGGGAACGCGAGTGGATGGAGGACTTCACGCCGCTGCGCATGGGGGAGCGACTCTGGATCGTGCCCAGTTGGCATGAGCCACCCCAGGCCGACGGCGTCAATCTGGTACTCGACCCCGGCCTCGCCTTTGGTACCGGCACCCATCCGACAACGGCGCTGTGCCTGGAGTGGCTTGACGGCTTGGCGGTCGACGGCCTTCTCGCCGGGCAGCAGGTACTCGATATCGGCTGCGGCTCGGGAATTCTGGCCATCGCGGCATTAAAGCTCGGCGCGGTGCATGCCGATGGTACGGATATTGACCCTCAGGCACTGCAGGCAAGCCGCGAAAATGCCCAGCGCAATCATATCGATGAGACAGATCTGTCGCTTTGCTACCCTGAGCATTTGGCGGCGGGCCACTACCCAATCGTGACCGCCAACATCCTGGCAGGGCCACTGGTCGAGCTTGCCCCGACGATTGCCGGCCACGTAGCGCCCAGCGGGCGGCTTGCGCTCTCAGGCATTCTGGCCAACCAGGCCGACGACGTGATGCAGGCCTACCAGGCGCAGGGCTTGCAGATGGACGCGCCAACTGTACGCGAAGGCTGGGTACGGCTGACCGGGCAGCGCCTCGCTTAATCTGTTGTTTACGACATAGGCCGCCTTCACCCCGCCGTCGAGGAGGCGTATCATACGCCACCTCGAACGACTCGAGGGTCGTTAATCGCACTATCTAAAGCGCTCATTGCCATGACCCTATCGACATCTCAACCGCTCAAGATTGGCCCATACGCCCTGCCTAACCGGCTGATGCTGGCACCTATGGCCGGGGTCACCGACCGCCCTTTCCGCCAGCTATGCCGACGCCTGGGGGCGGGCTGGGTGGTGGGCGAAATGGTCACCGCCGATCCCAGCCTGTGGCACACGCGCAAATCCCAGCTGCGCATGGACCATCGCGGCGAGCCCGACCCTCGGGTAGTGCAGATTGCCGGAGGCGACGCCGAGATGCTCGCCCACGCCGCCAGGCTGAATGCCGACCTGGGCGCGCAGGTGATCGATATCAACATGGGCTGTCCGGCTAAAAAAGTCTGCAACAAGGCCGCTGGCTCTGCCCTGCTGCGCGATGAAAAACTCGTCGGCGCTATTCTTGACGCCGTAGTCAACGCCGTCGATATCCCCGTGACGCTGAAAATTCGCACCGGCTGGTGCGCCGAGTCCAATAACGGCGTGCGTATTGCGCGGCTTGCCGAGGAGGCAGGCATTCAATCGCTAGCGGTTCATGGCCGTCATCGCGAGCAGCGCTATACTGGATGGGCTGAGTACGACACCATTGCGGATATCAAGTCGCGCCTGGGTATTCCGGTGATTGCCAACGGCGATATCACCAGCCCGGAGAAAGCGGCTGAGGTACTGCGCTACACCCAGGCAGACGCCGTCATGGTGGGCCGAGCAGCCCAGGGTAACCCATGGATTTTTCAACAGATTCAGCACTTTCTTGAGCACGGCGAGCACGGCGTAACGCCCAGCCTGGACCAGCGTCGCCGCGTGCTGATCGATCATTTGAGCGCCCTGCATGGGTTTTACGGCGCGACCATGGGCGTGCGCATTGCGCGCAAGCACCTGGGTTGGTATCTCAACGAGGATGCTCGCTTCACCCCGGACCAACGGCATGACTTGAAACAGCAGTTCAATGGATTGGCATCCACTGAAACACAAGTTAACTGGATCAACGACGCCATGGCGCCCGATGCCATCAAGCGTCTGCTAGCCAAAGGAAGCTATGCAGCATGACCGAACGCGATCTTGATCTTCTTTCCAGCGATAACAGTGTCAGCGACAGCCACACCCGGCTTAACGGCACGCTGGCAGACCCGGCGGCCAGTGCCCCACCGCAGCCGCTTCGCGAAGCCGTGGAGGCCGCGATGCGTCGCTACTTCGAGCATCTCGATGGCAGTCAGGCAACCGACCTGTACGCCATGGTGATGGCCGAAGTAGAGGCGCCGCTGCTGGCCTGCGTACTGGAGCACACCGACGGCAACCAAACCCGGGCCGCGGATGCGCTTGGCCTCAACCGTGGCACGCTGCGGAAGAAACTGAAGCTTTACGGACTTATTGAAGGTGACGCCCCCTGACCGTGGGGCGTTATTGTTTTCCACTGTTTACCCTGCACACGAGCACCCTCATGGCTGATAGTACTGCGACCCCCGTCCGCCGCGCCCTGCTGAGCGTTTCTGATAAAACCGGTATCGTCGAGTTCGCCCGCGGCTTGACCGAACATGGCGTGGAACTCCTTTCCACAGGCGGCACCTTCCGCCTGTTGCAGGAACACCAAATTCCAGTCAAGGAAGTCAGCGAGCATACCGGCTTTCCTGAAATCATGGATGGCCGGGTCAAAACACTGCACCCTAAAATCCATGGTGGTATTCTTGCCCGCCGCGGACAGGACGACGACGTCATGGCCGCCAACGATATCACGCCGATCGATATGGTCGTGGTGAACCTCTACCCCTTCGCCGCCACGGTTGCCAAGCCTGACTGCACTCTTGGGGACGCGATCGAAAACATCGACATCGGCGGCCCCACCATGGTCCGCGCCTGCGCCAAGAATCACGCCTACACCACCATCGTGGTCAACGCCGACGACTACCCACGTATACTTGGCGAGCTCGCCGCCCAAGATGGCCAGGTCAGCGATGCCACACGCTTCGACCTCGCGGTCAAGGCGTTTGAGCATACCGCCAGCTATGACGGTGCCATTGCCAACTACCTGGGCCGCCAGGTGGAAGCGTCGGCAAGCGACTTCCCGCGCACATTCAACCTGCAGCTGCACAAGCAGCAGACGATGCGCTACGGCGAGAACCCTCACCAGCAGGCCGCGTTCTACACCGAAGCCGACGCCAACGAACCAAGTGTGGCAACGGCCAAGATGCTGCAGGGCAAGCCACTGTCGTACAACAATGTCGCCGACACCGATGCCGCCTTTGAGTGCGTCAAGGCGTTCACCGATACCGCCTGCGTCATCGTCAAGCACGCCAACCCCTGCGGTGTTGCTATTGGCGCCACGGCCCTTGAAGCCTACGACAAAGCATTCGCCACCGACCCGACCAGCGCATTTGGCGGCATTATTGCATTCAACGTGCCGCTGGATGCCGACACCGCTCAGGCCATCATCGACCGTCAGTTCGTCGAGGTCATCATCGCTCCTGGGGTCAGCGATGACGCCGCTGCCATCGTGGCGGCCAAAAAGAACGTACGACTGTTGGATGTCAGCGCGCACTGGCCCGGCCAGACCGCCGACGCTCTGGACTTCAAACGCGTGACCGGCGGCTTACTGGTGCAGGAGCGCGACCAGGGCATGGTATCCCGTGATGAACTGACGGTGGTGAGCAATCGCGCTCCGTCCGAGCAGGAACTGCGCGACCTGACGTTTGCCTGGCGAGTTGCCAAATTCGTCAAATCCAACGCCATTGTGTACGCCAATAACGGCCAGACGGTTGGCGTGGGCGCCGGGCAAATGAGCCGTGTCTACTCTGCCAAGATCGCCGGCATCAAGGCCGCCGATGAAGGCCTCTCCGTGCCGGGCTCCGTGATGGCGTCGGATGCGTTTTTCCCCTTCCGTGACGGCATCGATGCCGCCGCCGAAGCGGGCATCACCGCCGTCATTCAGCCGGGCGGCTCCATGCGCGACCAGGAAGTAATCGACGCGGCCAATGAAGCCGGCATTGCCATGGTGTTTACCGGCATGCGCCACTTCCGCCACTAGGCGCCTGTTGACTTAACACGCGACGACCGGCCAAGCCAGACAGGCTCCTAGGGTTTCCCCTCGCCACAAAAAAAGCCCTCATCGATGAGGGCTTTTGCTTGCTTGCCTGTATCAGTGCTTGTGCGTATCAAGACGCAACGAGCGCGTCGGCTCAGCCGATATCAATACAGAGGTACTTGGTCTCGAGGTATTCTTCCAGGCCCTGGTGGCCACCTTCGCGCCCCAGACCCGATGCTTTAACGCCGCCAAACGGCGCCGACGCGTTGGAAATCAGCCCGGTATTGATACCGACCATGCCATATTCCAGCGCCTCGGCCACCCGCCATACACGCCCAAGATCACGCGAGTAAAAGTAAGACGCCAGCCCGTACTGGGTGTCGTTAGCCATTTCAATGGCGGTTTCTTCATCATCGAAGGGGAATACCGCCGCCAAGGGGCCAAAGGTTTCTTCCTGCGCGACTTTCATGTCTTGGGTGGCAAAGCTGATCAGCGTAGGACTGAAAAAGTTGCCGCCCAGCGGATGCGGATGCCCGCCCAGCAATAGCTGAGCCCCTTTGTCCACGGCGTCCTGGACGTGCTCACTGACCTTCTTGACCCCATCGCCGTCGATCAGCGGACCGATATTGATGTTCTTCTGCGTTCCATTGCCCACATATAGCTCGCTGTTCATCGCAACGGCCAGCTTTTCACAAAACGCATTGATCACGCTCGACTGGACCAGGAAACGATTGGTGCAAATGCACGTCTGCCCGGCATTGCGGAACTTGGCGGCCATGGCCCCTTCCACAGCGGCATCCAGGTCGGCGTCTTCAAACACGATGAAGGGCGCGTTGCCGCCCAGCTCCAGCGAAATCTTTTGGACATGCTCAGAGGCTTGCGCCATCAGCTTGCGGCCCACTTCGGTTGAGCCGGTAAAGGTGATCTTGCGCACTTTGGGGGACTGGGTAAGCGCCTGGGCGATTTCGGCGGCGTTGCCGGGCACGACATTGAAAACACCCCGGGGGATGCCGGCGCGCTCCGCCAGCATGGCCAGCGCCGTCGCCGAAAACGGCGTCTGGCTCGCGGGCTTGATGACGATGGTGCAACCGGCCGCCAGCGCGGCACCCGCCTTACGGGTAATCATCGCAGCGGGAAAATTCCAGGGCGTGATGGCCCCGACGACGCCCACGGGCTGCTTGGTGACCACGATCCGCTGGTGGGTGTTGGCGGCGGGAATGGTTTCGCCGTAGACGCGACGGGCCTCTTCAGCAAACCAGCGCAGAAAGCTGGCCGCATAGGCAATCTCGCCCGCGGCTTCTTTCAGTGGTTTGCCCTGCTCGTGGGTCATCAGCATGGCCAGATCATGTTGATGCTCGAGCATCAGATCATGCCATTTCAACAATAAATCCGCCCGCTCCTGGGCGGTCAGCGAGCGCCATGCGGGGAGTGCCGCATCGGCCGCCTCGATAGCGCGCTCGGTTTCTGCTTTGCCAAGCCTTGGCATATCACCGACCGTCTCGCCATTGGCCGGATTCAGCACATTGATCTGCTCGCCGCTGTCGGCCGCCACCCAGCTTCCATCGATATAGGCAAACGGACAATACAGCTTTGTCTCTTTAAGCGCTTCCATGACAGACTCCTGCCCCTTGCTAGGGACTCATCGGCAATTGAACCTCTTCATGCTATGACGAAACAGGGTAGCAGACCAACCGTACGGCAGTATTGAGCAAATAATTGTTAGCTGACCAACGTTAAAAATTCCTGGCGGGTCGCCTGATTGGCACGAAAATCGCCCAGCATTACTGACGTCGTCATGCTGGAATTCTGCTTTTCCACGCCTCGCATCATCATGCAGAGGTGGCGCGCCTCAATCACCACCGCAACGCCACGCGCCTGGGTGACCTGCTGTACAGCCTCAGCGATTTCGCGGGTCAGGTTTTCCTGAATCTGCATGCGCCGGGCATACATATCGACAATGCGGGCAAACTTGGAAAGCCCAAGCACCTTGCCGCTGGGCAGGTAAGCAATGTGGCACTTGCCGATAAAGGGCAACAGATGATGCTCGCACATCGAATAAAGCTCGATATCCTTCACCAGCACCATTTCATCGGTTTGCGACTCAAATACGGCACCGTTAACAATGTCATCCAGCGACTGATGATAGCCCGCATTCAGGAACTGCATGGCTTTCGCAGCGCGTTTTGGCGTATCTCTCAGCCCCTCCCGCTCTGGATTCTCCCCAAGCGCGCTAATAATGTGTCGATAATGCTGGGCGATATCATCCGTCATGGTAAGCCTCGTCGAAAGGTGTCGAACGCGCTGGGCTAGATCCGTCGCGCTTAATAATGCCGGCCATCGGCCGTCATGGCAGTAGGTGGCTTCAATAGGCCCTGCCATGTACAAAAAATATACTTTTAATAGCGCATGTACAATAAATTATTAACATAGCGCCACAAGACTGCGTATTTTAACGCACCCTACTCTCTGGGGGCAGTGTCGCAACGACCGTCGGCTTGCCGATTATCGCCACACTGGCCGTCTCATGGGCTGACTTCAGGGATATGCCAACCAGCACGGCGACTTGAGTACCAGCAACTGCTGCTCTAGCTGACGAATGTGCTGGTCCCAGTAGCCCTTATCGGCGACCCAGGGAAATGCTTGCTGAAAGGCAGGGTCGTCCCAGCGCGACACCCACCAGGCGCTATGACGGATCAACCGGTAGGCGCGTAGCGGCTCAATCAGCGCCATTTGCGCGTGGGGAAAAGGCCGCACCTCTTCATATCCTTCTACCATCTCGCTTATCTGACGTCGCCATTCCTGGGGCTCGTTCGCCGACAGCAGCATCCAGACGTCCTGAATCGCCGGCGCCATCAGGCAGTCGTCAAAATCGACGAGCGCAAACTGCTCGTCGCGCCCCAGAATGTTGCCCAGATGACAATCCCCGTGGCAGCGAATCATCTCGCTATCACGCCATTGATGCGGCTCCAGGGCCTCGCTAACCCGGGTAACGACACTTTCATAGGCCCTGCGTTGATGCCGGTCCAGTCGCTGGCTATCGAACACCCGCTGCTGGGCATCCTGTACCCCTGCCACCAGCTCAAGGTGTGGACGATGCATGAAAGACGCGTTACTTGACGTCTCGTGCAGACGGCCCAATAGCTCGCCTAGGGCGAAAAGGTGGGCGTCGTTGTCGAGCTCCGGGGCCTGGCCAGGGCAATGGTGAAAAAGTGCAAAGCGAAAGCCTTCATAGCGGTGCAGGCTTTTACCGCTTGCATCGGACCATACCCCGGCCACCGGCACGCCTGCCCGACTCAACTCATCAAGAAAGTCGTGCTCTTCCTGAATGGTGGCGTCCTGCCAGCGTTCCGGTCGATAGAACTTGATGATCCACTGAATGCCTTGCTCGTCGCGGAACATCATCACCCGGTTCTCGTAGCTGTTTAAGGCAAACGGCTCCGACGTTGGCCATATGTCCAATGACTCCACCGCCGACATTACAAGGCCAGGAGAAAGCGAGCGAAAAGCATGCGTCATGGTGACTCCAGGAGCAGTCGGTAAGGGAGAGGTAAATCGAGGTATTAGGCTGCGCCGCTACGCTTGATCAACCACCAACGGCGTGCGGGCAGCTGCCCAAACATCCACCCGCTCGGCCCCTGCCCGGCGCAGCGCCAAGGCCAGTGCATGGGCGGTTGCACCGGTGGTGACAACGTCATCGACAATGGCCACATAGCCCGGCGGCGAGCTATTGATCTTAAACGCCCCAGACAGGTTGGCAAAACGCGCCTGTCGGTTCAAGCGGCGCTGTGAAGGCCCCTGCTTGACGCGCTGCACTTCCAGCACTGGCAGACCCGTTCGCCGCCCTAGCTCGGTCGCAAGCCAGCGGGCCTGATTGAAGCCACGCTCACGGGCACGTTCAGGCGTCATGGGGACAGGTAGTATCGCATCAAAAGGCGGCGACGGCAGGCTTCTCTGCATAAGCTCGCACAACAACATGCCGGCACGGGGTTTGGCATTGAACTTGAAGTCGCGCACCAGCGCACTGATGGGAAACTGGTAACGCAAGGCGACATGGGCAGCCTCAAAGGCCGGTCGCTTGCTGACACAATGCCCGCACAGGGATTGCTGAGGGCTGGTAAGGCCATCACCACAGCGCGGACAGGCGGGGCGATTCCAGGGTAGCTGGTCGAAACAGGCCGTGCACCAGCTCGCTTCCCCACCCAGCGGGTCGAGACAGAACGCGCAGTAGCCGGGTAGCGCGCGCCTCACAACGCGACCTCCGGCGGCTATCCAGCGTGTCAGCAGCATCAGCGGCTCCTTCCCTGGCCGGGCAACGACTTTATGATTGACTTTATGCAGAACGTTGATAGTATACGCCTCGTTCTGCGGATGTGGTGGAATTGGTAGACACGCTAGATTTAGGTTCTAGTGCCGTAAGGCGTGGGAGTTCAAGTCTCCCCATCCGCACCAATTCAATATGACCTTCTTAATTGCCTGCTTCATATTCCCTTCTTTTCCTAATATAGTCATTACTACACATCTCCCGCGCCGGCTGGCGTTTATTTAGATCCTTTATATTCGAAAACACTAATTAAATAGCCGACACCTTATCACCGGGCGGCTGGCATTTTCTGTGCAGTGGACTAACTTAGCTTCTACCTACAATATCTTCCGGCAGGCAAAGGAACGCTTCCATGGAATGGTTAAACGAAAATGGCCAGGCAATTTCCGCCATTACCAGCATACTGACGCTCTTCGTCTGGTTTTTTTATGCGCAGCTGCTATATAACGGCTACGTACGCCAGCGACGCCCACGGGTCATTATCAACCGGGGACTCGGCACGGGTCAGAACGCACTTTGTCTGATCAGTAACATGAGCAGCGAATCCATCTACATCCAGCATGTGGTGGCCCTCCTCCATACGTCTGATGAAACCTACATGGTCGATGTGGCAGAGTACCAGGAAGAAAAGGACGAACAGCAGGAAAAATCGGTCAGAAGCCATCAGGGGCCGCTTGCCTCGGGCGACTACCTGCACATGCAACGCTTTGCTGACATTGCCGAACAGATTCGCGCCTCCTGGCAGTTGGACCACGATATCTTTGAGCAGACCAATCTGCAGTTGGAGATACGGGTCATTGCCATCTATGGCTCGGAGGACAGGCCGATCGGGGCATCACGTTCGTTCTACCTCAAAGACCCCTCGACCTCAAAGCAGGCGTTGATCCCTGTAAGCGTTGATACCAAACGGCTCAACAGCCGACTTCAGCGGCGCAAGGTGAAGCGTTGGGCAGAAGAAGTCGACAACCTGGAAACGCGCTGCTGAGACGATACCCGCCAGGCCGTGCAACACCTCCACGGCCGGCAACCCTCGCGGCCCTAGAGCCGCAAGCCACCATCACATTCGATGATTCGCCCTGAAAAGTAATCGTTTTCCATTACGAAGGCGACGCTTTGTGCAATGTTATCCGGTTCACCCAAGCGTTTGAGCGGCACCCGCGAGGCAATACGCTCCAACATGTCGGGGCGCATTGAGGCGGTCATTTCGGTATCGATGAACCCCGGCGCCACCGTTCCCGTACGAATACCGTAGCGCGCCAATTCGCTCGCCCAGGTGACGGTCAAGGCGTGGACGCCGGCCTTGGCGGCGGCGTAATTGCTTTGCCCCGGATTGCCGGCTTTGGAGATGCTCGATATATTGACGATCACGCCCTCATGGCCGGCCTCAATCATTTGCGTCGCCGCTTCGCGCCCGCAAAGGAATACCCCCGTCAGGTTGATGTCGATGACCCGTTGCCATGCTGCGAGGGACATACGCGACTCGACCTGCCCTTCCTTGGCTTTGACGACCAAGGCATCGTCGGTGATACCCGCATTATTGACGCACCCGCTGATCGGGCCTTGGCGTTCGGCTATATCGGCAAACGCCTGGACGACCGAGGCCTCGTCGGCGACATCCACCACCACGCCCTGAGCTTCAATGCCCTGGTGGGCCAGCCTCGAGACCGCCTCGTCCAGCGCCTCTGCGCTGATATCCATCAATGCCAATCGCGCCCCTTGCTGTCCCAAGCGTAACGCCACGGCATACCCCAAACCACGGGCGCCGCCCGTTATCGCTATAACCCGACCATCCAGTTTCATTTAACGCTCCTCTCGTTCAGCCTTTATCAGATCGACATCGCTAAGACCTTCAAACTGACACGCTGGCTATCAACCGGCAATCCCCAAAAGGCGCAATACGGCCAGCCCGGCTATTTTGCTTGCCTTGTTTTTCAAGCAGACTGTCACCATATTTGATGCGACATTTAATACGGAGTTTGTGATGCCTATTTTGGTGTTTGTGTCCTTATTCACGCTGCTTGATTTTGTCATTCTGTTTTCGATTGGCAGCCAGATTGGTTTATTGATCACCCTGTTGCTGGTAATTGGCACCGGCGTGGTGGGTCTTCATCTTATCCGCAAGGAAGGGGTCGCCACGTTTTCTCGCGCCCGCCAGCGCATGCAGGCAGGCGAAATCCCTTCTAACGAACTGTTTACCGGTGCGGCGCTGATATTTGGCGGCGCATTGCTGATGGCGCCCGGCTTTCTGTCGGATGCCCTGGGGCTTGCCTGCCTGGTCCCCGATGCCCGCCGACTACTGTTTAAACTGCTGACCGCCCTGGGGCTAAAGGTCACGGCCCAGCGCACCGGCGGGTCTTATACTTCACAGGCTTATCAGCAGGAGGAGGCTGGTTATCGTCAACGTGAAGGCGCGTCGTCATCCGAGCAGCCCCAGGGACCGCTCGAAGGCGACTTCATCAGCCGGGACGAGCCCAGACACCGTGGTTAAGCGTTTTTGCGAAGAATGCAAGCTTCAAGATTTTTTTGTTAATACCCCCTTGAAAGGTTACCCGCAGCCCCCATTTTTGAGGCAGCACACAAGTTCGGCAACCGCTTCAATATAAAGTGGTTGTCATTAATAGCGAAGACGTCATGTCTTCATTTTTCGCGGGCTCTGTCCACGAAAACCATCAACATTAACCGCCCTGAATGGGGCTTTGACGATACTTAGGAGAACGTGAGCATGAATATCCGTCCTTTGCACGATCGCGTCGTCGTCCGTCGCGTGGAAGAAGAGCAGAAAACCGCTGGCGGCATCGTGCTTCCGGGCAATGCGCAGGAAAAGCCTACTCGCGGTGAAGTACTCGCCGTAGGTAATGGCCGCATTCTAGAAAGCGGTGATGTTCGCCCTCTCGACGTAAAAGTTGGCGACAGCGTGATCTTTAAAGACGGCTTCGGCGTTGAAAAACAGAAAATCGACGGCGAAGAAGTCTTGATCATGAGCGAAGCCGATATTCTGGCAGTTGTCGAAGGCTAATCATCGCCTCGACCGCTTACTTACTTTCCCATTTTTTTGAATTTATTAGGAAGTAACGAACATGGCAGCTAAACAAGTCAAGTTTTCCGATGATGCTCGCAAGCGCATGGCGCGCGGTGTTGACGTTCTCGCCAACGCAGTAAAAGTGACCCTGGGCCCGAAAGGACGCAACGTCGTTCTCGAGAAATCCTTTGGTGCGCCTACCGTCACTAAAGACGGCGTTTCGGTCGCCAAGGAAATCGAACTGAAAGACAAGTTCGAGAACATGGGCGCCCAGATGGTAAAAGAAGTCGCTTCGCAAACGTCTGACGTTGCAGGTGACGGTACTACGACCGCAACCGTTCTTGCCCAGGCCATTATTGCAGAAGGCCTGAAAGGCGTTACCGCCGGCATGAACCCAATGGATCTCAAGCGCGGGATCGACCATGCCGTCACGGCAGCGGTCAAAGAAATCCAGGCGATGTCTGTGCCCTGCACCGACACCAAGTCCATTGCCCAGGTAGGCACCATCTCTGCCAACGGCGACAAGCGTATCGGCGAGATCATTGCCGAGGCGATGGAAAAAGTCGGTAAAGAAGGCGTCATCACCGTTGATGAAGGTCGCGGCTTCGAAGACGAACTGGAAGTCGTTGAAGGCATGCAGTTCGATCGTGGCTACCTGTCGCCCTACTTCGTTACCAACCAGGACACCATGTCGGTTGAACTGGAAGATCCTTACATCCTGCTAGTGGATAAGAAGATCTCCAACATCCGCGAGCTCCTGCCGGTACTCGAAGCCGTTGCCAAGCAAGGCAAGCCGCTTGCCATCGTTGCTGAAGACATCGAAGGCGAAGCACTGGCCACGCTGGTCGTCAACAACATGCGCGGCATCGTGAAAGTAGCGGCCACCAAGGCGCCCGGCTTTGGCGATCGTCGCAAGGCGATGCTTCAGGACATCGCGATCCTCACCAACGGCACCGTGATTTCTGAAGAAGTCGGTCTGACTCTCGAGCAGGCGAACCTGGATCACCTGGGTACCGCCAAGCGCATGACGATGACCAAGGAAAACACCACCATCATCGACGGCGCCGGTGTTGAAGCCGATATCGAAGCCCGTGTGGGTCAGATTCGCACCCAGATCGAAGATACGTCTTCCGACTACGACAAAGAGAAACTGCAAGAGCGTGTCGCCAAGCTGGCGGGCGGCGTTGCGGTTATCCGCGTCGGTGCGGCCACCGAAGTCGAGATGAAAGAGAAGAAGGCACGCGTTGAAGATGCGCTGCATTCGACTCGCGCCGCCGTTGAAGAAGGCGTTGTGCCTGGTGGTGGTACCGCACTGGTTCGCGTCATGGCCAAGGTACAGGGCCTGACCGGTGATAACGAAGACCAGAACCACGGCATCAACATGGCTCTGCGCGCCCTGCAGTCGCCGCTGCGTCAAATCGTCAGCAACGCTGGCGAAGAACCCGCCGTCGTCATCAACCGCGTGAAAGACGCTGAAGGCAACTTCGGCTACAACGCGCAGACCGGCGAATTCGGCGACCTGTTCGAAATGGGCGTTCTCGATCCGGCCAAGGTAACGCGTTCCGCGCTGCAGTCTGCGGGCTCCGTTGCCGGCCTGATGATCACCACCGAGTGCATGATCGCCGACGATCCGGAAGAGAAAGAAGCCGCACCGGATATGGGCGGCATGGGTGGAATGGGTGGTATGGGCGGCATGATGTAATTGCCCCCCGAGCCTTATCGCTCTGACGGTTAGCCGTCATCAAGAACCCCGCCCTGTGCGGGGTTCTTGTCGTTAAAGCATGGTAAAATCGTCGTTTTCCATTCGCTATTCAGGCTGTCTTATCACCGTGCTTTCCAACATTCGCATTGTGCTGGTGCAAACCTTCCATCCAGGTAATATTGGCGCCACTGCCCGGGCCATGAAAACCATGGGGTTGACGAACCTGGTGCTGGTCAACCCACGTCAATTTCCCGACGAGGAAGCCACCCGCCTTGCCGCCGGGGCGACCGACGTCATCGACAACGCCCGGGTCGTCACCCGGCTTGACGAAGCGGTAAGTGACTGCGTTCAGGTAGTAGGCGCCAGCGCGCGGCTGCGCAGCCTTCCCTTACCACACTTTGAAGAACCCGACGACATGGCCCAGGCGGTGACCCACAATGCACAGCAAGCGCCGGTGGCACTGGTCTTTGGCCGCGAACGCTCGGGGCTGACCAACGATGAAATCCGTTGCTGTACCCATCAGGTCAGCATCCCGGCCAACCCTGACTATGGCATTCTGAACCTTTCCCAGGCGGTGCAGATACTCGCCTATGAGGTGCACCGTGCCTGGCGCAAGCGCGACGACAGCGACTACGCCTATCAACAGCCAACCGAAAGCACGCCACCCAGCCGCGAGCAAATGACCCACTTTCAGGCGCACCTGGGCCGCCTCATGCAGCAAAGCGGCTTTATTACCCAGCCGCATGCGCGCACCGAGGAGCAGCTGCAGGCGCTGTTTACTCGCGCCCAGCCAAGTCGCAAAGAGCTTTCGCTATTACGCGGCCTGCTCAGCTCACTTGAGTCGCACCTACCCGAACGGTAATGCATCGCTCGACCGGTTGGTCAACGGGATGTTCGCTTCTCTGGCCTCTCGGCCGACAAATGCACAATAAAAAACGGCGGGCAATGCCCGCCGTTTTCGTGTATCGACTGCGTGTCGCGTGCGGTTTATCGCGCCAGCCAGCCAATGAGTGCTTCCGCCGTTGCGGCAGATGAAGGCGGGTTTTGTCCGGTAATCAGCTGGCCGTCTTCACGCACGTAGGGCGTAAAGTCGTCGGCCTTGCTGTAGATGCCGCCGCATTGCTGCAGCGCATCTTCGACAAGGTGCGGCACAATCTTGGTCAGGCCGACAGCTTCCTCTTCCCCATTGGTAAAGCCGGTCACTTCGCGGCCTTTCACCAGGGGTTCGCCATTGGCGCTCTTGGCGTTGACCAGCACGATAGGCGCATGACACACCGAGGCCACGGGCTTGCCCTGTTCGATAAAGGTCTCGATCAGCTTGATGGAATCCGGATCGTTGACCAAGTCCCAAAGCGGGCCATGGCCACCCGGGTAAAACACCGCATCGAAGTCATCTGCGCTCATATCGCTCAGGCGATGCGTGGCCGCCAGGGCAGCGTTGGCCTGTTCATCCTGCTTGAAGCGCCGCGTTTCATCGGTTTGGCTATCTTCCGCGTCGCTTTTCGGGTCCAGCGGCGGCTGGCCGCCCTTGGGTGATGCCAGCGTCACCTCGGCGCCGGCGTCCTTGAACACATAGTAGGGCGCGGCGAGCTCTTCCAGCCAAAAGCCGGTCTTTTCGCCGGTATCGCCCAGTTGATCATGCGACGTCAGTACTACCAGAATACGCTTGCTCATCGATCATCTCCTAACGGTGAAGCCTTGGATCGCTTCGAATGTCACCTACCTTAGGTGGGGGCAGATTCATCGGGTTGCAAGCCGTCTCGATTTTCAGCGGCGCTTACATCGTCAGATTCGACCTACAGCGTCATCGCCGCCAGCCAGCCGAAGCCAATCAGCGGCAGGTTGTAGTGCAGGAAGGTGGGTACAACGCTGTCCCACATATGATCGTGCTGACCATCCACGTTCAGCCCCGCGGTTGGGCCAAGCGTAGAGTCAGATGCCGGCGAGCCCGCATCCCCCAGGGCCGCCGCGGTGCCGACCAGCACCACGGTCGCCATGGGTGAAAAGCCGAACTGAACGGCGAGCGGTACAAAGATGGCGGCAATGATGGGAATCGTCGAAAACGACGAGCCGATGCCCAGCGTGATGAACAAGCCAACCAGCAACATGACCAGTGAGGCCAGGCCGCGGTTATCACCGAACAGGTCGACAGCGCCCGAGACGAGCGTGTCGATATCGCCAGTGGTTTTCATGACCTCCGCAAAGCCGGCCGCGGAAATCATGATAAAACCGATCAGCGCCATCATGCGCATCCCGCTGGTGAACAAGTCATCGGCCTCGCGCCATTTGAAGATGCCGCCCAGCGACAGCAGCCCGATACCCACCAGGCCACCCAGTATCATCGAGCCGCTATAAAGCTGAAGCCCGAGGGCCGCGACAATGGCGACACCCGACATTACCAGCCCAAGCGTGTGTGGCTTGGCGGGCGTGGCTGAATGCCCTGCCGACGCATTCGCTAACGGCTTGGCCGCATAGTCGCGACGACCGCGATAGCTGAAGGTCAGCGCCACGATCAACCCCACCAGCATCCCGCCGACGGGTATCGCCATGGCCATGGGCAGCATCTCCCGAGAGATTTCCAGGCCCAGCGGCTCACCGGCGCTATTCAGGTTGGCCAGCAGAATATCGTTGAGAAAGATCGCGCCAAAGCCAACGGGCAACAGCATGTAAGGGGCCGTCAAGCCGAAGGTAAGCGCACAGGCCACCGCACGACGATCAAGACGCAGGCGGTTCATTACCGCCAACAGCGGCGGAATCAATACCGGGATAAAGGCAATATGCACGGGAATGGCATTCTGCGACATGATCGCGACCAGCACGACCGCCGCAAGCAGTACCCACTTCACGCGATCCTGATGCGCCGCGTTGGTTTCTTTGCCGAGCATCCTGATCAACACATTGGCCAGCATGTCCGGCAGCCCGGAGCGGGAAATCGCTACGGCGAATGCGCCCAGGGTAGCGTATGCCAGCGCCACCTGAGCACCGCCGCCCACCCCATCGTTGAACGCCTCGAGCGTCTGATCCAATGAGAGCCCACCCACGAGCCCTCCCACTAACGCGCCCACAACAAGGGCGAATACAACCGACACCCGCGCTAACGAGAGCGCGACCATCACAAGCACGGCGATAATTACGGCGTTCATGAAGCTTCCTAGAAAAGGCAATGAAGTGGTAAGCGAGAAAACGCGGGATTTTATCAGAGAAAATCGCTATTCGCGGCGCTATTTACCCGATATAACACCAAAACCCACCATCCGGGATTGCTGCCATGCAACACGATGCCTGTTATGTTGGTATCCTGCGTTTTGGATTAACTAACCTTCATGCTGCTCGGGAGCGCTCATGAGCACCTTTGCCATTGTCATTTCGCTATTGCTGCTCATCTTTCTTGCCTACCGCGGGCTGACGGTCCTGCTGCTCGCCCCGCTGATGGCGGCGCTGGCGGTCATGCTCTCGGGTCAAGCAGCCTTTTTGCTGCCGATGTATACCGACACCTTCATGGGAGCCCTCGGCAGCTTTGCCATTCAGTTTTTTCCGTTGTTCTTTCTGGGCGCCCTGTTTGGGCAGCTAATGTCGGATTCCGGCGCGGCTCAGTCCATCGCCAACGGCATCGTCAACAAGTTGGGCACCCGTCATGTGGTGCTGACGGTCGTGCTGGCCTGCGCCATTCTTACCTACGGTGGGGTTTCGTTATTTGTCGTGGCGTTTGCCATCTACCCCATCAGCCGCGAATTATTCCGCCGTACCGATATCCCCAAACGGCTGATTCCAGGCGCCATCGCACTGGGCTCGTTTACTTTTACCATGACCGCCCTACCCGGCACCCCGGCCATTCAAAACGCGATTCCCATTCCTTATTACGCCACCAACAGCTTTGCCGCTCCGGGCCTTGGGATCATTGCCGGGCTCGTAATGCTCGGGCTGGGGATGGCCTACCTGCAATCCCGGGTGAAACGGGCGGCCGCACTGAATGAGGGCTACGGCCAGCATAAAGAGCGCGAAACGGATGACAGCGACACCCAGGATTCACCGCCCGCCATGCGTTTAACCACGGCGCTGATTCCGTTGATCATGGTGATCGGCCTGAATGGCCTGCTCACGTACCTTGTTTTCCCGTCGATGGATCTGAGCTTTATCAGCGATGAATTCGCCAACGTATCGCCCGCCCGGCAAAGCGGCCTGTGGTCGATCTTGATCGCCCTGCTGAGCGCATCGATATGGCTGGTCATCAGCCGCTGGAAACACTGGATAGATCTGAAAGACACGGTTAACGGCGGCTGTGTCGACTCGCTGCTACCGATTTTCAACACCGCCTCCGTCGTCGGCTACGGGGCCGTAATTGCCAGCCTCGAGGGCTTCACCATCATTCGCGATATGGTGCTCAACGCATCGCCAGGTAATCCGCTGATTTCCGAGGCGCTGGCGATGAGCGTATTGTCGGGTATTACCGGCTCGTCGTCGGGGGGCCTGTCAATTGCGCTGGAAACGCTGGGCGGCGAATACCTGGCGATGGCGCAAGCGGCCGGCATCGACCCCGAACTCATGCATCGCGTTGCCACACTGGCCGCCGGCGGCATGGATACCCTGCCACACTCCGGCGCGGTGATAACGCTACTGACCATCTGCGGGCTCACTCACCGCCAGGCCTACGGCAACGTGGCCATGGTCACGATCGTGCTGCCCATCGCCGCGCTGGTGAGCGTGATCGCTCTGGGCACGATGTTCGGCAGCTTCTAAAAAAGCGACGGGCACGGCCTATTAACGAGACACAAGTAGACCACATAACATTTTAGTTGAGCTATTCAGTCGCAAAAGGCCTTGTTTGGAACAACAGCCGTTGGCGACACGCATGATGATTTAACTTGGCTTTATATGTAGTTACTTGAGCAGCGTCATTTTTTTATCTTAACGTCTTGTATACACTCAATCTCGGCACGTTAACGTCTAGCGTAAGCTGTACGGCCCATTCTGACTCGCGGAAGCTCACATGAACCTCTTGGCATCACTTGCTCACCAACTCAAAGATAGCCTGCGCGATCTTGCACCGGTGATTTTGGTGATGGCTTTTTTTCAATTGGTCGTCGTTCGTGAGCCGCTTCCCGATACGCTTGGTCTTGTCGACCTGGCGATAGGCATCGTTCTCGTCTTGGCTGGACTAACCTTGTTTATCAAGGGTCTTGAGTTAGGGCTATTCCCTATCGGCGAAAATTTAGCACGCGCTTTTGTTAAGAAAGGCTCGGTTGCGTGGTTACTTACCTTTTCATTTGCCCTCGGATTCGGCTCAACCGTGGCCGAACCCGCATTAATCGCCATAGCAAACCGAGCCGCTGAAGTGGTCGCACAGGGCGGCCTTATACAGGATACCGTCAGCGCGCAAAATAATTTTGCCTATACGTTACGCATGGTAGTGGCCATCTCCGTTGGCGCAGCCGTTGTCGTGGGCGTGCTGCGTATTTTTAAAGGCTGGCCATTACATCTCATGATTATAGCTGGCTATCTACTAGTTCTTCTCCTTACGCTCATAGCGCCCGCCGAGATGATTGGTATTGCCTATGATTCTGGCGGCGTCACCACTTCAACCATCACTGTGCCATTGGTGACGGCCTTAGGTGTTGGGCTGGCATTATCTATTAAGGGGCGCAGCCCGATGCTGGATGGATTCGGCTTGATTGCGCTGGCCTCGGTCATGCCGATTATTTTCGTGCTGCTATTTGGCATTGTCGGCCTTCAATTAATGCCAGGAGCCACGCCATGATGTTGCTCTCTGCGTTCTGGGGCACGCTGCTGGATATTCTACCGATCGCAGCGATTATTTTTGGTTTCCAATACCTTGTGATACGTAAACGCGTTAAACATTTACCCCAGGTATTAACCGGTTTTTTCATGGTCTGGATCGGACTGTCATTTTTTCTTGTCGGTTTAGAAGAAGCCTTGTTTCCCATGGGCGAACTGATGGCAAGACAGCTAACCGATACCAACTTCTTACCGTCTTTATCTGAGGGTGCTCAAAGGCATTGGAGTGACTATTATTGGGTATATATATTCGCCTTCTCCATTGGCGCTAGCACGACTATCGCGGAGCCTTCACTCATTGCTGTCTCGTTAAAAGCAGGCGAAATTTCAGGCGGAACGATTAACCCGCTAATGTTGCGCATTGCCGTTGCAATCGGCATGGCTTTTGGCATCACTTTGGGTACGTGGCGAATAGTGATGGGCTGGCCTTTGCAGTGGTTTGTCTGCTCGGCGTACCTTCTTGTCATTATCCAGACGTTACGTTCGCCACGCTCGATTATTCCGCTTGCCTTTGACTCAGGCGGAGTGACAACGTCAACGATTACCGTGCCGATTATTGCGGCATTGGGATTAGGCTTGGCATCCGCCATACCTGGCCGAAGCCCCGTAATGGATGGGTTCGGCATGATAGCGCTTGCCTGCTTATTTCCCATCATCACCGTCATGGGCTATGCCCAGATTGCCGAATGGAAAGCCAAGCGTAAGCTCAAAGTAAGTGAGTCCTTAAAGGACCAAAAAAGGAGATCCTGATGCGCTTTAAACTTATTGTGGCGATGGTGGAAGACGACCTGACCGATGTCATTCTTCAAGCGGCCCGTCAAGCGGGCGCGACTGGCTCAACGGTAGTCAATAACGCTCGAGGCGAAGGGCTTAATAAAGCCCGCGGGATCTTTGGTATGGAGATCACAGCGCAGCGAGATATGTTGCTATTTCTGGCAGAGGCCCACCGCAGCCAGCAAATATTCCAAGCCATTGCACGGGCTGGCGAGTTTGATGAAACACCCGGCACGGGTATCGCGTTTCAATTGGACGTCGAAGATGCTGTCGGTGTTCAACATCAGATTGAAGCGATCACGGGCTATAAGACGGGTGAAAAGCAATAATAATCCAGCCTCTTCGCCCTACCCCATGCGCCAGCGACGCCACTGGCGCGCAAGCACGCCGTGCCTGGGTGAAAACACCAGCGCCATAAAGAACCAGCCTGTGGCGACCAGCACGATGGTACCGCCCGAGGCCACATCCAGCGCGGCCGAGAGCCATAGGCCAATCACCGCTGAGCTCACGCCCACGGAAACCGAAATCAGCATCATGGTGCGAAACCGATCGGTGAGCAGGTGGGCAGTAGCCCCCGGCGTTATCAACATCGCCACCACCAGGATAATGCCCACGGTTTCGAGGCTCGCCACGATGGTCAGCGTCAACAGCAGGATCAGCCCGTAGTGAATCACGCTGGTATTGAAGCCCAGCGCCTGGGCCTGCTGAGGGTCGAAGGCGTAAAGCAGTAGCGGTCGAAAGCAAAGCCACACCACCAACAGCGCGATGACACTGGCCACCAGGGTAAGCACAAGCGCCGATTCCCGCACGCCGAGCACGTTGCCAAACAGGATGTGCATCAGGTGAGTACTGGAGGCAATCTTGCTGATGATCACAATGCCCAGCGCAAACGCGCCGGTAAACATCAGCCCCATGGCAGCATCCGATTTGATGCGAGTGTGGCGCTCGATGGCCCCGATCCCGATCGAGGTCAAGGCGCCGGTGATAAAGGCCCCGATGAAAAACGGCCAGCCAAGCAGATAGGCAATCGCCACTCCCGGTAACACCGCGTGGGAAATGGCGTCGCCCAGCAGCGACCAACGCTTGAGCACCACATAGCAGGAAAGCAGTCCGCAAATGGCACCGACCATCACCGAGGTCAACAGAGCTCGCTGCATAAAGCGGTACTGAAAGGCATCCGATAGCGTATCGGGCAGCAGGTTGACCACGACCATCAGGGCGCTGATCAAGCCGTTGACCAGCCCACTGCCTAGGGTAGATAGCAACTCCATGAGTGCAGCGTCTCCTGATTATCCTGTCGCGGTGGAAAGTGAGCCGGAAGCGGCATCGTCGGGCGATGACGCCATGGCGCTGACCGCCAGTGCCGCCAGCTTGGCGTCGCTGAGCATGTCGTCGGGTCGCCCTTCGCCGCGAATGACCCGGTTGATCAACACCACGTGATCCACGTAGCGTCGTGCACTGGGCATGTCGTGGGTGACCATGATGACGGTACGCCCCGCCTGACGCTCGCCACGCAAAACGTCCAGAATCAGCTTTTCACTGGGCGGATCGACACCGGCAAGCGGTTCATCCAGCAGCAGAATGCGCGCCTGCTGCGCCAACGCTCGGGCTAGCAGGACACGTTTTTTCTGCCCACCGGAAAGAGCGCCAATCGGACGGTTCGCATACGCCAGCATATCGACGGCTTCCAACGCCTGGCGGACGGCGTCGCGGTGGCGGGGATGATACCAGCGCGCCGGGAGACAGCGCCGCCACCATGCATCCTGCCGCATATGGCCAAAGCGGCCGCCCATCACCGTTTCCCAGACCGACACGGGAAAATCCCATTCGATGGCCTCGCGCTGGGCCATATAGGCGATATGGCCGGCGCGGCGATGCTCGGCAATCGGTTCCCCAAAGGCACGGACCAGGCCACGCAACGGTTTCATGCTGCCCGTCAGCACATGGAAAAGCGTCGATTTGCCCGCGCCATTGGGGCCTACGATGGCGGTCCACTGACCGGCGGGAAACACCAGGTCGATATTTTCCAGCACCGGCTGGCGCTGATAAGCCGCGTACAGGCCTTCAATCGCAACGGCGGCGGTGGACGTATCGGTGTTTACGGACATAACGGATTACTCGCTCGCCAGATGGTCACGCAACAACGCAGCGTTGTGGCGCAGCATGGCAAAATAGTCCGCTGCTTCGCCGTCGGGTTCACTCAGCGAGTCCACGTAAAGCGGGCCGGCCACGGGCAGGTTGGTATCATTCGCCACGCTGGTGACATGACGATCAGAAATCGTGCTTTCCCAGAACAGGGCGGCGGGCTTGCGCTCGTTGATCATGTCGATGACCCGCATCAGCTGGCGCGGCGAGCCTTCGGTTTCGGCGTTAGTGCCCCAGATACCGTCGTGCTGGAAAGCGTAGGCGTCGGCAAAGTAGAGAAATGCCGCTTCACTGGAAAGCAGCACGCGACGCTCTTCAGGTATCGCGGAAAGGGTCTCTTCAAGCTCAGTGTGCAAGTCGTGAAGGGACGCTTCGAGTTCTTCGGCACGACGCTGAAATGCCTCTGCCCGTTGCGGCAGGCTATCTTCCAGCTGGTCGGCAATCGCCTGCCCATAGGCAGCCGCCGCGCGGGGATCCATCCACAGATGGGGGTCGGTATCGCCTTCCATGTCACCGGTCACAATGCTCTGGGTCGGATACCCCGATGCTTCGGCCACTGCCACCACCGGCGTCTTGTCATCCACCGTGGCATTGACCTGGGACATCCACTGCTCTAACTGATAGCCGTTGTAAAACACCACGTCGGCATCTTCGAGTGCGGCAAAGTTATCAGGGGTCAATTCCCACTCGTGCACTTCGGCATTGATCGGGGTGAGCACGGTTACCTCGGCGTCATCGCCCGCCACTCGCTCAACCAGATCACCCAACACCGAAAATGTCACCGCCACCTTGAGCGAAGGCGCGTCTTCTTCGGCCTGGGCACCGGTCGCTGCACCGGCAACGACAAAAGGCATGCTCAACCACAACCACATATCTCGTTGGCGCATTGTAACTCTCCACTGTGATAGGATCGCGTTAAACACAACTTTAGCTCACTTAAAAAGCATCATGCAAATAGTTTAGCCTTGGCTAACAATTATTCCGCAAAATACGCTACCATGCTAATCAACGTTTTTACTCACACTGATATAGCCAACCTATATAGCCATTATGAGCGATCACGAACAGCAGCCATTGCCTCCTACTTCGCGCCAGAGCGGTGATGCGCTGCCGCCTGTCGAGCAGCATGCACAGCAGTACGAAACCGTGCGCAATGCTCACGAAACTGAACTTATCGAAGACTACGTAGAGCTGATCGGTGATCTTCTGCGCCATCGCGGCGAAGCACGCGCGGCTGATATTGCCAGCCGCATGGCGGTCAGCCAGGCGACCGTGTCGAAAATGATCCGCCGCCTGAACGAGCTGGGCCTGGTAACGAGCCGACCCTACCGCTCGCTGTTCCTGACCGAGGAAGGCCAACAAATGGCCGAAACATCGCGGGCGCGGCACGACATCGTGCTGCATTTTCTACGCGCGCTTGGGGTCCGCGATACCACCGCCCGCATCGACGCCGAGGGCATGGAGCATCACGTCAGCGATGAAACCCTGGCCATCATGCAGCGCTTTACCGAGTCGCATCAGCCGTAACGGGAGCGCTATCGGGGCGGTGCCGGTACCGCTGAAAGCCGGTTGACCTGGGCAATGGCGCCGTTCCAGATCATTTCCAGGTGGGTCGTCTGAACAATGTCGATAACCTGGCGCGGCGTCATCAGCGCCCAGCAGGTGGCACCGGCATGGCGCACCGAATGATAACGCAGCCCCACCCCTTCTTCTTTGCGCAGGGCAGCGCCTAACGCTCGGGACGCCTGGTAGTCGTCGGGTCGATAAATGGCATGCGTCTGCGCCAACCGGGTCGCGTCCCGACACCCCGCTTCATCAAATACGCACTTCAAGCCTCTAAACACGAACCGCTCATAGTGCAGCGACGGCACCTTCTCCCAGTAGGCTTGCTGGTGGTATTTCACCTCGCTGATGGCGGCATTCAGTGAATCGGCGACATACAGTACGCCAAAGCTGCCATCGCTGAACCGCGACCCATTGGGGTTAACATGCGTAAAAGGCGCGGTGGCATAGGAGCAGCCGCGGATACGAAAGGGAATATCCTTCACGGGCAGCAACCCCAGGTCGCCGACTTCATTGCGCAGGCGCGGATTGGTCAATGCCTGAAGCGTATATAACGCCTCGAACTCCTCCACAGTGGCCACGTCATCGAACAGCGCAATTGGCGGAAACTTGCTGTTGATCAAGCGGTAGCTTTCCACCTGGTGGGCCCCACAGCCTGGCAGCTCGTTCGGGGTTACCACTGCGCACCCCGCAGGCTATCAATCCGCTTGAAGGTTTCGTAGAGCGCTGCGAAGTCACCACGGCTGATGATGTCGAGCGGAGTACGGCCGTTAAAGTAAGGGTTGTGATTGGGCATGGAAACAAACCCGTACAGATTGTCAGGGTTTTCAAACAGCATGCGTAACGCCGCATGAATATTAAGCAGGTAGCTGATACGTGTGAGCTGATCGCTATCCAGCTTGATTTCCGCCAGGTCACCGCGCCGGGCACGCGCATAGGTGCTGTGCGAAACGCGCAAGATCGCCTCGCCCTGCTCGCCGGTTGCCTGCCACTTATCCAGGATACGCACGGCCGTCTTCAGTCCGGACGCTGCCGCGGCTTTGTTGTGAGCCTGTTCGTTGACCGTTTGCATCGCCACCTCGCTATTTTTCTGCAAACACATATAAACAATAAATGTATCTACAGACATAATACACCATTCTGAGCGGGTTTGCCCACACAGGCGGTGTTCACGCGATGGCCGTTGGTTACTGGTGATTGCCCATGACGCGAGCCGACATGCCCAGCCGTCCAATCCCCGGCAGTTTCAACGCCGGACGCATGAGGTCGACGCCGATGACCAGCCCCAGAAGGTTGACTTCGATACCTTCTTCCAGCGCCACCTGCACCCCTACGACACCGCCTAGCGAAAGCTGATACCCGGTACCGCTGGGGCTCGGCGCAAACACACCGTCAAACAGATAATCCTTGCCCACGGCCGTCACCGGCAGCGATACGTCGAAACCCGGAACCTCGCGGGACACCCAGGCAATAAAGCTGTTGCTGTTGGGGCCCGGCCACACGCGGTAGAGATCAGCGTAGGGAAAGCGGGACGCGGCATCGGCAATCTTGGGAATCATCTGCTGGGCCTGGTCGCCGCGATAATCCGCCAGCAGTTCGGGCGCGTTGCCAAACCATGAGCGGTCGGGTGTGTCTATCGACGACACCACCGTGGGGCGCCGCCAGCTCAATACCTGGTGCAAACGGTAGTAGTCGGCATTTTCCGCCTTGGTGGCAATCCAGATATGCACCCCGAAAGCCCCGCGCCAGTTATACGCGCGGGCGGAGTAGACCTGAACCACCGCCTCCGAGACCTCCTCGGGGGCCGGGGCAATCGCGGCAGAGGAACGGTCAAGCGCCGACCAGTGGCCTTCAGTAACGATCTGGTCGCTGGCCAACATCCAAACGGGCCCGGCCAGCAGCACCGCCAACATCACGACCAATACGGCCACCCAGCGTGCAAACGCCGCTAGCGTTTTCTTCATCTCTGACCTCGATTGACATCGGCCCCATTGGGTTCGGCAAATAACCTAACCCGGCGCTGAGTACAAATCGAGGCGCTGATCTAAACGCGGTTCACACGCAAAGGCCAAGCCGACTAGGAAGGGGGTAAAAAGCACGGCGGCGACGCGCATTCACGATCGGCGACGTCCTCTTGCCGCAACGCTTCGAGGAGCATGTCCCGTAGCACAGGCAAATGCGAATGCTCGGGGTCGCGGGCAGCGGTCAGAAGCGTCAGCTTGCCCTGGCGCGCATAGCGCATCAGCGGCATCAGCACCTCCTGCTCCGCCTTCAGCGCCTTGCGATAGCGCTCGCGAAAGTCATCCTCGCTGATGGTGTGACGGTGATAGTCGCGCCGCAACGCCGGCGCAGGCGAGGCGTCACGGTACCATTCGTCAAGCGCAAGCGACGCGCGGGACTTGCCCCTCGGCCAAAGCCGGTCGACCAGCACCCGGGCACCGTCGTCGTTTGCCTGCGGCGAGTAAATACGTTTGAAGACGATGTCATAACTCATCAGGCTCTCCTCATCATGCAACGCCACGCGAGGCTAAAGAACGTCATGAAGCCGCTTCATTGCTGAATGCAAATCGCTCACTTGCTATAGAGTGGTGCAATTTGTCATTATCTGCACCCTTTTGATGCAATAAGGCGCCCAATGAAAACCTACCTGGGGAAAATGCGTGGCGAACGTACCCGACGACCTTTTGTCGGCTGGCAGGATGCCTTCTGGTCGTGGCTGGGCGCCTTTAGCGGCATGGCGCTCATTTGCTGGTTAAGCGCGGGCTGGCTCTCCAATGAACTGCTGATTGTCGGCTCGTTTGGCGCCACCTCGGTACTCATCTACGCGGCTCCGGAAAGTCCGTTTGCCCAGCCCAGCCACGTGCTGTTTGGCAGCATGCTGTCAGCCGCCGTGGGCGTTGGCTGTTACCAATGGCTGGGGGCGACCCCGTTGGCCATGGCGCTGGCCGTGTCATTATCCATTCTGGTCATGCAGCTCACCCATACGGTGCACCCGCCGGGCGCCGCAGCAGCGCTGATTGCCGTTGCCGGCGGCGACAACGTGCATGCCCTGGGGTGGTGGTTTCCCTTGGTGCCGATTGGCGTAGGCTGTCTGATCATGCTGGTGGTCGCCATCCTGATTAACAATCTTGCCCGGCATCGGCGCTATCCAAGCTACTGGTAGGTTGTCATACCCGCCCCTGCCAGTCAGGCAAGCGTATTTCCTCCTGCAGCTGACGAAGTTCGGGCTGATGCCTTTCGGCAATTTTCGCCACACGCTTTGCGCCTTCTGCCAGCAAGTGGACTTCGATCTGGCGACGGTCTTCGCGCCCTGGCCGCCGCTCCACCAACCCCAACTGCTCGCAACGGTCAATCAAGGTGACCGTGCCATGATGCTTTGCCTGCAGTCGCTCGGCCAACTGACCCACCGTCGCCCACTCCTGCCCTTCAAACCCTTGCAAATGCAGCAGCAATTGATACTGAAGCGAGGTCATTCCATGTTCGCGGCAAATATTTTCACTGTGGCGTAAAAAGCAGCGTAGCTGGTAACGAAACTGAGAAAGCTGCTGAAAATCCCGCTTGGTTAATGACGACGTCGGATTATTGGGCATCGTTTGGCTATATCTCTATTTAGCTGGGCTGGCTTGACAGCCACCAGTGTAGCGCCTAGATATTAAATATCACAACATGATATTTTAACCCTAAAACGTATATAACCGCTGTCATTGCAAGGTACGCGTAGCCAATGGGGAGGTGCTCCGATGAATTTACTGAACGCCGCGCAAATGCCTTTTAATCATCAGGTGGGATGGCAAGAACTTCGCGAGCGTAAACCGTCGATACCCGCGCTGGCGGGATGGCTAGTACTACCGATGTCGCTTCTGCCACCGGTCATGCTTTATTTTGCCGGCACTCACCACGGCGATGCGCTGATGCCAGGCTTTGCCGATCGGGAATGGCGGTTTATCACCACCATTTTATTTTTGGCTGAGCTGTTAACGTTTTTCATGATGGGGTGGGTGATTCATACCGTGGTCAATGGCACCCAGGCGCTTTCCATCGACTATCCAGACGCCTACCTTCTGGCCGCACTGGCCCCACTACCGCTATGGGCA
This sequence comes from Pseudomonadota bacterium, assembly GCA_051750125.1. Classification (GTDB taxonomy): domain Bacteria; phylum Pseudomonadota; class Gammaproteobacteria; order Pseudomonadales; family Halomonadaceae; genus Vreelandella. The sequence continues at coordinate 270,909 of JBNJJK010000003.1, forward strand.
TCATCGCTCATACTGCTCATTCCGAGCCTGCTGGTTAATGTGCTGGTCGTGTTAGCGGCGCTTGGCATCTCGTGCAGCCTGATCTATCACGGCCTGCAGGCGCTTTGTGGCCGACACGACCACGATATGGCCACCATGTCGGCGACCTATACCATCATGTCGGCAGGCGTGCTCGCTTGGGGCGTGCTGATGGCGCTGACCTGGGCTTACTAGGTTTTCCTGAATAATACGGCGGTGATTACTGCATCAGCGAGTCACCGCTGTCATCGTCAAGTGCCACCCCTTCCACACCAATATCCGCTTCCAGCGCAAGCAGGTAATGCCGCAGGCCTCGACGGGTCGCCTGTTCGTGCAGGCTAAGGCGTACACGGTCGGCCACATCATTGTAGGCCAACTGCCGCCCTTCCTCGCGTGCGTCCACCATGACCAGATGCCAGCCGTAGCGCGACGCAAGCGGTCGATCGTGCAGGCCTTTCGGCAAGTGTTGCAGCGCGCGATCAAGCTCAGCCACGGTTTGCCCTGGCACCAGCCAGCCAAGCTCACCACCCAGCTCATTCGAGGGGCAAGCAGAATAGCGCTGAGCAAACTCGGTCAACCGCTCAGGGTGCTGCCTGAGTGTTTCCAGCAATGTCACCCCCTGATGATACTGCGCGTCCCGTGCTTCAGCGTCGTCCGGTGCAGCGGCAAGCAGAATATGACGAACGCTCACTCGCGTGGGTTCACAAAAACGCTCAGGGTGAGTGGCGTAGAAACGCTCGCAGTCTTCTTCTGAGGGCTCAGGCACTGCAAGCTCTTGTTCGAGTAGCGCGGCAATTGCCTGATCATCAGCATCGTCGCCCTCTTGAAGCAGCCCAAGCTCGGTCGCACGCTGGCGCAGCAGTTCCCGAACCACCAGCGCACGCGCGGCTTTTAACTGCGCACTCCCGGCGCTATCCGCCGGGTGGTACTGCATTTCCTGGGCAATATCACTGTCTAAAATGGGCTGACCACCAACACTGACCGCTGGAGTCGTTGCCTCGCCCGGTAGTTGTTCAATATCTATCATCTGCATGACAACACTCCTTAGCCTCTTTTACGCACCAACTGATAACGACGAGTGACATAGCCAAACGGTGCACTCCATACATGAACAAGACGGGTAAAGGGAAAGATCAAAATAATCGTTAAGCCGACCAAAATGTGCAGCTTGTAGATAAAGCCAACGCCAACGAGGTAACTGGCAGCGCCGCCCTGGAAGAACACCACCGCCTGGGCCCAGTGGGCAAGCTGAATCATCACGCCGCCATCAAGGTGATTCAACGCCGGAATGATCGTCAGCAGGCCTAACGAAACCTGCACCACAAGCAGTAAAATCATAAACGTATCCATGGGGCTCGACGAGGCTCGCACCCGTGGGTTGGCAACACGTCGATAAGCCAACATGGCGCCGCCCACTAAGCACATAACGCCTGCGATGCCCCCCACCACAATGGCGATGATTTGCTTGGTGCCAGCGCTCATAAACGGTGCGTAGGCCCAGTGTGGCGTCAATAGCCCTACCAGGTGGCCAAAAAAGATGGTGATGATGCCGATGTGGAATAGGTTGCTTGCTAAACGCATGTTTTTCGACGACAGCATTTGGCTGGAGCCGGTTTTCCAGGTGTACTGCCCGTGATCAAAACGCAGCAGGCTGCCAAGCAAAAATACCGTGCCCGCTAAATATGGGTAGTAGCCATAGATCAGTTGATGAAGGTAGTCGCTAACCATGGGATTCTCCTTTAGCGCTCGCTTGGGCCAGGCTTAACGGCGCCACTGCTGGACATAATGTGAATGGGGTCGCTGGGAACACTGCGCTTGCGTTCGGCAAGCCGACGCCCTTCGGCGGACTGCAGCGCGCAGTCCTGATCGGACTCGGCAGAAAAGCGCACCGCTTCTTCTTCCCATACAGCATCCAGTGCTTCCGGCGTGTCATCAGGCGCCTCGGCTTTCACCTCATCACGGTGTTCATTGACCTCATCTTCAGCACCAATCAGCGCCAGTAATGCATAAGGGGCAAGGGCATGGTCCGCTTCACGCTCTTCCAGTCGTGCCAACAGCAACGCGAGAATATGACGAATTTCGCCCAGCCAACGCGCGATCTCCCCTTCCGGGCGCGTGGAGAGATACTCAAGAAACAGCGGCAGGTAGTCCGGCAGCTCTCGTGCATCAAGCTCAAACCCGGCGGCCTGGTACTCGTTCATCAAATCGACCATTGCCTGACCGCGGTCGCGAGACTCGCCGTGCACGTGTTCAAACAGCAGCAACGACGTCGACCGACCTTTATCGAATAGCGCCACGTACTCTGCCTGCAGGTCGAGCAGATCGGTGTCGGCGATGTGTTGGCACCAATTGATCAGTTGCTGGCGCAAGGGCGCGCGCCAGCGACGCTCTGCGTCGATGATGCCACTCAACTCACCAGCCGCCTGCTGCAGATCAACGCTGGGATAATCCAGAAGCCTGGCGAGTACGCGTAAACTAAGCATCTCTTCCTGCTCGTCGGGCAGCATGTTTTCTGCAGCGTTACCCATGACGGGCCTCCTCGGCGTGCGCGTTGGGGTCAAAGGTTTCAACCGGTTTTACCAGGGTTTCCGTGTTGGAGCGGCCGTTGAACAGGCTGGCTTTGCTCTCGCCATGGCAGCCATCGCCAAAGCTGAAACCGCAACCGCCGCGCTCAGGAAACGCATCGGTGGCCATTTCGCGGTGGCTGGTGGGAATCACGAAGCGGTCTTCGTAATCGGCAATGGCAAGGTAGCGGTACATTTCCTCCACCTGGGCCGGCGTCAGATCCACCTGGTCGAGCACCTCGGTGTTGGGTTCGCCCTCGACGTGTTTGCCGCGCATGTACAGACGCATGGCCATCAGACGCTTGAGCGCCAGCACCACGGGTGCTTCTTCACCGGCGGTGAGCATGTTGGCCAGGTACTTCACCGGGATGCGCAACGACTCGATTTTCGGCATCACGCCGTCGAACTCGACCTTGCCGTCTTCCGCGGCGGATTGAATCGGTGACAGCGGCGGTACGTACCAGACCATCGGCAGCGTGCGGTATTCCGGGTGCAGCGGCAGCGCCAGCCCCCAGTCCATAGCCAGTTTATACACCGGCGATTCCTGCGCAGCCTTGATGACGTTATCGGTGATGCCGTCCTGTTTTGCCTGGGCGATCACGTCGGGGTCGTTGGGATCGAGGAAGATCTCACGCTGACGATGGTAAAGATCCTGCTCGCTGGGCGCGCTTGCCACCTCTTCGATGCGGTCGGCGTCGTACAGCAGCACACCCAGATATCGGATTCGGCCCACGCAGGTTTCCGAGCAAACCGTTGGCTGGCCCGATTCGATGCGCGGGTAGCAGAAGATACATTTTTCAGATTTGCCGCTTTTCCAGTTGTAGTAGATCTTCTTGTACGGGCAGCCGGAGATGCACATCCGCCAGCCGCGGCATTTGTCCTGATCGATCAGCACGATACCGTCTTCTTCGCGCTTGTAGATCGCGCCGCTGGGGCAGCTCGCCACACAGGTAGGGTTCAAGCAATGTTCACAGAGTCGCGGCAGGTACATCATGAAGGTGTTTTCGAACTGGCCGTAAATATCGGCCTGCACCTTCTCGAAGTTCATGTCCTTGCGACGCTTGGCAAACTCGGTACCCAGAATTTCTTCCCAGTTCGGGCCCCACTCGATCTTCTTCATCCGCTCGCCGGAAATCAGCGAGCGCGGGCGTGCCACCGGCTGGTGCTCGCTTTGCTTGGCCGTGTGCAGGTGCTGGTAGTCGAAGGTGAACGGCTCGTAGTAATCATCCACTTCGGGAAGGTCGGGGTTGGCAAAAATGTTGGCCAACACCCGCCACTTACCGCCGATGCGCGGTTCGATCTTGCCGTCCTTGCGCCGCATCCAGCCGCCCTTCCATTTGGCCTGGTTCTCCCATTCCTTGGGGTAGCCAATCCCTGGCTTGGTCTCGACGTTGTTGAACCAGGCGTACTCGACACCTTCGCGACTGGTCCAGACGTTTTTGCAGGTCACCGAACAGGTGTGGCAGCCGATGCACTTATCGAGGTTGAGGACCATGCCTACTTGCGAGCGAATTTTCATTTGACGGCCTCCTGGACGTAATCGTTACCTTCGCCATCGAGCCAATCGATGTGCTTCATCTTGCGAACCAGCACAAACTCATCGCGGTTCGAACCCACGGTGCCGTAGTAGTTAAAGCTGTAAGCGAGCTGGGCATAGCCGCCGATCATGTGCGTCGGTTTGGGGCAAACCCGGGTAACGGAGTTGTGAATACCCCCACGGGTACCGGTAATCTCGGAGCCGGGCACGTTCACCTGGCGCTCCTGGGCGTGATACATCATCACCATGCCGACTTTGATCCGTTGGCTGACCACCGCACGGGCGGCAATCGAGCCGTTGGCGTTGAAGACCTCCAGCCAATCGTTGTCCTCTATACCCAGGTCGGCCGCATCGTCTTCGGACAGCCACACCACCGGGCCGCCACGATTAAGCGTGAGCATCATCTGGTTGTCGGAATAGGTCGAGTGAATCCCCCACTTCTGGTGCGGCGTCAGGAAGTTAAGCGCCTTGCTCTTGAAGCCATTATCCGCCGGTAGCGTGAAGTTCTCGGCTGCCTTGGTGTTGATCGGCGGGCGGTAGACCAGCAGGCTTTCACCGAAGTCACGCATCCAGGCGTGATCCTGATACAGCTGCTGACGACCGCTCACCGTGCGCCACGGAATCAACTCGTGGACGTTGGTGTAGCCGGCGTTGTAGGAAACGTGCTCGTCTTCCAGGCCGGACCAGGTCGGGCTGGAGATAATCTTGCGCGGCTGGGCAACGATGTCCCGGAAGCGGATTTTTTCTTCCTGCTTGGGTGTCGCCAGATGGGTGTGATCCAGACCGGTAATCTTGCCAAGCGCGCCCCAGGCCTTCACCGCCACCTGACCATTGGTTTCCGGGGCGAGGGTCAACACGGTCTCGGCGGCGTCGATGGCTGACTCGATGCACGGGCGGCCTTTCGCCGAACCCTCGAGCTTGCGTTTATTCAGCTTTCCGAGCAGTTCAACTTCGGAATCGGTATTCCAATTGATGCCTTTACCGCCGTTGCCGAGCTTCTCAAGCGCCGGGCCAAGCGACGTGAAGCGTTCATAGGTTTCCGGATAGTTACGCTGCACTTCCATCAAGGCAGGCATGGTTTTGCCGGGGATCGGGTCGCACTCGCCCTTTTTCCAGTCTTTGACATCCACCTGGGAAAGCTCCCCCGGTGAGTCGTGCTGAAGCGGTAGCGTGACCAGATCGGTTTCTTCACCGAGGTGGCCGACACAGGCAGTTGAAAACGCCTTGGCGATGCCCTTGTAGATATCCCAATCGCTGCGCGACTCCCACGCCGGGTCGGTCGCCGCCGTCAGCGGGTGAATAAACGGGTGCATATCCGAGGTATTCAGGTCGTTTTTTTCATACCACGTGGCCGTGGGCAGCACGATGTCGGAATACAGGCAGGTGGTCGACATGCGGAAGTCCAGTGTCACCAGCAGGTCGAGCTTGCCTTCCGGCGCCTCGTCGTGCCATTTCACTTCTTCGGGCTTCTGGCCGCCGAAATCGCCCAGGTCCTTGCCTTGAATACCGTGCCGTGTCCCCAGCAGGTACTTGAGCATGTATTCATGCCCCTTGCCGGAGCTGCCGAGCAGGTTGGAGCGCCAGATAAACATATTGCGCGGGAAGTTCTGCGGGTTGTCGGGATCTTCGGCGGCAAAGGAAAGCTCGCCTTTCTTCAACTGATCCACGACGTAGTCTTTACTGGTCATGTCCACGGCTTCTGCCGCTTCAGCAATACGCAGCGGGTTGGTGCCCAGCTGCGGCGCCGAGGGTAGCCAGCCCATGCGCTCGGCACGGACGTTGTAATCGATCAGGCTGCCGGTGTGCCGCGAGGTATCCGCAAGCGGCGAGAGAATCTCCTTGATCTCCAGCTTCTCGTAGCGCCACTGCGAGGAGTGGTTATAGAAAAACGAGGTGGAGTTCATGTGCCGTGGCGGGCGCGTCCAGTCAAGACCAAAGGCGAGCGGCAGCCAGCCGGTCTGCGGGCGCAGCTTCTCCTGGCCGACATAGTGCGCCCAGCCGCCACCGCTCTGGCCGATACAGCCGCACATGATCAGCATATTGATCAGGCCACGGTAGTTCATGTCCATGTGATACCAGTGGTTCATCCCGGCACCGACGATAATCATGGACCGGCCTTGGGTTTTGTCCGCGTTATCGGCGAATTCCCGGGCGATCCGGGTCGCCTGCTCAGCGGAGACGCCGGTGATCTTTTCCTGCCAGGCCGGGGTATAGGGCTTGATCTGATCGTAAGCCGTCGCGCCGTCGTCTTCGCCCTCATTGCCCAGGCCACGGTCGATGCCGTAGTTGGCGCACATCAGGTCGAAAACCGTCACCGCCATTACGCTGCTGCCATCGGCTTTGGTCAGCCGCTTGACGGGCAGGCAGTGATAGAGACGGTCGCCGCTCTCGCCGGCGACGTGATTGAAGTGCTCGTGCTCGATGCCACCAAAATAGGGAAACGCAACCCGCACGACGTCGTCGTGACGACCCACAAAGGTCAGCAGCGGCTTGATCTCGCCGCCCTCGGCATCCTGCGGCTCAAGATTCCACTTACCCTGGTTAGCCTCGTCTTCGCCCCAGCGAAAACCAATCGAGCCCCGCGGCACCACAAGCTGATCGCGGGTTTCGTCCCAGGCCAGGGTTTTCCACTCTGGGTTGTTGTGCTGGCCCATGTTCTCCGCAAAGTCTGCCGCGCGCAGTTGGCGACCCGGCACGATAGTGCCGTCCTCGCGGATCTCCAGCTCGACCAGGCAAGGCATATCGGTGTAGCGGCGCACGTAATCGGTGAAGTAGACGCTTGGTTTCTCCAGGTGGAATTCCTTGAGAATCACGTGCCCCATCGCCATGGCAAGCGCAGCGTCGGTACCCTGCTTGGCGCTCATCCATTCGTCGGTGAGCTTGGAGACTTCGGCGTAATCCGGCGTGATCGAGACCGTCTTGGTGCCCTTGTAACGCACCTCGGTAAAGAAGTGGGCATCCGGCGTGCGGGTCTGGGGCACGTTGGACCCCCAGGCGATGATATAGCCCGAGTTGTACCAGTCGGCGGACTCGGGCACGTCGGTCTGCTCGCCCCAGGTCATCGGCGAGGCGGGCGGCAGATCGCAGTACCAGTCGTAAAAGCTCATGCATACGCCGCCGATCAACGACAGATAGCGACTGCCGGCGGCGTAGCTGACCATCGACATCGCCGGGATCGGCGAGAATCCGAGAATGCGATCCGGCCCGTATTGTTTGGCGGTGTAAACGTTGGAGGCGGCGATCAGTTGGTTGAGTTCGTCCCACTCCGCGCGCACAAACCCGCCCATGCCCCGGGCACGCTTGTACTGCTGGGTTTTCGCTGGGTCGCTAACGAGGTATTCCCAGGCATCCACCGGGTCCGTTTTTTCGGCCAGCGCTTCGCGCCACAGGCTCAGCAGGGCTTTGCGGATCAACGGGTACTTCAAGCGGTTGGCACTATACATGTACCAGGAATAGCTGGCGCCCCGAGGGCAGCCGCGCGGTTCGTGATTGGGAAGATCGGGTCGCGTGCGCGGGTAATCGGTCTGCTGGGTCTCCCAGGTCACCAGGCCATTCTTGACGTAGATTTTCCAGCTGCATGAGCCGGTGCAGTTGACGCCGTGGGTAGAGCGCACGACTTTGTCGTGCTGCCAGCGGCGACGATAACTATCTTCCCACTGGCGGTCCTCTTGGCGAACTTCACCGTGTTCACTCGCAAAAGGCTCGCGGGCCTTACGGAAAAAATTTAGCCGGTCAATGAAATGACTCATGGTCGATCTCCAGGCTTTTCAAAGGAAAGCAATCGCCTGATAGCAGACGTCTTGGAAATCGATTGTGGGGGATTAAACAGGCGATTTCTGCCCAGTTACCTCTATATACCCCGCCCCTACCCCTTAGGTGATAGAACCCCCAAACCTCTGGGGATAGAGGACGAAAAACGCTTGCGGTGACTGACCTGCGTCAATGATGGTAAGGGCATCGGCATAGGATAGTGTCCCTCTACAACACTCAGCTTTCGCACTTAAAGGCGCGCTTATGAGCTCACGTCAACTTTCTGATCGCTTACCGCTACTGCGTTTGGCCTTTCGTCCTTTCTTTTATTTTGCCGCGCTCTTTAGCCTGCTCGCCATGCTGGTGTGGCTGGGCTTCTGGCACGGCAACGTTTGGCTTTCTCCCTACGGCGGCATGCTGTGGTGGCATCAGCATGAAATGCTGTTTGGCTTTGCGGGCGCTGTTATCGCCGGTTTTCTGCTTACCGCGGTACAGAACTGGACGGGGCGGCCCGGGGTGTCGGGCTGGGCGCTACTGGGATTGGTGGTGCTGTGGCTCGCCGCCAGGATATTGTTGGCCTACGCCGCCTTTCTACCTGGCTGGCTATTATTGCTGGTGGATGTCAGCTTTCTACCGCTGGTCGCGATCATCATGGCGCGCAGCGTGGTGGCCGTCCGCTTATGGCGCAACCTCTTGTTTCTTCCCGTGCTACTGCTGCTGGGTACCGCCAATGCCGCCATGCACCTCGGGGTGATAAACGGCAACGCCCTGCTGATTCGCGAGGCAAGTCATCTGGGTGTCTTGACCATTACCCTGCTGATGGTGGTATTGGGCGGACGCGTGATTGCGTTTTTCACCGCGCGCAAACTGGGCTTTCCCCAACCTGATCGCGCTCCGCTACTCGAGGCGCTGAGCCTTGGCAGCATGGCAGCCATCGTCGTTCTACAACTGATCAGCATGTTAAGCGACCTGGGCTCTGACCGGTTAATGGCCGCGTTAATGACTATCGCCGCTTTAAGTAATGCCTGGCGATTAGCCCAGTGGAAAGGCTGGCTTGGCTGGCGCGAACCGCTTTTATGGGGACTACACCTGAGCTATGCCTTTATTCCCCTTGGGCTGGTGCTTTGGGCATGGCAGCTAGTCAGCGGCCAGCGCGTCGAAACCGCCGTGCACGCGCTGGCGATTGGCGCCATGGCAACGATGATGTTCGCCATGATGGCGCGGGTGTCGCTGGGCCACACCGGGCGCGCTATCCAGACGCTACCGGGAGTAGGCTTGGCGTTGGGCACCCTGCTAATCGCAGGGCTGCTGCGTTCGGTGTGGCTGGTGGTATTTCCGCAGTCAAGCCATTGGGTGTTTAGCGCGGCCATCATCGCCTGGTGCATCAGCTATTTGGTATTTTTACTGCACTACACTGTCCCGCTCTTCTCTGGACGCGTTGATGGCAATGATGGTTAAGCAGGCAAGGTCTGCAATTGAAGACTTATTCTCAGGGAGAGGATCGTGGCGGAACACTATTTATTGCTAAAGCACCTGCATATCACCGCGGCCTATGCGAGCCTAGCATTTTTTGTCCTGCGCGCTATCTGGTCGTTCAAGGGCGCCCAAGTGCTTCAGGCCCGTTGGGTAAAGGTGTTACCGCATATCATCGATACGGCCCTGCTGGCCCTTGGGGTATCGCTGGCTGTTATACTGAATTTCTGGCCGTTGCCACCCTGGCTAAGCGCTAAAATCACCGCGCTGGTTATTTATATCGCGTTGGGCACGGTCGCCATCAAGCGCGGCAGAACGCCGACGACGCGAGCCATGGCAGCGGTGGCAGCAGTAGGTGTTTTTGGCTACATGTTGGGGGCCGCCGTAAACCGTTCGCCGCTATCCTGGCTTGCCTGGCTTGGCTAATACCTTGACGTAACGAAAAAGGAGAGCCCATGCGACTGACACAGATAGCCTGGTGTGCGCTTGCCTACCTGTGTATCGGCCTGGGCATCGCCGGGATTGTACTGCCTCTCGTACCCACTACCCCCTTTTTACTGCTCGCGCTGTGGGCCGCCACCAAAGGCTCTCCGCGCATGGCACACTGGTTGTATCACCACCCTCGTATGGGACCCTACCTTCACGCCTGGCACGAGCAGCGGGCCATTCCCAAACGGGCCAAGATCATTGCCTTGGGGCTGCTGACGAGCAGTTGGCTGATACTGTTGGCCAGCGGCGCCCACCATTTACTGCTCGTGGGGATGGCTATATTTTTCATCGGCGTTGCCAGTTTTATTGTCACACGCCCCAACGCCTATGCCGACCAATAAGCGCACGCTTCCCCTCGCCCGCAATCCTCTTCTTATCCCCACAAAGAAGCATTACACTTACTTGATTAAATAAAAGGGGAACGGCCCAACACCGCACCCTAGATGCCTTCTCTGCGCACCGGGAGTGACATGAACCCCCTACACCATTCGTTGGTCGTCAGAATCGTCGCGTTACTGCTGATCATCGGTAGCATGGCCATTGCCAGCATCAGCGCGACCATTGTGATCGCCCACCGCAGCCAGGGTGACGCCGAAGCGATTAACGTGGCCGGCTCGCTCAGGCTTTACAGCGCGCAAATCAGCCAAGCGCTTCAGCAACCGCCGACCACCAACAGCGACGCACGCCAGACTGCGATTGACCGAGCCACGACACGCTTTTCCGAACGGTTGGAAAGCCCTGCTTTAACTGACCGAGCGGGCGTTTCGTCAACGGATCAGGCCGAGAGGTCACTCACCTCATTGACCACCCAGTGGCAGCGCGATATCACCCCGCTGATCGAACGTGCACGAGACGGCGACGATCGCGACGTTCGCCTTGCGGTCGACAGTCTCGAGAGTTATATCGCCGATATCGACCGTTTTGTAAAACTTCTGGAAGACCATAGCCAGGACAAGATACGTTTCCTGACCCAGCTGCAGATGGGGTGCCTGGTATTGATTGGTCTGCTCTTGACCGCTGCGCTCTACGACATTCGCGCGCATTTTATAAAGCCACTTCGGCGATTAATGCGGCTCAGCCGTGAAGTGGGGAAGCGCAATTTTGGCTACCGTGCGCCGGATCATTCCAGAGATGAGTTGGGCCAACTTGGCCAAATGTTCAACCAGATGGCCGAGGAACTTGGCGACAGCTACCAGGAACTCGAGTCACGGGTGTTCAGCAAGCAGGCAGAACTCGAGCGCCATAACCGGGCGCTGCAAATCATTCATGACGGCAGCCGAGCGCTCTATGGTGGTGGCAACGACCTTTGCTCAAGCGCCGCTCCGATGCTGCGCGAGCTGGAGGCATTATTGGCCATTGGCCCCATTACCCTGTCTCTGCATAATTCACATGACAACAGCGATATGGAAATCCTTGCCACCCATTCGCTTGAACGTCCACGTTACTGCCGCGACCTGGCCTGCGTGGCCTGCCTGGAGCCCGCTCAGCATATCGGTTTGGGTGATGCGACTCACGGCCCTGCTTCGCACGTCGATCGTCATACTCATCAGTTGCAACTACCCATTACTGCGGGGCATTTAACCCTGGGGTATTTGACCGTTGGCCATACCAGCCCTATCAGCGACACCACCCACCAACTGCTCAACACGCTATGCGGGCAGTTGGCCACCGCTATATACCTGCAGCAGCGAATCGAAGAGCAGCAGCAGCTGTCACTGATCAAGGAACGCACCATCATCGCCCGTGAACTGCATGATTCGCTGGCACAATCACTGTCTTATCTCAAGATGCAGGTAGCCCGGCTTGAGCGCATGCAGGCCAAGGCAGTGCCCGATGAGCAACAAAGCAACGTGATGAGCGATTTACGCGATGGCTTGAACAGTGCCTATCGCCAACTGCGTGAGCTATTGAGCACGTTCCGGCTGTCGCTGGATAAACCGGGTCTGCAGGCGGCACTGCAACATACCGTCGATGAATTCAGCGAGCGGCTGGGCTTTCCGGTGGCCTTCAGCTTTGCCGTGCCGCCCCACTTGCTCAGCGCCAACGAAGACGTGCACATCCTGCAAATCACCCGTGAAGCGTTAGCCAATACACTCAAACACGCCAACGCCCGATGGGCCAGCGTCAGCTTGACCTTTGAGCAGGCCGAACTGCGCCTGGCCATCGAGGACGACGGCGTTGGGCTCAAGCAAGCCGAGTCGCCGCCCATGCATTTTGGGCTGGTGATCATGCGCGATCGGGCAAGCCATATTAACGGCACATTGACCTTTCATAGCCGCCCCACGGGCGGAACCGGCGTTTATCTGTGTTTTACGCCCCAGGCCAACCGACTCATCAAGGAAGCGCGCTTATGAGCACTCCCAGCTCCGCTGTGGACCCGATCGCCACCATCATGGTCATAGACGATCACCCGCTACTGCGCCGCGGCGTCCGTCAGCTGTTGGACATGGAGGATGATCTGCAACTGATTTACGAAACGGGCTCGCCGCAGGAGGGAATCCAGCAGGCCGTCACGCTCGAGCCGGACATGCTGCTGCTCGATATGAACATGCCCGACATGAGCGGCCTGGAAACCCTCAAGCACCTTCGCGATGCGGGCTACGGCGGTCGCATTATCATGTACACCGTCTCGGACCAGGAAGATGACGTAGTCGATGCGCTGCGCGGCGGGGCCGACGGCTATTTGCTCAAGGACATGGAACCCGAAGATATGGTCCATCAACTGCGTCAGGCCGCCAAGGGACGCATGGCGATCAGCGAGAACCTGACCGCCCTCCTGGCCCAGGCGCTGCGCAACCAGCGCGGTGCCTCGCCAGCGCCTTCATCGGCATCGTTGACCCAGCGCGAGAAGGAAATACTGCGCGAACTGTCGGCGGGCATGTCCAACAAGCTGATTGCCCGTAAACTGGGTATTACCGAAGGCACGGTAAAGGTCCACGTTAAGCACCTGCTAAAAAAGCTTCACCTGCGCTCGCGGGTAGAGGCCGCAGTATGGGCCGTTCAGGAAGGCTTGAGCTGAAGCGGTTCGTTGTGGATACCCCGAAATACCCAGCGGCGACTTTTCGTGCTTCATCTGCTTTGAAAAAACGCTTTAAATCAAACAAAAACAATAGGTTAAACAAATAATACGACTACCACCTTGGTGGTAGTCAGCCGCTATCACCGCTTATTACCCCCGTTTTCCCCCAATAGGCCAAGGCGTATCTTGCAAGGCACTGCACGTTGCAGCACTTGCGTCCAAAGGGGGTAGCGAATGGCCAAACATAATGCCGACATTGAACACTGGGACGTAGAGGACCCGCAATTCTGGAACCAAAAGGGTAAGCGAACCGCCAACCGAAACCTGTGGATTTCCATTCCGAGCCTCCTGCTTGGTTTTGCGGTATGGATGATGTGGGGGATGATCACGACCCAGATGCAAAATCTGGGCTTCCCTTTTTCGAACGATCAGCTTTTCACTCTCACCGCCATCGCCGGGTTGGCAGGGGCCACGCTGCGCATCCCTGCATCGTTCATGATCCGCATTGCCGGCGGGCGTAATACCATCTTTTTAACCACCGCGCTGTTGATCATACCGGCGGCCGGCACCGGCTTTGCGCTGATGAATTCGCAAACGCCTTTCTGGGTGTTTCAGGTACTTGCGCTGCTTTCCGGCATTGGCGGGGGGAATTTCGCCTGCTCGATGAGCAATATCTCCAACTTCTTCCCCAAACAGCAGCAAGGCTATGCGCTAGGCATGAATGCCGGACTGGGTAACTTTGGCGTGACCACCATGCAGATTCTCGTGCCACTGGTCATGACGGTCGGCCTGTTCGGCGCGCTGGCAGGCGAGCCCATGGCGCTGGAAAGTGCGAGTGGCACGCTCATCGGTCGCATTGAGGCAGGCACCGATACCTGGATTCAAAACGCCGGTTTTGTATGGCTATTGTTTCTTGTACCGCTGGCAATAGCCGGCTGGTTTGGAATGAACAACCTTCGCCCCATCTCCCCCAACCCGGGCAACCCTCTGCAGGCATTCGCCAAGATTCTGGGGTTATACACGGTGGGCATACTGACATCCATCGTGGGCGTCCTGGCACTCGGGTATATCAATATGTGGTTTGCCCTGCCCCTGACGATTGTGCTGACCCTGGCGCTGCTGAGGCTGCTGCCGGGGGATATCAAGCCGGCGATAAAAAAACAGTTCGGTATTTTTTCCAACAAGCACACCTGGTCGATGACGGTGCTTTACATCCTCACCTTTGGCTCTTTTATCGGGTTTTCGGCCGCGCTTCCACTCTCGATCAACATTATTTTCGGCAACATGATGGAAGTCGCCGCTGACGGCAGCATGACCCGTGTCACCAACCCCGATGCACCGAGCGCGTTGACCTGGTCATGGATGGGCGCCTTTGTCGGGGCGCTGATTCGCCCGGTGGGCGGCTGGATATCCGACAAGGTTGGCGGTTCGATTGTCACCCAGGTGATCTCGGCCATCATGGTGGTGGCTTCCGTTGCCTGCGGCTATGTGATGATGCTGGCCTACAACGCAACCGATCCAAATCAGTTCTTTTGGATATTCCTATTGCTATTTATTGTGCTTTTCGCCGCCAGTGGTATCGGCAATGGTTCGACCTTTCGCAGCATCGGGGTGATTTTCGACGCCCAGCAAAAAGGGCCGGTACTCGGCTGGACCTCGGCTATCGCCGCCTACGGCGCGTTTATAGCGCCGCGGGTGATTGGCGATCAAATCAAAGCGGGCACACCGGAACTGGCGATGTATGGCTTTGCCGTGTTCTACGCCATTTGTCTGGTCGTTAACTGGTGGTTTTATCTGCGCAAAAACGCCTACGTCAAAAACCCGTAGACCTACAGCGCTGCCTGCCTAGCGACTAACGCCACCCACTGCTAAGAGAGGTCACCATGGCGTCACAACGTTTTCAACAAAACTCGGTGCTGATCGCCAACACCTTTGCCTTCACCATGTGCTTCATGGTGTGGACGATGTTTGGCGAAATAGGCGTGCCGATAGCAGAAGAACTCAACCTGAATGGCACCCAGTTCGGCATACTGACCGCCGTCCCCATTCTGACTGGCGCAATATCGCGCCTGCCCCTGGGCGCTATGACCGACCAATACGGCGGCCGCCCGGTGTTTTTTATTATCCTGCTGCTGATTATACCCGCCGTATGGCTCGTTCAATTCGCCACCCAGTATTGGCAACTTCTTACACTAGGGGCATTTATCGGCCTTGCCGGCGGGGCCTTTTCAGTGGGCATTACCTATACCGCCAAGTGGTTTGAAAGCGACCGTCAGGGGCTTGCCATGGGCATCTTTGGTGCCGGTAACGCGGGGGCGGCCGTGACCAAGTTTATCGCCCCGACGGTGATTGTGATGCTCGGCTGGCAGGCGGTGCCGAATATTTACGCGGCGATCATGCTGGTCACCGCTATCCTCTTCTGGTGTTTCACCTTCACCAATCCGGCCCACCGCAGCCGTCGAAAAGTTCCCCTACGCGAGCAGGTCAAAATCCTCAACGATCCTAAAGTGTGGAAGTACTGTCAGTACTATTCGCTCGTATTTGGTGGCTATGTCGGCGTGTCGCTTTGGCTTACCCGCTATTACATGTCCGAATACGGCTTTGGTATTCAGCTGGCGGCGGTGATCGCCACCATTTTCGTGCTGCCTTCCGGGGTCATTCGCGCCTTCGGTGGCTGGCTTTCCGACCGGTTCGGTGCCCATAACGTTACCTGGACATGCCTTTGGGCCAGCCTGATTGCCCTGTTCATCATGTCCTATCCGGAAACACGCTATAGCATTGAAGCGGCGGGTGGCGCAGGTCGTGTGGAGTTTGGCTTCGGCATACCGGTATGGCTGTTTACCGTGGCGCTGTTTGTGGTGGGTATCGCCTGGGGCATTGGCAAGGCATCGGTATTCAAATACCTCTCCAACGAGTACCACGAAAACCTGGGGCTTGTTTCCGGCATTGTCGGGCTGGCCGGTGGGTTGGGCGGTTTTTTCCTGCCCATCATGTTTGGTGCGCTGGTGGATATCACCGGGGTTGCCACCACGGTGTGGATGCTGTGTTTCGGCATCACGCTGGTGTCGATCGTCTGGATGTGGTGGACAGAGCGGCGCTCACCGGTAATCACACGCGGCTCATCGTCAGGCGCAAAGGCCAAACAAGGGGTAACGAGCGAGGGATAAAGCTGAGAAGGTAGTGCGAGGAGGCTAGTTGAAAGACAACCAAACAATAAAATAACGGGGCTGAATGTCGTCTTTATATCGAGCTGATGATGTTATCTCTGAGACTATTGCATAAAGCAAAACGTTAGATAAAAAGTAATAATGGGGGTACGCCTAGTATCTTAATTGGAAAATCTTGGACGAACAATATCAAGAAGAAGGTGTTCAATCACTGAAAAACATTGGTGCATCACTTTCTCCTCTCTTCCATCAGGCCGAAAAGATTAAACATGCTTATTAAACTGCTTACTAAACTGGTTATTGCAGCGTTACAAAACTAACAATTATTGAACATCTTGCTATCTACTTTGCGTTTACCCAAATCCAGCAAGCAGGCGGCCGACAATCCCTCTTAGTATGCCAGCGTTCATCAGGACGCCCTCATACGGGGATGAACTAGGCAGAAAGGTTCGATGGTTCGATTGCCACCCCTAGCCCAGTTTAGTTACCAAATCGAACTCTTCAGTCAGATGCTTCGCGCCTCGCTTGATAAGCCGCGATCACCTGCTCGCCTTCGTCCGGATTCGCGAAGGCAAAGTCACCAGCAATTGTGCTTTCGACGATTAACGCATAGACCGCTGCCTCGATTGCCTCGCGCACAGCAATGTTCGTCGGCTCGTTCGACGTTACGCCCGCCTCTGCCTCCAAAATTTCATCGGCAGCGATGTACTTGAAGGCACTGCCCTGGAGCAAAACCGACAGGATCGATTTTCGCGCGTTGACCGAGCGAACGATCTTACCTGTCTGGACACTGACGAGCCTGAGGACCACCTCGACGACATCGGTGCGGTACTCGGTGTTCCCGCCGATTCCGAGCAGCCGAGCGCCAAAGCCGCCCGTGGTGATGTTCGTGTCGTAACTAACGATGCCACCTTCCAAGACGGTTCCAGCAAAAATCAGTGGCGTCAGCGGCGGCGCTTCTGCGCCCATGTAGGCCTCGCGTTGCTGGCGTATAATCTGCCGCTCCTGCAGTATGTTCTGCAGTCCCGAGCGCTCAACAACGTCGAACCAGCTACCTCCCCCGGCACGAAGCAAGGTATCGTTCAGGATCTGACTCCCCCCTTGCGTGACCGCGGTCGAGAGTTCGGCGACGTTCTCTTTTGGCTTCCGCTGACCTGAGAGGTCAGGGAAGTCGTAGACGGCAACGGCCAGCTTGTCCTTCGGTGGAGGCAAGTTGGCGAGCAAGTCACCTGAGCGGGTTCTTGAGTTCACCTCCGGCGGCCCAGAAAACATCTCAGCTGGCGAGCTGCCAATCGGCGTAGCACACCCCGAAAGCAATGCCAACGACGCGAGAAGTGCACAAAGTTTCTTCTTGTTCGAGCAAGTTTTCATCTTGTATATGTTCCCTTGTTCGTTCCGCTGCACCGCGACGAACGATATTTTTAGAATGCTGGCGCCGGAATGAGCAGCTCGGTCTCGGCACCGGTCTCGATATCCAGGAGCACGATTCCTATCTGATCGACACCCTCGCGCGCGAACGCAATTTTTGTATCCCCTACCGTAAATTCACCTGATTCCTGCGCCTCCTCGCCGAAGATCCGGTCTGAAATCTGGCGCGACACCTCACCCAGTATTCGGCGCTCTATCGACGCAGCGAAAGCATCGATCGGGTCGGCCGGCTGAAAGTTGACGCCGTCGTATTGGTTCTGGATATCGGCGAGGCCTAAAAGATGCGCGCTGTTGAAGCTATCGCCGCCGAAGGAAGGGTTAATGGGCTGATGCACTAAATCCTGCGCCTGTGTGACCGTCGCACTAAAAACGAGACACGAGAGCGAGAATGGAAGAAAAACTTTCATCACACAGACTCCTTTTAAGGAAATCGAACAACGACGGCCAAAAGTAACTAAATGTAACTTTATGCAATATAATATGTCATTTGCACCACATCAAGCACCGCTCCAAAGAAATCGTGCTTCAGTTCGCGCATGTCTAAGAAAAGCTAGTATCAGCTCCATTTCTAGAAGTATTGAGCCACATAAAATGTATTTTTATTTTTACCTAATAAAGCATATGCCAAATACCAGTCCTGAATTTTGCAAATTAACTAAAACACAGTGCGACCAAGCATTAAATAGCTAACAATGGTTAACAAAAAATTGACAACAATAACATTCCGCCATAAACACAATAGACCCGCCCCAAAACATGCATGCATTTCGGCGCGTTCTGGAACGGGGAATGTAGGGCAGTAACTCAATCATGGCTCAATGATTAAAACTGGGGAAAACTAATGCGTAAAATGACACTTAGCGTTTCAGCGCTCGTTCTCGGACTGGCCGCCGGTTCGGCAAGCGCCGATAGCAACTCGCTCTTCATCGAACAGGTAGGGGACAACAACTTCGGCGGCGGCTCTCAAAGCAGCGGCAATGATAACGAGGGCTACATCCAGGCGTTCGGAGACAACAACACCGCCAGCTTCGCGCTGACAAAGCCGAGCGCAGGCGTAGCGAACAGGAACGACGTGTTGGTCAAGGTCACCGGCAACCGAAACCTCGCCCAGTTCGGCTTCAACGACCAGGATGGTCAGATGCTGCGCAACGACATCGGACTCGTTGCAAACGGGTACGCGAACGTCAACCAGTACGAACTCACCGGAAACTTCAACACGGCCCTGACGGATACGACACTGTTCGTAGAGCAGACGGGTGACAACAACTTCTCGTCGGACAGCCAAGAGGTCGGAGGATCCACCAACGCGGGCGGCGGCGGGGCTACGGTTGCCCTTCCTAACTTCGGGTCGTTCGGACTCGAGGGGCCGGATAATGCAACCGCTCAGTCGGGCGTTATTAACGGCGACGGCCACTTCATCGGACTGCGTCAGGATGGTAGCAACAACGCTATGCAGATGAGCGTCACAGGCACCAGTAACACGATCAGGGGCTTCAGCACAGACCCCGGCTCAGCATCGCAGAGCGACTTCAATGGATACACCGATAGCGGAAACTTCTTCGACAACGACACTAGCTTCGCCTCGCTGGACGACACCCTTGCCCATCAGAACGGGGACTTCAACGTCGGCGTAATTCAAGTTCAGGGTGCTGACAACGACGTTCAGTTCGCTCAGACAGGCTCCTTCAACACAGCAGAAGTGTATCAGCAGGGCAACGGCAACATCTCCTGGGTCGGACAGTAAGCTTAAGACCTCTGGCAAGGGCGCGGTTTTCGCGCCCTTGATTCGACTTAGCAGTCTAGGCTTCAGAACAATGCCAAAACCTTGGAAGCGCTAGACGTCTAACTGTATCGGCATCATAAAAAAGCAACTAAATGAGAGGGATTGATGTGTACAGATACATGATTCCAAGGCTGGCGGCGACATTGCTCCTCTCCGCCACCGCCCCATCACAGGCTGATACTCTCCAGATTGAGCAGATCGGTACGGGTCATATAGCGGCGATCCAGCAAGCTGGCGCCGCGACCCAGGCTGACATCAGTCAGTCAAACGCGAGCAACGCCGCGGTGATAAGCCAGGGCGGCATAGTATCCGACCAAATTGCAGTGACCGACGCGATCGACGAAGCCCAGCTCACCAGCTTCACCCTACTCGACACTGTCACGGGAACCGGGCGCAACAACTCGGCAACGGTCAATCAGGCGGGCAGCGACCATCAGGCGCTGGTTCTGCAGGGTGGCGTGGGCAACAGCGCCACCCTCGACCAGAGCGGCAGCGCCAACCAAGGCTCTATCGTCCAGGATGGCGACAACAACTCGGCTAGTGTCAGCCAAAGTGGTAGCAGAAACGTGGGTGCGATTTTCGCTTACGGTAACGACAACACCGCGGAACTGACCCAAGAAGGCGCGGACAATCGCGGCACCATCTCGATGACGGGCTCGCGCAACCAAGCACGCCTGACCGAGATGGGCGACCGGAACGACGCCTCCCTCACTATCGTTGGCAACGACAACAGCTACGATCTCAATATCCAGGGTAACGACCAGCAAGTCGCCATCAAGGTCACAGGGGACAACGCTCCTCTTCCGCTCTCAAGCCTCACGATCCGCAAATAATCTCACCGTCGGCCTTACGCCCTACCACCTCGGTTTTAACCGAAGTGGCAAAACTGAGGCGACCGGATTAGGCAAGCGTTCAGCGCCATGTTTCACCAGTTCTAAGTGATGAATACTCCACCATGCGCTAGATAGAAAATCGTCGACTGATCTTGAATAAATGGCGGGACTGCCTATTGAGTCGACTTAACGACGATGGCGAATTAACCGGGTATGAGCACCAAACTGATTAGGCTATCAGTATCAGAAGGAGCCACTACCGATCGAGTAGTTAATGCCATGGCGAGAATTGAAGGGGCGTGATGAGCTCATTTATACCACCACTCTGTAACACTTAGACGCAGAGGATGAAATTTCCAAGCTCTAACAATTGCTTTCCAGAAATGGAGGCGGCCCCAAAAGCCACATCCCGGCACACGCGGCCACCACTACCGTTGCTCCCTTCCGGGCCTGGCGGGGTTTGCGGTTTAGCGTTGCGAGAGGACCTAAGGGGCCACCATAACGGCTGACTCATTGCTAAGCCTGCCTTCGCTGAGTGGTGGCTACGCCCTGATTTGAACAGGGGACCCCATCATTATGAGTGATGTGCTCTAACCAACTGAGCTACGTAGCCTTTCCGACTTCAGCGAGGACATATTG
Source organism: Pseudomonadota bacterium (assembly GCA_051750125.1). Taxonomy (GTDB): domain Bacteria; phylum Pseudomonadota; class Gammaproteobacteria; order Pseudomonadales; family Halomonadaceae; genus Vreelandella. The sequence goes on from JBNJJK010000003.1 coordinate 291,609, forward strand.
TGCCTACCTTAACGGTAAAAGGCAAGCCGCGAATCGGCTTGCCCTTCACCGAAAGTACGACTTATTGCAGTGCGTTGCGCACAGCTTCTTCAGCGGGCTCGCCGTCGATAGTCTCGACGCCAGCCAACCATTCACCCAGCAGTTCGTCATTTTCCTGCAGGTAAGCGCGGGCAGCATCACGGGGGTCTTCACCCTCGTCCATGATTTCGCCCATCAGCTGGTTTTCCATCTCCAGCGTGAACGTCATGTTGTTGAGCAATTCACCTACGTTAGCGCACTCTTCAGCGTAGCCACCGCGCGTGTTGGTATACACCGTGGCGCCACCGAGGTCAGGCCCAAAATAGTCGCCTGCGCCTTCGAGATAGGCCATGTCAAAGTTCGTGTTCATGGGATGCGGCTCCCAGCCCAGGAACACCATCCAGTCTTCGTTGGGTACGCGCGCGCTCAGCTCAGCCAACATGCCGGCTTCGCTGGAGTCGACCAATTGCCAGTCGCCCAGGCCAAAGGCATCGTCATCGATCATCTGCTGAATCAATTCGTTGCCGTCGTTGCCCGCTTCAATGCCGTGTAACTGCTGGTCGAATTCATCAGCATGCTCGGCCAAGTCTTCTACCGAGGTGATACCCGCGTCATAAACGTATTGCGGCACGGCCAGGGTGTATTTGGCCCCTTCGAGGTTGGCGGTTAACCGGTCGACGGTGCCTTTCTCGACGTACGGATCGCTGATGGAAGCCATTGACGGCATCCAGTTACCCAGAAACACATCGAAATCGCCGTTTTCCATGCCCGAATAGGCGATGGGTACAGACACGGTATCCACGCGCGTGTCATAGCCCATGCCTTCCAGCACTTCGCTGGCAAGCGCTGTGGTTGCGGTAATGTCGGTCCAGCCTACTTCGGCAAAACGCACCGTGGTGCATTCATTCGCCATGGCCAGGGTGGGAAGACCTGCCGTGACAACCATCGCCCCCATCATGCTTAAACGTGTTTTTTTCATTCATAATCCCCTTTTCATCGAATTGTCTAATACCCGCTCGACGTTAGCGTTTTGGCGGATAATTGCAGCACCTTTTTATTGATTGAACGTTCAATAAAAAAATGCGACTATATCTAGGTAATCATGCCTACCTCTCTTTTTCAAGTTGAGGGGAAGAACAGGCATTCAACGTGAGGGGAGAAAGCTGTGCCTAAGGTGGGAATGGAACCAATACGCCGCCAGCAGTTGATCAAAGCCACCATGGCGGCCATCGATGAAGTCGGTCTGGCGGAAGCTACCGTCATGCGAATCGCCCGCCATGCGGGGGTTTCCGCAGGCATTATCAGCCACTATTTCGGTGGCAAGGATGGCTTGCTGGAAGCCACCATGCGCCAGATTCTGACCGATCTGAACAACGCCGTGTCGATCCGCCGTCATGCCCTGGAAGACGACTCTCCGCGCGCCCACATTGGCGCCATCATTGAAGGCAACTTTGACCGCACCCAGGTAACCGGCCCGGCGGCAAAGACCTGGCTCGCCTTCTGGGCCATCAGCATGCATAAACCCATGCTGCTACGTTTGCAGTACGTTAACGATCGTCGACTTTACGCCAATTTATGTCATCAGTTTCGCCGGGTGATGCCTCGGACTGACGCGCGCAATGCCGCCCGTGGCCTGGCGGCCATGATCGACGGCCTCTGGCTTCGTGGCGCACTGGCGCCGGAAGGACTGGACGCGGCGGAAGCCCGCCACCTGGCTCACCATTATCTCGACCAATTACTTGCTCATCATGGGTGCCAACACCCCGCATCTATCACCGAATCTTATTAAGGAGACCACCATGGCCGTTCAAGACGTACAGCCCCTTTACATTAATGGTCGCCCGGTAGAGGCCACCTCAGGCAATACCTTTACCATCACCAATCCGTTCGATGGCAGCCTGCTGGCAACCATCGGCCAAGCCAGCCAGGCCGACGTGGACAGCGCGGTCGAGGCCGCCCGCCACGGCCAACGCCAGTGGGCCGCCATGACCGGCATGGAACGCGCGCGCATTTTGCTGCGTGCCGTAGCCATCCTGCGCGAGCGCAACGACGAACTGGCCGAGCTGGAAACCCGCAATACCGGCAAGCCGATCAGCGAAACCGCGAGCGTCGATATCGTCACCGGTGCCGATGCGCTGGAGTACTATGCGGGCCTCGCCCCGGCCATCGAGGGCAGCCAGATTCCCCTGCGCGATAGCTCGTTCGTATACACCCGCCGCGAGCCGCTGGGCGTGATCGGCGCAATCGGCGCATGGAACTACCCGATTCAGATCGCCTGCTGGAAAGCCGCCCCGGCGCTGGCCGCGGGTAACGCGATTGTCTTCAAGCCCAGCGAAGTCACGCCGCTCACGACCATCAAGCTTGCCGAGATTTTCACCGAAGCAGGTCTCCCCGACGGCGTGTTCAACGTGGTGCAGGGCGACGGCCGCGTGGGCGCCATGCTGACCGGGCATAAAGGCATCGACAAGGTGTCGTTTACCGGAGAAGCCGGTACCGGCAAAAAGGTCATGTCAGCAGCAGCCGAGTCAACGCTCAAAGACGTCACCATGGAACTGGGCGGCAAATCGCCGCTGCTGGTCTTCGCCGATGCCGATCTGGATCGTGCCGCCGATGCCGCCATGATGGCCAACTTCTATTCCTCCGGCCAAATCTGCACCAACGGCACCCGGGTATTTGTGGAACGCAGCGTCAAAGACGCCTTTGAGGCCAAGCTGGTCGAGCGCGTCAAGCGTATCAAGGCGGGCGACCCGATGGACCCAGCGGTCAACTTTGGCCCACTGGTTAGCTTCGAACACCAGGAGAAAGTGCTTTCCTACATTGCTCTCGGCAAAACCGAAGGCGCGCGCGTCCTGGTGGGCGGCGAGGACTGGAACAGCGGCAGCTGGGCCAACGGAGCCTGGGCGGCACCCACGGTCTTCACCGACTGCACCGATGACATGCGCATCGTCAAGGAAGAGATCTTTGGCCCGGTGATGTCGGTACTCGCCTTTGATGACGAGGAAGAGGTGATTCGCCGCGCCAATGACACTACCTACGGCCTGGCCGCCGGTGTCTTCAGTGAAAGCCTGAACCGCGCCCACCGGGTGATCCATCAGCTGGAAGCGGGTATCTGCTGGGTCAATACCTGGGGCGAGTCGCCCTCCGAGATGCCGGTCGGCGGCTACAAAGAGTCGGGCATTGGCCGCGAGAACGGTATCGAGACGCTGAATCACTATACCCAGACCAAGTCCGTCCAGATCGAGATGGGGCCGTTTGAGTCAGTGTTTTAATCTTTTCCAATGACACGAGCTCACTAGTAAAGGGGCGCTGGGGGTAGCTGGAAGCGAGGGTCTTTTCCCAGAGCCGAAACTTGATCCCTTCAGTTTCGGCATTCCCACCATCCGTGGCGGTCAGATGGGAAAAGTAGCGCCCAGGGAGGGGTTCACAGCGCCCTCGCGGAAAGCTACCACCAGCAACCCCGCCTCACTTTCAGCTTTGGTAATACACTATGTCTCAACCACGCGAATTTGATTACATCATTATCGGTGCGGGCTCGGCGGGGAACGTACTCGCCACCCGCCTCACCGAAGATAGCGACGTGAGCGTCCTGCTGCTGGAAGCCGGCGGTCCCGATTATCGCTTTGATTTCCGCACCCAGATGCCCGCTGCCCTGGCTTACCCGCTGCAAGGCAAGCGGTACAACTGGGCGTTTGAAACCGACCCGGAACCGCACATGGACGGTCGCCGCATGGAATGTGGCCGCGGCAAAGGTCTCGGCGGCTCCTCGCTGATCAACGGCATGTGCTACATCCGCGGCAACGCGCTGGATTACGACAACTGGGCCAAACAGCCTGGCCTTGAAGACTGGGATTACCTGAGCTGTCTGCCCTATTTCAAGAAAAGCGAAACCCGCGATATCGGCCCGAACGACTACCACGGCGGTGACGGCCCGGTGAGCGTGACCACGCCGAAAGCCGGCAACAACCCGCTGTATCGCACCTTTATCGAGGCCGGCAAGCAGGCAGGCTATCCGGAAACCGAGGACGTCAACGGCTACCAGCAGGAAGGCTTCGGCCCCATGGACCGTTTCGTGACGCCCAACGGTCGCCGCGCGTCTACTGCACGAGGCTATCTGGATACGGCCAAGCAGCGCGATAACCTGACCATCGAAACCCACGCGGTGACCGATGTGATCGAGTTCGACGGCAAGCGCGCCGTGGGCGTTCGCTACGAGCGTAAAGGCCAGCCGCAACAGGCCCGTGCGCGTCGCGAAGTGCTGCTTTGCGGTGGTGCCATTGCCTCGCCGCAGATTCTGCAGCGCTCGGGCATCGGCAACCCCGAACTGCTCAAGGCACTCGACATCGAGCCGGTCCATGCGCTACCCGGCGTGGGCGAAAACCTCCAGGACCACCTGGAGATGTACATTCAGTACGAGTGCAAAGAACCCATTTCGCTCTATCCGGCGCTGAAATGGTACAACCAGCCGAAAATCGGCGCTGAATGGCTCTTCAAGGGTACCGGCATCGGTGCCAGCAACCAGTTCGAATCCTGTGGCTTTATCCGCAGCCGCGATGAGGAAGAGTGGCCCAACCTGCAATACCACTTCCTGCCCATTGCCATCAGCTACAACGGCAAGAGCGCGGTGCAGGCCCACGGCTTCCAGGCCCACGTTGGCTCGATGCGCTCCGAAAGCCGCGGACGTATCCGGCTGACGTCAAAAGACCCCCACGCCGCGCCAAGCATCCTCTTCAACTACATGGCCAAGGACAAGGACTGGGAAGAGTTTCGTGACGCCATTCGCCTTACCCGCGAGATCATCGCCCAGCCCGCTTTCGAGCCATACCGTGGCCGCGAAATTGCGCCGGGCCCAGACGTGCAGTCAGATGCCGAGCTCGATGCCTTCGTCAAACAGCACGCCGAAACCGCCTATCACCCTTGCGGAAGTTGCCGCATGGGCAACGACGACCAGGCGGTAACCGATGGCCAGGGCCGCGTACACGGCGTTGAAGGCCTGCGCGTCGTCGACGCCTCGCTCTTCCCGGTAATCCCCACCGGCAATCTCAACGCGCCGACCATCATGCTGGCGGAAAAGATCGCCGATCGCATTCGTGACAGGGAGCCTCTGCCCCGCGCCGACGTCGACTATTACGTCGCCGATGGGGTTCCGGCAAGACAACACTGAACCAAGGTTCGGTAGCAAAACTCTAAAACGCTGTGGCAAACGCCGCGGCGTTTTTTTATGTCGTCTATTCGTAGTGAAATGCTTGCACTGGATAGCGCAGGTCTGCCAATATTCAAACATCTGTTTAAATGCGTGAATCAACCACGCGGCTCTATCCTCAACACATGGAGAGGCACTATGCTCACCCTACTATTGATTGTGCTGGCGGTTGTTGGCCTGCTTGCGGTGATGCGCCGCGAAGCAGGCGCGACAGCCGCCCTGGCAGTGCTTGGCGTGTTAGGCCTGGTAGGCCTGCTGGTCGACGCCACCGTTATCGGCGTATTGCTACTGCTCGGTGCAGCCGCGGTGGCCGTGGCTGGCCTCCCTGCACTGCGCACTAAATGGCTCACCCCCCGGGTGTTTGCCATGTTCAAGAAGGTCGCCCCCAAGGTTTCCGATACCGAGCGTACCGCGCTTGAAGCGGGCACCGTGTCATGGGACGGCGAACTGTTCTCCGGCAAGCCTCAGTGGAACAAGCTGCTCAACTTCAAAGACGAGGGCCTGCGGGACGATGAGCAAGCCTTTCTTGACGTTCAGTGCGCCAAGGCTGCCGGCATGTGTAACGCCTGGGATATCGCCATTGAACGCGCGGATCTGCCCCAGCAGCTGTGGGATTATCTGAAAAAAGAAGGCTTCTTCGGCATGATCATTCCGAAGGAGTACGGCGGTCTTGGCTTCTCTGCCAAAGCGCAGTCCATGGTGCTGCAAAAGCTCTCGGCCAACGAAACCCTGATGGTCACCGTTGGCGTTCCCAACTCGCTGGGTCCAGGTGAGCTGCTGCTCAAGTACGGCACCCAGGAACAGAAAGACCACTACCTGCCGCGTTTGTCCGACGGCCGTGAAATTCCCTGCTTTGGCCTCACGGGCCCGCGTGCCGGTTCGGATGCCACCTCGCTGCCGGATACCGGCGTCGTGTGCAAGCAAATGATTGACGGTAAAGAAGTCGTCGGCCTGCGCCTCAACTTTGAAAAGCGCTGGATCACCCTGGCGCCCATCGCCACCGTGGTCGGTCTGGCGTTTCGCCTGTTCGATCCCGACCACCTGCTCGGCGAGGAAGAAGACCGCGGCATTACCCTGGCGCTGGTCCCCCGCGATACCGACGGCATGGAAATTGGCCGCCGTCACCACCCGATCGGCAGCCCGTTCATGAACGGCCCGATCAAGGGCAAGGATGTCTTTGTGCCGCTGGATACGATCATCGGCGGCCCCGACATGATCGGTCAGGGGTGGCGCATGCTGGTCGAGTGTCTATCCATCGGCCGCTGTATCACCCTGCCCTCCGGCGCTACAGGTACCGCGCGCTATGCACTGGGCTGGAGCGGTGGCTTCACCCGCGTACGTCGTCAGTTCAACGTGCCCGTAGCGGAAATGGAAGGCGTTCAGGAACCTCTGGCGCGCATGGCATCGCTGGGCTACATCGCCCAGGCCACGGTCTATCAAACCGCCAACCTGATCGACCACGGCGAGAAGCCTGCGGTCCCCTCGGCGATTCTGAAAAGCCAGCTGACCGAATTCCAGCGTGACATCCTGGCCGATGCCATGGACGTACACGGCGGCAAGGCGGTCACCCTCGGCCCGCGCAACTACCTGGGGATCGGCTACAGTGCCAACCCGGTGGCGATCACCGTGGAAGGCGCCAACATCATGACCCGCAACCTGATGATCTTCGGTCAGGGCGCGATTCGCTGCCATCCCTACGTGCTCGAAGAGCTGGCCGCTAAAGACGCTAACGATATCAAGGCGTTCGACAAGGCGTTCTTCAGCCACGCCGGCCTGATCTTTGGTAACGCGGCGCGCGCCTTTACGCTGGGCTTCGGCATCGGCAAACCCAATGTGCCTTTCGATGGCCCGGCGACCGCTTACGCCCAGGATATCGCGCGTCTCTCGGCAGGCTTTGGGCTGTGTGCCGACGCCGCCATGGCAAGCCTTGGCTCGGCACTGAAAAAGCGCGAGATGCTCTCCGCGCGCCTCGGCGATGTGCTCTCCAACCTCTACCTCGCCTCCATGGTGCTCAAGCAGTGGCAAGCGGGTGACAAGGTGGAAGGTGAAGAAGCCATGCTGCATTACAGCTGCCGCTTCCTGCTCCAGCGTGCCGAACAGGCGTTCGTTGAAATTTTCGATAACCTGCCCAACCGGGCGCTAGGCAAAACGCTGAAAGTAATCGTGATGCCGACCGGTCGCCGCTGGGACAAGCCCCACGATGACTATGCGCGGGATATCGCCACGCGGGTATCTACCCACAGCGCATTACGCAGCAAATTGCTGCAGAACACCTGGGACGCCGACGACGGCGAGCAGCGCAACCCGCTCGCGCGCTATAACGCGCTGTTGGTCGATTACGACCGCGCTGAAGCGATCTATCGCACGGTCAACAAGGCCTACGCCAAAGGCGAGCTGCCGCAGACGGCACTGCACCCTGAAGCCCGGGTAGAAGCCGCGCTGGCCATTGAGCTGATTAGCGAAGATGACGCCCAGTTCATGCGTGAGTTCGAGGCGGAAGTGCTTGAAATGCTCACCGTGGATGACTTCCCCTACGAAACCTTTGCCACCGACAAGTCGACGCTGATTGACCACAACGCCAAAGACGTTGATCAATCCACGGCCACGTCAAATGCCCCTTCAAGCGAGGCATCCGCCAGTGTGAAATAGCGTTATCCTGGCACTTACCTAAAACCGGCCCATTGTGGCCGGTTTTTTTGACCCTATACTTTCGTTTAATTTTCGAATTTTCATGCCTTCTCAGCAAACGAAAGCGATAAAAGGCATTGCAGGTTCGAAAACGATCAACTAGGATTTCGTAAACGAAAGCTAGATACTTCCCAATAACAACGACGCTAGCGAGATTCGCATGTCCCTACATTTGCAAAATATCGCACACACCGTGGGCGGTATTCCCTATATTAGCGACGTTGACCTAGCACTGGAGCCTGGCTCTTTTAACGTGCTACTGGGCAGAACGCTTGCGGGCAAAACCACCTTGATGCGCCTTATGGCCGGGCTCGAACCGCCCACCAAAGGACGCATCTTGATGGATGGCAAAGACGTTACCGGGGTTTCGGTGCGTCACCGCAACGTCTCAATGGTGTACCAGCAGTTCATTAATTACCCAAGCCTAACGGTCTACGACAACATCGCCTCTCCCCTCAAGCTCGCAAAACATGCGCCGCGCGAGATCGACAAGCGCGTCGGCGAAATCGCCGAAATGCTGCACATCGAACACCTGCTTAACCGCTATCCTGAAGAGCTTTCAGGGGGGCAGCAGCAGCGGACCGCCATGGGCCGCGCGCTGGTCAAGGACGCCGATGTAATTCTCTTCGACGAGCCGCTGGTCAATCTGGACTACAAGCTTCGCGAAGAGCTGCGCGACGAACTGCGCGATTTGTTCAAGGTACGCAACTGCATTGCGGTGTATGCCACCACCGAGCCCAACGAGGCCCTTGCCCTCGGCGGTAACACAGCCATTCTTCACGAGGGCAAGCTGCTGCAGTACGGGCCCACCGATCAAATCTATCGCGAGCCCAACGGTATCCTGAGCGCCGAAATGTTTTCGGAACCGCCGATCAATATCATACCGGGACGGCTTACCGAGAATGACATCACCTTCGATAACGATACCCACTTTGCCTGCGACGACGCCCTGCGCCGACTGCCGCCGGGCGACTACCGCTTCGGGGTCCGCGCCTCGCATTTGAGCCTGACTCCCCAGGCGCCCGATGACCTCGAGTTGTCTGTCACCGTGGATGTTGCCGAGATCAGCGGCTCGGAAACCTTTCTGCACGTTCAGCACCCGCACTTTCCGCTCGTGCTGCACCTCTCGGGCATTCATGAATTGAAGGTGGACCAGCCCATCAATATCTATTTCCCCACCCACAAACTGTTCGTGTTCGATCAACAGGGCAGCACCGTACATACTCCGGTGCTTCAAACGGAGGGCGTCGCGCATGGCTGAGATCGTGCTTAAATCACTCGCGCACACCTACAGCGCCAACCCGGAATCCGCCGAGGATTACGCCATCCGTCACATGGAACATGTGTGGCATCAGGGCGGTGCCTATGCCCTATTGGGGCCATCGGGATGCGGCAAGTCGACGCTTCTGAATATCATCTCCGGGCTGTTGGCGCCCACCGAAGGTGACGTGCTGTTCGATGGCCACCGGGTCAACGAACTGCCGCCAGAGGAGCGCAATATTGCGCAGGTTTTCCAGTTTCCGGTGATCTACGACACCATGACGGTGTTCGACAACCTCGCCTTCCCATTGCGCAACATGAACACCCCCGAATACCGGGTCAAACCCAAGGTCCTGGAAGTCGCCGACATCCTCGACCTGACTCCGTTACTGTCGCGCAAGGCCAAGAACCTGACCGCCGATGAAAAGCAGAAGGTCTCCATGGGCCGGGGACTGGTCCGCGATGACGTCACCGCGATCCTGTTCGACGAGCCGCTCACGGTCATCGACCCCCAACTGAAGTGGAAACTGCGCCGCAAGCTCAAGGAAATTCACGAGCGCTTCAACATCACCATGATCTACGTGACCCACGATCAGCTTGAGGCCTCGACCTTCGCCGACAAGATCGCCGTAATGTACGAAGGCCAGGTGGTGCAATTCGGCACGCCGCGCGAACTGTTTGAAACTCCTGCCCATACCTTTGTCGGCTATTTCATCGGCAGCCCCGGGATGAATTTCTTCGCGCTCGACTACGCCCAGGGTACCGCCTATTTCGGCGAGCAACCGCTGCCGCTGAGCGATCACTATCTACGTACACTCGGCCAGGTTGAAAGCAGCAACGTCAAGCTCGGCATTCGCCCGGAGTTCATCGAGGTCTGCCCGAGCGCCGAGTCCGACACGGTGGCAGTGAAGAAGGAACACCTGCAGGACCTGGGTACCTACGCGATTCTCACCTTCTCGCTCAACCAGCAAACGTTCAAAGCCAGACTTCCCGAGGACCACCCACCTCTGGGTGAGACCGTATACATCCGTTTTCCCGACGACAAACTGAGTCTTTACGTCGATGAGTACCGAGTCGAGGTAGATCATGAATAAAGTCTATAACAACCGCGCATGGCTGCTGGTACTACCCATGCTGATCCTGGTCGCGTTCTCCGCGATCGTGCCGCTGATGACCGTCGTCAACTATTCGGTTCAGGACGTTCTGGGGGCGAACGCCCGCTTCTTCACCGGCACCGAATGGTTCAAGACCATGCTAAACGACCCTGAGCTGCAAGCGGCTTTTCTGCGCCAGATCGTTTTCTCGCTGACCATCCTGGCCATTCAGGTGCCGCTGGGCATCGGCATTGCGCTGATCATGCCCAAGCGCGGCTGGCAGGCGTCGGCCGTGCTCATCCTGATCACCCTGCCCTTGCTGATTCCCTGGAACGTGGTCGGCAGCATCTGGCAGATCTTCACCCGGGGTGATATCGGCTTGATGGGCTGGGGGCTGCGTCAGCTGGGCGTTGACTACAACATTACCCGCGATGGTACGGACGCCTGGCTTACCATCATCCTGATGGATGTTTGGCACTGGACACCACTCGTCGCCATGCTCTGCTACAGCGGCCTGCGCTCCATTCCCGATGCCTATTATCAGGCTGCGCGCATCGACCGAGCCTCCAAATGGGCGGTCTTCCGCTACATCCAGCTGCCCAAACTGACCAATGTGCTGGTCATTGCGGTGCTGCTGCGTTTCATGCACTCGTTCATGATCTATGCCGAGCCGTTCGTACTGACCGGCGGCGGTCCTGGCAGCTCCACCACGTTTTTAAGCCAGTCGCTGACCACCATGGCGGTCGGCCAGCAGGATTTGGGCCCATCGGCGGCCTTCTCGATTATCTACTTCCTGGTCATCCTGCTGGTGAGTTGGGTGTTCTACACCACCATCATGAACATGCAGAAAGACAAGAATTCCCAGGGGGGCGCGTGACATGAGTTACCAACTCGACAACACCCAACAGGGCGAAAAGTACAACACCATCTTCAGCCGCGTCACCCCGGCACAGCGGCGCAAGCGCAACGCGCGAAGCAGGCTTCGTTCGCGACTGCTGCTGGGGTTCTACCTGGTCCTGATGATTCTGCCAATCTACTGGCTGCTGAATATGTCGCTGCAAACCAACAGCGAAATATTGGGTTCCATGACGATGTGGCCGGAAAACCTCACCTTTGATAACTATATCGGCATCTTTACCAACTCAAGCTGGTACATGGGTTATGTCAACTCGATCGCCTATGTACTGATGAACATGCTGATCACTATTTGCGTGGCGCTTCCCGCCGCCTATGCCTTCAGTCGCTACAGCTTCATTGGCGACAAGCACCTGTTCTTCTGGCTGCTGACCAACCTGATGGCGCCACCAGCCGTGTTCCTGCTGCCCTACTTCCAGCTTTACTACTCGGTGGGGCTCTTTGATACGCACATCGCAGTGGCACTGGCGCACTGTCTGTTCAACATTCCACTGGCCATCTGGATTCTGGAAGGTTTCATGAGCAGCGTGCCCAAGGAAATCGACGAAACGGCTTACATCGACGGCTACAGCTTCCCGCGCTTTTTCGTCAAGATTTTCATTCCGATGATTCGCTCGGGCATTGGCGTGACGCTGTTCTTCCTGTTCATGTTCTCGTGGGTCGAACTGCTCCTGGCACGTACGCTGACGTCAACCGATGCACAGCCCATCGGCATGATCATGACACGCACGTCCACCGCGTCAGGGATCGACTGGGGCACGCTTGCCGCCGCCGGTGTGCTGACCATTTTGCCCGGTATTCTGGTGGTCTACTTCGTTCGCAACCATATCGCCAAGGGCTTTGCCCTGGGTCGTACCTAAGGAGGTGATGTATGTCTTGGATGGTATGGACGGTGCCCACCGCTATTTTCTTTTCCGCCATCGCGGCCATGCTGGCCGGGATGACGGTATGGGAAATTGTCTCGCCCACAATCGAACGCAAGGGCTTTCTGCCAATCTCGACGACCCGCGGCGACCGGCTGTTTGTTGGCCTGCTGTCCGCTGCGTTTATTCATCTCGGCGTGATTGGCTACACCTCATTATCAATTTGGTTAGCACTGGCCGCCTCGCTGGTATGGCTGTTGGTGCTGATGCGCTGGGGGTAGCCCGGCGCAGTAACCAAAAGCGGTCTCAAGGACGGATTCGCCATTAGGGAAGATCACAACACAACGAGGTTAATATGCGACATAACAAGTTCAAACTCACTACCCTCGCCGCCAGTTTATTGCTGGCCTCCGGCACGCTAGTGGCGGACGACCATGATGCACGCGCCGTTGCCGAGCGCCTGGTCGACGAACATTTTCAGAATTCGACGCTGAGCCGTGAGGAACAGATCGAAGAGCTGATGTGGTTTGCCAAAGCGGCCGAGCCGTTTCGCGACATGGATATTGAAACCGTCGCCGAGGGTCTGACGACCCACGTCTACGAAAGCGAAGTCCTTGCCGAAGTCTTCGAAGAGCTGACCGGCATCAACGTCACCCACAACATCATCGGTGAAGGCGATGTCGTCGACACCATGCAGAACCAGATGCAGTCGGGTAACAGTATCTACGACGGCTTCGTCAACGATACCGACGCCATCGGCACGCACATCCGCTACGGCACCACCATCAACCTCTCCGAGGCGATGGAAAACGAATGGGCCGACTACACCTTACCAACGCTCGACCTGGACGATTTCATCGGCCTGCAGTACGGCACCGGGCCGGATGGCAGCCTCTATCAGCTGCCTACCCAGCAGTTCGCCAACCTCTACTGGTTCCGCTATGACTGGTTCCAGCGCGAAGACCTGCAGGAACAGTTCCGTGAGATTTACGGCTATGACCTGGGCGTGCCTACTAACTGGACCGCCTACGAAGACATCGCCGAGTTCTTCTCCGAGCATGTCGGCGAGATCGACGGCGAAGAAATTTATGGCCACATGGACTACGGCCGTCGTGACCCATCTCTGGGCTGGCGTTTCCACGACTCCTGGCTCTCCATGGCCGGCATGGGTAGCCCCGGTGTGCCTTCCGGCAACCCGGTGGATGACTGGGGTATTCGCGTCAATGAAGACAGCCAGCCGGTAGGCGCAAGCGTCAGCCGCGGTGGCGCCACCAACTCACCCGCCTCTGTCTTTGCCATGCAAAAAGCGGTGGACTGGCTTGCCAACTACGCCCCCGAAGAAGCTCAGGGCATGACCTTCGGCGAAGCCGGCCCGGTACCCGCCCAAGGCAAGATTGCCCAGCAGATTTTCTGGTACACCGCGTTCACTGCCGACATGACCGATCCGGATGTTGCCGTGACCGATGACGAAGGCAACCCCAAATGGCGGATGGCGCCTTCCCCCACCGGCCCGTACTGGGAAGAAGGTATGAAAGTTGGCTACCAGGACGTGGGCGCCTGGACGTTCTTCGATTCCACACCTGAAGACCGCCGCACCGCCGCCTGGCTGTTCGCCCAGTTCACTGTCTCCAAGACCGCTTCGCTTGAAAAGCTGATGCACGGTCTGACGCCGATCCGCGAATCAGACATCTTCTCTGACCAGATGACGGAAATGGCACCCAAGCTGGGCGGCCTGGTCGAGTTCTACCGCAGCCCCAACGAGTCCAACTGGACGCCGACGGGTACCAACGTGCCTGACTACCCGCGCATGGCACCACTGTGGTGGCAAAACCTTGCGCCGGTCATGAGCGGGGAAGTCTCCCCTCAGGAAGGTCTTGATTCACTGGCTGCCGACCTGGATAGCACCATGAACCGCCTGGCCCGTGCCAACGTTTTCGACAGCTACGCCCCAGTGCTTAATGAAGAACGCGACCCGCAGTACTGGCTGGACCAGGAGGGCTCACCCAAAGCCAAACTGGATGATGAAATGCCGCAAGGTACCACTATGCCTTACGACGAAATGATGGAGGAATGGATGTCAGCCGGTACGCGTTAATACCGGTTGGGCGGGCCTTAGGGCCCGCCCTTTCCGGCTTCATCGGCGGCACCCTCTATCGACACCGCGGTAGCCCTTGCGCAGCAAGCATCCGGTTCACGCTGTAACACCGCCATTTGGCTACCTGAGCGGATGAACGGCCATCCGGAGACCGTGAACGGGGCTTTTACTTTGCTAATTTGGATCCGCTATGAAACTGCGTAACCGAAATATAGAGAAACTGCACAGCGAAAACTTCGACGTACTGATTATTGGTGGTGGCATCAACGGTGCCGCTACCGCCGCTGCGCTGTCGGGCAAAGGCGCCAAGGTCGCACTGATCGATCGCGGCGACTTTGCCGGCAGCACCAGCATGCACTCCTCCAATCTTGTTTGGGGAGGCATAAAATATATGGAAAGCAAAGACTTTGCCCTGGTAAGAAAGCTTTGTAAAAGCCGTAACCATTTAATTGAAAGTTACCCTTCTACCGTCCAGGAAATCCGCTTTCTCACTAATATCACCCGCGGATTTCGTCACTCGCCGCGTTATTTATGGATTGGCACCTGGCTTTACTGGCTGATGGGCAACGGTTTCACAAAGCGCCCTCGCTTGCTTTCCCCCAAGGATATCAAGCAGGAAGAGCCGATTATCGGCATCGAAGACTCCGTCGGGGGCTTTGAATATTCCGATGCCTATCTGCACGACAACGACGCACGCTTCGTCTTCAATTTCGTCCGTCACGCCCTTAACTATGGCGCCATCGCAGCAAACTATGTCGAGTCACTGGGCGCTGAGCGTGAAGGCGATCTTTGGGTAACCAGGGCCCGCAACGTGATGGATGGGGAAACGTTTGATATTCGCGCCAAGGTGCTGATCAATGCAGCGGGCCCCTGGGTGGATCAGCACAACGCGCTGACCGGGCAGAAGACCAGCCACCAGCACCTGTATTCCAAGGGTATTCACCTGATTGTGCCGCAACTGACGGAAACAAAACGCGTGCTGGCGTTTTTTGCCGACGATGGCCGACTGTTCTTCGTGATCCCCATGGGAAACCGCACTTGCATCGGTACCACCGACACGCACATGGAGCACCCTGAGGTAGAAGTCACCGCCGAGGACATCGATTTCGTATTGGAAAACATCAATAAACGTCTGACCCTCGACAAGCCCCTTGGCCAGGCGGATATCATCTCGACCCGCTGCGGCGTGCGTCCGCTGGCGATCAAATCCGACCAGGGAAGTGATCGCGACTTTTTGCAGCTGTCGCGCAAGCATGTCATTGATACCAACGGGGATAGCGCGCACATCAGCATCTTCGGCGGCAAGTTGACCGACTGTCTCAACGTGGGGGATGAAATCGCCGAGGCGGTGGCGGAACTGGGCGTCGCGTTACCCGATCAGGGCTTCCGCTGGTATGGCGAACCACCGAACGCCGTCAAGCAGCAGTTCATGGATCACGCAAAACGCATGGATCTGGACGCCATGACAGCGGAAACGTCGTCAGAACCCCTCTCATCGCGTCTATGGCGGCGTTACGCCGAGCAGGCGATGCCCATGCTGGAAAAGATTCGCCAGGATCCGGCCGAGGCCGACATTCTCATCGAAGGCACCGAGTATATCCGCTGCGAACTTGAGCATGCCCGCGACCACGAAATGATCACGCAGCTCGAGGATTTCCTGCGCCGCCGGGCAAAAGTCTCGTTGGTGGTCCATCACGAGCAGCTTCGCCACTCCAAAGGCTTGAGAGAAGCCTGCTGCGTGCTGTTTGGCGAACAAGCAGATCAGCGTTTTGAGGCCTATTTCGCCGAACATCGCGATACCGCCCAACCCTATGTGCCCAAGCAGAAAGTCACTTCCTGACACTCCTCGCCCGCCGCGCTTCGCGCTTTGGGCGAGGGTTCTTGGGTCGCCCCAGAACCTTCCTGTTTCAGCACGCCTTCACTAGACAGCGGCTAGGCCGCTGCCCCCGCTCCAGTCGCTCCACAGGCTAACCCCGCCAGCCCGGCGGTTCGGATATTGTTTGCCGCATTGATGTCGCGGTCGATGGGTTCGCCACAGCCTTTACAGTGCCAATGACGCTGCGATAGCGGCAGTTTCTCAACCTTGTGGCCGCAGCCATGACACAGCTTACTGCTGGGGAACCACTGGCTGACTTTCACCACCTGGCGGCCCGCCCATTCGGCCTTGTACTCAAGCTGACGGACAAACTCTCCCCAGCCTGCATCACTGATGGCTTTGGCTAGATGACGGTTTTTGACCATGCCGGTGATGTTCAACGACTCGATACACAGCACTTGGTTTTCGTTAATCAGTGTTCGGGGCGCTTTATGGAGGGCATCGCGGCGGCAGTCCGCGATCTTGGCATGCAGCCGCGCCGCCTTTTGGCGTAGCTTGTTGCGATTGGCCGAGCCTTTCTGCTTCTTCGCCAGGCGGCGCTGTAGGTAGGCCAGCTTAGCCTCATAGCGTTTCAGGTGGCCCGGATTGCCGGATTTCGCGCCGTCACTGGTGATAAAGAGATCGGTCAGCCCAAGATCAAGACCTACCATTTTGGGCGTGATTGACAATGCCTCTGGCGCGAACTCACACAAGCAACTAATGAAATAGCGTCCCGCACGATCGCGGGAAATCGTGATGCTCGATGGCGCGCTCGGCAGTGGGCGGCTCCAGCGGATCGGCAACGCCACCGTTGACTTGGCGATGGTGATCTCGCCATCGCGATACCGAAACGCGGCTTTGGTTAACCGGATCGATTGTCGACCCTCTTTACGCTTAAAACGCGGGTAGCGTGCTTTTAGCCTGGGATTGAAAAAGTTATCGAAGGCCGATTTTTGGTCGCGCAGAGTTTGTTGCAGGATGACGCTCGATACCTCTTTTAACCATGGAAACTCGGCCTTCAAGTCCACCAGGCGCTTTTCCGCTACGGAGTGCGAAACACTTACACCATGCTGCTGATATGCCTCAGTGCGAAACGCCAGTGTATTATTCCAGACAAAACGAGCACAGCCGAATGACTGCACTAGCAGCACCGTTTGTTCAGGTGTCGGGTAAAACCGCTCTTTGTAGGCACGCTTTGTCATACTGGAAAAATATCAGGAGTCACCACCAACATCAACCCAGGCACCGCTACGCGGTGCGCGCTTATATCACCGCCCGATTGGGCGATGCTTTACGCGCTATTTGGTAAATGCGCGTCTGCCATCCTACCGCCCAATGATGAAAGCCCCCTGACGGAGACCGTCAGGGGGCTTTCATAACTACCTTGTCTAGACGCTATTCTTCATTCTCAACCAGCAGTTGGGAATCGCCTGCCAGCACCTCGTCCCAGGCTTCTTCAAGGGTGTAACCCATGCGATTATCGATGGTGTCAATCACTTCGACCGCGTGCTGTAGAGACTCGCGCTGACCCTTTAGCGCCAGCACCAGCTTGGCTAGGTCCAGTTTACTGAAAGTATTCGCGATACGGTCGGCTTGTTGGCTTAGTTCTGTGCAGTTCATGGTTAAACCCTCATGGTATGGTCATCCGCTGCTTACTATTGTCGTTAATCGTTAAGCAGCCATCTTGTTAGTGACGAATGGTGACGTTGCTACTCATGCTGGACCGGATAAGTGTCCAGTTCGGTGACTGCGATTGGGTCACAAGCGTTACAAGACCTTCGCGTGAAGCGCCTGGGTAATGCAGAAGCGCCTCGGTTGTAGCAGGGATCAAGTCGGCATGCCGGGATAACGAAACACCGCCCTGATCCATGACTTCACTATGGTGCACTGCCGTAAAAGCCACAATGCATCATTGGCCGCAGGCGGCGTTGTAGCTTGACTACATACACGACGATCAGGCGTAAAGGGTGTTATAGAATTTCACAGCGGATAAACATGGGCGCATGACGCGCCGATAAGGCAGGAAGCAAACCCAGGCAATCTGGGCAAGCGCGAAGCAGTATACGTGATGCTGACGAGGACGCCAGTCGACGAAGGGCTAATAGGCCTGGGGATGACAAACGGCGCCGCTACGGCCAAAGACCATAGCGGCGTGCATGAAGGGGGTCAATCCACGGTGCGAACGCGGGAAACCGCATCCAGCCAACCCTGGTAAAGCGATTCACGCGTGGCTTCTTCCATGCTGGGCGTAAAGCTGCGCTCGCAGCGCCAGAGCTCCTCGATCTCGTCAAGCGTCTTGTACCAGCCCAGTCGCAGTCCTGCCAGGTAGGCAGCACCCAACGCAGTGGTTTCCAGAATGGTAGGACGATCCACCTGCACGTTGAGCATGTCGGCCAGAAACTGCATGACCCAGTTGTTCTTGACCATGCCGCCATCGACACGCAGATTGCTGGGTGGGGCTTCCATGTCGTCATTCATGCAGTGCTGGAGATCACGCGTCTGATAGCAGACCGCCTGCAGGCCGGCAGCGACAATTTCTGCGATCCCGGTGTCGCGAGTCAGCCCAAAAATCGCCCCGCGGGCCTTGGGGTCCCAATGCGGCGCGCCCAAGCCGGTAAACGCCGGCACCAGATAAACGCTGTGCCCGCTGCGGGTTTTGCGGGCAAGCGCTTCGGTTTCCGCCGCATCGGCGAACAGGTTCAGGCCGTCGCGCAGCCACTGTACGGTGGCACCGGCAACGAAAATACTGCCCTCCATGGCGTAGGTGGGCTTGCCATTCAGGCGATAACCGATGGTGGTCAACAGTCGGTTGCGCGACAGCGACGGCGTTTCGCCGGTATTGACGATCATGAAGCAGCCGGTGCCGTAGGTGCTCTTGCCCATGCCAGGCTGAAAACACGCCTGACCGACCAGCGCAGCCTGCTGGTCGCCGGCGACGCCGGCAATGGGCAGCTCGGCACCCAGCCAGCGGGCGTCCATGGAGCCGAAGTCGTCGCTCGAGTCTTTCACCTCAGGCAGCAGCGAAGCCGGAATATCGAACAGATCCAGCAGTTCGTCATCCCAGCACTGGGTGTGGATGTTGAACAGCGCCGTGCGCGAGGCATTGGTGGCATCCGTCACGTGATGTCGGCCGCCGGTCAGTCGCCAGATCAGGAAGCTGTCGACCGTACCGAACAGCAGCTCGTCTTTTTCCGCCCGTGCGCGGACGCCCTCGACGTTATCCAACACCCAGGCAAGCTTGGTGGCGGAAAAATAGGGGTCGATAAGCAGGCCAGTCTTGGCCTGAACCCGCTCGGTATGGCCATCATCGCGTAACCGTTGGCACAGCGCCGAAGTACGTCGGTCCTGCCAGACAATCGCGTTGTACACCGGTTTGCCGCTTGTTTTGTCCCACACGATGGTGGTTTCGCGCTGATTGGTGATCCCTACGCCGGCAATCTGGTCGACGTCGATCGCCGCCTTCTTGACCACGTCACGACAGGTGGCGACTACCGTGTCCCAGATGTCTTCTGGGTCGTGCTCGATCCAGCCATCATGAGGATAGTGCTGGGTGAATTCCTGTTGCGCAACGGCGCTGACATGGCCTTCACGGTCAAACAGAATGGCGCGGGAACTGGTCGTGCCTTGATCGATGGCAAGTATAAAGGAGGTCATAACACGTTCGCTTTGTTGTTGGGTATTTTCGATTTTGCGTGATTGCTTTCGCTTTCTTATGCTCCAAGGCTACGCCAGCCGCCGATAATGCTCAAGTATGAAAACTTATCGTTTTAACTGCTCAGGCGAGGTGTAGCGCGACATCGTGCTGGGTCAGCAGGCGTTGAATGGCCTCCGGCGGTTTGCGGTCAGTAAACAACGCATCCAACTGCGCGATATTCCCCTGGCGGACCACCGGGTTACGGTGAAACTTGGAATAATCGGCGGCCAGATAGACGCGCCGGGAATTGGCGATGATCGCCTGAGCGACGCGCACTTCCTGGTAGTCGAACTCGAGCAGTGAACCGTCTTCGTCGATGCCGCTGATGCCGATAATGCCGTAATCGACCTTGAACTGATTGATAAAGTCGATAGTGGCCTCGCCAATAATACCGCCGTCCCGGGAGCGAACCTGGCCACCGGCAATAATCACGGTGAAGTCTTCCTTGTGCTGCAGAATCGCCGCCACGTTAAGGTTGTTGGTAATGATCTCCAGCCCCTGGTGATCGAGCAGCGCCTGGGCGATCACCTCATTGCTGGTACCGATATTAATGAACAGCGAGGCGTCATTGGGTATCTGCTCGGCGAGGCAACGGGCAATGCGCTCCTTCTCTTCCAGATGCAGGGTCTTGCGCGTGCTGTAGGCGGTGTTCACCGTGCTCGATTCGATGCCTACCCCGCCATGCACGCGTCTCACGCGGCCATCGTTGGCCAGGGTATTGAGATCGCGGCGGATGGTTTGGGGCGTCACGGCAAAATGGTCGGTGAGCTGCTCAATGCTCATGTAGCCATGCTGGCGGACCAGCTCGATGATCGCGTCTTGACGAAACTGTTGATTCATAAGCCAGCCCGTTACGTTATTTTTTCGTTTTAGAACGTATTTACTTTAAAACTATTTACTTTAAAACATAGTAGCGTAGCAAAATTTTAATCAAATAACGCTTATGGATGATCACCGACGAACGTTACCCCGCCAGCGGCCAGACCCACAGAATCATCGGCATGGCCACCAACAGCACCACAATCGACAACGGCAGGCCCAGTTTCCAATAGTCGCCAAACCGGTAGCCCCCCGGCCCCAGCACCAGGGTGTTGGACTGATGGCCGATCGGCGTTAAAAATGCACACGAGGCGCTTACCGCGACGACCATCAGAAAAGGATCGAGCGACACGTCAAAGCCGTCCGCCAAGCTCACTGCAATCGGCGCCATCAGGAGCGCCGCAGCGGCATTATTGATAACGTTGGAAAGCAGCATGGAAAGGATAAACAGCCCCACCAGGGTGACTACTACCGGCCAATCGCTTCCCCAACTCAATAGCGTCTGGGCAATAAGATCCGCCCCGCCGCTGGTTTCCAGCGCCTCCCCCACTGGAATCATCGCCCCCAGCAGCACGATCACCGGCCCATCGATCGCCTGGTAGCCCTCGCGTAGCGGCAGCACACCGATAAGCAATGAGATCAGGGCAGCGGTGCTCAAGGCCACTGCCGCAGGCAGGATATCCAGCAGCATAGCGACAATCGCAGCGGCAAAAATGGCCAGCGAAAGTATCAGCTTGCGCGGCTGACCCAGGTTGAGATCGCGGTTTGCCAACGGCAGGCAGCCTAGCGTAGGCAGGCTTTCAGCTATTTCATTTTCTTCGCCCTGTAGCAGCAGTATATCGCCGGCCTTGAAGCGAATATCGCGCAGTCGCTGCTTTAGCCGCGTGCCGTCCCGTGCAACGGCCACCAGATGCAAACCAAACTGATGATTGAGGCGCAATTGACGCACGCTACGGTTGATCATCATGGAGTCGTTGCGAACCACCACTTCAACCAGTTGAAGCCCTTCAGTATCGACAGGCGGGTGGGCCTCGCCTTCTTCGGATGACGATTCGGCCGCTTCGGAATCGGCGTCTGCATCGTCCTCCTCTAGCTCTGCGACGGCACTCAGTCCCGCTTTATCCTCAAGCAATTTGAGTTCTTCGGGCCCCGCTTCCAGCAGCAGTATATCCCCGGCCTGGAGCATGCCATGGAAGGCGTAACCCGCCTGGCGGTTGTCGTCGCGCACCACGGCCAGTACCGGAATGGTGTCGTCGAGCTCATCACGCAGCTGCTGCAGCGTCAGTCCTTTGGCTTTTGATTCATCGCTTACTTTAAGCTCCACCAGGTAGTTCGCAGTATCAAACATGTCGGCGGCGGAGGCTTGTCCGCTGCGCTTGGGGGTTAAACGCCAGCCCACCAGCACGATAAACGCCAACCCTGCCAGCGCCACGGCAATGCCTACCGGTGCAAAGCTGAACATGCTGAAATTGCCGTCCGCAACGTCGGCTCGGTAGCTGGAAATAATGATATTCGGAGGGGTACCAATCAGGGTAATCAGCCCGCCCAACAGCGAGCCGAACGCCAACGGCATCAGCAACAGCGACGGGGAGGTATTGTGTTCGCGCGCCAGGCGCATGGCCACCGGAAGGAGTAGCGCCAGCGCGCCGACGTTATTCATTATTCCAGACAGCACCACCACAGTGCCCACCAATACCAGGAGCTGAAGCACCAGCCGCTCGCCGACCTTGAAAATCTGATCGGCAATGATATCCACCAGGCCGGAACGCTCGAACCCACGACTTAGCACCAGCACGGCGGCCACGGTAATCACCGCGGGATGCCCGAACCCCAGGAAGGCGTCGTCCGCGGGTACCAAGCCGAGCATGACCGACCCCAACAGAGCAGCAAGGGCCACCAGATCATAGCGAAACCGCCCCCAGATAAAGGCCCCAAGCGTCAGCCCAAGCACAATAAACACCAGGGTGCTCGGCGCAAGCCCCACGTCCTCGATTGCCATGATTGCCTCACCTCCCTATGAACCAACGCCGCCACCTTAGTGAATGGCTCGCAGTACTGTAAATCAGATACCGCTGTGCAGGTAGCCAATATTAGACATTAACTATACAGATGTAGCGTTTCTGCTGAAGCCCATAAGCACAAAAAAAGCCTGGCAAAGCCAGGCGATGGAAGCGGTGAGTGGGTATGCAAACGTCGGATGATGCTGTGAATCAGGTTTTCATGCGCGCCAGCATATGCTGTACGGCCTCGAGATGCTCGGGCTCGTTGTGGCACATGCCCTGGAAGACCGCACACACGTCCAGAAATGCCTTGAGCTCCATATCGGGGGCCATTTTCATCAGGCGTTTGGTCAGCCGCGTCGCCTTGGGTGGTTGAGCAGCAATCCGCGCGGCATGCTTCATCGCCGCCTCCATCAAGGCTTCGGGCTCGACCACCTCCAACACCACGCCGTAGTTCAGGGCTTCCTGGGCATCGATGACGCGTCCGGACAGCGTGAGCTCGAAGGCGCGCTGATAGCCAATCTGGCGCTGCAGAAACCAGGCGCCGCCGTCGCCGGGGATAATACCCAGATTGAGAAAGGTTTCACCAAACCGGGCCTCGCGCGAAGCGATACGTAAATCCGCCATGTTCACCAGATCAAAACCAGCACCAATCGCCGGGCCATTGACCGCCGCAATAACCGGGACCTCTACCTCGCTGAGCGCCAACGGCATGCGCTGGATGCCCCGCCGATAGCGCTTGGCCACCTCCGCCACATCGCCGGCAAAATCACCGTCGCGGCGCGCCATATCCTTGATGTTGCCGCCGGCGCTGAACGCCGACCCCGCCCCAGTGATCACCAACACCGAGACGTCGTCCGCGCGGTTGATCCAGGCGGCGGTGGCCACAATGTCATCCACCAGCGCGGTGCCGGTAAGCGCATTGCGGACGTCGTGACGGTTCAGCGTCAAGGTGGCAATCCGCTTATCCAGCGTCAGGGTGGCATCGGTCAGCACGGGTAACGTTTGGCTCATTGGTCACGCTCCACAATGATTCGGGCATCGACAATCGCATACCCGCAGGGGTGATGGTCGGGATAGGCGATCACCGGGTTCAAATCCAGCTCGCGAATCGATGGATAGGCGTCCACCAGCTGCGAAACCTGCATCAATAGCCCGACCAACGCCTTTTTGCTGACGGCCTGGGCGCCCCGCACGCCTTCCAACATCTTTTGCGCCTTGATCTGATTCACCATGGACTCGGCGTCGGCCTGGGTAATCGGCAGCGCGCGAAACGCGACATCTTCGAGCACCTCGACAAAGACGCCGCCTAATCCAAACATCAGGACCGGGCCAAATACCGGGTCCCGCAGCATGCCGACGATAACCTCGAGCCCCTTGTCGGCCATGGGGGTCAACAACACCCCGTCGAGCACAGCGTTGGGGGCGTATTCACGCGCGTTGGCGACAATCGTAAGGTAAGCATCGCGCAACGCGGCTTCGCCTACAAGGTTCAGCTTGACCCCACCTGCATCCGATTTGTGCAGAATATCCCGCGAGACCACTTTCATTGCCAAAGGCCGATCAGCAAATTCGGCCGCTACCTCCGCAAGCTCCTGCAGATTTGTGACCAACCGCTCGTCGGGTACGCGAATAGCGTGCTCGGCGAGCAGCGCCTTGGCTTCAAATTCCAGGAGGTCGCGGCCTTCAGCCCTGGCGTTCGCCAACAATGCGCTTCCGATGGCGGATGGAGGCGTGGGCGCCGCCGACTGCTGACTTGCGTGCCTGGCCAGATAGTCGCCACGTTCCCCCAGGGCGGCGAGCACCCGAACCGCGTGTTCGATCGAGGCATAGACCGGCAGGCCCGCCTCGTGCAAGCGACGTAGCGGCGGTGGTTTAACCGGTGCGTAGAGGCTGTAGATGACCAGCGGCTTGGGCGTGGCGTGGGCAAGCTCCAGCATGGCTTCAGCGCCGCGCATTTCATCCCCCAACAGCGACTCATCAAAGCGCAGGCTGTAGCCACCAAACATGCCCACCAGAAAGATACTGTCGACGTTGTCATCCTCGGCGACGACGGCCATGCACTGCGCCAACAGCGATGGATGGGCATCCGAGGAGCCGGCCACGTCCACCGGGTTCACCGATGACGCCTGGGGCAGCAACAGAGCCTCGAGCCTTGCCTGGGTGTGATCGGACAGCGTGGCAAGCGACAGCCCCGCTTCAGCCAGCCGGTCCGCGGCGATGGTCGCCTGGCCACCGCCATCCGCGATCACCGCGACGCGTTTACCGGCGGCTTTCTGCAAGCGGCCAAGCCCCTCCGCTACCGGAAGAATTTCATCGGAGTACTGCACCACGCTTACGCCAACCTGCCGCAGCAGGTCAACGGTCATATGGTAGCTGCCGGCCAAGGCACCGGTATGCGAGCTGGCCGCTTTTTGACCCTGCTCGGTTGAGCCTGATTTATAGACCACTACGGGCTTCATGGCGGCGACCTCACGCGCCACCTCGAGAAACTTGCGCCCATCGCGGAAGCCTTCCACGTAAAGCGTCGCCACCCGGGTGTGCTCATCTTCCCCCAGATAGCGTAGGTAGTCGTTAAAGCCGATATCGGTCTGGTTGCCCGGCCCGATGTAGGTGCTGAACCCGACCTGACCGTTATGCTGTGCTTCCAGCGCCAGGGAAAGCAGCATATTGCCCGACTGGGAGACGATCCCGATGTCGCCGGTCTTGAGGTTTTCAAGCGCCAGCAGATTGACCTGATGGTGCAGGTTGAATAGCCCCGACGTATTGGGCCCGATGATGCGCACGCCATGGGCCCGGGCGTTGGCCATCATCTGGGCTTCCAGGGCAGCACCTGCCTCGCCGGTCTCACCAAAGCCGCTGGCCAACACCACGGCCCCCTTGATACCGCGACGGCCGCATTCGGCAATCAGGTCTGGCACCGTCGCGGCGGGGGTACAAATCAGCGCCAGCGCCGGGGTACCCGGAATGGCACTGATCGACGCAAAGGCATTGACCCCTAAAATCGAGGTCGCCTTGGGGTTGACCGGGAAAATGTCACCGCCATAGCCGCCCTTGATCAGTCCGACCATGGCCTTGTAGCCGCGCTTGGTAGGATCAGACGACGCGCCCACGACGGCAATGCCTGACGGTGCCAGGATGGCATGCAGCGGGCTTTGAGAAGGAAGATGACCTTCAATGGATTGCATGGAGTTACCTGTAGAAATTAAGACAAGTCGACAATGCGTGTCGGAGCGGACGCTTAACAGCCCTTGAACTGGGGCGCGCGTTTTTCGGCGAAGGCGTTGACCCCTTCCTGCCAATCCTCAGTGGTCGAGGAGGTAAAGACCGCGTCCAGCTCTTGCTGGAGCTGGCTTGGCATGTCGGTTTGCGCGGCGCGATTGACCAGCGGCTTCAGCATCGCCAATGACACTGGGGCCTTGCCCGCCAGCTGCGACGCCAGTGACCCAGCCTCGGGCATCAACTGATCCAACGGATAGTTGGCCAGCGTCAGGCCCAGCCGCGTTGCCTCGGCCCCGTTGATTTTTTCGCCGGTATACAGCAGCCTCCGCGCCTGGGCCAGGCCGACCAGCTGAGGTAGCCACTTGGAAACGCCACCGCCTACGCAGGTGCCAATACTGGTTTCGGGAAAACCGATCTGGGCATCATCAGCCATCAGGATAAAATCGCAGGCCACGGCCATCTCGGCGCCCGCCCCCAGGGCATAGCCGTTCACCGCGGCAATCACCGGCTTGCTCAACTGAGCGATCGCCTCGCCTACGTCGTTACCCAGCTGTAAATATTGGCGTCGCTGGAAAAGCGTCCTGCCCGCCCCTTCGTGAGCTTTCATATCAGCCCCGACGCAGAAGGCACGCCCCTCCCCAGTGATCACCACGGCGCGAATATCCCGCTCGCGCTGGGCAATGGCCAGCACGTCCAACAGCTCGTGATACAGCGCTTCCACGACGGCATTGAGCCTGTCGGGCCGATTGAGGCACACCGTCAGCACATGGTCTTGCTGGGTGACGAGAAGATGGGAATAGTAAGGTAAATCTGGCGGCGTGGTCATCACGGTCGGGCTACCTGGTCAACGAGAAGAAACGGCAAACAAGTACATTCGTATCTTTTTAAAACCATAAAGAAACAAATGTTTCAATCAGGATACTAGCGATACCTTGCCGTGCACGTCAACACAAGCGTACCGATAAATAATTAAATAGATACAAATGTACCGTTCTTGGCGGCATGCGTTACACTGCAGCTTCCAATCCGCCGGAGGCCTAATATGACGCGCTACCAGACTGACGGAGACTCCCCCTCCACCACACCTTTGGACGCCATCAACCAACGTCTTGCGGCGCTTTACCCAACCTTGAGCCCGCAGTTAAAGCAGGCGGCGGGCTACGTGATGGAGCATCCTCTGGACATCGCGTTCCAGTCGATCCGCAAGACGGCGGGCGCCGCCCAGGTCACGCCTTCAACGCTGGTACGCTTGGCCAAGCGCCTAGGTTATGAAAGCTATGAACCGTTCCGCGAGGCGTTTCAATCCTCTGTACAGGCGCCGCCGGTGGAGCTTTCCGGGCGCGCCAGCAAGCTTCGCCACCAGGCCAACCAGCCGGACGACCCGCTGTTCGTGAATGTCGGCGAAGCGGCGTTCGACAATATCGGACGCCTGTTTACCGCCGAGAACCAGTCGCGGGTGCGCGAGGCCGCCCGCCACCTGCTGGCGGCGCGTAACGTGGCGGTGGTGGGATTTAGGGATACCTTTGCCTGCGCCTATCACTTTGCCTACGTAGGCCGCATTGCCATGCCCAACATCAGCCTTATTCGAGGGCTGGAGGGCGGACTTTTGACTGAGCTGGATCACTTCAATGACCAGGATCTGGTAGTGGTGTTTGGTTTCGAGCCCTACTGCGCAGAAACCGTCAAGGCGCTGGAGGTGACCCGGCGAAACGGTGTCGAGGCCATCGCCATCACCGATACCCTACGCTCACCGCTGGTTCCCGGGTCGCTGATGAACTTTACCGTGGCCAACGCGACGCCCCACTTTTTCCCCTCGATTCTGTCTGCCATCACCTTGAGCGAAGCGATACTGGCGGAATGCGTGGCGTTTGGCCCCGATCAATTGGTCGACAACGTCAAAAGCTTTGAAACCCGTATGCGCAACATGGGGGCGTACGTGGATATCAGCTAGCCAACCGCCTTTGGCACACCCCAGGAATACCGCCATTAAGGCATTAGACCTTCGCGTTACTATAGCTAGCGTTGAAAATATTAATTGGCGCTTAGCTCAGAGCTAGCTAAATTCTGATGACGTAATGTGATGCTTTCCTACGACGCATCGCCTTACTGGCGCCACAGGGAACTTAAGAGTGGTACCTATTACAGTACGGGAATACAAAAACAACCAGTGACAATGATCACTGCCGGAGCTTCCAAAATGCACAATAAGAATCAGAATCCAGAATCTTCAATTTCCACGTCCAGCGAACAACCTTCCTCTATCATCAAGGGATCATCAACGCGACGCAATTTCCTGAAAACCGCTGCGGCCGGTTCAGCGGCCGCCGTCGCGGCCCCGTGGATCGGCAATGTGCAGGCCCAGGAAGGCATTCGTATTCGTATGCAGTCTTCCTGGCAGCCGGGCACCGTCGGCTACCGCACATTCGAAGCCTGGGCGGCCGGTGTTGCCGAAGCGACAAGTGGTGAAGTGCGCATCGAGCCCTTCCCCGCCGGTGCGGTTGCGGGCGCCTTTGAAGTCGCCGATGCGGTGCGCAACGGCGTACTGGATGGTCAAAACTGGTTTACGGTGTACTGGCCCGGCAAAATGCCGGCGGGGGTGTTTCTTACCGCCTTCCCGATGGGGCTATCGCTGCCACACCAGTGGGACATGATGTTCGGTGCCTACGGCGGTTTCGACATTGCCAAGGATCTGTACCGCAAGCAGGGTCAGGAACTTCTCGGCTACGTTCACCATGACCTTAACCTGATCCACTCCAAGATTCCGCTGCGCAGCTTCGACGACTTCGACGGCGTCAAGATTCGCATGCCGGGTGGCATCGTGGCGGAAACCTTTGCCGCCATGGGCGCACGTACCACCCTGCTGCCGGGCTCTGAGGTCTATCCGGCGCTTGAGAAAGGCACTATCGACGCGGCCGACTTCACCGGCGCGGCGGTCAACTACGAGCTGGGCTTCTGGCAGGTGGCCGACTACATCATCATGGGGCCGCCTTCGACGCCCTGCCTGCACCAGTCCGTCGACCTCATGGACATCTCCGTCAACCGCCGCGTGTTCGAGCGCATGTCGACCCAGACCCAGGACCTGATGCACGACCTGGTAGCCGCCTATTCCCGCGAGCACTATGCGGCGATCCAGAAGGCCAACGCCGAAGCCTGGCCCAAGTACCGCGAAAAAGGCGTGGAGATCATCCACCTCACCGAAGAGGACGCGACACGCTTCCGCGAGGTAGCCATTCCACTGTGGTTCAAGTGGGCCAACAAGGATGCCGACGCAGCGCGTCTGTTCCGCGCCCACCTGGATACCATGATGGACCCCGCTGTGGCACTGATCACCGAGGAAGACATCCAGGGCTACGAACTCAACGCCTAACCTGCCTGCTCAGGCCACCGGGTGTTGTGGAGCGAAGGCCGCAGCACCCGGTTTGCATAGAGCGTAACGTTTAATTAATCCCGCATCCCGTCGGCTCGAAAATCCGTCTCCATCGCCTGAAGGTGATGGCATCGCGGAGGAGTGTCCATGAATCTTGAGATCAATTTCATATTACCGCACTGGCTCTACTGGTCGTTGCTGTTCTTGCTGCCGCTGGTGGTCATGCTGTTTGTCGACCGCAGTTTTCGTCGAGGTGCCACGATCAGCGGCGGCGACACCGCCGAGATACCCGCCGGCGAGGCTCCCGAAGCCACCTATCAACCGCCGGGCAATCTGTTTACTGCCGTCGTCGATCGCGTTTCCGGTTTCTTTGGCCGCTATGTGGCCTACTGGGCGCTGATCGCACCGTTCGTGTTCGCCTACGAAGTGTTGATGCGCTATGCCTTCAACTCGCCGACCAACTGGGCCCACGAGTCGATGACCCTGATGTTCGGCATGCAGTACCTGATCGCCGGGGCCTTCGCTCTGCGTGAAGGCGGCCATGTGCGGGTAGATATCCTCTACTCGCGGGCCAAGCCGATCAACCGTGCGGCGCTGGACCTGCTCACCTCGATCTTTTTCTTCATTTTCACTATCGCGCTGCTGGTCACCGGCTGGAAGTTCTTCTCCCAAGCGGTAAGTGACCGGTTCTTCTTTGGTTCCAGCTACGCCAACGAGACGTCGTTCACCGAGTGGTCGATCCAGTTCTATCCGGTGAAATTCATGATGTTCTTCGGCGCGCTGCTGTTGCTACTGCAGGGTCTCGCTCAGCTGATACGCGATTTCCAGGCATTTCGGCACCATCGGCAAAGCCATGAAGGAAGCCGCACCTTCTCCAGCGTGCTGGTCTTGATCGGGGTTATCCTGGCAGCGTGGACCGTGTTCGAGATGGTCAACATCGCCACGACCGACTACGAAAGCCTGGCAGGCAGCCTGGAAGGCAGCCTGGCCAACGTGGGCATCGGCAGCCTGACCCTTTTGATGTTCGGCACCCTGATGGTGGTTCTGGTGGCAGGCTTGCCGCTGGCGTTCGTTACCGGCGGCCTGGGCGTGTGCTTCCTTTACCTGGTCGGCACCCAGGACATGCTCAACCTGATGCCGTCGCGCATCTTCCCGATGATGACCAACTACCAGCTCTCGGCCATACCGCTGTTCATTTTCATGGCCTCGGTGCTGGAAAAAGCCGGGATCATCGAAGAGCTGTTCGACGTCGTCTACAAGTGGATGGGCGGCCTCAAGGCTGGGCTGGCCATTGCCACGGTGATTGCGTCCACGCTGCTCGCCGCCATGGTCGGCGTTATTGGCGCGGCGGTGGTCACCATGGGCCTGATCGCCCTGCCGGCGATGCTCAAGCGCAACTACGACCCAGAAATCGCCATTGGCTCGATCATGGCCGGCGGCACCCTGGGCATTCTTATTCCGCCCTCGATCCTGGCGATCATCTACGGCGTTATCGCCCAGCAGTCGGTGGGTGAGCTCTACCTCGGCTCGCTGATTCCCGGCTTGCTACTGGCCTTCATGTACGGCTTCTACTGCTGGATGCGTGGCACCTTGAACGTCAAGATGGCACCGCCGATGCCGGTCGAAGACCGGGTCGACATGAAGGAGAAGCTGCGCCTGCTGCGCAACATGCTGGCGCCCATCGTGCTGGTGGTACTGGTACTCGGTATCATCTTTACCGGCATCGCCACCCCGGTGGAAGCGGCGGGTATCGGCACCTTTGGTGCCCTGGTGGTAGCGGCCATGCACAAGCGTTTGACCTGGCCCAACCTGCATGCCGCCTGCATGACCACGCTGGTCGCGTCGGCGATGGTGATGTGGATTATCTTCGGCGCCAGCATCTTCGTCGGCTTCTATATCCTGCAGGGTGGTCAGACGTTCGTGCAGGAGCTGATCTCCGGCGCGGGCCTTGGCCCCTATGCGGTGCTGATGCTGATGATGGTACTGTTGGTGGCGCTGGGAATGTTCCTCGACTGGGTCGGCATCCTGCTGCTGGCGGTACCGATCTTTGTGCCACTGATCAAGGGAATGGCCTTCGATGGGGTATTTGGCCTGCCCGGTGTCGACGCGGCTGACGTCTCGCTGTGGTTCGGCGTCATCTATCTGGTCAACATGCAGATGTCGTTCCTCAGTCCGCCGTTCGGCTATGCGCTGTTCTATATCAAGGGAGTCTGCCCGCCGCATATCACCATGGCGCAGATATTCCGTTCATCCTTCCCGTTCCTGGGCATCCAGGCGCTGGGGCTAATGCTGGTCATTCTCTTCCCGGCACTGGTCACTTGGCTCCCCAACCTGGCCTACGGCTAACCAGGCGTAACGGTTCGCCCTCACTACCGCCCTCGCTCAGCGAGGGCGGTTTTCGTTGCGGGGCAGGCTCAGGGCAACAGCACCGTGGACCCGGTGGTCTTGCGGCTTTGAAGCGCGTCCTGGGCAAGGCCCACGTCTTTAAGCGGGTAGCGGTTGGCCACATCAATGTGGATCTTGCCGCTCTCGATCATGGCAAAGAAGTCCTCGCACATCATTTCGAGACGCTCCCGAGTATCCGCGTAGCCGTTCAGGCTTGGGCGGGTCACGAATAGCGAGCCTTTCTGGTTGAGAATACCGATGTTCACGCCGTCGACGGGGCCTGACGCATTGCCAAAGCTGACCATCAAGGCACGCGGCTTGAGGCAGTTCAGTGACATTTCCCAGGTATCCTTACCCACCGAGTCGTAGACCACGTCACACATCTCGCTGTTGGTCAGTTCGCGCACCCGCGCCACTACATCCTCTTCGGTGTAGTTGATGGTCGCCCAGGCACCGTTGGCCATGGCAAGGTCCGCTTTCGCCTGCGAGCTCACGGTACCAATCAGCTTGACGCCCAGCGCCTTGGCCCACTGACAGGCAATCGACCCCACCCCGCCGGCAGCAGCGTGGAACAGAATCGTTTCGCCGCCCTTGAGTTCGCAGGTCTGGCGCAGCAGGTACTGCACCGTCAACCCCTTGAGCATGCTGGCCGCGGCGGTTTCAAAGTCGATGAAGTCCGGCAGTTTAACCACCTTAGCCGCTGGCAGCGTATGCAACTCAGCATAGGCGCCTAGCGGCCCCTGGGCGTAAGCAACCCGGTCGCCTTCTTTCAGGTGGGTAACGCCTTCACCGACGGCATCGACCACGCCCGCGCCTTCGGTACCCAGGCCCGACGGCAGGGACGGCGCCGGGTACAGGCCGGTGCGAAAGTAAATATCGATAAAATTAAGCCCAATCGCCTTGTTGGCAACACGGACTTCGCCCGCCGCCGGCGCAGCCGGCGTGACATCCACCAGTTCAAGCACCTCTGAACCGCCGGTGTGGGCAAACTGAATCCGTTGGGACACTTGCTCTTGAGACACAGGGAACTCCTTTTTATTGGATGAGGGTCAGGTAGCAAGCTAACGCTATCGGCCCGCTAGCGCAACGCGGTTGTCACAACGCACATGCTAGACTGACACCTTCGTTGATGACCGACGGCTAACGGAACGTTGCTAATGCCCCCTGCTATCGCGCTGCCCACGTTAATTGCCCACCGTGGCTATTCTGCCGCCGCCCCGGAAAACACCCTCGCGGCCGTACGCGCCGCCCATCAGGCAGGGGTTGACTGGGTCGAACTCGATGTTCAACTGCTGGGGGATGGCACGCCCGTGATCTGGCACGATGCCGACGTCGCCCGCTGTTCAGACGGCCGCGGCAGGCTGCGCCGCATGACCTGGCCCCAGGCGCAGGCGCTCGACGTTGGCCGTTGGTTTGGCCAGGCGTTCGTCGGGGAAAGGATGGCCAGCCTGGAGGCCATGCTGGCACTGCTCAACGAACTTGAGATGAGCGTGAATCTGGAACTCAAGGTTAATCGCGGCCACGACCCCATCGCGCTGGTCGACCGCGTGCTGCCGACTGTGCTCGACGCCTTGCCCGCCGAGCGGCTTGTCCTGTCGTCTTTTGATCAAACGGCGCTACGCCACAGCCGCACCTTTGCGACGCCCGACAAACTGGCGCTCGGCGTGTTGGTCAACCGCCTGCCCAAGGAGTGGCGTGCGCTGTGCTCAGACGTCGAAGCTTTCAGCCTTCATGCCCACTGGGCCCGCCTGAAGCCCGCTCAGGCCGACGCCATTGTGCAGGCGGGCTACGCACTGCTCTGCTACACGCCCAACGACCCCCACGCCTTCCATCCGCTCTGGGCCTGGGGGCCTGCCTGCGCGATTACCGATGAACCCGAAGCCTTCCAGCGTTATTTATCGGCATCGGTTAGCGCAGCACATGGCAAGTAATGGATGACATCGTGAAAGCGTAGCGGCGCGTCCCCATCATTGCGCATCGCATGCGGCCGATCAGCGGCAAAGCGTACGCCCTGGCCCGCCGTCACCGTCTGCCAGGCGTCGTCGATGCGCAGCGCCATGGTGCCCTCGATCACCACGATATGTTCCACCACGCCGGGCGCGTGGGGTGCCGATTCGCTTGCGCAACCCGGCGCCAGTTCGATCGCCAGCATTTCAAACCCGAGCAGTGGGTCGTAGGCAAACAGCACCTGCGCCTGCATACCGGCGCTGTCCTGCCAGGTAGGCGGGTGCGGCGGCCTTGTCACGGCGTCTGAGCCGGCCTCAAAGAAGCTGGAAAACGACACGCGAAAGCCGCTGGCCATCCGCCACAGCGTGGCAATGGTAGGACTCGACTCGCCGCGCTCGATCTGGCCCAGCATGGCCTTACTGACGCCGGTGGCCTCAGCCGCACGGGTCAGGCTCCAGCCACGCTCCCTGCGAAGTTGCTTCACGGTCGCGGCGATATGTGCCGCCAGGGTGTGAGGCTCAGCAGTCATGAAACGCTCCTTGGATAGATGGCCTCACTTTAGCGTGTTGTGTCTTCGATACCCACCGTCATTTGGCAAGCCAGGCCCGCTTGCCTACGCTTAAACGGCAATGCCATCCTTCAGCTCTCAACCGCTGACGTGATAACGACCTGCACGCCCTCAAGGCCATTACTAACATGGAGAGTGAAATGAGCGATACGGACCTCGGTACGTTAGATGCGCAGACCCTCAGACATCTCTTCGAAACGCGCCAGGCGTCACCGCTGGAGGCGACGCGTGCCGCGCTGGCGCGCATTGACCAATTCAACGAGGCCGTTAATGCCTATGTCCATGTGGATGCCGAAGGCGCAGAACAGGCCGCGAAAGCTTCGGCCCGGCGCTGGGGCCAGGGCAAACCGCTTAGCCCGATTGATGGCATTCCGGTATCAATGAAGGATTTGACCGAAGTGGCCGGCATGCCCTGCCGCTCGGGGTCGTTGACCAGCGCCAAGGGGCTCTGCGATACCGATGCGCCCCCCGCGCGAATGCTCCGTGAGGCCGGGGCCATTTTTCTCGGCAAGACCAATACGCCTGAATTTGGCTGGAAAGCCGTCACCGACAACCGCGTTTTTGGCGCCACTAATAACCCCTGGGACACACGCCTTACCCCCGGTGGGTCGTCAGGCGGTGCCGCTGCGGCCGCAGCCCTCAACATGGGTGTGCTGCACCAGGGCGGTGACTCAGGCGGCTCTATTCGCATCCCCGCTGCCTTTACCGGCGTATTCGGCTTCAAGCCCACCTTCGGCTGGACGCCGCAGTGGCCGCCTGCCAAGGAACCGACCCTTTCGCACCTCGGGCCGTTAACGCGTTCGGTGCGCGATGCGGTGAGCATGCTCAATGTGATGGGCCGCTACGACTACCGCGACCCCTACGCCACTCGCGGGCAGCCCGATTGCTGGGGTGTCGACCTCGACAAGGGCCTTGAGGGATTACGCATTGGCTACTCGGCGGATCTGGGCTATGCCGACGTTGACCCACAAATAGCCAGCCGGGTGAAAGAGGCTGCCCAGAAAATGGAAGCACTGGGGGCCGAGGTCGTCGAGGTGGACCCCGGGTTCTCCTCGCCGCTGGATACCTTCCGCAAGATCTGGTTCACCGCCTCGCTGGACCAGTGGCGGCAGATGAATCAATCGCAGCGAGAGCAGTTAGACCCCGGCATGGTGGCCAATGCCCGCGAAGCCGAGGCGTGGTCCGCGCTTGACCTCTTCCGTGCACTGTCGGACCGTGCCCTGCTAACCCGGAAGCTTGAGTATTTTAACCAGCACTACCACCTCATCATGACGCCGGCCGTGGCCGTACTGCCGTTTGAGATCAATCAGGAGGTGCCACCGGGCAGCAACATGCGCGACTGGGAAGAGTGGGCGCCTTTCTCTTATCCTTTTAATCTCAGCCAGCAGCCTGCCGCTTCGGTGCCCTGCGGCTTCACCGACAACGGGCTGCCGGTGGGCTTCCAACTGGCGGGCGGCAAGTTCGACGACGTGCGAGTGCTGCGCGCCTGCCATGCCTTCATGGAAGCGCACCCACCGCGCTTCCCCACCGTTCCCAACCCTTCTCAATACGCTTGAACACGGCGTAAGAGGTATCGCTGATCGTCATTGTGCGCCATAACGCACAATGATAGGCTTCATTCGTGCGCTATAACGCTCAGCCCATCGACACGGCTGGGCGTTTGCGTTTCTCCTTGAAGCCAGCCGCCAGCGAGTGACCTCCATGCCGACGACGTCCGCTACCGATGCACCTTGCCTTAAGCGCGATATATCGCTCTCCAACGTGACGGCGGGTATTGTTGCTGTAGTCATCGGCTACACCAGTTCAGCGGCGATTATCTTCCAGGCAGCGTCAGCCGCCGGCGCTTCCAGCTCACAGACCAGCTCCTGGCTGTGGGCGCTGGGCATTGGCGTCGGGTTGACGTCGCTGGGCCTGTCGTTTCGCTATCGAATGCCGCTGGTGACCGCCTGGTCGACCCCTGGGGCGGCGTTTTTGGCGACCAACCTGCCAGGCGTACCGCTTGGGGAGGCGATTGGCGCCTTCATCGTCTCGGCGGGGTTGATCACGCTGTGCGGCATCACCGGTGTTTTCGAACGGCTGATGCGGCATATTCCGAGCAGCCTGGCCTCGGCCATGCTGGCAGGCATCCTGCTCAACTTCGGCCTGGAGGTATTTACCCAGCTCGAGCAGCACTGGCTCATGCCCCTGGCACTGCTGGCCGCATGGGGCATCGGACGTCGCTTCTGGCCGACGCTTGCCGTGCCTGGTGTGGTCTTGACTGGCGTTATTTGGGCAATGCTACAGGGCCAGCTGGCGATTGACGGCCTGCCGATGGCGCCCACCTTACCGGTGTTCATGGCACCGGATTTTTCCCTGGCGACGCTGATCAGCGTGGCGATCCCGCTGTTTATCATCACCATGGCCACCCAGAACGTCCCTGGCATGGCCGTATTGAACGCCGCAGGCTATACACCGAACAGCTCACCGCTGTTGATAGCGACCGGTGGTGCCACCCTGGCCCTGGCACCCTTTGGCGGTTATGCGCTCAACATGGCCGCCATCAGCGCCGCCGTGTGTACCGGCCCGGATGCCCACCCGGACCCCAGACGCCGCTACCCGGCCGGCATCGTCGCCGGGCTGTTGTATCTGCTGCTGGGGGTGTTTGCGGCCACCGTCACGGCGCTGTTTGCCGCGCTACCCGGGGCCATGGTGGCGGTCGTGGCGGGCATTGCCCTGCTGGGAACGTTGAGCAACGGGCTGGCCGATGCGTTCTCGAAGCCCGACGAACGCGACGCCGCGCTGGTGACGTTCCTGCTCGCCGGGTCGGGCATTACGCTGCTGGGCATCGGCGGCGCCTTTTGGGGGCTAATCGCCGGGATGATCACCCGCTACCTAAGCGCCAAACGGGGCTGATACGTATGGCGTCTGGTCGTAGCGGGAGGATTTCGACTACATAGCCGAGAGGCGATCGTCATCCATCACGCCGGACATACGCACCATCGCCAGGGCTTCGTCCAAGTTATCGACTTCTTCGACTTTCACCATCTCGCTCTGCAACGTGACCGGCTGGCCAGCCTGCTCGGAAAGCAGCTTTTCCAGCGCGGCGATATCCATGTTGTCGTCCAGCGGTTGCGTGTCGATATCGCCGCTCGTCCGGCTGGGTAGATAGATCGTGCCATTCGAGAAATCGACGGCATAGGCAATCACGCCCGGGACGATAAAGAACAGCAGCCCAACGCCATTGGCCACCGCGACGGCAGGGTCGATATCACCGCTCAACTGGCCCTTGCGTTCCGGGTAAAAAATGGTCCCGCAGCCGCTAATGGCGATGACCGACGCGCCGATAACGGCCCCTTTCAACCACCGTTTAACTGTCCGTTGCATGCAGGGTCTCCCCGTTATTAATCAATGTTATGTAGGGTAAAACGCATTGAGTTTATCACACCCCACGGCCACGTCAGCGCCCTGGCTTGCGGCGCAATTTTGCCGCCTTACCCGCTTGGCCTTACAA
The DNA here is from genome assembly GCA_051750125.1 of Pseudomonadota bacterium. GTDB lineage: Bacteria > Pseudomonadota > Gammaproteobacteria > Pseudomonadales > Halomonadaceae > Vreelandella. The sequence continues at coordinate 329,089 of JBNJJK010000003.1, forward strand.
TGCCCCCACGAACGATAACGGGTCCGCCCCCTTCACCAAGGAATGCTCTCGCCCATGCGCGCCAGCCAACTACTCATTGCCACCTTAAAAGAAACCCCGGCAGACGCCGAGGTGATCAGCCACCAACTCATGCTGCGCGCGGGCATGATCCGCCGCCTTACTTCGGGCCTGTATACCTGGCTGCCGATGGGGCTTCGTACGCTGCGCAAGGCGGAAGCCATCGTGCGCGAAGAAATGGATCGTGCCGGTGCCCAGGAGGTGTTGATGCCCGCCGTTCAGCCGGCCGAGCTATGGCAGGAATCCGGCCGGTGGGAACAGTACGGCCCTGAGCTATTGCGTCTGAAGGACCGCCACGAGCGCGACTACTGCGTCGGCCCCACCCACGAGGAAGTGATTACCGACCTGGTGCGCAAGGAAATTGCCAGCTACAAGCAGCTGCCGGTCAACTTTTACCAGATCCAGACCAAGTTCCGCGACGAGATTCGCCCGCGCTTCGGGGTGATGCGCTCGCGTGAATTCATCATGAAGGATGCCTATTCGTTTCACCTGGACGAGGCCTCTCTGAAAGACACCTACCAGGCGATGTACGATGCCTACATTCGTATTTTCACCCGCCTGGGCCTCGACTTTCGGCCGGTAATTGCCGACAACGGCTCGATTGGCGGCACGGGCTCCCATGAATTCCACGTGCTGGCCGACTCAGGAGAAGACGACATCGTCTTCTCCGACGCCTCGGACTACGCGGCCAACATCGAGAAAGCCGAAGCCCTGCCAGCGCCGCTGGGCAGCGAAGCCGCCCGGGCCGCGCCCCAGGAAGACATCCGCCTGGTCGACACCCCCGATGCCAAAACCATCGCCGCACTGGTCAAGCAGTTTGGCCTGGCCATCGAGAAGACCGTCAAAACGCTGATCGTCAAGGGCACGGATGACGACCTGGTCGCCCTGCTGGTACGCGGCGACCACGAGCTCAACGAAGTCAAGGCGGAAAACCTGCCCCAGGTGTCGAGCCCGCTGACCATGGCCAGCGAAGAGGAAATTCGCGCGGCCATTGGCGCAGGCCCCGGCTCGCTGGGTCCGGTGGGGCTCAAATTACCTCTCATCATCGACCGTAGCGTCGCCCTGATGAGCGACTTCGGCGCCGGTGCTAATATTGAAGACAAGCATTACTTCGGCATCAACTGGGAGCGCGACACGCCGCTACCGACCGTTGCCGACTTGCGTAACGTGGTCGAGGGCGACCCGTCTCCCGACGGTCACGGCACGCTGTTGATCAAGCGCGGTATTGAAGTCGGCCACGTGTTCCAACTCGGCAAGAAGTACTCCGAGGCCATGAACGCCAACGTCCTGGGCGATAACGGCAAAACCAGCCACCCGTGGATGGGCTGCTACGGCATTGGCGTTACCCGCGTGGTCGCCGCTGCCATCGAGCAGAACCACGACGCTGCCGGGATTATATGGCCTAATGCCCTGGCGCCTTTCCACGTTGCCCTGGTGCCGATGAACGCGCACAAGTCCCAGCGCGTGCGCGAAGAGTCCGAGCGACTCTACCAGGCATTGAGCGCTGCCGGCCTGGATGTGCTGCTCGATGACCGCGACACCCGCCCCGGGGTCAAGTTTGCCGACCTTGAACTGATGGGCGTGCCGCACCGCCTGGTGATCGGCGACCGCAGCCTGGATAACGGCGAGCTGGAATACAAGGGCCGCCGGGACAGCGACGCAACGATGGTGCCAACCGAGCAGATCATCGATTTTCTGCGCGAAAAAGCCGGTCTTGCGCCAACCGCCTCGTAACTCCCTCCCCGGCCGCGCCAAGGCCATGGCGCGGCCGTTGCTGGCGATCTGTCTGGTCGTCGGCTGGCCTATGATCAGCCCGTTCGCGCAGGCGGAATCTTTGCCTGCGTCGCTTCGCCCGACCCTGGCCGACACCCACCAGCAACAAACGCCCCAGCAGCAGTGGCTGATGCGTCAATGGCGCGACCGCATGGACGCGTCGCTGGCGGGGTTTATCCCTGCGCCGGCCGAACGCCGCGAGCTGTTGACCAACATCTATCAGGAAGCACGCCTGGCCGGGTTACCGCCCGCGTTGGTGCTTGCCTTGATCCACGTGGAAAGCGCTTTCGATGCCGATGCGGTGTCGTCAGCTGGCGCCGTGGGGCTCATGCAGATCATGCCGTTCTGGGTAGAGGAACTGGGCTTACCGATGGATGACCTGAGCCGCCCGCCGCGTAATCTGCGCTATGGCTGTACCATCCTTGCCCACTATCTCGCCGTGGAAAACGGTGACTTCACCCGCGCCCTGGCCCGCTATAACGGTAGCCTGGGTGAGACCTGGTACCCCGAGCGGGTGCTGCATGCCTGGCGTGATCACTGGCGATAAGCAAGCTGGTACGGCTGACACGGCCGTTGCTCCAGGGTGGGCCAAGCGTTAAGAAAGGCGCATGACTTTTCGGGTGTAAACTCTCATGATAGTGATCACTTAACTGACGCTATCAATAAGGGAAACGTATGGCCTGTTTCAAAGGTGTGTACCGAGCGCTTGCAAGCACCGCCGTGCTCATGACGCTAGTCAGCGTCAGCCCGCCTGTCGTGGCAAGCGACGCCCGTATCAGCGTCACCGATGCCGACGGCCAACCGCTGCCCAACGCCGTGGTCGAGGTATATTTTCCAGGCGGCACGTCAGCCGATACCGGCGTGGAAAAGGTGTCGCAGCGTGACGCGGCGTTTCACCCTGAAGTACTGGCGATACCGGTCAGGAGCCAAGTGGAATTTCCCAACCATGACACCACCCGCCACCACGTCTACTCGTTTTCACCCACCAAGACGTTCGATCTCAACCTATACCTTCAGGAAACGCCGCCCCCCGTCAGCTTCGATAAGCCGGGCGTTGTGGTCCTCGGATGTAACATTCACGACCACATGCAGGCGTTTATCGTGGTTAGCGAGGCGCCCTTCTATGCCCTGACCGACAGCACAGGCCAGGTGACCCTGCCCTCACTGCCGCCTGGTGAGCACCGCATCCGGGTCTGGCACCAGCGGCTCGACGATAGCCAGCAGCGCTGGTGGGAAGGCAACATCGCAGCGGCCGATCACTTGTCGGTGCCCCTGGAGCTGAACGCCACGCCGCAGCCGGGCAAGCAGCTTTCTCCCCTGCAACAACGTTTCAACGAGGCTTCCTAGTGCATGGTCACAAGGTAGAGATCGGGTAACCCTGCATGCGCTTTCGTACCCGCCTGATGCTCGTTTTATTGACCGTGGTCGTGGTGTCACAACTGGCCACCGGCTTCGCGTTTCTGCATGCCACCCAGCAGGATGCGTTCGCCAAAGGCAACCAACGCCTCGAAGTGGGCGCCCGGGTACTCAGCCAGGTGCTCGAGAGCCGTGGCGAGCAGCTACGCGACAACGTGACGATTCTGGCGGATGACTTCGGGTTTAAAAGCGCCGTGTCGTCCCAGGATAACGACACACTTCGCTCCGTCCTTGCCAACCATGGTGACCGGGCCGACGCGGATATCGTGCTGCTCAGCGACCTGGACGGCGAGCTGCTTGCCAGCAGCCACCACCCGGCGCGGACGCCGATGCCCTTCCCTGCGCTGTTTGAAACCGCACGCCAACAGGGCTCGGCGGTCGACGTCGTCATCGCCGACGGTCAGCCCTACGAATTTGTCATGCTGCCGGTCTATGCCCCCAACGTCATCGGCTGGGTGGCCATGGGCTTTTTAATCGACGATGCCGTGGTGGAAGAAATCAACGCCCTTACCGGCCTCGAGATCAGCGTAGTCAATTACGCAATGCCCCAGACGCTGACGTTTCTCGCAAGCTCTCACTCCCAGGCTGAAACCGAGACGCTCAGCCGGCTGGGCAGCGCCGCCATGGACGGCGCCTACTCGCTCACCAGCCAAATGAGCCCGGACGACCGCTACCTGACCTACGCAAGCGCTCTCTACGGTGATACCCAGAACCAGACCTTTGCGCTGATTCAGCTGTCTCGCAATGAGCTGTTGGCCGCCTATGACGATCTCCAGTGGCAGTTGCTGGCCATCGTCGCGCTCATTCTGGTGTTTGCGCTTGCCGTTGCCGCCTGGAGCGCCCGTAGCATAAGCCGCCCGCTGGTGGCGCTGGCTGACGCCGCCCGGCGAATCGGCCAGGGCGAGCACGTCGCGCTTCCCGAGGAATCGTCACGCAGCGAGGCGGGCCTGCTCGCCGGAACGCTACGCTCGATGCAGGAAGATATTGCCCAGCGGGAGGCCACCCTGCGGCACCAGTCCCGCCACGACCTACTGACTAATCTGCCCAATCGGATGAGCGCCCTGGAGGATATCAACCAGCGCATTCAGGGCTCTCGGCCCTTCACCCTGCTGCGTCTGGCCGTCAAGGATTTTCGCAATATCAACGACACCTTCGGCTATGAGCTGGGCGATCATGTCCTGGTGACCCTGGCGCAGCGCCTGCAGGCCCAGCCAGAGCCCGTTCAGTCGGCCTATCGCCTGGCAAGCGATGAATTCCTGCTGCTGATCGACGTGCCTTACGCCACGCCGGACTGGCATCGCCACCTGCGGGAGGACCTCTCCACCCCGATCGAGCTGGATAAATCGCTGATCAGCCTGACGCTTGCCATGGGCGAAGTGAGTTACCCCGCGCACGGCCAGAGCGCCCAGTTACTGCTGCGCCGTGCCGATATCGCCCTGGACATGGCGCGCCACCACCCCCATGCCCACCAGCGATACGTCGAAGGCCAGGACGAACGCCACCTGCGCCAGCTGACATTGATACGCGACCTGCGCGATGCCGTGAGCAATAACGAACTGTGGATGGCCTACCAACCCCAGGTGGCAACGCAAACCGGGCAGGTATCCCAGTTTGAAGCGCTGATGCGCTGGCGGCACCCATCGCTTGGCTTCGTGCCGCCGGACGAGTTTATCAGGCTCGCCGAGCGCTCGGGCAATATTCGCCAGCTCAGCCAATGGATGCTCGAGCACGTCGCCGCCCAGCTCTATCAATGGCAGCAGCAAGGTTATCGCGTCAGTGTGGCCGTCAATCTGTCGGCCAGCGACGTCAGCGACTCCCGGCTTGCCCGGCAGTTGGCCGAACTGCTGGAGCGTTATCAGCTCGCCGCTGATCAATTCAGTCTGGAAATCACCGAAAGCGCGGTCATGCAGGATATCGACGCTGCGGCGCGAACACTCGATGAACTCAGTCAGCTCGGCGTGTCGATCGCGATCGACGACTACGGCACCGGCTACTCCTCCCTAGCCCAACTCAAACGCCTGCCGGTCAACGAGCTCAAGATCGACAAGTCCTTCGTGCTCAAGCTGGATACCCAGGACGATGATCTGACGATCGTGCGCTCCACCATCGAGATGGGCCACAGCCTGGGCTTGCGCATCGTTGCTGAAGGAGTCGAAAACGCCGCCAGCGCCGCCCTGCTCAATCGACTGGGCTGCGACTATCTGCAGGGCTATTGGATTGCCAAACCCATGCCCAGCGACGAGGTCGCCCCCTGGCTGAACAGCGTCGAACCGTTCATCTTCACCCATTAATCCTCTTTACCCACTAACCCTGCGACGACCGTGAGGACACCAGCATGCGTATCTCATCTCCACCGACGCTGACCAGACGCATCGCGACGCTGGCCATCACGTCGGCGCTGTTGTTCAGCGGCACCGCCCTTGCCGGCAGCCGGATCCTGGGCACCGGTGGCGTCAGTGCCATCGAGGGGGCTGCGGGCGGTGGCCTTTCGCCCTGGGCAGTACTGGCAAGCACGGCCAGCGAACAGGAAGTTGGCGCCACGGCTTCGGTTTCCCGCGCCTGGCTGGATGACTACCGCTTAACGGTGAAGGCCGCCAGTGCCAACCTCTACGACCGCGTCGAGGTCTCGTTGGCACGCCAAACCCTTGACCTCGTAACGCTGGGCGGCGAACTGGAGCAAACGATTGTAGGCGGCAAGGTGCGCTTGTTCGGCGATGTGCTGTACCACCCCTGGGGCATCTGGAGCGCAGGTTTCCAGCACAAGTCCGTGGCCGACGACGGTATTCCCAAGGCGCTGGGCGCAAAGGACGGTCAAGGCAACGATGTGTACCTGAGCGCCAGCAAGCTGGTGTTCGGCGCTGTCGCCGGGCGTAACCTGCTACTTAACGCCACCCTGCGTAACACCGACGCCAACCAGGGCGGGCTGCTGGGGTTTGGCGGCGACAACGGCGGTCGTCAGTGGGTCGCGGAAGGCAGCCTTGGCGTTTTCGTGACGCCGAAATGGGTAGTAGGTATGGAGTACCGACAAAAGCCCGACCTGCTCGGTGCTGCTGGAGAAGACGACTGGCAAAGCCTTTACAGCGCTTATTTCTTCAACAAGCACGTATCGCTCACCGCCGCCTGGCTATCACTTGGCGATATTGCCGGGCTTGCCTCGCAGAACGGCGCCTATGCGTCGCTGCAGGCGGCCTTTTGACCGGTCAAGGAGATTCCACCATGCGCTTTCACCGCTACGCCACCCCGCTGCTGATGGCACTCTGGCTGACGGGCTGTGCGACCCAGGAGACGACCCAGCCGTCGCTTTACGCGCGACTCGGCGGCATGCCGACCATCGATAACGTGGTCGAGAACATGCTGTATCGCGTGGCGGACGACCCCGAGGTCGTGGTCTTCTTCGCCAATACCAACATCGACCACTTCGCTGAGGCTTTCGCCACCCAGCTATGCGATATCAGCGACGGCCCCTGCCAGTATGAAGGGCCGCCCATGGATCGCGCCCACCAGCACATGGGCATCAACGATGCGCATTTCAATCGGGTGGTGGAGTACTTGGGCGACGCCCTGGCGGACGAAGGCGTGCCTCTGGCGGAACAAAACGAACTGCTCGGCCGCCTGGCACCGCTACATGCCGATATTATGCGACTCCAATAATTTGCCAGTTATCCCGGCCCGAGGTTTTTACCTGATAAAGCGCTTTATCAGCTGCTGCATACGCATTGGGAAATCCCGATTGCGATGGTATGAAACAGGTGGCGCCAATACTCAACGTGACCTGTTTTTTATCCGGGTGAGCGGCATGGGTAAAATTTGATTGCTGCACTTGCCGGTGCAACTTTTGGCAATAGGCTTCAAGCGTTGAGGTGTCTTCGCAAGGCAGTAAGGCGGCAAACTCATCGCCGCCCAGGCGGTACAGGGTTGCCTCATCGGTCAAGGCATCGGCGATTAACTGCGCCAGTTGGCGCAACAGGGCGTCGCCAGCCGGATGCCCCATGGCATCGTTATACTGTTTGAAAAAATCGATATCGATCAACAACAGTCCAAGCGACTGCGACTGTTGTTGAATGACATCCTGATGCAATGCACTACGATTGCCAATGCCGGTTAAAGGGTCCTGCATGGCGCGTTCCATCCAGGTGAGGGTTTCCTGGGTAGCCTTCTCGGCGCGGCGCAGTTGACGTTCATGCAACCACCAAAACAACAGGCCTAAAAAGAAAATCAGCACGCTGGTATAGATAAGCACCTGATGATGCCAGTGGGTTTTATCTGCGAAAGCGTTGATCGCTTCACCACGTCGGTCCAGCTGCCCCATTTCAATTTGGGTCAGGCAGTTGATCGGCTCGAGCAATTCGCGGGCAAGCACTGCCGGCAACACGCTATGGGTTTCAAGTGCCACCACCGTTTCATCCAACACGCGCAAACTGGCAGAGGTACATGCGTAGTGCTGATGATAAATATCCACATCAAACAGCCCATAGGCCAACTCAATGTCGATGATCGCTTCTATACGGGCCTCTGGCCCAGGCACGTCTAAAAGCCGGCCCTGAGCATCCTGCAAATAATGACGCGAGCGGGTAGCGAGCTGTTGCCCGGTTAAATTCCCTGACTGACTGAAGTAGGCTTGAATATCGGGAAACACCCAGCGCGCCTCGTAAACGACCAAGGTCATCAATGCCATGAAGCTCATCAGGCTAAGGGATAGCCATGTCACGTAGCGGCCGGGGCGAAACCGGTTGGGCGGGCCACGCCTGTCATGACGCGTTAATGAGTAATATGATCGCCTCATGCACTACCCACGCGCTTCGATACTGCGAATCATCCAAATCCAGTCGTTGAACTCGCGTAAGTTATTAACGTCCCGATTCGCATAATCACGCTCCACCAAACGCACCGGACCTCTGGAACGCAGGGACAGGGGCTGGTCATTTTCAATGGTAACCAGGTACCAATCAGGATCTTCCCAGCCATCCAACGTGGCCTCATAGCCATCCCAGGCAGTAAAGCGCAACGTGGAAGGTACACGACCAAAATGGCGGATTAGAAAATCTGCAAACGGCATGCCCTGCATGTCCACTTTTTCGCCCTGGTAAGGATCAAACAGGTGAAAATGATGGTTAGATTGCTGACGAAGCTGCTCGACGCTGATTTCTTGAACATCATCACCATCGATCAAGCGTAATGTTTGCGCCATACTTGTTGCCGGTAGCAACAAGGCAGCGATACTCACCACGAGTACCCAACGTACCTTTGGGTATCGAAGCATGTAACGCATGAAAACGGTAGCCGCCATAGCGAAAACACCTAAATGGTTAACGATGAGGTTAACTTTACCATTGCCAAGGTTACTTTTCCTTTCAACGCCTACTCACTCATTAAGAAATCAAAATAAAGAAAAGTAGTCGGTTGGTCTTAGCTTAATCCGTATCGGTATCGCGAGGATGGCGCTTGGCGTTCTCCTGGGTTTCGAGACCGCTTTTAAGCTCATGGGTCAAGGGATCGTAATTGGGTCTTAACTCATCCTTGACCGTCCCGCTCCACAATCGCGCCCCCACAAAGTAGCCTGCCCGGCCAATCACATGGGCCGCCACTGGCGCGGTCATCATGATGAACAGGATCACCCCGAAAGCCCGTGCGACCACCGCCACCTCGCCGAAGTGCAGAGCCACCGCCAGCATGATCAGGGTTGCGCCAAGGGTCGCCGCCTTGGTAGTAGCATGCATGCGCGTCAGCAGATCGGGCATGCGCACCAGCCCCAGGGCGGCGAGGAACATGAAAATGGCGCCGATCAGGATCAGCGCGTCCTTGAGCAGTTCAATCATCGCGAGGCCCCCCGCGTTCCAGGAAGCGCGCGAAGCCAATGGCCGCCATGAAGGCCATCAGCGCCATGACGATAGCGACGTCCAGCAGGCTGGGCACGTCAGTGGCGATGGCCACCAGGCCGATGGTGCCGACCAGAATCGACGAGAAGAGCTCAAGGGCCACCACCCGGTCTGGCAGACTGGGGCCCTTGAACAGGCGCACGAAGGCCAGGCACAAGGCCAGACACATGAGCGCCAGGCTCAACAGAATGACAGTCGACACGGCTCCCCTCCTTTCAATGGCATTCTCAATGAAACAGCTCCAGAGCACGGCGCTCTAGCTCGGCCAGCCCTCGGCGCAGCTCGTCCTCGTCGTCGAGGAACATGGCGTGGATGTAAAGCACCCGACGGTCGTCAGAGACATCCAACGTCAAGGTGCCCGGCGTCAACGAGATGAGGTTGGCGACGAAGGCAATCTCGAACTCGTTGCTCGCCTTGAGCGGCATGGCGATCACCCCTGGTTTCATGTACCAGGGCGGCGTGATGATGTCGAAGGCCACCTTGAGGTTGGCCAGCACCAGTTCCTTGAGGAAAAAGCCGATGAACATGATCAGCCGCGGCAGGCGCTGGGCATGGCCGGCAAGCGCCGGCACCTGAGACTGAATCAACGCCAGCACCAGGTAGCCGAACAGCAGGCCGGCGAGCAGGTTGCGTCCGCTGAAGTCGCCGGTGAGCACCACCCAGGCGAAACCCAGCAGCAGGTTCCAGGCGGCACCGATCATGGCATCACCTCCTCACTTTCACCCAGTACCGCCTCGATGTAGCGAGACGGGTCGAGCAGCTCGTTCGCCGAGGCCTCGGCCAGGGCATAGATGGGCTCGGCATTCAGGCCGATGAACAGGGTACATAGCGCCAACCCCACTACTGGTGCGGTCATCAGCCACATCTCGCGGTGGCCCACCGCCGGGTAGGGATCGACATCGCCTTCCTCCGGGGGATCCTTCCAGAATACCTCGTTCCAAATCTTGACCATCGAATAGAGGGTCAGCAGGCCGACCAGCAGCGCGATGAAGGTCACGCCCCAGGCTTCGGCCTCAACGCCTGCACGGATGACGATGAACTTGGCGAAGAAACCGGACAAAGGCGGCATGCCTGCCAGCGACAGGGCCGGAATCAGGAACAGCACGGCCAGCCAGGGATGGCTGCGATACAGCCCGCCCAGTTGCTTGAGCTGGTAGGTCCCACGCAGGCGGCGCACGATACCGCTGACCAGGAAGAGATTCGTCTTCACGATGATGTGGTGCATGATATAGAAGACCCCGCCGATGATCGCCAAAGGCGTAAACAGCGCAAGGCCCAGGATCATGTAGCCGATCTGGCTGACGATGTGGAAAGACAGGATGCGGCGGAACTCATACTGGGCCGCCGCGCCCAGCACCCCGGAGAGCATGGTCAGCCCCGCCCCCCAGAGCAGAATCTCATGGGTATAGCCGGGGCTCTGGTTGAAGATCAGCGTGAACACCCGGTACAGCGCGTAGACCCCCACCTTGGTGAGCAGCCCGGCAAACAGCGCCGACACCGCCACCGGCGGCGTGTGATAGGAAGCCGGTAGCCAGAAGAACAGCGGAAAAGCCGCCGCCTTGATGCCGAAGGCGACCATGAACATCATCGCCAGGACATCGACCATGCCAGTGTCTTCCAGCGTGGCGATGCGCCGGGCGATGTCGGCCATGTTGAGGGTGCCGACCATGCCGTAGAGCAGGCCCACGGCCACCAGGAAGATCACCGAGGACACCAGATTCAGGGTCACGTACTTGATCGCACCCTCCATCTGCGCTTTCTCGCTGCCAAGGATCAGCAGCGCGAAGGAAGCCACCAGCATCACCTCGAACCACACGTAGAGGTTAAAGATATCGCCGGTGAGGAAGGCGCCGGCTACCCCGGCCAGCAGCAGGTGCATCAGCGGGAAGTAGCCAAAGGCCTCGTGGCCCCGGCCGGTGGTGGCCAGGGAGTAAAGCGCCACGGCAAAGCCGATGATGCCGGTGAGCACCACCATGATGGCGCCTAGCAGGTCGGCCACCAGGCTGATACCGAAGGGCGCCTGCCAGTCGCCCATGTGCATCACCAGGATGCCCTCGCGATTCACTGTGGCGAGCAACCAGATGGCGGTCATTAGCAGGCCACCGGTACCGGCAACGGCGACGAAACGTTGCATGCCCCGGGAACGCCAGAACACAAGCGATACGGCACCGGCGAGCAGCGGGATCAGGATGGGCAGCGCGATCTGGGGCATCACGTGTCGGTATCCTTCATCTTGTCGAGGTCATCGGCGCGAACGATCTCCCAGGCACGCCGCACCAATACCACGGCGAAGGACAGTACGCCGAAGGCGATGACGATGGCGGTGAGCACCAAGGCCTGGGGCAGCGGGTCGGCGACCGCGCCCTCGGGGGCACTCATGCCCGGGGGCACCAGTGGCGGTGCGCCGCGGGTCATTCCTGCGGTGACGAAGATCAACAGGTTGGCGGCGTTGGAGAGCAACATCAGGCCGATCACCAGCTTGACGATGGAGCGGCGCAGCATCATGTAAATGGCGGTGGCGAACAGGATGCCGATGGACACAGCCATCAATGGTTCCATGTGGCCTCCTCGGAGTCGGGTTGGTCTTCTTGGTCTGTCTTGATCAAGGCGCTGATGGCGGTAAGCACCGAGCCCAGCACCACCAGATAGACGCCGATGTCGAAGATTAGCGGCGTCGAAGCCTTGAAGTCGATGATCGGAATGGTCCACCACTGGGCGGTAAAGAAAGGATCACCTGCCCACCAGGCAGGCAACGTCGAGAGCACCCCCAGCAGCAAACCCATGCCGACCAGGTCACGCGGCGAGACCTTGAGTATGGCGTGCATGGCCCGTCGCCCGAAGGCGAAGAGATAAAGCGCGAAGGCCCCCGCCGCCACCAGGCCGGCGATGAACCCGCCGCCCGGCTCGTCATGACCGCGCAGCAACAGAAACACCGAGAACAGCAACTGCAACGGCATCAGCAGCCTTGCGGCAACGGTGAGGATCAGCGTGCCCGGTTTAATCATCGTATCTCTCCGGCGGAGCCGAGGGCTTGGCGTCATACTCCTCGGCGTGGAAGCGCATCATGGCATAGACACCGATGGCCGCCAGGGCCAACACGAACATCTCCCCCAGGGTATCCAGCGCCCGGAAGTCGACCAGGATGACGTTGACGATGTTGTGGCCATGGCCAAGCGGCTGGCTGTTCTGGACCATGTAGTCGGAGATTCTGGGCAGCCGCTCGCCACCCAACACCGAGAGCATTAGCAGCGTGACCATGGTGCCCATCAGGCAGGCGACCACCAGGTCACGCAGGCGCTCCGTCGTGGTGGACAGGGTAGCGAAGCGCGGCAGGCGAAATAGCACCAGCACCAGCAGGATCACCGTCAGGGTCTCCACCAGCAGTTGCGTGATGGCCAGGTCCGGCGCGCTGAACAGCACGAAGGTCAGGGCGATGGAGAAGCCCATGATCCCCACCGCAGCCACCGCGGCCAGCCGCGAGCGCATCACGCAGGCCGTCACCGCGCCGGCCACCATCAAGCCCGCTGTCACCACCTCATGGAAATAGGCGTCCACCGAGAAGGGAAAGCTCGGCGAGTGCCGGAAGAACAGCGCATGGCCCACCAGGCCCAACAGTACCAGCAGGGTCATCACCAGGTAGTTGCGGATGTAGCCGTTCTGCAGCATCCGCGTCTGCCATTCGGCGACCGTCACCAGGCCGCGCATCATCGCCTCATAGCCGGCCTCGGGGCCACGGGACATGAGCGGTTCCAGCCGCGCCAGGGCGGCGCGCACCCGATCCCAGTGGCGGAATACCAGAATACCCAGGGCCAAGCTCACCAGCGACAATATCAGCGGAAGATTGACCCCGTGCCACAGCGTCAGGTGCGCCGACACCTCCCCGGCGCCGATCCCCGACGCGGTGGCCGATACCAGGCCGTCCAGCAGGCCCGGCGCCAGGCCGAAGACCAGCGACAACCCGGCCAGCAGCGCCGGCCCAAGCAGCATATCCAGGGGCGGGTCGTGAGGCGCGTTGGGTGTCTCGCGTTGCTTCCCGGCGAAGGGGCGCAGCACCACGACGGCCGCCACCGCCAACGTCAGGAAGGCCGCCGTGAAGGCCAGCAGCAGAATCAACCAGCGCCACGCCTCGGCCTCAAGCACCGCCTTGAACATCAACTCCTTGCCCAAAAAGCCCAGCAACGGGGGAAGACCGGCCAGGGACACCGCGGCCACCGCGGCAACAACGGCGGTGCGCGGCATCAGCCGGCGCAAGCCGCCCATGGCGGTGACGTCCTTGGTGCCGGTCTCGTGGTCGAGGATGCCGGCAACCATAAACAGCGCCCCTTTATAGAGGGAGTGGGCGAGCAGGAATACTACGAACGCGGTCAATGCTCCTTCGGTGCCGATGCCCAGCAGCATGGTCAGAGTACCCAGCGCCATCACCGTCGAATAGGCCAACAGCTTCTTGATATTGGTGTGCTGGATGGCCAGGAAGGCCCCAGTGGCCATGGTCAGCGCACCCACCAGCGACAGGGTGATCACCCAAAGTTCGGTCCCACCCAGCGAGGGATGCAGGCGCGCAAGCAGGTAGATGCCTGCCTTGACCATGGTCGCCGAGTGGAGATAAGCGGAGACCGGCGTGGGTGCCGCCATGGCGTTGGGCAACCAGAAATGGAAAGGAAACTGGGCCGACTTGGTGAAGGCACCCAGCAATATGCAGACCAGCAGCGGCGCGTAGAGGGCATGCGCACGCAGCGCCTCCCCCTGAGTGTTGAGCTCGACGAGCGACCAGCTATCGCCGGCCACCCCCAGCATGGCGAAGCCGGCGAGCAGCGCCAAGCCCCCGCCCGCGGTGACGAAAAGCCCCTGCAACGCCGACTTTCTGGCCTCAGGGTCAGTATGGTTGAACCCGATCAGCAGGTAAGAGGTGATGCTGGTGAGCTCCCAGAAGACGAACAGCGTCACCAGGTTGTCAGCCAGCACGAGGCCCAGCATCGACATCATGAAGGCGGTGATAATCACCAGGAAACGGGCCAGGTCGCGATGACCGCGAAGGTACTCGCCCGCGTAGACCAGCACAAAGGCGCCGATCACCGTGATCAGCATCGCGAACAGCCAAGACAGCCCGTCGATGAAGAAGGTCAGGCTGATATCGAGCCCCGGCACCCAGGCCCACTCCAGCAGTAGTGTCTCGCCGGCCAATATCTCCGGCGCCAGGCCCAGCAGCCAGACGGCCATCAGGGCGGGATACACCGCCATGACGCGTGCCGTCCGGCCACCGAACCAGTGATGCAACAGCGGGGCTACCGCCGCCAGCAAAAATCCCATCAATAAGGCAAGTTGCATCCAGCGGTATCTCCTGTGTTATCGCCCCAGGTTCACGACAAAAACTGTAAACCAGTCAGCGCTGGCTTGCTAGTCAAAGGATCAACGGAGTTACAGCACCTTACGATCTTCCACCTTGCTGTGTTCCGTCCCTGGGGGCAATGGATGACCCTTGGCCAATTCCGCTCGCGTCGCCTCGCGGATGGACAGCACTTTGACCTGATAGCGCAGCGTATGCCCCGCCAGGGGATGGTTGGTATCCACCGTTACCTGGTCTCCATCTATATCCAGTACAGTGACAATCTGAGGCCCGGCTTCGCCTTCGGTCTGAAAGCGACTGCCGACGCTAAGCTCTGCATTGCCAAAGGATGCGCGGGTGACCGTTTGTACCAGCGCATCGTTGTACAAGCCATAGGCCTCGGCCGGGGCGAGGGTCACGCTAAGTTCGGCGCCCTTCTCCTGGCCTTCAAGAGCGTTTTCAAGCCCCGGCAATATATTGTCGTGGCCGTGCAGATACTCGAGCGGTTTATCCCGCGACCGGGAGTCATCGAGTACCTGCTCGCCGCCGTCGCTCAACACGTCTTTCAAGACATAGTGCAGGGTCACCACGCGATGCGCTGAAATCGACATACAAAACTCCTCTCCGGTAAGCTGTCGCCTGTGTGTCCAAGCGTGGGCATAGCTTATCATCAGGCCATTGTCACCGTCTTACCCAGGAGTCACCCTGAATGCCCATCCCTACTCCCCAGCGCAGCTGGCGCGCTGCGCTGGCGATTTACCTGCGCGCCCCGGTCATTACCATGCTGTTTTTAGGGTTTTCGGCCGGGCTGCCCTTTTTGCTGGTGTTCTCGACGCTCTCCGCCTGGCTGCGTAGCGACGGCGTGGAAGTTGCGGCGATCGGCTTTTTCGCCTGGATCGGCATGCTCTACTCGATCAAGTTCTTCTGGGCACCGGTGGTCGACCGTCTGGCGCTGCCGGTACTCACCCGCCACTTCGGCCAGCGGCGCGGCTGGATGCTGCTCGCCCAGGCGATGATCGCCGGCGGGTTAGTCGGCCTCGCCGGGCTCGATCCCGTGGGCAATCTGGGCTGGGTCGCCGCCTTTGCGCTGCTGGTGGCCTTCGGTTCCGCCACCCAGGATATCGCCATCGATGCCTTTCGCATCGAATCCGCCGACGACGACGTACAGGCGGCCATGGCGTCTACCTACATCATCGGCTATCGCGGGGGGTTGATCGCGGCCGGGGCACTGGCGCTGTATGTCGCCTCGGCGGTATCGTGGCAGGTCGCCTACCTGACCATGGCGGCGCTGGTGGGTGTCGGCGTGCTGACCGTGCTGCTGCGCCCGGAACCCAAGCGGACTTCGCTGTCGATACAGCTGATTCACGAACCCAAGGTGCGGGCGTTTATTCGCGCCAGCCGGGGCAAGCCCAAACTGTTGCGCCGCATCGGGGCCTGGGTGATTGGCGCCATCGTCTGCCCGTTCACCGACTTCTTTACCCGCTATGGGGTCAAGGCGCTGTGGCTGCTGGTGTTTATCGGGGTGTTTCGCATCAGTGATCTGGCCATGGCCTCGATGGCCAATCCGCTGTATATCGACCTGGGATTTTCGCTGGAGACCATCGCCAACGTGACCAATGTGTTCGGTATCGTGATGAGCATTGCGGGGGGCATTCTCGGCGGGCTGCTGGTGGCACGCTACGGCATCGGACCGCTGCTGATCTTCGGCGCCGGCATCGTAATGGTCACCAACCTGCTGTTCGCGGCCCTGGCATTGATTGGCAATCAACTGCCCATGCTGGTGCTGACGATTACCGGCGACAACCTGGCGAACGGCCTGGCCAGTGCGGTGTTCATCGCTTTTCTATCCAGCCTTACGTCCCGCGCCTACACCGCCACCCAGTACGCGCTTTTTTCATCCTTGATGACGCTACCTGGCAAGTTCTTGAGCGGCTTTGGCGGGCTCGTCGTCACCGGCCAGGGCTACGCCAGCTTTTTCGTGCTGGCCACCCTGCTCGGCCTACCGGCCATTGCCCTGGCGATCTGGATCAACCGCGACCGCCAGTTGGTGCCCGCCCCGAGATTGGCGAGCACTGAGTCTTAACGACTCGCGGGGCGATGAGCGTCGAGCCAATCCAGCGCGCCCTGCGTCGTCCGCCACTGATCGCGCATCAGCGTGCGATACTGCCAGGCCTCCGCCCGGGAACCCGGGTCCACCTGGCCGTCGGCGTGGGGCATGACCGGCCGCGGGTTCTCGGCGCAGATCATATCCAGAGTATGGCGGTTATGGGCCACGACTTCCTTGAGTGAGCGTTCGGCCGCCTCGCGGTGGCCCAGCCGGTACAGCGCCAGCGTGCGCCCCATAAGCAGGCCCAGCTCCAGAGAACCGTCTTCGCGTGCGTGCTCGGTAAGCGCCAGCGCTTCTTCGTTGCGGTCGTCGCGCAGGAGCTGATCGAGCACCAGCTCCTTGAGGCCGAGACTGTCTTCCTGGTCGATCGCCAGGAGCTCCTCGGCCAGCTCGCGGGAGTGCTGACGCGCACCCCGCTCCATTCCCACCACCAGTGCAAGCCCTATGCGTAGCAGTATGGCGTTGTCGGCATCGTCCCAGCGCAGGCTGCCGTCGCCTGCGGCCCGCGCCTGGGATAGCCAGCGGGAAAGTCGCTGAGCCAACGGCGCCAGCAAGCTGGGCGCCATCCACGGCAGGCTTCCGAACCGGCTGGTCAAGGCA
Source organism: Pseudomonadota bacterium (assembly GCA_051750125.1). GTDB lineage: Bacteria > Pseudomonadota > Gammaproteobacteria > Pseudomonadales > Halomonadaceae > Vreelandella. The sequence continues at coordinate 346,241 of JBNJJK010000003.1, forward strand.
AGGGTAAGATCCTGCACGACTTGGGGAGCATCTAGCCACTCGGGGTGGGCACACAGCGCCGACATCCACTCCACGGCATTGCCCCAGGGGTCGCCACGAAAGCCCAGCGCCACGTCGTCATCGACCATTACCTGAAACTGTTCGTGCCAGGCGGCAAACAGCGTCGCTTCGCGCGCGCTGGTGCGGTACTCCAGGTGTCCGGATTCGGGGTCCTGATGAATGTCGATCTTCGGGGCGGTCGGCAAGGCGGCAAGCAGCGCCTGCAGCGAAATCAGCGGCGTTGCCAGATCTTCTTCGGCGCTGAGCAGCTGATCCGCAAGTGTAGCGCCCGGGTTATCCGCCAGCGCCGCCAGGAAGTCGAGCTGTTCCTCGTCCAGGTCACCCTGCCGAACCAGGCGGCGATACCAGAAGTTGGCGCGCTCCTTGGCTTCGCGCTCGTGGCCTTCGTGAAGCAACAGCATGGCTTCGATATAGGCAAGCGTGGGCGAATCCGGCAGCGCCTGCTGCGCCTTGACGAAAGCCGCCCGCGCGCTGTCCAGATCGTCGTTATCCAGATGCGTCAGGCACAGCCGCTCCAGCGCCACGCCGCGCAGGAACAGCGGGCCGCGTTCGAGTACTTCATCCAGCAGGTCGGCGCGCTTGCGGTTAAAGCCGCGCTCCTGGTAAATATCCAACAGAATTTCAAAGGCAGGTTCGGCCTGCTCGGGCAGCCGCGACCAGTCGCTGCCGTCAAACAGCGACTCAAGAATCTGCATGGAGCGGCCGCTCTGGCCGCTTTCGGCGGCAATCAGTCCGGCCTCGAGAAGCGCCTGGGGCAGCGCGCGCTGGCTCTCAAGCGCGGCTTTCAGCGTCGCGCCTTTCCATTCGCGCAGCGAGAGCATCCACATCATCTGCTCGGGAATTTCCGTCGGAAACTCGACCTGCGAGCAGCACTGCTTGAATTTGCGTCCGGAATCACACCAGCACGGCTCGTTGCGGCCCGGCGTGGCAAGAGGTTCGCAGGCGAAGTCCAGCCGCTCCAGCGGGGTTTGCGACCACAGGATGGGCGCGAGCGCCTGAGCGGTGGCCAGGTCGTCGTTAAAATAACTCGCCCCTTCGGCACGCACCCAGGTCATGAAATCCGGATAATGTTCTTGCTGCCTGATTGCCGAGAGTGCCCCGGAGGCAAATCCCAGCAGCTGATCGACCCATACCGCCAGCATTGCCGTCTCCACTGTGTTAAAGACCGTATCCAAAAGCGCCATAGTTTAGCATGACCGACAGGGGGCACACAGAGAGGATTGGCGCCATCGTTACGGGCTGCTAGGGTGCAGCCATTCATCACACCACGCAGCGTTTTAACCACTCAGAGCGATGCCATGAACGAACTGACCCTTACTACCTGTCAAGGCCACGCCATCGCGCCCCATCTGGAAGCGCTTGCCCGGCTACGTATTCGGGTATTTCGTGACTTTCCCTATCTTTACGACGGTGACCGGTACTACGAGTCCGATTATCTTGGGCGCTACGCGGAGAACCCCGCGAGCCTGTTCGTGCTGGCCTTCGACGGTGACACCCTGGTAGGCGCGGCCACCGGGCAGCCCCTTAGAGACGAAGTCGACGAGTTTCGGCGACCCTTCGAAGCCAACGGCATTGCCGCCGAGCGGGTGTTTTACTATGGCGAATCGGTACTGCTACACGACTACCGCGGCCGCGGCATTGGCAAGCAATTCATGGCCGAGCGCGAAGCGCATGCCAAGCGCGAGGGGTTCGATATCGCCGCCTTCTGCGCCGTGGAGCGCCAAAGCGGCCATCCCAAGGAGCCGGCGGACTATCGCCCGCTCCACGGTTTCTGGAATGCCCAGGGCTACCAGCGCCACGGCGAGCTGGCCACCACCTTTGCCTGGAAAGATATCGGTGAGGAGCAGGAAACCCACAAGACGATGGTGTTCTGGCTGAAACACCTTGACTAGACCTTGCTTGCCCATTCAAGCAACGGCTGGGTGCGCGTGTGCATATTCAGCCGCGCCTTGAGGCGCACCAGGTTCCAGTAGTGACCGTTCAAGGCGCGGGAAAGCAGCAGCGTCTCGGCGGGTGGTTGGAGACGATCCATCGCCGCCCATACCTTGGGGGTCAATTCACGCAGGCGGCGGTGAACTCGCACATCACTGAAATCCTGCTCGCCGGGGGCAAACAGCGGGGCGACGCACTCGGCGGATTCGCGGTAAAGCGACAGCGGCGCACCCTGCCCCTGACGGCCGCCCATCTGTACCAGCGCCTCGTCCATGGCCATGGGGTCATGGGCCAGCGTGGCCTCCAGCAGCTGCATCATCGCGTTGAGGCGCGCCTCCGGCACCGGAATCACCGCACCAAAGTCATAGATCACCAGGCGGCCCTGCTCATCGGCCGCGAAGTTCCCCGCGTGGGGGTCGGCGTGGAGCTCGCCGTAGGTAAACAGCTCCTCGGTGATCCAGTCCGCCAACGCCACGGCGACTTTCTGACGGATGTCGTCGTCGGCGCTTTCCAGATCGCGCAGCGGCGTACCGCCCACAAAGCGCATCGCCAGCACATGCTGGCCGGAAAGCTCAAACAGTGGCTCGGGGATCACCAGGCGGCTATCGGCCTGGTAGCGTTCGCGGTAGCGGGCCATGGCGTCGGCCTCGGCTCGGTAATCAAGCTCATCGCGCAGTCCCGCGGCCAGCTCTTCAAACAGCGCGTCCAGGCGCGCCTGGGGCACCTTGAACCAACGGCCCAGCCCCATGATGCGCTTCACCTGCTTGAGGTCGCTTTCCAGCACGTCGGCCAGCCCGGGGTACTGCACCTTGAGCACCACCGTCTCGCCCTCGAGGGTCACCGCCTTATGCACCTGCCCCATTGATGCGCTGGCAAAGGGTCGCTCTTCGATCTCGCGAAAGTGCGTTTCCAGGTCGCCGTACTGCATCACCAGCGCCTCGCGGATGCGCGGCCAGGGCATCGGCTGCGCCTGGCGCTGAAGGCGCGACAGCTCCTCGGCAAGGTCCGGCGGCAAGAGGTCATCCCACTGGGACATGATCTGCGCCAGTTTCATGGCCGGGCCCTTGAGCTCGGAAAGCCCCTCAAACAGGGCTTCGCCCAAGGACCGCCAGTCGGCCTGGCCACCCAGGCGCGTCTTGAGCAGCGCACCGCCGGTGCGCGCCCCCAGCCCCATTAAACGTCGTGTTCTACCGCGATCTCGCATGGCAGCTGCCTCGTTGACCATCTGCCGCACAGCTTACGCAATCATTTATATTTATACAAAAGCTATACGCACAAAGGTTATGGATCATTTCATCGACAGCCTTGCAGGATGCTCAAGGCCGCCTGCTGTCTGGTACCATAACGGTCACGTTCAACCACCCAGGCTTAGCCCGCATGCGCTTGATTATCGCCGAAAAACCCAGCCTAGCCCGGGCGATTGCCGACGCGCTCCCCGACAGTGCCAAGCGCCAGGACGGCGCGATTACCTGCGGCGATACCACGGTGACCTGGTGCCTTGGCCATCTGCTGGAACAGGCCGCGCCGGAAGCCTACGACCCCGCCGACAAACAGTGGCGGCTCGACCGCTTGCCGATTGTGCCCTCCACCTGGCAGCTCGCGCCGCGCCCCAAGGCACGTGGGCAGCTGGCGGTGATTCGCAAGCTGATCAAGCAAGCCAAGGAAGTGGTTCACGCCGGCGACCCGGACCGCGAAGGCCAGCTGTTGGTCCAGGAAGTGATCGAGCACATGAAATATCGCGGCCCGGTGCAGCGGCTGCTGATCAGCGACCTTAACCGCCCGGCGGTGAGCCGCGCCCTCGCCACTCTGCGCCCCAACGCCGAGTTCCAGCCGCTTTACCAGGCGGCCCAGGCCCGCGCCCGCGCTGACTGGCTGTATGGCATCAACCTGACCCGCGCCTGGACCCTCACCGGTCGCCAGGCGGGCCACGACGGCGTGCTTTCCGTGGGCCGCGTGCAGACCCCGGTGCTCGGGCTGATCGTGCGCCGGGATAACGCCATCCGCGATTTCGTGCCCCATCCGTTCTACCCGCTATGGGTGGATCTCAAGGTGGCTCAGGGTCAGCTGCGCGCCTGGTGGGCGCCTAAAGAACATCAGCCGCTGGATGATCAGGGGCGACTGATCGACCGCGCTCCCGCCGACGCGCTGGCGGCCCAGCTGCCCGGTGCGACTGGGGAGCTGACGCAACTGGAGCAGCAGGAAAAGCGACAGGCACCGCCGCTGCCCTACTCGCTTTCTGCATTGCAGGTCGACGCCGCGCGCCGTCATGGGCTTTCCGCGCAAATGGTGCTGGATATTTGCCAACGGCTTTACGAGCAGCACAAGCTGATTACTTACCCGCGCTCCGACTGCCGATACTTGCCCGAGGAACACCTCCCGCTTGCCCAGCGCAGCTTGGCCGGCGCATGCCAGAACGACGACACCCTGCGCCAGTGGCTCAACGGTGCCGATTTTTCCCTGCGCTCCAAGGCGTGGAACGACAAGCAGGTGGGCGCACACCACGCCATTGCGCCCACCGGCAAACCGGCGGACTTCAGCCAGCTATCCGCCACTGAGGGCCACGTGTTCCGGCTGATCGTGCGCAACGTGATGGCACAGTTCTACCGCCCACTGCGCACCTTTGAAGTGAAGGCTGAATTCACCCTGCTGGATGAAGCGTTCCGCGCCCGCGGCCAGAGCATCCTCGACCCCGGCTGGAAACCGCTGTTCACCACTCGCGAAGAGGCACCACCCCTGCCACCGCTGACCCAGGGCGAAGCCTGCCAGGCGCTCGGCGCAGGCGTCGAAGAGAAAGAAACCCGCCCGCCGGAGCCCTTCACCGACGCCAGCCTGATCAAGGCGATGATGAACATTGGCCGCTACGTGGACGACCCGGCCGTGCGCCGCACCCTGCGCGACACCGACGGCCTCGGCACCGAAGCAACCCGCGCCGGCATCATCGAAACCCTGGTGCAGCGCGGCTACCTGGTCCGCAAGCAAAAAGCCCTGCGCGCCACCAAACTGGGCAGCGCGCTCATCGCCGCCCTGCCCAGCGCCGTGAGCACGCCGGAGCGCACCGCCCTATGGGAGCAGCGCCTGCGCGCCATCGCCGAGCAGCAGGACGACGCGACCGCGTTTCAGCAGGCCCTGCTCGAGGATTTACGCGGCCTGCTCAGCCATAGCGACGCAGGCAAGCTGAGGCACAGCTTGCAGACGGCACAGGGAGAAGCGGGAGGCGTCGCCAAGCGCACCAGCAAGACAGGCAAACGGTACGTTCGACGCAAAAGCCCGGGGGGTAGAAAGAAAACGACGACAAAAAGCTAACGGGGTCTTCAAACCATGAAACAAAGGGGGGTCCACAGGAGCGCTCTACCCCTGACACCGTTTCACTAGCGGATACCCTGGCTTCTCAGGCATCGGGCGTGTCGTCAGTGTCCTCGCCGCGCTCCGCTCTTTTCCTGCTGATGGAACGCGAGAAGAACGGCACCACGTAAAGAACCATCCAGGCCAGCAGCGTACACAGGACGGCCGTCTGCTCGCGCCCCAGGCCCACGGCGATGCCGATGGCGGCGGTAAACCAAATGCCCGCTGCCGTGGTCAGCCCTGACGTGCCTTGTTCATCTTTACGGGTGATGATGGTACCGGCGCAAAGAAAGCCGATGCCGGAAATGACACCCTGAATGACGCGGCTCATCTCTGAATCGGAAATCCCCGCCTGTGCGGGAATCAAGATAAACAGCGCAGCGCCCATGCATACCAGCATATGGGTACGTATGCCCGCTGGCTTACCGATCTGTTCGCGCTCCAGGCCCAGCAGTCCACCCAACAGGGCCGCCATCAACAGCCGCAACACCACTACGACAAACTCACTTAAATCGTTAAAATCCGAAAACTCGGAGACCACGATATCGCCAATCACTTCCATTGTGTTGTTCCTGTTACTGCACTAACCAAAGGGGATCACTGGCAATGATAGACGGGCGCCCTTTCTCAGTCTAAGGCCACCACTTTGACATCATCGGCTTGACGGTGAGTCCGTGGACAATGATCGAGAGCACGATCACCACCAGCGTAATGTGGATGAACTCCACCGCCAGTGCTTCCGGCAGACCAAAGACAATCGCGAACATCAGGTAATAGATCGAGCCGATACCACGCACGCCGAACCAGCCCACCAGCATCCGCAGGCGCATCGGCGTTCCCGAACCAAGCAGGCCGATAAATACGCTGACCGGGCGCACGATAACGAACAGAAATAGCGCCAGGCCAACCGCCCGCATACTCCACGAATCAAGAAACAGCATCCCGCCCAACAGCATGACAAGGACCAGCTCGGAAAGCCGCTCGAGAGACTCCTTGAACACCAACGAGCCTTCCGCCACTTGCGTACCGTGTTGGGGCGTCGCCTCCTCGTCGAGGACCTCAGCGGCGGGCACGGGCTGAGAGTCTGTGGCGGGTGCATGAGCATTCGCCAGCTTGCGCTCCGACTGGCGCAGCGAAATGGCCGCCGCAAAAACTGCCAGAAAGCCCCAGGCATCGAGCAGCAGGCAGATACCGTACACCAAGCCGATCAGGCCCAGGCCGAGGAAGTCATCCAGTAAAGGCCCCTCGCTGATCATGAACCGTTGCTTCCACACCAGTTGGGCCAGTAAACGCCCCATGACCACGCCCACCACCAGCGCCACCAGCGTGGACCACAGAACATCCTTCAGCAGCCAGGACTCGAGCAGCTCAACGCTGACCGGCGCGCTGAGCATGGCAAGCCCAAGCATCACAAACGGAAAGGCACTGCCATCATTCATGCCCGCTTCGCTGGTCAGCGTGAACCGCAGCGGGTCTTTATCGCCCATATGGCGAACCTGCACGTCGGTGGCCAGCACCGGATCGGTAGGCGCCAGTATGGCGCCCAGTACAACCGCTGCCCCCAAGGGCAAAGCCAGCACGTAGTAGCCGAAGGCGGCAGTCAGGGCGACGCTGATCGACATTGAGACAAACGCCAGCCGCACGGGCACGCGCCATTCGCGCCATTTGAAGGGCAACGGCATTTTCATGCCCGCGATAAACAACGACACCAACACCGCAATTTCAGCGAGCACTTCCAGCAGGTGCGCCTGCTTGAGCGGATTGAAATGAAACGCACCCAATACCGACGGCCCCAGGGTGACCCCGATAGCCAAATAGACAATCGACGGCGTCAGCCGCATACGCTGCAGAAAGGGGGAGCGCAATCCCATCATGATCAACAGGATTCCGATCAATACAAACCAGGCGGCGGTGGTCAAGGGTATGCATCCGAAAGGGATAGAATGGCAGTGTGAGGCATACGGGCCGCCCGGTCACGAAGAGGTTGGTATGTTGCCCGCCAAACTTGCGGCTATCGCAGGCAAGCGGCTAATCCGTCTCTAAATAATCCCTGTGCAATCCAACACCTGGCTAATAGCCCATGCGCGGCACACCTCAGCAGGTTAAGCCGGACAGCCCACCCGGAACCGCCATCACCCACTCCCGAACGGCCAGTATTGTTGGATCATGCTGGCGGCTTTCTGGATACACCAGAAAGAACGGTTTGCCTTCAAACTCCGGGCCGAAAGGTTGCACCAGGCGTCCCTCCTCCAGCTCATCCTTAATCAACTGGCGGCTCATCAGTGCTACGCCCTGCTCACCAACCGCGGCCGAAATGGCATGTGTCTCGTCGGAAAACACCAACCCGGCATTGACGTCCAACCCAGGCACCTTTGCCTGTTTCTGCCAAACAGCCCAATCCAAAGGCGATGAGACGGCCCCCTGACTGCTGAAGTGAATCAATGGGTGCAACGGTAACTGTGCTACATCATGAAGGCCGAGGTGTGGACTGCAGGTGGGGATAAAGGTGTTATCGAACAGCTTCTCCGCCACCAGCCCGGGCCAACGGCCATCGCCATAGCGGATGGCAATGTCTGCCGTTACCCCGTCCAGTGCTACCGGCTCGTGAGAGGCATGCACGCGCAGATCGATATCGGGGTGGGTGTCGCGCAGCATACATACCCAGGGTAGTAACCAGCGCACAGCGACCGCCGGCGTCGTGGAAAGCGTGACGGTCTGGCGAACGGGTACAGCACTCAGCCGTTCTACGGTATGGCTAATACTATCAAACGACGTTTCCAGCACCTGGAGAAGCTCACGACCCTGAGGCGTCAGCGACAACTGACGTGGTTTGCGTATAAATAAAGAAATGTCCAGCGACTCTTCAAGCCCCCGAATCTGGTGACTGATAGCGGTAGCGGTAACCGACAGCTCCTGCGCCGCCTGTTTGGCGCTTTCATGGCGGGCAGCTGCTTCGAATGCTCGAAGTGCCGAAAGCGAAGGTAATCGTCGATGGCTCATGAGTGAATTTTACTCACCTGTTACTGCAAGAAAAGATCGTTTGTTGCTGCTGATAAGCGAGGCCTACGCTGAGCCTGTTGTTAATCATAGATGAACTCAGCTCAGAAAGGAGGCCAAAATGCCCCATATCCTGCAACTAAACGCCAGTGCCCGGCCAGGTCTTGCTGGAACAGACAATCACGGTTCTCACAGCCGCCACCTGACGCACCAGTTTATAACCCAGTGGCACTCACGTCGTCCGCAAGACACCGCCACTTATCGTGACATAGGCCAAAACCCACCGTCTTTTATTGACCACGATTGGATCGCCTCATCTTTTACGCCTGACGATCAGCGAGAAGCCTGGATGAGAGATGTGTTGGCAGAAAGCAATCTGCTGGTGAATGAACTGATTGCAGCAGACATTCTGGTGATCGGTACACCGCTCTATAATTTCGGCATGCCTGCCGCCCTCAAGGCATGGATCGATCAAGTAGTACGGCCTGGACGAACAGTGGATATCGATGAGAGCAACCCGGTCGACCCTTACGTTCCAAAACTGGCTGATCGTCCAAGGCATGCGGTTATTCTTACCGCCAGAGGTGGCATAGGCTTTGACCCCGGTGGCGAGATGGCGCACATGAACCACCTTGAGCCAAACCTGGCCACCGCGCTGGAATTTGTCGGGATCACCCGCCTTCACTACATCGCCATTGAAGGACAGGAAGTGGGTGGCGAGGTGTTGGCGAAGTCGGTGGCCGCGGCGCTGCGCAACATTGAAGCGCTGGTTGAAGAGCTACAGGTTTCACTAGAAGCCGCTCCCGCCCCAGAACCGGCATAAATAGAGGAAATACTCCCCATTGTCGTAAACGACGGGTATTGCCAGGTGCGGAGATCACTACTTAGAGGTTTCCGCACCTTTATGTGTAAGCAATATCAGGCCCTGGTGAAAGGATGAAGCGCCGCCTCGATGGCAGCAATGTCGATTTTTCTCATCTGCATCATCGCTTCAAAGGCGCGTTTGGCGACGTCGGGGTCTGGATCGGTGACCGCGTTGATCAGCACAGCCGGCGTTATCTGCCAAGACACTCCCCATTTGTCTTTACACCAACCACACATGCTTTCCTGACCACCGTTGCCCACAATGGCATTCCAATAGCGATCGGTTTCGGCTTGGTCACTGGTAGACACCTGAAACGAGAACGCCTCGTTGTGAGCCACCCCTGATCCACCGTTGAGGCCAAGACACGGGATACCCATCACGGTGAACTCGACGGTTAATACGTCACCCTGCTTGCCCGACGGAAAGTCCCCCGGCGCGCGGTGAACGGCAACAACGGACGAATCAGGAAAGGTATCTGCGTAAAAGCGGGCCGCTTCTTCAGCGCCGCCATCGTACCAAAGGCAAATGGTGTTCTTTGCCGGCGTTGTCATATCACGTCTCCCTTGAAACAGGCACACGCCTCATTCCGAGCGTGGTGGTTATTGGCATTACCAGGTCTGGTCGGTGCCTGGTGGCCCCACATCGACCGGCATGTCCGGGGCGATATCCACGACGCCTTCGACCTTTTTCAGCCGTTCCGCCGTGACGTTATCGGCCGACCCGGTAATGCAGCCGATATCTTCAAGCACCTCCCTGATCATCAACCCTTCGTCACTCAGGCATGTGGCGATGTCATTGATCGATTGGTCGCTTGAAACCGTAATGATCCATAGTGCTGTCGTTGCCATCGAATCCAGTCCTCTATACCCGGCGATGAGCGCTTCACTCAAGGCGCCTGTACCAGCCCCGCCCCAACGCGGGATTCCTCAGACGGCAGGCGCTGGGCTGACGTCAGCAGCTGTCGCCAGAGTTTCATTCCTCGCAGCGAGGCGTCCGTCTGGGCCCACAGCGCCGCACAGCCCGCCACGTGGGGTGCCGCCATGCTCGTGCCACTGATCGTTTTGTAGTGAGTCGGCCTGGGCCACGACGAAAAAACGTCCCGCCCGGGCGCGGCGATCTCGATCTTGCCAACGTTCGAAAACCGGGAAGGCTTCAGGTTGGCATCCAGCGACGCCACGGACATGATGGTGGGCGAGTTGGCCGGTGCACCAGTGCTCAGCGACGCATTGCCCGCGGCGGCAATGATCAGGCAGCCCTTGCTCAGGGCCGCAGAACCCGCATGTGTATAGGCGGCCTGGACCGGGCTCTGACTGCCAAGCGACATGGAGATAATCTCGCACCGGTTTGCGATGGCCCAGTTCATTCCGGCGAGTACGCCCGCCCCCGTGCTGTTCCCCGCGTTGGTGAGCACCTTTCCGGCAAACACCTGAGACTCAAAAGCGATGCCGTAGCGCGAGGCGCTCCCGGCAGGCGCCTTGGGCCCGCAGGCCGTACCAATACAGTGCGTGCCGTGGCCGTTGATATCCTGAACCGGCTCCCCGACGAAGGACCGCGTCTCGAACGGCCGGTCTTCGAAATCAGGGTGCCCCAGGTCCATCCCCGTATCCAGCACGGCCACCTTGACACCCGCCCCACTTGCGCTGCTTTGCGGCACCCGGCATCGCGCCAACCCCCAGGTCGCGCCTTGAGTGTCAGCCTCGGGGTCCTCTTCACTCTCGTCGGTATTTTCAACAGCGCCAAGATCCTGTGCGATAGCGCTCGCCGCCCGCAAAAAGCCTCGCAGGTACTCCGAGTTTTCCGAGAACGCAAAATACTCCGGCTCAATGATCTCGATCGGGCTCTCAGCGGGGATGGTGTCCTTAACGCTCATCCCATGCAGGGTGAGCGCATCGCCCCCTACCAGCGCGACGCCCAGCTCAGGGAACACCATCGCCTCGGCATCCCCGGCGTCTTCCAGGCTGACCGCCTGATCGGCAAAGTCACGCGCATCAGCTACCCGAAACTGCTGCGCCTTGAGGCTTTTTATGCCCTCTTCGAGCCTCCCCTCTCGATAGCTGATGAGAAAGCGCCCTGTTTCAAGGCAGCTGCCGCCACGCGCCAGCGCCGCCAGCAGAAGTTTTTCCGTACCGCACGACACCGAGTTAAGCGACTCGCCGGAACCGGAGGCATTACCGCCGCTCCCTTTACCTTTATTTGTAGCCATCGTAGGTCCTTTGCGTGTGGCCCTTGGAAGGCGTTGCAAAGGACAGGGAACGACTTGTGTGAGCATCTCCCGGCCCAGTGCAACGTCTCACCTTCACTCTAGACGGGAAATACCGGGCTTGCCGCTAGCCGGAAACCCGAGTGGCCAAGAACTGGCCGTTACCAACGGGGACGGTGCAAGTGCTGAAATCAGGCGTCGCCGCGACCCACTCTATAAAGGGCGCCATCTCGTCGGCGTGGGAAAGAGCATTGTCGACGACGACAAGCCCGTCTTTGCTCAAAACGCGCTGGACACTCGGCCACCACTGCACGTAGTCAGCGCGTTGCGAATCAAGAAAAACAAGGTCAAAGCTGGCCTCCGGCATGCTATCCAGGTGAGCGCCCGCCTCTCCTTGGCGCTGGGTGATAAATTCAGCGAGGCCTGAGCGCTCAAAATTTCTGGCGGCCAACTCAAGCTTGTAATCGGAAAGCTCCACCGTGGTGATGTGCCCGCCAATGGCCTTTGCCCCCTGGGCAAGCCACAACGTCGAATAGCCGTTTGAGGTGCCAATCTCAAGCACCCGCCTCGCTCTGGTGGCCTGGACCAGCACCCGGAGAAACTCGCCGGTATCCCGGGTGATATTCAGCATGCGGCGCGGGCGTTCAGTCATGGCAGCGTCGTTTTCCTGGCCGAACTGCTCTAGCTCGCTTAAAAGCGCCTGTAATGATTCGCTCACCTTAAACCCCTGGTATCCAATTCCGGTTTCAAAATGTCGTGGTTAACTCCCGTTGGTACGCACTTCATTCCACATGTTAGCGCGTCGCAACCGGCGGCGGCGTTCCTATTGAGCAGAACGGCAAGGCTACTTTTGAGCCTTGGGCAATGGTGCTAACGCCAATACGTCTTTGCGCAGGTTGTGCTTTGTTTTTTCCAGCTCAGCGCGCCATTGACTGCACTCCTGCTTCTGTCTTGGGCCGTTATCGGCATTAGCACAGAAGGCATCCAGCCAGACTTGTCGAGTGAACAAATCCTGAAAGTCACCAAGCAGACGCTGACGACGCTTCAGCTCGGATAAAAACGGTTTGGGGGTTTCCGGCATCAGGTCGGCCAGATAGCGGATGCGCTTCAAGCCCTTGCGAAGTTCATGTAAGGCGGTGTCAGAGGCGTCTAACGAGAGTGCGGCCAGATCCTCATCGTGGCGTGCAATGCGTTTCTCCAGTACCGCGTGAATGCGCTTGGGCGAAAGTTTGGACAACGCCTTATCAAATTCCCCCGACGCTATAAAACACTGCCAATCATGCAGCTCTTCAGCGTACTCCGGCGCGCTTAACTGCTGGCAAAGGGTATGATGCTCTGCCTGCTGACAACGCTTGAGCCATTGCTGCAAGCCCTGTCGAGTGTTGGCGGAAAGCGGTGGCTGGGTTTTATCCAGGCTCTCCAGAAATACGTCCAGATCACGCAGGTGGCTAGTGGCCTGGGCACGCCGCTTGAGCCGCTTCAGCCTCTTCTTCAGGCCGGGTGCCTTGGTAATGGCAAGCACGGATTCACCCACTGCCCGGCTGCGACGCAAGTTAACCCGGTACTGATGCAGAAACTCAGGATCGACGCCCGCGATCACCCCCGACTCTAACGCCCTTATCATCCGGTACTGATGCTTGAGCATGGCATGGACACGGCTAGCAGTGTCGCTTTCGTGGTCTGGCGGCTTGGGTGCCAGGCGCTTGAAAAGCGGATAACTGGCCTCCGCCGGACCCAGCTGCCCTACTAGTTCGCCACCGCTCTGCTCCATGGATGACCAGGGCCTATCAGGCAGCGTAACATGCAACACGCTACCGGTGGGCAGCGATGGCGGTGCTGCCTTATCGAACCAACGGGCAAGATCAACCAAGGCGGGATTGTGGCCAATAACCAGCACGCGCTCGGCCTCGTCAGGCAACGCTTTCAGCCATACCAAGAGCGCTTCAATATCGAACGTATAAAGGGCTTCATCGAAGTGAACCGGATTCGCCAAAGTACGGTCAGGCAGTTGCGCTGCGATATCGTCGAATGTCTCCCGCGTGCGCGCCGACGTGCTGACATAGATCTCCCCTTGCAACGCTTGCCAGCACCGCAGCACAGGCGCCATCACCGCTGCCTGACGCTTGCCTCGCTTGCGCAGCGGCCGCTGGTGATCGGTCATATCGCCACGGGGTTGTTTGGCCTTGGCGTGACGCATCAGGTAAAGATGCCGCATGGATTGACTCCTAATCACGCTGTATTGTGAAAAGTCTAGTACACGCGCCCAATCAGAAGCTTATTGGCGTAGGCGTTGACGCTTACCAGGCCGCACCACAAACCAGCTTGCCAGGACCAGGCCACCGAACAGGCTATAAACCACCACAAACATCCACTCCGGCAACGTAAAATAGAGCAGGCGATGCAGCCAATGCTGAATAAACGAACCGGCATACGTCGCCGCTCCCGCCTCTTCTCGCAACGCCATTTCCCAGGTGGTTAACGGGCAAACAACGCCCAACCAGGCTTGCCCCACCACATAGCTAATAGCACAAAGATGTATGATGCGAAAAACGCGATTGCGCACCCACTGCCAGTTCAGGAAATAGCCCGCGTACACCGCAAATAAACCGCACACGACAAAGGCGACGAACAGCACGTGAATAATGAGAAGGGTGTCGGCCAGGAGCAACAATAGCCAGTGTGTAGACATCATGGTTCACCTCGCTCCCAAGCAGGCGATGGAGAACGAATGTTCTGGGCCGTTATGGATTACGACTTTGAAATGCCAACTGAATTCCACTCAGTTCAGCATACGCTTCAAGCGCGTATCGGAAGCGCGACACCAATGGCCATGAAAGTACCGCCGCAGGCCCTGTTAAACCCTCGGCCGGCACGTGCTAACCAGGGCCGGATACGGCTAGCCGCACTTGCCAGTATAAACTCGGCAAAGAACTCGGTGATCACAAAGGTCGCTGCCATGATGACGAACTGGTGCATCAAGCTATTTTGGGGATCTAGAAATTGCGGTAAGAAGGCGCTGAAGAACAACAGGACTTTGGGGTTGGTTATTGATGCCAGCGTGCCTTGTCGAAAAAGCGACCAACTGCTGGTAACCACACCGCCTGTATGCGCCGAGGTAGCCATTGGCGGGGAGCGCCATACCTGAATACCCAGCCAGACAAGATACGCACCCCCCACCCACTTGAGTACGGAGAGCCAAACAACCGAGGATTTGATGAGCGCCCCAATGCCAAACATGCAAAGCGCAATGACGATGACAAACCCCAGCGCGCCCCCAAAAATGGTAAACAACGCCCTGCGGCTTCCGTGAAGTACACCATGGGTCAGCGCCAGAAGCCCGTTCGGGCCGGGCGACAGTGACAAGCCCACACAGCTAACGAAATAAATGACCCACGTATCTAGCGGCATTGAGCCCCTCCTGAATCTCGCCATCAACGGCACGCAAGGCTCTGGCGATGGCTGCATAGTGTTTTGGTGAAGGAAAAGGTAACAGAAATCGCCAATACATTGAGCGTTTCACCCAGTTCAGGATACGTGGAGCGTGCCTTGCTAAAGGATCGTCGCGAGCGTCAGGGTGGTAGATCTTCACGACAGACAAAAGTAAAAAGAAGCTTACTAGACCCTAGCGTCAAGCGTCGAACTGGGGGCAGACCCTCCAACACTGCCACGTCTGCCCTGGGTCGCCCCGTTTGGTTTACGGATGGCCTCTATACTGGATATCAAGCGAGCAAGCAGGCATGGTAGGTTTTGTTATTCACCATGAGCGAAACAACCGGAGGTTACGCCAATGCCGCACTATCTTACTAAAACCCTATGCATGATGGGGCTATTATCGATCTTGATGTTTTCACCCAACGCCTTCAGCCAACAGCAACCGGGGGCAGCTTCCGGTGATAATGTCACCACCGAGTCGTTCCAGGACTGGGAGGTTCGTTGCCAGCGTAATGGCGAAGGCCCAAGCCCCTGTGCGATGGCGCAATTGATCACTCAACCTGACAGCGACCAGCCCTTGATGCAGGTCATGCTCGACTACCCACCCCAGGCCGAAGGTCCGGTGATGAGCTTTTTCGTGCCGCTGGGAGTGCGGCTGGCCCCAGGCTTGCAAATGAGCGTGGATGGCGGTGAGCCGATCCAGTTCCCCTATCAGGTCTGCCAGGAGCAAGGGTGCCGTGCTGACGTCCCCATTGAGTCGTCGGTGTTACAGCAGCTCCGCAGCGGTACTACGGCCACCCTCAGTATGTTTGGTCCACAGGGTGATCGCATGGACCTGGATATTTCGCTGACCGGCTTTACCGACGCCAGTAATCGCATCGCTCCCTGATCTTAGGGGCCTTCCCCAACAAAGCCGGCCCAAAAGGGTCGGCAAGTCTACCCAGCCGTCTATTGCTGGCAAGGGACCTTTCACATCCACGAGGCTGAAGTAGCTGGCCCAGCCACGCAGGACCGGAACCAGTGCTTCGAGCACGCTTCGGATGTTGCGCCCTCTGCCACGCCTGAGGATCTCGCGGACACACTGCATCAGGCACTGCGCTCATGCCTGGGGCACAACCAAGACGCCCCCGGAGTTCCGGGGGCGTTGGTGTTGCTAGGTTCTCAGTTTACCGAGAGTGTCATTAGCAATCATTGAGGACCGCTTCCGGGAAGTGGCGACGCAACATCCGGTTCTGGAACTCGTCCACGAAGCGGCTGTTGATGATGATGATGAACCGCTCGAAGGGTGCCTCGCTGTCGAGCTGTTCGATCCCATCGACACTATGGAATATCCGGTCATCGTTCAGATGAAGGATATCACCCGGATCCAGGGTGATATCGACCAAGGGTTGCGTTCCTGCCTTGTCGCCGTAGAGGTGGTTTTCACCTCCCGCCACGTTTTCCCGATTAATGACCAGAATGCTTAGGGCCTTGCAGCCATCGGCATGAATCCCCTGTCCCTGAAGGGGGTCGATGCTGCCTTCCCCGCGAACCCCGGTGATCTGCATCAGGATGGGTTCACGCGCACCGATATTCCACAGCCTTGCCCAGGCGCGAACGAAGGCCTTCACATCGGGGCGTTCCATGAATTCCCGAGTCAGCGGATCATAGTACCGCAGTCGATCCGCCATGCTTTCCGCGTCGTTGAAGGCCCCACCCTGGGCCATGGGGCATTGGCCCATATCCTCGACATCACCCTGATCATTCAGAGCGAGCCATGACATCCGCTTCCATCGCTGGTTAACGTAGGGATCGCGCGGCAGGTCAGCGGTAAACCCCTGCCAGGCGGTCAGATCGATTCGCTCCCGAATATCGGTTTTTGCCCAATCCTGATGCCTCAGCGCCTCGGTCACTCCCGGATTCCAATAATCGGCGAGTGAATCGGCAGGCATGGAGGTGAGGTCGAAACCGTGCTTCAGAGTATCGAGTTTCATGTAGGTATTCTCCTGTTAACTGGGCGGAATTGCCCGGTGTTGCCGGTGTAAACACTGCGGTCAACAGGAAGAAAATGAAAAGATTTGCAACGATATGTCAAAGAAATGTACTAAAAAAGAGTGATTTTTTTTGAAAACAGGGTCAGACCGTTGATGACGTATATGTGTAGGTTATCTCCTACAAGGTGTAGGATAATTATAACAAAGTGCCTATTGGTGCCCTTATGATGGCTTTTGATAGTGTTTTTCTTTAAGTGGATCCCATGACTGCCAGCGATTCCCGACATCACAGCGATCCGGAACGCCTGAAGAAGAACCGCAGGGGGTTTTCCGGTGCGCTCGTGTTGAAGGCGTCAAAGACACCTTCAACTGCTGGCATCGATTCGCATGATGCCAGCAGGGAAGAAGTCGAGTTAGTACGCCGCCAGTATCTGGAGAGTGAACAGCGATTCCGCGCCCTGCTGGAGAGTCTGCCGAAGGTGGCGGTTCAGGGGTATGATCGTGATCGGCGAGTGATTTACTGGAATGAGGGTAGCACTCGTCTCTATGGCTATACCGCTGAGGAAGCCCAGGGACAGTTACTGGAAGATCTGATCATTCCTGCCTTCATGCGTGACGAGGTGATCCAGGCGCATAGTGCCTGGATCAAAGAAGGGGTCGATATACCCGCCGATGAACTCGAGCTCAAGCACAAAACCGGCGAACTGGTATCGGTTTTTTCGCAGCATCTGATGCTCAATGAGCATACCGACTCACCCCTGATGTTTTGCGTGGATGTCGATCTTTCCGACCAAAAGCGCGCCCACCGTGACCTGGAATTCGCCACCCGTTTCGACAGACTCACCCATCTCCCTAACCGCCAGACTTTCGAAGTCGACATGGACAGTCTGTTGGATTCCTGTCGACGCCTGGGCAATGGCCTGGCAACCATCTACCTGGACATCGATCACTTCGTCGAGATCAATGATGCCCTTGGCTATGATCAGGGTGATCGCCTGCTCATAGAGCTGACTCGGCGACTGAGAGAGTGCCAGCGAGTCACTGACCTAGTGTCCCGTGTCTCTAGCGATGAATTCGTGCTGGCCTTTCCCGGCGTCCACTTGGTCCCCGATGTCAGACGGGTCGTGCGTCATGTCCAGAATGTCTTTCGGGAACCTTTCGTCCTGGGTGGTCGGGAGTGTCAGGTTACGGCCTGCCTGGGTGTGGCGCTCTTCCCCGAGAATGGTGAATCGTCACGCGAATTGATCCGTAATGCCGATGTTGCCAAGAATCGTGCCAAACTGGACGGTCGGGGTGCTGTACGTTTCTTCCAACAGAAGCTCCATGATGAGCTGGTTCGCCAGCACTATCTCTCGGCGCGACTCGAGGAAGCCCTGGATAACGGTGAATTCTCCCTCCACTACCAGCCCCAGGTATCGGCGGCCAGTGGGCGAATAGAGAATCTCGAGGCCTTGCTACGCTGGGAACCTGCCGAGGGCCCGCCGATCTCGCCTGCCGAGTTTATCCCCCTGGCCGAGCGTTCCGGTGTGATCCATCGCCTGGGCGACTGGGTTATCGAAGAGGCTTGCCGCCAGCAGGTAGAATGGCGTGCCAAGGGATTTCATGAGCACCGCATCGACATCAATGTCTCGGGTCGTCAACTGGTGCGTCCCGATGCCCTCAAGAGCTTCGAGGACTCGCTGCAGCTTCACGGCTTAGGTCCGCGGGATATCGGCATCGAATTGACCGAGAATGTCCTGATCGAAGCCGAAGAGACCGTCCTCGAGGACCTGCGGCGCCTCTATCATCGTGGTATTCGCATTGCTATCGACGACTTCGGAACCGGTTATTCCTCCCTGAGCTATCTCAAGCACTTTCCAGTCACCGCCCTGAAGATCGATCGCTCCTTCATCCGCGACGCTGCCACACAGCCGAAGGATAGGGCCATTATGGAGGGTGCCATCTTCATCGGTCATCGGTTGGGATTGGAAGTGGTGGCCGAGGGCGTCGAGAACGCCGAACAGTTGTCATTGCTTCGCGAAATGCATTGCGACCTCATCCAGGGGTTCTTCTTCTTTCGTCCGATGCCTGCCAAGGAAATCGACCGCCTGCTGGGCGGTTTCGTGCCTGGTCACGAAGGGCTGTCGAGCTGAGCCCCGTCGTGATTTGACCTACAATCCCCGTGATTGCCATACCCTGGAAACCTTGTAAACGCCCCCTATGCTCCTCGATCGCTGGGACTGGCCCAGTGGCGCCAAACCTGGCCCATGGCCATCGGTGTGCTCTCCCCCTGGGCTTTAGTGGGTTGACAGTCCCTTTATCGCACGCCTAGGAACGGCACCCTTAGCCGTCCTGTCATTCTCCTTTCCGCTGTCCAGTAATCACAACAAGCAGCACGGCTTTGATGAAAGAAAACCTTGAAACACTTAGCCCTCTGAACGAATATTTTCCAGCTGCCGCGTCAAAGCTGCATCCAACTCCTCCAATGCCTTGGCTCGATTCGTCCACCAATCTGTTGACCACACTCTAAACAGTGTCCAGCCCAACCCCTCCAGCACGCTCTGGCGAATCTTGTCCCGCTCTCGGGCATAGGCAGAGCTGTGATACATAGCACCATCACACTCGATGCCTGCCATGTATAAGCCTGGTTTATCCGGGTGAACAATGCCCATATCGATACGGTAAGCAGAAACGCCGATTTGCGGATGAAGGGTCCAGCCTTTTTCCTGCAGACCTCTAGCAACAGCAACCTCAAAAGGAGATTCAAAATCACCCATGGAACCATGGACAGCTGCGCCCAATGCTGAGGCACCCCGCTCGGCATACTCAAGGAAGTGCTTCAGGTCGGCCACAGCTCGTGCAGACGTACGAGATAGGTCGATGCGCTCTGGGGCCAGAGTGGAGAACACCATCATCTCAGAGCGTGCGCGGGTCATGGCCACGTTCAAACGACGCTCCCCGCCGCTTCGATTCAGTGGGCCAAAGTTCATGGTGACGTGATCTGCTTCGTCAGGACCATACGTGATACTGAACAAGATCACGTCTCGCTCGTCTCCCTGTACCGTTTCCAGATTTTTCACGAATACTGGCTCCAGCTCGTCATCGGAGAATGCCCATTCGATACTTGGGTCCTCGCCGCGCGCCTTGTCGAGCAGGTCTTCGATCAAACTCTGCTGTTCCGTATTGAACGTCACTACACCAATGGACTGGTTGCGAACTTTCTCATCTTCAGAGGTTAGGCGCTGCACAATCTCAGCTACGATCGCCTTAGCTTCTCCCTGATTATGCCGTGCTTTACCACGGGCATAAAATCCCTCAGGCCTTACAAGCGATACGCCCTTGTCAGGATGCACAGGAGCCGGGAAAGTCACCAGCGAGTTTTCATAGTAACGGCTGTTGGAGAACGCAATCAGGCTCTCGCGGCGAGAGCGGTAATGCAGATTTAATATCCGCTGTGGAATACTCGCACCCATTAACTCATCAAGAATGCTCTCAAGATCCCCTTCGCCATCAATATCACCATCGGGATCATCATCAGCACGGCCGAAGAAATTAGTCGGCGGCATCTGTTTGGGGTCCCCGGCGACAATGACTTGCTTGCCGCGAGCCAATGAACCAACTGCATCCCACACGGTTATCTGAGAGGCCTCATCGAAGATCACCACATCAAACAGCGCCTGCCCTGGAGAAAGAAACTGAGCAATAGAG